>JBGATF010000019.1:0-216682 GCA_044229355.1 Limisphaerales bacterium
TCACTCGATACGGAACATTTCCTTCCTCTTCGGCCTCTCTCACAAGCTGAATCTTGAACCCTCGACTATAGCGAACCACCTTCATTGGTTTCCTCGATGTTTTCATTTCGAGGTACCAACCTATTTCAGGACGGGACCCGGGACCCCAATGCCAAATGCCAAATGCCAAATGACAAATGACAAATGCCAAATGACAAATCGATCGGTCATTGGTCATCGGTCATTGGTCATCGCCAGCCGGGGCGGCGTTGCCCCGCCGCCGTTTCGCTTTCGCATTCCTTTGTCCGCCGTCACCAGCCATGCGTCGGGCTCCGGCGCGGCCACTGCCTTGCACCCGACAGGTCAATAGTTACCACCGAACTCTCCGTCATTCCGTGTGCGCTGCTTTCCGTGGTTTCCTCCACCAAAGGTTTCTGCCTATTCTGACGGTGACCTTGTAACAACCACCGGACTTTTCCTAATCAACGGGTGATGAACGCAGCGTCACCAACGTCACCAGCGGCCGCCTGCCCCAAGTGCGGCGGGTCTATTCCGGCCCAGGCACCCGAAGGCCTGTGCCCGGCCTGCCTCGTCGCGATGAACTTGCTCACGCAAACCCAGTTCACCGAGCCGACGAACCCGTCCGACGCGCCCGGCCCTGGCGACGCCAGAAGCCCGATTTCGCTTCCGCCCGCTCCGCTGCCGGAGTCGATCCAGCCCCTGTTTCCCCAACTCGAAATCCTCGAATGCCTCGGACGCGGAGGCATGGGCGTGGTCTATCGCGCCCGACAGAAGTCCCTCGACCGAATGGTCGCGCTCAAGCTGCTCGCGCCGGAACGAGGAAGTGATCCCGCCTTCGCCGAACGTTTCCAACGCGAGGCCCGCGCCCTCGCCCGCCTCAACCATCCGGGAATCGTCACCATCCACGATTTCGGCCAGGCCGGCGGCTATTACTTCCTTCTCATGGAGTTCGTGGATGGCGTCAACCTGCGCCAATTGGTCCGCGCGCGAAAGCTCTCTCCCGAGGAAGCCCTGGCCATTGTGCCCGCCCTCTGCGAAGCCCTGCAATACGCGCACGAACGCGGCATCGTCCATCGCGACATCAAACCGGAAAACCTCCTCCTCGACCGCGACGGCCGGGTCAAGATTGCCGACTTCGGCATCGCCCGGCTCATTGAAGCGCCGGAGCCCGCTCAGAACGTCCCATCTGGACAAGACGAGCCGACGTGCGCGTCGGGTCGGTCAAGCCTGCCCGCCGCCGGCACTCCCGGGTACATGGCGCCGGAGCAAAAGTCGTCGCCACAGCAGGTCGATCGCCGCGCCGACATCTATTCCCTCGGCGTCGTCTTCTACGAAATGCTCACCGGCGAGCGTCCGGCCCGCCCCCTCGACCCACCCTCGCGCCGCGTGCAAATCGACGTGCGCATCGACCAAATCGTCCTCCGCGCGCTGGAGCAAACTCCGGAGCTCCGCTGGCAAACCGCCGCCGAAATGCAGGCGGAGCTGGCCACGCTGACCGAGGCGAACGCGCCGACCACCGCCCCCACCCAGCCTCCGAAGCCGCTCGAACCCCCGGTTATCGACGGCGACGGTCCCACGAATGCCAACGGCCCCGCCCGTGAGGCCCATCGCTCAGACACTTCCGGCGCCCCGTCCAAGGATCACGGTTCCCCGATCCGGCACTGGCGCCACGCCGGGCTCGCGGGCGCCCTCGTGTTCGCCGTGCTCGGCGTCATCCTTGGCGGTATCATCCAGCTCGCCCCGCCACGATTCATCGCCGAGGCAAAGCTCCTCCTCGACGCCGCAGACCTGAACCGATTCGTCGAGCGATTCAATTCCGAATCGTCGCTACAGCAACTCTCCACCGACTTGGAGCTGCCGCTGATCTGGTCGGGGCTGTCCGATGCCGCGATCGTCGAACGTCTCCGACACAGCTTGTACGCCAGCACCGACGCAAACCTCGTGATCGTGAATGCGATCGCCGACCATCCCGCCGTTGCCGAACGGTTGGCCGCAAAAAGCACCGAGCGCGCCATGGCGGGGCTTTCCTCCGCGAAAGTCATCCGACCAGCCCAAGGCTCTGCCATGGCGCTGGCCGGACGGCTCCGGCGCTGGGTGGTCTGCGGAACCCCCCTAATCATCCTCTTCAGCCTGTTGGCCGCTTACCGCTACGCTCAAGCCATGGACCATAAAGCCCGGCAGTGGCCCCTCCCGACGCCTGCCCACGTCACGACGGCACCTGGGCTGGGCCTGGTTCTCGTCATCGCGTCATTGGCTGTCCCGCTCGCGTGGGAACTGGTGGGCGTTCGTCACCTCCGAATGCAGGCCGCCACGAACCAGGCGCAGCTGGCGATGAACGAAAAACAAATGCGGCTTGAGGTCCCGTCAACCCGGCCGGCTCAAGTTCCGCCGCCCTCCCTCGCGCTTGCCCATCTTCTCGTGTTCCCGGCGCTCCTCCTCGGTATTCCCGGATCGTTGCTGGGAATTCGCCATCTCCAGGCCATCCGCGGGCTCGGCACTCCGCGACCACGCCAGTCCATCGCCATGGCCGCGAGCCTCACCTGGCCCCTGCTGTTCCTCAGCGCTGTCGTCGGTGGGGCGATTCTCCTGCCGCTCAACCACGGCCAGGCGGCCATGCTCGGCCTCATCCTCGCCGCAGCGGGTGTCGTCACGGCCAACATCCAAATCACCCAGCGCGTTCTGCGCTGGCTCGGCGGCAGCCCGTTGCTGACCGCTCCGACTCGCTTCGGCCGGTCGCTGTGGCTCGGGGCGGCAGCCGTCGTCGCTTTGCTCGCCGTCTGGTCATCCGCCCCACGCCCCAGCCCCAAGCGGTTCCAACCCGCCTCCGCGGCAGCCCCGTCACCCCCGGTTCAACCCGCTTTCCCTTCCACCCCATCAGGGCCAAACACCGAATCCGCACCCACCGACACCCCCGTCGAGAAACCTTCGGACAATCCCGACCCCATCCCGCGGGCAAAGTCGGATCCCATCGCCAGTGCCGAAGCCCGCGTGCTCCAGTCGCAGTATGAAAAAACCCTGGCCGACCTGCTCAACCTCCAGCAGGAACTGGCCTTGCTCCAAGCCGAGACCGATCTGACGTCCGAAGCCCGGCAGAGCAAGACCCGGACGCTGCAACAGAAGATCCAAATCCTCACTCAACAGCAGGACGAACTACGACACCGTCTTGAATCCCTCCAACCAAAATGAAATCCATTCGATTCCACCTCGCCGCCCTCACGCTGCTGGTTCTCGTCACCGGCGCCGTTCGCAGTCAGTGCGCTGAACCGACGTTCCAAGTCGATCCACCCGTCGCCCGCGACTACACCACGCTGCTCGACGAAATCGAACTGAAAGTGCTGACCCAGCACTACGAGAAAGCCCTGAACCTCACTTACGAAACTCAGTTCGAAACATCTCTCGTCGCCGCATCCGTCGACAGGCAGCCGGCCGGTGCAGACGGAAAACGCCCAGGCGACACAGAAATCGCCGCCCGTCAGCGCAAGCTTGAACTCCTGTTTAAGTGGACCGACCAGCTTCGCCACCAGATCGAGGACAAGGTCGCCCGGTTGAAGAAAAACGATGATATGCGCCGAGCCGAAGAGCGCGCGCTCCAAGAGCGCCGCGAAACGAAGGCCAGGAACAACCCGCCGCCCACTCCCATCCCCGCAGCCTCGCCCTCCCGCTCCGAGCAAAATCCGCCCACCCGGTTCTAGGACCGCGCACTTCGCACTTCACACTTTGGACTTTTCCCCAAGCGTCGAGGCGTGATCGCTGAAGCAAGGCCGGGCCAGGGGGCGGGCGGCGAGCGAATCGTATGCAGTTTGGAGTTGGAAATTTGCCGTTTGACGTTTTGACGCCAAACGCCAAACGCCAAACGCCAAACGCTCACTCTCCCCCTTCTCGGCGCTTTTTACGCAGGATGCACCATCCCCATTCTTCTGCCCTCCATCTTTTTGCCTGCAAGCCGGGAAGAACCCAACTTCAGCCATTATCTCAAACCGTCCCGGCTGGGAATTTCGCAGAATAATGATGGCAGAAAAATGGGACGCGACGCGGGAAAGCTGTCCGAGCTATTGGCCGACGATGATCCGGGCTTGGACACTCGGATCTCGACCAAGCCGGCAACCGGTCTGCCGAGCCTGCGGCCCGCCCCCCAACTCCCTCACCTCGTTCAGACTCGACACGCCCGATCGGCCCGCTAGCGTCTCGGCTCATGTCAGTCAGTCCAACGGCCTCCGCACCCGCCCCGCCGCCGCCCGTCTCCAAAGCCCGGACCTTCGCCCGGCGCCTGTTCAGCACCGTCATCCTCTGGGGCATCGTGCTCGGCGGCATGTTCTCCGGCAACCGCCTCGTCTCCGACTACGTGTTCATCACCATCATGACGGTGCTGGCCGTCGTGGGGCTGCTCGAGTTCTACGGCCTGGTCGAAAAGGAGGGCATGGTTTGCTTCAAGGCGCTCGGAATCACGGGCGGCGTCATCCTCATGGTGGGCACGTTTCTGAAGCTGCACGGCCTCCTCGGCCTGCACGCCAGCCCGGCCCGCGTTGCGGACTTCGAAAGCATCGTCCTCATCCTCTTCGTCCTCGGCCTTTGCTTCCGACAGTTCATCTCCCGGAGCAACACCAAGGGCATTCTCGCCATCTCCACCACGCTGTTCGGCCTGCTCTACGTGCCCTGGCTTCTGAACTTCATCCAAAAAATCCAGTTCTTCCCGTCGGTCGGCGACAACGGAAAATTCTACGTCCTCTACTTCATCCTCGTCACGAAGTTCAGCGACACCGGCGCCTACGCCGTCGGCTCGCTCATCGGCCGGCACAAAATGATCCCCCGCATCAGCCCCGGCAAAACCTGGGAAGGCTTCGGCGGCGCCATCGTCGTCTCCACCGCCGCCAGCGTCATTTTCGCCTCCCTGGCCGGCGAACGTCTGCCCGGCATGACGACCCTCCATGCCGTCATCCTCGGAATCATCCTGAGCACGGCCGCCGTCGTGGGCGATCTGATCGAGTCCATCTTCAAACGCGAGGCCGGCGTCAAGGATTCCGGGCACTTTTTCCCGGGCATCGGCGGCATTCTGGACTTGCTCGACAGCCTGCTGTTTAATGCGCCGCTCATGTATCTCTACTTGCGACACGTCCTGACGCACCCGGCCCTCAAGCCGGGATTGGAAGGAATCGGCGGATGAAGAACGTCGTCCTCCTCGGCAGCACCGGCTCCATTGGCACCAGCACGGTGAAGGTCGCCAATGACCTGCCCGACCGTATCCGCCTGCTCGCCCTCGCCGCCGGCAACAACGCGGACCTGCTGCTCGAACAGACCCGCAAACACAAACCCGCCGCCATCTGCATCCAGGATCCCGCCAGGGCGGATGAGCTGCGCTCCGCCGTCGGCCTCTCCACCGAGGTCCACTCCGGACCAGAAGGCCTGATCCAATTGGCCACCCTGCCCGCCGCCGACATCGTTCTCATCGCCATCGTCGGCACGGCCGGCCTGCAACCCGCCCTCGCCGCCATCCGCGCCGGCAAGGACATCGCCGTCGCCTCGAAGGAAATCCTGGTCATGGCCGGCGAGATCGTCATGCGCGAAGCCGCCAAATACGGCGTCCGCGTCCTCGCCGTCGATAGCGAGCACTCCGCCATCTTCCAGTGCCTCGACGGCAAGCCGTCGTCGTCCGTCCGTCGCCTCTGGCTGACCGCCAGCGGCGGCCCGTTCCGCGATCGCACCACCTGGCCGCGCGAGTCCTTCCGGGACATCACCGTCGAGCGCGCGCTCAAACATCCCTCCTGGGTCATGGGCCGGAAAATCACCATCGATTCCGCCACGCTGTTCAACAAAGGCCTCGAGATGATCGAGGCGCGCTGGCTCTTCGACATCGAGATGGCCCGCGTCGATGTCGTCGTCCACCCCCAGAGCGTCGTCCATTCCATGGTCGAGTTCGTCGACGGCTCCCTCCTCGCCCAGCTCTCCACCCCGGACATGTGCCTGCCGATCCAATACGCGCTGACCTACCCCGAACGGGCGGCCAGCGAGCGGGTGCAAACCAACTTCGCTAAAATCGGCGGCCTCACGTTTGAAGAGCCCGATGTCGATCGCTTTCCCGCCCTCGGCCTGGCCCGACGCGCAGGCGAGATCGGCGGGACGCTCCCCGCCGTGCTCAACGCCGCCAACGAGATCGCCGTCGACGCCTTCTGCCAGCGAAAGATCTCCTTCGACCAAATCCCCACCCTGGTGGCCCGGGTCATGGATGCACACCAGGTCGTGAAAAATCCCACCTTGGACCAAATCCTCGCCGCGGATGCCTGGGCGCGCCAAACGGCCGGAAAGGGCTGATCAATCACCGTCCGAAGCTTTGCAGTTCTCCCATGAAAAGGCAGGGCCCTCGACCCCCAGCCCGCCGACCTTTCAACTCCTCACTCGCCACTCATCACTCGTCACTTCTTCCTACGCCGCATTCGCCACCATCACGCGACCAGGCTGGATCAGCGGCGTGAGGTTCAACACGGCGGGCTCGAAGTAGACGGCCTGTCCGCTGGTGTTCTGCCACCGTTGGGCGGCTTTGATCCACGCTTCCGCGGCCAGCTCGGTCAGATGCTCGAACACCTCCGGGGCCATCGACTCCGCGGCGGCGCTGAACTCCACGGCGGTGATGTTGGCAAAACGCACATCCAGCCGCCGCCGGCGAATCAGCTCGCTATCCCCCCGCGCCAGCGATTGGCTGCGCCACACGAAATCCGTCTGCTCATCAAGCACGAGTCGCACCTGCGCAAACCCCAGCTTGCGCGCGATGAAGAGGAACGTCGTCCACAACTCCTGCATGGAGTCGCTCCGGTCCGCCTCCAGTTCCAGCCACTGACACAGCGTCAGCGCATAGCGCGTCTCCTTGCGCAACCGCAGCGACAACCCCAGCTCGCGCCCCACCGTCAGCCAGTCCTTGAGAAATCCAAAATACCGCGCCGAGGCGAACAGGACCAGGAACAGGACTCCAATCAGGACCGGCACCAACTGGCCGCGGGACAGCACCACCGCAAACGCGAGGCCCAAGAACAGCAGCGATATCCCGTAAAGAATCAGCACGGCGGATCGGCGGGAAAATCCATGCTCAACCAGGCGGTGATGAATGTGCTTCCGGTCCGGTCTGAAAATCGGCAGGCCCCGCAACCCGCGCCGCAGGATCGCCCAGATGACGTCGGCGATCGGCAGGGCCAGCGCAAAGACCGGCGCCAGCAGCGCCGCGGCAATCGTCCCCTTGTGCGAGTTGGTCACCGCCATCGACCCAATCAAGAAGCCGAGAAAATAGGCGCCGCCGTCCCCCAGATAAATCTTCGCCGGGGGAAAATTATACCAAAGAAATCCCAGCAGCGCGCCGGCCACGCCGGTCGCGGTGAAAACGGCGAATGACTGGTTGCTGAAGCCCACATACGCCAACAGGCACATCATCATCAACGACACCCCGCCCGCCAGCCCGTCAATGCCATCGATCAGGTTGATCAGGTTGGTCATCGCGACCAGCCACAGCACCGTGATCGGCACGCCCATCCAGCCAAGGTGATACGTGGCGCCCGTCAGCGGATTCGTAAAGACGTCGATCTGCACCCCAAACAGACAGGTGCCAGCCGCCACGACAATTTGAGCCCCCAGCTTGAAGCGGGCCCCCAACGGTTTGAAATCATCCCGCAGCCCCAGCGCAAACATCGCCAGCGATCCCAGAATGACCCCCCAACGATACGACACGGCCAGGGGCGAAAATCGAAAGTACGCCGAGGCCGCCACCACCACGGCCAGAAATGCCGCCACAATCGCGATCCCACCGAAACGCGGCGTCGGCGCCGTGTGGGTGTGATGCAGGTCCGTCGGGCCTCCACCGGCGCCCCGCCCATACTGCGCCAGCCCCCGCTGGATCAATGGGATCAAGGACCAGGAGAGCAAAAACCCCAGAAATCCGCAGCCGATGATGACAATAAGTTCCGTGCGCACCTTCCCCGAGATCGGCAGAATTCCCTCCGAGGATTAGCCCCCGCAAAAACAAATTATTTCATCCAGGTGATGAATGGCGCACGCGCGCCCAACACGCCCACGGCGCCGCGGGCAATCGCCTGAATCAGGGCCGCCGATCCGCCGAATCCAGCGGCGCCAATTCGTCCAGATCCACGCCACGCCCCAGCCCGTCCGCCGCCAACGCGCCCGACCCATCCATCGGCTCGCTGCCATCCGTCCGCGCCGCGCGTGACGCCTGCCGCGCCCCATCCGCCTCCATTCCCCGGTAAACCACAAAATCAAAGCTGCCCCGGCCGGAAATTAATCGAGCAGGATTTCCAGCCACCACGCCCCGCGCCGGGACCGATTTGGTCACCACCGCCCCCGCCCCAATCGCCGCGTCATCGCCAACCGCAACCGGCCCCACCACGATCGCCCCAGCCCCGACATACACGCGATCGCCCAGCCGCGGAGCACCCCGTCGTTCGGCCCGGCCCGCCACACCCAGGGTCACTCCCTGCGACAGGTTGCAGTTACGGCCAAGGATGGCCTCCGGGCTGACAATGATGTTCCCAAAATGCCCAATGTAGAGCCCCTCGCCCGCCTTCAGACCCGCCGGCAGGCTGATGCCAGTGAGAACTTCGATGGCTTTTTGGGCGATCAATCCGGACGCCCGGACGACCAGACCGACGACCGGCCAACCGCGAGTGCGCCGCTCCGCCGCGTGCTGGCATCGATACACCACCGAGGCCCAAAATCCTTGCGCGAGAAAAATTGGGCCGAACCGGCCGGCCCCCGCCGCCCGATACCGTGCGTAGTCGCTCCGAATAAGCTGAAACAGACTCATGCGCTTCACGCCTGCAAGCGGCGCCCGGTCGCGCCCACGAGCGGCGCCTCGTCCACCGCCCCAACGCGACGTCCTCGCCCGCCATTCTCCGCCTGGCTCATGTCGCCCATCGCCCCGCCAGCCGATAACGGCGCAGGGCACGAAGCAAGCCCTCGCAGCAACTCCAGGTAACGGGCCGCTGTCCGATCGCGATCAAAATGCTCCTGCACAAAAGCCCGTCCTCGCTCGCCCATGGCGCGCCGTTCTCCGACCCGCCCCACCAACGACCGGATGGCAGTCACCATCTCGGCAGGCCGCTCCGGCGCCACAAAGATGCCGGCTCCGGCCGACTCGATGATGCGACGACACTCCCCATCCACCGTGGTCAAAATCGGGCGGCTCATCGCCATGATTTCAAAAATCTTGGACGGGATGACCGTGGTAAACACCGGCTGGCCCCGCAATGTGACCAGGTTCAAATCGGTCAGCGCGTAGTAGTCCAGCACGCGATCCTTGTCGACTCCCGGCAGCACCCGCAGGTTGGACAGCCCTCGCTGCGCCACCAGCGCCTCGATGCGCGCCTTGTCGGCCCCATCGCCCACCACCAGAAACAACAGGTCCGGCGCATCACGCAGGATCGTCGCTGCCTCCACAATGCCGTCGATGGCGTGCGCCAGCCCCACCGTCCCGATGTACGACACGACGGTTTTGCCCTCCGCGCCAAGGTCACCCCGCAACGCGGCCGGCGACGGCCGCGGCTGAAAGCGCCGCAAATCGACCCCGTTCTTGAGCACCGAGATCTTTTCCGCGGGAATGCCCCGCCGAACCAGGTTCTCCTTGAACGAATCTGTCACTGCCACGATGTGGGCCGCCCGCCGGTAAAGAAACAGCTCAAGCGCCTCCAGCACCCGAACCAGCCGGCTCGCCTGCATCGCGCCCACGGCCACGATCGATTCCGGCCAAAGGTCGCGCAGCTCAAAAACAAACGGGCGACGCTTCAGCCGGCTGACGACATATCCCGCCACGGCGCAGAAGAACTGCGGTGATGTGGCGACCACCACATCCGGCCGGCGCACCCGCCACGAGCCGGCGATCGCCGCCACCATGTAAAACAGGAAGCTCATCGTCCGCCAAAAAAAGCCGGCGTTGGCCGCCAGCAACGTGCGCACGCGGATCACCGAGATGCCCGCCATCGTCTCCCGGCGAAACCACGCGTTCCGAAAACCAGGATACAGGACGCCATGCGGATGGTTCGGATGGTTGGTCAGGACGGTCACCTCCACGCCGGGCTGACGGACCCATTGGCGGGCGTGCTCGAACGTGCGCGACGCCGGCGCGTTGACCTCGGGCGGAAAATAATGAGTCAAGAACAGAACGTGCATAAGACTTCAACCCGCGCCCGGCGATGAAACGCGTCCGACAGCACCAGGCACGGGCGCTCCAGCGCCTGGCCAAACGCCGGGTAATAAGGGCTCGTTTCCAGCCGCGCCTCCGCACCGCACACCTGCCATCGCAGACGGTCTCCCACCCGCCAGCATCCCGGCCGTTCCCACTCCACCTTCAAACCTGGCGCGAAATGAAACCGCGACTCAAAACGATGGGTTCCGCGCCCAGCCAGTTCATCGACCAATACAAACCCGCCCGCGCAGAATTCCAGCCGCCGCAGGTGCCGCAAGCCCCGTCGCTGACGCGCAAACCCGTCATGACCGCATTGCACGGACCACTCCGAAATCTCGGCCGGACCCGGATGCCCACGGCGGCCCATGCGAAAGCTCTTCCACATGTCCGCCTGCTCGAGTCCGTCCAGGCTGACCGTGTTGTGCGCCGCCGTGCTGCGGGCATACGAGCGCGCCGCGCCCTCCCCATACTCGAACACGCCGGTGTCCGTCAGGATGGGCCGCCCGTCGGCCTCCAGCAAAATCGAGAGCATGTCGCCATGCGCATGGCCTGGCAGGTGATCCGGTCCCAGCAGCGCCGTGTCGAACCACAACCGCATCCTCCCCGCCACGCCCCGCCAAACCCAATACCCCGACCAATCAGAGCCCTCCCACCCGTTCAAGCTGCAGGTCGCCCGCGGCCGCGCCACCGCCTCCACGCCCAACCGCGCCGCACACCGCTCCAACTCCCCCGGGCCGCGCGCCATGCCCTCGGCCGAATCGTTGAACAACGGCAGCCGCCCGCTCCCGTCCTTCATCCCTTCCAGCCAGCCCAGCGCCCGCGCCGCCACTTCCTCCAGGCGGCTTCTCGCTGCATCGTCTCCCGCCGCCCGGGTCAGGTTGATCAGGTCCAATAAATCCTCCAGCAGGATCGCGTGATACATCGGCGCCAGCTCAAAGTGTCCTCCATCCGGTCCAAATTGTTCCGCCAATTGACCCAGCACCAGCCGGCGCCCCAGGGCCCGCCACCGTTCCTGTCCCAGGCACGCTCCCAGCCACCACAACGCCTTGCCATTCGCGAACACGTGGTTCCCCGCGAGATGATGTTCCACCCGCCGCGCCAGGTTCGAGCCCTGCACCATCAGGCTCGCCAATACGTCGGCCGGAAACTCCCCCTCCGCGTGCAGAAATTTCAGCCAGTTCACCACTCGCAAAGAAGTGGGATAAGGCTCCCAGCCCACCGACGTCTCCAACGGCTCGTGCCGATCCATCCAGCTTCGAATGGTCGTCCAACCCGCGTCGGCCCCCAATCCCGCCTGCCCCAGCCAGTCAAAATAATGCAGATGATATCGCCAGAGGTATGCCTGCCCGGCCGCGTCCCAATCAATCGGCCAGCCCAAATCCAAACCCCGATTCAAAAATTCGAACCGGCCGCCACCCAGGTAACTCAGATCGCGCCCAGCCCCAGCTTCCAGTTCGAGACCAACCACCGCCGCCCGTTCCCGCGTCACCGATCGCACCGCCGCCGGAACCAGCCGATGGCGCACTTGATGAAGGATCTGCCCGAGACGCAAATGCCGAATCGTCTCCCAATAACGACCCCACCCCCACGTCCCGGACTGCCCGACCCGGGAGGCCGGTTCGCCGAAATCAACGTCGCCTGCCCGTTCGCGGTCCGATGGCCAGGTTGGAACAGAGACAACCACCAGCCGCGAATCCGCCGTCAACGGCGTCGACGACGGCTCCGCGGCGCACTGGGTTGCCGGTCGGGAAGATTCACGCGCGACGTTCATGCGGCTCGCTCCAAAACGTTCCCGGACGCTCCGACGTCCGTCGCATCCCCGGGCAGTTCGCTGATCACCGCCCGAAGTTTGCCCGACCGTGAACGCGGAATTTGCGCGACGTACTCGACGGCGATCGACATCCCTGGGCCGAGCCGGCAACCGAGCGCCCGCCGCAGGTCGGCTTCAACTTCTGGACGAAAAGCCGGCCCGCGCACGACCCGCACGATCACCTGGTCTGGACGCCGTTGCACAATCTGGCTCTCCCGAATGCCGCGCAGCCCCTTGTAAACATGATCCAGCCGGCCGACCCGCACGCCTTCGGGCGTGACCACGAACGACTCAATTCGCCCGTCGATTCGCTCGACCACCACACCTCCACGCCCACACGAACAGCCGGCCGGCTCCAGCGCGACCAGATCCTGCGTGTCATACCGCACCAGCGGCATGGCCAGATTGGTCAGGCCCGTGCAGACAATTCGGCCCAGGCCCGGGGTGTGCGGCGACGGCACGAACTCCACATACCCAACCTCGGGATCGAAGTGAAATCGCCCCGCCGGACACTGGCTCGCGCAGGCCGCCTGCTCCGCCATCCCATAAAACTCGGCCACGGGCGCCTGCAACGCCTGCCCAATCTCCTCCCGCTGGTCATGGCCCAGAGTCTCCGAACTCAGAAAGACCGCCCGGGGCTTCCATGGCAGACGCAGCCCGCGCTCGTTCATGTAACGCGCCAGGACCGAAATGCTGGACGGATATCCATCCACATAATCCCGCGGGCGCCGCGCCAGCTCCGCAACGTAGGCCGGCAGCGTCTCGTCCCGCATGTGATACAAGCTGAACAACGTCTGGCGATCCGCATGATTGTGCACCCAATACGGAACCCGGGAGCGGCCCACCGGCCAGAGGCTCCGCCCGTTGAACGTCGCGTGCGCCATGCCCTCCCCAACACCAAACCACGACCGGTGACGCGCCACTGCGCCCTGATAGGCCTGCAAGCTGTCGCGCGTCACCGGGATTCGCAGCGGCGTTCCCGTCGTGCCACTCGTCTGCAGGATCACGCGCCGCCCCACGGCGGCCGTCGTCTGCAGCCGCTCTCCCTGCTCCAGCACCTCGCCTTTCGTCAACACCGGCAATCCGCACAACTCCGAGCCATCCACCACGTCCGCCGGCGAAAAACCTGCCCGACGAAACACGTCCTGGTAATAAGGCACCGTCGCCACGCAATGCCGCAACACGCCCCGCAAGGCCGCCAGTTGCAGCTGGCGCCGTTCCTCCGGCGAGGCGCTCTCGTTCCGGCGATACTGGTCCACATACGCTGCAAAGCGCCCGCCGCGCCGCAACCCGACCAGCCGCCGCCCTTCGATCGAACATGCCACGTCCTTCCCCCAGCCCGGCAGCCATTCGTAAATTCGTTGCGCTAACGGCACCCTCACGACGCACCTCCGGTCACACAGGCGTCCACCGCCGACGCCATTGCCCCGCCCGCGTTCGACCCGTCCATCAGTTGCCCGTAGATCGCCGCCAGCCGCCCCACCTGGCGCGCCAGCGAATGATGCTCACGAATGTAGTCGGCCGCCGTCGCCGCCATCCGCCGGCGCCCGACGGGATCTGCCAGCAACCGCCGAATTGCCGTCGTCAGGCCCGGTATGTCCCGCGCGTCACACACCACTCCGCGACCGTCCGCCAGCAACTCCGGCACGCCGCCCACCGCCGTGCCCACCACCGCCGCCCGCGACGCCATCGCCTCGAGGATCGACACCGGCTGAGCCTCCACGTCCGACGGCAGCAAAAAAACGTCCGCCGCGGCCAGCAGCCGCCATTTCTCCGCCCCATGCACCACCCCCACCAGACGCACCCGATCTTCAACCCCCGCTTCCCGAATCGCCGCCGCCAACGCCGGTGCCTCGGGGCCGTCCCCCGCCACATCGAAAAGAATTTCGCCCGACGCAAATCCGCGGGCGATCGCCGGGATCTTAAAAATCCCCTTCGCCTGGACCAGCGCGCCCAGAAACAAAACCCGCGCGGGCGCGGGCCCATTCCCAAAGCCGTCCTCACGACCGCAGCTCGCCAGGTCCACACTGTTCCGCAAGACCTCAATGCGCGCCGTCGGCGCGATCGAGCGAAGGTAGATCCGCGACTGCTCCGAGAGCGCGAGGACGACCGCCGAACGCTCCAACGTCCGGCGAATCCAGCCTTGCGCCCGCGAAGCCGAGTAAAATTCCGCAAAGCCGCCCCCGTGCAAATGCAGCGCCACCCGCACGCCCCACCAACGCAATAACAGGCTCAGCAACGCCTTCTCGTGAAATCCCAGATGCGAAGACGTGTGCAGATGCGCGATGTCCGGCCGAACCCGGAAACACGTCATCATCACCCGAACAATCAGCCGAATTGAGTTCCCCAGCCGGCCCACACCCCGGCAGCGCTCGTCGCGCCCCGGCGCCACATGCGTCAGCGCCACCTTCTCCCCCAACGACGAGCCCACCAGCAGCCGGACCTGTTCCGTCACCCCACCCGTCGGCGGCGGCACCTGCCCCACCATCAACACCCGCCATGGCTTCGGTTGAGCACGCATCGCTCAGGGCCCCTTCAAAACGGGTTCATCGCCGTGACGGGAATGCGACAAGTCGCCCGGACGGGCGCACGCCCCGGCCGCAGTCGTCTCCCGACGCCGCATGCCCCGCGCTGGCGCGGCCGGGTCCACCCCACGCCACCCCAGAATTTCCCGGTAAACTTCGATCGTCCGGTCCGCCACCACCGACGCCCGGTGGTTGCGCTCCGCCTGTGCTCGCGCCGCGACGCCCGCGGCCCGCACGTCGTCCGCGTAAAGGACCTGCTCCAAAGCGCGCTGCACGTCAGCCGGATCCCGGGGATCGAACAAGCGCCCGGTCTCGCCTTCCACGATCATGTGCGGGATGCCTCCCACCTTCGACGCCGCCACCGGCACGCCGGCCGCCTGTGCCTCGGAAATGACCAGCGGCGCGTTCTCGTGCAACGACGCCAGCGCCAGACAAGAGGCCGCCGCCAGCTCCTCCTGCAGTTCCGCCACGCTCAACGACCCCAGGAATTGCACCCGCTCCGTCAACGCCAATGCCTCCACCAGGGATCGACACTCCGCTTCATACGCCCCGCCCCCCGCGCCCGCCAGACGCAGCCGCGCCTCGGGCCGCGCCGCCGCCAGCCGCGCAAAACCGCGAATCAACCCCGCGGTGTTCTTCAATGGCGACACCCGACCCGCCGCCAGCACCCGGCCCGGCTCGGGACGACGCTCCACCGCGAAAAAACTGTCCGCCACCGGATTCGGAATATCCCAGACGCGCCGGGACCCATCCCCCGGCAGGAACCCGCGCACAAACGGGTTGATGGCGATCACACAATCCAGCCGCCGCCGCGCACGTCGGGCCAGCACACCGCCAATCGCCCCGCGCACCGCGCGCAGCCCGGGACGCCCCCGATGCCGCGCATCGAGCTCGTTCATCCCGTGAATCGTCAGCACCGACGGCCTCCGCAAACCGGCCGCCACGCGTTCCATCGCCTGCACATGCACGATCTCGCACCCAATCGTTGCGATGCGCCGGCGGACCGCGGACGGGATGGCCCACGCCACATTCCCGTAGTAGCCCCATCCGGGACGCCGCCCGACCCGATGCACACGGACTCCATCAACCATCACCGTGCCCTCCGCTTCGCTTCCAGCCAGACGCGGATTGGCCAGCAACACCTCCACGTCCAGCCCCGGCCACCGGCGATACGCCTGCACCAGATACGCGCAGACGCCTTCCACTCCGCCCACCACCCGGCCGGGGTGCAGCGGATAATCGGAGGTGACGAGAAGGACCTTCATCGGACCAAAGTCAGCCGGAACCAGGGCATCGCTCGTCTCCGGATCAGGCGGCGGCCTGCGGTTGGGCCGCCGAAGTTCGGCGGGGCAGGAACAATTCGTGACGCCACCAGGGCATCGCCAGACAAACCATCAGGCGTCCGAGCTTCCCATAAGTCTGCCAGTTCCAGGGAAAGGCCATGGCCGCCTCCAGGTAATGACGCGAGGCTCGTCGATATTGCCCCACGACCAGCATCTGATCCCCGCTCCTCAGCGCCGCTCGCATCCGGCCCCGCGGCGTGTCCACCCGCGTGCCCGCCTGCGCCCAGGCCGCGGCAAAGTCCTCCCGGCCGTCCACCGCCCGCATCCGGGCCAGTTCGCGAATGCACTCCGAGCAGCGATCCTGCAACAACGTCCGGCGCGCCGTCACACACGTCGACGTCCGGCGCAATGTGTAAAGCGGCTCGTCCAGATTGGCCGACGGCCGCCGCTCAGCCATCCGCCAGAACAAATCGTAGTCCTGCGCGCACGGCAGTTCCTCCCGATACCCGCCAACCGCCAGCGCGGCCTCCCGGCGAAACGCCACCGCCCCATGGCAAAACACGTTCCCCCGCCACAACGCCTCCCGGATCTGATCCGTGCCCGTGGGCAGCGTGATCGTCGTGAACACCTCCCCGTTTTCCAGACAACACCGAAACGCGCTCCCCACCAGCGCCACGTCCCGGTAGTTCTGCAGAAAATGATGCTGTGTGCCCAGCCGCCAGACATCCGACAGATCATCCGAGTCCTGCCTGAAAACAAACGGCGCCCGGCAGTGCGCCAGGCCGTAATTCAGGGAACGGGTCAGTCCGGTGTGCGCCTTGCGCAGCAGCCGGATGCGGGAATCGCCCGCCGCACAGGACGCCAGCGCCTGCCGTGTCTCCGGCGAATCCGAGCCATCATCGACAATCACAAACTCGAACTCGCCGTAGGTCTGTCCGAGAATCGAAGCCACGGCGTCCCGCAAAAAGGCCGGGCGCTCGTTGAACACGCACATCAGGACGGAAACAGAGGGAGAATTCATGCTGCGTTCGATAAGGGTTGAGGTTGCGCCGCCCAGGCCGGCCCGAATTCGCCTAACAAACGAGAAGCCACCCGCAGTTCGGCTTCCATCACCGTCGAAAATGAAAGGGTCTGCTCCACCTCGCGACGTCCCGCCGCCCCCAGCCGCCGCCGCAGCTCCCCATCCCCAAACAAACGGCCCAGCGCCCGCGCCACCCCGCCCGCGTCGGCCTCGCACAACAATCCCGTCTCCCCATCGCGAATGGCGTTCGCAATGCCCGGAACCCGCGTGCCCACGCACGGCAACCCCGTCGCCATCGCCTCAAACAATGCCTTGGGATGGCCCTCCACCGTCGACGGCAGGACAAAGACCTCGCCGCGGCGCAGCCACTGCACCAGCTCCGGCTGCGGCATCGACCCCGGCAGATGCAGCGCCAGCTGGCGCCGGGCCGCCAAATCCCGCAACGACTCCCGCTCCGGCCCGTCGCCAATCAACGTCAGCTCGGACGCCCCCGCCGCCACGCAGGCCTCCACCAACAACGCCGGGTTCTTGACCGCCGCCAGCCGCCCCACAAAAACCACCGAACGGCCCCGCGGCGACACCGTCGCGTCCGGCCGGAAAAGCCCCGTATCGACAAAGTTCGGCCGCAAAAACACGCGCGCCGACGCGACCCGATAGTGGCGGATTGCCCAGTCGCGATCGGCTTCGGTCGCCACCAGGCACGCGTCCGCCCGACGAAAGGCCCATCCTTCCAGGCGCCGATGCCGGCGCAGCCGGCGCGTCAGGCCGTCCCGCGTTTCCAGATAACAACCCGGCAGCCACCCGCAACGCAGCAGCATCGGCTTCCGCCGCGCGCGCGCCGCCGCCAAATACCACCAGGCGCCCCCGCTCTGGTTGGTCTTCACCAAATCCGCCCGCGCCGCCACCCGGCGCAGGAACCACGGAGCCAAGGGAAGAAACCGCGCCGACGGACAACAAAACGCCTCCACCCCGTCCGGCAGAGGCGGCAGCTGCTCCGGCCGATCATAGGTCGCGATGGTCACCGTCCAACCCCGCGCCACATACTCCTGATATGGCCGCAACTCCCGCTCCAGGCAGCCCAGCGCCCCCCAACGCCCCAGGCCAATGCCGGGAGTCATGCAGAGCAGCAAATGGGGACGCCGCGTCGGCTTCATGGCTGAAGAAGGGATCCCCGGCCGCGCCCCAGGCGACCCGATGGCTCGGGGACCCGCTCGTCCACGACCTCCTCCGCCGGGCCATCCGTCACCTGCGCGGCTTCGGCCGCCCACACGTGCCTCCGGCGATCGTGACACGCCGCAAACAGGTAAAGCGTGATCAACGTCTCCGGGTTGAACGTTGCAAACGAGGCATTGTGAAAGAGCGCGTTCGCCATCACGCTGACCAGCGCCAGCAGCACCGTCATCTCCAAGGTCGCCTCCCGGCTGCCGTCAAACCGCCGCCACGAAGCCATCCCCAGCCGCACGATGATCCAAAACATGAACAGGGTCAGCAGCCCGACCGGCCAGCCGAACAGCAGCAGCCGCGTCAGGTACCCGTTGTGCGGCGCGACAATCCGCGGCCCCAGCAGGTCCGGCGCGATGTCGAAGTAATCCAGCCCCGCCCCAATCAACCCGAAGGGATGGGTCAGCGACTCCCGCAACGCCCACCACTGAAGCTCCAGCCGCGCGCCGAAATCGGACTCCCCCGTCTGCACCCGATCGATCACGTTATACTCGCGCAAGTCCGTCACGCCGGAGCTGACATGAATGACCACGCCAACCAGCACAGCCAGCCCGACTCCCAGCCCGACGCCAATCCAAACCCGCCGACGCAACGCGATCACCCCGACGCAAGCCACGAAGAAACCCAGGATGGCCGAGCGTTGCCCCGCCAAAAACAAGGTCAGAACCCCCAGCGCCGTGGGCCCAAACCAAAGCCAGGCGAACCGCGCCCGATCCAGCGCCGCCAACGCGAACACCAACGCCAGCCCCGCCGCAATCTGATACCCAAAAAGATGCAGATACGGAGTGAATCCGCCCTGCTGCACCGTCATCGCCTCTTCCGTCAACGCCCCGTTCTCCAGGCTCGCCAGCGTCGTCTCGCTCGTCAAATACACCGCGCTCCGCCACTCGCGCACAGCCGGCGCAAAGACCGTCGCCAAAAAAAACAGGAACGACCCCGCAAAAAACAACCCCAGCGCCATCGTCAGCCAGCGCGTCCCCCACGCCGTCCGAAAAGGCGTCAGCGAGAAAAAGTAAATACCCAACCCCAGCTCCACCAGGTTGCGCCACTGAAAGCTCAGGCTGATCAAGCCTTGGTAAATCCACAGCGCCAGCAACACCCCGCCCAGCCCCACGATGCGCCGCGAAAAGCCCGCGAAACAGGGCCACGCCATCGCCACCAACACCGGCGCCACCAGCAAATGCAGCGGCCGATCCCACAGCACCCGGAAGTCCGCCATGTACAAACACAGCCACACCAGCGCGCTGCTCCACGCCACAATCTCCATCCCCGCGCGCGTGTTCGTCTCCCCGCCCCCCCGCCACACCGCCTCCGCCCGAATCGGCTGTTCCTCCTCCGTCGTCGCCACCGCCTCCGATGCGCGCATCATGAGTCTTTCCTCCTCCGCTCGCCGGATCGTCATCATCGTCGTCGTCGTCGTCGTTGAAATCGCCACCCCACCGTTACGGCGCCAGCGCACCCGCCGAGGTCGTCACGCCGGAACGCGCCGGGCCCGTCACCGCCCCGCCCGCTGCCCGTCCTGATCCGGGCCCGTGCTCCGCCGCCGTCCTCACGTACAGGCCATTGTTGCCACCCCCGTCATCAATCGCTTTCAACGGGTGCAGCCGCGAACGCAGCAGCGCTTTCACCGACTCGCGCTGGTCCACCGCTTCCCGCAGGTTCTCCCCTCCGGGCGCGTTGAGAAAGTCCACCACCAGCACGCCGCCAACCGAGAGGTGCTCGACAAACGCCGTCGCGATCTCCAGCGGGTTGGGCGTGTGCTCCAGCACGTCCTGGCAGATGATGAGGTCGTACTCCCCGGACAACGGTATCCCCGCCCGCCCGAGACCGATCGTCAAAATCTCATACGGCAGACCCAGCGCCTGCCGTTTCCATTTCACGAACTCCAAGGTCGTCGATGGAATGTCCGCCACGGTGAACCGCGCGTCCGGACGCTGACGCATCAGGTACTCCGTCAGCACTGCCGACCCGCAGCCGTACTCCAATATCGACGGGCGTTCGACGTGCCCGACCAGATCCAGATACCACCGATATCCCCCGCGCCGCTTGTTGAACGGCTGGCGGAAGGGATACACGTCCGCCTCCTGGTAGAATTGCCGGATGTCGTCGACCGAGCCGCGCTCGCGCCGAAACCACATGTCCTTGTGCCGTTGCTTGTCGAGGGCGCGCCCCAGGGCCTCCGCCCGGGTCATCGCCACTCCTTTGGCGTCGCGATAATACTGGATCGTGCGATCGAAGATCCGGGTGTCGACCCCCAGCAATCGTTCGCGCGCCGAGCGATAGGCAGTTTCCAACCGGTCTGCCCACGTCGGACGCTGATAGGCCGATCGAATGGCAGTCAGGGTTTGAGTTTCCATAGATTCAATTCGCGGGCTTTCTGTGGTCCGTTCAGGTTTTGCAATTGCCGGGACGAAAAGAGAGCGAGCCCGCCAGGACGACGGCGCGCTGCCGGAGGGTTTCCTTCAGGGCCCGCGTCACCGCCGTGCCCCAGGCCAGGGCCGAGGCGCCGGCGCCCACGCCGATCGCTGCCGCCAGGACCGATATCCAGCCCTCCAATTGCAGGCCCGCGCCCAGCCAGCCAGCCAATGCGTAAACGCCAGCCAGCAACGCCAGCGGCCGGGCCATCGCTCGGGCGTGATCCCTCGCCGCCTCCTGCAGCACTCGCCCGCTCAGATGCAGATACCGCACCAGGGCCAGAACTTGCCCCCCCACCAACCCGGCCACCGCCGGCCCCAAGCCATAAAAATATCCCAGCAGCGCGCCGCACCCGAAGCTCACCAACGCCGAAGAAAGGTGGATCCACGCCGTGTTGTTCACCTCCAGGCACGCCATCAGCAACCCAATCTCCTGGCGGTTCAAGGTCAGCGTCAGCCAGAGCATCATCGACCCCAGCGTCACCGCCCAGCCCGCATAATGCTCCGGGCCAACCCAAAGCCCGACGAACGACCGGTTGATCACCAGCACCACCCCGCCCACAATCGCGAACAACAAAATTGAAGTGGTGTGCATTTGCACCCGCAGCGCGGCCAGCAGGTCCCGGCGGCCCCGCCCAAACAAGTCGCCCTGGCCCGACCGCACCGAACCGAGCATCGCGCTCGCCGTCGTCGAAAACATCCGCGCCAGCGCGCTGGTCAGCGCATACGCCGCCGCCGTCGTCGGGCCCAGCAGATAGCCCACCAGCACCACATCGGTCGCCTCGGAAAAAACCGAGCCCCACTGCGCCGACATGTAACGCACGTTGCGCCGAAACAGCCGCCAGAATTCGCCCCGCGCCGGCAGCTTCAACCCAAACCACGGGACATGCCGCCGCGCAGCCGCCCCCAAAACCAGGGCCAGCAAAATCGCCCCCACCAGCTTGCTCGCGGCCAACCCCACCAGACCCGCCCCCAGCCGCACCACCACCAAATCCAGCACCGCAGTAAACACCGCAATCACCGTGCGCGCCCCCGTCGACTTGTAGTCGAGGTTGGCTCCGAACAACACGTGCGTCAGCGTCGACGAAAATCTTCCCACCAGCAGGCTCAGCAGAACCACTGCCCCGGCGACGAGCAGATCCGCCCCCGCCTGGGCGATCACTTGGTGCCGCGCCAGCCAGACCAGCCCCGCCCCGGCCAGAAGATAAAGCGGCGTCGTCAGGACCAGCCCCAGCAGGGCGGCGCCGACCTGCCGCTGCTTGACCAACGCGTTGTCCACGTGTTGCTGCACCGCCAGGTCCAGCTTCAACACCGAGCTGTTGCCCAGATCCACCAACGACGCGTAGCCCATGAATTGCATGAGCATGATCCATTGGCCGTAACGCTCGCCCGTCAGGGCCGACACCACCGCCGGCGTCACCAGCAAGCCCACCACCAGGCCCGCCCCACGCTGCACCAGCAGGCTGGCCGCTCCCAACCCAGCCCGGCGCGTCCGGTGATTCACCGGCGAATCTCCAGTGCCGCCTCCCATCGCCGCCGCCGGACTCGAACTCAGACCCATTCCAAATTCACGTTGCGAATCCCCTCCCGCTGCAGCCGCGCCCGGATCTCGTCCATGCGCGCCCGCAACTTCGGGATCTTCTTTTCATGCGTCTCCACCACGGTCATCGCCACCCGCCGATGAAATCCCCGGGCGATAAACGCCTCCAGGATCTCGCACTCCGCTCCCTCCACGTCGATCTTCAGCAGCCGGACGGGCTGCTCCAGCGCCTCGATGAACGCCAGCAAATCGATCACCTCCACCTCGTGATGGCGCTCGATCGACACATTGTTCTTGAAGGACATCAGCGACGAACCAGTCGACCACCGCACCGGGTCCTCGTCCGCGTTCTCATGCAGAAACAGCTTCATCGTGGTCGCCCGATGCCACACCGCCTTCGGGTGACAGGTCACGTTCGAGTTTCCAGTGAAGCGACGGGACAGTTCCGCAAAGGCGTGCGGGTTCGGCTCGAAGGCGTGCACCCGCGCCCCGCGCTCTGCCATCCGCGCCGTCACCAGCCCAACATTCGCCCCGCAGTCAATCGCCACGTCCCCCGGACCCAGCGCCGCGAAAATTTCATCCGCTCGATGGTCGAGCTTTGCCGTCGAACGCAGAAGTGGAAGCCTGGCCAGAAGCGAGGTCATAACCGGTTCCTTAGGCCGCCAGCCGCCTCGTCAGTTCCTCCCCCACCCTCTCGCCTCTCCTCCCGCCCGCCAGGACCTGCTCCTGCCGATGCCAGCGCCAACAAAGCACCCGCCGCCGCCGCCAGGCCACCCGCACCGAAGCGTCCCAGCCGGCTCGCCCCGTTTCCTTGGGCACAATCCGAATCTTCGAGTCCGTTGCCATCCTTGCCGTCCGTTCCCCACAAAGGTCGTTGTTGCTGTCCATGCTGATCTCGTTTTTCCGCGGTTGCCCACCGCCAACGTGGCGGCAGAACGTGTTCAGTTCGGGATAAGCAACTCCAAGGCCAGCAACCGATAGACAGCCCACAGCTCTACTCGCGAAGGGTCGGACGCCCGACAATGCGAGACGACGGTCAGTCGGGACCAGGTTGCGGCCATCCCGGCCGCAGAATGGCAGGCCGCTCGTTGCGGCTCGGAATGTCGCCCGCCTCCGGGGTCGTTCGCTCGTTTCTGCGGGCGTGGACGCCCGCAATCCGGGTTTTCAGCCCCAACTCACGTCGGCCGGGAAATTCCGCCTCGTCCTGACCGAAGAGTCGATCGTCCCGCTTTGCGAGACGTCGCCTGCGAGGACAACCCTCCGTCAACCTGCCCATCAACCATCAGCATTCAATGACGGACAGGGCTATCTTTGCCGGCTTCCGGCTAGGCAGAAAGTTCCTCCTCAGGCACCTGTGCCGCCGGCCGCTGCGCCCGCCGGTGCCGGTGCCGAGGCCGATGCCGGCGTCGGACTCGTTGCTTTGGTCGCTCCTCCACACCTTCCGCCCCGCCGACGTCCCCCCACTTGCCGCTGCTCCAAAGCAAACCCAGCAACACCGAAAAATAGAGCTGGATCGAAGCGATTTGCAGCGGGAAATCCACAAAGGCATGGACCAGCACCGCTGTCATCGCCGCCACCGCTGCCAGCGCCAGCGGCCGACTGTGCTCCGTGATGCGACGCCGAACCAGCCGCCAAATCGCCAAGGTCAAACCTCCGCCAATCAGCAAGGCCCAACCCGCGCCGCCCACCCAGCCCCACTCGACCAGCGTCTGTAAATAGTCCTGATGCGCAAATTCCCAGATGCCCTCCGTCGCCGCGCTCTTGTCCTGATTGAAAAATGGGAACGCCGTCTTAAACGTGCCCGGCCCAAAACCAAACCAGCCGGACTTCGGCAACATCCCCACACAAACCTGGGCCACCATCAAACGCGAGTTCTGCGTCGTCATCTCCCGGTCGAACGCCTGCCATCGCCCCATCGTCGAGTCCAGGCTGCCCGCCGCGAGCAAGCCGATGACCACCGCCGCCAACGCCAGCGCCACCCCCGCCACCGCCGTCGGATCGACCACCCCACCTCGCCGGCCCAGCAAACGCACCCCGAGCCAACCACCCCACCCCACCACCCACACAACCGTGATCAGCCCGCTCGCCCGGGACGTGTTCGCCAGCGCCCCGCCCAAGGCCAAAATGAGACAAAGGCTCCACCCAAGGCGAACCCGCCAATGATCCTCCCGTTCAATCGACCGGGCCAGCAACGCAGCCGCCAGCGGCCACACCAAATTGATGAACGACCCCGCGTTCGCATGGTAACGAAACGGCCCAAAAAACGTCGGCGCATGACCCTCCGCCTGCCAGAATATGCCCGGAGCCCGCGAAATTTTCTGCGCCAGGCCCAAAACAATGATCGAAACCCCGGCCACCACCATCGTCACCACCAATCGCCGGCGCCACCGGCGCGAGGCCGCCAGGTCACAGCCCAGACAGACCGCGCCCAGAATCGCGGTCAGCGTCACCATCGTCGGTTGCGCCGCCGCATAATCCACCGCGCCTGGCCAACCCGACGCCAAAGCCGCCCGCCGATGCGCCCCGTACGCGTGGTCATAGTAAAAACCCGCGTTCAGCGTCATCCACCACCCTTGTACCAACAGCCAGCCCACCGCGATCCACACCAGCGCCGGCACCTGCGGACGCACCCGGGCCACCCCCAAGCCGAACACCCAAAGGCTGAGCACCCCAAAAAGCACAATGTTCAGCACGTCGATCGTCCACAGCCGCGTACACCCATAAGCCCACGGCGCGTAGACCATCACGAGGAGAAACATCCACCGCGCCGCCGCCAGCGCGCCACCCTGGCCCTCCCGACCCGCCGATCCGCTCCGCGCCGCCTCCCGCACCCGAGGCTCGTCGCACGCCCCCTCCGCGCAGGGCTCAACCCCGGCCGGCTTGGAGCGCGACAATCGCTTCAACAATGGCCACATGGTTGGGGGACGCAGCGGGAGGGTTGACCGGGCGATCGCCGACGGCCCACGGCGTCAGGCGGCGATCTTCTCCGTGTCCTTGCGCCGGGACGCCTTCGATTTCCCCTTCTCCTTGTCCGAGTAATACCCGTAGTAGGAGTAGGAATAATAGGAGTCGTAGTAGTAACCACCCCGGCTCCGTGGCATCTGGTTCATGATCACGCCCGCCAGCGGGGCCTCAGCCTCCTGCAGGAGCTGCGCGGCGCGCCGGATCGCATTGCGAGCCGTCCGCCGGGACTTCAGCACCACACAAACCGTCTGCACCCGGTTCAGGATCAGCAGCGTGTCGCTCACCGCGTGAATCGGCGGCGAATCCACAATGACCCGATCAAAATGTTTCAACGCCTCGTCCACCAGGCCATCGATGCCGGTCTTGGCCAGCAGCTCGGCCGGGTTCGGGCAATGCGTGCCCGCCGGAATGTACGAAAGATTCTCCACCTGGGTGGGAAAGAGAATGTCCTCGAAGGCCTTTTGGCACGTCAGGAAGTCCGTCACGCCAAAACCGCGGTGATTGCTCCGGGCCAGCGATTTTTCGACCATCGGCCGACGCAGATCGCAGTCGATGACAACCGTGCGCAGGCCCTGCTGCGCCAGGCTGGCCCCGTAGTTCATCGAGCAAAATGTCTTGCCCTCGGCCGGCACCGCGCTGGTGAAGAGGAATACCCGCCGCTCGTCCTTTCGCCCCAGCATGGACAGCGACGTGCGCAACGTCCGAAACGCCTCCGCTTCGGGCCCGTCTCCTTCCTCCGCCACGATCAGCCGCCGCTGCTCCGCCCGCCCATCTCCCGAAAGTTTCGGCACCGTCGCCAGCACCGGCAAATTGAGATACTGCTCGGTCTCGTCCACCGTGCGCAGCGAACGGTCGATCGCGTTCAAGAGAAAGATCAGGCCGATCCCGCCGCCCAGCCCGGCGATCAAGGCCAGCGCGATGATCTTGATCGGCTGCGGACGCACCGGCTTCTCCGGAATCGACGCCTCCTGGATGACCCGCACCTTGCTCGGCTTCAGTTCCTTCGTCACCGAGGTCTCTTTGATGCGCTTTTGCACGGCGTCAAACAGTTCGCGGTCCGAGTTGACGTCGCGGGACAGCGAGTTGAATTGCAGCGCCAGCTTGTTCAGCTCGATCGCCGCCACCTCCTGCTCCTTCAACGCCGCGTCCAGCGCCTGCTCCGCCGCGCGCGCGCTCTCAAAGCTCGAACGAATGGTCGACGGCACATTCAGGATCGCGCGCTCCAGCGACATCCGCCACTCGTCCACCGCGCTCGCCGCCTGCAAAAAGCGCGGGTGCTTCATCAAATACCGCTGCTTGACCGTCGCCAGCTCCGACTCCGCCTTGGCCAGCTGCCCCCGGTTCTGCATCACCGCCGGATCATTCGCCACTGCCGGCAGCATCATCAACGCGTTCGCGTTCGTGCCCAGGCTCTGGATCTGATTGTAATCGGATTCCTTCTCGATCCGCGCGCTCTTCGCCGCCGTCACCTTCTGGCTCAGCTCCTTCAGCTTTTCCACCACGATGTTCTGCCGCTCTTCCAGCGACGCCGACCGCGTCTGCTCCTTGTAGGCTTGCAGCGCATTTTCTGAAAGCTGCAGGCGCAGCCGCAAACGCTTCGCCTCCGTCGACAGAAATTCATTGGCCACCTCCGCCGCCGCCACGTTTTGCTCGAAGTTCAACCGGATGAATTCCTTGACCAGCCCGTTGGCCACCGCCGCCGTCAGCGCCGCATCCGTGTGGTCCACAAAAATATCGATCAGCCGCGTGCCCCGGCGCAGTTTCACCGAGATCATCTTCTCCATCCGCTTCAGCAACTCCTCCCGCGTCGGCGCAGGCGTCTGCGCCAGATCGACAAAACGCCGGTTCTTCTCCAGCCGTAACGTGTCGAACACCCGCTCGATCAACGCCCGGTTCTGCAAGGTCTGCTCGATGGTCTTCAGCAGCTCGAGGGTCTGCAGGTTCTCCGTCTGCAGCTGCTCGATGTTCAAAATCTTCTGCTCCTCCTGCTCAACCTGCAGCACCACCTGCGACTCGAATATCTTCGGAGCCCGCTCCAGATAGGCAAAGGCGGCCGCCCCCGCCACCACCAGGCACAACACCACCAGCCAGGCCCGCTCGCGCAGGGAGTAGTAGAGGGCACGAAAATCGACCTGGAGGACTTGATCGGAGTGGGCGTGGTGACGGGTGGAGGGCGGACGTGTCATAAAAGCGTTCGGCGCACAATGGGTTCAGCTGCGGTAACCGAGTGAATTGGGGCCGGTCCCCGGCAGCAGGCAACATTTGCCGGAAACATCCTGCCGACAGATCGCGCCGCACCCCCAGCGGAGGGCGCGACATCCACGCAGGACTGTTCGCATCTCGGCAACCCGTTCTTCACTCGCGCGGTGTTCAGCCAGAACCGGGCCAAGCCGCCGAATGGGTGGGTTGCTCCCGATGAACCCAGCGGATATTCGATCGGCGATTGCGGATTGTCCGGCTCCGATAGCCCAAATCAACAATCACAGAGCACCCATGGGCCCCCTGCCCCCGCCCGCATTTCTTTTGTTTGTTGAGCCACGGACGCCAATGTCCTTATCCTCCCGCCCTGGCCCGAACATGAAGACTCTTATCCTCGGCATCGACAGTGGCACCCAGTCCACCAAGGTTCTCGTCGTCGACGCGCGTAACGGCAAAGCCGTCGGTACCGCCGCCCGCTCCTACAATCTCCTCCCCGACCTCCCGCCCGGAGCCAAGGAACAGCACCCCCATACCTGGCGCGATGCCACCGCCGCTGCCATCCGGCAGGCTCTCCGCGACGCCAAGGCCAGCCCCGCCGACGTCAAAGCCATCGGCGTCAGCGGCCAGCAGCATGGCTTCGTCCCCCTCGACGCCAGCGGCGAAGTCATCCGCCCGGCCAAGCTCTGGTGCGACACCTCCACCGCCGCCGAGTGCGACGAAATCACCGGGGCGCTGGGCGGCCCCAAAAAAACCATCCGCACCCTCGGCAATGCCGTTCTCCCCGGCTTCACCGCCTCCAAAATCCTCTGGCTCAAAAAACATGAGCCGAAAAACTACGCGCGCCTCGCCACCGTCCTCCTGCCGCACGACTACCTTAACTACTGGCTCACCGGCCGGAAGGTCATGGAGTTCGGCGACGCCAGCGGCACCGCCCTGCTCGACGTGCGCAAACGTAAATGGTCCCAGGCCGCCCTCGACGCCATCGATCCCGGGCTCGCGGAAAAACTCCCTCCGCTTATCCCCAGCAATCAACCTGTCGGCACCCTCGACCCGGCCACCGCGCGCCACCTCGATCTCAAGCCGGATGTCCTCGTCAGCGCCGGCGGCGGCGACAACATGATGGGCGCCATCGGCACCGGCAACACCCGCGAAGGCGTCATCACGGCCAGCTTCGGCACGAGCGGCACCATCTACGCCTGCGCCGAAAAGCCCGTCGTCGATCCCGCCGGCGAAATCGCCGCCTTCTGCGACTCCACCAACCGCTGGCTGCCGCTCCTCTGCACCATGAACGTCACCGTCGCCACCGAGATGGTCCGCATGGACTTCGAGTGGACCCACGAGACGTTCGCCAGCAAGGCCGCCAATGTCCCCCCCGGCTCCCGCGGGTTGCTCCTGCTCCCCTACCTCGAAGGCGAACGCACCCCCAACATCCCCGACGGCACCGGCGTCATGATCGGCATCAACCACCGCACCTTCAGCGCCAGCCACTACGCCCGCGCCGCGATGGAAGGCGTCACGCTCGGCATGAACTACGGGCTCAAACGCCTCGCCGCCCTCGGCGTTCAACCCGCTCAAATCCGCGCCACCGGCGGCGGCGCCAAATCCAAGGTCTGGCGCCAAATCATGGCCGACACCTTCAATGCCGAGGTCGTCACCCTCAAGGTCAGCGAAGGCGCCGCCTACGGCGCCGCCCTCCAGGCCCTCTGGTGCTGGCGCCAGCAACAAGGCGAAAAGGTCGCCATCAACGAAATCACCGACGAGTTCGTCGAGCTCAACACCATGGAGACCGCCACGCCCAACCCCAGGGCCGTCGAAGTCTACGCAGAGCTTCAGCAACTGCAGGACGACACCTCCGCCGCCCTCCGCGACGTCTTCAAACGCCACCGCGCCTTCGCCCTCAAACACGGCGCGTGACGGCAATTTCAACGGCCAACGTTCAGCGTGGAATACGCCATCGGAATCGCCGCAGCCGTCGCCGTTGGCCTTTTCGGCACCGTGATTGGCTTCGACCGGGAGCGCAGCTTCTACCCCGTCGTCCTCATCGTCATTGCCAGCCTTTATCTTCTGTTCGCGGCCATGGCCAATTCCGCAGGCACCGCGCTCAAGGAGACAATCCCAGCGCTTGGGTTTGTGGCGATGGCTGCGCTCGGTTTCCGGAAGAGCCCCTGGTTCGTGGTCGCCGGCCTGGCGTTGCACGGCGTTTTTGACTTCGTTCATCCCGCCGTGATTCCGAACGCTGGTGTGCCCGTTTGGTGGCCGGGCTGGTGTTTGACCTATGATCTCATCGCGGCCGCCTACCTGGCCGCGTTGATCGTGATTCGGAAGAACCGACGTCCGGCCTAGCCCGTCGGGCCAAACGCGTCCGCACCCCGCGCTCATTCCGCCGCCCGGAGGCCACGAACCGGATTTGTTCAACGCGCACTCGTTGGGTCGCCTCCCCAGCGCACTACCAGCCCATTCCTCGCAAACCACGTTTCTGCTCGCGACCGATTCCATGTCGCACATGCGACATGAAATCGGTCGATGGCTTTAGCGGAGGGAGCGTTCATCCTGAGACCATTCTTTGCTGGCTGGCGTCGGTCAGAGCTGTTCGGCTCGAGGCCATCTTCTTTGGTCTGGCGTGTCGGCCTTCGGCGTTGGACATTCGCGGCCACGGATCGCCGGCCGGCGGGCGCTTGCGGTGGCAGCACCCGCTCGTTCCCGGCCTCGGGCATCGGCGCAACGTTCAATCATTTCAATGAAGATCAAAGAAGTCGCATTTGTGGGAATTCCGGTCACGGACATCAAACGGGCCCGGGCCTTTTACGAGAGCACGCTCGGTCTGAAATGCACGTCGGAGTCGGCCGGAGGGATGTGGGTCGAATACGATATCGGAAGCTGCACCGTCGGGATCGGCTGTTACGGAGACGTCTGGAAACCATCCGCCGACGGCACATGCCTGGCCCTCGAAGTGGAGGATTTGGAGCTAGCCATCGGAGATCTGAAAGCGAGGGGCGCAACCTTCGCCGTCAACCTGACCAATACGCCCGTCTGCCGGCTTGCCATCATTTGTGATCCGGATGGAAATCGAATCATGATTCACCAACGGAAGAGTCATTGAGGCCGGCGACGCGGGCTCGGTCGTTCAATCCCTCGTCCAATCCATGGCTTCCTGGGCACTCGCCGGAACCGCAGGCGACGGCCAGACGGCATCCCGTCCATCCCAGATCTGGCGATAGCGACTCACGCCGGCCCGCGGGCTGGGATCCCCGCCGTCGTCGCGGCCGTCCCGGCCGACGGAGTAGAGGATAAACTCGGCCCCAGATGCGGCCCGGTAACGCAGCACCGTACGATCCATGGGATCGCGCGGCAAGGTCTGCAGTTCAGTTGGTATGAGCTGACGCAGTGATTCGGGCGCAGTGCCGGTGCGCAGCCGGTATCGCTGGATGGCGAGGGCGGTCAGGGCCAGCTGTTGCTGCGCCTGAGCTTCAAGCGCCTGGCCGATGGTGTGGTCAGAGAGCGCGATTGGGCAGGTGGAAAATGGATAGCGGAAGCGTTGCCACCAACCGGGCTGCGCCAACGCAGGGTCCGGCGCCAGCAACACCTCAATCTCGGAACGTTCGGTCGGGGTGGTCTGCATCTGCAAGGCGGACCATGAATTGGTCGAGGCGAGCCGGCTCTGGTCGATCAAAATCTGCCAACGATTCAGCACTCGAAGCTGGTCCTGGCGCGCCCAGGCGACCCGCCAGAGCGGAACATTGATCCATCGCAGCAGCGGACCTTCCGTGGCGAAGCATTTGAAAGGTTCGATCGCGTCCGCCTGCTGGTCGACGACAAGCTGCAGCTTCGCCCTGGAACTCAAAATCTGCTCGAAGAAGTCGTGCTGCAGCGCCCGCTCGACGGCGAAGGCGCGTGTCATATCGCCGGCGAAGTCGCCCTGTTCCCACGCGTGTTGCAGGGCCGAAAACTGGGCATCCGTGCCGCCCGGAAACTGGAGGAGCTTCCAGGTGGAGTGGAAGGCGATCGTGGCGCAGGCGAGGCGGACGAGCTGCGATATCACGAGCGGCTCGGACTTCTGGCTGGCCGCGAGTTTCGCCAGGTCCAGCACGTGCGCGTGCGCCGCGTCGAAACGATTCCGGGCGAGCTCGTAATCCGCCGCCACGGCAAGCGTCTGGGCCGCCTTCTTGATGGTGACGAGCGGCCCCATCTGGAAGTCGACGAAACCCTTTCGGTAATCGAATCCGCCGTCGTAGAACGGTCGTTCGGCAGCCGCGTGGATAGCCGCCAGCGCCTCCCGGGCCTGCTCGAGTTGCGCCCCGATTTCTTGCCAGGCATTCGTGACGCGGCGACTGGAGCTCCATTCCTTGAGCTGCCAGGCCACCAGGGCGCGGCCCGGTTTGGGAAATCGCGCCATCGGGGGGTGGTTGGTCCAGCGGGTGACCGCGGCGTACGATGTGTTGGTCAGTTGAGAAAGAAACGGCTCGGAGTTTTCGTCGTGCGCCGCCCGTTTTGGCTCGAGCACAGCCATCGACAACTCCTCTCCGGCGGCCTTGAGCTCCGCCAACCGCCCGCCCAACGCCATTCGCCCGCGCACGTGTTCGATCAGGAGATAGAGCGCGAGGCACGCGCTGAGAGCCGCCGCGGTGCGAACCATCCGCTTCCGCCAGGGACGGGCATTCATCACTCGCCGATGCTGCAGCGACCGTCGGGCATGGCAACCATTTTCGCGAAACGCAAAAGGGCGACTGCCTTTCTGGCGGATTGGTGCGTCAAGGGGTTGCTGCGCCTGAGCGGCATCTAAACCGGCTCTCGCTTCGGCTGGAGATGGCGTCCTCACACCGACCGATTCCGTGTCCCACGTGCGACATGAAATCGGTCGACGGTTTTTGCGCACGGAATCGCCCTGGCCGAACGGCTGCCCGGGGTCTAACTGGCGCTCGAGCAGGTCGAGCGATTCGGTCTTAAGCTCGATGGTCGGATCCCGCGGCTTCTTTCATCCGGCCACCTCCCCTCCACCGAATCGTCAAATATTTTGTCACATCTTTCCCCGCGGGCGCATCATGATAGTGGATTCCTTGACGCGTGATGAAGCAGGACGACAGAACGGCCGCCACGGGCTCGCTCGAGCCCAGGTGGGGCACCCCGCTCACGGACGCCGAATTGGTTCACGCCGCAGCGCGAGCGGACAAGCAGGCGTTCGTGGAAATCGTGGCCCGAAATCAGGCGATGGTCTGCGCGGTGGCCCTGGGCATTGTGGGAAACATCGCGGCCAGCGAAGATGTTGCCCAGGAGGCGTTCCTGACCGCCTGGCGCAAGATTCACGAGCTGCGAGACGCCGAAAAATTGAAGGGATGGCTGAGGCAAATCGCCCGCCATGCGGCTCTCGGTTACCTGCGGCGTCAGCGTGGCCACGAGGCGCTCGACGACGCCCCGGAAATGGCCGACGTGTCGCCCGCGCCAGACGAGCAGGCCGCGAGCCGGGAGGAGGCCGTCCTTTTGCGCGACGCGCTCAGCCAGCTGCCGGAGATGTATCGCGAGCCGCTGGTTCTATTCTATCGCGAGCATCAATCCACCAAAGCGGTCGCCGACGCCCTTGAGCTGAGCGAAGACGCCGTGCGCCAACGGCTGGCGCGCGGTCGTGAAATGCTCCGCGAACGTCTCGCCGAAGTGGTCGAACGCGTGCTCAGAAACACCCGCCCAACGCCTCTTTTCACCATCACCTTCGCGGCCGCCATCGGCGCGTTGACCTCACCTTCCGCCGTGGCCGGCAGCGTCTTCGCCGCCGCGGCCGGCACGCCTCCCAACGGCCCGGGCTCTATTTTCAAAAGTTTTAAAGCGTTTGGCTCTTCGAAGATCTTTCTTTCCTTCGCCACCATCGCCTTCGTCGCCACCATCCCGCTTGGCTATCACCTCCGCGCTCAGCTCGAGCGTTCCCGGCCGGTCCCGGCATCAGTGCCGTGGCTCGTCGATGCCGCATCTCCAGCCGAATCACGACCGGCGGCGCTCAGCCCCATCTTTGCGGAGTGGAAGCGGCTGCATGAAGTCCACGGCACCAACCTGGCCGCCATGCCCGGCATCTATCGCGAAATTTCCGGCTTTCGGGAAAACCTGCGCCGGCAGGGCTTTCGGGCCGCGCTCATGGCCGAGTGGGTGCAATTGGATCCGACCAATGTCATGGCCGGCTTTCGCGAACGCGTCATCGACCCCGGCCAACGCCGACAGTTTGTCGACGAATGGTTGGCCCACGACGCTGTTGCGGCGGTCGAGATGTTCCGAAAAGGCGGACGGACCTGGGAGTCGATCGTGCGCAGTTCGCTCCCGGCCCTGGCGCGTCGCGCGCCTGAACGTGTCGCGGAGTTTGTCCAGACTCTACCCCGCCCGGGAACAGCCGGTGACACGCAGGTGGTGACGGCCTTCGCCATTGTGGCGCAGGGAGCGATCGAGCGGGCGCGTGAAGGCGCAGAGGGAATCACCAATTGGTCGAGGGGCCAGGCTCTCGCCGGAGTGGCGCAAACGTGGGGCGCTCGCGATCTGGACGACGCGATCGCATGGGCGCGTCGTCTCCCCGCTGGCACTGACGCAAATGAAGTCATCCGGTCTGCGCTGGTCGGCGCCGCGGCGATCGATCCCCTTTCGGCCTTGGAACGAGTCAGCCTGGTTCCGCCAGGTGGACGGAAAGGAGACCTCTCGAGCACCACCGGGGCCCGGGTTCTGGAGGCGGCCGCCGCCGCTGATTTTGACGCCACGATGGGCTGGCTGGCCGTGCATCCGTCACAACTCGGCGCCAACGATGCGGTGGCGCTGACGACGGTTGTGGCGCAAAGACTCAACACAGACGCGATCGGATTTCTGACCCGCTCCAGCGCTGAAGGCTGGCTGAAGGCAGTCCTGCCCGCCCTCACGAACGCCTTGGTGCAGGAAAGCTCCGGCCAACGGCAGACCGTGTGGGAGTGGCTCCAGGGCCAGTCAGACCAATCAACGACGTTAGCTTTGGGTCGCCATTTACTGCGGACGTGGGGCGAACAAGACATGTCCAGAGCATTGAGCATCGCGGCCCAACTGCCCCAAACCCAAGCCGGCGACGCGCAGCTCGAGCTATTGGCAGAAGGCCTTCTCCGCCGCGGAATGCATCTCCACCGTCTCGACCCGCTCCTGGAAGCTTCTCCGCAACGGGTGCGCCAGGTGATCCTCCAAAAGGCATTCGAGCTCTTAACTTCCGAAACGCTCGGCGAGCCACGGCGATGGATGGCGTTGCTCCCGCAACTGCCCCCCGCCAGCCAGGCGCGCGCCGCCGGCGCTCTGGCCCAGGCCTGGGCCGCGCAGGCGCCCGCCGACGCCATCCGTTGGGCCGATTCGCTGCCGGCCGGAAGCGGCCGCACCGAAGCCGTCGCTGGAATCGCCGCCGCGTGGACGGCGACGGACCCTGCGTCCGCCTCCGTTTGGATCGAAGCGATGGCGCCGGGCGAAGGGCGCGATCGTTGCGCGCAGTCGCTAATCTCCGCCATCGCACAGGACTATCCGCGCGAAGCGTGGGAATGGGCCATGAGCATCGGCGAGCCCGAACGACGCCTGGCGGCCGCCAGCGAAGCCGCGGACGCGATGGCCACGCGCGATCCGGTCGCGACTCGCGCCTGGATCGAAAACAGCCTTCTGGCTTCGGACCAGAAAGTCGCGATCCAATCCGCGCTGCCCCCAGAAGTCGCGCCATGAAATTTCTCCGCTCATTGTTGAGAGTTACAGTGGCTGGCGCGCTGGGTCTGCTCGTCGGGATCGGCTGGCACGCGGCCAGATCCACGGCGAACGTCAACGTTTCCTCGAGCGCCGCATCACCGGAAGGGCCCGCCGATCCGTCCGTCAAAGGCGTGTCCGCCCCTCGCAGCCCAGACGGTCTGCACCTCTTGCATATCTCGCCGTTGCCCACGTCCGTGGCCCGGAACGTTGCCTATTCGGACCGCATCACGCGCTGGCTTCATTGGCTGGAGGCGATCGAAAACACGCCGCTCTCCGACTTTCCGCGCCTGGCCGAATCGGCGAACGGCGACGCCACCGCCACGCGCCTGCTGGCATCTCGCTGGGTGGAACTCGACCTGCGCCATTTATTCAGCACCCTGAATTCGCCACAGATTTCCCGAACGCTGCCCATCGACGAACTGGCCAACCTCTTGTTCCACGAATGGGTCCGCCGGGATCCCGACGGAGCCATGGGCGCGTTGCAAGGCACCAACAACCTCGGGACCCGCGAACGATGGCGGTTCAACGTGGCCGGCCAGCTCATGGAGACCGATCCTGAACGTGGGCTGCGCGCCTTGAGCGAGTGGGGCATCGATAACTTTGCGCCCCTCATGACCGGCGTTGCCAAATGGGCCGCCCAGGATTTCCGGCATGCCACCGAAGTGGTTCTCGCCTGCCCGGCTGGTTACACGTCCCAACTGGCGATCGACATCATCGCCAGGGTGTGGGCGAAGGCGGATCCGAAAGAGGCGCTGGAATTTGTCGCCGCCAAGCCGGGACGCCTCGCGGACGTTTTGGCCGGCACCGTATTGAAGACCTGGGCGGCTCGGGAGCTCAACCAGGCAGCCGATTGGCTCGCCCACGCAGACGAGAACACTCGGGATCGGCTGAGCTGGGCGTTTGTCGAAACTTGGGTCAGGACGGATCCGACGAACGCGCTGCGCTGGTGCGAATCCAATTTGGAAGGGAGGCGACTGGCCACGACCCTCGGTAATGTGGCCGACCACGCCGCGCAATGGAATGTCGAGGCGGCGGCGGAATTCGTCGGCAGCATGACGCCGTCCCCAGCCCGCGCGGAAGCCGCGGCGTCCGTCGCGAAGCATTGGTTTCCAGCGTGGCGCAGCGGCCTACCCGTCCCCGCGGCTGCCATCGCCTGGATGAAGCGCCTGGACCCAGCCTCTGCCCGGCGAGCTCTGGAGCAGGTTCAATGGAAATGGTCCAACGGAGATGCCAAAAGCATGGCCGAGTATGTCGCAAGCTGCCAAGTCGAGGCCGTGCTCCCGTCCGCCGATCGAAACGTGGCCCGTTCCCTGGCCCGGAAAGATCCGGTCGAAGCGTTCGCGTGGGCCAGTCGTCTGCCGGCGCAGCGCGGGCTCACGGCCGGGTGGCAAGCGTTTGCCGAATGGCGTCAATCCCAGCCCGAACTGGCGACGAAATGGTTCAATGCGCTTTCTTCGACCGATCCACGTCGCGAATTTTTTCTCCGCCAAAAATCTCCACCATCCGTGGATTAAATCCCGGCTGCCCAAGACCCAGTGACCCAAATCATTCGTATGAAAAACAAGACCCGGACTGCCGTTGAATGGATGTTCATCGGCGCCTTTGCCGCCATCGTCCTCACCAGCAGCGCTCGCGCCGCCGCCCCGGCGGTGAATTGGCTGCGACCGACCAATGGCAGCACATTCGCGGCCGGCAGCATCGTGCTTCGAGCCAGCGTAGCGGATCTGGACAGCCCGATCGGCACGATCGAATTCTACGACGGCGAAACCGTTTTGCGGCGCCTGTCGGGCTTTCTGACCAACGGCACCTACAACTTCACCTGGTCAAATGCGCCGGCGGGAAACCATCAACTGCGTGCCGAAGCAGAAGATATCACCGGGGAACGCGGCGTTTCGCCCTCCGTCGAAATTACGGTCACCAATGCGCCACCGCCCAATCTCGTGCCGGTGGTCAACATGTTCACCCCGACAAATGGAGCTTTAATCGCCAGTGGCGATCCCATTCTGCTCACGGCGGGTGCGACGGACCCGGATGGAACGGTGAGCTACTTGGAATTCTTTTCCGGAGTGCAAACTCTCGGGCGCGCCACCGCATCCTCAACCAATGGCACTTATGGTTGGATGTGGACCAACGCCGCGCCGGGTATGTACGTATTACACGCCGAAGCCGTCGACAATTCCGGCGGTCGAGGGATCTCCGCCACCGTGCAGGTCAACCTCACCGGAATCACCAATCCGCCCACCAGCAATGCGCTGCCCGTGGTCACCATCACCCAACCAAGCCATGGCGCGGCCTTCAACCGGGGAGTACCCATCCTGGTGAGAGCCAGCGTTTCCGATGCGGAAGGGACGTTGACCAACCTCGATTTCCTTGATGGGTCCAGCCTGCTCCGACGATTTTCCGGGACGATGACCAACGGGACATACAACTTCAACTGGTCGAACGCGCCGAGCGGCGCCCACCTGCTGCGCGTGCAAGCCCGCGATGCTTCTGGCGCGATCGGCACTTCCGCCCCCGTGAGTATTACTGTGGTCGGGACGAATCTTCCTCCCACCAACAACGTGATTCCCGCCATCGCCTTTCTCCAGCCCACCAATGGAGCGATCTACCCCGCGGGGAGTTCAATCTTGCTCCGGGCCAGCGCCTCTGACGCGGATGGCTCGTTGACCAACATCGACTTCCTCGACGGCGCGACCGTGGTCCACCGGTTCTCGGGCGCACTCACCAACGGTATCTACAACTTCATTTGGGTCGGCGCCGGAAGCGGAGCTCACCTGTTGCGCGCGCTGGCGCGCGACAATGCGGGTGCACTGGGAACGTCGGCCCCAGTGAACATCACGGTCACCGGCACGAACCAACAGCCAACTACTTGCACTTATGTCCTCTCGCCTCCCAACACCACGCTGAACGCAGCGGGGGGCACGGGTGTGGTCTCCGTCGTCACCCAACCCGGCTGCAGCTGGGAAACTTTCTCCAGCAACGCCTGGATTCACGTCCAGCCGCCATCGCTGCACGTGGGCAGCGATTCAGTCCTCTATTTGGTCGACGCAAACCCGGGCGCCACACGCACCGGGCGCCTTCATATCGACGGACATAGCTTCGACGTGACGCAACTGGGCGCCACCACGAACATGCCACCGTCCAGCAATGCCTGGCCGGTGGTGACCTGGTTTTTCCCAGCCGATGGAGCATCGTTTGCCGCGGGCAATCCCGTTTTGTTGCGAGCCATCGCGTCAGACTCGGATAGCGGGCTGAGCATCGTCGATTTTCTCGAGGGCACCAACCTTCTCGGGCGTGTCCCCGCCACAACCAATGGCACCTACAGCTTCTTGTGGACGAACGCGCCGGCAGGAATTCATCAAGTGCACGCCGAGGCGGTGGACGAGATCGGAGAGCGCGGCGCATCCGCCTCCGTTCAGATTGTGATCGGAGATCTGGGTCTGGTTGATCTGGGTACGGTTCAAGTCTCAACCATTGGGCACCTCATGGGCGGGGCTTCCAACGGGGTCGTCAACTTCCTCGTCGATCAGGACCAAAGTTCCGGCGGGGGCGGCGTGCTGGAGGAACTGTCGATCAATTGGGATACGAACAGCCAGTTCAAGCTCACGGTCGCGGCTCCGCCTGGAATGAAGTTCTCGGTCAATGTTCCCGCCGGAAAAGTGGCGCGGTTCAATGGGTTCCTCTGGTGGGAATCCAGCCGGGGCGGATTCAGCGCGCCAGGCAATGTCGTGGCCAGCTTCACCGATGTGGAGGGAGTCGCGCCGACGTTTAGCGGGAGCGATTCGGCCTTGTCGGATTCGCACGGCTTCTTTGGATTTTCCGAAGTCCAAAGCAGCGGCATCACGAACAGCTTCGCCTTCACGTCCCTCACGTTGATCGGCACGGTCGTCCCTGAGCCGACGGGGCACGGGACGGAAAGTTATACGCCTCATCTCGAAAGCTTCCTCCAAATCCAGTATCCCGCCGCTGGCCCGGATGACTCTGAATCGTTCGTTGCGCTCGTGCCCGCTCACCCGCGGCCGCTGATTGAGATGGTCAACGGCGCGCCCGCTTCCGGCGTGCTCCTCCGCATTTCGGGTCGGCCGGGAATCACGCATGTCGTCGAGTGCTCAACCGATACTGTGGACTGGATCCCGATCAGCTCCGAGGTCATGCCGGCCTCCGGCTCACACGTGGTCAGAGACTACAACGACCCAACCGTGGAGAGCCGATTTTACCGCGTCGTGGAACGGCCTTGAGGTCGGGACGCCAGGAGAATCAGCACTTGGGGATTGCGGCCCACGCGGCTCCGGCGGCGAGCCGGTAAAGCTCGAGAAAACGAGCGGACATGGTCTCGGAAGACAGGCGAGCCCGCATCTCCTCAAGAGCGGCGGACTCGACCTCTCCTTTGCGGAAGAGCGGATGTCGCAATGCTTCGTTGAGGGCGCGAACAAAATCGGGAACATCCTCGCTGCGAAAGAGGACGCCGTTTCGATTCGGAATCACATGGTCCACCACGCCGCCAATGGCGGAAGCGACCACCGGAACGCCGGCAACCACGGCCTCCTTGACCGCATTCGGGCTGTTGTCGCAACGAGTCGGATAGAGGAACAATGTGGCGAGCGAAAGTTCCTCGGCAATTTGTTCCGCCGTGAGATTTCCTCGAAAAGAAACCCGCTGCCACAGTGCGGCGGAGGTCTGCGCCTTGACGCGAGCGACCTGGTCGGGTCCGGCCTCACCCACGACCACCAACTCAAACTCGCAAGCGGCGGCCAGCTGTTCCAGCGCCAGAAACAGGAGGTCCACGCCCTTGAGGCGGCTGAACGCGCCCACGAAGAGGAAGCGAAACGGCCGCACTTGGGGCCGCCGGCGAACGAGAGAGAACAAAGGAAGCGGACTATGTTCGACCTGGTGCAATTTCAAGTGCGGATGTCGGCTTCCGAGGTAACGAATGGCGAACGTCGATTCGGCGGTGACCAGGCGGGCGCGACGCAGGCTGCGGTCCTCGAACAATGCGGCCAATCGATGATACCGGTCCAGCGGGACGATGGTGGCGAGCCAAGTCAACAGGCCCTGCATGGTTACGATGTTCGCATAGGGCAGCCGGGACGCGACGAGCGCGGCACCGCGTTCGGATCCCCACGCGTGGACCACGTCAGGCTTCACCTGCTTGAGGACGCGGCGGACGAGCCACGTATCCATCCAGAAGAGCGATGGGACGCGCATGCCGGGGAGAGTTTTGACGAGGTGAAACACCACGCCGTTTCGTTCGAACGATTCGCTCCGCAGGAAGTGTTTTTGCAGGACCAAAATATGCAATCGGACTTCGGGATTTCGCTCCAGTTGTTCCAGCAACACCCGCTGCCAGGTGGCCGGGTGTTGAGGTGGGAGGGTGCGGAGATGCGGCGGCAAATCCGGCAGCCAGGCGAGCGGAAAGTAAGAGAACCAGGCAACAGTTATCGGCATGGTTCGTTCAAGTTCACCGAGTCAGGCGTCGGGCCGGTGCGCGGTTCGGGGAGGAAAATGTTTTACCCTCCGCCACGCCGCGGAGGTCCGTCTTAAAAACCCTGGCCCCAACAGGCAGGCGAGGTATTGGAAGGCCGCATAACGCCAATGGCAGGGCGTGGAGAGCACGAGCAAGCCGCGATAATAGGCCAGGAGGCGCGGGCTGAACTCCGCGGCATAATAAAGCAAATAGCGGATGGGCAGACACGACCGGCGCAACTCGTCCCGACGATCGAAACGGCCATAACCGCCAAGACGACGATAAAGCGCAAGGCTGCGTTTGCGTTGCACGTTCATGAGGGCATAGGTCTTGCCAGACCGATAGATCCGGTTGCTGCCCCGGTCCCAGCCGTCGTGATCCCGGAAGACCGCGACCGTGTCCGCCGTTTCAGCGCCGCCCCGGGCGGCAATCAGCTTCACCCACAACTCGAGATCTCCGGAAAACAAGGAGGTTTCGCGAAACAGGCCGACTGACTTGGCCAGCTCCACGTCGAACAGTTGGCCTGGGAATGAAAAGGGCGCCTGGCGCAGAACTTCCTCGAGCCCGACTGGCCGCCATGGGCCGGGCAGCGGTGGCTTAATCCACTCCGGCTTCTGCGCTCCGTGACCATCGATGACCACGGTCTGCCCCCAGTAAAGCCCCTTGTCTCCCGCTTGCCGGCCGAGTTCCAGGATGGAGGCGACAAACCCGGGCTGGAGATAGTCATCGTCGTGCAAGATGGACAACCAACGAGTCGGACATCGTTCGATGCAGGAGTTCCAATTTCCGAATATGCCCCGCCGGTTCGGGTTCCGATGGTATTCCACTCTGGGCCCAAACGTTTGGCGCACGTAGCTCTCCATTCCGGGATCGGGCCCGCAATCCTCGATGACCATGACTCGCACCGGGACACTCTGACCGAGGGCGCTTCCCACGGACTGGGCCAAATACTCTCGCCGGCTGTAGACGGTCACCGCGATGGTGATCTGGTCCGGCGTGATGCTCATAAGCCAGCGCACGACGCAGCGCAGATCGAAAATCGGCTCGCGCCCGATCGTCGGTCCTTCCCGCCGGACATCGCAGGTGATGAGTTAGCGCGCCGTGGACCGACAAGCCGTAACGCCATAACGGGGCTGTCTTTCAGCTTTGGCGCCGCCAGAAGACGCCATCCTGATCAATTTTCTCAATGGGCTCGGTGATTCCCTGGCTCGTTCGGTAGTCCGTCACCGCTTTGGCGCACGCCGGGACCGAACCATAGTCGTCCACGATGAGAAAACCGCCGCGCGAGACTTTGGGATAAAGGTGGGTCAGAGCGTCCATCGTGGATTCATACATGTCCCCATCGAGCCTGGCTACGGCGAGGTTGCTGATGGGAGCCGTGGGCAGCGAATCCTTGAACCAGCCCTGGAGGAAACAGACCTGGTCGTCCAGCAGCGAATACTTTTCGAAATTTGCCCGCACAGCTTCCAAAGAAACCGCCAGCTGGGGCAGGGTGTGGAGAATATCCTTTGAATCCGCCGGATACTTGGAGGGATCCGGTGGAGGCAGACCCGCGAAGGAATCCGCGACCCAAACCCGACGGTCATTCACGCCATACGCCCGCAGGATTCCGCGCATGAAAATACAGGCGCCGCCGCGCCAGACTCCCGTTTCGATCAGGTCGCCAGGCACTCCATCCTGCAGCGCTGTTTCCACGCAATACTGCAGGTTGTTCATGCGTTTGAGCCCGATCATCGTGTGCGCCAGGTTCGGCCAGTCCCGTCCCTCCGCGCGCAGGTCCTTGCTTGCCACAGGCGCGGGCTTGTCCACGCCGGCCAGCAGGCGCTTGATCGATTGCTTAACCTCCTGAACTTTGGTCGGCCCAAACGGCTGGGCCTGCGCGCCGTCGGCCGCGTCCCACAACATCATGGTCAGCGCCTTCTTCAACAACTCGATGTAGAACCGGCGAAGGTCGCAATCCTTCTCCTCAACTTCCGAGCGATTGGACATGGCAAAAACGCTACGCCAGCCGGCGCGAAGCTGTCAACGCTCAGGCCTAACAAGGCGGAATTTCGCGCGAATCATCAGAGCAACCCATCGCGGGACGGCGACAGATTCTTGTCCCACGTGGGACAAGAATCTGTCGCACGTTTTCAGGCCATGCTCACAGACCAATTCGCCGTTCTGGAGAGTCGCCATGATCGTGCCGACCTGCCTCCGGACCGTTTGGCTCGGTCAGGCGGTGCTCGCCGTGGGAGGATTGATCGTGCTCGCCTCCGCCGCGGCCGCGCCGGTGGCCACGATCTTAGGGGCGCTCGGTTGTGCCACCTGCGGAGTCCGTCTCCACCGACAACTCGGCTCTGCTCCCGCCACGGATCTCAGAAGCTGATTGACCGACCACGCCAGCAATGCCCCATGGCCCCGCCAGCGCCAGCGGCCGGTCGCGTCGCTATCGGCGGTCCACCACCCAAATCTGATTCCCGACGGCTTTTTCGGTTTTCATGTGGCGCACGAAGGCGACCCGCCGGCCTTCGGGGGAAAAAACGCAGGCCTCGGGACGAAGGCCGTCCATCGGATCTGTCCAGCGCTCGGTCTCGCCGCCGGCCAGCTTCGTCACGCACACGCTGCCATCCATAAGATGGGCGATGCCTGACCCGTCCGGGCTCCACGTGAAGGCCGAGGCAATGTCGTGACGGTTTCGGGTGACCATGCGCGGAGGTCCGCCATTCGGCGAGACTGTCCAAAGCTGGACGACACCGGCGTCATCCCGGGCGAGATACGCGATGTGCGATCCGTCAGGGGACGAGCGGAGCCAATGGCGCGGGCCCTGCAGTCCGGGGTAACGGTTGGCCGTGGTGAAGGTCAGGCGACGTTGGGAGGCTCCCCGGGGCGGGCAGGGCCGCGTCAGTTCGGTTCCTGCCAGCGGCCCGTCGCCGGGCGTGGAAAGGTCGTCCGGCAAATCGACGATGAAGACTTCGGCCACGTTGGTCCCGACCTCGGGCCGGACGAGACCTTGGAAGGCCAGGGCGCGACGTTGCCGCGTGCCATCGGCGCGCCGATAGCCATTCGTCCCCACCCATCCTTCTTCAAATGCACGGCTGATCTCGTCGGAGCCGGGTCGGGGATTCGCGACCGTCCGGGTGACCAAGACTGAGAACGCGTCGCCATCATGGTTGCGGGGGTGTGAGGTAGGGACGGCGACGGGATGGCCCGGGACGCTGACGCCGACATTGCGCTGATTGGGCTCGGCCCCGCGAGTGGCGGCTGGCAGCGAGGCGAGGAGATGATCTTCGTAGGTGAAGCTGACCCAGTCACCGGCCGGGTGCCAGACGTGGACATGGCTGCCGCCGCGAAGGGCGCCCGGCGTGAATGGCGGGACCAGGTTGCGCGCGTCGAGACGCCGAAAACTTCCGGGCGTGGCGACATCGACCACGACGCCCTGTCGATGCCAGGCATTGTAGGTCCAGTCCGCGGTCGGTTGTTCCGGGCCGAGGATGAACACGACACGTTGGTCGTGCGGGTGGAACGTGGCCACGCCACAATGCGCGCCATGCGCGGACTCGAAGAGGACCTTCACCTCGCCTGTGTCGACCGACACCATCTCGATGCGGCGCCCGTCGAATCCGTCGCCGGCCGGGTCGGAGCGGGTGTCGTAGACGAGCCAGCGGCCGTCGGGCGACCAGACGCCGACGTTGGTGAGGATGCGCCCGCCCGGCCCTCGAGTCACGCAGCGGGCGGCGGGATTGGCGGCAGCGTGGACGTTGATGTTCATGGAACCAGCCAAAGCCAGAACGAGAGTGGCCAGGGCGCGCAGGCCCGGGCGAGCCGTCGTTTTCACGGCGCGAACATGTCGTGACGCCGCCCGCGGGTTCAAGTAAACAGTGCACCCATTGTGACCACGAGCATGGCGGCATTGATGGACGAGAGCGGGGTGCGCTTCGGCACGAGCGGGGCGCGCGGCCTCGTCCGCGCGCTGACCGACCGCGTCGCTTACGCCTACACGCGCGGGTTTCTACAATTTCTGGAAACCATCGGCGAGCTGCGCCGGGGGGGTGAAGAGGTGGTCGTGGGGGGTGATCTGCGTCCCAGCACTCCCCGGCTGATGGCGGCAGTTCTGCAGGGCGTCGCGGAGGCCGGTTACGCGCCGGTCCACTGCGGGCTCGTGCCGTCCCCTGCCCTCGCGTTGGTGGGCCTGCAGCAGCGCATCCCGTCCGTCATGGTCACCGGCAGCCACATTCCGGACGATCGCAACGGGCTGAAGTTCAACAAGTGCACGGGAGAACTGTTGAAGACGGACGAGCCTGGCATCGCCGGCCAGGCCGTGACGATGCCGGACGAGTTGTTCGACGAGGCCGGCGGATTTCGCGTCGCTCCGGCCGTGCCTCCGGTTCGCGCCGGCGTGGTGGAGGCCTACCTCCAGCGCTACACGCGGGTTTTCAGCCCGGACGCCCTGCGCGGTCTTCGGGTTGGAGTCTACCAGCACTCCGCGGTGGGGCGGGATGTTCTCGCGGAACTGCTGCGGCGGCTCGGGGCCGATGTCACTAAACTCGGGCGTTCCGACACATTCATCCCGGTCGACACGGAGGCGATTCGCGACGAAGACGCAATCCTGGCCCGGCGGTGGGCGGATGGCGGCGGCTTCGACGCGATCGTGTCGGCCGACGGCGACAGCGATCGGCCGCTGATCTCGGATGAGCGGGGCGAGTGGTTGCGGGGGGATGTGGCGGGAATCCTCTGCGCGCGTTACCTCGGGGCCGATTCGGTCAGCACTCCGGTCAGCAGCAACTCGGCCGTGGAGCGATGCGGTTGGTTTCGGGAGGTGCGTCGCACCCGCATCGGTTCACCGTACGTCGTGGCGTCGATGATGGAGGCGAGCGCGTCGGGCGCTCGCGCGGTGGTGGGGTATGAGGCGAACGGCGGGTTTTTGACGAACTCAGATCTGGAGCTGGGCGGGCACACCCTTCCGGCCCTGCCGACGCGCGACGCCGCGATTGTGCTGATCACCGTGCTGCAGCTGGCGCGGCGGGAAGGCCGGACGATTTCGCAACTGGTCGCGGCCCTGCCCCGGCGATTCACCGCCAGTGATCGGTTGAAGGAATTCCCGACGGCGGCGAGCGCGGCGATCCTCGCGCGCTTCTCGACCGGCCGCGAGGCCGCGGATCGAATCGCGTTCGATCGGGTGTTCGCGGCCGACTTCGGCCCCGCCGCCACGTTGGAGCGGACAGATGGCGTGCGCGTGACCCTGACGTCGGGCGACATCCTGCATTTGCGCCCATCCGGAAATGCACCGGAATTTCGGTGTTATACGGAAGCCGGGAGCGAACTTCGCGCCCGGGAGCTGAACGCGCGGGCGTTGGAGCGATTGCGGGCGATGGCGTCCGGCGACCGGTAACGCGGCGTGCGGCCCACCGAATCGGGGCCACTGGGCGTGAGCCGCGGGGCGCCTGGTCGTGATTGATCGCTGCGTTGCCGCCGCCGGGCCTGCACGGAGGAGGCTACCGGAGAGCGACGAACTTGACGCAAACCGGTGAACCCACTGACAGGACCTGGCCGGTCGGCGTGAGGCGACCGGTTTTGGAGTCGACGGCAAACACGACGACGTTGTCGGAGTTTTGGTTCGCGGCGAGGAGGAATCGTCCGGTGGGATCGATGCCGAAGTTGCGGGGCACCTTGCCTCCGGACGACACATTTTCGACGAGCGCGAGCCGACCGGTGTGGGGATCGATGCTGAACACGGCGATGGTGTCGTGGCCGCGGTTGGAGCCGTAGAGGAAGCGGCCACCGGGATGGACCTGGACCTCGGCGGTGCTGAACTCGGGGACGAGCTTATCGTCCTTGGGCAGCGTGGAGATGGTCTGTTCTTCGAAGAGCTCGCCGGTGCGCCGGTCGTAGCGGAACGCGGAGACCGTGCAGGCCATTTCGTTGATCACGTAGGCATTGCGTCCGTTGGGGTGGAAGGCGAAGTGACGCGGGCCAGACCCGGGCCGCACGAGGGCGAAGGGGGGCTGGTTGGCGACGAGACTGGCGGCTTCCGGGTTGAAGCGATAGACGAGGAGCTTATCCAGTCCGAGATCGGCGGCGACGGCGAAGCGATTGGCCGCGTCGAGGTTGATGGAGTGGGCGTGCGGTTCCTTTTGGCGGGCGGGGTTCACGCTGGACCCGGTGTGTTGGATGCGGGTGGCGGCGGGGGCGAGGCGGCCGTCTTTGGCGATGGCAAAGGCGGCGAGGCTGCCGCTGCTGTAATTGGCGACGAGCAACGCCTGGCCGGTGCGGTCCACCACCAGATGACACGGCGAGGTGCCGCCGGAAGCTTCCTGGTCGAGTTGGGTCAGGCGCCCGGACCGTGGGTCGATGGCGAAGGCCGTGACCGACCCGCTCTTGTTTCCCTCGAACTGCTCGACTTCATTGGCGGCGTAGAGATAGCGACGGTTCGGATGCACGGCGAGGAACGATGGGCTGGCGGTTTCGACGGCGAGATCGACGTCGCCGAGCTTGCCGCTCCGGGTGTCCAGGCGCGCGGTGTAGATGCCTTTGCTCTTCTTGCCGGTGTAGGTGCCGAAATAGACGAGATACTCGTCCGCCCGCGCCGGGACCAGCAGCGCGAGGAAAACGGCGACGGCGAGAACCTTCCACCACGACGAGGTCCGGGGTTGTGGCTGTGTATGCATGCGCGTAGGAAACACGTCACCGACGACCCTGACAAGCCCGCGCTTCGCGCGGAGGGTGAGCGACCGCTTCGGCGAGCCGGGCGGATGATGAACGGCCCGACCGATTCTTGTCCCACGTGGGACATGGAATCGGTCACGCTCACGTTTTGCCGCCGTTTTCCGATTTGCCACTGTGGGTTAAACGGTGAATTCTCCGCGCCGTGGCCCCACGTCCGAACAACTCCGTGAATGCCAAAAAAAAGAACGGCCCGCCCACGGGCGTGGTGCTGGTGGTAATGACCGGCGCGATTGCGGCCGGCGTGGCATTGGCGGTCTGGCAGCGGACGCAGGCTCCTGCGGGTCCGTCCGCGGCGGCGGGCGAGCCGGCCTATGTTGCGCGGCCGGCCGGCAGCATCACGTTCAACCGTGACGTCGCGCCGATCATTTATCGGGAGTGCTCGCCGTGTCATCGGGCGGGCGAGGCGGCGCCCTTCGAGCTAATCACCTATGCGGACGTCCGCAAGCGGGGGAAGCAGATCGTGCAGGTGATCGAAGATCGGTTCATGCCGCCGTTCCTGCCGGAACCGGGCCCGCTGGCCTTTGCCAACGCGCGGCATCTGACGGCGGAGCAGATTGGGCTGCTGCGGCAATGGGTGGCGGACGGGGCGGTGGAAGGGGCGGCGGCCGACCTGGGGCCGCATCCCCAATGGACGCAGGGCTGGCAGTTGGGCGCGCCGGACCTCGTGTTGCAGATGCCGCAAGCCTATCGTCTGGTGGCGGAGGGCAAGGACGTATATCGGAACTTCGTGATCCCCTCGCCGGTGGCCACCCGCCGGCACATTCGCGCGGTGGAGTTTCGTCCTGGCACACGGGCCATCCATCATGTGTTCATCCAGATGGACAAGACGCGGAACTCGCGGCGGCGGGACGAGGCGGACCCGGAGATTGGGTTCAGCGGGATGGACAGCCCGATTTCCGTGGAGAGCCCGCGCGGCCATTTTCTCAGCTGGCAGCCGGGCCGCGGGCCGACCGAGATGCCGCCGGGCCTGCCGTGGACGCTCGAGCCCGGCACCGACCTGGTGTTACAGGTCCATCTTCAGCCGATCGGGAAGGTGGAGACGATCCAATCAACGATGGGATTTTACTTCACGGAGCAGGGGCCGACGAACGCGACCTTCAAGATTGCGCTGAGCAGCTACGACATCGACATCCCGGCCGGGCAGAAGGACTACCTCGTCGAGGATCAATTCGTCCTGCCCTCCGATGTCGACCTGCTTTCCATTTTGCCGCACGCGCACTATCTGGGTCATCGGGTGGAGGGCCGGGCCACGCTGCCGGACGGCACGGTGCTGCCGCTCATCACCATTCCGCGCTGGGATTTCAACTGGCAGAGCGATTTTCGGTATCGGGATCCGGTGCGGCTTCCGCGCGGAACGCGGCTGTCGATGCGCTTCAGCTACGACAACTCGGCGGACAACGTGCGCAATCCGCACCAGCCGCCGGAGCGGGTGCGATATGGGCTGAACTCGACGGACGAGATGGCCGAGCTCTGGCTGCAGCTCCTGCCCCGGACGACCAATGATCTGACCCAGCTGCAGGCCGCCTATGGCCGGCGCGTGGCGGACGACACGGTGACGTTCAACCAGTTTGTGTTGCGCGCGGATCCGAACAACGCCCGCGCGCACAACAGCCTGGGGAACGCGCTGGTCGCCCTGGGCCGGCCGGGGGAAGGCCGGCAACACTTCCAGACGGCGGTGCGGCTCAAGCCTGACTTCGATGAGGCGCATTATCATCTGGGCGTGCTGGCCGCGCTCGAGCGCAACCCGGCGGTGGCGGAGCAGGAATTTCTAGCGGCGGTCGCCAGCAACCCGGACCACTTCAAAGCGCGGAACAACCTGGGGAAACTGTTCCTGGACCAACGGCGGGTGGAGGAGGCGCGGGCCCAGTTTGAAGCCGTGCTCAGGCTGAACCCGGGCGACCCGATCGCCACGGCCAACCTGGAACTGGTGCAGCGCCTGCGCGGCGCGCGCTAGGCCGCCTTGCGAGCCGCCCCGGCCTGGACTTCACGACTTGGACTTTTTTTCCTTTGGGCGGCTGGCGGCGGCGGTCCACTCGAGGACCTGTCGACCCTGCAGCAGCGCTTTCCGGAGCTTTTCGTAGTCCACCTTCTGGACGGTGACCTTGTCGGTGATGGCGAGCACGGCGGCGGTGGCGGCCGACTGTCCGAGAATCATGAACACGGGCTCCATTCGGATGGAGCCGTAGGCGATGTGGGAGGCGGAGAGGCACACGGGCACGAGCAGGTTGTCGGCCTCATTGCGTTTGGGAACGATGGCGCGGTAGGAGACGGGGTACGGGGCCATGGGGGCGACCTGGACGTCGCCCTCGTTTTCGACGCGGCCGTTCTTCACGATTCGCTGGCAGTTATGCGAGTCCATGTTGTAGGCGGCCAGGCCAATGGCATCCTCGGCGACCACTTTGCCACGGCAGTGGCTTTCGGTCATGACGTAATCCGAGACCATCCGGCGCGCCTCCCGGACATAGAGCTGCCGCGGCCAGCCGCCGGTGGTTGAAAACTCGTCGCGGGCCGGCCCCCAGCGTTTCATCTCGTCACGGATGGACGCCGGGACGCGCGGGCTGGTCGCGAGGAAGGTTAAGAATCCGCGGATATAGTCTTCGTGTTCGGTGGCGATGCGGGCGCGGGTCGCGGCATCGCCTTCGGGGTAGCGATAGTTTGCGCCGATGAAATCCGTGGAGAACGGCCCGTTGTTGTTGATGTCGGTTTTCTGGTTCGGCATCCAAAGGGGGTTCCAAAACTCGGCCAGGGCAGGTTTTCGTCCGGCGGCCGCCAGCGCCTCGAAGTAGCGGGCCAGCACCTCATAGCGGGCGGGGTCATAATCGTCGGGCGGCAGCACGGGCAGCCGGTTGGCCTCGTTGGTGGTAAAGCAGAGGCGATAATTGTAGGCCTGCACCTTGTCGTCCCCGTCGCCGGGCCGGCCGCCATCGCCTTCCTGAATGAGGGGCAACCGCCCGCTGTTGGTGCGGCCGGGCACGACATATGGGTCGACGGCGACGACGAACTGGTGGTGCGGCGTCTCGGCGCGGATGCCGTTGAGCGTTTCGCCGTATTCCCGGTTGGACTCGCGTCCGACGGCATTGGAAACGTCCGCTTTGTCCATCAAGTCGCCTTCGTAGGTGGCGTCGATGAACATGCGGGCGCGAAAGACCTCGGCCTCCTCGGTGACCAGCTCGTTGATGTGCGCCTTGTCTTTGCGGACGGTCATGAGGCGCTGGTTGAGATAGACGGTGACGGACGATTCCTTGAGCAGGTCGGCGAAGATCCGTTCGGCCACGTGGGGTTCGAAGGTCCACATGGTGGCGCCGGGGGCCGAGAGGTCGACCGCCGCGTTCTGGCCGGGGCTGCGTTTGGCAAAATACGCGGCGCGGGTCTCCTGCACCCACGCGGAGTCGGCCGCGTAGTGCCGAGCAACGCGCTGATAGAACTCCCGGGAAATGCCGCCGATGGCCGCCTTGTTCCCGATGTCCGTCGCTCCGAGCCCGCCGGTCGTCAAGCCGCCGAGGTAGGGCCCGGGCTCGAGCAGCACCACGGTCCGGCCCATGCGACTGGCCTGGATGGCGGCGGCGATCCCGGCGGAAGTGCCGCCGTAGACGCAGACGTCGGCGTCGACAAATTCGGCCGGCGCGGGCCAGGCGGACAGGACAAGGGCAACGGCCAGGGCGCAGGGACCGATTCGCTTCATGATGGCGCAACGATGCGCCAGGCGCCGGCCACTGGAAAGCGCGAAATCAGGCGGGGGCCACCGTCACCACTCGATGACCGCCGCGGCCCAGGTGAGCCCGGCGCCGAACACGACGAGGAGGGCGAGGTCGCCGCGCTGGAGGCGGCCCTGGGTGACGGCCTCGTCGAGGGCGATGGCGACGCTGGCGGCGCTGGTGTTGCCGTAGCGATCGACATTGACGAAGACCTGTTCCGGTTTGACCCCGAGTCGATCGCCGACCGCGTCGATGATCCGGCGGTTGGCCTGGTGGGGGATCATCAACTTGATCTGGGAGATGTCGATCTCACAGCGCCGCAGGGCCTCCTGGGCTGCGGTGAGCATGGCGGTGACGGCGTTCTTGAACGTCTCCTTGCCGTCCATCTGCAGGTGGTGCAGGCCGGCCTCGACGGAGCCGGCGGTGGCCGGGATGCGGCTGCCGCCGCCCGGCATGCAGAGGAGCATCGCTTTCTCGCCATCCGCGCCCATGCAGGCCGTGAGCAGCCCGTGGGCGTCCGGGCGATGCTGCAGGATGGCGGCGCCGGCGCCGTCGCCGAAGAGGACGCAGGTGTTGCGATCCTTCCAATTGACAATGGACGAGAGGCGTTCCGCGCCGATGACGAGCACCGTGTTGTAGGCGCGGGACATGATGAACTGCTGGCCGATCTCGAGGGCGTAGATGAAACCGGAGCAGGCGGCCTCGATGTCGAAGGCCGCGGCGCGTTTGGCGCCGAGCTTGTGTTGGACGAGGCAGGCGGTGGCCGGGAAGAGCATGTCCGGCGTGATGGTGGCGACGATGATCAGGTCGATCTGGTCCGGGGTGATGCCGGCCTTTTCCATGGCGCGCCGGGCGGCTTGGGCCGCCATGTCCGAGGTGAACTCATTTTCAGCGGCGATGTGGCGTTCCCGGATGCCGGTGCGGCTCGTGATCCATTCGTCGGTGGTGTCGACCATTTTCTCGAGCTCGGCGTTGGTGAGGACGCGTTCGGGCACGTAGGAGCCAACGGCCGCGATGGAGCAGGTCCGCCCTTTAAAGCCATGGGCGGCCCGGGGGTTTTTGAACAGTTGTGTGGTGCTCATGCTTCGGCGCCCGTCGGCGCGGGCGCAACGTTTTTCATCAGGCCGAGGCGTTCAGTCGCCTGTAAAATCTCGCGGGCGATGGAGTCGTTCATGCGATGGCGGATGGTTTCGGTGGCGACGCGGATGGCGTTCATGATGGCCCGTTCCCGGGCTGAGCCATGGGCCTTGATCACGAGGCCATTCAAGCCCAGCAACGGGACGCCGCCATAGGCCTCGGGATCCATGCGCCGCTTCAGCTGCACAAAGGCGCCGCGGGCGAGCAGCGCGCCCAGCCGCCGGACGGGCCCGGCCATCAACTCCCGCTTCACATTGCCGAGAATGGCCCTGGCAATGCTCTCAATCGACTTGAGAACGATGTTGCCGACAAATCCGTCCGTCACCACCACATCCACGCGGTCGGCGAACAAGTCGTGGCCCTCGACGTAGCCCAAAAAGTTCAGGCCGGCGTCGCGACAGAGCCGGGCGGCATCCCGGGTCAATTCCGTGCCCTTGGTCTCCTCGGTTCCATTGCTCAGCACGCCGATGCGGGGCTGGTCCTGGCGGAGGATGGCGCGCGAGTAGACGGACCCCATGATGGCGAACTGCATGAGGTGGGTGGGGGTGCACTCGTGATTCGCGCCGACGTCGAGCAGCACAAACTCCCGCGTGGCGGACGGCATGACCGCTGCCAGGGGGGCGCGTTCGACCGGACCGAGCCGGCCAATCCGCAGGGTGGAACCCGCCACCAGCGCGCCGGTGTTGCCGGGCGAGATCAAGGCCTCGGCCTTCCCATCGCGCACCAGCTCGATCGCCCGGACCATGGAGGATTCCTTTTTCCGTCGGGCCGCCTCGAGGGGCTTGTCTTCCATCGTGATGACGTCGGGGGCGTGGACCACCGTGATCCGGGGGTCCTGGCAGCCCACGCGGCTGAGGCCCGCCTCGATCTCGGCTTGTTTCCCGACCAGGAGGACTTCCGTCAGGGCGGGCAATGCGGCCAGGGCCATCCGGACCCCGTCGATGACCACAGGGGAACCGTGGTCGCCCCCCATGACATCCACCGCGATGCGCATAGACGAAAAGAGCGCAGTGAAGGTTCAGCCCCACCGCGCTCTCAAAACTACGCTCCGGCGGTGACGGAAAGAACCTGACGACCCTTGTAGAAACCGCACGCGGGACAGACGCGGTGCGGCACGTAGGGCGCATCGCACTGCGGGCAGTTGCTGATCTGAGGCAGCTTTAAAACGCTGTTATATGCCCGTCGCATCCGTTGACGGCTCGTCGATGGTTTTCGCTTGGGAACGCCCATAAATCTTCAGTTCAAGGTCAAAGTTTCAGTTTATCCAACGCCGACCACGGCGACGTTTCACCGCTTTCCGCGGCTCCGCCCGGACTGCTGCCGTCGCCGACGACTCCCGGCCCCGCTGCCGCTGACTTGGGCGTTTTGAGCCCGCGACAATTCGGATCACACAGCGGGTGCTGCGGAAGGGCGAGGAAAATATCTTCGCGAATGTACGGCGTCAAGCTCACGCAATCGTTGGTAATCAATGCCTTTTCTTCGCCTTCCAGGGGGATGTGACAGGCCCAATCGGCGATCGTGAGGTCCTGATGAAAGCGTTTCAGGCACCGGACGCACTCGCATTCCATGGGCAGCTCAAGCCGGCCCTGGATCAGAAGGGCGTGTTCCATCTGCTGAACTTCCAGGTCGTAGCGCAGGGGCTCGCTCAACGCGATCATCTCGTCCCCGCTGTCGAGCTCGATCTCGGCCGGCAGGCATTCGCCCTGCAAATGGGCCGACTGATCCTCCAGATGCCTCAGGTTGATGGTTGGTGTCATATTCAGCCGTGGTTGTTTCCGCCGTGGTGGTCGGCGCCGTCGCCGGGCGCCGGATTCGGCTCACCTTGGCTCAGATGGTCCCCGGCCCGAGCCATGATCGCGGCCCAACTTAGGGCCATCGCCTAGGAAAAACCAAACTTCTTTCGCAGGGCCCGCACCACCCGCGGCGGCACGAACGCCTCGACGTCCCCGCCCAGCCGCGCGATCTCCTTGACGATGCGCGAGCTGAGAAAGGTGTAGGTGTCCTTTGGCATCATGAAAATCGTCTCCACCCGCTCGTTCAGCTTGCGGTTCATCAGCGCGAGCTGAAACTCGAACTCAAAATCCGACACGGCCCGCAGGCCCCGGATGACCGCCTGGCCTTCCTGCTTGATCACGTAGTCCACCAGCAGGCCGTCAAAGGCGTCCACGTCGACATTGGGCAAGTCCGCGACCGATTCCCGGACCAGGGCCAGCCGGTCCTTCACGTTGAACAGAGGGCTTTTGCTTTCGTTGCCCGCCACCGCCACGATCACCCGGTCGAAAAGGCGGGCTGCCCGGAGCACGATGTCCAGGTGCCCGTTCGTCAGCGGATCAAAGCTGCCGGGGTATATCACGGTGCGCATGGGCGGCAATCTAACAGCCCGGTCCGCCGTGCCCATTCAAAAATTGGCGCCACCTCAATCCCGCTGGCATTCTCCCGATAGTATGACAGTCTGCCGTCCACCGGACGCCGTCGAACCAGCGAAATGAACGCCATGCTCTCCGTCATCCCCGACCTGACACCTTCCTGTCCCGCCCGGGCGCGCCCCGGCGCGATGGCCCGCTGGACCATGGCCGGCCTGATTGGCGGGATTTGCCTGAGCGGCCGGGCGGACCCGCCCCCGTCGCCGGCGGCACCGCCGGCTGCAGAAATTGCGCGGCTGCTCAACCAGGCCTTCGTCGACGTGGCTTCCAACGTCACCCCCTCCGTCGTGGTCGTCAGCGTCGCGCATCGGCCCCACCGTCGAATGACCGCACTCGAGGGCCACCCGTTTTTCGACATGCTGCCGGACGAATTCAAGGAGCGTCTGGAGGAGCCGCGCGAACCGGGCGAGCCACGTGAGCCGCGTTCGTCCCCACCCGACTCCGACCGGAATCGCGAACGCCGCCGCCGCTCGGAGAAGAAAAAGGAGGAGGTGCCGCCCCCGGCCGAGCGCAAGCCCAAGGCCCCCGCCGAAGCCGACCCGGCCGAGGAAGGGCCGGACGCCCGGGAGCCGGTCTTCGACGGGGAAGGCTCCGGCATCATCGTGCGTCGCGAGGGTTACATTGTGACCAACCGGCATGTGATCGAGGACGCCGACCGGGTGCGCGTACGGCTCATGGATGGAACGGAATTTGACGCTGTGGTCCGCGGGGTGGACGCGCAGAGCGATTTGGCGGTTTTGAAGATCGATCCGGCCGGCCAGACCCTGCGGGTGGCGAAACTCGGCAACTCCCGCGCCGTCCAGGTCGGCGATTTTTCCATCGCGATTGGCGCCCCGCTGGACCTGGACTACAGCGTGACGTTTGGGCACATCAGCGCGAAGGGGCGGAGCCGGATTCTGGATGATCCGGCGATGGATCAGGATTTCCTGCAAACCGACGCGAACATCAACCCGGGCAACAGCGGCGGGCCGCTGGTCAACATCCACGGCGAGGTCATCGGCATCAACACGCTCATACGCGGGCTGCGCACGGGCATTGGCTTCGCCATTCCATCCAACCTGGTCCGGGAGGTCACCGACCAGCTGATCGACCAGGGCCATTTCACGCGCGCCTATCTGGGTGTGCGCATCCACAGCCTGCGGGACAGCAGCGAATACCGCGACGCCGTGACGGGTGTGAAGGACGGCGTGGTGGTTTTCGCCATCCCCCCGGGCAGCCCGGCGGCCAAGTCCGAGCTGAAACCGGGTGATGTCATTCTTGCCGTCGACGGGCAGGCGGTCGCGTCGCCCCAGGAACTGCGAAACGAGATTCGGGGCAAGGCCATTGGCTCGCGGGTCGCGCTCGACGTGCACCGGTTCGGTCGGAAGTTGCAGGTGGACGTCCGGCCCGAGGCCTGGCCGGAGTCCGAGGAGCAGCGGACGCCCGCGCCAAAGCCGGCGCTGGCCCGGAGCCCGGCTCCGGATGCCGCCGGCCCCAAGACTCCCGGCGCGCTTGGGCTCAAGGTCGACACGCTGACGCGCGAGCACGCGGAACATTTTCACCTCGAGCGGAAGGCCGGGGTCATCGTGACTGAAGTGGAACGCAACAGCCCGGCGCAACGGCATGGCCTCCGGCCGGGCGACATCATCACCGAGGTCAATCTCAAGCCGGTCACCTCGGTCAAGCAGTTCAATGAGGCCCTGCGGGACTCCGATCCGCAGAAGGGCGTGGTGCTCCATTTTCAAACGGCGGGAACCAGCCGCTTCGAGATTCTGAAGGGCAAGCGTTAGAATCTCCGGGCCGCCCCGGGTTGTGCGCGCGGTTCCCGCGCACAACGAAAGGTTGAAGGTTGCGCGGCGGCCATTCTATAACGCCCGCGTGTCCGCGCCGTTCGCCCATCCCATCAGCGCCACGACCCGCTATTGCGCGGTCTACGGCCAGCCCATCCACCACTCCGCGTCGCCAGCGATGCAGAACGCGGGGCTGGCGGCGCTGGGGTTGGACTGGCGTTACCTGGCGTTTGAGGTGCCGCCGGATCGGCTGCGAGAGGCGCTGGCGGGCGCGATGGCCATGAAGTTCATGGGCCTCAACCTGACCGTGCCGCACAAGCTGCTGGCCGTCGGGTTGGTCGACGTGCTGGACGCGTCGGCCGCGGCCTGGGGCGCGGTGAACACGGTGCGCTTCGAGGGACGCGACCGCGCCGGCGAGTGGCGGCCGCTGGTTGCGTTTGGCGCCGAGGTGCCCGACGCGGTGCGCAGCCACGGTTTCAACACGGATGCGGACGCGATCACGCGATCGCTGCGGGAGGATTTAAACCTGGAACTGGCCGGGGCCCGGGTGTTGTTGCTGGGCGCGGGCGGAGCCGGGCGGACGGCGGCCTTAAAGCTGGCCGGCGAAAATGTGCAGGCGCTGCACCTGGTCAACCGCACGCCATCCAAAGCGGAGGAAGTGGCGGCGGAGATTCGGCGGCGTCACCCGGGGGTGCGAGTGGCGGTGGGGTATCCGGACGCGGCGGACGCGGCGGACGCGGCGGCCGGGCGGCTCGATTTGGTCTTGAACGCGACGTCGCTGGGGTTGAAGGGTGGCGACGAGCTGCCGTTCGATTCGAGGCGTTTTTCGCTGAGCCGCGCCCGGGCGGCCTACGACATGATCTATCGTCCGGCGGAAACGCGATTCCTGGCCGCGGCGCGGGCGGCGGGGTGTCGGACGGCGAACGGCCTGGGCATGCTGCTTTACCAGGGGGCGCGGGCGTTGGAGCTTTGGACCGGCCAAACGGCGCCGATAGAAGTGATGCGCGCCGCGTTGCGGCGCAATGTTTATCCTGAATGAACCGCGTGCTTGATCCCGAAATCTGGGCTGCCGTGCCGTTTCATTTTTGGTCGGTCGTGCTATTCGCGTTCGGCAGCATCGTGGGCAGTTTCCTCAATGTCTGCATTTACCGGATGCCGCTCGGCCTGAGCGTCGTCTCGCCCCCGTCCCATTGCCCGCAGTGCAAATACTCGATCCCCTGGTACCTGAACGTGCCGCTGGTCACCTGGCTGCTCCTGCGCGGGCGGTGCGCCAACTGCCGCGCGGCCATCCCGTCACGATATTTTTTCGTCGAGCTGCTGACAGGCCTGGCTTTTCTCATGGCCTGGCTCGCGGCCGGCCATGGCTCCGCCCTGGTCGCGCTCGCCTATTGTCTCATCCTGGCGGGCTTCATCGTCGCGACGTTCATTGATTTCGAGCACTACATCATCCCGGACGAGATCACCATTGGCGGCATGGTCGCGGGCGCCGTTTGCTCGTTTGCCGTACCGCAACTGCACCGGACGGACTCGCATGCCCTGGGTTTGCTATGGAGCTTTGTCGGCATGGCCTTCGGCGCGGGAGTGGTCTATGCCGTGGTCCGGATTGGCAAGCTGCTCTTCGGCCGGCAGAAAATCGACCTGCCGGCGGGCAGTCGCATCGTGTTCACCGAAACCGGCGTGGTCCTGCCCGACCGCGAGGTGCCGTTCGAGGAGATGTTCTATCGCCCGAGCGACGCGGTGACGATCGAGGCCGCATCCGTCGAGCTGCTCGATCGGAAGTATGGCGCCTGCGCCGTCCGCTTGAGCCCCGACAAGCTGCGCGTGGGGGACGACGAGTTCGATCCGGAGTCGGTGCCCCGCATGGAGGTTGTGGCGGATCGGGTCGTCCTGCCGCGCGAAGCGATGGGCTTCGGCGACGTCAAGTTCATGGGCGCCATCGGGGCCTTCCTCGGATGGAAGGCCGCGGCATTCTCGCTGATGATCAGCTCGATGCTGGGCGCCGCCGTCGGGCTGTTGCTCATCCTCCTGCGCCGCCAGGAATGGTCCAGTCGCCTGCCCTACGGCCCCTACATCGCCGCGGCGGCCGTGCTCTGGATGTTTGCCGGGCCGGAGCTGGTGGAGTGGTGGATGCAGACCGTTGGGCGCCTCGCCCACATCTGAGCGCGAGCGCGCGCCCGAATTCCGACGGACGTTCCACGATCGCCGGGGCGAAGGCGGCCATGCTCCTCGCGGGTCCTTGCGGGCAGGTCCCGACGCCTCAGGCGTCGCCGAATCCGGTCCGCTTCACTCTTCCGCGCACCGGGCGGCGGGGACGCCGCCTCACTTGCACGCCGGAGGCGTGCGCTACGTCGAGCCCGCGTCCTCGCGGGCCCTCGCGCGTCCTCGCACCGGCCCGCCGCGCGGGTGTTTACCGATCGACGAGCCGGCCGGTGGGCGTCGGGTCAATCGGGCTCGGCCGCAAATCATTCTCGATTTGAAACACGGCAGCGTCGACGTGGCGCTGCATCTGGATCTCAACCATCAGCGTCTCGTTGGGAATGAGGAATTGCTCCACCTGCTTCGCCGTCCCGCGGAAATCCAGGGGCCGGTAAAAAATGAGCTTCGGATGTTCGGGGTCGGCGTCCGGGCGCGCCACGAGGCGGAAGCCGAATTTTCCCTGAAGCCCCTTGGTGTCCAGGCCGGACTCGAGCACATCGTAATTCAGGAAGTAGGTCAGCTTGCCGCGACTGCGCTGGTTGCGCTGGCGGTCGCGAAAGAAGCCGTCGGGAAGCTCGTCCTCGTCGTAGCCCGGCCCCGCCGTGAAAAAGAGATCGTAGTCAGCCAGAACCTCGCCGCGGTCGTCGACGAGGCGGAAAACGATCATGGTGTGACGGGGATTGGGATAGGTCCGGCGGCCGAAGAGCGCGCGGACTTTTTCCACGCGTTCGTCCTGCTGGGTTTTCGCGGTGAGCGCCTCCAACTCGGTGGCCAGCCGATTGTAGGCGGCGGCGCTGGCGACGCCCAGGCATCGCAGCACCCACTGCGCGGTGGGATGCGTGGCCGCGTTGGCCAGGGTCACGCTGCGCATGATGCCCATTTCCTCTCCCGAGTGAGAGCGCCCCGGGAGAACGCCCCAGGCGGTCCGGGCGGTGCGCCGAAGCCGTTCCACTTTCAGGGCGTCGTCTTGTTGAATCAGCCGAAGGTAGCCGTAATTCAAGTTGGCCGCGGTCACGCGGACGACGCCATCGGAGCCCGGCTCGCCGGTGTAGGAATTCAACGCATCGTAAAGCTTGCGGTCGATGCTCTGGCCGGTCAGGACGAACGGATAGACGCCTTCCGGCACGCAGTCATAGTCCAGCCAGCTCAGATTCAAGGCCCAGGAGCCCTCGCTCCCGAGCTCCAGCCAGTCGAGCACGCGCTGGCCCGGATCGACATTCTCGAAAAATGTTTTGATCCGGCTGAGCCGCCCTTTGCCCAACTGGGCGAGAGCCGAGCCGTGATTGGCCGGCGCCAGCATGATGACGTGGCTGAGCGGACAGCGCTCCAGCTTGTCCTTCCAGTAAAGGTCCATCCACGCGCGAACCACCGGTCCGCCGGTAGAATGGGTGATGGCCGCGAAGCGTTCGCCTTTCTCGAGCCGTCCACCCAGCTTGTCCCGCACCGCAAACTCCAGCGCGCGGGCGATGTCGTCCATGGTCACCGCATCGTCGAAGCTGATGTATTTCCCAAGGAAGACGTCCTCGATCGAAAACCGTTCGCCGTCCGGCCCGATCTGTGTGGCCAGCCAGGCGGGGAGCTGGCCGTACGTGTCGGTATGACGAACACTCCAGCCGTGCACAAAGAGCACCATCATAGTTCAGTCCTTTCTTCCGCCTTGCGCACGTTGGCGCAAGGCATGATCCACGAGCACGAGGGCCGTCATGGCCTCCACCATGGGCACCGCCCGCGGCAGCACACACGGATCGTGACGCCCCCGGCCCTTCAGCGTGGTGTTCCGCAACCGGATGTCGACCGTGTCCTGCGGATGCATGACGGTCGCGACCGGCTTGAACGGGACACGAAAGTGAATGGTTTCGCCGTTGGAAATGCCGCCCTGGACGCCGCCTGAGCGATTGGTCACGGTGTAGACCTTGCCCCGGCGCGCGCGAAAGGCGTCGTTATGCTCCCGGCCGGTCATCTCCACGCAACCAAACCCCGAGCCGATCTCAAAACCTTTCGACGCGGGCAAGCTGAGCATGGCCTTGCCCAGGTCGGCCTCGAGCCGATCGAACACCGGTTCGCCCCAGCCGGCGGGCACGCCCCGCGCCACCCCTTCGACGATGCCGCCCACGCTGTCGCCCGCCCGCCGGGCCCGCTCGATCACGCGAATCATCCGGTCCGCCACCGCGGCGTCCGGACAGCGGACGATGCTGGCCTCGATCTCGCCGACGCGGACCTCGTCGGGGTTGACGGAGGCGCGGACGCGGTGGACCTGCGAAACGTAGGCAAGGACCTCGACGCCGAACCATTCGCGCAGAATTTTCCGCGCGACGGCGCCGGCGGCCACGCGGCCGACCGTCTCGCGCGCGCTGCTCCGCCCGCCGCCCGGCCAGGCCCGGATTCCGAACTTGGCGAAATACGTGTAATCGGCGTGCGACGGCCGGAACTTTTCCGCCATCTCATCGTAGGCATCCGACCGCTGATCCTCGTTCTTGACCCACATGCTGATGGGCGTGCCGAGGGTCTGGCCCTGGAAGGTCCCCGACAGGATCTGCACGGTGTCCGTCTCCTTCCGCGGGGTGGTGATGCTGGATTGGCCGGGCCGGCGGCGATCGAGATCCGGCTGAATGTCCGCCTCCGTCAATGCGATTCGCGGCGGGCAGCCATCCACCACCACGCCGACGCCACCGCCGTGGGACTCGCCCCAGGTCGTGATGCGAAACAGATGGCCGAACGTGTTTGCCATGCGCCGCAGACTAACAGGGCGTGAAGAACGGGCGCAACCGCGGACACATGCCCTTTCGGGAGGCGTGACGCGACCCAAGCCCGGCTCAATCGGCCAGAACTTTGATCCGGTAGAACCCTGTCGAGTTGGTGCGCGCTGCGTCAGTGAACTGTCCCACCGCTCCAGCCGCGGTCCACGCGTCACCCAGCGCCGCCCACATGCCCAAGCTCAGGTCGTCGGCGTATTCCACCTGATACCGCAGTCCGGCCACCGTGCGGAACTTCATGTTGACTCCCGGCGCCATTTCGACCTCCAGCAAACGCGGCAGGACCGACCCGGAATTCACAGCGCCGGGTGTCGACTGTTCGAAATAATACCGGCGTCCACTGCCATCCGGAAAGCGAGCCTCCGACACATCTTGGGGCAATCCGGTAAAGGTCAGGTAATCGATCGGGTGACCGTTGGCAAACACCCCGATCCCGCCGTCAGCGGAATCAATTTCAAATGGCGCGTGAATGCTCCACGAACCCGACACATAGGGAAACGAGCGTCCGTCGGCAAACACCACCATGAAACCACCCGGCGGGAGAATCTGGCGCCCGTCATCGGGCACGAAAAACTTGGATGGCTCCTCCAACTCATCCGAAAGGGAGTAACCCCCGAGATCGACGGAGAAATTGGAAGGATTGTAGATCTCGAACCAGCTCGAATCCTCCGCCTCGTCCCCACCCCCGTCGCCCGCGTCGTCCGTCTCGTCGTTCGAATCATGACTGACCTTGCGTTTCCACTCATTGATCACCACCGGGCGCAACACGGGCGCGCAGCCATAACCTCGGTTGGAGAAAATGGTCTCGCCGCCCGCGCTATTCGTCAGCGGACCCGCCGTTCCGCCACTGATACAGTTATCCCGCAGCTGAATGGATCGGGAACCAGCGTGGACCGCAATGCCGCTCACCATCGCACCGGTCAAGTCGGTGATTTGATTTTGCCGAATCATCACGTTGGTGTGATAGACGACGCCCACGGCCGCGAGTTGAATGGCGACCCCGGGCTCGGACACGAGGCATGGATCAATCAAGACATTGTCCTGCACAAGGCTGTCCCGCAACGAGAGCAGCTGCATACCGCAGTTCAGCGTGCGGGTGATCAGGTTGCTTTTGATTTGGATGTTGCGCAGCTCCGGGCCGGCCGAACAGTAGGTCTGGATGCCGATGCCCTGGCGGTCGGAGGTCACATCGGAAATGGTGTTCCCTTCGACCACCACATCCGCCATGGCAAGGCTGCCGCCGCCCAGGGCGATGCCCATGTAGGAGGGATTGACGATTTGGTTGCCGCGGACGACATGGCCGTTCCCGGCGTTGAGGAAGATGGCGTATTGGCCGTGGATGTTCGTTCCTCTTCGGCTGTAGCCCACGTCGTTCGAAATGTAATTCCCTTCGATCCGCAGGTTCTGGCCATTGGTGGAGCCGGCGGTGAGGATGGCCGCATCGAGGGTGTTGATCATGCGGTTGCCGCGGATGACGCAGTTGAAGAAGAGATTCGGGACCTCGTCGCCCTCCGAGTAGGGCTCGACACAGCGGAGGCAGGCTTGAAACTCGTTGCTCTCCACCAGCCAGCCGGTCGGCACCACCGCGGTGCCGTCGACCACCGTCGTCTCGTTGCTCCGCGCGCTGCCGAAATTCTCAAAGTAATTCCCGCGGATGACGATCTCATTGGTCGAGATCAGGTTCCATCCCGGCTGTGCGCCCAGGTCGTGAATCCCGTGGTCGTGACCATCGATAAACCGGCACCCTTCGACGGTCAGGTTCTCGCAGGCGTAGATGCCGACACTGCCCCAGACGTGCCCGATGCCGGCGGCCAGGGTGTAGTTGGTTTCCACCCGGCCCAGAACGGTCAGCCCGCGGAGCACGACGTGGGAACAATTCGTAATCAGCAGCACTTCGCCCAGGTCGCTGCGTCCGTCGATGACGGTTTCGCCCGGGACGCCCTCGATCGTGAGGTTGGTTTTGTTGAACAGGTTGATCCCGCCCAGCCCGTTGCTGAAGACCATGGTGGGCACCACGGGAAAAACGCCCGAGCCCAGGCGCACAATGGAATCGTTGGGCACGTTGCTCAGGACGGTGGACAAATTCGCCCGCCGGCTGATTCGCATCTCCTTGGAGTCGGCCGACACCAGAGCGAGACCGAGGGTCATCAGCAGGGCTATCACGAGCCAAACCATTCGGGTCATAATCGACACACGCCAATATTTCGAAACATCGCCTCGCCCTTCGCGTTTGGATCATCCTTGATTGCTGTGCCCGGCAAAGGTTTCAACAAGAGATACGGTTTGTCCAGTAACACCTTGGCCTACCTGGACTCCGCGGCCTCCAACTCTTGCATGATTGCCCGCCACCGTGCTCATCCCATAAGGTTCCGGCCATGAACCCGTCCCGCCCCACCCGTCTCGTGCGCGGTCGCATCATCCCGTGGATCCCCCTGGCGATCGCGAGCGCCATCCATCTCGGCCTGACGCCACTGCCCGGCGCCGAGCCCGCCCCGCTGCGCCTGGCGACGTTTGACATCGATGCGACTCCGCCGGTCGGATCGCGACTCGCGTATGATCCTGCGACAAATCGATGGGATTTAGGCTTGCGGGCTAAGGGCATTGTCCTCCTGGGCGCCGGAGATCCTGTGGTCTTGTGTGCCATCGATTGGATTGGGATCGCCAATGGAGGGCATGATGGCTTTCGCGAAGCGCTGGCCACGGCGGCCGGGACGACCGCCGCCCGCGTCGCCGTCCACGCGCTGCACCAGCATGACGCGCCCGAGTGCGACTTTACTGCGGAGAAGATTCTGCGCGAGGCGGGCCTGAGCGCGGGGCAGTATGAGGGCACGTTTCAGCGGCAGGTCATTTCGAACCTGGCGGCGGCGGTGTCGCGGGCCGTGCCGCAGGCGAGGGTCGTAACGCATCTCGGGCTGGGCCAGGCCCGGGTGGAGGACGTGGCCTCGAACCGGCGAATTCCTGGAACCGATGGCCGGATTCGCGCGGTCCGCTACTCCAGCGCTCCGGACCCGGCGTTGCGGGCGGAGCCCGTTGGAGTCATCGATCCGATGGTTTCACTAGTCAGCTTCTGGCAGTCCAACCAACCTCTCGCCGTTCTCAGCTATTACGCCACACACCCCCAAAGTTATTACCGGACCGGCCTGCCCAATCCCGATTTTCCGGGAGTCGCCCGCTTCCTTCGCCAGCTGGCCATTCCCGCCGCCTTGCACGTTCACTTCAATGGGGCCGGCGGCAACGTGGCCGCGGGCAAGTATAACGACGGAAGCCCGACCAACCGCCTGGCGCTCGCCCAGCGCCTCGCCGACGGCATGACGCGGGCCTGGAACGAGACCAAGCGCGAACCCATCTCGGCCCGGGATGTTCGGTGGATTCATCGTGCGGTGGCCCTGCCCGTCTCCCATCACTTGCAGGCCGCTCCCTTGGAGGCCGAACTCCGCCAAGGTGACCCGCGCCTGACATTGGAAGGACACGCCTCGCGCCTCGCATGGCTGCGGCGGTGTCAGTCGGGTCACCAGGTGGACCTCGGCTGCCTCCGGCTCGGGCGCGCCCGAATTTTGCACCTGCCGGGCGAGCTGTTCGTGGAATATCAGCTGGCGGCCAAGGCCCGGCGGCCCGATCAATTTGTCGCCGTGGCCGCCTACGGGGACTATGGACCGTGGTACATCGGAACCGCCGCTGCCTACGAAGAGGGCGGCTACGAAACCGATCCGCGTTTCTCGAATGTGGCCCCGGAGGTGGAACAAGTCCTGTCGACTGCAATGGAGCCGCTGCTCACGGAGTGACTGCGCAACCGCGGGGAGTGCCCGGCAGTTCCGGGCCGCCGGACAGGTCCGGCCAGCCGTTCGATTGCAGTGGGCCGGGCGCGAGCCGGCCCGGCCTTCACGTCATGGCTGCAGCTCTTCCGCGGCCCGTCGATCAACGGTCCGCTTCCATCGTGAGGCGGCCGATGCGGTTCGTCCCGAGGACAAAACCGAAGGCGTTGGTGGACGACTGGAGGAACACGCCGTTGAAACGCGTCTGCGTCTTTTCGCCGGAACGCTGGAGGGCGCCGCTGAACAGGCCGGTGGGTTTGGCGACCTGGAAGGTCAACCGATCCACGCCGCTGAAAGAAACCTGCCCGCCCAGCAGCAGGTCCACGATGTAGGTCAGGGCGGGATCGAATTCGACACCGGCCAGCGTCAGTTGCGCCTGACGCGCGCGCAGCACTTCGTTGGTGAACACCGGGGCGACGTATTTCGACCCGATAATCGAGGCGTCATTGGTGAATCCGTTCGGATAATAGGCCAGCGCGGCCCGGTCTCCGGTGATGCCACCGGGCTTGATCCAGGACAGCGTGCCGGAGAATCGATTCGTCGGGGCGATGGGACCCAGGTTGATCCAGCCGAGCAGCAAGCCCTGGCCGTGGTAAAGGCTCACATGCAGGGGTATCGAGCCGCTCCTGGACAGCCACGTGTCCTGGGCAAAGCGGGTATTGTCGGCCAAGGTTCCCGCCATCAACACCCGGCCGTTGCTGCCCACCTGGATGGCCCCGACGCTGTCGCCTTCCGGCTGGTTGGTTGAGCCGGGCACGCCCGGCAGGGCGAAGGTGTACCGCCCGCCGTGGCCCGCGCGGTTGTAAAGCACATGGAACGTCGCGCGATCGCCGGCGATCGAATTCGTCCACGTCTCGGTGAACATGCTGCCGGCCAAGGTGTCGGAGCCGCTCTCCACGTCAACCTGCCAGCGCACCTGGATCGGCGGCAGCGCGGGACGGACGATGGTGTTGCTGCCAAAGCCACCCAGATCGAGCGTGCCCCGGCACGGATAAGTCTTGCCCGCGAGGAACACCCGGGCGGAATAGGCGCCGTTTTTCGTCAGGGTGAGCGTGAATGAACCGGCGCTTTCGTGGCGGACCCCATGGGGCGCGCCTTCATAAAACAGTCCGTTGTAGTTGCCGGCCACCCCGCCGCCAAACGGATTGGTGATGAACACCGCGACAATATCCAGCCCGGTCGCCATGCGGAACGTCAAGTTGGGGCTGGTGCTGGAAACATCGCCGGCCCAACGCAAAAAGACATGATCCCGGGACGGCACCGCCTTGATGGTGTAATCGCGGCCAATCTCAAGCGGGGTCGTGCTGGTCAGCCCCTTCACGGTGCCCTGACCCTGAATAATCAAATTGACCGTGTTGGTGGTGTAGGTCACCGAGCGGCTGACCACCTCCGATTGATTGCCGTTCAAATCGGTCGCCCGCGCCCGCAGCGTGTTCAACCCGGGATTCAGAGTGAGGTCGGCGCTCCACGTTCGTTTGCCGGTGGTTCGGAAGAACTCGCCGCCATTCAAGCTCAACTCGACGAACGCCACCACGAGATTGTCCGCCGCCGTGCCGCGCACGTTGATGTCCGGCGTGGAGACCTGCGAGCCGCTCTGTGGCGAAACAAACGCCACCGTCGGCGCGGTGTGATCGTTGGTCACGGAGCCGCTGTCGAGCACCTCCAACGCGGCGGGCGCGCTGTAGGCCGTCCCGGCGGCGTTGATGACCATGGCCCGGTAGTTGCCGACCTGATTGGTGGCCACATTTTCCAGCACCAGCGTGGCGTTGGTCGCCCACGAGATCTGCACGCCGTTGTATTGCCAGCGGTAGAAGAGATTGGTGCCGGTGGCCTCGACCGTGAAGCTGACGGCGGCGCCGTCGATCGTGCTGACCGGGGACGGATCCGCGGTGATGACCGGCGTGGCGAGGCCGGCGGGGCCGTTGGGAAGACCGGGGGTGGGGTTCGCACCGATCCAGTTCAACGGCTCGTTTCCGTAGTCGGAAGGCACAAGCCGCTGGAGGGATTGGCCGAAGCCGTCGGGCCCGATGGAGTTGGTGGAATTCGATGGAGGCCATGGCGCCTTGTCGTTGTATTTGACGTAGTCCGCCATGGTGTAGGGCACGAAGCCCAGCTCATCCAGGTGAAGCGGAGGGCCCTGCGGTGGATCCGGCTTCAGGAGCGTGAGCGAGGCCCCGCCGTTGCTGAGCTTGCCCTTGTACGGCCCCACGATCGCGACCGTAGCCGGGTAACCGGAGATCTGGAACTTGTTGGTGAACTCCAACAACTGAGTGGCGTTGGTTTCGGGATCGAAATTGACGAGCAGCACGTAACCTTCGGCCGCCACCGTCACGTTCATCGGCAGGTTATAGCTGATGCCGCCGCGCAGGTGCCAGGTGTTGGTCCGGCCATCCGCGTAGATATCGCCCTGGTAGGTGTAGATGTTCGTGTCGTAAAGCGCGAACGGCTGATCGGTCAGGTTCCTGAGCTCGACGTATTCATCCAGGCTGTTGTCGGTGAGCACCCCTGGGCGGTTGGTGGGGTGATAATGGATCTCGTTGATCACGACGGGGCCGACCTTCGGATAGCTGTTGGTCGCGCCCTGGCCGGTGCGAAATGCATTGGTCAAGGAAGGGTCATCCAGCCGGGTGATCGACGTGCCGAACGTCAGCGAGGCCATCGGCACAATGTCGACATTCGTCTGGCTGTTCACCCAGCGGCCAAACGACACGCCATTCTCGCTGGCGTCAAAGGTGACGCCGCGGCGAAACCCGAGCAGGTCGCCCGCCGCATCGGCTTTGAAGAGGAACAACTCACCGCCGTGGGCGGAGTTGAGATTGAACGGCTCGAGGGCTGACGGTCCATTGAACTGGTATTCGTAAAAGACGAAGTAGCCCCCGGCGGGGACGATGGTTCCGGCGGGGATCTGGTATTTCTTCGGGTTGTTCCGGTTATTGCTCAACCACCAGCCGCCCACGCTGACATTGGTGGTGGTGGGGTTGTAAAGCTCGATGGTGTCTTCCAGCGGCGGATCCACGTGGGCGAGGAACTCGTTGATGACAATCTCCGGGAGGCTGCCGAAATTGCTGTCGCCCGGCGAAAGGCTTTTCAGCTTCAGGTTGTTTCCCGCCTGATCCTGGTAGGCGCCGCCGTCCGGCAAACGGCCCTCCGATTCGTTGCGTTGCTGCCCGCCGAGAAATGAGATGTGATCGATCACGCCGGTGGCGCTGTTGCTGGCAAAGATCCAGATGTCGTCGCCCAGGGTGCTGCTCAGCGAGAAGTCCACTTCGTCCGCGTCGTTAGCCTTGCCGGAGGCATGGATCTGGACGAAGCCGAACGGCGCGATGTAGGAGTTGGCGGGAGTGGGGCGCAGGAACGACACGATGTTGCTGGAGCCGCGGTCCGCAAAGACGAGGCCCGTCAGCGCGATGGCATTGGAATCCGGGTTGTAGATTTCGAACCAGTCCTTGTCGGCCCCGGCGGAATTGGTGGCCAGCCACTCGTTGATTTTGAGCACGAAAGGATTGCCCAGCGCCACGGAGACATTGGTGTCGCCCGGTGTGGGCAGCGTGAGCTGGACTGAGCCCGTGCCGTCCGGGACGCGCCCCAGGGAGTAGTCGGCCGCCTGGATGCCCAGCGTGACGAGCTCAGACACCGCGGAATTCCGGTAAAGATAAACGGTGTCACCCTCCGTCGCGTTCAGGCCGAACCCCGTGTGCACACCCGGCACAGTCGTGTCGCTGTCGCAGTAAACCACGAGGTTACTGTGGGCGGGAATGATCGTCCCGACGGCAAAGGCAAAATTGGTTCCCGAATCGCCCAGGCGCCAGCCTCCCGCCCCGAGGTCCACGCTGGCGCCCGACGTGTTGTAGAGCTCCACGTAGTCCGGGAAATAGTCTGGATTGTCGAGCGAAGCCGCGACCGTTTTGTTGTTGGCCAGAACCTCGTTGATGACGATTTGCGCGCGGGCCGGGCTCACCACCAGAAGGCAACACAACGCCACCGCCCAACAGCCCACCGTGGTCCAGTTCCATCTGGCGCCGACCGTCGACAAGAAAATGCTATCGTGTGCTTTCATTCGGGAATCGTTCACGTCGGTTAACTACATCAACGGCTAAAAATTTGCCAACCGGAAGATTTCGTGAAGGCCCCGGCCAGCGCAGCCCGAAGTTGTCGGCCCGGGCCGCCGGTTTGCAAACCGCAGAGGCCAAAACCGGCCACCCGGCTCGAAAGTTCCCACGAACGGCCGCCGAGGCCAACGGCGCGGGCCCCGCCGGACGGGCCCCCGGTCCGGAACGCCGAACGAAGTGTCACCAACACTTTGCGGACGCGCCCATCCCGGCTCCGCGGCCTCACGGCGTCGCGCTCCGGCGTTGCACCGGGCGCGCGACAACGGCAAGCTCCTCGCCAACTCAGGTGCCAGACAATATGACCATGGATCCCGCAGCCACGCCGCGTCCTACGATCACCCGCTTCGGCCTCGTCGCACTTTGCTCCCGCACGCCGAATTCCGGCGGCTGGCTCCGGCGGCTTCTCGGTTGGGTCGCCATTGCCGCCATTGCCGCCATCACCGGCGCGGCCGGCGCCCTCGCCGCCGACCCGCACTCCGCGGGTGCCACGCCCGCGGCGCACGACCCGGCCCACAATGAACTGCGCTTCGTCACCCGAATCCGCCAGCTGACCTTCGACGGACGCCGCAGCGGCGAAGGCTACTTCTCCCCGGACGGCGCGAGCCTGATTTTTCAGAGCGAGCGCGAGCCCGGAAATCCGTTTTACCAGATCTACCTGCTCGATCTCCAGGGCGGCGCCAGCCGCCGCGTGTCCCCGGGCATCGGCAAGGCGACCTGCGCCTTCTTCCGGCCGGGACACGATGAAGTCCTGTTCGGGTCGACGCATCTCGATCCGCGCGCGATGGAAAAACAGCAGGCCGAGACCACGTTTCGCGCCTCCGGCCAGCAACGACGTTACTCGTGGGACTACGACGAGCAGATGGACATCTTCTCCGCCCGGCGCGATGGCACGCGGCTGCGCCGGCTGACGTCCAGCCCGGGCTACGACGCCGAGGCCGCCTACTCCCCGAATGGACGCCAGATCGTTTTCTGTTCGCTCCGCGACGCTTATCCAACCAACCGCCTTTCGGCAGAGGAACGGAAGCACCTGGAGACTGACCCCGCCTGGTTCGGCGAGATTTACCTGATGAACGCCGACGGCTCCAACCAGCGGCGCCTCACCCACGCGCCGGGCTACGACGGCGGCCCGTTCTTTTCGCCGGACGGCCGGCGGATCCTCTGGCGGCGCTTCAACGAAGGCGGCACCACCGCGGACATTTACACGATGAAACTCGACGGGTCCGACGTCCGCCGGCTGACAGATTTCGGGGCGATGGCCTGGGCGCCCTATTTCCATCCGTCCGGCCAGTATGTGATCTTCACGGCCAACAAACTCGGCTTCGGCAATTTTGAACTCTACCTGGTAGACCCGGCCGGCACGCGCGAACCGGTCCGCGTCACGTCGTCCGATGGCTTCGATGGCTTGCCGGTGTTTTCGCCCGACGGCCGTCAGCTTTGTTGGACGGCGGCCCGTACGCCCGACAGTCAGTCTCAACTCTTCCTGGCAGACTGGAATCATGCTAGTGCCCTCGCGGCCCTCGCCCAGGCGCCCGCCCGCACTCCCGGCGGCGCCGTCGCGTCGGGTCCCGCTGCCATAAAATCTCCCGGCCTCGCCGAAGCTGCCGCCCAGCACGCCACCGCGGACGCCAAGGCGTCCCTGCCTCCGGCCGGAGCCAAGCGGTCCCCCGACATCACGGTCGCTGACCTGGCAGCGCACGTTCAATACCTCGCCTCGCCGGAACTCGAGGGCCGCGGCACCGGCACGAAGGGCGCGCGCCTCGCCGCGGATTACATCGCACGCCAGCTCGAAACAAACCGGGTTCCGCCGCTGGCCGGCTCCGGGCTCAGCGGGTACCAGCAGGCGTTCGACTTCAACGCTGGTGTCCGCGTGGTCACGAACCAGAATCAACTCGCCGTTGTCCTCGCCGACCACACCGAGAAACCGTTCAAAATCGAATCCGACTTCCGGCCCCTGGCTTTCACCGCGAACAGCCAGGTGTCGGGCGATGTGGTGTTTGTGGGCTACGGGCTGACCGTCCCCGGCAAGCCGGGCGAGAGCTACGACTCCTACGCGGGTCTTGATCTGACCAACAAGATCGCCCTCGCCTTCCGCTACGTTCCGGAAGACGTCGACCCCAAACGTCGCGCGGAGCTCAACCGCTACGCGAGCCTCCGCTACAAGGCCATGCGCGCGCGCGAACACGGAGCCACGGCCATCCTCTTCGTGACCGGACCCAACTCGCCCAACCCCGGCGAACTGGCCGGCCTCGCCTTCGACAGCAGCGTCGGCAACTCCGGCATCGCCGCCCTCTCCATCACCACCAATGTCGCCGCCCACCTCCTCGCCGCATCGGGCAAGGAACTCAAGACCCTCCAGACCGCCCTCGACCAGGAGAACCCACACGCGGAGTCCGGCTTCACCCTGGCCCAAACCAGGCTCCGCCTGAGCACCGCCGTCGAGCATGTGAAGAAAGCCGACGCCAACGTCATTGCCGTCCTGCCCCCGGCCTCCAACAAAAACAGCGCTCCAGCTCCCGCGGAATATGTGCTCGTCGGCGCCCATTACGATCACCTCGGCCACGGCGAGACCGGCACCGCCATGGAACGTAAAGGCGAAGAGCACCAGATCCACCCCGGCGCCGACGACAACGCCTCCGGCACCGCCGCGGTCCTCGAACTCGCCGCCGCCTTTGCCCGTGAATGGAAACAGCACCCCGACCAGTTCCGACGCGGCCTGATCTTCGCCCTTTGGTCCGGCGAGGAAATCGGGCTGATCGGGTCGTCCCATTTCGCGGAGCATCCCCCGGTTCCGCTATCCAATGTCGTCGCCAACGTGAATTTCGACATGGTCGGCCGCCTCCGTGACAACCGCCTCAGCCTCCAGGGCGTCGGCTCGTCCAGCGCCTGGCGACGCCTGATCGAAAAGCGCAATGTCGCCGCGGCATTCCACCTCGCGCTGCAGGACGATCCCTACCTGCCCACTGATGTCACCGCCCTCTACCCCAAGCGCGTCCCCGTCCTGAATTTTTTCACCGGTAGCCATGACGACTACCACCGGCCGACCGACCGGCCCGAAACGCTGAACTACCCCGGTCTCGAACGCGTCACCCGATTTGCCCACGGCCTCATCGTCGACCTGCTCCAAAGTACCAACCGACCCGACTACCTGGCCGTCGCCCGCGCCGATCAGGGCGGCAGCCGCGAGACGCTGCGTGCCTACCTGGGCACCATCCCCGACTACGCCACCGAGGTGAATGGCGTCAAAATCTCCGGCGTCCGCGCCGGCGCCCCCGCCGACAAGGCTGGCCTCAAAGGCGGCGATGTCATCGTCGAATTCGGCAGCCAGAAAATCGCCAACATCTACGACTACACCTACGCCATGGACGCCGTGAAAATCGGGCAACCCGTGACGATCGTCGTCCTGCGCGACGGCCAGCGCGTCACGCTCACCGTCGTCCCGGAAGCGCGAAAATGACCGCCGGCCGCCGTCCCTACCGCCGCAAGGCCACCGTCCGGATTTTTGCTTCGCGCTGGCTGGTGGCCTTTGCGTGCCTCGGGCCGGCCTCGCTCCTGTCCGCCGCCGCACCGGCCGTTCGCCCGAATATCGTGGTCATCCTGGCCGACGACCTCGGCGCGCACGACCTCGCCTGCTACGGAGCGGATCTTCACGAGACGCCGAATGTGGATTCCCTCGCCCGCGAAGGACTGCGCTTTACCCGGGCCTACGCGCCATCGCCGGTTTGCTCGCCCACCCGCGCGGCGTTACTCACCGGCCAGCACCCGGCCCGGCTGCACCTGACAATCTGGTCCGAGGGTTCCCGGCAAGGGCCCACCAACCAAATGCTGCTCCAGGCCCAATCCCGCCATGATTTGCCTTTGTCCGAGCAAACCCTTGCTCGACAGCTCCAGGTCGCCGGTTACCTGACTGCCCTGGTTGGCAAGTGGCACCTCGGCGACGCCGACCATTACCCCGAGGCGCACGGCTTCGACCTCAACATCGGCGGCACGCGCTAGGGCGCCCCCGCCACCTATTTCTTTCCGTATCGCGGCAGCGGGCGATTCGGAGAAGAATTTCGCTACGTGCCGCACCTCGACCTCGGCCCGCCCGGCGAATACCTGACCGACCAGTTGACCGACGAGGCCCTCAAGGTCATCGACCACGCCGCCGCCACGGCGAAACCACTCTTTCTCTGGCTCGCGCATCACGCGCCGCACACGCCGCTCGAGGCGAAGCCCGCCGACATCGCCCATTTTGAAACGCGGCTGCATCCCGGCCTGACCCACAAAAATCCGGTCTACGCCGCCATGATCAAAAGCCTCGATGACAGCGTCGGCCGCGTGCTCGCTCGCCTGCGCGATCGACACCTCGACACCAATACGATCGTTGTCTTCACGAGCGACAACGGCGGCTACCTCGGCACCGATCGTCGACAATCCATCCCCGTGACCACCAACGCCCCGCTGCGTTCCGGCAAGGGCACCCTTTACGAAGGGGGCCTGCGCGTGCCGCTCATCATCCGCTGGCCGGGCGTGACCCCAGCGCGCGTCGAGTGTTCCGCGGTCGTCAGCCTGACCGATTTGTACTACACGCTGCTCCCGGCGGTTGGGCTGCAGGCCTCCAATTCGCCCCAAGACGGCGTTGATCTCTCTCCCCTGCTCAAACATCCCACCGCCACCCTCGCCCGCGGGCCGCTCTTCTTTCACTACCCGCATTATTATCACGCGCCCGTTTCGGCGCCCGCCAGTGCCGTCCTCGCCTGGCCGTGGAAATTGATCGAGCACCTCGAGGATCAACAGCTCGAGCTGTTCGATCTCGGCCAGGATCCTTCCGAGTCGCACGACCTCTCCGGCCAGGACCCAGCCAGGACCGCCGCCCTGCTTCAGGACCTGCATCGCTGGCGCCAGTCCATCGGCGCCGCCATGCCGAGTCCGAATCCCGGCTTCAAAGCCGGCCCACCCTAATCCCCCGGCAGGACCGGAGCGCACCGCGATTCTCAACAACCCCTGGGCGAGTGCCGCCCGGCGTTTGCCGGATAGCGGCAGCTCAGCGGCGCGGTTGCGATTCCGCTGAGGAATTGCCGCCCCGGCCCGCCTGCGTTAAAAAGCCGCCGTGAATCCTCCGACACGCGGTGGTCTCGCCGGCTGGCTCTTCGGTTTGGTCGCCGGCTTCAGTCCTTTGAGCTCCTTCACCTTCCTGCTCGCGCTCGGTCTCATGGGCTTCGCAACCTGGGCCTGGCTGCACCAACCAAGCGATACGCCGCCCCCCTTCCCCGTCTACGGAACCGTTGCCGCCAGCTACGCCGGCGGGTTTCTCATCGGTAGAATTTTCCGCCGCCTGCTCAAGCTCCTGGCGCTCGGCGCCGCCCTCCTCATCGGAGGGCTGTTCCTCCTCAGCCGGACCCATCTCGACACCACCCGCGCGCGCCACGCCGTGGAAGCCGGCGCCCATTGGATGGAGGAGAAGACCACCAGCGCAATGGACTATCTGATGCACTTTCTGCCCTCCGGCGGGGCCGCCGGCGTGGGAGTGTTCGCCGGCGGCGGGAGAAAAAAATCGTCGGACGCCACCACGGGAATGCTCGACCCGTAGGAGGCAGGGTCGGCATTGGAGGGTCGGAGTTTCGCCCCAAGGCACGCGCAGCCCGCGCCCTCAGCTCAGTTGTGCAACCTTGACATACATAGCACTGCTATGCTTTGATGCACCCATGATTGCGAAGGAGCTGGTGGCGGCATCGACTGTCCCGCTGGTGTTGTCCCTCCTGGCGGAGGGCGAGAGCTATGGCTATGCATTGATCCAGCGGGTGCGCGAGCTTTCCGGGGATCGGCTGCAGTGGACGGAAGGCATGCTCTATCCGGTGCTGCATTGGATGGAAAAGGAGGACCTGATCGAAGCGGAGTGGCGTGAGGGCGACTCCGGTCGCAAACGAAAATACTACCGCCTGCGCCGCGAAGGCCGCCGTCAACTGCAAGTCGAGAAGGCTCAATGGACAATTGTTCAATCCGCGCTCAACTCCCTATGGAATCCCCAACCCCATTCGACCTGAACGTCGCCATTCGAAAATGGCGGGAACACCTGGCCGCCTCGCCCGCCGTGCGCGCGGCGGACGTCGACGAACTCGAATCGCATCTGCGGGACGCCGTCGCGCACCTGCGCAGCAAGGGGCTGTCGGAGCCCGAAGCGTTCTGGATTGGCCAAAGCCGGCTGGGCGGCCCGGAATTGATTCACGAATTCGCCAAAATCAACCAGAGCCAGGTCTGGATGGATCGGGCGATGTGGATGGTGGTCGGCGTCTCCATCTATTGCTTGGCGTCCGGTCTCGCCGACGCACTCGCGACCTTCCTGCCGATCGTGCCGGCCCTCTTTCAGCAACTGATGGTCAAGTGGGAGCTCGTGCCCGCCGGCGCCATAACCGGCCTTCCGTATTGGGCGTACTTTTCAGGCGTGCTGGCCCGGCCGTTCCTCCTCACGGGCTTGCTGTGGGCGGCATGGGCGTTCATGAGACGGCCCGGTCAAAAGTCGCGGGCCAAGCTTGTCTTTGCCCAACGGCACCCGATTGTCTCCGGAGTCGCCATCCTGCTCGTCTCCGTTGTCACGTCTACGGCATCCATGCTGGCGCAGATGATTTCCATTCGGTTCCTTTCCATCTCGGACATGGCCGCATTGTCTAAATGGCAATTGGCCGGAGCCTCACTTCACATCCTTATGCCCCCGGTCGCGATCGCTTTGATTTTAGCCCGGCTCAAACCAAAGACGCCACCACCCGCGCCATCCGCGTGACCTATTTTTGTCAAGAACTCATTTTCGGCCTCCCGCGGTAACCCCAGAGCGCATCGACGCGCACGGATGGAAGAAATCTCAGTTTTCGACCCTTCGTCCTCTGTGTTCTCTGTGCCTCTGTGTTTAACTCCCACTCGCCCTCACGGAAGCTCCAGGCGGAAGAACGCCTGGTAAATGTGTGGCTCAATGAGCGTGAGCCGAATCCACTGCAGGGTCGCGTCCGTGGCGATGATCTGCTGGGTCACTCCGTTCACCGGAAACCAGCGCTGCAGGTCCGTGCTGTAAATCAGATGAAACGCCTGCCCCGTCGCCATGACGGACCGCGCAAACTCAATCGTCACCTGATGGCTCTCATGGTCGTAGCGAATGCTTAACCCCACCGGCGTGTTGGTCGAGGCCGTCAACGGATCACCGCCCGCGAAAAATTCCCAGAGATTGCGGACTCCATCGCCGTCGAGATCCGCCCCCGGGGCCGCGTTCGTCCCGCTCAACTGATAATAGGCCAGCCATTCGTCGTAGTTGCTGATGACGGACGGCTCGTAGCGATCGAGCCGCGCGGTGGTGAATGCGGTCAGGACCCCGGGCTGAAGGGTCGTGCCGGCGGCCGGCACGGCGTTGCTGAGACCGAACGGCACCTGCGCCGTCGGCACCCGATAGCTGCGTCCGGCGGCATCCGCGAACCGCCCGATGAAATCCGAATCTTCGCTGCTGAGGAACACCCGCGGCTGCAGATACCCGCTGCGCACGCGCGACGTCGGGTGGAACCGCATCACGCCCTCCCACGGAAGGCTGAGCAGCCAGGCCGGCGTCCGGTTGGTAAACTTGGATGGCCACGGGTTGTCGATCGCTCCCATCGCGAGAACCCCCTTGTCGGTCGCCGCCAGGTTTAACAAATAGGCGCCAGCGGGCCCGTCGAACGCGCTCATCCAGCGAACCCCCAGCTCATCCGTCAGCCGGGAGACCCATCCGCTCTGCCCCGCCCCCAGGCCCGTGGTGCCGGCCACGACGAGCGAGTCGCCAGCCCACACACATTGCGCCGCGTAGTCGTACGGCGTGTCCCCCGAGTCCGGCAGCACGTTGTCCCGCTCGCCGTCCTCCCCGAGGGACACGTGATGAATCAACTGTCCGTCCGCAGTGAACTTCGCCACGAGGATCGATGGATAAAGGTCAAAAATGATGTCCCCGTGCGAACCCACCGCGTAGAGGCTGCCGTCCGGTCCTTCGGCCGAGTCGCGGAAACCCACGCCCCAGTACCCGGGAACCGCCGTGGCCCAAAGGATCGAGCCGGCAGGGGTGATTTTCATGACCAGCCCATTGCCGCGGCTGCCGATGATCGGGTCCGTGCCCACGCGCGCATCGGTGAAGCCGGTCAGCAGCAAGTTCCCGTCGCGCAAGGCGCGGATGCTGTGAACTTCGTCGTCCCCGTTCAGCGTATAGATCTTTTCCCAGATGACATCGCCGGTGGCGCTCAACTTCAGCACGAGCGGGTTGCTTTGCGTCACCAGCGCCACGTCCTGGAATCCCGCCAGGTAAAGCTCGGGCGTTCCGTTGGCCGAGATGGCCACCGCCAGCGACCGCAAATCGGCCTGGGTCCGATAGCTGCGGGTCCACAGCCGGTTGCCTAACAGATCGAATTGGGCCAGCCACCAGTCCAGGCCCAGCATGCCGGCCACCAGCACGCGCCCGTCCGGCAGCTGGGCGCCGGCGATCGGCAGCCCCCCGAGCGGAAACGTCAGCATCCACTCGATCCGGCCCTCGCTGCTGACCTTGCCGAGAAAGGTGGAGATGGCGTTGCCGCCGCCGACGATCGTGCCGCCGCCGGACAACGGCGTGACGAAGCCCTTGTTATAGTTGCCGCTCCCGTTGGGCGGCGCGAAGGCCAGGGCCCAGCGCACGTCCTTCGCGGACTGCGGGCCGATGTCCACCGGCGCGCCGCCACCGCCGCCCGCACCCCCGGCGCTACCAGCCGACCCACCGGCGCCCGAAGGCAGCGGCCCGCCGGCGTCCCGATGAAAGAACGTGCCCACATTCTGCGAGGTTTCGGTATACGCCACGTCCAATCCGAGCATGCTGAGCTGAAAGCCGGCGACCAGATCCGCGTTCCCATCCAGCGTCCACCACGGATTAGCCAGGGGCTGCACGGCGAACTCGGCCTTGGCGCGGATGGCCAGGGACGGCCCGGTGCTGATGGCTCCCGCCGCCACGCCCACGTTCACCTCAATCTTCGCTTCTGCCCAGGCCCGCGCTTCCGCGGCGACCGCTTCGAATACGGTCGGGTCTGAAACATGCGGCGCCGTGAACTCCTTGATGGGGGTGAGGAACGTCTGGCCATCCGACCAGCCCACCTCGGTGCCGAGCCGGACGGAGGTTTCGACGGGAATTGAAAGCCCGCTGGGCGCGTTGACCTCTGCGCCGACCGAAACGACAAACGCCGGGTTAATTGAAACGGGCACACCCGCAATCGTCATGGGGACCGGCGGCAGCGGAATGCGCGCGAGCTGTTTCTGTTTCTCGGCGAGAGGCGCGCCCTGGTTGTTGGCGGCGCCGGCGGTTTCCAAAACCATGCTGGCGGTGACTCCGGCATCAATTCCGACGGAAGCGCGTTTCAAAGTAAAATCGCGATAGGCCAATTGAACGCGCAGGCCCGACGAACGCAGCAGCACCTGCCCGCTCAGCCGCAGGGCCGGCGTGATCTGGACGTCATTGAACCGCCAGGGAATGGCGTCCATCCCGAGCAAGTCGGCCAGGCCGGGGTGATCGGGATCGAGTTTTCCCAGGAGGTCGGCATTCAGGGCCCGCTCCGCCTTCTCCGCCGAGGTGTGAGTGTTTTCGACCGGCGGGTCCAACAAGTCGCGGCCGGAGCCGTTGAAGTTCTCGTCCGAACCGAGGAAGGTCCCGCTCTTCAAAATCTCATCCAGGTCGGCGATGTCGCCGGTGACCTGCACCAGGCCGTTGGCCGTGGCCACCGCCGTAACCTTGAATGGCAGGAACTGGGAGAGCGACGGATACCCCACGGGCCGGGACTTGGGATGGTAACCCGTGCGGGTGGTCTCGGCGATCAGCACCTCCCCCGGCTGCAGCTGGTTCAGCAGATCGGTTGGCGTCGCGAAGATCAGCACGAACTCGCCGTTGACCACGGTCCGGTTGGTGAAGGCGTCGTCGGTCGGCGCATCGACGAAGCGCGTTGGATAGGCGTAAACCTGTTCCTCGAAGGCGGACACCTTCAACCAATCGCCGCTGAGAATCGCCGCGCGCGCCGCCGGCACGTCGGCGTTGGCCACCCGCACGACGAGGGATTGGCCCGCCCCGGCCGTGGCCGTTCCATTTTCCGACAAGCTCGAGAAATTCAGCATGGGATCCACCACCTCGGCTCCGATCGGCAGGCGGGTCCGGTCGACATTGACCGACAGATCGAAATAGCGGCCGGAATCGGCGTTGCGCAGATCACCGGTGAATTCCAGATCCGTCATGTCCGCCCCGAACGCGCGCTCTCCGAGAATTCGCAGTCCTTGCAGGATGACGTCGAGCGGACTCGGCACATAGGTCGAGGGCGCGTGCGGCGGAGAGTAAGGATCCGAACCGGCCTGAATTTCCGCCTCGTCATTCCGGCCGTCGCCATCCGTGTCGCGCTCGGCGACTGGGCGGGCCGTTCGGTAGATCCAGTCCAAGTGCTCCTGGACGAGGGTGTAGCCCGCCACGTTGCCGTAGATCCCGCCACCCACCGCCTGGTTGCCTTTGAGGATGAACGAGGCGACGCCAATCAGCGTGGCCGGCGCGTTCAGATAGAATCCCTGCCCGGGAATGTTCGGCAGCGTCGAGGCGAGGAATACCGGCCCGCCACTGTCGCCGGGCGCGGGAAAGAAATCGCAGTAGCGGGTGAGAAACGCGTCCGGCAACAGACCGCCGCCGCCGCACGGATCCGCCACGGGGCTCGTCAGCACATTTTCCACCCCCATCGTGCTGTACGCGGCCAGGGCAAACTCCGGAAACAGATGCTGCGCGCCACAAGCCACGTCCCGGCGCTCCCATTGATCGAAGTCCATGAACGCCACCGAGGCCGGATACGCCGCGTACGCCGAATGGCTGTTCCCGAATCCATCAGCCATCGCCGCGCCGCCCTTCCGGTCCAGCGTGTTGATCCCCACGCCAAAGAGCCCCGGTCCCGTCGTGCCACCCGACAAACCGTCGCCCTGCAAACCATACCCCGCGAACACCACTGGGTAGTCGCGCAGGAACGGGGTCACATCCAGCCGCGGAAATTCCGCGATGCCCGTCACGGGAGTCGCCAGCCGAATCAGCGCGACATCGCCTCCGGCGGAGTAGCCCTCCAGCGACCACCCCGGGTTGATGTGAATCTCCGCCACCGCCGCCTGTCCCGGATCCGCAAACGACGTCCCGCCAAAGTTGTAGAAGACGTCGGCCGGGTCGACGCCAAGCCCCAGCCCGTCCAGACCCTGCACCGTATGGGCACACGTCAACACCCACTCCGGGCTGATTAACGTCCCCGTCCACTGTTCAAACACCAGATCGTTGGTCTCCACGACCCCCAGCGAGTTGGTCTGCACCTTCGCGAGGGTCACCGGATTGAGATTAACGAAATGCACCACCAGATTTGACAGCAGCGGATTCGTCGCTTCGGCCGCCATCTGGCGGACGATGTCGGATCCCGTGTTGGGGTGCTGACAAAAGGCGCGGTCGGACGCAGGCGTGACCACGGCCCGGGCCAGGTCCGCAGCAACGACCAGCCCCAGGAACGCCAAACCAACAAGAACAACGACGGACCCTCGCCCACGTAAGCGCGAGACCGACCCAACAGCGACGTGTTTTGGAGACATGAGCATCAGCGAATTCCGGAGCCGGACCGAGACTCAGCCAGTCCGGCCGTTGTTGCAGACGCGCCGGCGCGGCCCTTGTTACAGGGGTGAACAACCACACGCATGGAAATCCGTTCCAGAAGCCCGATTCAGGAAATCGCCGGCAGGGTCGCACGGATGGCTACCGAAAACAAGAATCCGCCAGGGCACCACGCCTCCCGGCGTCGCCAAATCCAGTCCGCTCCTCTCATCCGCTCACCGGGCGGCGAGACACCGCCGTGTAGCGCACGCGTCCTCGCGGGCAAGTCACGACGCCTCCCGGCGTCGCCAAATCCAGTCCGCTTCCTTCATCCGCTCACCGGGCGGCGGGACGTCGCCGTGTAGCGCACGCGTCCTCGCGTGCAAGTCCCGACGCCTCCCGGCGTCGCCAAATCCGGTCCGCTCCTCTCATCCGCTCACCGGGCGGCGGGACGCCGCCTCACCTGCACGCCAGAGGCGTGCGCTACGTCGCGCACGCGTCCCCGCGTGCTAGTCCCGACGCCTCCCGGCGTCGCCCAATCCAGTCCGCGCACCGGGCGGCGAGACGCCGCCTTGCCGGCACGCCGGAGGCGTGCGCTACGAAAAATGAGATTCCGCAGCGGGCGGATCCCGGGCACAGTGCGGTCACCGCATGGCCGAACCGATCGCAAAACTTTCCGACGCCGAGGCGCGCTTTGAACGTCGTCGTCAGCAGGCGGGATTTATTCTGGCTCCGCTGCTGTTCCTCGGACTGTGGTTCGTGGAGGCGCCTGGGCTCAGCCCGGAGGCCCGACGGTTGCTGGCGGTGGTCGGCGCCACCGTGGCCCTCTGGCTGAGCGAAGCCATTCCGATGGCGGTGACGGCATTGTTGGCTCCCGCGTTGTGTGTGGTCCTACAGATCGCTCCAGCCCGGGAGATCTTTCGCGGATTCGGTGATCCGATTTTGTTCCTTTATCTCGGCGGTTTCTTTCTGGCGGAGGCCATGCTCCACCATGGGTTGAACCGGCGAATTGCCTTTCGGATTTTAAGTCTTTCGGGGGTCGGCCAAAGCCCAACGGCGCTGCTCGGGGCGTTTGGCGGCATCACGGCGTTCATCTCCATGTGGGTTTCGAACACCGCGACCACCGCGATGATGTTGCCGATTGCCATCGCCATTCTCACCGAAATGGCCCGGCTTCAATCGCAGGCGACCGGCCAGGACGTCCATTTCACCCAACTGCGCTTTGGCACCGGCCTGATGCTAATCGCAGCTTTTGGATCCTCGGTGGGCGGCATCGCCACCCCCATTGGCACGCCGCCCAACCTGGTGGGGCTCGGCTTCCTCCGATCGAAGCTGCAGGTCGACATCCCGTTTTTCAGCTGGATGGCGTTCGGACTGCCCATCGCACTGGTCTTGATGATCTTTCTCGTGATTTACCTCTCGCGGGTGTGCGCCGCCGATCCGGGGCTGCTGGCGGGGTGCGCGGCGAAAATCCAGGAGGAACGGCGCCGGCTGGGCGCGATGACGCGCGGCGAGGTCAACACGCTGGTGGCGTTCGGGCTGACGGTGTTCCTCTGGCTGCTGCCGGGCGCGGTCGCCGTCTGGCAGGGGCCGGACGGCCCGGATTACAAGTGGCTCAACGCGCACCTGCCCGAGGCGGTGGTCGCGATCCTCGGCGCCAGCCTGCTCTTCGCCCTGCCGGTGGACTGGAGCCGCCGTGAATTCACGCTGACCTGGCGCGAGGCGCGCCGCGTCGACTGGGGCACCATCCTCCTCTTCGGCGGCGGACTCGCACTCGGCGACCTGATGTTTTCGACCGGGCTGGCCCGCTGGATGGGCGAAAGCCTGGCCCGCACGCTGCAATCCCACAGCACCGCCGGCCTGGTCATGCTGTTCACCGGAGTCGCCATGGTGACCACTGAAACCACGTCGAATCTCGCTGCCGCCACCATGATCGTTCCCGTCGCCATCGCTGTGGCCCAAGCCGCCGGAGTGAACCCCGTTCAACCCGCCATCGGCGCCTGCCTGGCCGCGTCCATGGCCTTCATGCTGCCGGTTTCCACTCCGCCCAACGCCATCGTCTACGGCTCCGGCTGCGTCCCTCTCTGGCGCATGGTCCGACACGGCCTGGTCTTGAACATCGTCTCCTTTGCCACCATCGTCGCCGCCGTCCTGTGGCTGCTCCCGCGGGTCGTGCGCCTGTAGTCTTAAATGGATTCCCGAAGGCCCCAGTCCAATTGCCAACGTAACCGCAAATGAACGCACCACGCACGGCGGGCGCTCCGCACAAACCCAACCTCGGCGCGCGCCAGTTCTCGAGCGCGGAACCGATCGATCCGCCGGCCGGATCCGAGCGTTCTTCGCGCGGGCGACAAGTCGCCCGCAGGAAAGCGGTGACAATTCACCGCACTCCAGTATGGGGACGATCAGGCCGCAGGCACAGAGGCCCTCGGCCAATTAGACCCGCGTGGCTTCTCCTCGTATCGGTCAGTCTCTTGTCCTGGTCGGCTGGGGGCCAGACGGCGTTCAACGAACCCGCGCGCCTGGCTGAGGATTATCTGGCCCGACGAGAGGCTCGTCCGTTTTCACGCCCGGCGTCCCTGGTGGACGCGCATTGGTTCCAGCAGAGCTTTCTCAAGCGGCTCGAGCCGACGCTGGGCAAGCCCGTCGGCTACAAAGTGGGCCTGGTCTCCCGCGAAGCCCAGGAGCGCTTCAAAGTCCAAAGCCCGGTCCGCGGCGTCCTGCTCGAGCAAATGCTCCTGCCCAATCGCGCTGGCGCGCCCCCCGGCTTCGGCCTCCACCCCATCTTCGAGGCGGACCTGATCGTCGTGGTCAAGGACAAGGAGATCAACGACGCCGAGTCGCTGTTCGACGTGGCGGAACACCTGAAGGAAGTCGTGGCGTTTATCGAGCTCCCCGACAATTTCCTGCCCACCAATCCGCCGCCGACCGGCGCGTCGTTGATGGCCGCCAACGTCGGGGCCCGCCTCGGCGTCCTCGGCCAGCGCCTGCCGTTTGAGCCCAACCAACGGTTCATCGAAAATCTCGCCACGATGACCGCGGTGATCACCGATCAGACCGGCGCCGAGCTCGGGCGCGGCCAGGGCAAGGCCATTCTCGACCAACCCCTCAACGCCGTGCTCTGGCTCATCGAAGAAATGCAGCGCACCGGCGAGAAGCTCAAGCCCGGCGACCTCATCAGCCTCGGCACGATTAAGACCATCCCCTACCCCGCGGGAAAAACTGTCACCGTCCGCTACCTCGGGCTGCCCCGCGGCGTGATCCAGGTCTCCGCCACGCTCCCGTAACGGCGCCCGGCCCCTTCCATCCTACGGCTTTCGGGCCAGGCGCAACGAGTCCAGCTCGAACCACGCCTCGCCCCGGGCCGCCCGCAGCTCGCAGACCAGCTCATACTCGCCCATCTCACCCCCCACCGTGATCTCGTGCGACACCAGCTGCCAGTCGGCGTCGCCGAGAACCTGATGGTTTCGCGGATCCTGCGACACCCGGACCCCGGCGCCCGTGCCACGCGTGACCGCTTCGTTCGGCAGACGCACCACGCCGGAGGTCCTGATCCGCGCCGTGAGCACGTATTCGCCCCGCGGCAACTGCACCGCGCTGCGCCAGGACGCGATGCAACGGCCATCCGGCCCAGCCGCGATGTGCAGCGTCTTTTTCCCGTCGACCACGGACTGGTCCAACGTGCCGGTGTTCTTGGGGTCCGAAGGTTTCCACGCGGTGATGCGCGTCACCCCGAGCGCATCGAAGACCACAGGCTCGGGCACGGGCGCAGCCATCCGCGCCTGCACCCAGCGGACCCTGGCCATGACCTTGGCCCGCACATCCTTCATTCCGTGGGCGTGCTCCTCCGCCCGATGGCCGCCGAGTTCCGCCAGCACGGGCCGCAAGCGCGCCTCAAGCTGGTTCAGCTGATTGGTCATCCGCTGCAGGGTAAACCAGTTCGTGGCGATGACCTGCAAACGCGCCCGATAGCGGCTCCGCCCTTCGGCGGTCTGCAACACCGCCCGCGCCACCAGGCCTTCCAATTGCCCTTCGGGAGGCACCAAAGGCCGGGACGCCGACCAAAACATCTGGTCCATCCCGTGCGGGATGAAGACGCAGCGGCCCGAGTCCGGATCGTGATAAACCCGATAATTGTTCTTCTTCAGCGCGTAGCCGTCCCAGTGATCCGTCAGGATCTCGACCGCCACAAACGATAGAAATCGCTCCACGTCCATCACCTGTTCCAGGCGGCCCATTCGTCTCGTGAAATCCGGGTCGCGCGCCGCCCGCGCCACCGCCCGCAGGTCCTTGTAGTTCTCCTGATCCCCCTCGCCAGCCTTGCGGTGAAGCTGCTCGACGATCTCCCGGATGAACCCGCCGTCGTAGAGATTGCCTTTGGCGTTCCGAAAGTGACGCTTGAGAAACGTCCGGTCGTAGCCCTCCTTCAGCACATACAACCCGAGGTCGCGTCCGTTCAGCCAGACGCGGGCATGGCTCGTGCGCGCGGTCGGCACGTCCGCCGCCAGGAACAGCTCGCTGCACAACACCTCCGTCATCAGCGATGAATCCTGCACCGAATTGTTCAGGTGCAGCTTGTCCATCCCGTGAAATTTCTGATCCTCGCGGAACTTGTCAAAGTTCAGCGTCAGCGCCGGCAAATCCTCGACGCCCCGGAAGCTCCCCGCCGCGCCCTTCAGGTGAATTCCCACGTCCGCGTAAACGCGGTCGCCCTCGCGCACCGTGGCGGGGACATACGCACGCGGATTCTGACGCAGATGCGTGAGATTGCTGGTCGTCAGTTCGATGCGCAGGCGGGGAATCTCGCCACCTTCAAAGAAGTCATCCGACTTGTCGCGCTTGCGCTCCAGCGGGGCGGCCATCGACGAGAACAGACCTGCCAACGCGGATGCGACCAAGACGGCCAACAACCATCGCCCCGAGCCGACGTGCCTCGGCGAAACGTCGCCCGGCCGCGCAGCGGTTCGTCCGGCGCATTTATTCGTGCTCACAACAAGCTCACTTCAGCAGCCGTGTTCGATGTTCCAAACAAAACGCCACAAATCGATCCTCGCTGATAAAACGGCAAACCGGCTTGGGCAAGCAGTCATACACGGCTCCAAACGTTTTTTGCATCAAGACATCGTCACGCACGCCAGACCGAACGGCCTCGAGGGCCCGCACGTTGGCCGCTCCCGCGGCTGCCAGCGCCTGGTCGAGCGCCGCCCGGATTTGCGGCAGGTATCCCTCCAGCAACGCGCCGGTCGCCGCGCTCATCGCGGAGGGTGTTTGACCCGCCAGCGACCGCAGACGGGTCGAAGCCGAAGTGACCACATTCACCCCCGCCGCGCCGACCGAGCCCGCCATCTCCGTCGCCGTCGACAAGGTGGCGCGCGCTCGATCGACCCAACCGCGACCCGATTTCTTTTCAGGCGAGTCCTTCCCCGAACCCAGGTCCCGCGTCGCCACTGGCGCAGGTCCACCGGTCACAAGCTCCGACAGGGGACGCCAATTCGATGCAACCCCACCCCCGCCTTCGCATTCGGGCCGAAACCTGTCGTCCGCACGAAGAAAACCCACGCGCAGCAACTCGGCCGCGTCGCCGGCGGACAACGTGCCGAGCCGCAACTCTTCGCGCATGACTTCGATTCGGCCGTTCATCTTCTTCGTTTTCGATGGACTGCAGAAGCTCTGGACGTCTGGATGCCCCTTCGACGTCTGCCGTCCGAAGTTCGATCGGCAAAATTATTTGGCTCGGCGCGGGAAGACCCGTGTCGACAAGAGAGCCTAGGCCTTCCGCAGCTTTGGGCCCTTTGGGGTGTCTTCGATCAGCCAGCCCTTGGCCTTCAACTCGTCGCGCACCGCATCCGACTTTTTGAAATCCTTCGCCTTGCGCGCCGCTTGCCGCTGCTCCAGGAGCGCGACGATCTCCGCGGGAGCGTCCTCGCCCCGCTTGCGGCCGAGGCCCAGCACGCCATCGACCCGCTGCCATGCCGCCAACGCCGCCGCGGCCTGGAGCGGCGACAACTGGCCGGCCGCGAGCAGCCGGTTCAATTCCTTCACCCAGTCAAACACCACCGCCCACGCCTTCGACACGTTCAAGTCGTCGTCCATCGCCACCGTGAACTGCGCAACCAGATCCAGCCCGCCGACCGTTCCACCGCCTCCGCCGCCGGCGCCCGCCGCACCGGCGGCGAGCTCTTCGAGCTTGCCGAGACATTCGTCCAGGCGCGCGATGGCCGTGCGCGCGCCTTCCAAACCGCCCTGGGTGAAGTTGAACGTCTCGCGGTAATGCGACGAGATCAGCACCTGACGAATCTCACGCCCGGTGAATCCTTTCGAAGTCAAATCGCGCAGGGTGAAAAAGTTCCCCAGCGATTTGCTCATCTTTTTGCCTTCGACGAGCAGGTGCGCCCCGTGCAGCCAGTATTTGACGAAGCGCTCGCCGGGCTTTTGCAGCGCCGCGCCTTCGCTCTGCGCGATCTCGTCCTCATGATGGGGAAACGCCAAATCCTCGCCGCCCAGGTGCAGGTCGAAACTCGGCCCGAGAATCTTCATGCTCATCGCCGAACACTCGATGTGCCAGCCCGGACGGCCCTCGCCCCACGGGCTCGGCCAGAAAACCGTTCCGTCGTCCGGCACGCGCGCTTTCCAAAGCGCGAAGTCCGCCACGGAATCCTTCGTGTATTCGTCGCTGGCCACCCGCTCGCCCACGCGCATCTCGTCAAAGTTCAGCCGAACCAGCTGCCCATACTGGCAGCCACAGCCGCGATATTTCTCAATGCTGAAATAGACCGATCCATCCGGCGCGCGATAGGCCACGCCCCGCTTCATCAGCGCCTCGATCAAGGCGACCATCTCCGGGATGTGCTCCGTCGCCCGCGGCAAATGATGGGGCGTCAGGCATTGCAGAGTCCCCAGGTCCTCCAGAAAGGCCTGCTCATACTTGCCCACATACTCACGCAACGTCGAGCCAGTCTCCCGCACCCGCCGGATGATTTTGTCCTCCACGTCCGTGATGTTCATCACGTGCACAACCTGATAGCCACGGAACTCCAGATAGCGGCGCACCAGATCCGCGAAGACGAAGGTGCGAAAATTTCCGATGTGGCCGTAATCGTAGACGGTCGGGCCGCAGCAATACATGCGCAGCTGGCGGCCAACGGGATCCAGCGGGATCAGATCCTCGAGCTGGCGGGAAAGGGTGTTGAAGATTTTCACAAAACGCCGGCGCCAGCCTAGGGCCGCCCGCCTGAAAGAAAAGGTGAATTTAGATCTTCCCGCGATCGCCACGCCTCCCTAAATTGCCCGCTTTGAAATCTGGTCTGGAGACCATCGTATTTGGAACGGAAACGCTGAACGCTGCACTCTGATCTATGGCTGCTGATACCACTCCGGGAAAACAAGTCGACGCCCCGCCGCTCAAGCCGCTCGCCCTCAAGTCCCGCCTCGCCCCCACCCCGGCCGCGGGCCCGAAGTTTGCCGTGACCATCAAAAACGCCGCCGGCCAGCCCGTGACCGTCGCCGACCCGCGAGCCACCCGCGCCCTCGTGGCGCTGATGGACGTCCACGCGGTCAACGGCGGCGCCGCCTGCCACTGGGGTGGCCCGGCCGCCTTCGCCGAAGTCATGGCCGCCATCCACGCCATCATGTTCTCCGTCCAGGGCCGTCCCTGGTCCGAGGCCTACAATTTCGTCAACGACGCCGGCCACACCGAGAACGGCATCTATGCCCTCCGCGCCATTTACGGTTTTGACGGCATGTCGCTCGACACGTTGAAGGGCTTTCGCAGCATCGACAGCAAGTTCACCGGACACGGCGAGTCCCATCTCAACCCCCAGGGCGTGCTCATTAGCAACGGCCCGCTCGGCTCCAGCCTCCCGCCCGCCCAGGGCCTGGCCGTGGGCGACAAACTCGCCGGACGCGACCGCGTCACCATCTGTACGGTTTCGGATGGCGCCGCCATGGAAGGAGAAGCCAAGGAGGCCTTCGCCGCCATCCCCGGTCTCGCCGGCCGCGGGCGCCTCAACCCGTTTGTCATGGTCCTCTCCGACAATGACACCAAACTCTCCGGACGCATTTCGAAGGATGCCTTCTCGATGCAGCCCACCTTCGCGTCCCTCGCGCCGCTCGGCTGGAATGTGATCCACGTCGAACACGGCAACGACCTGCAATCGGTCTATCTCGCGGTGGAAAACGCCATCGCCGCAGCCAAAGCCAACCCCACCGTCCCCGTCTGCATCTGGCTCAAGACTATCAAGGGCAAAGGCATCAAGGCCACCGAGGACAATTCATCCGGCGGACACGGCTTCCCGCTCGCCAACGGTGAAAAAATCGGCGACTGGATCACCGAGATCTTCGCGGGCGCCGCCGCACCGGCAGAGTTGGTTTCCTGGGCCCAGGCGCTTCGCGCCGAGTGGGAAAAGAAGGAGGCCGAGAAGAAGGCCAAGGCCGCCGCCACTCCCACCGCCGCGCCGGCCGTGAAGAAGGACAAGATCCAGGCCGGTCTCGCCAAGGCGGCTGTCCGCGCCGCCCAGGAAGGATTGCCCGTCTACTCCGTCTCTTCCGATGTCCAGGGCTCCACCGGGATCAGCAGCTTCCAGAAAAGCCTGCCCGATCGCTTCATCGAAGTCGGCGTGGCTGAAGCCAACATGATCAGCGTCGGCGCCGGCCTCGCCAAATGCGGCTACATCCCCATCGTCGACACCTTCGGCCAGTTTGGCGTGACCAAAGGCAACCTGCCTCTGACCATGGCCGCGCTGTCCCAGGCGCCGGTGATCGCCCTGTTCTCACACGTCGGCTTCCAGGACGCCGCCGACGGCGCCAGCCACCAGGCCACGACTTACTTCGCCGCCGTCAGCGCCCTCCCCCATACGGTCGTCGTCTGCCCGTCCTGCCCCGACGAGGCCGAAGCCCTCATGTATGAGGCCATCCAACGCTACGCCGCCGCCCGCGCTTCCGGCCAGGACGGCGAGTCCGTCCTCTTTTTCGTCGGCCGCGAAAACTACCCGATGTCCTGGATCCCCGGCGCCACGTATCCCTGGGGCAAGGCCCAGGTGCTGCGCGAAGGCAAGGACGTCGTCCTGATCGGCACCGGCCCCTTGCTCAGCAAGGCCATTGACGCCGGCAAGAAACTGGCCGAGATCGGCATCCAGGCCACGGTCATCAACAATCCGTTCATCAACCGGGTGGATCTCGAAACCATCGGCGCCGCCGTGCGCGCCTGCGGCCGCCTGGTCACCATCGAGGACCACCAAATCGTCGGTGGAATGGGCGCCCAGGTTTCCCATGCGCTTAGCCAGGCCGGCATCCCCCACACCGCGTCCACCCTCGGCATCCCCGGCGAGTTCGGCCAGAGCGCTTACCTCGCCGAACAGCTCTATCAACACCACGGCCTCACATCCGAGAAAATGGTCGCCGCCGCCAAAGCACTGATGGCGTGAAGTGGTGATAAGGGACGAGCTATAAGTGACGAGTGATAAGTGGCGAGTAATAAGAATGCACCGCCCGTAAAACCTGACCCTGAAACCGGGGAACGTACACTCGGCCGTTCGCACTTTGGACTTTGGACTTTGATTTGTACAGGCTGATTTCTTCATGAAACCCTATTGGTCTGGTGTATTTCCCGCCATCACGACGCAAATGCGCCGCGACGGCTCAATTGATCTCGATGCGACTGCCCGCCACGCGGAGGTGCTGATCCAATCCGGCGTGCGGGGGCTCATCTTCCTGGGATCGCTCGGAGAAAACCAGGCGATGACCGCCGCGGAAAAGCGTCAGGTGATCGAAGCCATGCTTCGCGCCGTGAATGGCCGCGTTTCGGTGCTCAGCGGTGTGGCCGAAAGCAGCACCGGCGAAGCGGTCCGCTACGTCCGCGACGTCGAGAAACTCGGGGCGGATGGCGTCATGCTCATGCCGGCCATGCTCTACAAGGCGGACGTCGAGGAGAATCTGGCCCATTTTCGCACCGTGGCGCGCAGCACCGGGCTGCCGATCATGATCTATAACAACCCGATCAGCTACGCCAACGACATCCCCCCGGAGCTGTTCGCCCGCCTGGCCACGCAAAAGAACTTTGTCGCGCTCAAGGAAAGCTCGGGCGACGTCCGCCGCATCACGGATTTGCACAACACCGTCGGCGGACGCTACGCCATCTTTACCGGCGTCGACGACCTCGCGCTCGAAGCCAGCATCCTCGGCATCGACGGATGGGTCGCCGGCAGCGGCATCGCCTTTCCCTACGAAAACCAATATTTCTGGGAGCTGACCCGCCAGGGCCGCTGGGACGAAGCCCGGGCCATCTACCGCTGGTTCGCCCCGCTGCTGCACCTCGACGTTCACACCAAGTTCGTCCATTACATCAAGCTCGCCACGCAGGAGACCGGCCTCGGCCAGGAATGGGTCCGCGCCCCGCGCCAACCTCTGCGCGGCGCCGAGCGAACCCGCATCCTGAAGGTCATCCACGACGGCATCGCCCGCCGGCCAAAGCTTCCGAAATCCTGGAAACCCGGAAAGGGCAAGTGACGAATGTTCCGGGAACGACGCCACCGCGGCAGGTCGTTTTCGGAAAATTCGCTCCTGCGATCGGCCATCGGCGGAATCGTCGGCGCGCTTGTCATCTCGCTGGCGGCATCTCTTTCGGCCGCGGCGCACCTCGAACGACTTTCACACGGCAATCCCGGCCTGGTCGTTGACCTGGGCGTGGGCCTTTGGGCCTGGCCGATGCCGATCGACTGGGACGGCGATGGGGACCTCGACCTCCTGGTGGCGTGTCCGGACAAGCCTTACAACGGCGCCTATCTGTTCGAGAATCCAGCCGGTCCGGGCGTGAAGTTCCCAGTGTTCAAACCCGGCCGTCGACTCGGCCCGGCGGCGCCCGACATGACGCTTTCCACCGTGCACGGGCGACCACGCCTCATGGCAGGGCGCGAAGAGGTCCCGGGGTTTCGCCAAGGCGATTGGGCCACGCGTCGGCCTTGGTTCCCCACCACCACGGCCATTCCCATCGTCCATCCCCGCGACCATTTCTGGCGTTGGATCGATTTCGACGGCGATGGCGCCACCGATCTCGTCGCCGGACATGGCGACTGGACTGAGTTCGGCTGGTTCGATCGGAACGAGTGGTGGAAGGGCTATGCGCCCGACGGCTCGTGGAAAGCTGCGCCGCTGCACGCCCGCCTGCTCTGGCTGCGAAACACGGGCACCGACGACGCTCCGCAACTGGCGCCTCCTCAGCCCATCCTCGCCGCCGGAAGGCCCGTCGACGTCGCCGGGCGCCCCGGCCAAATGTTCGCGGACTTCGACGGCGACGGCGATCTCGATCTGCTGTGCGGCGAATTTCTCGACGGGTTCACCTACTTCGAAAATACCGGCACGCGCTCCGAACCGCGCTACGCCGCCGGCCGACGACTCACCGCCCGCGGCCTGCCGATCACGGTGGAGCTCGAGATGCCCGCACCTCACGCCGTCGACTGGGACGGCGACGGCGATGCCGACGTCATCGTGGGCGACGAGGATGGCCGCGTGGCGTTGATCGAGAACACGGGAGGTGTGGTGGACGGCCTGCCGCAATTCAGTCCGCCGCGCTACTTCCAGCAGGAGGCGGACGAGATCAAATTCGGCGCCCTGGTCACCCCGCACGGCATCGACTGGGATGGAGATGGTGACATCGACTTGATCGCGGGCAACACCGCCGGCTACGTCGGCTTCATTGAAAACCTGAGCGGGCCCGGCGTCGCACGGCCAAAATTCGCCGCGCCGCGCCGGTTATCCGTGAACGGCGAAACGATTCGAATCATGGCCGGCCCCAACGGCTCGATCCAGGGACCGATCGAGGCGAAGTGGGGCTACACCACCCTGAGCGTGGCCGACTGGGACGGGGACGGCCTGCCGGACATCGTGGCCAACTCGATCTGGGGCCGGGTGATCTGGTTTCGCAACCTCGGCCCCAGGACTGCACCCCAGCTCGCGAGGGCGGAAGCCGTGGAGGTGGACTGGCCAGGATCGCCGCCCAGGCCCGCGTGGAACTGGTGGCAGCCCGGCCCGCGCGAACTGATCACCCAATGGCGCACCACCCCGGTGGCGGTGGACTGGAACCGCGACGGCCTGATGGACCTGGTCATGCTCGATGCGGAAGGCTATCTCGCGTTCTGGGAGCGCGAGCGGCGCAATGGCCGATTGTTTCTGCGCCCCCCGCGGCGCGCCTTCTGCGACGAAGCCGGCGCGCCCCTGCGCCTGAACGCAGGCGCCGGCGGCAAAAGCGGGCGCCGCAAGCTCTGCGTCGTGGATTGGGACGGCGACGGGCAGCTCGACCTGCTGGTCAATTCCCGGAACGCCGATTTTCTCCGACAGATTTCCGCCCGCGACGGCCAATGGCGATTCAAGAACGAAGGCCCCCTCGTGCCGGACAACATTGAAGGCCACGACGTCAGTCCCACTGTCGTGGACTGGAATGCCGATGGCGTGCCGGATTTCGTGGGCGGTGGCGAGGATGGCCATTTGTATTTTCTGGCGAATCCGCGCAGCCGGCCCGGCGTGCGAAAGGAGCTTCCGTGATCGTGGCCAAATCTGCGGCCCGTCGAAGCGCGCCAAATCGCCCTCTGGAGTGCGGTCACTCGTCACCGCTTTCCCCCGGCGAGCCGTCGCCGGCCGGACAACCTTTTGTCGCGTACGAGAAAAAAGGTTGTCCGGGGTCCGCTCGGAGGTGCGGGGCATGAGCAACTCGGGAGCTGCATTTGGACTTTGGTCATTGAAAGCGCCAAGCGGCCCAAGTCCAAACAGCCGTTTGCCGATTTCAAATTTCAAATTCAGACGTTGGTGGAAAGGAGATCGCCTTGCCTGACTCCATGACCTCACCCCCGCCGCGACATCCGCGCGGGCTCACCACCCTTTTCTTCACCGAAATGTGGGAGCGGTTCAGCTATTACGGCATGCGCGCGCTGCTTTTGTTGTTCATGGTCGATGCCGTGCAGAAAGGCGGGCTGGGCCTGACCGACAAAACAGCCGCCGCCATCTACGGCCTTTATACGGCCGGCGTTTACCTCGCCGCGTTGCCGGGCGGCTGGATCGCCGATCGCCTGATCGGCGCCCGGCGCGCGGTGTGGCTCGGCGGCAGCATCATTGCCCTCGGGCACTTCACCCTGGCCATGCCAAAGGCGGAAACGTTCTACCTCGGCTTGGTCCTCATCGTGATCGGGACAGGCCTGCTCAAGCCCAATATCAGCGCGCTCGTCGGCCAGTTGTATCCCGAGGGCGGCGCTCGCCGCGACGCCGGATTCACCCTCTTCTACATGGGCATCAACCTCGGCGCGTTCCTCGGGCCGCTCGTCTGCAGCTCGCTCGGCGAACGAATCAACTGGCATTTTGGATTTGCCGCCGCCGGCATTGGCATGGTCGCAGGACTCATCCAATTCGGCCTGACCCGCCGGCATCTTGGGTCCATCGGCGCTCCACCCGCGCCTTCTCCTCACATTGGAAGAGATCGGTTCTTACTCGTAACCATGGGAACACTTCTGGCGTCGACCGTTGTGCTCGCCGCGACGGGCGTGCTTCCGATCAATCCAATCCTCCTGGCCCGGGGCGCGGCCGTGGTCATCGCGAGCCTGGCCGTGCTCTACTTTGCGGGAGTGTTCGCCCTGGCCCGGCTGAACGGTTCCGAAATGAAGCGGGTCATCGTCATTGGTGTTCTGTTCATAGCCTCGGCCATGTTCTGGGCGGGCTACGAGCAAGCCGGATCGTCGCTGAATCTTTTTGCTGAGCGCTACACCACACGCTCGATCGAATGGCTCAACGTTCAACTTCCGGCCGGCTGGTTTCAGTCGGTGCCGCCGTTCTTCGTCATCACCCTCGCCCCGGTGATCGCCGCGCTGTGGGTCAAGCTGGCGCGCGCCGGACATTCCCCGTCGCTGCCGGCCAAGTTCGGCGGAGGCCTTATCCTTCTGGCTGGCGGCTTCGCCGTCGTTGCCATCGGCGCGAGCCGTGCGCTGCAATTCGGAGCTGTCGGCCCCGGCTGGCTGGTCGTTACCTACCTTCTGCATGTCCTTGGCGAGCTGTTGGTCAGCCCCGTCGGGCTCAGCTCCGTGACGAAGCTCGCACCCGAGCGGCTCGTCGGCCAGATGATGGGCGTCTGGTTCTTGGCCACCTCCCTGGGCAACCTTCTGGCCGGGCTGTTCGCGGGGGAGGTCAGCGGCGCAAACGCCGCGGCCATGCCGTCAGGGTTTTTGCACGTGGCCCTGTTCGCCAGCCTCACCGGAATCGTTCTGCTCCTCGTCGCAAGACCAATCCGTCGGCTCATGGGCGGGGTCGAGTGAAAGCAGTGACGAGGGACGAGTGGCGAGTTGAGTGTCACGGGACCGCCGTCCGGCGTTCTTGACGACCGGCGCCAAATCGCTGGCGTCGATGGCCCGGCGTTTGTATTTTTCCACCGGCCCAAGTGGCCATTGCTCATGATTCCATCACCTCGCGTGTTTGTCCTCATCCTCGGACTGTTCTTTTTGTTGACGACTTCCCCTCAGGCCGCGACGCCGACGGTGCGCCCTGTGCCGGACGCGTTGCGCGGCGAATTCAAGCTGGACCCGTTCTACCAAAAGGTCGTGCTGGCCGGCGCCCTGCCGGTCGTGGGCTCATCGAATGTGACGGATTACGCGATGCTCGAAGCGGCGTGGATCGTGGAGCACATGCTGGCGGCGCATCCGGAGATTCTCACTGCCATGGCCAGCAACAAGACGCGTCTCGCCGTCATGGCTTACAACGAATACACCACAGACGTTCCGGAGCATCGCGACCTGAAATCCCGTGTGTTCTGGGATCGCCGCGCCCGCGGGCTGGGCGCCACTCCGTCCGCGCCGGCCGTCAGCTGCGCCGAGGAAAACCTTCTTTGTTATCCGCGCGACCCTTACTCAGCCGAAAACATCTGCATCCACGAGTTCGCCCACGCCATCCACGAAATGGGCTTAAGCTCGATCGATCCCACATTTAACCGCCGGCTGGTCGACGCCCATCGCTCCGCCACGAACGCCGGCCTATGGAAGGGCACCTATGCCTACACCAATCCCCATGAATATTGGGCTGAGGCAGTCCAGGACTGGTTCGATGACAACCGCGAAAACGACTCGCTGCACAACCACGTCAACACCCGGATCGAACTGAAGGAATATGATCCCCGCGTCGCCGGGTTGTGCCGTGAGGTTTTCGGCGACGGCCCGTGGCGCTACGTGAAGCCAATCTTTCGGGCAAGCGAGATGCGCGCGCACCTCGTGGGCTTTGATCCGACCAAGTCGCCAACCTTTCGCTGGCGCCCGGAGCCCGTTCCTGACCAACCCCGGGTGCTGGTCCAGACCGCCATCGGTGACATCGAGTTGGAGCTCGATCGCCGGGCGGCCCCAATCACCGTCACGAACTTCCTGCGTTATGTCCACGAAGGCCTTTACTCCGACGGCCAGTTCCATCGCACCGTCACGCGCAACAACCAACCCACCAGCCCGGTGAAGATCGAAGTCATCCAGGGCGCCGCCAATCCGGCGAAAAAAGACGAGTTCCTGCCTCCGATCCCGATCGAGCGAACCCGGGAAACGGGGCTCAAACATCGGGACGGCACGATCTCAATGGCCCGCGATGTCCCGGACAGCGGCCGCGACGAATTTTTCATCTGCATTGGCGAGCAACCCGAGCTCGATTTTGGCGGGAAGCGGAATCCGGATGGGCAGGGGTTCGCCGCCTTCGGCCGGGTGACCAAAGGCATGGAAGTCGTCCGCCGCATTCAGCAGTCCCCCGCCGAGGGCCAAAGCCTCAAGCCGCCCGTGCTCATCCAGCGGGCGGTGCGCCTCAACTGAGCCACCGCCATGAAACGCATCCAGATCATCGATTCCCACACCGGCGGCGAGCCCACCCGGGTGGTCATCGCCGGCGGCCCCGACCTGGGCCCGGGCTCAGTCGCCGATCGGCTGGCGGTTTTTCGGGACAAGCACGACACCTTCCGTTCCGCCGTCGTCAACGAACCGCGCGGATCCGACGTCCTCGTTGGCGCCCTTCTCGTTCCGCCCGCCGACAAATCCTGCGTCACCGGCGTCATCTTCTTCAACAATGTCGGCCCCCTCCAGATGTGCGGGCACGGCACGATTGGCCTGGCCGTGACGCTCGCCCACCTCGGGCGCATCCGACCCGGCGAACACCGCATTGAGACGTGCGTCGGCGTGGTCACCGCCACGCTCCATGACGATGGCTCGGTCTCCGTCGCCAACGTTCCCAGCCACCGCAAGGTCAAGGACGCAACCGTCGACGTGGCCGGCGTGGGCCTGGTCCGAGGAGATGTGGCGTGGGGCGGCAATTGGTTTTTTCTCGTGAGCGACCACAAGGAACCCCTCGACCTCGCCAACGTGGAACGGCTGACGGACTTGAGCTGGCGAGTACGACAGGCGGTCAACGGCCAGGGCTTTCCTGAAGTCGACCACGTCGAACTGTTCGGCCCGCCGCAGGCCCGCGGTGCCCACTCGCGAAATTTTGTTCTTTGCCCAGGCAAAGCCTACGATCGGTCTCCGTGCGGCACCGGCACGAGCGCCAAGCTCGCCTGCCTGGCCGCTGACGGGAAACTTCCAGAGGGCCACGCCTGGGTTCAGGAAAGCATTCTTGGCAGCACATTCACCGGCCGCTACCGCTGGGTCGATCGCGCCCACGGATCGATCGCACCCGTCATCACCGGCACCGCTTACGTCAACGCCGAAGCCAACCTCCTGCTCGACGACCAAGACCCATTCTGCCACGGAATTCGCTGACCGCCGGCAACACCGATCATCCCTCGCCCCATCCGTGTTCATCCGCGACATCCGTGGTTCCTCTTTTTCCGAAGAACACGGCCGACACACCGCTTTCAGATTCCGATTTTTCGGACGTTCTCACCACGGATGGGCACGGATTTCACGGATAACACCTCGCTGTCCCTCGCCCTATCCGTGTTCATCCGCGACATCCGTGGTTCCTTTTTTTCCCAAGAACACGGCCCATGCACCGCTTTCAGATTCCGATTTTTCGGACGTTTTCACCACGGATGGATTTCACGGATAACACCTCGCTGTCCCTCGCCCCATCCGTGGTTATTGCGAGTGGTCAACACCCATTGACCTCTGGTCCGCGACCACACGTTTCCACGTCAGCTTCGCCTCCTTGAAGTTTAGGAGCAACGCGACCTCCAGGCCGGTAATGCTCAGGTATCCGAGCATCTTGGCCATGTGGTTTTCGTTAAAGGCAGTGACGACTTTCGGATCAGCAATGACACATCCGTCAACGATGATGTCCGGAATCAACGTGCCGATCAGATGTCCGCGGTAGTAAACAGGAAATTCTGTCTGCTGGCTGACATCGTGTCCCCGGGCGATCAGTTCGAGGACCAATGCATTTTCGTACAGCCGTTCGTCCAGGCCCGGTCTGAGACTTTTGGTGACGGTCATGGCGGCGCCAATAATGGCTCGCGTTTTGTCTTCGTGCTTCATAACTCCCTGGCCGGACTAAATCCCACGGACCCGGTCAGCTGAGCAAGGCGAAAGTAAGACAACAACGCTGCCGGCCGAAGGCTTGCCTCCCCAAAATACGAGCTCGGCTTGCGGGTGGACTTCGACCACAATCCCCGCTTTGAAATCGAACGCAGCATTGTTGGGACCCGGATCGCGGGCGGTCCCGCCGCCAGGCGGCGCTGGCAGGTCTGAAGGCCCGGGACGAGGGCGGCGTTTTCACGCTTACGTTTTCGAATCGGCTGTTCCCAGTTTTCCGTGTGGCCCGCGGTCCCCGCTTCTTTCATGACTGAAAAAAGAATTCTCATCATTGGTGGTGGCGTCATCGGCTTGTCCACGGCCTATTACTGCGCCTTGCGCGGCCACCGGGTTTCCGTGGTTGACCGCAATCCGGAGCAGCACGAGGGCTGTTCTTTCGGCAATGCCGGCATGGTGGTGCCGAGCCATTTTGTTCCGCTGGCCGCCCCCGGCATGGTGGCGCTGGGGCTCAAGTGGATGTGGAACCCGGAGTCGCCGTTTTACATCAAACCGCGTCTCAACGCCGAGCTGCTCAGCTGGGCTTGGAAGTTTTGGCGCGCCGCCACCCCGGGCCACGTCGCCCGCAGCGCCCCGCTCATCCGCGACTTGAGCTTCGCGAGCCGGCAATGTTTTGAGGAGCTGGCCGCACTGCCGAACAACGACTTCGGCCTCGTGCAAAAGGGGCTGGTCATGCTCTGCAAATCCTCGCATGCGCTCGACGAGGAGGCGGAGTTCGCCGCCAAGGCCAACGCCCTCGGCGTTCCCGCACAGGTGCTCGACGCCAAAGGCGTGGCCCAACTCGATCCCGATGTCACCATGGACGTCGCCGGCGGCGTTTACTTTCCCAGGGATTGTCACCTCGCGCCCCAGCGCTTCATGACCGGGCTCAAGGACCAATGCCAGCGCCTCGGTGTGCAGTTCACGTGGAACGCCGACGTGCAGGCGGTCGGGACGGCCGGCTCCAGGATCACCACGGTGCGCACGGGCGGCGCTGAGCTTTCCTTCGATGAGCTCGTCCTCAGCGGCGGCTCGTGGTCGCCGCTGATCGCCCGCCGGCTCGGGTTGAAGATCCCGATGCAGGCCGGCAAAGGCTACAGCCTGACCCTGCCGCAGCCGTGCCAGCTGCCTGGCCTTTGCTCGATCTTCACCGAAGCGCGCGTGGCGGTAACGCCGATGGGCTCGGCATTGCGCGTGGGTGGCACCATGGAAATTGCCGGGCTCAACGAAGACATCAATCCCGTCCGCGTCCAGGGCATCATCAAGAGCGTGCCGCGCTACTTTCCCAAATTTCGCGTCGAGGATTTCGCGGGAATTCAACCGTGGCGCGGACTGCGGCCGTGCTCGCCGGACGGGCTGCCGTACCTTGGCCGGACCGCCCGTTTCAGCAACCTGGCCATCGCCACCGGGCATGCCATGATGGGGCTCAGCCTCGGTCCGATTACCGGCCGGCTCATGAGCCAGATCCTCAGCGGCGAAAAGCCGTCCATCGACCTGCAACTTCTCAATCCGGATCGTTATGCATGAACTATTGGAGGCCGAAATCTGGAAATCGCCGACCAGGATCTTGACGCTGCGCCCTACAAGCAACGCGCGCCGCCTTCTGTCGGCCGCACTGGCGGTGGCTGCGATCGTTTTGCTCGAGTCCAACGCGGCCCAAGGACAAGGCACGAGAGGGGACTACGAACGGGCCGCCGGCCTGCGCAAGCTGACCGAGAACAAGGTGCTCAATCGCCGGCTCGAGCCGCACTGGCTCACGAACGAGCCGACATTTTGGTATCGTCGCGAACTCGCCGGCGGCAACTTCCAATTCATCCTGGTCGATGCCGCCAAACCGGAACGACGACCGGCCTTTGATCATGCCCGGCTGGCCCAAAGCCTCGGCGACGCCGGCCTGAAGGACGTCAGCCCGGACCGGTTGCCGATCGAGATTTTGTCGTTCGGTCCGGCCGGGCGCACCGTCAGGGTGCGCGCCGGGGACAAAGTCTGGTCGTGTGACCTCGAAAATTACCATCTCCAGCCCGCGACCGACACCGCCCCGGGCCTGGCGCCGGATCCGGGCGCCCGCGCGAGTCGCCGGACCGGCGCTGAGACGACGCTCATCCTGGACAACCGCACGATGGCAGGCGTCGAGCTGTACTGGCTGGACCCGGATGGAAAGAAGCAACCTTACGGGCGAATCGGCGCCGGCGAACGCAAAGCGCAGCACACCTTCGCGGGCCATGTCTGGCTGGTCGAGACTCGCGACGGCGAACGCGAACTGGGCCGTTACACCGCGACGGAGCTCACCTCCGTGGCCGTCATCGGCGAAGAACGCCGCGAAGACCGCAACGCCCGGCCCCGCCGTGGGCGGGCTCCGGCCGAAGGTTCCGAATCCGATCGGGGCCAGTCGCCGGACGGCAAGTGGATTGCCTTCATCCGCGACCACAATTTGTTCATCCGCAGCAAAGGCACCGGCAGGGAATCCGCGTTGAGCTTCGATGGCGGCCTCGGCGAAGCCTACGCCGAGCGCGTGTTCTGGTCGCCGGACTCCAAAAAGCTGGTCGGCGTGCGCGTGACCGCCGGCGCGGAGCACAAGGTGTACATGGTCGAGTCATCGCCGCCCGATCAGGTGCAGCCGCGGCTGCAGTCCTACGACTACTACAAACCGGGTGACAAACTGCCCCACCCGCACCCTGTCCTGTTCGACGTCGCCGCCGGTCAGGCGATCGCGATCGACGAATCCCTCTTTCCCAATCCATTTACGGAAACCGGCCAGATGGACATCCGCTGGGAAAAGGATTCGAGCCGCTTCACGTTTGTTTACAACCAGCGCGGGCATCAAGTGCTCCGCGTCATCGCCGTCGACGCCGCCTCCGGCCACGCCACGGCGCTCGTGGACGAACGCGCGCAGACCTTCATCGATTATTCCGGCAAACAATATCTGTCGTGGCTCGACGGCTCCGGGGAGCTGATCTGGATGTCCGAGCGCAGCGGCTGGAATCACTTGTATTTGATCGACGCCCGGACCGGCCAGGTGAAGAACCCGATCACGCAGGGCGACTGGGTGGTGCGCGGCGTCGACCGGGTCGATGAGCAGGCGCGCCAGATCTGGTTCCGCGCCGGCGGCCGGCGCGCGGACGAGGATCCGTATCATGTCCATCAATGCCGGGTGAACCTTGACGGCACCGGCCTGGTGGCGTTGACCGACGGCGACGGCAACCACTCCGTCCAGTGGTCTCCCGATCGAAAGCAGTTCATCGACACCTGGTCGCGGGTCGATCTGGCGCCCGTGCACGAGTTGCGCCGCGCCGACGACGGGCGCCTCCTGCTGGAGCTCGAACGTGGCGATTTGGCTGAGCTCGAGGCCACCGGCTGGAAGCGGCCCGAACGTTTCGTGGCCAAGGGCCGCGACGGCACGACGGACATCCACGGTGTCATTTTCCGACCGACCACCTTCGACGCGCAGCGGAAGTATCCCGTCATCGAGTATATCTATGCCGGCCCGCATGATGCGCACGTGCCGAAGCGATTCAGCCCGCTGCCGGGGGGCTGGGTCGGGGAGATGGCGGAGCTGGGCTTTGTCGTGGTGCAGATCGATGGCATGGGCACGAGCAATCGATCGAAGAAATTTCACGACGTCTGCTGGCAGAATCTTGGGGATGCCGGTTTCCCCGATCGCATCGCCTGGATGAAAGCCGCCGCCGCGCGCTATGCGTATCTCGACCTGACCCGGGTCGGGATCTACGGAGGCAGCGCCGGCGGGCAAAACTCAACCCGGGCCATGCTGGCCCATGGCGATTTTTACAAAGCCGCCGTTTCCGACTGTGGATGTCACGACAACCGGATGGACAAGATCTGGTGGAATGAGCAGTGGATGGGCTGGCCCATCGGCAAGCACTACGAGGAGCAATCGAACGTGACCCAGGCACATCGCCTGCAGGGCCGCCTGATGCTGGTCGTGGGCGAGCTCGATCGCAACGTCGATCCCGCCTCCACGCTCCAGGTCGCGAATGCGCTGATCAAAGCCGACAAGGATTTTGATCTGGTGATTATCCCCGGCGGCGGCCACGGCTCGGCCGAGTCTCCCTACGGCCAACGGCGCCGCGCCGATTTCTTCGTCCGCCATCTGCTGGGCGTCGAGCCGCGGGCACAGTAGGAAAACCCGCCCCCGACCGACGGAACTCCAGCCTTTGAATTCTGGATTCCAACTTCTGGATTCCAGCTTCTAAACTCTCCTTCATCCTATCCCTTCAGCACCGCGCGGAGGAACGGGCGGTAGAGATGGGGCTCGAGCAGGAACGAGTCGTGTCCTTTTTCCGAGTGCACCGTGATGTGCGTGGCGTCGACGCCCGCCTGCTTGAGCAGGGCGTGGAGCTCGGTCTGTTCTGCAGGATAGAAGCAGCAGTCCGAATCGATGGAGAAGATGAGGTAGCTCTGCTTGCGGCAATGGGCGAAGAGGGAGACGAGGTCAGTCGCGACCGCCTCCCGCACGAGGTCGAAGCGTTGCCAGGCGTCGAGGATGCGCAGGTAGGTGTTCGCGTCGAATCGCTTCACGAATTTCTGGCCCTGGTGAAGCAGGTAGCTCTCGATCGGGTTGCGGAGCTGATACCACGCGAGCGTTTCATCGCGTCGCACGACCTCGGCCCGCGCCCGTTCCTCGAGGGCCCGCAGCGAGACGAAGGTCTTGTGGCCAATCATCCGCGCCAGCGCGAGCCCACGTTCGGGGGGCGCCACGTCGTAATATTCGCCGCCGTGAAAATTGGGGTCGGCCTCGATCGCGCAGATTTGTTCGAAGTTATGGATGCGCTGCAGCGGGGTCACGGCGCCGCCCGTGGCGAGCGGGATGACGATGCGCACGCGCTCCGGGTAGCGGGTGGCCAGGCTAAGCGCCATGAGTCCGCCGAGGGACGCACCGACCGCCGCGTGCAAGCGTTCGATGCCGAGCGAGTCCAGCAAGGCCAGCTGCGAGTCGACGATGTCGGCGATGGTCAGCTGGGGAAACCGCGGGCCGTAGGGACGTCCCGTGCGCGGGTCCTTCGAGCCCGGGCCGGTCGAGCCGTAGCAGCCGCCAAGGTAATTGACGCAAAGGACGAAGAAATGGCCGGTGTCGATCGCCTTGCCGGGTCCAATGAACTCGTCCCACCAGCCGGCGTGACACTCCTCCGTCCAGCGCGCGCCGAGTCCGGCGACCGCACGATTCTCGCCGGCGACGTGCTGGCTGCCGCTCAAGGCGTGAAAGACGATCACCGCGTTGTCCTTTCGCCGGTTCAGCTCGCCGTAGGTTTCGTAGGCGAGCGTCGCCGGCGCCAGCGTCTCGCCGCTTTGCAGGAAGAACGGCTTTGACTCCCGCGCCAGGGTAAAGAAACGGGTTTCGACCCGGCCCACGCTGCCGGTCTTGCCGGCGCCGTTCCGGCTCTGGATTCGTCTCGTCACGGTTTGTCTCCCGCAGGGCCGGGCCCGACGCCGGGCCGGCCGGCCACGTCACTTTCCGGCCGCGCCCAGCGCCTGGTCGAGGTCAGCGCGAATATCGTCGATGTGCTCGACGCCGACGCTCAGGCGGACGAGTTCCGGCGTGATGCCCGCGGCCCGTTGTTGCGCCTCATTCAATTGGGAGTGCGTGGTCGTGGCGGGATGGATGGCGAGGCTCTTGGCGTCGCCCACGTTGGCCAGGTGCGAGAAAAGGCGCAAGGCGTCGATGAACTTGCGGCCGGCGCCGCTTCCGCCCTTGATGCCGAACACGACCATCGATCCTCCTTTCCCGCGCAGGTAAATCTGGTTCTTGGCGTACTGCGGGTCGCCCGGCAGTCCGGGAAAACGGACCCACTCCACCTGGGGATGGGTCTGCAAATATTTGGCCACGGCCAGGGCGTTTTCACAATGACGCTCCATGCGCAGCGGAAGCGTCTCGATCCCCTGCAGGAACATCCAGGAGTTGTCCGGGGAGATGCACGCGCCGAGGTTGCGCAACGGCACGGTGCGCATGCGGAGGATGAACGCCAGCGGCCGCAGCGGGTCCGGCAGGTCGACGCCCCAGCGCAGTCCGTGATAGCTCTGATCCGGCGTCGTGTAGAGCGGATGCTTGCCGGCCGCCCACGGGAACCGTCCGCTGTCCACGACGACTCCGCCGATCCCGGTGCCGTGTCCGCCAAACCACTTGGTCAGCGAGTGCACCACAATGTCCGCTCCGTGCTTCAGCGGCTGCGTCAGGTAGGGAGTCGAGAACGTGGAATCCACAATCAGCGGGATCCCGGCGTTTTTCGCCACGGCCCCGACCGCCGCAAGGTCGGTGACCTCCAGCGCGGGGTTGGAGACGGACTCGCAAAACAGCGCACGCGTTTTGCCATCAATGGCGTGGGCAAAATTCTGCGGGTCGTTCGAATCGACGAATTTCACCGTGATGCCCAGCGCCGGAAGGATGTCGTTGAACTGCGTGTAGGTTCCGCCGTAGAGGTTGCGGGCCGAGACGATGTTGTCACCGGCGGCGGCCAGGTTGATGACGGAATAAAAGATGGCACTGGTGCCGGAAGCCACGCCGAGGCCGCCCATCGCCGGCGCGCCCTCGAGCAGCGCGACGCGCTTTTCCAGCACGTCGGTGGTCGGGTTCATCAACCGGGTATAAATGTTCCCGAGCTCCTTCAGGGCAAACAAATTGGCCGCGTGATCGGCGTCGCGGAAGACAAAGGAGCTGGTCCGGTAAATCGGCACCGCGCGCGACAAGGTCGTCGGGTCAGGCTGCGTGCCGCCGTGGAGACAGAGGGTTTCGAGTTTCATGGTTAAAGCTGGATGGGAACAGGACGGGGTGAGCCCGCCGCAGCGGGCCGGCCGGCGAACGCGAGCCGCGAGCGGCGCAGGGCAAAATGTGGAACACGGGTCGCCATGGCGTGTGGCTGCAAATCTTCAAGGGGTCGCCGGCACCCGGCCCGCCGCCCAAAGCAGCCCGCGCGCGACGTAGTCCAGGAACACCGGGTCGCGAAAGGTGTCGTCCGAATGGCCAAAGGTCGTTCCAAAAACCCGCGCACGGCCGTACTGATTCGTCCAAATCACCGGGTAATCATGACCGTCAGCCTCGCTGCGCGACGTGGCCAGGGCTCGCGCATGGGGCCACAGCTTTTCGATCACATAAAGCTCGTCCATCGGCGTCTTCCAGCCGTCCGGCAGCCCGCGCACGATTGGATCGTCAGCCGCCACCCGCGTCACGGGATAACGGCTCTGGTGATCATGCCGCCGCGAGGTGACCCCGAGGAACTCCCGCCAGTCGTCAAACTCGGCCGCACGATACGTGTGCATCGCGCAATGGATGACCACCGCGGGCACACCCGCCTTGTGCGCCGACGTGATTTTGCGGACGTACTCCGGCGTCTTTGTGTCCGCGAAGCATTCATTGTGGACCACGACGTCGAAACCGGCGGCCCAGCCCGGCCGGTCGTAGAGCGAAATTTCGGCCCGGGTGCCGGAGCCGCCCTCGTTGACCATCGTCCACTGCGCGGCGGCGTGATGCGCGAACGCATTCGTCAGCAAGGTCGTCTGCAGCGGGTAATTGTGGCAGCAGCCGCCCGTGACCAGCAGCACGCGCAGCGGGCGCGTCTCCGCCGCGTGGCCGGGGCCTGCCGCCAGCGCCGCCAGCGTCACCACCACGCCCATGAATCCGCCACGTCGCATCCAACCGGTCAACCGTCGGTGTGTCATGCGCGGAAGTTAACGGCGCCCAAGCCGGGAGTGGAGGAGAAAAAATGGAATTCGGGGACGGCAGAAACTGGAAGCCAGGAGCGAGAATTTAGAATTTAGAAGCTGGAATTCGGGCAATTTGGAATGGTCTCCGGCGTCTCCACCATTTGCGCGCGCCCCCCTCGTCCAACTTCCAACTTCCAAATTCCAAATTCGAACTCCCGCTCCCAGCTCCTGGCTCCCCGCTTCTGCCCCCGAATTCAGATTGAAAACCGGCGCGCGGGTCCGCACCATTTGGCCCATGTCGAAATCAGTGTTCAAGGGTCCGGTTTATGTGGTGCGCGACAACATCGACACCGACCAGATCATTCCGGCGCAGTTTTTGAACCTCGTGCCGACGATCCCGGACGAGTATGAAAAGCTGGGCAGCTATGCGCTGTGCGGCCTCCCCGATTCGCAATATCCAAAGCGCTACGTCGAGACGGGCCAGGTGGATTCGGTGTATCCGATCGTGGTGGCCGGACGCAACTTTGGCTGCGGCAGTTCGCGCGAGCACGCGCCAATCGCGATGGGCTCGGCCATGTGCCGGGTGGTTCTGGCCGAGAGCTTCGCCCGCATTTTCTTCCGGAACTGCGTCTCGACAGGCGAGCTTTATCCCTGCGAACTGGAGCAGCGCCTTTGCGACGTCCTCGCCACCGGCGACGTCGTCACCGTCGATCTCGACGCCCAGACCATCAAGGTCGAGGCCACGGGAAAGGTCTACTCCTTCAAGCCGCTGGGGGATGTGCGCCCGGTTGTCGACGCCGGCGGGCTTTTCAATTTTGCCCGCCAGAGCGGGATGATCCCGGCTCAGCGCTGAAACATCATGATCTCCCATCTGCGCCGGGAATACACCCAGGCCGGCCTGGATGAGAAAGATCTTCAGTCCGATCCGGTGGAGCAGTTCCGGCTGTGGTTCAACGAAGCGCTGGAAGCAGAGGTCACCGAGCCGAACGCCATGATCCTGGCGACGGTCGGCCCCGACGGACAGCCCAGCACCCGCGTGGTTCTCCTCAAGAACGTCAACGCGTCCGGGTTCAGCTTCTTCACCAATTACGAGAGCCGGAAGGCGCGCGAGCTTGCGGCCAACCCGAAGGCATCCCTCACGTTTGCCTGGGTGGATCTCGAGCGGCAGGTCAACATCACCGGCACCGTCGCAAAGCTGCCGCGCGCCGACGCCGAGGCCTACTTCAAGCTTCGCCCCCGCGGCAGCCGCCTGGGCGCCTGGGCTTCCCGGCAGAGCGAAGTGGTCGCCAACCGCACGGTGCTCGAAGAGCGCCTCGCCCAACTCGACCGGCAGTTTCCCGGCGATGACATTCCCACGCCCCCGCTGTGGGGCGGGTACAACCTCGCGCCGGAGACCATCGAGTTCTGGCAGGGGCGCCCGAGCCGGTTGCATGACCGGCTCGTGTACGTGCGTCAGGCGGAAGGCTCGTGGCGCGTCGAGCGGCGGTCGCCCTGACCCAAAGCGCCCGCCGAAATCGGTAGGGCGCGCTCTCCGTAGCGCGCCGGCGGTCGTCCGTGCAGGGGCATTTTCCTTTTAGCCGCGCATCATCGCGGAACCGTTCAGCGACTCTGCCTCCACGGCGGGCGGCGGAGCGCCCGCCCTACCAAACGCACTGTCGCGCCGACGGCTACGCGACAGGTTTAGCCTCGGCTGCCGCCAGCCGGCAGCACTCACGCCCGCGCACTCCGCAGCAGGCCGGAACCGCCAGCCAAGCCCCGAGGATCGGCGCCACGAGATAAATCCACAGGTGCTGGACCTGACCGCTGACGACCGCGGGAGCCAGCGACCGCACTGGATTCATGGAGGCCCCGCAGATGGGGCCGGCGAACATCGCTTCGAGGGCGATGACCGCTCCGACGGCGATGCCGGCGGTGATGCCTTTCTCCTTCGCGCCGCTCGAGACGCTGAGAATCACCAGCATCAGGAGAAACGTGAGCACGATCTCCAGCACCAGGCTCTGCCCAGGCTTGCCGGCGGGCAGGGTTGACCCCAAGCGCGCGTCCTCCGGAAACAATCCATGCAGCAGTCCGCTGGCACAAAACGCGCCGGCCGCCTGTGCGGCGAAATACGGCACCACCTCACGCCAGGGAAAGCGGCCGGCCAGGGCGAAGGCCGTGGTCACCGCCGGATTGAGGTGGGCGCCGCTCACGTCGCCAAACGCGTAGATCATCGCGACCACAATCAAGCCGAACGTCAGCGCGATCCCCGCATGACCGATCGCACCATGGCTCGCGTTGTTGATGACGATGGCTCCAGTCCCGGCAAAGACCAGGGCGAACGTGCCAAAAAATTCCGCCAGGATTTTTTTCATTGGGCAATCACCCGCGCCGCCAGACACGGCCATCCACGGACAGCCGTCACCCGGTCCCCCGGACGGCTCGTGGACATCCGCTCAACCCTTGATGTCGTAGCAGTAGATGAGATCCTGATCGCGCAGATACAGGCGGCCATTGCTGATCACGGGATGGGTCCAGATCCGGCCCTGGGGATTGCGAATCTTCGTCTGCGGATCCAGCTTGAACCGGCTTTTCTCGGTCCAGGCTTTCGGAGTCGCCTCGACCAGCGCCACGGTGCCGCTGCCTTCCTCCACGCAATACAGCATGCCATCGGCGTAGGCCACCGCGCCCTTGCCGAAACCGCGGTGATTCCACACCTCGCTGCCGGTTTTGAAATCCTGGCAGGTCCAGCCGGCGTCCGCGTGGCCATAGAGATAATCTCCGACCAGAATCACGCCGCCGTGATGGTTTTTCATCACCTTGTTCGTGTAAACGCCGGTCACGGCGTTGCCCGGGCCAATCTTCACCTGCATGCAACCGACGCCATATCCCGACGTCACATAGACCAGATTATCCCGGCAGATCGGCGTGGGGATGACCGCCGTGCGCCCGGGCCAGTCCGCGCGCCAGAGCAGCTTGCCGTCCTGAGCCGAGACGCCGGCCACACTTTTCATCGTGAGCTGGACCAGTTGTCGGGTGCCGTTGAGGTCCACCGGGACCATCGACGAGTACTGCGCGGCATCGGTGAATTCCGTCGACTGCCATTTCAAGTCGCCCGTCTTCTTGTCGAACGCGGCGACGGCGCCCTTGGCCCCGCCGGGCGTGCAGTAGACCCAGTCGCCCTCGACCAGCGGGCTTTCCGTATAGCCCCAACCCGGCACTTTGCCGCCGAGCTCAGTCATCGTCTTTTTCCAGATCAGCTTTCCGTCCGCCGCGTTGGCGCAGACGAGCGTGCCGGGCCCGCTCAGGGCATAGACGCGCTCGCCGTCGACGGTCGGCGTCCCGCGCGGGCCATTGCCCCAGCCGTTGTCGAGGATGCCGCCCATGGGGGTCACCCAAACCTCCTTGCCGTCCCCGGCATTCAACGCGAGCAGCACCTCCGAGTTGTCGCGTGTGCCCATCGTGTAAAGCCGTCCGCCACTGATCGCAAACCCGGCATATCCGGAGCCTGCGTTTTCAAACATCCAAACCCGTTTCGGCCCGCCTTCCGGCCAACTCTTGAGCAGGCCGGTTTCTTTCGAGACATCCGACCGATCCGCGCCACGCCATTGCGGCCAGTCGTAGCTGCCCGCCGCGAGGCCAACGGACCCGCCCGCCCAAGTCAGCCCCGCCGCCAAGACCAAGCCCAAGCCGAAGTTCATGTTGCAACCGCCCGCCATTGGTATTCCGCTGTTCATAGTTCGATCGATTGAGTGTTCGTCGTTAATGGGCTGTCAGACGAACCGGATCGCGGCCGAATTGAAATGAAATTCTGCGGCGGCGCCGGGTTCGCCCGGCACGGCAGACCGTCTCGTGGACCGGGCCGGAACGCCGGGCTTTCCGACGGCGAACATCGCAATGAACCTGACACAGCGAGCTTGAGCTCTGCCCCAATCAAACGAGGAATTCCGTCGCAGCGGCCACTTCTGGTTTGGCTATCTTTCTGCCCATCATCTTTCTGCCACCTCCGGCCCGCATCGGGATGGGCAAAAAGATGGAGGGCATAGATATGGTTCGCACCAACCGCCAGGCGTCGTCGCGCGATTTTGAACCTGTGACAGAGGTGCCGTCAGAACCGCCAGCAACCTGCGGCAAAATGCCCGGCCGAACATCGCAATGAATCTGACACAGCGAGCTTGAGCTCTGCCCCAATCAAACGAGGAATTCCGTCGCAGCGGCCACTTCTGGTTTGGCTATCTTTCTGCCCATCACTTCTGGTTTGGCTATCTTTCTGCCCATCATTTTTCTGCAGATGGAGGGCATAGATATGGTTCGCACCAACCGCCAGGCGTCGTCGCGCGATTTTGAACCTGTGACAGAGGTGCCGTCAGAACCGCCAGCAACCTGCGGCAAAATGCCCAGCCGAACATCGCAATGAATCTGACACAGCGAGCTTGAGCTCTGCCCCAATCAAACGAGGAATTCCGTCGCAGCGGCCACTTCTGGTTTGGCTATCTTTCTGCCCATCATCTTTCTGCCACCTCCGGCCCGGATCGGGATGGGCAAAAAGATGGAGGGCATAAATATGGTTCGCAGCAACCGCCAGGCGTCGTCGCGCAATTTTGAGCCTGTGACAGAGGTGCCGTCAGAACCGCCACCAACCTCCGGCAAAAAGCCCGGCCGAACGTCGCAATGAACCCACCGCACCAAGCCGGAATTTTGCCCCAACCAAACGAGGAATTCCGTCGCAGCGGCCACTTCTGGTTTGGCTATCTTTCTGCCCATCATTTTTCTGCCACCTCCGGCCCGGATCGGGATGGGCAAAGAGATGGAGGGCATAAATATCGTTCGCACCAACCGCCAGGCGTCGTTGCGCGATTTTGAGCCTGTGACAGAGGTGCCGTCAGAACCGCCACCAACCTCCGGCAAAATGCCCGGCCGAACATCGCAATGAATCTGACACAGCGAGCTTGAGCTCTGCCCCAATCAAACGAGGAATTCCGTCGCAGCGGCCACTTCTGGTTTGGCTATCTTTCTGCCCATCATCTTTCTGCCACCTCCGGCCCGGATCGGGATGGGCAAAAAGGTGGAGGGCATAAATATGGTTCGCAGCAACCGCCAGGCGTCGTCGCGCGATTTTGAGCCTGTGACAGAGGTGCCGTCAGAACCGCCACCAACCTGCGGCAAAATGCCCGTCTGAACATCGCAATGAACCTGACACGGCGAGCCTGAGCTCTGCCCCAATCAAACGAGGAATTCCGTCGCAGCGGCCACTTCTGGTTTGGCTATCTTTCTGCCCATAATTTTTTCTGCCACCTCCGGCCCGGATCGGGATGGGCAAAGAGATGGAGGGCATAAATATGGTTCGCACCAACCGCCAGGCGTCGTCGCGCGATTTTGAGCCTGTGACAAAGGTGCCGTCAGAACCGCCACCAACCTCCGGCAAAAAGCCCGGCCGAACGTCGCAATGAACCCACCGCACCAAGCCGGAATTTTGCCCCAACCAAACGACAAATTCCGTCGCAGCGCCACTTCTGGTTTGCCTATCTTTCTGCCCATCATTTTTCTGCCGCCTCCGGCCCGCATCGGGATGGGCAAAAAGATGGGTGGCAGAACCATCTACCCGACAGCGGGCTTTGACGGCGTCCGATCGATTTGCATAATCCCGGCATCGCATGGACCTGACTGATCTCTCGTGGCCGGCCGTTGCCTCGCTCTCCCGGGACACGCCGGTCGTCTTTCCCATCGCCGCCGTCGAGCAACACGGCCATCACCTTCCGGTGTTCACGGACAGCCTGCTGCTTGGCGAAATCCTGCGGCGCGCGCGCGCCCCCCTGGCGGACCGCGTGCTCTTCGCGCCGCTGCAATGGCTCGGCAACTCGGACCATCACCTCGACTTCAGCGGCACGCTCTCCGCCGTGCCGCGAACCTACCTCGATCTCCTGAACGGCCTGGCGGAAAATTTTCTTCAGCACGGCTTCCGCCGGCTGATCTTCCTCAACGGCCATGGCGGCAACGACGTACCCGCGCGCCAGGCTGTGTTTGAACTCCGTCAGCGCCATCGTCAGCGCGACGATGTCCTGTTTCTCGCCGCGACCTACTGGAGCCTCGGAGGCCGGCCGTGGGAAGACGGCCCGCACGAGCCGCTGCACCAGCGCGAGATGGGCCACGCCTGCGAATGGGAGACTTCCATGATCCTCCGGCTCGCGCCCCAGCTGGTCGGAGATTTTCGATCGACCGCTCCCGTCGAGCCCGGCAATCCCTTCACCCCCGCCACCCGCGGCTGGATCACCAAGGAACGCACAGGCCCGGGCCACATTGGCTGGCCCCACCTCGCCACCGCCGAGAAAGGCGAACACCTGTTCAACGTCTTCTCCGCCGACGTCATCGCCTTCCTCGAACGCGTCATTCGTTGGGATGGCCAATCGTGGAACGGTTGAGTCATGACCGCCCGGCGTGCCATCTCCGCCAAGTGGCTGATCTGTGGGCTGCTGCTCCTTGCGTCCGCCATCAACTACATGGACCGGCAGACGCTGGCCAACGCGGCCGTGCGCATCACGCGGGAGTTCGGCCTGTCGCAGACTCAATACGGCACGATCGAGGCCGTGTTCGGCTACGCGTTCGCGGCGGGCTCGCTCGTCTTTGGCTGGATGGCGGACCGGCTGTCGGTGCGCGCGCTTTACGCCGCCGTCCTGGCGCTCTGGTCGCTGGCCGGCCTGGCGACGGGGTTCGTTCACAATTACGATCAGCTGCTGATCTGCCGGTGTTTGCTGGGCTTCTTTGAGGCCGGGCACTGGCCGTGCGCGATTCGCACGACCCGGCTGCTGCTCGACGAACGTGAGCGCTCAATGGGCAACGGGCTCCTGCAAAGCGGCGCCTCGTTCGGCGCGGTCATCACCCCTTTGATCATGCGGGCGCTGATGACCGAAGACGTCACGACGTGGCGCATCCCGTTTTTCGTGGTGGGGGTCGTTGGGTTGCTCTGGATCATTCCCTGGTTTGTCATGCTGCAGGGACGGGATTTGAGGCCGAGGCACAACGTTGCGTCCGCCGCCGCCGGCGCGGGCCAACCTCGGGAGGAAGGCTCGGGCTTCATGGCGGTTGTGTTCAGCCGGCGCATGGCCATCGTTTTTGTGGTCATCGCCTGCATCAACACCACCTGGCAGATCTTTCGGGCGTGGATGCCAAAATTTCTCCAGGAAGGCCGTGGTTACAGCGAAGCGCACGCGCTCTATTTCAATTCCGTCTGGTTCATGGCCACGGATGTCGGTTGCATCGCCGCCGGAGCTCTGGCCGCCTGGTGGGCGCGCCGACACGGTTCCATCCACGCCGGACGGGTCCTGGTCTTTGCCGGGTGCGCGTTACTCTGCGCGCTGTGCGGTCTCGTGCCGTGGCTTGGGAAAGGCGGCGGGTTGCTGGTCGTTCTCGCCCTCGCCGGAGCCGGCGCCCTGGGTGTGTTCCCGATATATCACGCCTTCACGCAGGACATCTCAGCGGCGCACCAGGGCAAAATCACCGGCGTGGCCGGCGTCGCGGCCTGGGTCGTTCCCGCGCAACTCCAAAAACTGTTCGGCGTCCTGGCCGATCGAACGGGTTCGTTCGATCTGGGCCTCGCCGTGGCCGGCGTTCTGCCGCTGGTCGCCGCCATCCCTCTCGCACTTTTTTGGAAAAATCCTGCGGATCCTGACCGCGGCCAGCGTCCGTGACCCAATGAAACCCGATCTCCGTCCCCACCTTGCCCAAGCCGGTCCCGGCGAAAATCCAATGCCCGCCTCCGAATTACAGCGCCCGTTGGCGGCGACCGCCTCGCATCAGCGGGCGCCATCGGCCGCGGCGCGACCCGACGCCGCCGGAATTTCCCGCCGGTCGTTCATCGCTGCCGCGGGCGGGGTGGCGGCGATCATGGCGCTGCCCTTTTCCGCGCGCACGGCAGCCGGCCCGCGTGCGAATGGGGCGCGCAAGCGCATCGCGCTGATCGGGACCGAAGTTCGCACCCACTCGCACGCCCAACATTTCCTAGATCGTCTCCTCATGGGCTACACCTGGCAGGGCGGCTGGCACCGGCCGGAGGTGGATCTGGTTTCGCTCTACATCGATCAATTTCCCGAAGGCGACCTGGCCCGCGGAACCGCCAAGAGGTTCAACGTCCCCCTGCACACCACGATCGCCGACGCCCTCACGCTGGGCACCTCGCGGCTCGCCGTCGACGGCGTGGTCATCATCGGCGAGCACGGCAAATACGAGCGGAACGAAAAGGGCCAGACGCTGTATCCCCGCTACAAGTTCTTCAAGGAAGTGGTGCGGGTTTTCGAAGCGAGCGGCCGCAGCGTGCCGGTCTTCAACGACAAGCATCTCTCCACGGATTGGGCCCAATGCGTGGAGATGGTGGCCGACTCGCGACGGCTGCGCTTTCCGTTTCTGGCGGGTTCATCCCTGCCCGTGACCCGCCGGCTGCCTGCGCTGGACTTGCCGCACGGCACGCCGCTGGAGGAGAGCGTGTGCGCCGGCTACGGCGGTCTGGACAGCTACGACTTCCACGGCTACGAGACCGCCCAATGCATGTCGGAACGCCGCAGTGGAGGCGAAGTGGGCATTCGTCGCGTGGTCGCGCTCCGTGGCGCCGCCATGTGGGAGCATGCCGCCCAGCGTGAGTCCACCCGCCGCTTGCTCGCCGCCGCTCTGAGCCGAAGCCACAATCTGCCGGTGACCAACGGATACCCGACCGACCCCGTCACCTTCGAGTGGGCCCGGGCCACCTTCCCGGACGACTGGGCCGTGTTTGTCGAGCATCGCGACGGATTTCGAACCTGCCTTTTCATGCTCGGAATCCGCGACTTTAACTACGCTGGCTTGAACCGTCGCAATGGCGAGATTATCTCCTGCCAGATGTACCTGCCCATGCCCACCCACGGTTCGACCACCGCGGACTTCTTCAACCCGCTGGTGCACCACATCGAACGGATGGTGCAAACCGGCCGCGCGCCCTATCCAATCGAGCGGACATTGCTGACCTCCGGCATGACCATGGCTGGCGTCGAGTCCTTCCATCGCAAAGCCCCCGTCGACACTCCCGAGATGGACGTGCGTTACCGCGTGCCGAAGGAGTCGTGGTATTGGGTGGACTAGCGTCCCATCGTCGCCGAGGGTTCACGAGTTTGCCGGGGGCCAGGTTTATGGCCGCGGGGCCGTCTTGGTCGCACGTTGCTCCACCCGCACCAGGCGGTGACATTCCACGCACGCCCGGTTCATCCGCGCATACGCTTCCGTCGCGGAATTCAGATTCTTGTCCGCCGCGGCCAGGTAAACCGCCTGCGCGCTGGCTTGAAAATTTGTGGTCAGCGACATGTATTCGGGCTGGCGTGTCGTGTACCACAAGTTGCTTTGCGTCAGATCCCGCAAGCGAAGCGCGTTGCGCGAAACCAGATCATATTTCTCCAACGTCAAGCCTTCCAGAATCCCGCTGGACCAGGCCAGTTTCGCGCGCATCATCGTCCGGTTGCTCGCGCGAGGCTCACGCTCGGCCCCTGACAACAGACTGGCCGAGCCGAGGGCCATGCCCACCGCCAAACCGAATATTCCCCACCGCCGGGTCCATCGTCGTACGTTCCGGGTATTCATTTGCTGACACCTTTCTCCCGCCGCCGGTCGGCGGGTTGCCGCCCTCCCCAACCCGCGGCCCCGCTCCACCTCCCCGACCTGATCCAAGGGACGCGCCGCGTGTCGCCCGGACTCTCCCCAGGTTGGCGACACCTCGGCATTCCTTGCGGAAGATGATTCGAACGCGTCTTCGTTTGCCTCGCGGCGCTCGACCTGTTAACTGTCCGCCGTGCAACCGGTCCTGAACTACCTCCAATCAAACGAAAAGCGGTTCGTCCAGTCGCTCTGCGATTACGTGCGTTTCCCCAGCGTCTCGGCCCAGTCGGATCACAAGAAGGACGTTGGCGCCTGCGCCCAGTGGCTGACGGAGCACTGTCGTCGCATCGGCCTTGAGACGGAACTCTGCCCCACGGCCGGCAACCCGGTGGTCGTCGCGCGCACCCCGCGGATACCGCGGACCGGAACCCGCAAGCCGCATTTCGTCGTCTATGGTCACTACGACGTTCAGCCGGCCGAGCCGTTCGAGTTGTGGAAATCCAGCCCCTTTGAGCCGCGTCTCGCTGGCCGGTCCCTCTTTGCGCGCGGCGCGAGTGACAACAAGGGTCAGCACCTCGCTCATCTCAACGCCGTCGAAGCCTACCTGCAAACCGGCACCGAACTTCCCTGTGACCTGACCTTCGTCATCGAGGGCGAAGAGGAGGTCGGGAGCAAGAGCCTCGCGGGCTTTCTCAAGAAACGCGCGCGGGATTTGCGATGCGCCGCGGTCGTCATCTCCGATAACGGCATCCCGCGCAAAGACCTTCCGGCGCTGACCTACGCGCTGCGTGGAATCTTCGCGCTCGAGCTGATCGCGCATGGACCGTCTCGCGACCTGCACTCCGGCATTTACGGCGGATCCGTCGACAACCCGGCCATGGCCTTGTGCCAAATCCTCGCCCAGTTGCGAGACCGCCACGGGCGCATCGCCATCCCGGGCTTTTACGACGACGTCCTTCCCTTGTCCGCCTACGAGCGAAAACAGCTCGCCCGCCTGCCGCACTCGGACGCGGCCTACCGAAAGTTCCTGGGCGTGCCCGCCCTTTTCGGGGAGAAAGGTTATTCCTCGACCGAGCAGCGCACGGCCCGGCCGACGATTGAGATCAACGGCCTGACCAGCGGCTATCAGGGCGAAGGGAGCAAGACCATCGTGCCGTCCTGGGCCCGGGCCAAGCTCACCTTCCGACTCGTGCCGGATCAAAAACCCGAGCAGATCCGGAAAGCCATCATGGCCCGCCTCAAGAAGCTCTGTCCGCCGTCCGTCCGCCTGGAGGTCCGCGCCGGCCACGGGGCCGAGCCCTACATCGTTTCCCCCACGAGCACCCATGCGCAGGCGGCCCTGCGCGCGCTGGAAGCTGCCTTCGGGAAGAAGCCCGTGCTCATGCGGGAGGGCGGCTCCATCCCGATCGTCAACGAGTTCAAAAAATACCTCGGAGCCGAGACGCTGCTTCTCGGGCTCGCCTTGCCTGACGACAACGCCCACTCGCCCAACGAAAAGTTCGATCTCGATTGCTACGCCGCCGGCATGCGCCTGAGCGCCCGGCTTTGGCCCGAGCTCAGCGCCATCAGCGCCGGTTCGGCCTGATGTCCCCAAGCCGCGCCGGAGGTTTCACCGCTCGGGAACGGACGGCCCCGCGCGCACCGAGCCGTGCGTTCGCGGGTCGGCCAGACCTTTCGACTGCTCCGCCTGGCAGCGCGGAATTCTGGATGCGTTCCCACCCGTCGTGCGGCATGTTCCGAGGCAAGTGAACACCAAAGATCTCATCCGCTACGGCGTGCCACCCGGCGAAGCCAACCGCCGCGGGATCGATTTCATCTCCCGCTATATCCTGAAGGGACTCGACAAGCTCAAGCTGCCCGCCGAGATCGAGGCCATCGTGCGCCATCCCGCGGATTTCGTGGACGACGATCTCCGCGGCGAATTTGCCAAGGCGTTGCTTCGATCCGGCCGGGTCCTGCGCGACGCCCAGGCGGAGTGGAAACAATGGGGAACCGGACTCGATCCGGAATCGATCCACCAGATGGGACGAGCCTGTCAGTTGCCTGTGGCCGTGCGCGGCGCGCTCATGCCCGACGCTCATGTGGGCTATGGCCTGCCCATCGGCGGCGTGCTCGCCACGGACAACGCGGTCATCCCCTACGCCGTGGGCGTGGACATTGCGTGCCGGATGAAGCTGACGGTGCTCGATCTGCCCCTGCGGGAGCTGGAGCGGAAGCGGGACAAACTCATCACCGCCATCCAGGACGAGACCCGCTTTGGCGTCGGCGCCACGTTCCAAAGCCGGCGCGACCATGCGGTGATGGCAGCCGATTGGAACATCAGCCCGGTCACCAGAAAGAACCGCGACCGTGCCTGGGCGCAGCTGGGCACCAGTGGCAGCGGCAACCATTTCGTCGAGTTCGGAACGTTCACGCTCGACCAGCCGCTGGGCAATGTTCCCGCCGGCGAGTATGTCGCCCTGCTCAGCCACAGCGGCAGCCGCGGAACGGGCGCCGCGGTCTGCAACCACTACAGCAATCTCGCCATGGAGCAACACGCGGACCTGCCCAAGGAACACAAGCACCTTGCCTGGCTCAGCCTCGACTCCGCCGAAGGCCAGGAATATTGGGCTGCCATGGAACTGATGGGGCATTACGCCGCCGCCAATCACGCGCTCATTCACCGGCACATTGCCGAGCACCTCCGTCTCGAGGTCCTCCTCGACGTCGAAAACCACCACAACTTCGCCTGGAGGGAGCGTCACGTCCTCGACGGCGTCGCCCGCGACGTTGTCGTTCATCGCAAGGGCGCCACGCCCGCCGGCGCCGGTGTCCTCGGTGTCATCCCCGGCTCCATGGCCTCGCCCGGATTCCTCGTGCGCGGTCGTGGCCACGACGATTCCCTCCACTCAGCGTCGCACGGCGCCGGCCGGGTCATGAGCCGCAAAAAGGCGGCGGAAACGTTCGAATGGTCCAAGGTCAACCGCCTGCTGAAAGACCGCGGCGTGCACCTCATCTCCGCGGGACTCGACGAAGTGCCCATGGTCTACAAGGACATTCTCCAGGTCATGGAGGCCCAACAGGATCTCGTCGATGTGCTCGGCCGGTTCGATCCGAAGATCGTCAAGATGGCCCCGCACGGCGAACGGCCCGAGGATTGATTAGGTCGAAAGCGCCATAGCTTGCGGTCATGACTCGCGCCCGGCAGGCAGGGCTGGCGCCGCCGCCAGCCGGCAGCCCGCACACCAGTGCGCTGCGGAAATCGCGTCCCTCCGGTTCATGGGAAGCTTCTTGTCCCTTACGGGCCTGCCCACGGGCCATGAACGCGGGGTGCGGGCGTCTTCGCCCGCAGAAGCTCTCGGTCTACCAACGGGCTGGAACAATCCCAACCCTTGAAAATTTCCCGGCGTTCTGCGCCCGAGGACGGGCGCACCCCGGGGGGAGGTTCATGGGAAGCCCCCTGTTCGTTGCGGACCTGCTCACGGGTCATGAACGCGAGGCGCGGGCGTCCTCGCCCACAGAAACTCTTGAACGCCGGAGAGCGAGGAGAGCATCCCACCGTTGCGTACGTCCAATTATTCTGCGGCCGGGACGGCCGCACCCCGAGCCCGGAGAGCGCCCGCCATTTAAGGCGTCGTGCCGATCTTCCGACCGGTCCAGAGCGCCCCGGATTTGATCAAGATCACGTTCGTGGTTCCGGTGTCTTCGAGAAAACACACCTGGCCCACAACCGGGGTTCCAGTCAGCGAGGTGACGGTTCCACCAGCATCGGTGACCCCGCTCGCCACCAACGTGAGGCGGCTCTGGATGGGAGCAGCCGCGGCAACCAGGCGGCCCACATCATTGACTGGCACGTCGGCCACGGCGGTGTAGCGCGCGCCGCTCGTGATGGCCGCCTGGGAGGTGACCGGGCCGACCTCGGCCACCACGTTGGTCGTCGCCTTGTCCCACACCACCAACCGCAAGCCATGGTTGATGTTGTCACTGACCAGGGCCAGCAGCTGTTTTGTTGGAGCTGGCGCGCTCAACAGGGGGCGGCCCATCGCTGCATTGACGAGATCGTGCGGCGCCAGCAGCACGGTCCGGTTGACGCCGCGGCTCTGCACCATGCCGATCAACGATCCGCTCAGCGGATAAACCTGGCCTGCGTATTGCACCGGTCCGACCGCCACAGCATCGAACTGGACTGCATAATTCATCAGTGACAGGTCGTAACCGAAAGGCACCGCCGAGTTGGCATGTGCCTCCAGCGTGTACTCACCGGCCGGCAAGACGGTGTTCGTGGCGTAATCCAGCGGAGTGCCGTCATTGATCGGCATGGGCGTTTCAAAGAGCACCCCTGCCGCCCCGGACAGCCGGACGAATGGCGCGGGCGATCCAGCGGAGTACATCGTGCCTTCAGTCCAGATTAGGCTTCCAGTCAGCGAACAGGTGGCCGCTGAGGTCAGGCGAAAAGTCACCCGAAAGTCCGAATCGGCAAAGCCACTCACGATGCCCGGCTCGTTGTCGATCAGGCCCGTGGCGGATATCGACGACCCGCCCATTTGGGAATCCTGCCCGGCGCTGACCAGGTAGGGGTGCTGGGGCCGGGCGAATCCGCTCAAGGTATTGGTTCGCGCGAACGGCCCCAGGCCTGCCGCCGCGACCCGGTTCGATTGCAGCGGCGGAACGCCCGTCAGATCGATGGAGACATCCACGCTACGACTCTGACTTACCGGCGAGACGAGGGCCGCCTGGGCCGACGCCCAGGAAAAGCCGGCACCGGCCAGGATGAGGGAGAAAATGGATTTGCTGACGAATTTCATTTTCATAGAAATGTTGGGTCAATTTTTGAGTGTGAATTGGGTGACTGTGTTGCGAATCGTTGGGCGGGAACCCAGCGCAACAATCAAGGGCTTTTCAGGCGGTAGAACCGCGCGGCCGCCGGAACAAGAACAGTGGCCTGAAGATTCGTGCCCACGACGGTGACGGCGTTCGTGACATCCGACCAACTATCCGCCGCCAATGTCAGGCTTTGCTGGAGGCCAAAGGTGGAGAAATTGGTCGGCCAGCTGAGCTCCATCGCGTCCAGGCCGAAGCGGGCGAACACCAGCCGTGGGCTTGGCGCAAAGTGGGCCACCAAAGACTGGTTGATGGCGTTGGTCAACGTGTAGCTCGCCGACGTGCTGAGGCGCCGGCCTCTCTCGGTCCAATCGACAAAGGCATAGCCAGGAGCCGGGGTCGCAGCCACCGTCACCGCCGTGCCCAGTTCATAGGTCCCATCCCCGCTGGTCGCTCCGCCCGCCAAGGGTGAGGCCACCGTGTCGATCGTCGTACGTGGGGGCAATTCCTCGCCGGGCCCGGCAATGGTCAGAGTGTAGGTTTTGCGGATTGCCGGTTCGCCTCCAGCCTCGGCTTCCACCACGAACTGGAACACGCCGGCTTCAGTCGGTGTTCCGGACAACTCGCCGGAGATCCGATCGAAGGCCAGGCCGGGAGGAAGGTTGCCCCAATTTGTTGCCACGAACGGCCCGACCCCGGCTACAACCAGGGTGCGCGTCGGATACGGAAGGCCTCGCTCGCCGTCCTGCACATGTTCCACCAAGCCGACGGGCGCGTCCACATCGAGCGCCGACATCTGGGAGCCGACAAAATCACCCACCACGACCACCGTCGAGAGATCAACCTCGACCCCGTTGATGGTCTTGATGCCGGCACCGTGCACGCCGTCCGGACCGACCCTCTCGGCCATGGCTTCGCCCGTCTCGGCGTCGAGCGGTCCGGTGTACTTGAAAAACTCGTAGCGTCGGGTGATGACTTCATCTCCGTTGGGCAGCTCTTCGGGTGCCGCCGCCAGCTTTCCGTTCTTGCCGCCATCCGGCTTCCGGAACTCCGTCTGCAAAAGCTGCCACTCCACTTCCACTTCGTCCGGCTCGCCATTCCGCCAGTTTGGGTCGAGGGGATCGTCGGGATCGTCAGACACCAGATCTCGAAGCTGCACCTCCCGGTTGTTGTGGCTGGTGGTGCGGATTTCCTTCACCCAGGACGGCTCGCCGAATTCCTTGACCGGAACTTCGGGCGGCGGCGGAGGCTGGATCACGGCTTGGACCTGGGCCGGCGCGCCACCCGCAGGCGGGGCGTAGTTGAATGTGGGGGTCGCCACCAGCACGGCCGCGCCTCGCACCAGGACGCCCGCGCCGTTGTCCACCAGCCAGTGATAGCTCACGTTGGACACCGCCGCGTTGAAGCCACAGCCAAAATGTTCGCCGCCAAAGTTGGTGGAGGGATTCGTGAACTGATGGCCGTCGGTCGGCAAAATCGTTCCCTACGGTATCGCCGTGTAGGCCGCCCAGGCGCCATTGGTCGTCCGCGCGCTGGCATAGCGGACGATGACTTTTGGCCGCGCAGGGTCTGAAGTATCGTCGACCAGGGACGGCGTGCCATAGTGATTCCAATTGTAGGTGTAACTCACGTCGCGGCTGTGCACCCCTTCCGCCTCAATCTCGAATCCGTGACACTCCACACCGGTATCGTTGACACAGTCGAAATTATTGATGCTGCCGTAGGCTTGGCTGGCCCGCAGCGATGGACTCATTCCGGTCAGGCAAGCGAGCGCTCCCGCCAAAGCCAGCAAGGCTCCGGACGGAGTTCGCGAATTTATCTGCAAGCTCGTTCTCATCGTTTTCTGTGGATTTAGGTTTAGTGAATCGCGCGCACGGGTTGGATTTACGGAGATAACCCCTGCGCCCAGGACGGCGGCGTGCGCTTGACGCCGCGGGACAGGAGGAGACCGAACCCTGGGCGAGCAGATGCGCGCTCGGAGGGTTCAGCCGAGGAAGTGAATCAAATCAGGAGACAGCACGAGCGCAGACGGGGCGTCGGCGAGAAGGCAAAGCGGGCGCCGGGCGCACCGCCGTCCGAACATGAACTTGTGCGAACGACCGGCCATGCCCGAATCACCCCTGACATCGGCCCGGTCCAAGCCGTCTGGCCACTCCCGGCGTTGGCGTCCAAAGAAACTCCAGAGAATCGGCGTTCGATCGTCTTTGTCTCGACCTCAGCCATTCCACCGTCTGCAAAGCTCGCGACGTGATCGCCCGCCGTCGATCGAGCTTCCGTCACCCAGCAAAGCACCGACGACGCCCACCCGTGATGATGCGACTGCTCGGGCCGGGTTGGCTGGACGCGGACGGGAACCATCTTCGCCGCGTCCATCCGGTGGCCGAGCACCACCTTGGTGAGACCATCCTCGCCGCGATAGACTCGGACCGCATGAGATCCCTCCGCGCTGGCGCCCCATGCCAGGGCAAACGGAAGCACCCGCGCCGGGCCAAGCGCCATGGCCACCAGGCAGACCCAGGCGGCCACTCGGCGAACGGCACAGTTCGATTGACCGATCGGCTTCATCAATGATGATTGAAGCTGTGACCGTCCTGGAGGGACCGCAAAGGATAAATCACACCACCCCTTGGCCATGGCCTCGGCAAAAGGCAGCTCAATGAAAGCAAAGGCCGCTAATGAGACATTGAGCGTTGGGCGACGTCACCCGGATCGAGGAGATGGGCATGCGGCCGGTGGTCAACGTGACATGGTGTTCGGTTCCAGGCCCCGTCAGGGTTTGACGACTCAACACCTGACCCAACGGACCGATGGCCTCGACCGTGACGAAGCCCGACGATTGATGCACGTCGAGTTCCACCGTCGGCCACGCCCGGTCCGGAGTGATGAGCATGGTGTATTGCACATCGAGTCCCGTGGCCAAACTTCGGCTGACGATCGAATTGTTCGCGGCAGCCGTCCCATTCGCGTCGTTCGCCAGGAACTCAATTCCACCTGTCGACCAGGGGTTCGAGCGAGTTCCCAGGGATTGACTGGCCAGCGAAACACAATTCGTCGGGGCCGGCTGCACGCGAAAGAATTGATGCGGGCCTGACCAAGGCACGCGCGCCAAGCGGTCGGCCCCATCCGTCGTTACCGAGGCGATCAGGGGCTCGCCCAAGCTCGCTACATTCGTCGAGCTGAACAACCGGTCGTTCTCCGCGATGGGCCTCCACCGCAGGGCCAGGAGACCGGATTCGCGGCTGACTCGCAGCGCGCCGCGGGCCGGCACATTCTCAACCGCTTCAATCGCCCCGTCGTTGTTGGCATCGAGCTCGCGCCGGATGCCTCGCCCGGATCCGAACTCCTGCGCATGCAGAACGGCGGTCGAGTCGCCCGGTTGCGTCATTTCGTCGGTGCAGAATTGGAACGGGCCGTGTTCTGCGTCGAGTCCGGACAGGTTGAGTCGATAGGTCAGGGGCGCCGCGGAGTGGTTGCGAATCTTGAGCGTATGCAAACCGCTGCGTTCCAGGTGCAGGTTGGGCGTGAGCTCACCGGAACCTGCGTCCAACAGCCAAACGCGAGACTGGCGATTGGTGTCGCGGACACCGACGGCCGCGCTGAAGCGAGCCACGGGGGCACCGGCGAGAAGGCCGACGCCTGCGAGTGACTTGTTGAGTCCGATGAGAACTCCGTAGACCGAATTGGACGCGGCGATGTTTGGGGCGCGGAAGGCGTAGACAAAGTCGCCTTCGCCGAGAGCATAGTGCAATAGAACGTCTCCGCCGGCGGAGACGAACGTGTCGGATGCGGGTGGATTGGTCAACGGGAGGAAGAATTGGGTGCGATCGAAGCGCTCCTGTTCGTTCGGCAGGGCGCCGGGTGGCAGGAACGGCCGGGCGCCTTCGTAGGAGTTGATCAGGTTTGTCGGGGTCCATCCGGCCACACCGTTGGCGCCGTCCCGAATGGCGGTGCTCGCCGTGCCGGTGTGGAGGACCCGCAACAGGTCCGTCAGATTGGCGGCAACATCAACCGGCCCCAGGGCGTGCCGGGGATTCCGAAAAACGCTGAGCGGCATGGAATAGAGACCGGGTCCATCGGAGACCACCATCTCGCGTCGCGCATTTTCAAACATGAAATATCGGAACAGGTTCAGGTTCCGATCGACTTCGATGAAGCGCTCCTGGCCCGGCCAGTTGTTGTCGTAGATGGTAATCAGCGAAAAGCCTGCACGGGGGATCGGAGTGGTGACGTCCGCCGCCAGGCCTTGCTCGTCGCGAATTCCATAAGGAACAACCGTGTGCAGGTTCTGAAAGTCGCGTCCGCCCAGAATGATCAGGGTGTCATTGGGATTGGCGCGGATTTGGGCCAGCACGGCGATGGGATCGCCCACGGACAGGCCGCGGCGCAGGCCTGAGATGATCGGCCGATGAAACTGGCCGAGGAAGGTATTGAGAAACTCGGCGGAGGTCTGCACGCCTTGAAACGAGGTGATCCGACCCCAGATGTTGATGGGCTGATGGGGCTGGAAGAGATCGAATCCGGTCCAGACCGCCGGTTTGGGAGGACAAGGATAGGACGGCAACGCCGGGTCGCAGGGGGGAAGCCCGACGTAGCCGTTGGGGAAGAGGACGCCGTGAACGCCGCCGCCGTTGTCGGCCCGATCGAAGGTGTTGGCCGGGAGCACCCGATTGGCCATCAAACGCGACGTGGCGGAGAAGCCCGTGCACGAGCCGTGCGCAAGCTCCATCCAGCCCATGTAAACCGCGGAATAGAGGAGGTAATAGGGATCAATGATCCCGGGCAGCTTGAAACCAAACAAGGGGTCGCGGGCGTAGATGCTGTCTTCAAAGACGGCCTCGAACTCCTGGAAACTCGGCCCGTCATCCTCGTTGGGAAACTCGAAGCCGAACAGCTGCGGGTAAGGCGGGGGCATGACCACGACGGTTGGTCCGGTGGTCAAGGCGCTGCCGCCGGTTTCGAGATACAGAGGATTGTCCAGGATGAGAGCGAAGTTGCGTTCGAAGAGGCCGACGTCCAGAAGTTCGGGAACCTGGACGGTCAGAGCGGTTCGATCCAGCGTCGTTCCCGTCACGGGAGCCTCGACAAAATCGCTGGTGCACAGCGTGGGGGGGATCGCGGCGCACGCGGAGCCTTTGAAGTAAACGCGAACGCGATTGTGCAGATTCGCGCCGTTGATGGTGACCGTTGTCGCGGGAGTTGTCTTCCGGGGATTGGAACGGACCAAGACGGTTCCGGCGACCCGGGTGGGATTGACGGAAGTGACCGCCAGGGGGCCGGGAGGCGATTGGACAACAAAGCGGACGGCTCGGATGGGGCAGCTCCCGCCGCAGGGCGAATACGAGAGGATCGAGTTTGCCAAAGTCTGCGCGGGCAGACGGCCGGCCGTTCCGGGGAATTCCGGGGCGAGCACCGTGTAGCGATTGCGCGCTTCGAGTATGAGATGAAACGGAAGCTCCGCCGGGACCTCGCCGGAAATGTTGAACGTGCCGTCGGCCGAGACGGGGATTGACCGAATCAGATCGCCGCTCAAGGGAGACAGGCCCGAGCGCAGGGTGACCGTCCACCCGGATTCATTGGCCTGGGCGGTGACATTGCTGACGGCGCCGGAGAGGTTGACCGGCGAGAGCGCCCGGTTCGCCAACCCCGACCAATTCGCGGTCGCGTAGGTGTTCGGGAGGTTGGTTACGCCGTTCAGCGGCGCGACGAGCTCATTTGTTCCGGCGAAATCAAAATACCGCACGAGCAACCCCACGGAGTTGGTGAAATTGTTGAGATGGCGCCCGTGAATGCGGAATTCGTAGTTGTAATCGAACTCCAAGGGCACGCGGTTGGTGGCCTCCCAATTCAAGGGTCCCTGGCCCCAGCCCCACCAGTTCGGGTTCAAAAAGAACGGCGGATTGGTGGTGTAGGTGTAGCCGCCTTGAAATTGATCCTGGGCCAAGGTGCAAATCCAATCACCCAAGTCCGGGCCGGACCCGTTGGTTGGATTAACCGTGGCCGCGATTTGCAGGTTGGGGATCCTCGGCGCGACCTGCGACGGCAGGTCCGCGACGCCAACGTAGAGGTGAAAGCTGGTCGCATTCGTCGAGGCCATCAAATATCCCCGATAGTCCGGCTTGGTGCCGTCGTGGCGTGAGCGAAGCACGACCGTTTCCGCGCCGCGATACTCGTTCAGCAGATCGATGTATCCGTCGAGCTGCAATCCGGTCGGTGAAAAAGGAATGGAAAGCGCGCGCGGGAGAATTCCGAATCCGCTGCGCCGGGTGGCGACCGGGCTGCCGTCGGTGCGACCATTCTCCGGCCGGATGTCGTTGAATCCGCCCCCGCTGCCAAAGGTCGCGAGCAAGCCGGCGCCCGCGCGAAGTTCGGAATTCATGTTCGCGGCGATCTCCGATTGGGACCGCACGATCGACCACACCCGGACTTCGTCCAAATAACCATTCAAGGCATACCCCCCAAGGAATTGATCCAACGAGCTCAGGAGATCATGTTGGCCGCCGAGGGAAAGCGAGTTCGTGCCATTGTTGCCGGTATTCGCCAGACCTTTGGTTCCTGCGGGCACACCGTTGAGGTAAAAGCGGGCGGTGGTCCCGTCGTAGGTGACCGCGACGTGCGTCCACCGGTTGGCGACGAGCGTGCCGTCTGATTCGGCGAAAGTGCCGCCGCTGCGATAGAATCGCAGTTTGTTGTTGGCGGCGCCGAAATAGAAGTTGGTTTGCAAATGGCGCGCGACGAAGGCCTGAACGCCGTTCAGGTCGCGGCAGGAGACCCAGGCCTCCACCGTCAGCGAGACCGTGCTCGTATTCATCCATGAACTGGCGGGGTAGTAGACGATGTTGGAATAGGCTCCGTTATAATCGGTGCTCCGCACGACCGGCGGCGTTTGTCCCTGAGCGTGCCGGCAAAAGATCAGCAGGAGCATGGCGCCCGCGAAGAGCCGGCGCGGCGGCCGCAAACGTCGAATAATGGATGAGATCATGTCAGGTCCTTTTCGTTTTCTGTTTCCTGTTTCCTGGTTTCCGTGTGGACCGACGAATAGCCTGCAGGAAAAGGATTGTCTCTGGGCGTGTTCCGCCCAGGGCTGGGGATCTTGCGCCCGGTTCGATGGGAGCGGCCTCTCGGAGCGACGTCGGCAACGCCTGAACCGTCCGGCAGGACGAACGGAGGTCTAGTCGCTCACCTCTCCCTCGATTATGAGGGAAGGCAACTGGCCGCGATGGACCAGGTCCTGGAGGTCGCGTCGGATGGTGCGCCGGTCGACTCTATAGTCTTCGGCGAGCTGGCTGATGTTGGGCTTTTGGGTTGCTCCGCGCAGGCGCTTGAGCAGTTCGTGCTGGCGGGCGAGGCGTTCGGTGAACAGTCGTTCCCGGTCGTTGGTGGCGATGTGTTCGGCCCGTTCCAGCGAGCGCATCGAACGAACCATTTCGCCGAACCCGCATTCATCCAGAGCGCTGGTAATCGTGGTGCGCAGTTTCTGCAAATCGACCGGCTTTTTGAGGAGGTAGGCGGCGTGATTCGGGCCTTGCAGCGCTTCAAGTTGCTCCTCCAGGCCCAACGTTCCCGAAATGATGACGATGGGCACGTGCGCCGCGATCTCCTTGATGCGCGGCATCAACCTGGCTCCGAGTTCTCCGTCCTGCAGGACGTGGTCCAGCAAAATCAAATCGGGTATCTCCTTGCCAAGGACCTGGAGCGCCGAGGTGATGGTGCTGACACAAGTGAGGCGGTATCCCGCGAGCGCCTGGCTGTAGAGTTTGATCTGCAGCGGGTCATCTTCGATCACGAGAATCGAGGCGGTGAACGTCGGATTCATGCGGGATGGTCGCCGGCGGCCCCGGAAACTTCACTGGGCGAGTTGAGCCCACCCCGGCCGGTCGAGAGCCGATTCATCCCTCAAAACCGGCCGGATCGGTGGTGGGCAGGAAAACGCGAAAGGTCGTGCCGACGCCTTGGGCGGTGGCGACTCCAAGACCGTATCCTTCCTGCTCGGCCATCGTATAAACGGTCGCCAGGCCGAGGCCTGTCCCGGGCCGGCTGCTGAGTCTTTTGGTGGTGAAGAACGGCTCGAAGATTCTGGGCAGCACGTCCGGGGCAATTCCCGGCCCGGAATCCCCCACGGCAAGTTCGAGATACTGGGGAGAGGGCCTGGGCGGAAGCAGGCCGGCGGGAGCGGGGCCGGGAACGAGAGTGCGAACCCGGACGCTCAATTCTCCATGACCGTTCATCGCTTCCGACGCATTGACGACGAGATTCAAGAGCATTTGATCCAGGCGGCCGCGCGAGCCGAAGGCCTGGGGCAGACCGCTTTCGATTTCCAACCTCAGGATGATTCCCGCCAAAAACTTCCGACCGAGCATCGCGACCGTTTCGTTGACGACGGCGTCGAGGGCAAATAATCCCGGCCGATCGCCGGCCTCGCGCGAGTAACCCAACATCGACTGGACGATGTTTTCGCCCTGCCGCACGGCCGACTCAATCGCTTCGACATTTTCCCTGGCCGCGCCGGTCGGATGGGTCTGCTCGGCGCCGAGCTGGTTGGAGAGGCGGATGACCGAAAGCAGGTTGTTGAAATCATGAGCCACGCCGGCAGCCAGCGTCCCGAGCGCCCGCATTTTTTGCCCGTGCAACAACTCGATCTCCGCCGCATGCAGCTTGCGACGTTGCGCCAGAGCGACGGTTTCGAGTCGCTCAAAATTGCTGAGCATCCGCCGCTGCACAGCAAAAGCATAAAGGCCCCCCAGCATGGTCAAAAGGACGGCGACGATGGCCACCGTTTCGACGTGAGTCCAGGCATTCGCCGGCGTCCCAGCCGGGCGGGCGACGGCGGGCGCTGGATCGGAGCTGCTCCAGTCCAAGCCGAGGCGCGTCAGCGCGGAGCGCATGGCTGGCAAGTTCCAGCCCACCACATCGCCGCCGTCTCGGACCACGACCAGCCACTGTCCATCCCGGCTAAACTCAATGCCGTGCGGCCCGGCAATCTGGGATGGGTTCGGCGGAGAGAGCATCGCCAGGCTGCGGCCGGAAGGGACTTCGACCAGGCGCACGTCCGTGCGGTTCTCGGCCACGGCCACCCAGCGGCTGTCCGGCGAGAAGGCAGCCGTTGGCGGCATCATTGGACCGAATTCCATGGGCAGGTCGAAGGCCACCTCCCCGGAAGGGAACCGGAGCAGCTGAAGGGAAGTCTGCTCGCTGATCGCCATCCAGTTGGTGTCCGGGCTCCAGACCCCTTGGCCGACGTGCTCGGACCTGGCCAATGCGCGGCCCGTCATTCCATCACGCAGAACCATTGGGCTGTTCTGGTAACTGGTCAAAATCCGGGTTCCATCCCGGCTCGCCCGCACGTAGTGGGCCGGGCTGTCAAACCCTCCCAGGACAGCTCCGCTGTTTGCGTCGAGTCGCAGCACCCGGTCCATCGCCGCCACCACCAGCGTTTTTCCATCCTCTGAAAGTTCACCCGTGTTGACCGATTCGTTGGGCGGAGGAGAATACAGCAGCTTTCCCTCCATGCCGGACGTGGGAAGATTCTCCAGCGCTGCCGGCCGGACGTCATAGCGGCGGATGCCACGAAACGTGAAGGCGTAGAGAGAACTGCTGTCCCCGCTGAATTGCGCCCAAATTCCCGGCACGCGCGCGAGCTCAACGCGACGGTGAAAATCCCAGAGACTGACCTCCCCGTTCGTTTCTCCGGGGCTCGGCTGATAAGAGATGGCCAGCAACCGCGCATCAGGGCTTATCCAAACACCGAGCGACGAGCGCTGTTTGGTGGAGAAACCAAACGTCCGAAACGCCATCGGAGGCGAAAAGCTCGAAATGAAATCGTGGCGGCCGCGGGCGTCAACGCCTTGGACTCGATCCCCAGTGGCGCTGACACCTCGAATGATGAAACGATTCTCCCGGTGAATTTCGCGCCCGGACACCACATCCCAAAAACGGCTGGTCCCGTCCCATGAACACGTCGCCAACAGGGAACCGTCCGGAGTGAAACAAAAAGAGACGATGGTGGCCAGATGGCCGGCGAATCGAAGCGTCTCCCGGGGCAGCCAGCCTTCGTCGGCCCGTGCGTTCCTCCGGATTTCCCACAGCGCCAGCTGGCCGCGAGGCCCCGAGATCGCCAGACGCCGCCCATCCGGATGCCATTCGACGCCGGCCGGTCGGAAGTCCGGGGCGAATTTCAGGCAGACGGCGCCGGTGGCAAGATCCCAGATCTCCAGCGAATCGGGGGAATCCGAAGGACAAACGGCCATGAATTTTGAGTCCGGCGTGATGGAGACTCCTTCGACGAGCCGGCCCTTCTGCAACAGCCGCCGGGCATCGGCATGGTCCAGAGATTGGAGAACAAACCCTTGAGGGGTAAACATGCCCAGCGCTTCGTTGTTCGGGAGGAACAGCAAGGGCGCGGGATCGTTGGGCAATCGCGCGCAGCGCGTGACCAGGACGCGCTGCTTCGAAACCAAATCCCAGACTTGAACCTCGCCGCCATGATAACGGACGGCGGCCAGGCGGCCATCCGGACTAAACACCGCTGCCTGGGGCTGCGAACCCGAGTTCGACGGCAGGACCAGCTCTGGTTCACCGGAAGGATGCGCGATGACCGCCGCGGCCCCGTTCGTGCGGAAGTCGAAGTAGCGATCGAGTTTCGCGTTCCAAACCAACGTGACTTTGGTGGAATGCGCGACCGATTGAGTCGACGCGCCAACCCGCACGGACGCAAGGCGAGCGATCGCCTCCTGGCGCAAAGCGAGTCTTTGTTCCTCGGAAAGATTCGGCCGCGCAGCGAGGGCCAGCATGCGTTCCTGGCTGCTCGCAATGAGGCCGGAGTGCGTGGTGTAACGCTCCGCCCGCAGTTCGTTAAATTGCGCCTCCCAAAGCGCCTTTTCCGCGCGCTCCGTCGCGCGATGCGCCCGCCCGGCTTCCTCCTTGGCCGATCGCGCTTGCCAGACGAAACCCGCCGCCAGTGTCACAACCACCGTCAGGATCAGGACGGACGCCAGGGTCGCCCGACGCAAACGCCGGCGCAATCTGTCTCGCTGCTGTTGGAGTTCGGCGTCCGAAAAAGGAACAGCGAGGGCGGAATCAAAATGGGCCGGCGCCGGCTTCACTCGACCGAGGTTAACGCAGCCGCCAGGGCAAGGCTAGCCCCCAAGTCCGAAGCCGTTGCCAACGCCCGATCGGGCCTCAGCGACCGCGCGAAACACTCGCCATGGCTCAACCTGCGGGCAAAACATCGACCGATAAGATCGCGCCGTCCTCGCACTCTGCGATCACCTCAAATGGCCGGCAGCAGATCTCGCAGTCGGTCACGAATCGTTGGGACTCGATGCTGACGTCGAGAACGATTTCGAACGATTGTCCACAGAAGGGACAGGTGACAGCGGCGGACTCCTGCATGGCGGTTAGAGGCAAGCGACGTTCACCGATAGGTAACCGGTGCTGACCGCCGGCGACAATCCCCAAATCGACCGGATTTGGGAGTTGGTAATCGAATGGGTTCGGCGTAGAACCCTCCCTCATGAAGGCCATTCGAGTGCATCAATTTGGCGGACCCGACGTCCTCCGCGTGGAGGAGATCCCGCGCCCCGAGCCGGGCGAAGGCCGGGTCGTGATCAAACTGCACGCCGTGGGCGTGAACCCGGTTGAGACCTACCAACGGTCTGGATCGAATCCCTCGCTCCGCCTGCCGTGGACGCCGGGCATGGACGCCGCCGGAGTTGTGGAAGCCGTCGGCCCGGGCGTCACCCGATGCCAAGCCGGCGATCGCGTCTACACCTCCGATTCACTCAGCGGAACCTACGCGGAGTTCACGCTCTGCACGGAAGCAACCGTGCATCCCCTGCCCGATTCGATCACGTTTCCCCAGGGCGCGGCCATCAACATTCCCTTCGCCACCGCCTATCGGGCGTTGTTCCAACGGGCACGGGCCCAGGCCGGCGAGACCGTCCTCGTGCACGGCGCCAGCGGGGGCGTCGGTGTGCCCGCCGTCCAGATGGCGCGCGCGGCCGGATTGACCGTCGTCGGCACCGCCGGCACACCCGAAGGCCGCAAGCTCATCCTGGAACAGGGCGCACACCACGCGCTGGACCACCGCGCTCCGGACTATCTCGATCAGGCGCTGGCCCTGACCGGCGGGCGCGGCTTCGACGTCATTCTCGAAATGCTCGCCAACGTGAACCTGGGAAACGACCTGCCGCTCCTCGCCCGCTTCGGCCGGGTCATTGTCATCGGCAGCCGCGGCAAGGTCGACATCACGCCGCGCGATTTGATGACGCGAGACGCCGACATTCGCGCCATGCTGCTTTTCAACGCGTCTCCCGCGGAGCTCGCCGGGATTCACGTCGCGATCGGCGCGGGCCTGGCCAACGGGACGTTGCGGCCCGTGGTCGGTCGTGAGTTCCCGCTGGCCGAAGCCAGCCGCGCGCACGTCGCCGTGCTCGAGCCCGGCGCGCACGGCAAAATCGTGCTGCGCCCTTGAACGCCCGTTTCTCTTAATCCATGAGCGAACATCCCAACGGTTTTCTCCGCGAAGATCCCTGGCGCATCTTCCGCATCATGGCGGAGTTCGTCGACTCGTTCGAAACCATGTCCCACGTCGGGCCGTCCGTCACCGTATTTGGCTCCGCGCGCACGCGCCCGTCCGATCGCCACTACAAGGCCACCGTCGCCCTCGGCCAGGCGCTGGCCCGGGAGGGCCTCGCGGTCATCACCGGCGGCGGCCCCGGCATCATGGAAGCCGCCAATCGCGGCGCCGCCGCCGGCCGCGGCAAATCCGTCGGGCTCAACATCGAGCTCCCCCACGAACAAAAAGGCAACCGCTACCTCAATGTCCCGGTCAATTTTCACTACTTTTTCGCCCGCAAGGTTTGCTTTGTGAAATACAGCATGGGCTTCGTCTTCATGCCCGGCGGCTACGGCACCCTGGATGAATTGTTCGAGGTGCTCACCCTGGTCCAGACCCGGCGCATCGGCCGTTTCCCGCTCATTTTCTTCGGCCGGCGCCATTGGCAGGGCCTCATCCGCTGGATGAAATCCACCCTCGAGGATGACGGCTACATCAGCCGGGGCGACCTCGACCTCTTCACCGTCACTGACCGGGTCGAGCAGGCCGTGGAGATCATCCTCGAATACCGACGGCGGGTGGGCGTGCCCCAGCACGTCGCCGCGGCCTTCGAATAACGCAACCCGGATCACTCGCGCCCATGCGCCCGTTTCTGGTTGAAGTGCCGACCGCGCTCTCCCCCGAGGCGCTGGGCGACCGCCTCCGCGGCCAGCCCGGCCTCGTCCTCTTGCGCAGCCGCGGCTTCGACTCGCCCCACGCGCGTTACTCCCTGGTCACCGCCCGCCCGTTCGCCACGCTGCGCTCGCTCGGCGCCCGGTGCGAAATCGCCCAGGGGCACGACGTCCGCGTCCAGTTCGGCAACCCGTGGCACCTGCTCGACCACCTGATGGCGCGCTATGAGTTGCTCGATGAAGTCGACCTCCCCTTCCCCCTGGGCGGCTGCTTCGGCTTCTGGGGCTATGATCTCAAGAATTTTGTCGAGCCGCGCCTCGGCCGCCGGGCGGTCAACGACCTCGAGCTGCCCGAGTGCCACGTCGGGTTCTACGACAGCCTCGTGGTCTTCGACCATCGCCTCAGCAAGACATGGATCATCTCCACCGGCCTCGGGCCCGATGGCTCCCGCCAACCCGCCGTCGCCCAGGCGAGACTGGATTGGTGGCGCCAGTGTCTCGTCGACCATTCCGAGGACGCATCGCCCGGCCCCCGCGCGTCCACCCTCCATCCCGCCTCGCGGCGACGAAACCCGGAGACGGCCGGAGGCATGACGTCCAGCTTCACCCGCGACGGCTTCCTCGCCGCCGTGGAAAAAGCCCAGCGCTACATCCGCGCCGGCCACATCTATCAGGTCAACCTCGCCCAACGCCTCTCCGCCCCAACATCGGTCGATCCCTGGATTTTCTTCCAGCGGTTGTCGGATGTGTCCCCCGCGCCCTTTGCCGCCTATCTGGATATGGGCGACGCCCAGCTGGCATCGTCCTCTCCGGAAATGTTCATCCGGCTGAGCGGCTCGCAGATTGTCACCCGTCCGATCAAGGGCACCCGGCCGCGTTCCAGCGATCCGGTCCGCGACGCCCAATTGACCTACGAACTCCAGACCAGCGCCAAGGAGATGGCCGAGCTGGTCATGATCACCGACCTTCTCCGCAACGATCTGGGCCGCGTCTGCGAGTACGGCAGCGTGCAGGTCCCGGAGCTCGTCCGCCTCGAACGCTATGCCCAGGTGCAGCACCTCGTGTCCACCGTGGAAGGGCGCCTCCGTCCTGGCGTGACGCACTTCGAGGCCCTCGCCCAGTGCTTCCCGGGCGGTAGCATCACCGGCGCGCCGAAGATTCGCGCGATGGAGATCATCGACGAGCTCGAACCCGTCACGCGCGGGCCATACACCGGCTGCATCGGCTACCTCGGCTTCAACCGCGAAAGCCAGCTCAACGTCGCCATCCGGACGGCCGTGCATCGTCCCGGCCACGTTTGTTTCCACGCCGGCGCCGGCATCGTCGCGGACTCCATTCCCGAAGCGGAATACGACGAGACGCTGGCCAAAGCCGCCGGCTTTATGGCCGCCTTCAACGAGTCCGAGTCGATGGCCGATGCCCCTTCCCAATTGCCGCGCCAATCGGGCGGAAGCTGACCGCCCGGCCGGAGAAGCAAAGCCCCCGAAAGGGCTCGGGAGCGGGCCTCCGTGACGACTCCGCCGCGCCCGCGTGGCGTGCGTCGTCGCGCGGCGAGTGACTGCGGCGCCACCCAAGCGCGGGCTGCGTTGCCACCGGCAATTTGCGTCTAGGGTGCTTGCCTAGCCACCCCGGCGGCGCCACCCCAGTAACAATCAGGGCGTGAGCCAGTAGGCTGCCCGACCCGCTCTCCCTACACTGGCTTCCGCAACGCAGATTTGTTTACGCACACTTTGGGAAAGGCACGACAATGAATGCGAACGGCACAATGATCGGCACGCTCGCCCAATCGGATCTTTACCGCCAGTTTGAGTCCGCTTACGGCGACGCGACGGGGATGCCGGTGGGGCTGCGTCCTTTGGAGACGTGGCAGCTACCCTTGCACGGTCGAAAGCACGAGGCGCCGTTCTGCGCGCTGATCGCGAGCCACAGCCGGACTTGCGCGTCCTGCCTCCAGACCCACGAACGCCTGGCCCACGAAGCCGCCCACGGCCCCGCCACCGTCACCTGTCCATTCGGGCTGTCCGAGATCGCCGCGCCGGTGAAATTGGGGGGGCAAGCCATCGGCCTGCTGCAAAGCGGAGAGACGTTGCGGCAGACCCCAAATGAGGCGGCGTTCAATCGCGCCGTGGAAGCCGCCGCGGAACTGGGGGTTCACCTCCCGGCGCGCGAGGCGCGTCAGGCGTTTTTCCGCACCCCGGTGGCCAATCAGCGCAAGCTCGACGCCGCGGCGGGGCTGCTCGCCGTATTTGCGGACCACCTGTCGATCCGCAGCAATCAAATCGCCGTCCAGGACGCTCACAACGAACCGCCGATCATCACCCGGGCCAAGCACTACATTCGCGATCATTCCGCGGAGAAGCTCTCCCTGGGCCAGGTTTCCGCCGCGGTGCACACGAGCATTTTTTACTTCTGCAAGCTGTTCCGCAAAGTGACCGGCATCACTTTCACGGAATTTGTCGCGAGAACCCGCGCCGAACGGGCGAAAAATCTCCTTTTGAATCCCCACCTTCGGATCAGCGAGATCGCCTACGAATCCGGCTTCCAGTCGCTCACCCACTTCAACCGCGTTTTCAAACGCATCGCCGGCGAATCTCCCACCGCCTACCGCGGGCACCTGCCTCGTGGTCAACGGCCCCGGCCGGAACCTGATCCGACCCCGCCCGCCCGGGAACCCATGATCGCCCACGCCATGGCCTGATCCCCGGGCTGGCCCTCAACGTCCCTCACGCCACCGTGCGTCCCGGAGAAGCCGGGGCCGCACTGGCCTGTTGGAGGGACTAGTCGTCCTTGCGGAACTCCACCTTGCCGCAGTTTTCCCACGTGAAGAGGATTCGCTCGGAATTGAGGATCTCCAGCTTGCCCGGCACGAAGCACGGGTTCCGATATTCCTTCTCCGCAACCTGTCCCTCGCCCACCCCGGTCCGGACGTTCGCCCGGAAGGTCACGCAGCCGCCGGGAACGTGATCGTCCCCCGTGATTTTTACTGCCACCACCTCGTCGCCCACCTGGCTGATCTTGATCACCTGGTCGAAGTGACCCCGGTAGAAACCAATCCACTCGCCGTTCAAGTCGATCGCCTGGAGCGAATTCTGTGTCGTTCGTTGCGCCTGTGTCATTGCCCTCATCTGTGCCATACAATGGACTCCATTCAACGCGGCGGCGCGAAGATTTCCCCGTGTGTTTGCGCCTGACAAACCCGGAGGTTTCCTAGGGGATTTACGGACTCCCGACGGCCCCACGAACCTCCCAAAACGTCCCCTGGAAAATGAGGGTTGGCCTCACGGCATTTCATAACGGATGACGCGCGTATGACGATTCACCGGGACCGTTGCAACCGCACGCGGGGTGCCGCGGCGCGCGCCTTTGATCTGCCCAAAGCTCCAGACGCCGCCGACCGGAGTTCGCCACGACGCCCAGCCCAGCTCCGGCCAGGACACGGTCGCCGAACCCGCGCCCGGCGCTGCCGTCCTGAGTTGCACCACCAGACCCCGGCCAATCGATCCCACGGGCGCCGGCGCCGGCGTCAGCCCAGATGACATTTCCGCCGCCGGCGGCATCAGCCGCTCATACTGGCGCGCCCCAGCCAGGCGCAACCCGCAAACCGCTACACCCAGTGCGTCGCCGATGGCCGCAAACGAATTTGTCGCCGCCACCGCCGGCCACGCGCCCAACTTGCCGGCCGCAACTTCCTCCCGCAAGAGCGAGCGGACCTGTTCGCCCCACGCGAGTTCTTCGCGCGCCGCAATTCCCGCCGCCGTTCCCCCCGCCCCGGTTCCGGTTGCCGTGATCTGAAGCCACTCGCCCGTGTCCCGCCGCACGCTGGCCCCGAGGTAATCCAGGAGGTAACGGGCGACGTCCGCCGAAAAAAAGCGGTCCCACCGGCGGCGACTCAAACGGCTTTCCGCCACCGCCGGATACTGCGGGCCGTCGAACCACCAGCCCGGACGCTGCGCGTCCACCTCCGTCAGATAGACCGGCCCCTCCATCCACTCGAACGAGTGAAGCGGCTGATGGTCGCGAAACAATTCCGCCCCGCGCAGCTTCACCCACAATTGCACAAGTTCGGACGCCACCCGGGCACAGGCCCTGCCGTAGGCTTCCCCATCCCCAGCTTGATACGCCAGGCGCGCCAGGGCGATCGCCTCGCCACCCAGATCGCCATTGACGGAAACATGCTCCGGGCCAAAGCCGGCCCAGCTCCGCTCATCGCCAAAGTCCGCCGCGGCCTTCACCCGCGGCCAATGTCCACGGGCCAAATCCCAATCGCCGCTGGAATGACTGTACGCCCACAACGCATCCACCACCTTGCGTCCACCCACCTCGCGCTCCGCTCTCAACCGCGCGTCCAACCCCGTGCGCAGCGCGCCCAGAACGTTGGTTCGATCGGCGGGCGGCAGAGACGGCACCGCCCGCGCCGCCCAGCCGGCCGCGCCCGCCCAAGCCGGATCGCTCTCCGCATCCCGCGCGCTTAGGGCGACGAAATTTCGTGCCTGCCTCACCAATTGCTCCTGCGCCGCGGTCACGCCCGGCCCGACGTTGGTCAATCCCCCCGGAGCGGGAGCTTCCGTCTCCTGCACATACTGCAGCACCCGCATCGTCGCCTCGACCGCGTCGACATCCGATACGCCATAGCTCGGCCCGTACGGAGTGAACATTCCCAGATCGAACGGGGGCTCGCTGAACTTCACCGGAAAGGCGGCGTCCTGCAGCGCCAGCCCGAGGGTCGGGCTTATCGGCACCACCCGCAGCGGCTTGGTCCTCCAGTCATCCTCGATCTCGTGCCAGCGCGGCGCCCATCGAAACGTCACCGTGTCCTCCGCCGCATTCAGGCGCACGCGCTCTTCGACATCCAATGGCCAGCGCCGCGTGGCTCCCGCCCAATAGCGCGCCCGGATGAGGGCATCGCGCGGCAGCGCCGCTGCCCACTCCCATGTCTTAACTGCCGGCTTTCGCGGGGGCAAGCCATGCGCCACCCGTTCATCCCGATCCTTCAACGGCAGCTTGTCGAAGCCATACAACGGCATCAGGGCCACGTCCCCAACGCGGTTCGAAAAACTCAGGTGCAATCCCTCCGAATCCAGCTTCATTCCCGCCAGCCGGTGCTGCAAATAGATCGCCCACGGCACATCCCAGTTAGTCCAGCCCGCCGCGCCCGCAAACCACACCAGGATCCAATTCTCCTCCATCCGGGTGACGTCAATCGAATCGCCGGGCTTGAACGAGCGCGGGCCGCCGGCAGTCGACCACGCCACGTGGCTCGGCCCACCCAGCCCATGCCCGGACAAATCCGAAAACAGTCCCAAGTACTTCCCCTGCGAGCGAACCAGCACGGCCGGGCTGAGCTCGCTTTCCACCACGCAAAACGGTCCCGACAGGAGATCTCCCAGCGGCGCCGTGGACGCTGCCGCGCCCGCTGCCGACGCCTTGGTCTCCGGCCCGGACTCGGGTGGTGGTCGTGGTTGAAACGCTCCATACCGGGCCGGCGCAGACGGGTTGGGCGACGTGCGCCCTTCCGGCCAGGCCGCGTCGCGCCCGCATCCGGCCAGCCAGGGCAGCAGCACACCACAGAACCCCAGGCGAGCCCCAACCCACCATCGGGCGAACCGTCGGCTTCGATCCGAGGTCGCCGCACGCCGGCCGCCAAAGGTTGCCCGGCGGTCGTCGTTCATTGGAGCCCGCGCATGACCCGCGCCATTTCGAGCGCGGTTTCCGCCGCCTCCGCTCCGCGATTGTGGTCCCGGCTCAAACACCGCACCCTGGCCTGCGCTTGGTTCTCGAACAGCAGCACTTCATGGATGACCGGCACTTCGTGTTGCACCTGAATCTGGGACAGGGCCATCGTCACCGCCTCGCCGATGTGCTGGGCGTGCGTGGTTTCCCCGCGCAGAATGACGCCGAGGCAAATCACCGCCGCGACCGGGTCGGCGGCGCCCCGCGCCAACCGAGCTGCCACCACCGGAATTTCATACGCGCCCGGCACCCGCACGATTCGCACGAGGGCGCCCGCGTCTTCCAACCGTCGCCGCGCGGCGCGCAACATCCCGTCGACGTAACGCGCATTGTAACGCGAAGCCACGATCGCAAACGTCGCGCGCTCCGCCCGAGCTTTCGCCTTGGTCACTTTGGTCAGCATGAAATCTTTCGCGCCCCGCACCGCCACCCATCGCCCGCCGTGAACCGCGCGGAAGCGGTCAAAACAGGTGGCCGAGCTTTTCCTTCTTCGTCTTGAGGTAACGCGCGTTGTGGGGATTCGGCGCGATCCGGATCGGCACCTGGCCGGCAATCTCGAGGCCGTAGCCCTCCAGCCCGACAATCTTCCGCGGGTTGTTCGTCATCAGCCGGATTCGTTTCAAGCCCAGGTCGGCGAGGATCTGCGCGCCCAGCCCGTACTCACGCAGATCCATCTTGTAGCCCAGCTTTAAATTCGCCTCGACGGTGTCGTAGCCCTTTTCCTGGAGTTTGTAGGCCTTGATCTTTGGCGCCAGCCCAATCCCCCGGCCTTCCTGGCGCATGTAGACGATCACGCCGCAACCCTCGCCGGCAATCCGCCGCATCGCCTCGTGCAATTGCGGGCCGCAATCACAGCGGCGCGAGCCGAACACGTCGCCCGTCAGGCACTCGCTGTGCACGCGGACCAGCACATCCTTTCGCCGCGTCACGTCCCCGCGCACGAGCGCGAGGTGATGCTGCCCATCCGTCACCGACCGGTACAAATGAAGGTCGAAGTCGCCGTAATCGGTCGGCATTCGCACCGTCTCCACGCGCTCCACCAGGCGCTCGCGTGAGCGCCGAAAGCGGATCAGCTCCTCGATCGTCGCCAGCTTCAGTCCATGCTTGCGGGCAAACTTGACCAGGTCCGGCAGCCGCGCCATCGACCCGTCATCCTTGAGGATCTCACAAATCACACCGATCGGCCGGCAGCCGGCCAGTCGCGCCAAGTCGACGGCCGCCTCAGTGTGGCCGGCCCGCTGCAAAACTCCGCCCGGACACGCCCGCAGGGGGAAGACATGTCCCGGCTGGACCAAATCCTCGGGTTGCGCCGAAGGCTCGGCCATCAGCCGGATGGTCCGGGCCCGGTCCGCCGCGCTGATTCCCGTCGTCACCCCGCGGGCCGCGTCCACCGTCACTTGAAAATCCGTTTTGAACGACTCGCGGTTCTGCGAAACCATCCGCTCGATGCCGAGCTGCTTCAGCCGGTCCTCGGTGGTCGGGACACAAATCAACCCCCGTCCAAACCGCGCCATGAAGTTGATCGCCGCCGGCGTCGCGTGCTGCGCCGCCAGAATCAAATCCCCTTCGTTTTCCCGATCGGCGTCGTCGACGAAGATCGCCATCCGCCCTTTGCGGATGTCGCTGACCACCGATTCGATGGAGTCGAACTTCTGCTTCATGCCGCCCGCAGGCTAATGACCGAACCGCCCGCCGCCAAAGAAAATTACGAGCCTGCCCTCCGGGCTTGCGGTCATGAAAAAAGCCCCGTCCGCCAAAACGGCAAACGGGGCTGCGGTTCGCAAGAACCGGAAATCGTCGGCCTAGCGCCGGACCAGCATCTGCGCGCCCTTGGTCGAGCTGTTGGCCTTCGCGGCCTTCAGGGCTTTCGCCTTGGCGTCGCAACACGCGGCGGCCTTGGCTTTGCAGCATTCTTCTGCGGCCTGAACGGCAGCGACGGAGAACGCGGTGACAACGAACAGCATGAGAAGGTGTTTCATAGTGACCATTCGGATAACTCATGCCGGCCGCAGGTGCAAGCCTTGATTTGGGCGCCGCGGCAACGGACAGGGGTGCACCAATCTCAGCAATCCCGTTACCAGCTTGGTTTCAACTCGGATTTCCAAGGGAGGACCTTCTTCGACCCGTCTTGCGGAAAGGCCACCCCCCTTCTCCTCCCAGCTTCCTGCCCGCCATTTTTCTGCAAATTCCCGGCCTGGACGGTTTGAGAAAATGGGCGCCATCGAGTCCGACGCAGTTGGCCGGCAAAAAGATGGAAGGCAGAAAAATGGGAGAACAAGGCGTCCTGCATCGCAGTTCTTTGCGGGCTTGAAGCAGCCCGGTGCTACGGAGGACGCCCGGGGCCGCCGGCAACACCGCAACCTCCGGTCCCGGCTGAAGGCCTTGACCATTCGAGCGCCACGACGAGCTGGCCACCGCTCGCCGCGCGGCCCAAACCGAGATCATTCCAATTGACACGGCCCGGCGGGCCCGGGAAATATTCGCGTCCCGGTGGCCAGAGTAGCTCAGGGGTAGAGCAGAGGACTCATAAGCCTTTGGTCGGGGGTTCAAATCCCTCCTCTGGCACCACCTAAACACCAACAAAACCCAATAAAATCAGGGGTTTTATGAGTTTTCACCGGAATTCCCCAATCGGCATGAATCGGTGGAAATCGGTGGCAACCGGGTGATTTTTGGCAACTTTGTCAACCGGGCCTCCCATAGATTCCGATTGCCCCAACCCGGAATGGATCACTACCTTTGTCCATGAGAAGTGGAAAAACTCCTGTAAACGGGTTGCAGGATGAACAGAGACGACCCTCCCGGGAGAGGGAAGGAACCCGTCCACGTCGATCTTTGATGGAGGCCAGGAAGTCGATATTTCCTAAGGCCGACGACTACCCGCTTCGAGACATCGCGGCCGCTCGGGAGCAGCTGGTTGCCATCGAGCGCCAGGCTCAGGTGAAGGGATGGGACTTCGTGATGTGGTCGGACTGCCAAGGTTCGACGGCGACTCTGAAGAGCGAGTACGACGAACTTCGAGAGCAACTTGAGATCACAATCGCATCCGCCGCTCTGGATCGAAGGGGGCCCCAATTCATCGAGCAACTCGCGGGCGCGGTTCGGAGATTTCGCAACGAGCGTCCCCCGTCTGAAAACCAGATCTCCGAAGCCTGTCTGCTGGACGAGGCGCGGAGCACAGTCGGCCCCGTCAACATTTCAAAGCTCGCCGAAAAACTGACCCGTGATGCCATTGCCGGAAACGACGGAGCGCAGGCCCTTCGGAAGGCCCTCCAGCGGGCAGCCAAAAAGCACGGCATTTCGGTTCTAGGCCGAGGAAGACCGATCGGAGGTAAAAGGACAAAGTCGACGCGCTGATCCAACAGCGTCCATTATTCGATCGCCGCCCATCGCTACTGATTGGCGGCGATGAACAACTGTTCCACTCAAGCACGGCTCGCGACTCTCAAAAGACTGCGCGAGACAATTCTTCCTCAATACCTCGACCCGATTCCATCGGACGACACTCTCCGCACGTGGTTTGACAACGCCGGAGTTCCACGCCTAAAGGCGAATCCGGTCGCAGAGCGCGGCGGCGGAATTGTTCAGTATTCCGTCTCGCACGTCGAAAAATTCCTGCGCAGCCGGACGCTTCCGGTGGCCCGATGAGCACCCCTACGACTGGCGAGGAAAAGTGTGCGACGTGCAAATACTTTTACGCACTGGGAGGAACCGGAGAAGGCGAGTGCCGCCCTGGCCCGCCGTGCCGACTGGCCAATTCTCTTCGTGGGACCTGGTTTAGGGTTAGATCAGGCGACCATTGCGGCGGATGGGCACCAAATAATGGCGCTACCAAGACGGTCTCTCCACATGAGATACCCGCCTCAAGGAGGCCCCGATGAGCACCGGAAGCACCGGCAAGCCCGGGTTCGACGAAGCCTACGTGAGCCCCGACCTGGACCCGCTCGACAGCCACAGCGCCGACTTCGATTGGGGCGGACTGATGCAAAGGTTGGGGGAATTCGATGACCGCGAGATTGATCGCGGAGCCGAGGCGTTCCGAGTTCTCGTCACGTGGCTGATTGCCCCAGGCCAGCGGACTCGCGGCACCGCCAAATCGATCGCCCAGCGGACTGTTGTAGCGGGTTGGGTTCTAAGTCCGGCTCTGTTCGAGGGAAGCCCTTCGCTCACCCGGTTGGCGAAGCAGATGGGCATTCACAAAGTCATCCTGAGTCGGCATGCAGCCGCTTTCTCCAAACGATTCGGCATCCGAAATCGGGCCCAGCGGGCGCATGATTGGCGACCGGGCAGGAAGGGAGGCGGGAATGAGTAATCCGAGAACGAAAAGCCCCGGCCAGTTTCCTGGACCGGGGGTGCAATCGGACTTTCGCGTAATCAAGGCGGATCGTCACCGTCTTGGCGCGGCTTTGGTCGAAGACTGCCCGGAATTGACCGGGCTCTACAGCCGGGCCGACCTGGAAGAACGCTGCCGGGAGTTCGAGCTGCGGTTGCTCTGGTCGGGGCGGTTGGAACGACGAGGGGGGTGTCCATGAGCGAGAAGGCACCGAGGGGCAATCCGAAGGCCGAGAAACCTTACTTCTGGATCGCACGTTCTGCCGCAGAACGCATCAAGAAGGAATTCGGAACTCAAGCGGCATACGGCATAGTGGTCTACGCCGCCTTGGCCGATCTTTCAGCGAAAGCGATGTGCGCGAGGCTTCAGGTGACAATCGGAAAGATCGCTCGGGAGTGCGGTCTCGGCTATCGCAAGACTGCGATGACGCTCGATGACTTAGAAGCCAAGGGCCTGGTCGCAATCGAACCCGGTCTCCGCGCAAAGGGAAGCCCGACTCAAGCCCCAAACTTCTACACATTGCTTTCCACCAAGAAAGCCAAGCAGCCGGCACGCAATGCCGCCAGCAGTAGGCATGACGTGCCGCCACCAGTAGGCACGCGAGAGCAAGCTTCGCGTGCCGAGATTCCGATAGAACTCTCCGTAGGAGAGAGTTCAGAAATAATAAGTGGGCTGCCTGCCGGCACCCCCGCTCCGCTTGACGCGGGCGGGGTGCCGTCGCTGCCCACAGAAAAGGCCAAGGAGACGCCCGGCACTCGGAAGCCTCACACGGGGGCCTTCCTGTGATCTGCGCGGTTGATGCCACTCGATCCGATCAGCGAGACCGAGGGTTGAAGTGGCTCTTCGCTCGCTGCCATGGGATGGAGTTCTACTTGGCCAGGCTGTTGGAGGCGTATCACGGTCGAACTGTGGACGAGGTCAAGGCGGCGATGAATCGGTGGGAAGCAGACGCTCCGAACCCTGGGGCACGTCGCAAGGCTATGGATCTGCCGTTCTTGACAGATTGCAACAACCTGATTCTGCACGGATCCACTTCCGGTACCGGAAAGACAACGGTTGCCCATGAGGTCATATGGAGAGCCGTGACGAATTCCACCGGTTGCGTGCACGTGGACGAAGTCTCACCACTGGTGGTAACCGGGTTTGAGTTCGCCCGACGGATCAGCGAGGCCGCAAAGTTCAACTCCCTGTCGGACTATCTGGATCCGATCTGTGCCGCTTCGCATTTGGTGATCGACGACATCGACAAGCGCGGAGCCAGTGATGGCAAGTTCAGCGACACGGTCCAGCAGGCGCTCTTTGACATCATCGAGCAGCGAACATCTCGAATCGACGACGTTACCATCCTGACCCTGAACTCGACGGGGAAGGAACTCTTGAAAAAGTTCGACGACAACATTGGCCCATACCTGGGCCGGAGATTGTTGCCACCCGATCGAGGCGGTCGCTTTGGGCACGTCAATTTCGACACATGAAAGCGATCCCAGTCCACTTTCGAGGCGTCATGATCTTCGCGCTCGTCGACGACGAGGACGCCAACCGAGCCGCCGGTATCCGATGGGCAGCGGTCGAGACGAAACGCATCGACGCAAAAGGCGCAACGCACTCAACGCTGGCAGTGGTCCACGAAACATGGCGCGGCGGGCGGAGAAAGCTTTGGTTGGCGCGGCTCGTCGCGGGCGCGGAAGACGGCCAGAAAGTCGAGCATTTGAACGGGAACGCCCTCGATTGCCGACGTGAAAATCTGAGCGTCCGGTGGGGCCGGAGGGCCTGAAGTGTTTACGATCCCCCTTATATAGAAATGACCATTCCAGTTTTTCGATCGCTAAACGGGTTGGCCCTGACCACTCGGACACCAGTTGCCACGATGTTCCGTCGGGTCCGAGAGCTGGGGATTCAGCCCGATGCGATCGTCGTCAGCCCGAGGGGGCAGCCGATTCAACTGTTCGCCGACTCGCGGCTCAACGAAATCCGCCGCGCCCTCGCCACCCGCAACAAGCTCGCCACCCGATGAAAAACCTTGCTTCCGTCAACCTCGACCAACTCCAAAACGAGTCGGAGTTCATCGAACTCGTCGATTCGCTGAAACGGGAATCCACTCAACGCGAAGCCGCGCTCAAAGGTTCAGGAAAGACGTTCGATGCGTTGGAGTTGAAGGAGGGTTCCGACATCATCGAAACGGCCGAGCTACTGCTCGCCCATGTCGGCAAACTGCGTCTGGCGTGCAGCTTTGCTGGTCTCAAAGTCGAAATTTCGGGAGCGCCGGCTGTTCCGGCGAACCCGCCCCCCGCCCGTTCTTCAAATTCGATTGGTTCCGGCGGGGGAGCCCCTTCCAACGACGAGTTCGTTGACGACTCCGGCCGTCGATTCACCGGAATGACGGCCCGAAACCTTCGTGCCAAAGCTGAGGCAGCGAGGGCAGCCGAGGCGAAGAAGCCGAAAGCGGAGCGCCCGTCGGCCGAACGCCTGGCGAGCATGTCCTTCAGCGAAATCTGTTCAGCCGTCCGTGCCGGAGCCATTTCGACCGACGAGGGCAATAGAATCATCTCTGACCGGCGCAAGGCGCGCCGGAAGTAAACGCGCAACCACCCAACCAAACACCACAATGATTGCAGTCCAAGAGCGAGGCCACGGCTTCGTAGAAGTCGCCGGCCACGCCACCAACGAACAACTTTCCGTAGCCTTGGCCGCGAGCCGCGCCGGCCGCGCAAAGCCGGCAGATGAAGACCTCGGATTCGACGTGCCGCTCGCCGCCGATGGCGAACAGCCCTCAACCGAATCGGCTCCAACGCCCGCCGCTCCGGCAGAATCGGCTGTCAATAACGACACGCCCTCCGAATCCCCGGCCGCCACCGCAAAGGACTCGTCAGCTCAGCCTGGAGACTCGCTCGCCAACCTCCTGGCGAAGCTTGCCAAGCTTCAGGACGAGCAGCGGAAAGTCGACAATCGAACTCTCGAAGCCGAAATCCAGCGCACCAGAAAGTTGATCTTCGAAGTTCAGAATCGAACGCCAGAGGACCGGCACGAAGCGCACGATCATTGCCTGCTGGCGAAGCTGCGGGAGCGCACCGACGTGAAGGAGGCGAGCGCAACGCTCGCGCTCGCCTTCGCCGATTGGCAGGGCGAAACCGAGAGGCTCGATCAGGCGGGACTACTTCCCGGTTCGCGAGATCGCCGGATCGCCGAGCTGGAGAAGTCCGCCGCCGAATCCGGTTCGTGCGATGACCTCACCGTCGCCGCGAAACGAATCTCCGAGCTGAAGTCGGTCTCGCAGTCGATGACCACGGCCGCGTGCATGACGGTCAACTCCAAGCTCGCTGCGTGTGCCGAACCGTTCGAACGGTTGATGAACGTTTACGACGCCGCGCTCCTTGAGCTTCGAGAGGAAGCCGAGATCGCCGAAGAGGTATTCTTCGCGGGGCATGGTCTCCCGCGCACGCCCACGCCCGTCTCGGGCCGAGTTACGGCCGCGCAGGCTGTCATCGCCCGCGCTCGGCAGCAAATCGCCCGGTTGAAGGGTGACGACGGCCTGGGCGCGACGGCGCTTCGGTCCTGGGCGCTGCCGGCCTTTTGCAATGTTGGTGAGTGAAGTCGTTGGGTGTTCGGCCTCGGGGGCGCTGCGTCGGCGTCGGGCTGGCGCGGTGCCCCGGAGGAAATGGGTAAGGAGTCTCCTTTTCCGCTACCAAGCCTCGGGGGTTTGGAGACAACCCGTCGATCGCCCCTGAAGTGCCATTTTCGCATGTCCCATTATCGTTAATGTCCAGCTATTATGGCTAAGATGGTCGAAAGCGGCCCGGCTTTCGGGTCTGGTCCGAAGCGGTGAAGTTGGCGAAGCGGGCGAATCGGATCGAATGTCCCATTCAGGTGGAGGGCATCACAGCGAAGAAGCGGACCGATCGTAAGCGCGCAGCCGTGAGAAACGAAATCAATCGCGATCGACTTGCACGGCCCCGAAGGCGTGAAGCGCCTTTATCTTTCGGAACGGGCATTGGAACGATCAGTATTTTGCTAGCAAACAATTCTGGATGCTGTCACTAGTTCTCCGCTTTCCATTCCAGGCCGATGAACGGTTTGGTGTTGGGGTGATGAATGAACAGCAAGGAAAAGAAGAAGCTCATTTATAAACAAGCGAAGGGAATTGGGGAAGCCACGCTGCAAGATGCACTAGTTGCAGCTCTTCAAAGACTAAAAACCCCAAAAAAGCGACTGCAACGACTTGGCACAGACGGCTCCGTGCATCGCTTCATTAACCTATCGCGAACAAGCGGAAAGATCTTAATTGGCACCTTCCACAAACTCACTCCTGGCGCTGCCCAGCTGATCATCGACACGGGAACCGACTCCGACGACTGGCCAGTCACTCCTGTGACCGCCAAATCCAAGAGCAGTCAACACAGCGAGTTCGTTCAGGGGACACTGTTCTACGGGATTTGGAGAAACCATGTTGTGATGCACCAAAGTTCCGGTTGTAGAAGCGCGCAATTCGAGGATTACCTCAGTTGGCTGCTTACCGAGTTCGAGGGTAGTCGCCGCGTCGACCCGATCCCCAAAGCAGTCCTGTTGACCCTCTCGGATCCGGTGCCGCCTGCGTTGCTGAATCGATCGAGGATGCCCGTAAAAAAAGTGCGTGTCGGAACATCTGTTGGAGAAGTTGAAACTGGCGCCTCGACCTCCGCGAAAACCTCATTCCAAATGTCCCAAAAGCTTTGGGAGCATATCGCCGGAATCTGGTCTGAACTGCACGCCCCTGTTCCGAATTTCAAAATTAAGCCAGGCTCTGGTTTAGAAGACATTCGCGCGTATGTCGAACTTACCTGTGCCAAGAGCAAATCCGAGGCGGCGGCTGGAGATGTTTTGGCCGCATTTGGCGACGCATTGCGTCACTCGGACACAGCTGACTATAAGTTGGAACTGGCAGATGGGACCGAGATTACAGGAGATTCGCTGAAAAAGAAGAAGGATGTTTGGTTCGAATGCCATGACCGATGCCCGGTGGCCCAACAAGTTTTTCGGGAGATTGTTGTGTATTTCCAAGATTTGGTCGATAGTCACACCATAGTGGAAAATGAACCGTTTAGCGGCTCAAAGTAACGATGTATCGAATCGCTGCCACTTTGATCAGGGTGATGTCGGTTTCATTGGGAGCCGCGGCAGTGCTGTTGGTTCTCTTCTGGGTGGGGGATGAATATTCAAACTCGTTTCATGCGAACGCTATCCTCTGGGGGGCGGTAATCTTTGCTGCGTCGGACGTGTTTTTTTTCCGATTCGTTGGCGAGATAGATTCGACCATCCGCCACACATCGCTCTCGCTCACACAGTCGGAAAATCTTCGTGCGCAACTGATTCCTGTTCGGAATTCGTATTGGGGCCTTTGGTGGGCCTCGGTGGCACTGAAAGGCGCGGCGGGACTCATGACCCTAATTATCAATCACTCCCAGATTGACACTCAGGTCGCAAAGGTGGCGATGATTGTCGGCTATTGCGCGCTGTTCCTGGGATTTCCCGTGCTCTGGGCGATGGTGCGAGGGTTTCGATCCATGGAGAAGCTTCGCGACGACCTGTCTCAGATGGAACTCCAATTTAGAGAGCGCAAGCGACTAAGAGAGGATCTAGTGAGCGGTGTTCGGCCGGATTTTGGAAAAGATAAGGCGATGAATCGATACAGTCAGAAAGCGAAATCGCTGGCAAAAAGGCAGTGAGCTTTAAGAGTGTTGAGCGCAGACCAAAAACCCCGGGCCACTCTTGACCCGGGGAGTGCAACCAAACCGGCTTAGGTTACGCGACGGACCGCCCGGTAAGCCGTCGCAATCCTGAGCTTTCCCTTCCGTAGCCGGTCGATCACGTCCGGATCCGCATGCCTCAAGATTACCCGCACGAACTGCATCGTTTGGCGGGAGCAACCCGCGACCTTCCCGAGTTCTCTGATTGTGTCGATGCGGTCCCCAGTGTGCGACCTCATCCGCAGTCGGCCCATGACCCTAAGGCTCGGCTCGATCGTAAGTGCCTGTTCTGCGCGAGCGAACAACGGCATCGATTGATCGATCTCGACGTGCCAGTCCGCCGGCATGACGACCGGCTTCAGGGTGCTCGACGGCTTCGGCTTCACCGGGCGCGGCGAGTCAGGAAGGAACGCCCAGAACGCCGCCGCATCGGAATCATTCACCAACTGCTTATAGTTTGTTTCGAGGATGCGGGCTGAGTTGCCGAGCATGTGGGCAACCCGGCCGGCGTCCTTGTGACGGGCCAGCAGCATCGAGGCTGCCGTGTGGCGCATTACGTCCTGCGGCCAGGCGGGGATCCCGAGAACCCGGCAGGCCTGGCCGAGCCAACGGCGGCGCGTCACCTTCGGAACCGGGAGCTTGGCCCCCCGGTCCCGGGCGAGCCTCAACGATGCGTCGCCGCCGGACCTTGCTGGCTGAGGCATCCACGGTCACCAGGACGCGCCCATCGGTCTCGAAGGTGATTGACTCCCACCGGAGGCGGGAAAGCTCGTCAGGGCGCACGCCTGCGAGCAGGGCGAGGGTATAAAACGCGAGTTGACCCGGCTTCCGGCGGCGGGCCCAGTCCAGGACCAAGGCACATTGCAGAGGAGTGAGGATTTCGGGCGGTTTCCGGTCGATGCGGACCTTTTCGAGGAGATCCACCGGGGACCGCTCAATCCACTGCCGGCGAACGGCAAACGAGCCGAAGGCTGGTGACGTAGGCCGGCCGGTAGTTCGCCGCCAGCTTGGCCGCAATCAAACCGGCAATCGCTTGCTGGATGCTGACGGAGGCCCCGCGCCTCGGGATCACACTGTCACCGGGCGCGGGGGATTGTGGAAAGGCGATGATCATGGGCCCTTGGGAGCGTTCCGAATTCCAGCATCAATCCATCGACGGGCAAGTCGCGACCGCTCTACGATGGATCGGTCAACATCGTAGCCGATTCCGGAAGAATCGGCGCAGAGATCATTGAGCTTTACTGCCTCTGCATCGGAGAGCGGAATCACAAGGAGCCTATCTGCGCCGACGTGCGCGAGTGACTGTCTGAACCATTTGATTGCTTCGGCTTTCGACGAGCGTCGAATTTTCGCTGCCACCTTTTTCATCTGACCTTTCGAGCCCCGGGCGTCCCGGGGACAAAAAAGTGTCCGGACCATGAAGGTTGAAGCCTTGTTGCGCCCCGGCACGACCCGGGTTCGCTATCACAGTCCGGACACTTTTGTTGTTGCTTCGATTCGCCGCCGGATTCGTGGTCCGGTTCAACATGGCGAGTGACCGCTTCAACAGTCACCGCGCTCCTTATCCACGCCCGCCGAAAAATTGACAACAAAAAACCCGCCAAGAAGCTCGGCGGGTCTGAGCCTACTGAATTATTGTCCTAGGAATTCTTGGAGTTCTCCGCGCTGAAGCGTTCGTGGTCCGCAACCACGGCTTTCAGCAGGTCGTCCCATTCACATCCTTCGGCTTCGACCAACGAAGGCTCTCGCTCTGTCCTCGTGTCGTTCCAATGCCATGCCGGGGATTTCTTGCCATCGTCAATCATCAACGTGCAAACGTCGATTCCCGATAGACGATCGGCGATTAGATCGCGTTGCTCTTGTGGAAGTTCTGCTGGGTTAACGTCGACCATCGCCGTGGACCTGGGGTAATCAATCCCCTTCCGGAAACAAGCTGCCTGATTAACTGCGAATCTTAATCTCATGGTTGTCTGTCTGTTCTGTCCGTCTGTCGTGTGTTTTGGCCATAGTTCCCGCTACCGATGGCCAATCGATAGCTGACGGTCTGCTACACTCCCCCCCCGCACTCGGTCAACAAAAAACCCGCCGTGGTGATGCACGGCGGGCGAGCGCAAACTGGCAACGCGTTATTGAATGCCGAGAGCCTTGTCCAGAAGGACGCTCAAGTTGCCGTTGTCGACCTTGGCCTCGCCGTCTCCGTAGCTCTGCCAGGCCATCGCGTTGGCGACGTGAGTCAGCGCCACCCTTGGGGAGACGCTTCGAGGCTTGGCAGTGGCCCGATCCATGACGAGCACCCATCGATCGATTTTGGGCATCGACACGCGAAAGAACGGCGGGCGCTTGGGCCGTTCAACCCATTCAAACCGTCCGAGTTCGTCCACATGTGCGCCGGTCGGTTGATAGCTCTTGCGCGCCGACCAGCCCTTTCGCGCTGATACGAATTCGGCCACTAGGGCGCTGGCCTTGGTTTGCTTCGTCGTCGTTTTCATGCTTGTCTCTGTTTCTCGTCGGGGCCGGTGTTCGAGCACCGTTGGCGGGTGTTGGTTGCTTGTCTCCCCACGCCCGCCGCCCCGACCTTGGGCGCGTGGGGAGGAAATTCATTTGGCTTTTGGCTTCTTCGTCTTCTGGCCCGTCGGAAGCAATCCGTAGAATGCCGTCATGTCGGCCGTGCTCACACGCCCTTGATAGTGACGTTTGAGGATCGCCTCGCTGTTCCCAAACTGCTCTGCGGCCCTTCCGTAGCCTCCGGTCCGCCGGATAAGGTGCGAGGCGGACGTGTGCCGCAGAGCATCGACAGTCCACCGCTTCAACTCCTCACCTGCTCCTCGCCCACCATAGCCGGCCGCCTTCTTTATCGCGTCGAAACTCCTTCGCGACCAGAAGATCTTCCCCGTCCCCGTCCCCTTGTAGGCCGTCAGCCAAGCCGCAAGGGTGTCGCAGATCTCTACCACGCGGGGGCGTTTTGTCTTGCTGTCCACGCCGATGGAGATCTCGCGATCGTGGAGGTTGATTTGCTCCCATGTCGCACGCTCAATCTCCATCGGGCGAAGGCCGGCGAACAGTCCGAGGGCCAGATACGGAACCAGCCTGCCGTCGTTGATCTTCTCGGCCGCTCGAAGCATAGCCTCACACTCTTGCACCGTAAGAATCGCAGGACGAGGTTTGGCCGGGCGTGCGACGCGGACATCACGGCAGGGGTTCGTCGATGCCCACCGCCTCGGCCGCTCGATGCACCATGAGAAGAATCGGCTGATCGCTCGCCGGTCGTTGTCCCGGGTGACCGGAGAAACGTCCCTCTTGTCGAGGAACAATTCAATGTCCTCCGGTCGGAAGTCCGAAACTGATTTGCTGGGGCTGCTGCCGGCGAAGATGTTCACCCGGATTCCAAGGTTCCGCTTCGAGATCTCTCGCATGGCTTTGTCGCCGTCCAGCCACGCGAGGAACTGCTTCACGGCTTCATCAAGCCGAGGAGACTCCGAGACGGTGTGCTGTTGTCCATGCTTTCGCCAATGATCAACCGCACTGACAAGTTCGTTGTCGTCTTTCAGGAGAGGAAAGACCGCTTCGGCGATACGGAGCTGAACATCCGTCAACTTCGTGGCACGCAGAGTCGGGTCATCAGGGGCACGGCTTAGAAACTCGGCTTCGAGTTCGACTTGCCGACACTGGGCCGACTTGGGATCGGGGAAATTCTCTCGAATCCGACTTCCGTCCCGGCGCGTGCCAGACACGCGCCACGACTTCGATCCGGTCCTCGGATTGACGAATTCCTGAAGTTTGAACCGTGACTTCGGTTTCATTTGTTCCTATTGGACCAAATTGGCAACCGCCTGTCAACCGTCATTCTTTAACCGTGTTTTATTGGTCTTTTACGCGTATTTTCACAGGACTCATAAGCCTTTGGTCGGGGGTTCAATTCCCTCCTCTGGCACCACTTCCCGCCCCTGGGAGAATACATGGCTCCGAGTGTCATCGCTGCCGGAGGATACCAAAACGGACACCAACCCGGGCCGCTCGCGCGTACTCCGCCGCTGCCGCGCCCTGCTCGTCCGTGGCCGATGAAACATCGGCCGGGTCCAAACCTGAAAGGATCGTGACGCCCAAAACCATGAAGCACGATTCCGCCTGATCCAACGCGGCAGCCGCAATGGCAAGTTCTACTGCATCGATTCCACCACCGGACGCCGCACCAGCCTCGGCACGAATTCGCGAGCGGACGCCCACCATCTCGTGGCCGCGCGCAACGAAGCCGCCCGTCAACCCAGCCTGAATCTTCATATCGCCCGCGCATACCTGGCCGGCGCCTCCGATCCCGCCATCGCCACACGGACCTGGCAGCAGACCATCACCACCATCATCGATTCGAAGTCCGGCCCGTCCAAAGCTCAATGGGAGCGCGCTTCTCGAGATCCGGCGCTGGCACCGCTGCTCAAAAAGAATCGTCGTTGAAACGGATGCCGCCACCCTTTTGCACGGGCTTCGCAAAGGCACGGTCAGCACCAATGGCTTCCTCCACGCCGCCCACAATTTCTGCGTCAAGACGGGCTGGCTCCCTTGGCCGATCGTTCCGCCCGGTCAATGGCCGGCCAGGAAGTTCAAACCGCGCCGCGCCATCACGATCGAAGAGCACAACCAGATCATCGAACACGAACACAATCCGGAACTGCGCGCCTTCTATGAAATGCTCTGGTTCACCGGCGGCGCCCAATCCGACATCGCCAAACTCCAAGCCGAGGACATCGATTGGCCCCAGCGGACGGTGGCCTATCTGCGGGTCAAAACCGGAACCCGTTGCGTGCCTAATTTTGGAGACAAACTGCAGAACCTCCTCCAATCGCTTCCGAAGGCCGGCCCCCTGTTCCCCCGAATGAGCGTGATCGACGCCAAACACCGAGCCAAAGAATTTCGTCGCTGCTGTCTGGGTCTCGGTATCGACGGCATTTCGCTTCACTCCTACCGCTACGCCTGGGCGGAGCGCGCCCGCATCGCCGGCTACCTTAATCCGAAATCACTCCGATCGTCGCGAGCCACGCCTCCATCAACCGAGGCCATCCCGTAATCGGAAACTCTGTGCGCCGAAGCCCAAAGGCGTGTCCACCCTCCGCTTACAAATGCAGTTCCGTGGGAACCTTAGCGTTCCTCAGCGCGAGGGAATAAGCCGTGGAATTTCTGACATCATCGACCGGGTCGTTCTGGGCCTGGAGCAGAAACGTCGGCGGCGTGTTGGTCGTGACTGTGATGTTGGGTTGAACGCTAATCTCTCCGTGCTTGCCCACGCCTTCGGATCGTCGGAATACCACGGAGAAAGGTGCCCTGGATAAATTGCGATCGCAAAATCCGGACGGCAGCTCACTTGATCTGCCGCATCGACCGGCGAATAGGAGCGCTTGTCAAAGCGCGTGCTCGTAGCCGCAACTAAATGTCCTCCGGCCGAGAAGACAATGACCCCAATCTTGCGCGAATCCACGCGTCATTTTGAAGCATCAGAGCGGACCAGACTGATGGTCCTCTGCGCATCTTGTAGAGCCTGAAGCGACTCATGATATCGCCCGACTTTCGGGGTTGGCACCCGGTATTTCAAAAGCACCGCCGTGATTCCTCGGGACGTGAGCCAATCACAAACTTCCGTGCCTTCGAGATCAATGGCCAACGCGTTGTAGCCTCCGCCCGGAAAAACAACGACCGCGACTCCCGTATTGGTTCGCTTCAGCGAATAGACCGTCATCGTGGGTTGCGAAACATTCACCACAAAGAAGGACGGATTGCCGGCAACGACCCACTCGCGTGAAGTGGGGTCCGGACTCTTGGACAAAACCGCCTCTGGCCCTGGGACTGGTTGCGCGGCAGGGGCCGCACTCGGCCAAATCGACAATTGTTTGTGTCCCGGCGACGGTTGCCAGACTTTCGTCTGCGCTCCCAGATTGCCACACGCAACCACAACGCAGAGAGCAATCATCGGAATCTTTTTCACAAGCCAGGCCTATCAGGTTCGGACGGAGATGGCATTCGAATAATGCCGAGTTGGGAGAATAAAAAAGAAGCGATTCCAGTGATTTGTGAAGCATCGCTCCCTGTGCTCGCCATTATCAACTACGCGGCACAATAGCCCTTATGCCGAACTCGGCATAAGGGCTACTGGATGCACTAAGCCACGTAATCTACCGTCCATCGGAAAGCCAGTTCCCGAGGACAGTGCACTGGTCCCGTGCGCAAGACCCATGAGCATTCCCAAGAACGACGAACTGACCCGGCTACTCCTCGAACTGCTGAAGGATGGCCAACTCTGGTCCACCCCGGATGCAGCCACGGCGTTGGCGGACCGCTTCAATCTTCAAACTGAGCGAAGAGGAACGAAGTGCGCGGCTGCCCAGCGGGATACAGACGTACATTATGAACCGAACCGGCTGGGCGGGCTTCCACCTGGACCTAGCCGGGTTGGTAACGCGCCCGAAACGAGGCCGGTGGCAGATCACGGACGAGGGGCGAATCAAGTCGTTTCGCGACTACATGAATCGTCGGACGAAATTGCGAGGCCGAGAAACGGTCGCCGCTGACTCCACCACGGAGAGCGGCGCGGAGATCTCGCCGGAAGAGCGGATTGCCAACGCATTCAGCGAACTGCGAAGCCAGTTAACGAAGGACTTGCTCGGCATTGTGCGCCGAATGGATCCCGTGCGTTTCGAGCGACTCGTATTGGACGTGCTGCTCGCCATGTCGATGTCCCGCGGCCGGCCCTTGCCGTCGACGACTTGCAGAAAGGCGCCGACGTCGTCAAACAACAGCTGCATCGCGGCATCGCCGCCAGCGTCGTCTGCCATCGCGGCCCGATCGCCAGCGCGTTGCAGCGCCGCAAACAAGGGCGGTTCAAACTCCGGGGCCGATTCCTGCGATAGGCCAGCCTTTTGAGTGCGATTCAACGCGCCAAGTGTGGAGGATCCGCGGGGAGGTATCAACGCTGTGCAATGGGCGTCCCGCCCGCAAACGTCCCGCCACAAACGATTGCCACGGAAAAGCCAACGCCGTAGTCTCCCTGCGTTTCCCGCTGAGCCACTGCACGCAAGACAACACATGGCAACTCTCGCGCCCCAACTGCTTCGCGACCGCCACGCCTCGCAGGTCCGACAGGGGTCAACGTTCAACACGACTCACTGGAGCGTCGTAATCCTCGCGGGTCAGACCCGCTCGCCCGAATCCGCGGTCGCCCTCGAGCAACTTTGCCAAGCTTACTGGAGCCCGCTTTACGCCTTCGTCCGACGTCAGGGCTACGCACCCGACGAAGCGAAGGACCTTACCCAGGACTTCTTCCTGCATGTCCTCAGCAAAGACGCGCTCACCAAGGTCGATCCGGAAAAGGGCCGTTTCCGGTCGTTCCTGCTCGCCTCCATCAAGAACCTGCTGGCCAACGATTGGCATCGCGCACACGCGCGCAAACGGGGCGGCGACGCGCCCATCTTATCTCTGGACGAGCAGTTGGCCGAAGAACACTACCAAGCCGAACTCGTTCATCAAATGACCCCTGACCGACTGTTCGATCGCCGTTGGGCGGAAACATTACTCGAGCGGGTCCTCCTTCGCCTGCGGGAAAACTGGAACGCGCGCGACCGGCAGCGACGCTTCGATGACCTTAAAGTATTCCTGGTCGAACCCCGAGGTGCCGTCCCCGTCGCCGCCGTCGCCGCCCGCCTTGGCATCACAGTTTCGGCATTACGTTCCATGCTGCATCGTCTGCGCGAATCATACCGCGATATCTTCACCCAGGAGATCGCACATACGGTCTCGTCTCCCGATGAGGTTGAAGGTGAGATCCGGCACCTCCTTGCCGCCTTGAGTGATGGTTGACCCCCCCATTCATTCTCATTCTCCCGCCCGTTGCCCACAATGCGGACGCGCGCTGCCCCCCACCGCGCCGTTGGGTATGTGCTCCCAATGCCTGCTGCAATCCATGCTGGACCCGCCGAGTTCCAACGAAGAATCTCCCGTCGATCCCATGCTTCTTTCCGCAGGAGGATGCCGAAGGTTTGGCGACTACGAGCTTTTGGAGATCCTCGCGCGCGGCGGCATGGGAATGGTGTATCGAGCCCGCCAGATCAGTCTCGGTCGCATCGTCGCGCTCAAAATGATTCGCGCTGGCGAGTTTGCCAGCCAAGCCGAGCGGCAACGTTTTCAGGCCGAGGCCGAAGCCGCCGCGCAGCTCGACCATCCGAACATCGTCCCGGTCTACGAAGTCGGCGAAACAGACAGCCAAGCCTACTTCGCCATGAAGCTAATCAACGGCGGCAGTCTACAGGAAGCCTTGAGCCGCGCGCATTCACCATTCACCCGTCCGTCTTCGTTGAACGGTCCAACCTGCGACCATCGCGCCAGCCCATTGGACGCGAACCACTGGTCGCTGAAAACATTGGCCACCCTGATGGCCAAGGTCGCCCGCGCCGTCCACTACGCCCACCAACGCGGCGTCCTGCACCGCGATCTGAAACCGTCGAACATTCTCATCGACGTCCAGGGCGAACCCTTTGTCACTGATTTCGGCCTGGCCAAACGTCTCGACTCAAGCCTCGACCTCACCTTGAGCGGCGCAGTCCTCGGCTCACCCAATTACATGTCGCCAGAACAGGCCAACGGACGATCTCATGAAATCACCACCGCCGCCGACGTCTACGGCCTGGGAGCGATTCTCTACGAACTACTCGCCGGCTGCGCTCCATTCCAAGCTGACACGCCGCTGGCGACGATGCGCAAAGTCGTGGAAGAGGAGCCCGCCGCCCCATGGATAGTGCGACGGCAAAGCGGGGATCGGACACTCCGCGTCGAGAATACGCGAAAGCACGAAAGGCGGAAACTCGAGGCCTCGTCCGGCGCGCCTGAGGTTTTCCGGCAATACGGCGAGGGCCCTTCGGACCTGGACATCATCTGCCTGACCTGCCTGCAGAAAAACCCAGTTCAACGCTATGCTTCAGCCGGGGCATTGGCAGACGACCTGGAGCGGTGGCTTCGCCATGAGCCAGTTCGGGCGCGACCCGCAACCGCTTGGGAGCACGCCGTGAAATGGAGTCGGCGCAAACCGGCGTTGGCAGCGTTGATCGCCTTGGGAATAATCACTCCGGCCTTGGTCATCGCGGTGTTGCTAATCAGTGGGACCGAGGTGCGCCGCGAACGGAACGTCTCCCGCGAACAGGCCCGTCTGGCCACCAACGCCCTCGCTCGCGCGGAAGCGGGAGAACGCGCTGCTCGCGAACAAGCCTATGCCGCGGACATCCTGGCCGCCGGCCAAGCGTTCGAAGCGGGCAACATGGCTTTAGCCCGACGTCTTTTAGGTGAGCACCGGCCCAAGGGATTTTCGAATGACAGATCCCGAACGCCCAACGGAACATCCGCGTTGGGCGCGAATCCGCTCGATTTGCGGGGCATCGAGTGGCGGGTGCTCGCGGAACGCACCCGTGGCCAAGAGCAGTTTGCGTTTACCAACCTTGCGCGTCCCGCCAACTGCCTTCTCTTTGCGCGGGACGGACGCGCCCTCCTTTCCGGCGGCGATGATGGCGTCCGGCTTTGGGACATCACGGACCAACGTTTCCTTGGCATGTTTCCCGGCCAGGACCCAGGCCCAACCGATGGCGATCATCGCGTAACGTTGGAGGATGTACGCCCGATGCTTAACTCGTCTCCGGCCGTGGTGGATCATCTCAAGATCCACCCGGCGGTGCTCGACTATCTGGACGCTCTCGGGCATACCAACCGAACCCGAGCGGTAACCAGCCTCGCCTTTACCCCCGACGGAACGCATTTGCTGGTGGGCAGCCGAGACTACATTCGCAGTTGGAATTTCGCGAACCGTGCGTTCGCGTTCGCGCTGCCCGAAGAGGAAGCAACGGCGGTTACACCCACCCGAGGCGAGTTTATCGTCGTGGCGAACGACGAAAAGATCGAACCCGACGACGAGTCCCATTCCGCCAACCGACAATCGACCCTCCTCTACAGTTCTGGCCGTCGCCGATTGGTCGCGAAACTGTCTGGATACGGTTACCGCGCCGCGGTTTCACCCGACGGTCAATTCGTCGCGGCCGCGAATCGGACCGGGGGCGCCGTCCTTTGGCAGCCGTTTACCGGCGAAACGACCTCCATCTGCCGAGATTCGACCCTCATCAATCTCCTGTTATTCTCTGCCGACGGGCGAACTTTGGTCGTCAATTCGAAGGGCCGCCGGGGACTGATGCTTTGGGATGTTGAGTCGAAACGAATCAAGGCGTATTTGCGGCGGGACCGAACTCGGGTTGACGCCGTGGCTTGGTCTCCGGACGGACATTTTCTGGCCGGCGGCGGCAGCGATCACAATGTCAGCCTTTGGCTGATACCGTCGGAACAGGCGCTAGCCCCGCTACCCGACGGTCCGCCTTTCCTAGTTCCATCGAAGATTCTCTACGGCCACCAGGCTGGGGTCAACGCTCTGGCGTTTTCGCCTGACGGGCGTTGGCTTAGCTCCGCCGCAAGCGACCGCTCGATTCGCCTGTGGAACATGACGTCCCTGTCCGCTCCGCCGACCAACACCACCTCCATTCTGCTCTACCCTGAAACTGAAACTCCGATGGACCCGGAGACTGGATGTGTGGTCGCTCGGTTCGGAAGCGACCTCATTGTCATCGACTCCCTGCATAACTCCACGCCACATTTTTTACCCGGCACCGCACGACAATTCTTCGCCGGCTTTCGGGAGCGTGGCCAAGGTTTCTTCACCGTGGATCTGGCAACGAACGGCGTGCCGAAACAGTGGGCCATTCGCCGCCTACCGGACGGCGCCGTCCAGGCCAAATCCGATCTTCTTCCGGCTCCGGCCAATTTTCAGTCCAACTACAGAAATACCATCCACCGTTTCGCCGCCGGACCCAACGGGCGCTGGATCGCCTTTGCCCAAGCGACGGGCGATCATATCCACCATCTGCACGTATTCGATCTTCCCTCCGGCCGTTTTGTGACACAACTTTCCGGCCCGCCCCTCGCCGGGGCCACTGCCCTGTTAAGGGCTTCCCCGGACAGCCGGTGGCTGGTTCGACTCGACCATTCGAGCGGGGAAAATCGAATCTTTATCTATGATTCAGCCTCGTGGAGCGAGCCAAAGGAGATACGGTTTCGCACTTCCGGCAATGACGCGTGCTTTGCCACCATCGACCCAACCAGCCGCTACGTCGCCACCGGCGGCTCCGGGGACAACTCGGTTCGGATTTGGGAACTTTCGAATGGACGCCTAATGTCGCACTTCAACGCTCGCCCCATTCCTTGGCACCCGGTTTGGTCACGAGATGGACGCACTTTGATCCTCGGCGGGGCGGGCGGTTTTCGATTCTGGAGCATGATCGTCTTCCGCGAACTGGCCGCGGTCTCCACCGATTCCGTCAGCGGAGTTTACCCGATTGGCGTCACTGCCGACGGTCGAACCTTGGTCGTCCGCGCGTCGGACGAGTCGATAGCCAGCTGGACGCTTCCCACGTTGCAGGAGACCGACTTTCGACCCTGACCACCAATCGAATCGTCAGCGCCACCGAAACCACTGCGGCCGGCTGATCTTCTGGAGAGCCGCAACCTGCACAGGTGCAGGCGAATCGAGACCATGAACCTGCGACGGCTCCACCTCACCCGTCCCGTTCTGCGGGAGACCCTCTCCCTCCCGCTTTACGGGATAGAGAGGGCGCCTCCGGGGAGGGGAGGTTCATGGAAAGAGTTAGTACGTTCCGTTTTCCCCATTCGGTCGATGGTCGGGCCAAGCGATCTCGTTCCCAAAACATTTCAAAAAAATTGCGCACCATGCGAACCAAATTCCTTTTGGAAGGATTGGAATGATCTCAATTCGCCTTTTCTTCCGTTCGGAACTCCCCAAGAGCAGACCATGAATTCACTCGTCACCCCGCTCACCCGCCTCTGGAAGGCCGCGTTACTCGCGACGGCGCTGGGCGCCCTGCCAACCCACGCCCAAAACACCGTAACGGTGCTCCCGGCAAAGGTTCGCGTGGAGGTCGAACTCGACGGTGGAAACAATCAGGACGCTCCCTTCGCTAGCTTTTACGGGAATGCCAACGAAATCATCGTCAACGGTCGCGGCCATCTGCCCGATAGCACCTACAACATCAGCGGAGTGTCGCCCGCACCGAACGAAACCTACGACGAGTGTCCCATCGGATCGCTTGGCACATTGACCTACCCGTTTGCTTCGGTTCTGTCTTCGTTCGCGCCGAGTCAGCAACCGACGGTCCTTGGTGCGCACCGTGGGGTATTCGAATTGTTCCCTAATACCGGACAAATGCTGGACTCGATGGGGCTGCCCATCACACCGGGCCAGCCCGATCCAAACTCGATTCCCTACCGGATCGCGACGCGGTTCGATTATGGCTCAAGCGCTAACAAGCATTTCTATCCGTTCGAATATCGAACGGGGCTACTCGTGCCGCACAATGCAGACAACGGTTTCCCCGTGGATGATCGAACCGGACTCAACCGTATCACGGTCCCCGTCGGCATCATTCACGTGATCGTTTTATGCGACTCCGATCCCGATGACGCCCACCCGCCCGTCGCGCCCACCGACATCTTGAAGGTCGATGCGGCGGAGATAACGGCGACGACACTGGCGGGCATTCCCGCCACCTCGTGCCTCCCCGCCGTTCTCCCGGGAGCAACCAAGGCACGGGTTAATTTGCCTGCAACGGGCGTCCCCATCGCCCTGGAGGCGACGTTTTATGTTGAGGCAGGCCACGCCTACAACGTCACCCTTGATTTCAGCGTGACGACCAAGTTCGGGTCCGTTCCCGGACGATGCACCGTCCCATCGGGAATGATTGTCCAAGGACAAACCACCGAATTGCAATGCACTTCGCACCCCACCTACTGCGACGATGGAAATAACATCTGTTTTGGGTTTGTCGGGGAGTTGGACATGGTTGGCACTGCGTTCAAGAACACCATGTTCGGCCTCAATTGCTACGGCGCGCCCTCGTTCCGCGCCTTGAATGGACCGCTCGGAGTAGCGAGCACAAAATACGCGATCATGGGAAATCCCGTGTCAGATCTTGGCCTCTTTGCGTGTATTCGACCCGACGACAACTACATCGTCAAGAACCCGCTGCCCAGCGATCTCCTGGGCTCCACGCAGCCAAACTATATTCCGAACGCGCAATTTCACTTTCCGCTTCCGAACTTTACCGGCGGTGCGCCCGGGGACTCTTACGAGTATATGGATATCACGGCGCCTCCGCATTTCATCAGTTGCATCGGGGACCCAATCTGTTTAGGCACGCTGTTCAGGATGACTCCCGGCTCGGTGCAGGGAACCATTACCATCAAAGGACCCGAGTCCTGTCCCTGCACTCCGTCGATTACGACCACCGTTTTCAACAGCCCGTGCGTCTTCGATCTCCGCGAAGCGTCCCACGTCTCCGCCTCGGGACGCGGAATCGCCCGATCTACCATCCGGGAATCAACAAAAGGCCAGACCAGCTGGGTCGGCAAATACAAGATGTTGCTCAGTGGAACGGACATCGAACCCTCGACCCAGTGGAAGACGGGGGGCCTGCAACTGAACCTGCCGAACTCATCCCACACCATTGCCATCGAGAACCGCCTCGCGGGCGGCGCCTTGAACACACCGGTCACGGTGGTCCCGAATGGTAGCATCACCTTCGACCATCAGTATTGCATCAGTAACTTCAAACTGCGGTATCTGAACCCCGGAAACGCATTTATCGCCGGCCCGTGGTTAAGAGGCAGTGGCTCTTACACTGGCACCTCGGGAGTCGACGGCCAAACCTTCGTCGACTATCTCGCCGGACCAACGATCGTGAACACTCCGATGTCCGTCTACACGCAATCGGACGTGGTAGTCGCCCTTTGTCTGCCCGAGGCGGACTACGACCTTTATCCATCGATCTCGATTGCCAACGACGCCATCGGAACGGGAGCAGTCCGAAGTGACATCCCCTCGTTTAAGTTCAAAGTTGGATGTGGCGTTTGCTACGAGGTGCCCATCGGTCCCAACGGGCACGTCGGGCCCACGATCAATGTGAGCAGCGAGTGTGTGTCGAACCCCAATTACCTGCTCCAAGGCACGGTGAACGCCGCGTCGGGTTTCAACCTCAGCGAAGTACACGTGGTGCTAAACAACAGTGCAACGCCGATTGTCCTTTGTTCCGGCACGGCTTGCGGCCCGAGCTTCAACCTCAACAGCGTGGCCAATAGCACCCTCACTCTCTCGCCCTGTATCAACACCATCATGGTCTCCGCCACGGATGATCGGGCGATGCCACTCACCAGCACGGCGACCTTTACCGTCACGCTCGACAACACGCCCCCCACCATCGGCAACTACGGCCCGCTCGCAACCCCAGCTACCATCGTCGTCCATGGCCACTGCGAAGCCATTCTCCCTGACTACACCGCCGCGGTGCTCGCGGTGACCACCGACGACTGCACGACTCCGGTCGCCAATATCACCCAAAGTCCCCAGCCTGGAACAACGATCGGCCCCGGCTCACACACCATCACGTTCACGGCTTGCGACAATTGCAACAACTGCTCGGTCAGCTCCACCACCATAACCGTGGCGTGTCCGGGCACTCTCACGCTCGACTGTCCCGATCAAATCCTCATCTGCACCAACTATGGCTGCGGCCAAATGCCCGACGTGACCGGTTACCTCACGGCACTCTCCCTCTGCAACTCGGTCGTGGTCAGTCAAAATGTGGCGGTAAACACCTCCGTCTGTCCCGACACGGGACCGTTCAGCGTCATCATTACGGCCGCGGACAATTGCGGCAACATGCTCCAATGCACAGTGCCCTTGGTTTTCGATCGATGCTGTGTCGATCGCCCTCCTGGCCTGGTGAACTGGTGGACGTTCGATGAACTCGCCACCGATTCGTTCATCGCCAAAGACAGCGCGGGGGCCGATGATCACGGAGTCACCAAACCCGCCAATGCCAGCGCCCCATCCCGCGCCCCCGGCATCGTCGACAACGCGATCTGTTTCAGCGGCGACATGCAGTGGATGGAAGTCAGTGACTCGGCCGAGGTGCGCATTCGGGGAAACTGCAATCCGAACGCGGACGGCGAATCGATCACGATCGACGCCTGGATCAATCCTTCACAAACGGCGGCGCCCGCCATGCTCATCGATAAGCGTCAGGTCGCCACGCAAAACGGATATTTTCTGTCGATCGAAAGCGGCGGGTTCTTAAAAATTACCCTTAATGATTCGGCCCAGCATTCCTGGACTGGAACGTATGCCGTCGTGGCAAACCAATGGAATTTTATCGCCGTCACGCTGGATCGGTGCGGGGCAAACACACTTAAACTGTTCGTAAACGGCGCGGTTGAGTCCTTCTCGGTTCCCGTCCTGGGCAAGCTATCTGCTGGCGGGAAGTTCTACCTTGGACGTCAGTTTCCGCCCTCGACCACCCGACCGCCGATGTTCTACGCGGGTTGCATTGACGAGCTGGAGTTCTTCAAACGAGCCCTGAGCCCTGCGGAAATTGCCGCTATCCGACACGCCGGCAGCGCCGGCAAGTGCAAGGACGATCCGGATCTCTGCCGCTTCCCCATCGCTCATTACCCGATGGACGGCGCAGTCACGGACATCGCCGGCAATCATCAACCCACGTCGGTTCTCTCCGTCACCTTCGGTCCCGGGCAAATCGCGCAGGGAGTTTCGTTGGCCCCGAATGCGACCAGTGCGATCGAGATCCCACCCACGGGCCTCCCCTCCTTGGCCAATCCTAACTTCACCTTCGAAGCCTGGGTTCGCCCGGACGGCATCGGCGTGAATGACGACACGATCGGGAGCTATATCATGGGGAAAGTCCGGGACGGCGGATTCGCCTACGCCACCTACTGGCGAGCCGACGGGACGATAACCTTTCTCACGGGCGCTCTGAGTGACGCGATTGTCTCAGCCAACAAGTTTCCGACCAACTGCTTTCATCACGTCGTGGGAACTTACGACGGGACAGATTTTCTGCTCTACGTAAATGGGAACCTCGAAGGCAGTCGCTCCAGTACGGCGCCACTCGACTATTCGGGTCCACATAACTGGACGATCAGTGGTTCGCCGGCGGCGTACTGGCCCAACCACGCCCGAAACTGGGTGGGCGTGATCGATGCGGTCAAGGTGTGGTGCCGCGCGCTTTCGGCGAACGAGGTCCGAACGGAGTATCTCGCGGGGAATCCGGATCCCTTCTGCCCGTGCGTGGTGGATCCCTGGGTGAATGTCACCGCCAAATATCCAGGGCCCAAGCTGGTCCACATCGTCGGCCCAAACACTCCCTGCTGCGGGTCGGACTTTGTGTATCACATCAACTACGGGAACAACGGCAGCACGCCCGTCTCAGGTGCGGAGATTCAGTTCAGCTATCCGTCCCTTTGCTCCATCGTGAGCATCAACCCATCCGGATGCAGCACGCCCATCAGCACAGTTTCGTCTCCGGGATTGGAAACGTTTTCCCTCCCCACCTTGAATCCCGGCGATCAATGCAAGATCGCGGTGAAAGTCCACCTGACCTGCGATATCCTGGAAACATGCCGAGTTCAGCCGACGCTGCTCGCTCAGGCGACGATTCTCCCTTCGCCGCCAGCCCATTGGCCAGACTGCAATCCGACGAACAACGTTTCGACCCACAGCCGCCGCCCCTGTTGTTCGTATGATCCGAATGACTGCACGGTGATCCCCAAAGGTTGCGGACCGGAAGGCCTGATCCACCGCGACCAGACCTTGACTTATCTGGTCCAGTTCCAGAACGAAGGCAGTGCCAATGCGGAAGTCGTCGTCATCCAAGACGTGATCGACGCCGACCTCGACCTAAACACGCTTGAGGTGGTAGGAAGCAGCCACCGCTATCGACTTCAGAGGAACGAGCGGGAATTGCTCTTCATCCTCGAGAACATCAACCTACCACCCCAAAGCGCCGACATCGACGGCAGTCACGGCTTTGTCAGCTTCCGCATACGTCCCCGCTCCGATGCTCCCGTCGGCACCATCATTACCAACCTCGCGAGCATCTATTTCGACGCCAATGACGCGATCGACACCGTCACCACCACCAACGCCATCACCGAATCGCCCGTGCCGAAAGCAGCCTTCGTCGCCTTGGCCCGCCCGGGCACTGGCGGCACCGTCTACGACTTTACGTACACGGGAGGGACGCCCAACGCTGCACACTTCTGGTCGTTCGGCCCGAACGCGAACCCGCCTAATTCCACCGCGGAGAATCCCTCCGGAATCGTCTTCCAAGCTTCCGGAGCTCAACTCGTTTCCCTCGAGACAGGTCTGGGTGATTGCACGGACGAACCCGCGGTTCAACGAATTACGGCCGGAACGCCACAGCTATCCATCGCTCGAACGGCAGACGGAGTTGGACTCTCCTGGTCTGGCCTTGGATATCGAGTCGAGGAAACCGCCAGTCTGGCTGCACCCGTGCAATGGAGTTTCGTCACAGAAACGCCCGTCGAATCCGGCGGATGGTCATTTATCCAACTGCCGCCGCGGCCCGGCTCGAGATTTTATCGACTGGTGATGCCCTGAACGATTCCTCTAGCGGAGCCCTATCTCCATACTCCTCCCTCTGGCGCTCGAGTTGAGAAACGGCCTGCTCTGGGTCTTCGATGATCGCGGCGTTGGTCACGTAATACTCCGCGGGTTGGTTTAGGTGAGCGGCAGCCCGGTAGTCCACGATTCTGGTCGCCGACGTGATCTCAGGCAAAAACTGACGGCACTTTGCCGTCGAGGATCGGAACTCGGAGCGTCGGAGCATTCTTTGTCGCCCGGTTTATCTGCAGGCTTGAACCGTCCCTGGGCGGCCGGGATCCAACCGGCGACGGTGTGCAACTGTGCGTTGCTCGGTCGCATCATGCGTTTCAAGGGTTCCAGGCGGCTGCGCATGACCAGCGATTACCAGTAATCCAGAAAGGCCCCGGCCCAGATGGGGGATTTGTAATGCCAGAGGTGCTGAAAGGACTCCTTGAGATTCCAGGCCCGGGCGGTCGCCAGCTTGCTGGAAAGCAAAGCATCGAGCTTCTGCCGGGCTTGACCGCGGACTCGGGTGCTCCGCCGCAGCAATTGCCAGCGCATGTTCTTGAGGCGGCTGGCCGCGGCCTGGCCGCGCAAGGGGCCGCTTTCGGCCCGGCGGACCTGGTCAACCGCCTGGTTGAGGTTGCTCATGATGTGGAAACGAAAAACTGACCCGGCATGGGCTCAGCCTGGATTTCAGTGATTAGCGAATCTTTGTTCATGCGATGGAGGGAACTGTCGATGGTCACCGGATGGCGGTACGCAGCGGCTGCTTGTTCCCAGCGGTCAGCCTGTTGTCACCGAAGATTGTCGTTGATTCAGCTCAGAACGTCAATCGATGGCTGTGACGTGCGAGCGCGAAAACCGTCGCCCATCGTTTAGGGAACGGCGGGGCATGCGTCCCCATTTGTCAGCCACCGAGATGGCTTGGGTGATCCCGCTTAGCGTGTAGGATTCGAAACACGATCACTCGCTCGCTCTCCACTCGATAGAAGACTTTGTACGGAAAGCGGCGGAGCAGTACTCTCCGGAACTATCGGTAATAGAAAGGGTGTTTCTCAGCACGTTCTTCGAGCTCGTTCATGGCTCGGTCGACGATCTCGAGCAACTCGGAACCGAGTCCCGGCCGTTGTTCATCATACCAACGCTTGGCCGCAAACAAATCCGCTTCGGCGGCTGGGCGGAGGATGAGCAACCTCTTCACGATGCCGAGCTCAATTTCTTCCTAACCTCCTGCCACGGAGATCCCGCGTCCAGTGTGGTCTGGTAATCGGCGAGCTCGCGATCCAATAACGCCTTTTCTTCAGGGCTGGGTCCAAGCCCGTTGACCCGATCTTGGTCCTCCAGGTCCCAGAGTCGTTCCAAGACCTCCTGCACTGAAAGAGCATGCTTGAGTTCCTCGGAAAATTGGGAATTATCACTCAGAAGTCACGTGCTTTTGGGTTCAATTCCCTCCTCTGGCACCACTTCCAGCCCCTTGGAGGCATCCGCGCCCGTGACCAATCGAGGTGTCACCGTAAGGATCAATTGGGCACGCCGGGCCGGGAGGATTGAAGCAGATCGCGCACTTCGCTTTACGGAACCTCCGGCGTCAGAATCAAACGGTCCAAACCAAAGGCTCCGGGAACAAACTCTCGCCGGAAGGTTTGTTCCGTACCGGGAAGGTTGGTGTGAAGCGAGGTCCATGGGCCCGCCAGACTGGTCCAGGTTTGGAGCACGTAGGAGATATTTGTCGGCCCTTGATAATCGAGACTCCACCCGTGATCCCCCGCCTTTCCGAGGAGGATGACCTCCGGGCCGAAATTCAGCACGATGACTCCCGTCTCGCCGGGGCCGTCGACCGAAATTTGATACGATGAACCAGCCGTAACGTTCAGGCTGACTCGATTTGTATGGAGACCCGTTGGCGAAAAGTTAAATCCAAGCCGGGTTAATGAGGTGAGGGAGCTTCCGGTGTAGACGGCAAGCAATGTACGAAACGAACTGCCGCGTGTGGACACGAACGCTTTTCCCGTAAATCCGGGTGTCCACGTCCACCATAGGCTGTGCCACGGCGCGACAGCTCCGGCGAAAACCGGCTCAAAGGGCTCGGCCGAAGCATGGGTGTTCGTCGCCAACACCTGGCCCAACATCAGCGGCAGCGCCGAACGTTGCGCGAAGGCATCGTTTAGAGGGCGGGGAACGACAGAGAAACGCCATGGCGCCGACACGCCGATCCCACCCACGTCATCGACCGCAACGCCTGAAAGCTCATAATCCCCGGCTGCCAAGTTGGAAAGCGTGACGCTGATGGTGGCAGCGGTGTTGGACGCAAGAGTAACCGCGCCAGAGACGATACGCATGGAGCGAATGGCACCATCCCGATCGCTGGCATTGAATGACACAGGGAGCTCGGCACCGACATAAAATGGCCCGGTCAAATTACCCAGCCGCGTGACGACTGGCCGGGCGTTGATCCTGAAATTGACCGGCGCGGACACCGTGGAAACTCCGTATTCGTCAATCGCCCGCGCGGTCAGCGTGTTCGTGCCAATCCTGAGATTCGAGATGGCAGAAGTAAAAGGCGGAGCGGTCACCACCGCCACGATGTTGGTCCCGATCAGGAACTCCACGCGTGCCAGGTTGCTGTCCAAGTCGGCAGCGTTGGCGGCCACCCACACGTTGGTTCCCTCTGGGAAAACCTGGCCAGGCTGGGGCAACGCAATCTCGACGGTCGGCGGGCGATCCCCGGCAGGCGCCATGGCGGTGACGTATGAGCTCCAGGACAAACTTCTGGCTCCCGAATTGTCGATCGCCATCGCTGAGACCACGTGTAATCCGATGACCCGGGGATTCCAGTTCAGCCGGTAGGGCGGCTGGTCCGTTGCGCCGACCAGTTGCCCGTCGGCAAAGAATTCGACGCGGTCAATTGAACCGTCGAAATCCGTGGCTTCGGCGCGTAGTTCGAGCTCGGTTGGGAGTCGAACCTCAATCGCCTCCGGTGGCGCCGTCAGCGTGACTTCCGGTGGCGTGTTTAAAATGGGGAAGGCCGCCAGGGTGGGTCGAGGTCGTCCGTTGACCTTCGCAAAACTGCCGCCGGCGAAGAGCGTCTTCTTGGCGACCAGGAGATTTGCTGGTCTTCTAAAGAAGAAAACCGGATTCCAAGATTCAGCGGGACTGCCGGCATAATCAACCGCCAGGCCCGCCATTTCAAACGGGGTCGCCGCGGGCTGGACCGAGTAGAAAACCGTTCCGATTGTGACCATCGCGTCGAACGGTTGCGCCGGCGTGAGGCTCCAAGGATGGAGAATTCCAGAAATCGGGTCCACCGACGCAACAAACCTCCGAGCCAGACCGTTAACTTTGGTGAATCCGCCTCCCAGCAGCAACCGCCCTCCTCCGAGGACGAATTTTTCAATCGGTGCGTCGGTCACGGGTTGCCAGTCCATCAGCGTGTGGCTGGAGATGTGATACGCGCCGACGCCCGCGCGGGGCTGACCGCCCAGTTCGGAAAACGTGCCGGCAAGATAAAGACGATCGCGCCCCACCGTGAACGACCTCACCGTTCCCGCCGGGGCCGGTCTCCAGTCAATCGCTCCCCCAGCTTGCGTGTCGAGCACAGCAAATCCTGGCGATGTGGACTCGCCCGGCAATCTGAACGATCCGTGGATAAATAAGTTGGTCCCGCTGACGGCCAGGCGTGAAACGATCGCCGGAAAGCCGATGAGATTGGCGTCAAACGGAAGCAACGAGGCATCCGCGAGACGGACTGCGCACAAACCGCGGCGCACTTCACCCGCGATGCTTTCGATTTCCCCGCCCGCGAACAAACTGTCACCCGCAAGGGCCAAATCGTGCACACCGGACGAAGCCCCTGCAAATTTTGGACTCCAGTCCGTCGGCCGGCCGGTAGCAATGTCCAGCGCGGCCAAATAGGGACGGCGAATCCCTCCGAACGTGTCAAAGGGACCGCCCGTATAGAGCACTCCATTGCCTTGAGCGAGGAGGGTGACGATCTGGGAGGGATTGGGATTCCAATCCTTGACTTCGCCGGTCGCAACGCTCACGGCTCTCATATAGGGCGGTCCAAAGGAAAAGTCGCCGCCGAGATAGAGAGTGTCGTCGATCATCGTCATCGCGTAGAATTGGCCGGGACCGAAGACGGGGCTCGGCTGGAGCGCCGGCGTCCAGTCCAGCAGCGCACCGGTCTCGAGGTCGACCGCCGCCAGGCTGGGCCGCTCGATCCCGCCCAGGCGAAGGAAGCCGCCGGCCAGAAAAACCCGATTCCCTTGGACGGCGACTCCACCGAGAGCAATGGCACCCGATGGATCTGGGTTCCACGGGAGGACTCGGCCGGTGGCAGGTTCGAGCGCCGCCACCCAGTTGCGATTGGAGGAGCCGATCATCGAAAAATCGCCTCCGACAAAAAGCCGGCCGGCTGAGACGGTCAGAAGCGTGATTCCTACCGTGGCGTTGCAATCCGCGCTCCAATCCGCGAGGACATTCCGGGACAGGTCGATCGCTGCCAGATTCGTGCGGGCCTGGCCCGCGACGTTTGCAAACGCTCCGCCGAGAAAAAGCTTCGAGCCATCACTAGCCAGGGAGCGGACCCTTCCGTCGAGACCAACGTTCAGCGGTCGCAATCGGCCCGTGTGCGGGTCCAGTTCGGCCAGGCGAACTCTTGGCTGGGAATTTATCTCGGTGAATTCCCCGCCGACGAACAACCGGTCGCCAACCAGCGCGAGCGACCCAACCCGACCGTTCGGAGTGACGACCCAAGTCGGATCCACCGAGCGATCGGTGAGCAAGTGGACGAGATTAACGCGTGACACATTCTCCACTGCACCAAAATCTCCTCCCACAAACCAGCCGCCGGAACTATCTGGAATCGCCGCCTCAACCGTTCCAAAGATCTTTGGAAACCCTCCGGCAATCTTCCCGGTCGCCGGCTCAATGGGCACAAAACGGCCGGTCACGGGTGCCACCTCAGTGAAGGCTCCGCCGATGTAGAGAAGGCCATTGGTTTCAGCCATCGCGTTGATCGCACCGTTGGCCACCCAGTAAAACTCATGCGGCTCGCTCGCCGGCTGCGCCGGGAGAGGAGTTTCAGCCAGGAGCCCCAAGAGCAGAACACCGAGGCGAAGATGCGGTAACGTCATGATTACACCCTCTGATTGTGGAGATAAATAATCAGAGCACGCCGCCTTCTTCAAGGGCAAACCTCGCGCACGCCAACAAAGTGTCGCAGACAGTGATTGCCCCGTGCTGGGTCCGAGGTCGAGGAGACATCGGCCGGGGTCCAACCTGAAAGAATCGTAACGCCCAAAACGATGAAGCCGCGATTTCGCCTAGCCCAACCTGTCGGCGCTACGGCAAGTTCGTCTGCATAGATTCCGCCACCGCCTCAGCTGACTGATTCCGGCTACAGCTCAACATCCCGTTCGGATTTCCGGGCTCTCGGCGTTTCCGCAAGGCGCTTACGGCACCAGCCGCAGCTGGTAGAACCGCGTGCGCCCAGCCCCTGCAGGCAGCGTGTCGTCGAAATGCTCTTCCGTCGACGTGGCGATTCGCGGTAAGCCCGCGGCCGTCAACGGCTGGAAGACAAACTCCAGCGTATTTGCGTAAAGGATTTCGTAGCGGCGACCGGGAACGGCCTTCCAGGAAAGACGCACCTGGTTGCCCGGGAGCCACGTGGCCAAAAGGCGCAGCGCGGAGCGGGCATCGTGCGGGTCCGTGTCGCTCAGGTATTCGCCCAGATTGGAAATCGTGTCGTTGTCGGGATCGGCGTCGGGGCCATTGTCGCACGTGGCATCAAATGGATCGAGCTGGTGGAGCGTTTCCCAGGCGTCCGGCATGCCGTCGCCATCCGAGTCGATCTCGGTGCCCGTCACGATGGTGACCTGATCCGGCGCCCCATCGGCGTTCAGGTCCAGTTCGGAGCGGACCTGTTTGATCCGGGGCCAGGCGTGGAGCACGATGCAATGCACGGCGCCGGTGGGCACGGAAAAGGGACCAAACATATTGCAGGCGTTATTCGAGCTGACGCCATCCACGGCGTCGATGCGGAGGTAATAGCGATTGGAGTGAGTGTTCAGGTTGTAAAGTTCGACGGCGCGACGTTCCTTGACCGTGCGAAACTCCAGCGCGCGCCCGGCCTCGGCATTCAAGCCCATCCATTGGAAAGTTGCGCAGGCGTTGCTGTGAATGACGAAGCCCGCGCGGGAAACGAAGTCGCTCTGCGCCAGTTCCGGGGTGAACCGGAACGACGCCAGTTGGTTCGAGCGGGTGCCGAGGGTGATGCGATTGGAATGGGCGGGCTGGCTGAAAGCGCTCTCGAGCTGGAGCATTGTCCCGGCCGACGCGACGTGGAAAAGGTGCGCGTTGGTGTCGCGCATCTGGATGTCGATCGTAGGAATGCCGTTCGAGTGCGGCACGAAGAGCGGGATACTGTGCGTGGAGTTGGTAGGCGAGCCGAGAATGGGCACCGCCTTCAACCCGGGCATGTTGTTCACAAACGTGCCGTCGGCGCGCCACCCCCATTCCGCATTCGAATGGGTCAGGTGCGCATCGGCGCCGCCGGCCACGACGACGAGGAAGGTGGCCAGGGCCTGCGCGAAATCGATGAGGCCGGGCGCGGTGCGTTCGCCTGTGTAGTAACGCAAGGGCACGGTGAAGAGCGCGGTCCCCGTCCAGTCATTGCCCGGAAAGATGTATTCGTTCGCGCTGTGGTCGATGTCGATGAATTGGTTGGTGACGCAGGAATTGTCGGCGGCCGCCGCAATGGGACAGGGGTTGTTGTTGTCGTAAATCCAGATGCGGGTCTTGTTGGGATCGCCCCCGTAGCTGCCCTCCACCTGATAGGGCGCGACGCAGTGGCCGCCGTCGAAGCCCTGCACCATGCAGATGGCCTGGGCGGTGGTGCCCGCGCGCAACTCGGGCAGGCGCGCGACCGGGTTGCCGCCGAAGTGCGGCGAGAGAATGCCCACATCGAGCTGCTCGATGACGTGAATCATGTATTCGGCGCTGGTTTGCGCGCCGTGGTTTGCGCGAATGCGGCCCCAGATGTCGGTGGGTATCGGCGGGCGCGTGTAGCGGCCTCCCGTGTTGCTGGTGTCGTAGTGGCCCGGAAAGCCGCTCCCGTCGATGCCGTTGGCAAAGAGGGCCTGCGGATCGTAGTCCTGGGGCACGATGATCCGGTTGAACAGTTCGGCGGCGGTGCCGGAGAAGCCGACACAGCTGCCGCCGCTTTTGTTGATGACGTAGCGGTGAACCGGATACCAGAGCAGCCAGTAGAGCGGGTCCGGTATATAGGCGTCGCAATCGCCAAATGGATCAACGCAGATGTAGGCGCTCGAGCGGTAGCCGGCGAGAAATTCATTGAGGCTCGCGTCGTGCGCCTGATTCTCGAAGTTGAAGCCGTAAAGATTGGGATAGGGGGGCCGGCGCAGGGTGAAGGTGTCGGTATAGCTGTATTCGATGCGGCCCGTGCGAAACCACGAATCATGGGCGACCCATCGCCAGCGCGTACTGAACGAGGGAACAAACACGCCGCTCGGCTGAAACTCACGCACGAATTCCGGCACGAACGGGGAGTGAACCTTGACCCAATTTCCGCCCGGATCGCGGGAGAGGACCGTCGCCGGCAAGAGGGTCCAGGCGGCCGGCGAGTTCGGGAAGGTGCCGTTGACGGGCGCGAGCGAGAACTCCATCTCGCCGTGTAAATTCGTGCCGAAGATCGTGACGACCTCGCCCGTTCCCCCGACGCCCCCCTGGCGCACCGCCATGCCGACCGCGGGATTGAGGGGCGTCGCGCTGAGAATGGCCGCGGCCGCCAGCGGCCGCTGCACGAAGAAATCGACACTGGCCAGTTGCACGTTGGTCCCGACGTTGGCGGGCAGCCCGGCGAAGAGAACGCGATTGGTGAGGATGAATTGCGGCGCGACTCCGTTGGCAAAGACGCGCGGGAGGGTGTAGCGGCCAAACGCCTCCAGCTCCGCCTGGGCGAACAGGGTCTCGTTGGTCGGCATCGGCACGTCGAAGCTGAACCGGCCGAAACTATCCGTGAATTGGCTGTAACCCAGGCTGCTGCCGATGAGGGATACGCGGTAGTTAGGCAGGACCGTGGTGGTGTTCGTATTGAGTCCGGAAAAGACGCGCCCACTCCAGCGCACCCGCGGCAAGCCGGCGCTCGCATCGCCGTACGACATGGTCAGCCAGGTGGCCGGCGAAGCGTCATAGCCGTCTTCGGGCACAAAGGTCTGATCTCCGAACTCGGTGATGTTCGCCTGCCCGATGGCCACCCCGTCGAACTCGTTGAAGCTCCCCAGAAGTTCTCGCGACACCCGATATTCCGTGCAGACTGCGGTCGAGATTTCGCCCCCACAAAATTGCTGGCCGACCTGCCAGAGGCTGCGCGGCGTGCAGGGCTGGGGCCGGCCGATGCCCGGCGGCGTGAGGCAGAGGTAATACCCGCCAGCTCCATCTCCGTTGAGCAACGTGGAGTGGTTGGAATTGCCGTCGAGCTGCGCGAGCAGCTCGATCTGCGGATACTGGGCGAGCGCCGGCTTGGCATTGGTGGTGTCAATGAACAGGCTCAGCTGGGAGTTCGTGACATTCCAGCTGTCGGGCAGACTGCTGCTGACCACCACCGCCACGAACAGGTCGTTCGAGGTGTGGACAAAATATGCGCGTTGATCGATGAGGTCAGGCTGATCCGGGTAACGAATCACCAGTTGTTCAGCGCCCAGGTATTCGGTGGCGATGTTGATGTTGCCGTCAGCCGTGGGCGAAATGGGCGTGCGCGGCACGACCAAATCGCGCGGGACCATGCCGAAGATCTGCTCAGTGACGCCGCCGCCCACCGTGCCGACCAGACCGGTGATTTCCTCGATGCGCCCGCCGCGAGGAAAGACCGCGACCTGCCCGGGCTGGCCGCGGACTTCACGGTAGAGCCCATCCTGGATCTCGGCGGCGCTGCGCGCCACCGACCACACGCGGACTTCGTCGAGATTGCCCAGGAACCGGTTGCGCGGGCCGATGTCGAGGTTGTGGGAATCGTCGTGGCCCAGGAGCAATTCACGGACCTTGCCGGCGCCATTATTGTTGAGCGCGCGCGTGCCGACCAGGTCGCCGTTGACGTAGAACCGCGCGAGCGCCCCGTCGTAGCTCACGGCGACGTGCGTCCATTTGTAAGCGAGCACCGGTGTGCCGACTTCGGCGAAATTGGTGCCACGATAAAACCGCAGGCGAGGCGAGAATCCCAGCCAGTACGACCCGGGCGCATCGTGAGACACGATCGTCTCGAATCGATTGGCGTCCTGTCGATAAACCCACGCCTCGATCGTCATCGCGACGGAAGTGTCCCACTCCGGCCGCGGGTCAAACGCGGCGAAGCTGGCAAAGCCACCATCATAGGCCGAGCTGCGCAGAGGCGGCCCCCCGCCGGGGGCCGGGTAAATTGGCTGGGTGAAACTCTGGTCTGCGCCGTTCGCCCGCCCATTCAGGTTGGTGGCCACGCAACGATAATGATAGGTCTGCCCGGGCTGCAAACCGAACAAGGGAGCTCCCACCGCGACGTAATTGGAGACACTGCCCGCATTTGTGATCGTCGTCAGATTGCCGTAGCTGGTGCTTGGGCCCCACTCGAACCAGGCCGTGGTCGGCCGGCCCAGCGGATTGACCTCGCCGTTCAACCTCACCGCGCCACCGACGGTTTGACCCGAGATGGTGCCCGTCCGGACAAATGGACCGACCCCCGCACCGGACGGAATCCACGAAACCCCGTTGAAGAGTGTGCCGGCGTTGTTGCCGGCGGCGGCCGCCGCCGGAACGGCGTCGGACGTAAAATTCCCCGAACCTTCGCCGAAACGCCAGTAGGCCACGAGCCCGGCCTCATTGTTCAGAATCCGCCGGTTTATCGTGGTGGCGATGGTCGCCGGCGACAACGCCACGTTCCAAATGCTCACTTCGTCCAACTCGCCACTGAGAAAACTGTTGTCGTAGCGGCCGAATCGCATTTCCTGGGGAGTAACGGTCGCGCCCGGCGTCCCCGTCCACGCCTGGCTGGCTCGCAACTGTCCGTTGACGTAGAGCTTGCCGCCCGACGCGTCCACGGTGAACGCGAAGTGCTGCCAGATCCCGGCCACAAACCCACCATCCAGACCACGGCCTCCGTCCCAGACATAATTGTTACCGTCGCGAAAATACCAGGCCCGGAGGTGACCCTGGTGGAGGTAGACCTGATAGCCGCTGAAGGAGTTGCCCACGTACTTGTTGACGAGGCCGCGATCGAGGCCCTGGTCAAAGCTGCGGAACCAGCCCATGACCGTGATCGGAAACAGGTTTAAGGCCGGGCTGTTCGACACGCTGGCGTAGTCATTGACGCCATCGAACAACAAAGCGGTGCCGCCGCCCGTGCCATCGCCAAATTGGGACCACGCCGGATTTGCAAGACTGAGGAGTGCCACGAGGCCCAGACTCATGCGCAAGCCGAGGATTCGGCGGAGCGAAGGCGCCTTGGCGAAAAACAAAAACATCACGTTCATTCGGCCTTTCCAGGTGTGGGAACACGAATTCATCGGTAGTTCCGTTCACGATTGGTCGCAGTTCTACCATGACCAGCCACTGTCTTCTCCTGTTTTTACGAGGAAATGTTACAGGCAAAATGGCGTGTCCCCGCTGCCGTGAGGCGGCCGCTCGTAGCGAGATAAAAATCATTTCCGCTCGAACTTTTCCTGTTGGCCCGCTCCGCGGCTGCCGATATAGCATCAAGGCCAATCCAGTCCCGGATCCGCCGGGGTGCTGGTGGCGCGGTCGCATGTTGAATCAACCGCAACCAAAGCCGGAGTCGACGGAACTGCTGGGCGACTGGCACCCGCTGGTGCAACAGCTCGGATCGTCCGAGGGGTTGGTGTCGTTCAGCACCGCCTCTCACTCGCTCCAACTCAACCACGTCACCGACGTCCCGTCGCTGCGTCAATTTCTTGAGGCGTATCAGACTTACATCCTGATTCCCTACGAGCTGCCGGCAATCCAGCGCGCGTTCCGCCATACGGCCCGGAACGAAACACGCGAGCTGATCGCGTTCGACAACGAAATCGCCGGCGAATCGATCCTCGCGCCATTCAGCTCGGCCAGCCAGCGCGTCGGCCAGGCCCAACTGCGTCGATTGCGGCCACTGCGCGATGTCCGGCTGGTCCAGCGGTATCTGCGCGCGGTCGACAGCCACCTCGCGCACGGCTGGCACACGCTCGTTTACGGATTGACCCTCGCAGTCTATTCGCTGCCCATTCTCCAGGGCCTCGGCAGCTACGAGCGCCAGACGCTCATGGGCTTCATCCACGCAGTCGCCCCCACACTGCGGTTGTCCGAAAACGACTGTCGCACCCTGCTCGAAGATCTCGCCCCCGCCCTGCCCCGCATGGCCGACACCATCCTCGGCGAGGACGAAACCGAAAGCCCCCGCCGGCCGAAGGCCAGCTTCTAGCCGGTTCGACGTTCGACGTTCGACGTTCGACGTTCAACGGTCCCGGCGGCGCGCTGCGGAGAGCGCGCCCTACCTTTCGGTGTTTCGCTTAAGGATGTCGCACACGATAGACGCGCATGGGCTCCGTTCCCCGTGCGCCCGGATCGGCGAATTCATACCGCAGAGCCACCGGGCCGAGAGGAATCCAGTGCCGGAGATCCGATGAGTATTCCACCTCCAGGTCGCTGATAAAACTGTCGCCACCCAGGGAAAATCCGACCCGGCTTCCTCCCAGACTGATGACATTCGTCATGCGCAAAGCCAAGGGCCGGGCCTCGTAGCGATCGCGCACGAGCTGAAAATCCGCCGGCGATACCGTTCCGTTTCCATTGAGATGATCCAGCACGGCCGACAACTCGCCTCGGTCCACTTTTCCGTCACCGTCGACATCGCCGGGCGAAAATGGCCAGTCTTCCACGGTCACGACCCGGCTGGCCCTGCTGACGTTGCCCGAGGCGTCGCGGGCTTCGTAAGCGATGGAGTAGCTTCCCAGGCGGGTGATATCCACGGCCCCGTTCGTGATCACCGTCACGGCCGGGTCGCATTCGTCGACAATGGTCACGCCTGGATCCACGAACGGCAGCCGCCGGAAGGTTCGATACGGGTTGTTGCCGATCACGGTCATTCGCGGTGCGCTGGTGTCGACGACGGAAGCCACGAGTTCGATGGAAAACAGGCCGAAGGCGTTGGACACGCCGAACTGAACCGGAAGGCGTCCAGTCGATTCCGGCGGCCCGCCGGGATCGAGGCTCACGGTTAGCGCCAGTCGCGGATCGGGCGCAGGCACATCGCACTGTCCATAGGCATTGTTGCCCCAGGCGACAACCTCCCCGTTGGCCAGCAAGGCGAGACTGTGAGCTCCGCCGGCGGCGATGGCCACGGCATTGGAAACCTCCAGCGGGACGTTGCACTGATGGTATTGATTTTGACCCCACGCCACAACCTTGCCGTCGGCCAGGAGCGCCAGGCTGTGATAGAAGCCGCCGGACACTGCAACCGCATTGGCCAATCCGGCAGGCACGTTGACCTGACCGTACTGATTGTCGCCCCAGGCAACGACCCGGCCACTGGCCGTCAACGCCAGGCAATGGTCCGAACCGGCGGCCACCGCGGTGATATTTGTGTTCGCGGCCGCCGGCACGGCCATGGGACCGGGCACGCGTGCTCCCCAGGCGAGCACCCGTCCGGACGCTGTTAGCGCGACGCTGTGCCCGGACCCGGCAGCGATGGCGACCACATTGGTTGCGGCTGCCGGGACATTCGTCTGACCGGCGTTGTTTCGGCCCCACGCCACCACTTTCCCATCGCGCATCAGCGCCAGCCCATGACCGAAACCCGCCGCCGCCGCCACCGCCGGCCCGAGGTTGGGGGGAACGGTGGTTCCCGTCATCCCCCAGCTCAGGACCACGCCGTCGGTGCGCACCGCGAGGCGGTGGTGGGCGAACGCAGAAATCCCCACCACGTTGCGGGCCTGCCTGGGAACCAGGATCTCGTCCGTCGGATCGCCGCCCCATTCCACAACCGAGCCGTCGGGCTGGACGATCGTCGAACTGAGGACCCCGGCCGCCAGCGCCGCGGGGCCCATCCGTGCGCTCACCCCGGGATTCAACAAGGGCCGATGACACTCATTGGTCCACGTCTCCAACCCACGAGAATCGATGAACGGCGCGACGCCCCTCGCCACCTCGCTTGTCACGACGCCAAACGTGTTGCTTGCGATCAGGCGGCCCAGAATGACGCGACCATCCGGCCCGGCGGGCAGCGGGTGTCGCCAAGTGCTGGGCTGGTCGAGCTCGTTGGTCAGGCGATCCTGACGGACATTGGTCAGTTGCAGCGACCCCGCGGCGAGGAATTCAAGGGTGGTCGGCACGTTGCCCGGATGAACCGGGCAGCCAAACACAAACTCATTGGCCTGTCCGGGGCGAAAGAATGGCTGCCCCAGCTCCGGAGGAAAGGGCACTCCCGACGGCACGTTCCCCACATTGATCAGCTCAGCATAGGGAACCATCTGATTCGTTGCATTGTTGAGCGTGAAGTCGCCATACGCATCGTCGCACCGCCAATACAGAAAAAGGTTCGACTCCGCCCCGGTTAGCCGATGATGCATGTGCTCCGAAACCTGGACCAGCTCCGTTCGCCAGACTCGAAGCTCGTCAACCTCAGCCCGCAGCTGATCATTCGCGGACGACGGTATTGAACCAAAGTAGACCAGGGGCAGCGGCATGGAGGTGGAGATGCACGAGTGAAAGACCCCGTTGGTGAACAGGCAGATTTCAGTTTCGTTGGCCGCGAAGGCGAGGTGGGTCCACTCGTCAGCTGGAGCCCGGTAATCGAAGAAATAGTCGTACTTGCCAAACGTGGTGAAGCCGACTCGCCGACCTGCGCGATCTTGTTCCAGTTTCAGGGCGTTGGTTGCGTTGATGAAGAGCGGCGCCGAACGCACCGGCGAATCATGGCGTCGCACCCAGAGCTCCACCGTCCATGGCGGCGGCAGCGAATCGGCCGTGGTTACGATCAGGCTGCCCGCCCCGGCAAAAACAAAGGCGGTGCCCGGCCCCATTTGCGCGTTCGTCGGGCCGCACGTTGAGAAGAAGACGATGACCATCCATGCGGCGGCCCATCCCATCATCGATTGAGTTGTTTTCACAACTTCACCTTGAAGCGCGGCTGAGACCTCGTTGCAGAAATTGTTTCGCCCGCACCGCAGCCGAAACCACTACGGCGAAGTTGCCTGGGCTCGACGCGGCCACGCCCTCATCTCGTCAATGCCCGCAGGCACCACCGGTATTTCCCAAATCCTGGCCATCGCATCGTTTCCGGCCGTGGCAAAGGCCCGGCCGTCCGACCGAATGTCGAGCTGCAGCACCCAGGCTGGATGGATGAAGGGAGGGCCCAGGGGCTCGCCCGTGGCCGCGTCCCATAGCCTCAGGGTCTTGTCGTGACTCACCGTGGCCAGCGCCCGGCCGTCTCGTGTGAAAGCCACGTCGCGCACGATCCCCGCGTGATTGAGCGTGCCCACCAGAGAGCGCCCGGTTTTCGCATCCAGAATTCTCACCCCAAAGTCGCTCCCGGCCACCGCCAATCTGAGGCGGTCGCAGCTGATGGCCAATGCGACCGGATCAATCGAAAGCTGGATCCGGTCCCCAACCGGCTCCCCTCGGTCCACAGCCCAAACGCGCGCCCGGCTGTCATCGCAAACCGCGAGCCACCGGCCGTCCGCAGAAAACGCCAGCGCCCGGGCTCCGGGCGGGCCGGGCTCAAACTTTTTCGTCCCGTCGGCCACGTTCCAAACCGTCACCGGACGACGCGCCCGGATCGCGGCCAGGCATTTTCCATCCGGCGAGAAGCGTTCGATCTGCCACTCGCCTGCTTCGACTTCGATCGGCTGTTCGCCCAGCAGCCGCCCAGCCGCTGCGTCCCACGTGCGCAGCCGATGGTCAGCACCCAGCGTGACCAGGCGGTCCGCGTCAAGCCAGGCGCCTCGGGTGGGGCGAACGTTGTGCGGCAAAGCGACGGAGACGAGCGAATTGGTTGTGGAACAAATCCGCACGTCGCGCCCAAGTCCCAGCACCGCGAGCCGATCGCCGTGGGGACCGAAAACCACGGACTGCACCGCGCTTTCATGACGGAACCGCCAGTGGGCTGAGTCTTCGATGGGAACCGACCAGAATCGCGCCGCGCCATCCGCGCCGGCCGCCACCAGCTGGGAGCCGTCGGGACTCCAGGCAAGATCACGCACTGCTCGGGGATGGCGCATCCAATCTCGACGTGCCTCACCGGTCCGGGCGTTCCACAAGCGCACGATTCCGTCCCAGCCGGCGGTGGCGACCCAGCGTTCGTCCGGGCTCAGCACAGCGCAGTAGACTGGTCCTTCGTGGCGGAGAGGTGGCAGCGCAGGTCGTCCCGTCTCCACTTCCCAAATCCTCGCGGTTCCGTCATAGCTGCAGGTCAGCAGCCGATCGCCGGCGGCGTTGAAGCGCAAGGACAGCACCGCGTCGTCGTGCAGCAGCTTCTCCGCGCGCAGAACGCCGTTCTCCACATCAAAGAACCGCACCTGGAACGCCGCATTGGCCAGGGCCAAAAGCCGGCCATCGGGCGACCACGCACCCCGGCGCCAGGCCAATGCACCCAACGCGAAGCTGCGGATTTCGCTCCCGGTGATGTCCCCGATCAGCAACGGGCCCCGCTCCATGAGGATGGCTACGCGGCGATTGTCGGGCGCGAAAAGGGTCTGGTTGGGTCGCGCAGGGCAAACCCAGGGCGCGCCGAACGTGGTCCCGTCCGCCGTGTGTCGCAGCTCCACCGATCCACGGGTCGAAACCGCAAAGAACTGTTGATCCGGGGAAACCGCCACCTCCGCCGCGGCCCCTTCGCGTGGGTTGTTGGAGGCAAGGCCAGCGAATGGACCATAGGCAGGCGAGCCATCGGGAGCCCGCCAGGCCTGCACCTCGCCGCCCAGTGTCCGGGTCAAAAGTAAATCCGCTGAAGCGAATCCAGCCCAGGTCAACCCGGCGCCGTGCGGGAGCGGCAGGATGCGCGGCGCGCCCGTGTCCACGTCCCAAATCCGCGCGGTGCGATCGCGACTGGCCGTGACCACGCTGCGCCCATCAGGGCTGAACGCAACCCGCACTACCGCGCCCGTATGGTTCCACACGTGTTTCAGCTCGGGCAGCTGCACGTGCGTGGCCTGAAACCGAAACTGGTGCATGGCCAGCCGCTCCGGATCGCCGGCGTCCAACCGCGCAGCCTCCGCCAGGGCCGCCAGCGCGGAAACACCGTCGCCCGCCGCAGCCAGCCGGTTTCCAGTCGCCACGTTGAGATTCACCAAATCGCGCCGCTGCTGCTCCACGCGCCCGGCCAGCTCCGCGCGCGCCCGGGTCAGGCGAACATTGAAGACGCCGATGGCCACCATCGCCGCCAGCAGGCCAAGGCCAGCCGCCCCCACCGCCGCCGCGCGCCCCCGATGTCGACGCGTCCATTTGATGGTCCGCTCCCAGGCCGTGACCGGCCGCGCGAGGATTGGCTCGCCGGCGCGCCAGCGGTTCAATTCCTCCGCCAGCGCCTCGGCGGAGCCATAACGGCGTTCCGGATCCTTTTCCAAACACTTCAGGCAAATGGTCTCCAGATCTCGATCCATCGAAGGATTCCCCAATGAGGGCCGCCGCGGCTCGGCCTCGAGCACCTGCCGCACCGTGTCCATGGTCGTGCCGCCGGCAAACGGTGGCTGGCCAGTCAAGAGATGATAGAGAACAGCGCCGAGCCCATAGACATCCGTGGCGGTGGTGATGGCCCGGATGCGGCCGGCCGCCTGTTCCGGCGCCATGTAGCTGGGCGTCCCCAGCACAGCCTGGGTTCGGGTGATCGTGCTGTCGCTTTCCACCAGACGGGCCAGGCCGAAGTCCGACAGGTGCGGCTCACCTTGCACGTCGAGCAAAATATTGCCCGGCTTCAAATCGCGGTGAAGCACCCCGCGCTGGTGGGCGTAATGAACTGCGCGCGCAATCGTCGCCACCAACCCCGCGGCGTCGCGATGACCCGCGGCCGTCTGAAACTTCGTCAGGTGCGCGGACAACGATCCTCCGTCGATCCACTTCATCGAACAGAAGTGCTGAGCGTCGTGCTCGCCGACTTCGTAAATTGGCACGATGTGCGGGTGATCGAGGCGCGCAGCCGCGGCCGTCTCCGTCGCAAAGCGTTCCAGGGTTTCCGGATCTTCGAGCCAGCCGCCCGCCACAACTTTCAGGGCTACGATCCGGGACAGGCTGATCTGCCGGGCGCGCCACACCACGCCCATGCCTCCACGCGCCACCAACTCGAGCAGCTCATAGTCGCCCATTCGCCGGCCCGCGGCTCCGGTCGCCCCGGCCGGCGCATCCGCCGGCGGGGACCCCGGCGGCCCGCCCGGCGCAAGTTCGTCCATCAGGGCCACCGTTAGCAGACACCGGGAGCAGACGCGCTCGGCTCGATCGGCGGGCAGGCGCTCGCCGCAACGGGCGCACACGGCGCCGGGGGATGAAGGCGATGAGTTCACGCGCCCGTTTTGAATCGCGCGACCTCCAGCAGCGGATATCTAGAATTTATCGTCGTCACCCAATGATCTAAAGCGGACCCGGCGATCCGTTGCCGAAAATCTGGCCATGAAATTTGCCGCCAGGCGGACTATTTCCCACTTCACTGGCCAGCCTGGGCCACCGCCGCAAACAGATGCCGGATTTCGTCATCGACTTCCTCCGGCTGCGCCACCGTGTGCGCAATCTCCGCGCGCAAAAGTTCCCGAAACCGTTTGCGAAACCGATGCACCACCGAACGCACGCCGGTCTCCGACAAGCCGAGCCGCAACGCCAGCTCCGGATAGGAGCCCGCACCGTCACCGCCCCACAAAAGCGGCTGGACGATTTCATAGCGATCCGCGTCACCCTCCGTCTCGACTTCCTTTCGCAATCGCGCGAGGACCGACTTCAGCACCGCCTCGGCCCAGCCCCGATCAAACAGGGTCTCGTTCGGCCCGGCCGCCGGCGCTTCCAACTGAAATCGCGCTTCGGCCTCCGGGTCGTCCAGCGAGTATTTGGCCGCGCCGCCGCCCCGCTTCAGGCGTCGGGTCTTATCCCATTCGTTCGCCAAATAATGCTGCAGAGCGCTCAAGAGGAACGTGCGAAAGCGGCCGCGCTGCGCATCCGCCTGGGCCACGTCGTTCTTCGCCAGCAACCGTTCAAAAAATCCCTGCGTCAGATCCTTCGCCTCGTGCTCGTCATGGCCGCGACGCCGCACGAAGGCATACAACGGATACCAATACGCCCGGCACAATTCCTCCAGCGCCTGCGTGCGCCGGACCGACGCTTCGTCGCCGGCGGCCACCACCACGCTCCAGCGCGTCGTCGCGAACACTTCCACGTTGCGTTCCGGATTCATCGTTCAATGGTGTCGCAGACTCTCGCCAAGTTCGAGGCTGAACCCGCGCCCGCTACCCAACACCCAACTCCCAGCCCCGATCAGGCCTGCTTCTCATCGGCCTCGTTCGCGCCGCCAAGAAACCGTTGATAAACGAACGAGATTAAGATCAGCACGACGGCCAGCCCGACGAGCGCTCCAATTCGATACAAGCCGCCCAGTTGCCAGAGGTCATGCAGGAACAGCTTGACCATTGTCACGATGAGCAGGCCCAGGCCAGCATAGCGGGTTCCCGCGCTTCGACCGGCAAAACCCACTGCCATCAACGCCGACCCAAACAGCGCCCACCCGAGAGTGTAGGCCATGTCCTGGGCAAACCCCGCCGAAAAGTTAAACACCAGCCGCCCGCCCGGCGGGCTGAAATAATCCGCAATCTCGATGTTCAACAGCAGGAAAAGCAGAATGGTGCCCATCGAACAGAGCCACGGAGGCAGGCTCGTGCCCAGCGCCATGTTCCGCGGCGGAGCCAGCAGCCGCGCTCCGATGAGCAGGCATCCTGCCGCCACGCCGTAGGTGTAGAGATACCAGTTAAAAAACGGCGTGCCGGTCCGGTCGTAGGCCAGGATGACCCACGGGTTCAGCGCCAGCCGGATGAACGCCGCCATCAGGAGCCCGGCGCCGGTCAGCCGCAAACCAGGATGCGGGACCCGGCGGAACCAGGCCAGCAACGCCGCACCTTCCAACGCCCAAGCCACGGTGATCCAATGCCGCTCAAATTGGATCGGGATGGTCAACGTGATGAAAAACAACGCCGCCCCTCCATACCAGGCGCGCCGCGCCAATGCCCCCGGCGCCTCCGCGGACTCCAACTTGACGACCAACCACAGTCCCGCCGCGCAGGGCAACGCCAGCACCAACGGAATCAGTCCTGGATAGGCCGCCGACGGATGAGACCGTCCAAACGCTTCATAGAACAGCGGAAAATGCAGCGGCCAGGCCAGCCCCGACACCGCCCACGGCAGACGGCGCTGCGCCAACCCGCGAAACCATTGTAGCGGAATGGCAAAGATTAATGCCGCAAACCCCGCCGTCCATCCCACCGCCAGCCACTCGCTCGCCGGCTGGAAGTTGTCGAAAAACCACACGTACTCCAGCATCAAAACCGACCCCGCCGTCACCACCATCAGCGCGTCAAACCCGCCCCTCGCCGCAACCCACAACAAGCCCGCCGCCAGTGCCCCCGCCAGCACAAATACCAGCGACGGGTTCGGCACGGGCAACCGCACCACCGCCATCGCGAGCAGCAGGAAGGGCAGGACGGCCGACAGCGATGCGGCCTGGCCAAATTGTTCCCGGGTCAAGGCCGGGGTTGGGGTCGTGCCAACGTGGCCGGCTCCTCCCCGGGCGGCGCCATAAAGTCTCCGCCCCGCCAGCAATGTCGCCCCGACGAAAAAAATCGCGAAGGCACCCACCAGCATCAGCATGCCGTTCAGTTCAGACGTCTGCACGGGCCGCTGAAAGATCCACGCCGCCGCGCCGAGGGCCGTCAGCATCACCACCGCCAGGAGCGAGGTCAGCTCGGCGGTGACAACCGCGAGTCCAATCGCGATCAGGTCCAAAGCCAGCACCACGGGCCACAGGAAGAACCCGATCTCTCCGAAGGTGAACAACGGGAAGAGCACGAGCAAGAGACCCAGCGATGGAAACGCATGCATCCAGCGCAGGAGGGACGCGCTCCCGCGCTCGCTGGGACGGCGATGCTCCAGCCAAAACGGAACCACCGCGTGCGCGCCGGCAAACAACAGGTAGAAGACCAGCGCCACGTTCAGCCGCGGCGGCGTGAGAAAGCGCGCCGTCCAATGCATCAACAGCAAAAACACGACGGCGCCGGCCGCCAGCAGCAACGGCCGGAGGCGCGGCCGCCAAAACGCCAATGCCACGAATACCAGATCGAGGATCAGCACGAACCCCAACAGCAACCCCACCCGCCCGGCAATCTCCGCGTAGGGACGCCACAGGACATACGCGGCAAACAGCCACCCTCCAACCGCCGGCACGACCGCCGACACCACCGTCCACCGATCGACCCGATCACGCCGATGCGCCAGCCAAAACCCACCCAGGAACAGCCCGGCGAAGCCCACAAAGACGGCCATCGCGATCAGGACTTTTGCCTCGGTGAAAAAGCTGGCCACCCAGCCGAACTGCATCACGACGGTCGCCACCGCCGCCAGCCCGGCCAGAACGTTCCACCGCTGACGAACCGCCACGGCCAGCAGACCAAGATCCAGCAGCGCAAGATACCCAAAGAGCCCCGCCGGATTATCCTGCCCGGTCGACAGCAACCAGGGCGTGAGGAAGCCGCCGAGCCAGCCCAAGACGGCCACGACCTGGGCGTTCAGCCGGATGGCCCGCTCGAACGCCAGCACCGTGATCGCCGCCATGATGCCAAACGCCGCCCAGAGCCCCAGCAGATCATAGCGCGCCTGGGCCGCGAACGTGTCCGCATACAGCACCACGATGCCCGTGGCCGTCAGACTTTGCACCGTGACCGCCAGTCGCTCCCGCGACAGAAACGCCGCCCCAATCAACAGCCCGGCCCCAACCGCATACCCAATTCCCACCCGCCACGCCGGGCTAATCAAGTTGTGATCGAACGAGTACTTGACGAAAAACGCCACCCCGAGGAACAACGCGAGCCCGCCCAGCCACGCGAACAATTTTATTCCGAGAAAACTTTCCCACTGCACCGGCGGAGCCACGCGGGTTCCGCGCCGCACCGGCGGTGACGACGGCGACACACGGATCGGTCCCGGCAGCGTGGCGGCTGGCGGCCCCACCGACGCGGCGGCCGCGGTCGGTTCGGGAAAAATCCGCGTCGCCGGCAACGGCGGCGGCACGGAGGCGGGCTCGACGGGCGACACCATTGCGCTCACCTCAGGCATCGCGGGCAGCGCAGCCAACGCGGGCGTCGCCCTGTTCTCCTCGGGAGCAACCGTGGGGAACGATGGCGTCGCCAATGCCGGATCCAAACCTGCCGTCTCAGCCACTGCGGGCGCCCGACGGCTTTCGGTCTCCCGGCGCTGCGCCAAACGGGTCTCCAGGGTGATGACCCTCCGCTCCAGCCGCTGGAGGGCCTCGTGGTTCTGGCTCGATTTGATCAACAGCCACGCGAGCGCAGCGAGCAGTAAGAGCAAGCCGAGGAAGCTCACAATCCGCCCCCTGGCTCTTCATTTCCGCAAACGAGGCCGTTATTCATGGCCAAAACTCAATCACCCCAAGGATGGTCGGCGCTAGTTGATATTCCATTAGCGAAATCGACGACCTCAATCGGACCAGCCAAACGCGGCGCCTCTCGCCCAGTTTCGTCGGCCCGCGTTGGGTCGCTCGACGGCACCCAGTCCGCCGGCCACGAGTCCGCCGCAGCCGGCGGCCCGAACGACTCAGACGTTGTAGGGGAATCGCGCCCGATCGATCGTCAGGCCCCGCACGTCGATCCGCGCCAGGTCCGCCGTCCCCAATCCGGCCTGCTCCGCCATCAACAGATGATTGTCACAGAAATCAAACGGCTTGATCCCGCGGACCGCCCGCGGATCGGGATAGCCCATGACCGCCGTGCCCACGGCGTCGGTGGAAACACCGTTCAACCCGACGATCAAGACCCCCGGAGTCGTGACTTTCAGGGGGTTGACGCGGCACCACGGCCCTTCCCCGCCGCTCATCGACGTGATGCCGTCGATCACGCACAGTCGGATCGGGCGCGCGGACAATTCGTCGACGATGATGCGGGGCACGCGCCACATCGCCTCGTTGGAAGTGATGCCCTCCTTCAATCCGGGCAGCTTCACGCGATCATTGATATTGTGCAACGGGCCCCGCCCGGCCGTGGCGTCTTCATCGCCGGCATTGTCGCCATACAGCGAGTTCGGCGTCAGGCCGAACATGTTCTTCATCGAAAGCGTCACGCCGGCGGTGATGTGGTTCTTCAGCTTGCACAAGGACACCATCACGTCGGTGTCGGCGTAGCGGCGGTTCACCGAAAACGACGAGAACATCAGCCCGCCGTTCGGCACCTTGAGCTGGGCATACGACTTCGCACTGCCGAGATTGCGGGTGTTCTCGAACTGAACGTCCCCCAGAGCCCGCAGGGCCGGAACATCCCAGCCCGCCAAGTCCAGCGTTCCGTCGAGCGTGGCGCGGCTCTGCGTCGATTCCACAAAGACCAGCCGCTTCGCCCCGGCCCGAAACAACGCCGCACCCAACGCCTGCGCGGTCGACTCGTGAGTCATGTACGTCTCCCCTACCGGCCGATCCAGAAAGGGCGTAAAATTCGTTCCCGTCAGATTGATCTTGATCGTCACCGTCCGGCCCCGGACGAGCGCGCCAACGCCACCCAGCAGGTCGAAGCACTGGTCGTAGGCCGCCCGGACCTCCTTCGGCGCGTAGCTCCGGCACGACGCCATCGCCACCTTCGCATCTGAAAAAGCCCGGCCCGCCGGCTCCGCCCCAACGCCGAGCGAGATGACCGACGGCACGAACGGCAGCGCCGCGGTGAGAGTGGAAGCCGATCGAAGGAACTGACGCCGGCTGGAGGTATGCCGTTTCATGGGCCGATTGAAGACCCGATGGCGCGCGGATGCAATGCGGGATTAGGCCCCGGGCCGTCCCCACCCCGCCCCGCCCGTTCGCTCAGCCAATCTCGCTTAGGTAACCGTCGCCCCGGCCAACGATGGGATGGCGGCGCGAACCTTGACAATCCAGCGATGGAACAACTCCCGGGCCAGCCCCTGCGTTTCGTCCGGCGACACCCGCTCACGGATGGTCTCCGGCTTCGGCAACCACTCAACTTGCAGCGTCGTCTCGTTGCCCCGCGCGTTCGTCACGATCACCCGGCCCTTCAACTCCATGACGAGCTCAGATCGCCCCTCGTCGTACACGGCGTCCCCCATCGCAATGACGTCCCGCGTTCCCTTGGTCACTTCATGGCTGTCGACCACTTCACTGATGGATATGACGCGTTTCATAGCGCCTCAGCCCTACTGTCGCGCGCCTCGCGCCGGGCGCTGTTCGATCGTTGGGAAAGGCCGGCCGATTCTTGGCGTCACCGGCCCGGCGCGATTAGTTCGGCCGGGATCTACCGCGCGACGAACGAGCGGGCCCGAAACAGGCGCAGATCAAAGCGGTCTCCCGCCCCAACCGCCCAGGCGGACACGATCTCGCCCACCACGCTGGCAAATTTAAAGCCGTGCCCGCTGCACGGGCTGGTGATCAACACCCGCGAATGCGCCGGATGTTGGTCGATCCAAAAATGGCCGTCCGGAGTGTTCGTATAGAGGCAGACGACCGACTGGCACACCGGCCCGTCGGCGGCGGGAAGGAACCGCCGAACGAACGCACGCATGTCGCTCACCTCGGCGGCGTGGACCTCGCGATCGACTTGATCCGGATCGGTCGTCTGGCCGTCGTGATGCCGCGCCACCTTCACCCCCTCGCCCCACAGCGGAAAGCCGTAGAAGAAATGGGACCCGTCAACCTGCCACAAATGAACCGGACACCGGTCAGGTCGAAATTGCTCCGCGTCGCCGGCGGGCGCAAACCAATGCAGCACCTGGCGCTCGACGCGAAACGGCAGCGCGAGTTCCGGAAACAGCCGGGCCACCCATGCGCCCGCTGTGACGACGAGCCGGCCCGCGTGACGGACTCCACGCGGCGTCGTGACCTGCACGCCGGAGGCATCGGCCGTCCACCCCAGCACCGGCTCGTCATAACGCAACGCCGCGCCCGCGCGCTGCGCCATCGCCAAATGCGCCCGGATGCACTCTTCAGGAAAGAGCATGCCCGCGCGTGGCTCCAGCACTCCGGCCATGTCGTCCGCTGGCCGCAACGCAGGGAACCGCGCCCGGATGTCCCTCGCCTCAAGAAATTCGTGAGGCAGTCCGTGTTCCCGCGCGCTGCGCAAGGCGCCGGTCACCACCTCGCTGTCCGCAGCGCCGATCATCAACCCGCCCGTCGTGCGCAGGAGGGCCGTGCCCGCCTCCTTCTCGAGCTCAAACCACAGCTCGTACGCGCGCCGCAACAACGGCACATAAGCCGGGTCTTCGAAATACGCCTCGCGAATAATCCGGGTCTGGCCGTGAGATGATCCGCGATCGTGCGGCGGCGGGAATCGATCCAGCCCGAGGACCCGCTGCCCGGAGCGAGCCAGGTGATGGACGGCCGCGCTGCCCATCGCACCCAGGCCGACCACGACCACATCGTAGAGTTCGGACACGCCGGCAGTAGACCCCGCCTGCCTGGCAGTTTCAATCCCCCGGGGCCACCCCGGGGACGCCTGGTTTCGGGCCGGGCGGCGTCACTTTTGCCTTTTCCGATGGGCCGACGCACTTCTAACCTCCGGCCTCATGACTACGTATCCGGCCTTCCAACCCTCGCCGCGCCTGCTCATGGGGCCCGGCCCCAGCGACGTCGCTCCATCGGTGCTCCAGGCCATGGCTCAACCGCTCCTGGGCCATCTCGACCCGGAGTTCGTGCGCATGATGGAGGAGATCAAAGTCATGCTGCGCGAGGTGTTTTTGACCCGGAACGAGATGACGTTCCCCGTGAGCGGCACCGGCAGCGCCGGCATGGAGTTTTGCTTCGTCAACCTCATCGAGCCCGGCGACGAAGTGGTGATCGGCGCCAACGGCGTGTTCGGCAACCGCATGGTGGACGTCGCCGAACGCTGCGGAGCCAGGGTGACCAAGCTCGAGGCGCCATGGGGTCGCATCATCGAGCCGGGCGCGATCGCCGACGCCCTTCGCGGGCGCCGGCCCAAGCTCGTGGCCATCGTGCACGCGGAGACGTCCACCGGCGCGCTCACGCCGGTGCCGGAGATTGCGCAACTCGCGCGCGACGCCGGCGCGCTCATGGTGCTGGACACCGTGACATCGCTGGCCGGCTGCCCGGTGCGCATCGACGATTGGGGGGTCGACGCCGTTTACAGCGGCACGCAGAAGTGCCTGAGCTGCCCGCCCGGCCTGGCGCCCGTCTCGCTCAGCCCGCGCGCGATGGATGTTGCCACCAAACGTCGCACGAAGGTCCAAAGCTGGTATCTCGACGTGAACCTTCTCTCCAGCTACTGGGGCCAGGAGCGCGTGTATCACCATACCGCGCCGATCTCCATGAACTACGCGCTGCACGAAGCGCTGCGCCTGGTCCTGGCGGAAGGATTGGAAGCCCGGTGGCAGCGGCACGAGCAGAACCATGGCAGGCTCGTCGAGGGGCTGAAGCCGCTGGGGCTCGGCATCGCGTCCCAGGAAGGGCACCAACTTTGGCAACTCAACGCCGTCACCGTGCCCGCCGGGGTGGACGAAGCCGCCGTGCGCAAACGGTTACTGACCGAGTTCGGCATCGAGATCGGCGCCGGGCTGGGCCCGCTCAAAGGCAAGATCTGGCGGATCGGCCTGATGGGCGAAACCTGCCGCCCCGAGAAAGTCGACCGGGTGCTGGCCGCTTTGCGGTCATGCCTCGTTCGTTGACACAGTCGGCGCGGGCAATTTTTGCCTAGCCCATCCCGTAAGGTCGGGTCTAATGCGGATTGGAATTCCGGTCGGCCATCTTTAGCCTCGGCCAGTTCCAACGAACGTGATTCCTAATCTGCGCAGTGTTCATGGAGTCCATATCGTCGGGACAAATTGGCATCGATAACGCTCCGGCGAGAGCCCATGATGACTCTGAACCGACAGGACGTGACGTTTGACTCTCTCGGTCAAAAAGTCGCCGCGATGCTTTTTCTCCCGGACGGAGATCGGCCGGCCCCCGCTTTGATCGTGTGCCATGGAGCGGGTGAGTACAAGGAAAACTATTACGAGATGTGCGAGCAACTTTGCCGGAAGGGAGTTGCCGCCCTGGCGGTTGACATGCATGGCCACGGCAAAAGTGGCGGCGAACGTTACTACGTCGACATGCGGGAATGGGTGGCAGATGTGATCGCCGCCGTTGATTTTCTGTCGCGCGACTCGCGAATTGAGGCCGGGCGGATTGGAGCATTTGGGTTGTCCTCGGGCGGCACCGCCATCCTGGAGGCGGCCCTCGTCGAACCGCGACTCAAGGCCCTCGTCGCCCTCGACGCGACCGTCCGAACCTCGATGCCGTTCGTGGCTGTCGTTGTTCTGAAGTTTCTCATTGCGTTGGGCTCAATCAAACGCCTCCTCACCCACCAAGACCTGCGGCTTTCCCTGCTCAAGATGTTGGAAGGCGTGCGCATGGCGTCCGATCCGGATGTCGAAAAGCGGCTTCGGGCTAACCCGGCGGCGACCGCCGCATTTCGTTCGTTTCCATTCCCCGGAGCAGCCCATTCATTTTTCGTCGACACTCTCAGGCGAGTCTCGCTGATTACCATTCCGACCATGGTGATTTGGGGAGAAGACGACCAATTGGACTCCCCGGAAACAGCCCGACTTCTTTACGATGCCTTGCTTTGCAAGAAGCGATTGCACATTATCCCGGGGAATGGCCACGTTGGGCATCTCGACCGGAACCGAGATCAGGTCTTCGCCCTGACTGCCGACTGGGCGTTGGAAAATCTGGCCTAGTCCAAACATCCGCGGGGCGCGGGCAAAACAATGGACATCAGGACGATTGAGGGATCGCAGGCCAAAAGCCTCAGCCCTGCCGATAAATGGAATTTGCTCGCGCCATACCTGCAACGATATGGCCGGGAAGCTCTCGCCTATGCCACGTTGCAGGACGGGATGGAGTATTTCATTCATCCTGCCGGCTTCATTTCCTACGTGACCGTCCGGCATCCCGTTTTCGCCCGCCGCGGAGTCCGGGTGGTTCTTTCAGACCCCGTTTGCGCGCCGCAAGATCTTCCTGCGCTCCTCCAGGCATTCAAGAACGTGGCTCCACGCGCGGCCTTCGCGGTCGTTTCCGAGTCGTGCGCGGCTGTCCTGCGTGACTCGGGCTTCAAAGCGAACTGCATCGGCTACGAAGTCGAGTTGTCCGTGCAAAGTTACAACACCGAGGGAAATTGGAAGGATCTCGACTTGATTAAGCGGGCTCGAAACGAAGCCCGGCGCGAGGAAATTGTCGTTCGGGAAGTGCCGATCGAGACCGTGGATCGCGCGCAATTGGACCGCGTTTCCCAGCGGTGGATCGGCGGGAAAAAAGTCAGCGACCGAGAAATCTGGATTTACGCCCGCCGCCCCGTTTTCGTGAAGGAAGAAGGCGTGCGCAAGTTCGTGGCGACGAACCGGTCCAATGAAGTGGTTGGATTTGCGTTCTACGATCCGATGTACCGAGACGGGCGGGTCTTCGGGTATTCGGCCAATATTTGCCGGTGCGACGAGCAACGCTACGGACGATTGGCCACCGCCATCCACATGGCCGCCGTGGAAGTGTTTCGCACCGAAGGCTGCGAGATTTTGAATCTTTGCCTCGCTCCTTTCACCAAGCTGGATGGCGGCCGGTTCAACGACGACGCCGGCACGAAGATGTTTTTCCGCTTGAGCGAGCAGTACGGCAACGAGATTTACAATTTTCGCGGCCTTTCCTTTCACAAGTCCAAATATCGCGGCCGGGAGAAGTTCCTTTACTTCGCCTCAAACAGCGCCCTTCCAGCCAACGACGTCTATCTGGCCTTCCTTTCGTCCGACATCACACGCAGCTATTTTTCGACGATGGGACGCCTCCTCTGGGGCATTGCCACCGGCCTTCTGCGGCGTCCGGAATCCCGCCCGGCCCAGCCCCCTCAACCAACCAGCTCGACCCGTCTCGAAAAATCCCGCGTCGCCTCCTCTCAAGTATGAGCCTTCATCAGCAGAGACCCAGCAATCGATTTCGTCTCGGACTGAGTCTGGTCGCAACGGTCGTCTTCGCCGCCACGGTCGCTCAAGCGGAGGATGCAGCCCCCAAGTCCCCTTTGATGCGTTTCCTGGAGCAGGACTATCTCCTCGGGACCTGGGGCGGCCTTCGGACAAACCTCGCAGCCCGCGGCGTCGATTTTGAATTCTTCTGGTTCGGGGCAATGCCGAACAACGTCAGCGGTGGCATCGAACGAGGCACCGAATGGGAAGGCGCCATGCTCATGATGATGGCGCTTGATTCGGAAAAGCTCGGCGGCTGGCACGGTGGGACATTCACGGCCAGCTCGCTTTACATCCACAATTCGAAAGAGTTCTCGCGCTACCACATCGGCGACCTCAATAAAGTCAGCCTCTTGGATTTCCCGGACTCGCTCCGATTGTGGGAGCTGTCCTATGAACAGAAATTTTTGTCCGATCGGCTGTCGATAAAAGGGGGGCAGCTCGCGATCGATCGGGATTTTATCCTGCCGGAGTTTTACAACTCACTCGCCGGTCTCACTTTATTGAATCAGACGTTTTTCTATCCCACGCTCGCTTTTAACGTCTGGGACGTCGCGGGTCTCGCTCCCGGGCACCACGCGCTTGCTTCGACACCCTACGCAGCGCCTGGAGTTCGGGTGCGGGTCGATCCCAGCCCTCACTGGATGGCACAACTCGGGGCATACGACGGTCTCCCCGATCGCACCTGGTCCGGCACCCGGGTCAGCCTCAACGAGGCGGAGGGCGCCCTGCTCTACGCCGAGGTCGGTTACCGCCATAATCAAGGGCCAGGTGATTCCGGACTGAAGGGCAATTTCAAGTTAGGCGGCTATTATCATACCGATGATTTTGCAGACATCGAACAGGCCGTGTATGCCGCGTTCGGGGCAATTCCCCAGTCAAGTGTGCAACAACATCGCGGCACCTATGGCATTTATGCGCTGGCCGATCACCAATTGTATCGGGAAAACAGGGTCGACGACCCGGCCAGCCAGGGATTATCCGGCTTCTTCCGAGTCGCCGGCGCGCCCGCGGATCGGAATCTGACGGAGTTCGGGATCGACGCCGGGTTGGTCTACAAAGGACTCATCGCGGGTCGCGATTGGGATACCATTGGCGTCGCGGGGTCCTACCTCGCCATGAGCGATCGCTTCGCGCGCGCCTTTCGCCGTTCCAGTCTGCCGGAACCGGATTATGAAGCCGCTGTCGAAGCCTCGTACAAGGCTCAACTGACGGCTTGGTGGACCCTTCAGCCCAGCATCCAGTACGTGATGCATCCTGGCGGCCGAAGCGATCCTACCCGCCAGATCGATGATGCCGTGGCTGTCATCTTGCAAACGACCCTGCGGTTCTAGGCGTGATCCTCGCCCGTGGACTCGGCCTGATTGCAGTTTTCGGGGATCGGCTGGCGCCCTTGGCAAGCACCGGTTGGACATCGACCGCATCTGTGGCCACAGGTGCAAAATCGGCCATCGCCTAGGTCACCTAGGATATTTTGCGGGCGGGCGGATGGCGCAATCGGTAATTTTTGCCTATTAACAGATATTCACATGGACGTACCAACCGGGCCATCCGGCCCTTCGACACCGCCGTTTTGGACCATCGCCTTTCGCAGCAGTGAAGGACTGGAAGTCAGCGCCGTCCCCTGCCATCTCGGTCGGCACGAGGTTAGCTTCGAAATTCCGACTTTGGACGGCGCCATCCGCACCTCGGAAGTGTTGCCCGAATTTTCGGTGAGAATGGGTGAGCGCATCGGTTACAAGGGACGGGCGACGGCAACGGCCACCGCCATATCGGGTAGTCGAACCGTGTGTTCGGTCGCCCTCGAGGATGCATGGATCGACGCCGGCTTGAATGGTTCGCTGGGAGCCACACCACAGCGCGCCTTTGATTGTTTTTGGGAGCACTGGCAGAAGCAGGCCCGCGTAAAGCCGGAGTTCAAGGTGGTGGTGGCGGACATGCAATCATTGCTTGTCGACTTGGAATTATGGCTCGCGCAGGTTGAAATGGGATTTGAGGATCTGGCGGGCGACGAACTGAACGAGCGTCGGACTAAGAGCGCTCGGGAGTTCGCCGAGCGAACTTTGCCCGCGTTGAACGACCTTTTTGAAAAATTTGAGTCAATTTCCAACGAAGCCTCGGCTCAATCGCGACCGGCCTACCGAGTCTTTGCCCGGCGCCAGCTTCATCCGTGGCTGTTGTGCTCTCCATTCCTGCACCGGACCTATCGAAAACCGCTGGGCTACGCCGGTGACTATGAAATGGTGAAAATGATCTCCAGGGATCCTTACGAGGGTGCGACAATTTTTGCCAAGGTCATCAATTGCTGGTTTCTGGCGCAACCACCGGCCCAGGCACATCGCAACCGGCTGGAATTTCTGGAGCGGCGAATTTCCGAGGTAGCGGTGCGGGCTGCCAGCGAGCGACGGCCGGCACGAGTGCTGAATCTTGGATGCGGTCCAGCGCTTGAAATTGAGGACTTCCTCCGAAAACACGAATGGGCGGATCGGGTGGAATTCACGCTCATCGACTTTAATCAGGAGACATTGGAACGGACAGGCGCATCCCTCCGGAGTGTATGCCACCAACATCGGCGTTCGACCAGTATCGACCTCATACGCAAATCGGTCGTGACTCTTTTGCGTGAAGGTCAAAACCTTGATCGTCGTTCGCAGGCCGGATTTGACCTGGTTTATTGCGCGGGTTTGTTCGATTATTTGACCGAGCCAGTCTCACGGCGCCTTTCCACCCTGCTTTACGATTGGCTTCGACCTGGCGGTCACTTTTTGACCACGAATGTTCATCAGTCGAATCCGTGGCCCTTGGTCATGGATTTTATCATGGACTGGCATCTCATCTACCGCGGGTCGGTTCAAATGTTAGCCACCCGGCCGGAACAACTCTCCCCCGAAGAGTGCCGGCTCACCACCGACTCGACCGGCGTCAATCTCTTCCTCGAAGCAACCAAGATTTAGGTCAATTCCCGTGGGATCCGCCATCACACCCGATCGGTCTGCTTCCTCCGCCATGCAGGCGGCCTTTCGCGACTACGTCAGTCAGCAGCGCATTGCGAACTCCAAAATTGGATGTCTGCTCGTAATCTTTTTGATGCCGGCGGGTGTCTTGCTGGATCAATTTGTTTATCCGGACGAATTAAACCCGTTTTTTTACCTCCGAATCGGCGCTGCATTCGCTGGAGCCATTGTTCTCGGATATTTGCATACGGATTTGGGAAAAAGGAACGCCGGCTGGTTGGGGATTGTTGTTCCACTCATTCCAGTTGTTGCCATCGCCGGAATGATTGCCGTCCGAGGGGGGTTCGCCTCATCCTATTATGCAGGACTTAATCTGGTCCTGCTCGCCGTGGGTGCAGTGTTGCACTGGACATTATGGGAAAGCATCGTGGCGTGCTTACTCGTTATCATCCTCTACACCGCGGCTGGATTGCTCTACCACAACGCGACTCCCACTCCACCCGGCATCCTCGTCAATAACTTCTATTTCATCACCCTGATGGATGTCATCGTGGTGGTGGGCACCTACTTTGCCGAGAAGCAGCGGTTTCGCGAGTTTGCCCTCCGCTACGAGCTGGATCAAAACCGGGCGCAGCTCGAGGAAAGCAACCAAAAGCTCAAGGAGCTGGACCAGATCAAAGGGCGGTTCTTCGCCAACATCAGCCACGAGTTGCGGACGCCGCTGACGTTGATGATCGCCCCGCTTGAGACCATCCTCGCCCGCCACCGATCCACCCTCGACCCCTCCGCCATCAATCTCCTGCAGACGATGCAGAGCAACGGTCTGCGCCTCCTGAAGCTGATCAACGATTTGCTCGATCTGGTCCGGCTGGAGTCGGGGGTCCTGCAGGTGCGCCGGGAGGCCGTGGCCCTGGATTCGTTCATCCAGGGACTGGCCAGCGCCGCCCGGCAGGTGGCCACGGACAAAAACATCACCCTTTCCGTCGCGACGGCTCCCGAGGTCGGCCATGTCATGGTCGACCGCGACAAGCTCGAAAAGATCGTCATCAACCTGGAATTCAATGCGCTCAAGTTCACCCAGAAAGGCGGCCGGGTGGACCTGCAGGTGTCGCGCGAAGGCGACGAACTGGTCCTTCGCGTGGCGGACACCGGCATCGGCATCCCGGCGAAGGATCTGCCGAACATGTTTTCGCGTTTCTTCCAGGTCGACAGCTCGTCGCGGCGAAAATATCAGGGCGTCGGCATCGGCCTCGCCCTGGTCAAGGAATTGACGGAGCTGCACGGCGGGTCCGTGGCCGTCAGCAGCGTGGAAGGCCAGGGCACGACCTTCACCATCCGCATGCCCTACATCGCGGCGGACGCCGGCGCCATCGCGGAGGCGAATGAAGGTCCCGGGCGAAAGCTGGAGGCGGCGGCAGCCCTGCCGACGCCCGCCGACTCGCCTTCAGCGCATGCCGGTTCCAACGCGCCCGCTGCGCCGGCCCAAAACGGGGACGCACCCTCCGGCCAAACCGTGTCCAGCCAGGAGTGGCTTTCCAATCTCTACCACCGGGCGAATCTTTTCGGCGGATCCGTGGCGGACCGGGCAGCCACGCCGAAGGCGGGCAACGGTTCAACCAAGGGTGCCCATCAATTCACGGCCCTGATCGCGGACGATCAGCCGGACATGCTCCAGTTCATCAGCTCGGAACTGGAGCGGCACTACAACATCGTGGCGGTGACGGACGGACAGCAAGCCGTCGACCGCGCGGCCGTTTGCGATCCGGACATCATTCTCCTGGACATGATGATGCCGGAGAAGGACGGGATCCAGGCGTGCCGGGAGATCCGGGCCGCGGCGGCCACCCGCGGGGTGCCGATCATCCTGGTCACGGCGCACGTGGACGAGGAAACCAAGCTCAATGCCCTGCGGGCCGGGGCGAGCGATTTTTTGCCCAAGCCTTTTTCCACCACCGAACTTCACGTGCGGGTCAGGAATCTGGTGGAATCGTTCGACTATCAGCGCCGCCTCAGCCGGCAGAATCATCAACTCGAGACCACCATCGAAAAACTGAAGGACACGGAAACCCAGCTGGTGCAGTCGGAAAAGCTGGCGTCGCTCGGGCGACTCAGCGCCGGCATCATCCACGAAATCAACAACCCGCTGAATTTCGTCACGACCGGCCTTTTCACGCTGCGCGGCAAGGCCCGGTTCATCCCGGACGGCGAGCGGGATGACTACGCCGAAATTCTCAAGGACGTCGAGGACGGCATCATCCGGGTGAAATCCATCGTGACGGACCTGCGCAGCTTTACCCACCCCGGCTCGGCTGAGGTTGAGCCGGTCAATGTGGCCGAGGCCGTCAATTCCGCGTTGCGCCTGCTCAGTCAGGAATGGCGTGACCGGGTGGACGTCCGGCTCGATCTGGATCCCAACCAGACCGTTCCGGCCGAGAAGAACAAGCTCATCCAGGTCGTCGTGAACCTGGTGCAGAATTCCCTCGACGCTCTCGCCAAGAAATCGCCGGCTGATGGACCGGCGATCGAAATCTCGGGTCAGGCGCTGGCCGACCGCAGCCGGATCCTCGTTCGGGACAACGGCGAGGGGATCGAACCCGCCGTGCTCGAAAAGATCTTCGATCCGTTCTTCACCACGAAGGACGTGGGCGAGGGCATGGGCCTTGGGCTGAGCATCTGCTACCGGATCATGCGTGATTTCGGAGGCAGCATCCAGGCGACCAGCCAGCGCGGCGTTCGCACGGAATTTGCATTGGAATTCCCGCGGAAACCGGCAGAGTCCGCATTGCAGCCTTAGCCGCGGTGAGAGGCCGGCCGCGCCAGGAAGAGCTGGCGAACGACAGTTTTGGGCACGGATACCAGATGGCCATGCATACCCTGTACGACTACCGCAAGTACGCGATTCTCTACGTCGACGACGAGGAGAAGTCGTTGAAGTACTTCGCCCGCGCGTTTGGCGACCAGTTCCGCATCCTGACCGCGAACAGCGCCCAGGAGGGGCTCAAGCTTTTGGAGGAGCAGCAGGACCAGATCGGCATCCTGATGACGGACCAGCGCATGCCGGGGGAAAAGGGCACCTGGCTGCTGGAGAAGGCCCGTCAGCTCCGCCCCCGGATCGTGCGCATCCTGGCCACGGCCTTTGCCGACATGGACGCCGCCATCGCCGCGGTCAACACCGGCTCGATCTACAAGTACGTCACCAAGCCGTGGGATCCCCCGCAGCTGGAGGCGACGCTCAAGCGCGGGCTGGAGTTTTTCATCGTGCAGCGCGAGCGCGACCAGTTGCTGAAGGAGAAGCTTTCCGTGTTGCACAATGTGATGATCGCCGACCGAATCGTCGGGCTCGGCCTGCTGGCGGCCGGCCTCAGCCATCACATCCGCAACTCCCTCGTCGCGGTAAAGACCTTTCTCGATTTGGCCCCGGCGAAGCTGCACGAGGAAAAGCTCGACTTTAACACCCTGCGCAACCCCGGATTTTGGAAGGATTACTACCAAAACGTTCAAGGCCAGGTCGACAAGATCAACGGGCTCTTGCGGGATCTCTGGAGCGCGTCGGATCACGGCCCCTCCAACTTCGCCGACCGCCTTTCACTCCGGACCGAAACGGAAACCGTCCTCGCTTCGCTCCAGCCTGAACTGGCCACCAAGCCCATCACCATCGAAAACCGGGTTCCGGCCGACCTGCCGCTGATCGTCGCGGACCGGGCCAAGATCCAGAAAATGCTGCAGCTTCTGCTGCGCGATGAGTGGGTCAGCCTGCCGGCGGGCTCGAAGGTTTTTCTGACCGGGGAAAGCGGGCCGGATTATGTGCGCCTGCGCCTCTCCGACAACGGCCCCGGCCTGCCAGAAGAGGCGCTGCGCGTGGTCTTCGATCCCTTCGCCCTGCGCTCCGACACCCCGATGGAATATGGGGTCAACCTGATCGCCGTTTACTTCATCGTGCATCACCACGGCGGCCGCGTGCTGGCGCAGAGCCGTCCCAACGAAGGCACCACCTTCACCATCACGCTGCCGTTCGACGCCAACCTCCAGCCGAAAACGGACGAAGACACGGCCTTCATCCAAAAGGTGCTGCTGAACGAGGAATTGTGGGAGCGGCTGCTGACCGCGCCCGATTGAACCCACCGCCGCCTGGCCAAATCGTGCAGGGCGTCCCGATTCGCGGGAAAATTTCCCCGGTGCACTGCCGGACCCGTCGGCTTGCGCCTGGCCAGTTCCGCCCAGCCCCCTTCGGATCACCCGGCTGCCCCCACCGTCGATAATTTCGTGGCCGTTTCCAATGCGCGGGCGGCCTGCCGCGCGCGCTCGATCAGATCCCGATCCCGCTGCAGATCTCCAAATCGCAGCGACGGCAATCCACTCTGTTGCTGTCCCAACAATTCACCCGGACCGCGCCAGCGCAGATCCGCCTCCGCAATCGCAAATCCGTCGACGGTTGCAGCAACAATCGACAGGCGCTCCCGGGCTTCCTCGCTCTCCGTGGCCTGGATCAGAATGCAGTGCGCCTCGTGCCGGCCCCGCCCGATCCGCCCCCGCAACTGGTGCAATTGAGCGAGCCCAAACGAATCGGCGTTTTCGATCATCATCACCGTCGCGTTCGGCACGTCGACCCCCACCTCGATCACCGTCGTCGCCAGCAGCACTTGAATCCGATTCGCCCGAAAGTCACCCATGACCCGGTCTTTTTCTTCCGCGGCCATCCGGCCGTGCAACAACCCGACCCGGTGCGGCGCGAAGCTCGCCGCCAGCGCGTCCCGCTCCCGGACCACCGCCTTGATCCCTCCGCCCCCTCCCCCCGGCTCGCCGGCGTCGTCGACCCGCGGATAAACCACATAGGCCTGGCGGCCCGCATCGATCTTTTCGCGGATGAACTGAAGCACCTTCGGCCGGCGCGATTCGCTCCGCACGTGGGTCCGCACGGATCCGCGCCCGGCTGGCAATTCATCAATGATCGAGCAATCGAGATCCCCGTAAACGGTCAGCCCCAGCGTCCGCGGAATCGGCGTCGCCGTCAGGACCAGCAGGTGCGGATACTGACCTTTCCGCACCAGTTGCTCACGCTGGGCAACACCGAATTTGTGTTGCTCATCGATGACGACCAACCCGAGACGGTCGACGGAAAAGGAAGCCTGGATGAGCGCATGGGTGCCAATGACCAGCACCGGAGGACCCCCGGCTTTGCCCGCCTCGCCCGCCTCTTCGACCCCCGATTTTCCCGCGGACCGCGGCGTCGGCGCCAGCGGCAGGCTGGCAGAGTCCTCGCGCGTCTTCCGGCTCCCGGTCTGCAGCTCGACCCTCAAGCCCAACGGTTCGAACCACCGTCGGAACGTCGAGTAGTGCTGCTGCGCCAGAATTTCCGTCGGCGCCATCAGGATCACGCTGTATCCGCTCTCCATGGCCATGAGCGCGCTGCACGCGGCGACCGCGGTCTTGCCGGAGCCGACGTCGCCCTGAATCAGCCGCCGCATCGGGTGAAGCCCGGCCAAATCCCCGCGAATCTCGCGCAAGACGCGGCTCTGGGCCTGGGTCAGCTCAAATCCGAGCCCGCGCAGAAATGGCTTGATCAGCCGGTTCTGATCACCGGCACACGGGAGCGCGCGTGCGTTGGCCTCCAGGTTGCGACGCCGCCGCCGGAGCTCCCGCTGCAGCACGAGGAATTCGTCGAACGCCAGCCGCGCCCTCCCCCGCTCGACATCAGCCGCCTCGGCGGGAAAGTGAAGCCGTCGAATCGCCTCCCGGCGCCCCGGGAACGGAGCCGGCTCGGGTCCGCACGAGGCCGCCTCGTCTCCGCCCGGCACCAGCTCGTCGATGGCATCTCCGAATTGCGCGAGCGCGCGCCACATCAAGCTCCGCAGCCACCGCTGCGGCAGGCCTTCCGTGAGCGGGTAGATCGGCGCAATTCGATCAATGTGAATCGACAGCTCCTCCCCCGCCTCGATCACTTCCGACTCGGGATGATCCATGGTGCGCGGTTTGCCCGGCTTGAGCTTGCCGAAAACCATGACCTCGTCACCGACATTGAAATATCGCTCCATGAACGGGAGGTTCCACCAGCGGCAATGCAGCCGGCCGGTGCCATCGTCGAGCACGATCTCAAACACGGAACGCGATCGCTGGCGAAAGGTCTTCAAGCCCTGGGCGACGATGGTCCCCCGGGTCGTGGCCGCCCGGCCGGCCGACAGATCGACGATGCGCAGCAGATGGCGACGATCCTCGTGGCGCTTCGGCGCGTGCAGCAGGAGGTCACCCACCGTGACCAACCCCAGGCGCGCCAACTGCGCGGATCGTTCCGGACCCACCCCGAACAGTGCCGACAACGGCGTCGCAAGCGGAGTGGTAGCCTGGCTTGGCGTCGGCATACGCCGCGATCTATAGCGACTTCCCCCGCCCCCGTCCACCGCCATCAACCGGCCGGGCGCGATTGGAAGTGCCGGTCACTTCTGCTCCAAGGCGCGGGCTTCCAGCCGGCAGCGGCTAGAATCGGCGGACCATTGGTAAAGTTCGCGCCGCGTGGCCGCTTTCGGCTGCTGCGGATCCCGCGATGGCGGGATCCGCGGTCCGAAAGTTCAAGTGACCGCCACGTCCGAACGCACTTCAACCGGCCCAAAACCAGGGAGGAGGACGAAGAAATGTTTTGAAGCACCGCGGAGGACGGTCTCACGGCTGAATCAGGAAATCCCTCCTGGCATGTCGTTCAATCCGGTTGGGCTGCAACGCGGATCGACCGCATCTTTCTCGTTGATCGTTCAGTGGCGCCGCCTAAGTTTGCCCCGCCATTTATGACTACACCTGCCCCCACGCCGAAACGCCGGTCCTGGCCTCGCCGACTGGCCTGGCTCGCCGCCCTCTTCCTCGTCCTGCTAGCCGCCGTCTACTTCACCGTCACCAGCGGCGCCTTCTTCAAGGCCGTCGTGGTGCCCAAAATCGCGCGCGCGATGAACGCGGATGTCGCCGTCGCAGACGCCTCGATCCACCCGTTCTCGGCGGTCACGCTCAAGAGTCTCACGGTCCGCACCACCGGCGCTGAACCCGCCGTCTCGATCGACGAGGTCCGTCTGCGCTACAGCCTTTCCGCCATCCTGGGAGGCACGTTGCAGGTCGACGAGGTCGCCCTGGTCCACCCCCAGATCCGCGTCATCCAAAACGCCGACGGAACCAGCAACCTCGATGCTCTCACCCGCGGCGGACCAAAGGACACCGCGTCACGCTCACCCTCCCCAGGCCCAGGTCCGGCAGGCTCCGGTTCTCAAACCCCACCCAAAATCGCCATCGCCAGGATAGCCATGGAAAACGGACAGGTGCGCGTGACCCAGGCCGTCTCCAACGGTCCGCCCGTTGAGATCGAATTGGGCAATCTCAACTTCGCCCTTACGGATTTGCGGAATGGTCAGACGGCACACCTCAAATTTGACGGCGCCGGGCTGGTGCGATCAGGCCCGACGAGCTCCAACAACACCGCCAAGGCCGGAGTCACTATAGATCTAAACTTCGGACTGACCCCGGATTTGAATTTGTCATTTGCCAAGGGGGCGGTCATCGCGAAGGTCGATTCGGCCACCGGCGTCTTCGAACCGGTGGGCGCATTTCGTTCCGTGATCGATATCGACATTACGCCAACCGAGTTCAAACGAGTGGCGTGGCAGGCATTTAACGGCGCCCGTCCGATCGCCGAAATGACCATGGCAGGTCAGTTTGACTTTGGAAAAAAGGAGGGCGCGCTGGATTTCACCCTCGGTAAGTTGAACTTCGCCGACTGGCAGAGCTTCGCACCCGGCCTCAACGCCGTCGGCACCGTGGCCGCCAAAGGACATCTTGCCGCCCGCGACGCAGGCCGACAGATGGCCTTCGATTGGCAGGCGACGGCGGACGGAATCGGAGCGACGATCGGTTCCAACCGCGTCTCGGAACTTGGCGTCGCCCTCGCGACCCGGGGCACTATCACGAACTTCGGCCAAGTCCATCTGGACCGCTCCGAATTGACCGTGTCGCACCAAACCCAACCCGCGGCCCACCTGACCGCCGGCGGGGATGTCACGGCCAACCCGCGCAGCGCCTCGGTGTCCGTTTCCGGCGACTTTGATCTGGCCCGCCTCACCCGCATTCTTCCCCAGCCCAGCGTGCAACTCGCCAGTGGGGATTTCCGACTCGTAGACGTCCGGGTGCAACAGCAGGGGGAGCGACAATCCGTGACCGGGCACATGGTGCTGACCAATCTCACTGGACGCGTGTCGAGTCTGGTTTTGCAGGGCATGGCGCTGGGCGCCGACTACGATGTCGCGGTCGCGAACGGCAATGTTGTGGAGTTGAAGAATCTGGCGGTGCAACTCGCCGAAACGGCGCGGACGAAAGCGAACCAGTTTCAGCTGGCGGGGCGCATCGACTCAAGCCGCACGAATGCACTCGAGGGCGAGCTCAAATTGTCGGCCGAAACATTGGACGTGACCCCGTACTACGATCTCCTGGCCGGCCCCTCGAAGTCTGGCAGCCCCGAAGCAAAGCCGACGACGCCGACCACGACCCCGCCATCCGGCTCGACCAATGCGCCGATCGAGCCGGACCCGGTTCATCTTCCGGTGAAACAGCTCGTCGTTGCCGCGCAAATCGGCCTCCTTTGGTTGCGCGAGGTGGAGGCGGCCCAGGTTCAGGCAACCATCAAAGTGGAGGAAAGCAAGGTGACGGTGCGTCCGTTCTCTCTGGTCATGAATGGAGCACCCTTGACGAGCGAAGTGGACCTCGACCTGAGTGTCACGGGTTGGCGATATAAGATTCAGGCGAAGGCGGACGGCCTGCCCATTGCCCCGCTCGCCGACAGCTTTGCGCCGGACTACCGCGGCCGCGCCCGGGGCGAGCTCTGGACGAACCTCAAAGTGGACGGAGCGGGCGTGACGGGACCCAGCCTGCGAAAAAACCTTTTGGGGAACATCGGGCTCAGCTTCACCAACGCCGACATCCAAATCGTGGGGCCACGCCTGAAAGGATTTCTCGCGCCCATTTCGGCAGCGCTCAACGCCCCGGGCCTTTTGAGCTCGCCGCTCAATTGGATCGGTTTCGGCGCGTCCATGGGCTCCGGCAAGATCGACCTTTCGCAGATTGCCCTGGTCAGCCCGGCCTTCGCCGCGGCCACGCACGGCGAGCTCACCCTGGGAAATACCCTGCGGGAGACGCGCCTCGGCAACTGGCCAATGGCCCTGCAGCTGGAGCGCTCCCTTGCCGACCGGCTCAAGCTGGCGCCGCGCGACACCCCAACCAATGCCGCCCTGGTCTCGCTTCCGCAGTTTGTGACCGTGGCCGGAACCGCGAACGAGCCAACGCCGAAGCTCGACTTGAAAGCCCTGGCCGGCGCGGCCTTGCTCAAATACGCCGACAAGATTCCCGGATTGGACGAACGCACTGGCGGCCTGTTGAAGGGCGCGGCCGGCCTGCTTTCCGGCAAGGCGGCCACCGGCACCAATGCCGCTCCCGGATCCACGTCGCCCGCCACGAATTCACCCGCCGGCGAATTGCTCGACCTGTTCAAGCGACCGCGGCGCCCATAATCCAGGGAATATCCTGTCAGGACCCAGCATCCAACTCGACATGTCATTGATGCGGCGGACCACGGGGATTTTTGGTTTACGATTTTTGATTTGCGATGGCGGATTGTTCGACTCGGCCATCCGAAATCAAAAATCAACAATCACAAATCAGCCAAGGGGTCCACGGCCTCGCCTTCCGATGAAACGGAAGTTGGGGCGCGCTCTCCGCAGCGCGCCGCCGATGCGGACCGCCTGGGCGGACCTCCGGCTGGAGGCGGAGCGCCAGCCCTACCTGCGATGCTCGCGTTCATGGCCCGTGAGCAGGTCCGTAAGGAACAATGGGCTCTCCGTGAACCGTCATTGGAAAGGGCTGAACTGCATGCCTGAACCCGTCTCATGGAGTGCGCCGCGAAACGGCGCCCTGGATCTGCGCCCCCGACCAAAGCGGCGTTTCGCGCCGCAATCCGCGATGCTGCCGCGCCGCTCCGACCTCCAATCAGGAACCGACCCGAGGCCCACCCTCCGGCAACGGGCGCGCCCACGCGCTTTTGTCGCAACGCTTCTTTGGTTTCTGGTCGCTTGGTCCCCGGTTGAAGCCGCGTCGCACACCACCGCAACACTTCTGCTTTCCCAGGCAAGCGCACGGCCCGGGGACACCCTTTGGGCGGGAATCCACCTGAAAATGGATCCGGGCTGGCACACCTACTGGCGCAACCCCGGCGAATCCGGCGCGCCCACCACGGTTACCTGGAAAATGCCAAACGTCGTCGGGGCGGGCGGCATCCTTTGGCCGATACCGGAAACACACGAGGCCGGCGGCCTGACCACCTACGTCTACACGGATGAGGTGACGCTCATTGTTCCGCTGACGATCGCTTCAAACGCGCCGCCCGGCGACGTCGAGTTGTCGGCCGACCTCCGGTGGCTCGAATGCGAGAAGGTTTGCGTGCCCGGCCGCGGAACCGTCACCGGACGCATCACGATTGGGCCGGTGCCGCTGGACGGGTCAGGCCGCGCTCAGATCGAGCGGGCGCGTCAACGGTTGCCGCAAATCGCCGGCACGAACTTTGTCCGGGCCTGGTGGGAGGGTCCCCCGGCCGCGGACAAGCGCCGCGTGATTCTGGAGTGGCCGGCGCAGGGCGCTGGCACCACGCCGGATTTCTTTTCGTTCGAAGCGGACACCTTCACGGTGGGACCCGTGACCGAGCCCGTGGCCACCGACAGCGGCCACCATCGCATCCGCGCCACAGTGGAACGAATCGGCAGCGAGTGGCCGGCTGGGTTGGCCGGACTGGTGGTGGAACGTGGGGCCGCACCGGCCCAAGGAATTGCCGGGGCTCATGAAATCACCGTCGCGCTGCTCGATGGCCCTCCAACTTCGCCGGGCGCGAATTCCACGCCGGCCGTGGCGGGTCCGCCCGGCGCGGATGTCACCTCCGCCGAATCCGAGCCGTCCGCCGGCGAAGGCGTCTCACTGAAGGTCTTGCTCGCGAAACTGGCGCTGGCGTTTGTGGGTGGATTGATCTTGAACCTGATGCCGTGCGTTCTGCCGGTGATCGCATTGAAAATTCTCGGTTTCGTCAATCAAAGCCATGGCTCGCCGGCGGAAGCGCGGAAGCTGGGATTGATCTACGGCGCCGGAGTGCTGGCCAGCCTGCTGGTGCTGGCCGGCTTGGTCATCGCGGTCAACAGCGCGGGGAAGGCGGCCAGCTGGGGCATGCAATTTCAGAACCCGCTGTTCGTGGTTGCCATTACCACCCTGGTCACGCTGGTGGCGTTGAATCTTTTTGGCGTCTTCGAGGTGACGCTGGGCGCGGGCGCGATGGGCAAGGCTGGCGACCTGTCTGCACGGGAGGGAGCCGCGGGCGCCTTCTTCAACGGCGTGCTGGCGGTCGTGCTGGCCACCCCGTGCAGCGCGCCGTTTCTCGGCATCGCAATTGGATTCGCGGTCCATCAGCCGGCCCATTTGATTGTCCTGGTGTTTTCCACCGTGGCCATCGGGCTGGCGTTTCCCTATGTGCTGCTGAGCTTCTTCCCTCAATTCCTGCGGTTCCTGCCCAAGCCGGGCGCCTGGATGGAACGGTTCAAGAACGCCATGGGCTTTCCGATGGTGGCCACTGCCCTCTGGCTGCTGACCCTCACTGCGGCACATTATGGCACGGACGGCATCCTGTGGGTGGGCCTGTTTCTAGTGCTGGTGTCACTGGCCGCCTGGACCTGGGGTCAATTCGTGCAGCGGGGCCGTCGCCGCAAAATACTGGCCGGCGCTTTCGCCTTCGGGTTTTTGCTGCTTGGCTATGCCGGTGTTTTAGAGGGCCAGCTGCATTGGCGGACCCCCCGCGCCGTGGCCCGAGGCGGGCTCAAACACGATCCGGACGGAATTGACTGGCAGCCATGGAGCGCCCAGGCGGTGGCCGCCGCCCGCCAGGCCGGACGCCCGGTCTTCATCGACTTCACGGCGGACTGGTGCATCACGTGCCAGGTCAACAAACGGACCAGCATCGAAATCGACGCCGTCCGCCGCCGTTTGAAAGAGATGAATGCAGTGGCCTTGCTGGGAGACTTCACCGCCGAGGACGAGGCCATCGCGAACGAACTGCGCCGCCACGGCCGGGCGGCCGTCCCCTTGGTCCTCGTTTATCCCAAGGACGCCCGTCAGCCTGCGCTCGTTTTGCCCGAGGCATTGACCCCGGCCATCGTTCTCGACGCTCTGGACAAAGCGGCGCGCTGAACTATTGATTGCAGGTGCGCCTTCCAGGCCGGCCGCCGGTAACCATCACAGGGCGCCCACGGTCAACTGAGCACCATCCAAAAACGAAAATCGACACACATGAAACGCCCCCTCACCATCCTCGGGTCCCTCCTGCTGGGCATCGGACTCGTCTACGCCGAAGCCAGCGTCGGTGAACCCGCTCCGGACTTCACTGCCAAGGACATTTTCGGAAAAACCCACAAGCTTGCCGACTACAAGGGGAAGATCCTCGTGCTCGAGTCATCCAATCTCGATTGCCCGTACTGCGCGAACCACTTCATCACGGGTGCCATGCCGGAGTTGCAAGCGGAGATGACCAAGCAGGGCGTGATCTGGCTGGTGGTCAATTCCAGCAACGGGCAAAGCCCAAGCCACCGCAGCCCCGCCCAGGCGAAGAAGGAGTGGACCAAATACAAGATGAAGGCCACGGCCTGGATCGACGACAGCGACGGCACGCTGGGCAAGGCCTACGGCTTGAAGGTCACGCCGCACATGGTCGTGGTGGATGCCAAAGGCATCGTGGCCTACCAGGGCGCGATCGACGATGCCGCCTCGACGGACGGCGACCCGCGCAAAGCCCGGAACTATGTTCGCGAGGCGGTCGCCGCGTTGCAGGCCGGCAAACCGGTCGCCGTCGCTAAGACGAAGCCCTACGGATGCGGGATCAAATACTAGTCCGAATCTTTGGAGCGGAGCGGGCCAAAAGCCGGGCGCACCAAAGAAAACCGCCCGGCGGTATTCACCAGCCGGGCGGTTTCGATCGCAGCCGGGAGTTGGACCCGGGAAATTGCGCCTTGGCGGCTATGCCTTATAGATGCGGGCTTTGGCGCCCTTGACGGAAACCATGGCGTTGCGGGTGTCGACGATGCAGGGCGACCAGGCGCCGAGCTCGGCGTAATTCACGCAATCGTGGGCGGTGGCGACGAGGGCGACGTCGAAGCTCCCGACGGTCTTTTGGTTCCACTCAACCGATTTCGTTCCGGTCCAGTGGGCGTGCTCCCGCGTGGGCCGGATGATGGGAACGTATGGATCGTAGAAGGCGACCTCCGCGCCGCGCGCCTTGAGCAGCTCCATCAGGGTGTAGCTGGGGGATTCCCGTTCATCGTCGACGTTGGGTTTGTAGGCGAGGCCCACGACGAGGACGCGGCTGCCATTGACGGCCTTCTTCTGATCGTTGAGGGCTTCCATGACCCGGTGGACGACATATTCCGGCATGGCGGTGTTGATCTCTCCAGCCAGCTCGATGAAGCGGGTGGCCTTTCCGTACTCGCGCGCCTTCCACGTCAGGTAAAACGGATCGATCGGGATGCAGTGGCCGCCCAGGCCAGGCCCGGGATAGAACGGCATGAACCCGAACGGCTTGGTTTTCGCGGCGTTGACCACCTCCCAGATATCGATGTCCATGGCCGAGTAAACGATCTTGAGCTCATTGACGAGCGCGATATTCACGCCGCGGAAGATGTTCTCGAGGAGCTTGGTGGCTTCGGCCGCGCGGCAGGATGAAACCGGGACGACCGTTTTGATCGCCTTGCTGTAGAGCGTCGTGGCTTTTTCCAGGCAGGCCGGAGTCAAGCCGCCCACCACCTTTGGAATGAGCGCGACCTTGCTGTTGGGATTGGCCGGGTCCTCCCGCTCCGGCGAAAAGGCGAGGTTGAAGTCGACGCCGGCTTTGAGGCCGGAGCCTTTCTCAAGCACCTCCCGGAGCTCACCATCCGTCGTGCCCGGGTAGGTCGTGGACTCGAGCACCACCAGCGTTCCCTTTTTCAGGTGCGGGGCAATGGCTTTGCCGGTGTCGACTATGTAGGAGATATCAGGCTCGCGATTCTTGTTGAGCGGCGTGGGCACACAGATGAGCACGGCATTGATCTCGCCAATTCGGGCGAAGTCCGTCGTGGCGGAGAACCGCCCGCTGGCGCGCTCCTGCTGGATGGCCGCGCCCTCGATGTGGCGGATGTAGCTTCGCCCCTCGTTGCAGGCATCCACCTTGAACTTGTCGATGTCGAAGCCAATCACGTTGACCCCGGAGCGGGCGAACTGCAGACACAACGGCAGCCCGACATACCCCAGACCAATCACACCCAAACGAATTTCACTCATAAATACTGATTAAATCGATCCAACCCGGCCACTGCGACGAGCCCCCGCTAAAACCACGAGAACTTCTCCTTCACATAGATTGTGTCGGACGGCTTGACGTAGGACTCCGGCGCGCCATGGCCTTGCAACGCCGATTTCAAATTGAACTTGAAGGTCGAAAGACCTTCCGGACCCTGGCGCAACAACAGCACCTCCTTCAGGTTCGCCCGTGAAAAATCCGGCCCGCCCGCCTCCATCACCGCTTCAAACACGGTCATCGGCCGGTCCGTCATGATCCGGCCCGGCTTCAACACGGCGCCGATGACAAAGATTGGATACGCCGAGGATCCCAGCGTGACCGAAATTTGCTTCACCACGAGCTGGGGGCCGTAAAGCTGAAGAACGTCTTTTTCGACTTCCGCCAATGTCTTGCCCGCTGCCACCAGGTCGCCCGCGCCCTGCTTCAGGGAGATCTTGCCGTCACGCCGAATTTGCTGGGTGTCGTCCAGGCTGGGAGTGCCGGGACAAACGATGCGCACGACATCGCCCTCTCGCAAGGTGATCACCTCTTCCTTCGCGGACGGCGGAATGGGCAGGGCCGCGTCCGAGGGTGGTCCCGCCGTCTGGCAGCCGGAAACGACCAGGGCCGCGAGCGCAACCAGGGACAGAGCGAGCAAACGCAGAAGGGTCATGGATTTCATCATGGCGTGTTTGATTCGGTTTGCTGCCACCCGCCGCGCCTCAACGCAGCAGCCGGCGACAGCGTCCAAACGCTGCATGAACCCAATTCGCTCAGCAACCGAAATTTCCGCAAGCCGACAGGTTTCATGATTAAGCCGGACCACGGAGCCCGGACTCAGCTCTCATCGGTGGCTTCCACAAAAAGTTAAGCGCGGACCGGCGGCAGCGGGTGCCCCAGGATGAGAACGTCCAACCTCCTCCAAGTCACGGCCACGGTCACGAATCGGACATCCCGGAAGCGAAGGGCCAGCCCGACGGTGAATATCGCCGGTTACCGAGCGGTCACCGGCAGACCTCCCAAGGCGCCGGGCTCAATGTAGGGCTGGTTCTGCTGAAAGAGCGCCAGTCGGGCGGCCACATTGGTGGCGCCGGGCGCGCGGGCCGCCATCGCCCGCTCCAGGGCCTGCTGCGCCAGGCGCCTCGCCTCCGGATATCGCCCGGCGCTCGCGTAGGTCACAGCCAAAGTGTCGAGGCCAAGCCAGCTTTGGTATCCGGACTTGCCGGCCAGATCCTCCGCCAGGCGCACGGCCGCCGCTACATCGCGTTTCCCGGGATCCGGATGAGCGGCCCACATCCAGGCCAGGCCCAAGGAAGGCATGGCTGAACCGCGGCGAAGCCGCACCGCTTCCCGAAATGACTCCAGGGCGCCGTCGTAATCGCCCCGCATCTTTTGAAGCCAGCCGAGGTTGTTGTGGGCCTCCGCATAGTCCGGCGAAAGTCTCACGGCTCGACGATAGCAGTCCTCCGCTTCCGCGTTCCGGCCCGCCCGCTCGAACATCACCCCCAAATTCAACAGCGGCTGGGCATCGCCCGGACGCAGCCGGGCGGCTTCCAGGCCGTTCTCGATCGCCTCCGACACCAAACCCGCCTCGATCAGTTGCAGCCCGAGCAGCGAGCGCGCCTCGACAAATCCTGAATTGATGGCCACGGCTTTTCGCAACGCCCGGACCGATTCAGAAACGTTTCCGGCGCGCGCCGCCCCCTTCCCCACTTCGAACAAGACCGCCGCATCCTCCGGAGCCAGCGGCTCCGCCCGGCGCGCGCAGCGGTAGGCCTCGTCGTTCTTTCCCGCCCAATACAGGACCTTTGCCAGCGTCACCAGAGCCGTCGCCTGATCCCGAGCGGTCAGCCGTCCCTCTACCTCCCGCCGCAACTCCTGCTCGACAGCGCCAGTCCAGGTCGGGCCGACCCGCATCAGTCCTTCCTGCTCCATGACCCGCACAATCTCCAAAGCCAACTGGCGATGCCCCTCGACCGTCGGATGCACGTGATCGAGAAACCAGTCCTCGCCGGGAATCCCGTTCGCCGCGCGCGCTTCCATCAGCCGGACGAAATCCACCAGCGGCGCCCCGCGCTCTTTCGCCACGTCGGCCGTTGCGGCGAGCAAAGAACCCAAAGCCCGAAGCGGGCAGACATCCTCATCCCGGGCACTTCCGAACGCCGCTTTGGCGTCCGCGAACCGCCCCAGCGAGCTCAACACCTGCCCCCGCTGGTAATGAAGCTCAGCCGGCCGCGAGTCAATCGTCCCAGCCTCATCCAACCGCTGAAGCGCCTCCGCCGGCCGACCGGCCGAACGGGCCACCCGGGCCTCGCGCACCAACAAGTTCCAACGGGCCAGTTCATCCGGCCGCAGCCCGGCCCGATGCTCGCTCTTGAACGGTGCGCAGTCGCGCAAGTTTGACGCGGAGTTGATGAAGATGACTCGGGCCCCCACGCTGCGCGCGATTTCCACCATCCGCGCCAGATTGAACCGGTAGTGTTCGACAATCTTCGCCTGTTGGGTCTCGTCCCGATGATACGACTGCGGCCCGATCGAACGGTCGAGGATGGCCGCGGGATTCTCCGGCATCTGGGTGACCGTCGCCGGCCCGGCGGTGGCCGGACGGCACACACGGTCAACTCCGGCCTTCATCGCGGAATACAGCCGGGTCCGGCTCAAGATCGCCCCCAAGCCCCGGACCGGTTCCGGCATGGCAATGAGGCGGCTGTACGTTCGCTGCTCGAGAAACTCGTTGTGCGCCGACAAGACGATGAAGAGGTCCGGCTGATACTGGCTCAATTCCTCCATGAGCAGGGCCTCGCGATAGCTTGCGTAGCTGATGCCGCCGCCATTGATCAGCTCCCAGCGCCGCGAGGCATCCATCCTGGGCAAGATCTCCCGCAGCCAACCGCAAAACGAGGTGCTGTCATTATACGGGTGACCATAGGTGGTCGAACCGCCGAGGCAGAAAATGCGAAACGTCTTGTCGGGCTTGCGCGCGGCAAAGCGCTGGAGATTGAAGATGCGCCGCTGGCTCTCGGCCGTGACCAGCGTGTCCGCATCCGGCGCCGCCGGGTCCGGGACGAAATGAGGAATATGACGCGCAAACCCGACATAGGGATCCGCCTGGTAGAAGCCGGCCCGCACACCACAGATCGCCAGCACGCCTTCCAACACCAACAAACAAACGACGCAAATTACACCGCCAAAGAGCACGTTCTTCCAGCAGGAAAACGAGGCCGTCCTCGGCGCGGGCTGAGTTCCATCGGGCGGCCTTTTCTGTCGCTGATTCCGACTCATGACTGCCATGCTCGATCGCTGCATTCAGTCACGACTCTTCCGGGAACGGTTGGACGCGGGCCCGGTCAGGTGGTGAACGGCTTCAATTGTGCGCCGCGAAACACCCGCGGCAAGCCCGTTTTTCAACGAACCTTGGCCTTGCCACCTGACGCGCTTTCCCCTACTCGTTGCGGCGCGGGACCGCAGCCCGGGCGAAACGCTCGCTCTGCTCCCCGCAAAGAAAACTCAACTCGCACGAATCATGTCATCTCTTGCCGGCAAGCTCGGAATTGTCTTCGGCGTCGCCAACAAGCGCTCCATCGCATGGGCCATCGCCCAGGCCTGGCACAAGGCCGGGGCCCGTCTCGCGTTCACCTATCAGGGCGAACGCTTGAAGGAAAATGTCGAGGATCTGGCCGGAACGTTTGGCGCCGACACCCACATCACCCCGTGCGACGTGACCAAGGACGAGGACATCGCCCGGGTCTTTGCCGAGGTCGGTCAGAAATTTGGAAAGCTTCACCTCCTCCTCCACTCCGTCGCTTATGCGCCCAAAGACGCGCTCGAAGGGGAATTCGTGAACACGTCCCGCGAAGCCTACCGCATCGCCCATGACATCTCCGCCTACTCGCTCGTCGCCTTGGCGCGCGGGGCCGCTCCGCTGATGACCGAGGGCGGCAGCATCGTGGCCATGAGCTACTACGGAGCCGAAAAGGTCGTGCCGCACTACAACGTCATGGGCGTCGCCAAAGCCTCCCTCGAGGCCAGCACCCGTTATCTCGCCTACGACCTCGGCCCAAAAAAAATCCGCGTCAACTGCATCAGTGCCGGGCCGGTCAACACGCTCGCCGCCCGCGGCATCTCGGGCTTTACCGAAATGCTCAAGCATTACGAAGCGCACGCCCCGCTGAAACGCAATGTCCTCCCCGACGAACTCGGAGCCACCGGCACGTTCCTCGCCAGCGACGGCGCTGCTGCCATCACCGGCCAGGTCCTCTATGTCGACAGCGGCTACCAGATCATGGGCATGTAGAGGCTGGAAGCCAGAAGCCAGAAGCCAGAAGCCGGAAGCCGGAAGTTAGGCGCTGAAAGCGCCCGGTACTTCCAGCTTCCGCCGTCCAGCTTCTCGTCGCCCGGCGACAGTGCATCCGCAGGTTGGCGGTAATTTCGCTGGACTACCAACCCGAGTTCTGGCAAAACGGGGGCAATGGAATCAGAAGTAGTGGTTCAAGGGCGCCGACTTGGGCGCGAAGATTTCAGTGGGTTGGCCGGGTGG
>JBGATF010000051.1:0-48092 GCA_044229355.1 Limisphaerales bacterium
TCACGGGTTGGCCAATTGGAAGGGCTCCTACCCTGATTCGCTAACCAAATTGATTCGAACGAATCACGACAGTTTTACGATGGGGTTGCTGCAGCGTTTCACATATCAACGAACCAGCACTGGCTGCACTGTGCGAACCGTGCTCGAAGGCAAAGAAGTCGTGAGGTCGTTTCCGTGACAGCTATGCCGAACAAGCCGATTGCACCGAACTCGGCGATAGCGCCCCGATTTCATACTGGACACCTTGGGCGCCGAGTCGGTGAGTCGGAGCGTTCGACCCCGAGGCATCAATGACGCCCAAGACCGTGCACGGAAACCCAGTTAGGTTTTTTGCTCCTGTCACCCCGCCAAGGTTCCCACGCGGATATTCCGGCGACGGGCCGATCGAGAAGACGCGTGCGTTCCTGATCTCGGTGTCGGACGAAAGCAGCAGCGAAGACAGGCGGTATTGGGTGGCCTGCCTGGGCATTACCGGGCGGACGATGTCGGGCGAGATGTGCTACACACTGGACGCCGCGATGAGATTTCCCCAGGAAGAGTTTGGGATAGATCGCCTTGAGTGGGTCAAAGTCGAACCAGCGGGTCGAGACGAACCGCCGCCACGCTGATCCGTTCAACATGATGCGGAAATTTAAACCCTTTTCGTGCGCTCCACCGTTTCTGTCGGCGGCGGTCGCTCACCCTAATCGTTCGGTGTGACGGTATGCGTGCCATCGCCTATACAGTCCTTCTTTTCTGCGCCCCGGGTTGCATGGACCAAGACCCGCTGCACCTTTCCCAGCGCAGGGTTGCGGGTCCGTACCGCCTTGAGAAGTTCGATGAGAGCGGAAAGTTTTACCTCGAAAAGGCAGGATTCGATGCCCCGGGCGGCGGCTGCATAGAAGGCACGGTGGAGGAGATCGGTTGGACAAACGGGTTTATCTTTGCAAGGCGTCACGCGACGTCTCGCGGCGACCCGGATGGCTGGATGATCATCGACATCACCAACCACTCCATGACTGGTCCTCTACCGGAAGCGGAGTTTCGCCAGAAGCACCCGGGCGTGCAGACACTGTCACCAGAGGTGGTATGGAAGAATCTGTGAGAACACCGAACCAGGCGGCTCCTCGCGCCGAGATAAGCTCGGGACATGAGGAAGGAGGAAACACCTCCTGAAACATGTCAACGTTACCCAGTGGGTGAGAGGAAGACTCAAGTCCCACCGGACCAAAGGCTAGCCACCCGGTCCGCAGCCAAACCGAAGTGCGACTGCTGAAAGGCAGTGTACGAAGCAGAGGTGAGGCGAGAACACAGGCCGCGTCATTGAACTCCGAAAAATGTATAGTGGTGGACATAGGATAAGGCCGTGCAAACGGTCGCAAAGCCGACAGTGTGGAGCTTCTGGAAGGCAGCAGTCCTGCGCGCGACATGGCGAGCATGCGGGACACCACCGGGGTCTGAGAGCGGGGCATGTGTTTAAAGGGGTAATCCGGGAACTCGGGAGAGCCTCCCGTCTCCTTGGGAGCACCGGCCGGCAGGGTGACCGGCCCAACCAACACCCAGGCATCCGACGGGCAACGCGCCCGGAGGATGAGCCCAACCCGGCGCGAGCTGGGAGGAACACGAAAAGCGACGCGTTAAACCAAGGTACCGGAAGGGAGCCAAAAGCACACCAACCGGGAAGGACGAAGGCAGTCGTAGCAATGCACAGTACCGCGGGAGCAGGCGGGAACCTGTTCCGGAAGCGTGGGGAACCGAGGCCCAAGGGACCCACGATAACACTTGGAGGAGCGCGGGAAGGCAAAGCCGGGCATGACGTCTGCGCTGAGGAAAGGCAGCAGGGACTTTGAGCCCAACAACTGTCTCAACAAAACTGGCGCAGATTGCCAAAAAGTCAGAACAACATCCGACCAGGGTGTTCACCACCCTGGCGCATCTGATGGATGAAGAGTTCCTCACGGAAGCCTTCACCCAACTTCGCAAAGACGCGGCGGCGGGGATCGACGAGGTGACCGCCACCGAATACGCCGTCGAACTGGAAGCCCACATCAAGGAGCTGCATCGCCAACTAACGCAAGGGACCTACCGAGCGCGACCGGCGAGGCGGGTGTGGATTCCCAAGAGCGACGGAGGCCAGCGCCCGCTGGCCATCCTGGTGCTGGAAGACAAAATCGTGCAACGAGCTGTGGCGATGATTCTGGAGGCCATCTACGAGAAGGAGTTCTACGACTTCTCGTGCGGCTTTCGCCGTCACTTCAGCGCGCATACCGCGATTATTCAACTCCGGCAACAGAGTCTGAAGCTGGGCATCAACTGGATAATTGATGCCGACATTCGAAAGTTCTTCGACACCATCTCGTGGGAACAACTGCGAACGATACTCCAGCGACGTGTGAACGACGGCGCGATCCTGAGTCTGATCGGGAAGTGGCTGCACGTGGGCGTACTGGAGAACGGGCAGGTGGAACCGCAGGAGATGGGCACTCCGCAAGGAGCTCCAATCTCGCCAATTTTGGCGAATGTGTTTCTGCACACGGTGCTGGACGAATGGTTCCAAAGTGTCGTCCGTCCGCGGACGAAGGGGAACTGCTGTTTGATACGGTATGCAGATGACTTCGTCATGGGATTCAGTGTGAAAACCGAGGCCGAGACAGTCTTTCGGGAACTAGCCGAGCGGTTTGCGCGGTATGGCCTGAGCATCCATCCGGAGAAAAGCCGGCTGGTCCAGTTCAGCCGACCGTTCGGCCGAAACGGGAAAGGGCCCGGGAGCTTCTCCTTCCTCGGGTTCACCCACTACTGGGATAAAACCCGGCAAGGCGGGTGGACCATTAAACGCAAAACCCAAGGCAAGAGGCTGAGCCGTTTCTTGAGTGGAATCAGTGAATGGTGTAAGGAGAACCTGCACGAGCCACTGGCCGACCAGCATCGAATGCTCAGCGCGAAACTCCGTGGGCACTATCAGTACTACGGGGTGCGCGGGAACTACAAGATGCTGGAGGTGGCCTACGAACACACGCGAGTGATGTGGAAGAAGTGGCTTGGCCGGAGAAACTCGAAGAACCCGATAAGTTGGGAACGGTTTGCGACAAAGGTGGAGAAGGCCTATGCGCTGCCGCTGCCACAAATCCAACATGTGTTCTGATGGGTAGCAACAGTCATGTCGCCCTGTGGAGTCGTTACCCGCAGGGTCACCCGTCCGAGTGCGGGCGGGTGCTGACGAACCGTATGAGTGAATTGCTCACGTACGGGTCCGTGGGGGGCGTCGGGCGCAAGCCCGGCCCCTACCCGGCACTCGAACGCCGCGATTGCGCCACGATTGCATTCGGGCGTCATTGGTGCGGCGCCGGTGAGCCGCAGCGTTAAGCCACGTTAAAGTATGCCCACTTGGAGATCAGGGACACCGACGACCACCGAGTGGACGGGCCACTGGCGCGCCTCGGACCATGAAGGTGAAGTGTCCCATGACGAATGGCTGAAAACTTACGATTCACTCTGCAAGTGGCTTGAGCGGTTTTTTCGAGTTGGCAGCGCAGATTCGGACGACGTCTTTCTTGGAGAGATTTGGCATCAGGAGCATCGCTCACATGTCGCTGCTCCGATGCGCCCATCTGTTCTCACTGGTGAGTTCTTGCAGCGACTTCAGCAGTGGATACGAGAGCAGCAGCCGACGTGGCGCATCATCGTCCCGTTGTTTCTGGGCGAAGACAAAGTCATCGTTGTTTATCGGGACACGATTCGAGGAGCGCCAGAGTTTGAGCTCGATTGGCCCGGAGCGTTGGCGCAGGCTCGGGGGGCGATGGCCGTGTTGCCACAGTTTGCGCACTTAAAGGCGCCGGACAGATGAAACCTAGGCTTAACCAACCGCCTGCACCGAACCCGGCGACTGCACTCCGGTTTCATTCTGATCCCCAAAGGCGCCGGGTCGGTGAGGCGAATCGATGGGCCATTCCGGAGCACGCCGTCGATCGACAGGGACGGCTCTCACACATGACGACGATGATTGCAGATTTCCGACCTTGCCGTGACGGCGTGGTACTCGCGTCGCGTCCCGAGACGGCAGGCCGTTCATGGCCCATCCAGCCGGCTGCTGCCAACGCCGGTTGGGCGTCTCGGTTGCAACTCCAACACGATCGGCCCGGCGTGCCAGAGCCGGATCGTTCGGCGCTGACGAACCATCTATGAAGCCCATTGGCATACTTCTAATCGGGGTCGCGGTAGTTTCTGCGACTTTGTGCGCTGCTGGAACGGCGTGGCGCTACAAATGCGACAGCCCAAAGTGCGGATACGAAGGCAACCTGGGAATCGGTGGAGGGTTTTCCTTCGAGAAGGCTACTGGTTATTGCATCGCTTGCAGGAAATTCGTTTCGATCAGTTGGAAGAGGAAAGGTCTCACAGGAAAGTTCAAGGAGGTCGCAGAGAATTCGACCAACCTCTTGGAGAAGGCACCGGCCAAGCTGGGCACCGCTTGGAACGCGGCGACTGGCTTAACAGCCGACCTCTATCCTTGCCCACACTGCAAGAAGCCGTTCATGGAGATTGACGACATCTCTTTGACGCGGGGACCCTTCGGTGACATGGGAAAGCTGTTTTGTCCGAGGTGCACCAACCTGACGCTGAGGTTTGAGGACCGAGGCCAGTATGACTGACGGAGCGCCGAACCAGTGGGTGGAGGCGAACCGTCGCCACGCGTCTGCGCTCGAGCTGGATCTGACATTCGACACCGTCGCGTCCGCTCGACAGTTCCTGTCGGCGACGGTCGCTCACCCTGGTCGTTCGGCGGCCCTATACGCATCGAGTATTCGCACCATGAAAACAATACAACTACTCACGACCGGCGCGGTTGCGTTGCTCTATCTCGTCGGCTGCCAGAGCAGTCGCGTTGAGCGCGCCACTCAGCCGCCGCTCACCATCCGTGTGGTCGGGCCTGCGGGAGCGTCATTCACCGGCACTGTCAAAGCCGACGGCGTTCCACAGCAGGTGTCAGGTACGGTTCCCCGCGAGCTTGAGTTTGCGAGCAGACGGTTGGCTTGCAGCTTTCAGCAGGGCACAGAGCCGGGCGCACTGCGATTCGAGGTTAACGAGGACGCGAAGCTGTTGGGCAGTGCGGCGACGACTGGCCCACGAGGCCATTGCCGATTCAGCGTTCACGACGGTTCGATGGGCAGTCGTAGTTCGTGGAGATTTGCCAGAGATTGAGTATGACCGTGCCGCCGAACCAGGCAGCTGCAGTGGACGCGCCGATCGCGTCTCTGTTTCATGCGTGGAGGTTGGAGAGATCCCGATGAGAGCCACCTCGAAGTGAAATTGCCGAACAAAGTCACTGGAGCAAACAGTCGCCCCGTTCCTCCGCTCGATGATGGGGTGCGATTCGAATGCGCCCGATACGATCCGTCATTACCGACGGCGGCTGTCGCTCAGTTTTGTCATTAGTCGCCATCGTATGGTTCAGCGAAAACCTACTCTGCGTTTGCTTGGGCGGGCCGGCGAGCTAGTTGTCTCGATCGATGCTCGCAGTTGGCGCATCCTCTATGAACCTGACCTTTTCCCCGAGGGACTGCCCCTTCTCAACGCGTTCGGTGTGAATTCGATCGAGCCATCGCACGGGATCCTCCAGCACATGCCGGCTCCCCGGTTCCGCCAGTGCTGTCAGACCGTGTGGCAGTCATTGCTCCGCGACCAGGAGCTCTTTTCATACTCGTATCGATATGAGCTCGAGCGTGATAAAGGTGTGCGCCACGGCGGGGGCATGGGAGGTTTTCACGTGCGCGGTTTGGTCGGTTCCATCAAGGCGAAGCCGACAGGATATTGCACCGTCAGACTGAGAGCCGCGTCACCTGATTCTTTCGGTCGCTTTCCTTTCATTGAAGTGATTGATTTGCGGAAGGAGCGGCAGATTGAGACTGATGACGCCGGCTATTTGAAAGTCCATCGGCGAGCGATGACGGTTGATTGGTATCGAGAGATGCCACGCATTTTAGAATTCTGCGACGAGATCGGAACAGATAAGATTGAAGTTCGTGTTTATGGCAGCTAACAAAATCACTGGAGCCAACAGCCCCTATGCGTGTCAGTTTAACATTTATTGAGAGTTGCAACGCTGAGGTTGCAGGCGTGATCACGCTGACAGCGGCTGTGGCCCAGATCTGGCGGTGGGCGCACAATGAATTTTGAAGTCGCTTAGAAAATCAATTGGTTTTCTCGTCGCAATGAGCGTCACTCTGTGTATCGCCTGGCTAATTTTCACGTCCCAGGATCGAGGTGGGGTGGCGCGGGAATATCGGAGGCAAGGATTCAGAATGATCGATGGCTGCAATGGCGGAGCTGCCAATGGAGCTAGCGCGTCGATCCATACCCTGAACCAGCTACTGGAGGTCTTTGCTGATGATCCGGAGGTAGAGACCAACTTAATTGCTCGGCTCAAGAACGCACTTCCCATCGCGCAAGAAATGGAAGGTGTATTAAGGAAGGACTGCGCAAAACGAGGCCATTGCGATACGTATCCATGGAGGACCAATTGGGCAGTAGTAAGAGATGCAATCACGGCGGCCTACAAGTTTAGTGATCAAAGGTTCCCTGACTCAACCATTGGCTCGAACGACTCGAAAAATTCGATCTTGAGGTTGCCGGAATCCGTGCCAGAGATTCTCGTCGCGGCTCAGAGCGGCGACCCAGAGGCACAGTTCAAATTGGCCGGATGTTATTGGACCGGGACTGGACTCGGACGGAGCCTGACCGCAGCGACGATGTGGTATGAGGCGGCGGCAACCAACGGGAACGCAGAGGCGGCCTACAATCTTGGTACCATCCACGAGTACGGATTGGGGAGGCCGGCGGACCTGACAAGCGCGATTGCATGGTATCGCCTAGCCAGGAACCGTGGACACACAGCGGCCAAGGACAGGCTCCAAACGCTCGCTGTCCGATGAGCACAAATTATCACATTCCGCCCAACCATTTGCTCCACACGAACCCCCCGCCCGCGTCTGGTTTTCCATCGGTGTTGGGACATCTCTCGTCTGAGGAGCGGCCAACCCGCGTTGTCGGCGGCGGTCGGTGCGCCGGATCGTTTGCCATGCACAGGCACATCGCAGCTCTCACCGTGGCGTTGGCCCTCACCTCCTGCACGACAGTGCCCCACGAGACTCAATATGCCTCCTCGGCGTTTTCGTTTTCACAGTGTGAGCTGCCCTCCCTCATGGATATCAACAACGGTAAGTTTCGGGTGGCGGCGACGGGTGGGGTGTACCGGCTGACGAATGTTCACCCGTCCTTCGATAGATCATTCGTTTTGCTCCAAGACGAGTCGCGCCACCTTCATGTCATCAAGACCAAGGGCGGCGAAAGCGTGTTCGAGGGATACTTGGATGGCATTCCGCGCTATGCGGCGTGTGTGGACATTGACGGGGATGGCGATGCTGATGTCCTGATGGAAATGGCCGCCTATGGCAACCACGGAAATGGCACGGAGAGTTTTCAGCTGCTTCTGAACGACCACGACCATCTCCGTCGGATTGAGCGTTCGATCCACTTCGATTACTATTGTGGGCAGGAGAGCAAGGCGGGGCTGCTCACCTGGTACTCCGCCCGCACATTTTGTGCAGTTTTCGTCGGAGAAGAGGCAGACGTTACTGGCAGTGGTACTGAGACCGGCCCGATCATGGTCGGCAACATCAGGAAAGTCAGAGAAGTGTGGAGTTACAAAAATGGACAAATGTGGGCGATTTCCAGATCATCTGCGCCGCTCGACCGGCAAGCAGTCGAGCACTTGACGTTTCGATGAGCATGGCCAAGCCGACTCCACCGAACCCGGCGGCAGCACGCTTGTTGCAGGGCGAGCGCCATCGGCGCCGGTTCGGTGAGGCGGGGCGATAGGCGGCACCACGCGCATGGCGGATTACCTCCAACCAATCGGAAGAAAATGGCGTATCGCGAGCATCGTCGGCTGCACTCTCACGGCCATCTTCTGCTTACTGCTCTCGCTCATGCTGTGGACCGACATGATTCGAAGACACTCGTTGGACTACGAGGGCAGGCCGCTCTGGCTGGCTGGGGCCGTGGTCGGAATCATTGGTGGCGCGGCAGGCTTCATTGCATGGCGACTTGTGCGACGACAGGCCGCTGCCAACGGCGTCACGTTGATGCCCACCTGGTTCATTCAGCTTTTCGGGGTCCTCTTGCTGGGCGGACTTTGTTTCGTTGCCTACCACCAAGACTCTGCTCTGTTCCTATTCGAGGGAGTGTTCATTTGTCTGGCGATGATCTTTGTGGGAAGACGCATTGCGAAGAGACAGAAGCAGAGCGCATGACCATGCTGTCTCTTAAGACACTCGACCGAATGACGAGGAGCGCGAGTGCGCTTTGGTTTCGTGCTGGATGCCGCTGGCGCGCTCTTCGTCATCGGTCAGCGTGTCGTTAGGCCACCAAATCGTGAACACTAGATTCATTTTGATTCCTCTTCTAGCAGTCCTGGTCGTCCTGACGGGCTGCCAATCAGGTACAACCACCACTTACCATTCGCCCAATTCGGAAATGGGGCGCGCCATCGCACGGTTGGATAATGCCGAAAAACTCCATAACGCAAGAGTTCGTGCTTACCAAAAGGCAATGATGGATTATGAGGCGGCTCACAATGGAAACGGGCGCACCATCTTCTTCTCTGCGTTACGTCATCCGGTGGAGGCTGTCGGGCCAAAGGTCGAGATACGTAACTTGCAGGGAGCATACAAAGTTGGCGATTACGTGGATTACAGAGTACGGATCACCTACGAAGATGAGGCTCATTTGGTCGTGAAACAGGTGGAGGTTTTGGAGAAGTTGGCGAAATGAAAACACTGCCTCGCAAGCCCCGGGCACGCGAACCTGGTGAGCGGGCTCCGGTTACATTTGTGCGCCTTGGGCGCCGGGTCGGTGAGGCGGATCGTTTGGCCACTTCACGACCATGAGCGGTCGCAAGACGCGAATCGTCATAACCGTCTGCGCTCCATCCACGGCGACGGGCCGGGTCGGCGCGCTGATTCGTTGGTCTATGCGCGCGCTTGCATTCAGCATTGCTTTCCTTGCTATCGCCGCTAGTGGGTGCGACCCATGTGCGACTGTGCGAGTCCGGTTGCAGTTGCGTTCGCCCCAGCCAACCGACATCCCAATCACCGTGCATTGTCCGGACACGCGCGAAGCACTGGGTATCGTCGATTCAGCACTGATGCGACATGGGTTTCAGCTCGCGCGCGCTTACCCGGAGCGAGGCGAACTTGGATTCATTCGCAGCCATTCGGTATCGGTGCGTGTGCAGATCGATTGCTATATCGAGCTGACCGCCACGGGCATGGAGATCAGATTTAATGAACTTGGAGCGTTGTCTTCTAGTCCTGAAGCAAAAAGTGTTGCTGCCGACGTTCGCACGGCCTTAATTGATAAGTATGGCGAGAGAAGTGTCAGATAACCTTTGCCGACCTGACAGATCGGCCGCACCGAGCCCCGCGACAATGCCTTTGTTCCATCCTCGACCCCGTCGGCACGGCGTCGATGGCCCGGGGCGTTCGATGAGAAACACATTGAGTTCGAACAAGGCTTGTATCCTTATCCTAATGATCTGGGCCAGTATCGATGTTGGCCGTTCGGTTCCGGCGGCTGAACTCACCAACGTCAACGTGAAATCCATGTTGCGTGGCTGCTGCTTCGCTGGAAGTCGAACGGATATGCAGGCCATGGGAGGTTATGGCACTTCGGCCAATGCTCCCAAAAAGGTCATCGATCATGGAGTCGGACGGGATGGGCAAGTCGTTTTACTCGCCCTTTCACAGGAACGGGTGCCTTTTAACCGCAATTACCGGGGCCTTCGCCTCGTTCTTGTGAATCGCTCCAAACGGGAGGCTGAGTTTCCGGCAACGGATTCCCAGCTCAACATCGTGCAAGAGGCGAAAGATGCCAAAGGCAAATGGAGGCCAATCGAGTATCTTGCTACCAGTTGGTGCGGTAACAGCGAGCACCGGGTGTTTCTCCCTTCCGGACACTATTGGGAGTTTGCCGCACCCGCCTACACCGGTTCCATGAAGACGAAGCTTCGATTCGTCCTCCGTGGCGAGAAGTCGCTCTATTCTAATGAATTTGATGGAAGCATCAATCCTGGTCAGTTCAATAAAAGACGCTCCACGCCTACTGGGGGAATCATGGATCCTTACCATGAGTGAACGGACATCGAACAATGCGGTTTCATCCGGGCACCATTGGCGCGGCGTGGGGGAGCTGCGGCGTGTTTTGCTGGAAGCGTATGTCCATTCTGATTTATCTGGCGCGGGCGCGGGCGCTGTTTAGATGCGCAATCGATTCCAGACATCGGGCGGCCGCCGTTGCAAGGTGGCGCAGCGTTCCGACCCACTCAGTCGTCTACGAGATTGGTGGTGGTTTGATCGGGATTATCCTGCTTTCCTCAATCCACAGATAACGAATTGTTACCACGGATGAGCACGGATGAACACGGATGGATTGAGACCACCCGGCGACTGGAATTTCCCGCGAGGCTGCAGACGACCGGGAATCGCCTCGGCGGCGCCGGAACGTCCATCTACCATCCGTGTTCATCCGCGCCATCCGTGGTTCAACAAAGATCAGCTTCCGCTGAGCCGTGGTCTTGGGCGGATCCTTGCGCGTTGACGAGGGGTTGGCTGGTCGTGTTTGTTCCGCGCACGTGACCAGCGGTCAACGCCTGGGCGCGACTTCGCCGTGATCGATCTCCAGATCTGATCCTTCCTCAATCCACAGATAACGACTTTTTACCACGGATGACGGATGGATTTGGGACGTAGTGGAATCCTCGGCGAGGGGGTCGCCGAACACCGAAGTGCGGGCAACGCCGGCCCGGCGTGCCCGAGTCGGAGCGTTGGTCCAAACCTGGAGTCGCGTGAGGTCCGGGCGATTTGGTCGTTTGCAGTTGGGGAGATTTCGGGCAGGGTTGGGGCGTTCGGTCGGCAGTCCGCCATTTACGACATGAGGACGTCATCCAGCGATTTGCAGGCACTCGGTGAGGGCCGAAAGTTCTCGTCGAGTCGTGACGTTGCGGGCCGGGCCTGGACCAACCCGTCGCGCGGGCGGTTTGACCGCGAGGCCAGCGATGTGAAACGTGATGACCAATTCCCTTGCCGATAAACTGTCCTCGCGGAAGTCGGGGATTTGCCTGTATGGCATTGCTCCGCCCAAGCAGGCGACACCACCGGACCAGTTGCAGGCAATCGTGAACCAGCAATTGGTGCGGCTGGGGGCGCTGCCGGTCGATGGTCTCATCGTCTATGACATTCAAGATGAAGCGGATCGAGTCTCAACGCCTCGGCCATTCCCATTTTTGCCCACCTTGAACCCGGAGGTTTACGCTCGAGAGCACCTTGCACCTCTGGCTCTGCCAAAAATCGTTTACCGATGCGTGAACCGAGATACGCCCGACGGCTTTGTCCGGTGGCTCGAAGACGTGAAGAAGGCCACCACGCCGCGGTTCGCAACGCTCGTCGGCGCACCCAGCAACCGTGCGCACGCGGGTCTTTCTTTGACGGACGCGTATGCGCTGACGCGGCAGCACGCTTCCAACGTTCTTCTTGGCGGCATAGCCATCGCCGAACGGCACGCCCGCCGACTCGATGAACACGAACGAATCCTCGCCAAGACGGAGCAAGGTTGTCGCTTCTTCATCACCCAGGCCGTTTACGACGTGACGTCCACGAAGTCACTGTTGTCCGACTACGTTCTCGCCGTTCGCAATACGGGCGGTGATCCTCTGCCGATCATTCTTACCTTTTCACCGTGCGGCTCGCTGAAAACGCTGGATTTCATGAAGTGGCTCGGCGTTGCTTTTCCACGGTGGCTGGAGAACGAACTGCGTTTTGCCACGGATCCCCTGAAGAAATCGCTGGAGTTGTGCGAACGCATCTTCGCCGAAGTTTGGGACTACGCCCGCGACAAAGGCATTCCGCTGGGCGTCAACGTCGAAAGTGTCTCGATTCGCAAGGCGGAGATTGAGGCATCCGTCGAACTGCTTCAACGGTTGCGGCGACGGATCGAAGAAGCGGAACGATGAAGTGATTGAGCCACGAATTATTGGCAACGCCGCCTGACCAGGCAGCGTCGGGCAATGGGGTGCCTGGAAGCCGGCGGGGGCGCTTCGGTTTCATGGCGGACACCCCGGGCGCCGGGGCCGTGTTCCGAAACGTTCGGCCTGCTCCGGGCGCCATGTCATGAAAGAAGCGCAGACCTCCGTGTTGTCCGTGACCTTCGTGGCCTTCCCGGCCTTTTCTTTTGACCGCGGATTTCCCGGATTCACGGATGGGTCTGGAGGGCGTGCGAGCGTCGGCGAGGCAATCGCCGAACGGGTCGCGCGAGGCAAGGCCGGGAGATGCCTCCATTTCGAGCGCGACGCGATCGGCCCGGCGTGCCCGCGCGTGGCGTTCGGCATCGACGATCGAAACTGCGATGACCACAACCCAGGTCACAGGGTCGGTTTGACCCAGGCTGCCGGCTGCCGGGCTCAATATTGCAGTCGTCTGCGGCAAGGCCGTGAGCGGTGCCACTGGCATGGTGTTTTTGACTGCGATCCTCATCACCGGCAATCTGGACGCGATATTATGCAAGGAATTAATCACTCAGGACACTAGGGAAATCTCCTAGTCCGCCAGGGGTCAGCTCCCTGCTACCGCCAAATCTGCAGCGTGGCATTCTCTTCCCATGCGTCCACGTGGTTTCCTGGATGAAGAGAGTCCTCCAGTGGGTTCCAGCCCGCGCGGCTGGCCGCTTCTTCCCGGCGTTTCCGGCGTCGGCACGGCCACATTGTCGGGGATACAACCCGCGGGATCTGCGTTGCCGGCGCCGGCCATTCCGACTCTGCGAATTCTTTACGCCGATGACGATGCCTGCATCCGCGGGTTCGGCCAACTGGTGCTGACGCGCGCCGGCTATGCGGTCGAGACCGCGGCGGACGGGGCCGAGGCTTTGGCTCTTCTCCGCCGGGATCCGCCTGATCTTCTCATCACCGACTATCAAATGCCGCGACTCAACGGCCGCGAATTGATCCGGCAGATGAGGATGGCGAAGGTGGCGATCCCGGTGATCATGATTTCGGGCAGTTTGGGGGAGCTTCCCGGCAAGGATCTGCAGCGGCTCGGTTGCACGGCCATGCTGGGCAAGCCTTTCACCGCTGACCAGTTGGTCTGCGCCGTGCACGACGCTTTCCACCCGGCGCCGGCTTGAATCCAGGCGGACGCCGTTCCATGCAGTTGTTATCGCGTGTTGATCATGAAACTCACCATTGAAGCCCCGGGAGCTGCGCGCCGCACTGTTCCTCGCGCCAGGGTCGGGTCGGCCAAGGGTCGCCTCCCAGTTGTGCCCCGGGGAAAGCGCGCCTTGGATCTGGCCCTCATCGCGCTCGCCGCTCCTGGGCTTGTCCCGTTGATGCTGGCCATCGCGCTGTTGGTCAAAATGCTCTCCCGGGGGCCGGCGCTCTTTCGCCAAACGCGCGTCGGTCTGGGCGGGCAGCCATTCGAGTGCTTCAAGTTCCGCACCATGCATGTGAACGCGCCGACGCGAGTCCACGAACAGCACGTCGCCAATTTGATGAAATCGGACGCGCCGATGACCAAGCTGGATGCGGAGGACCCGCGGCTGTTTCCCCTGGCGCGCATGCTGCGCGCGACCGGCCTGGATGAGTTGCCGCAAGTCCTAAATGTTCTGCGCGGAGAAATGAGCCTCGTTGGGCCGCGTCCCAGCACGCTCAACGAATATGCCAATTTTAATTCGGCGCAACGCGGCCGGACGAACGGGCTGCCCGGCCTCACCGGCCTCTGGCAGGTCAGTGGAAAGAACCGCACCACGTTCAATCGGATGATCGAACTGGATTTGGTCTATTTGCAAACCCAGGGTGTCTGGCTTGATCTCGGCATCCTCCTGCGCACGCCCATGGTGTTGGTCGTGGAAGCCGCTGGCTGTTTGCGACGGCCGAAGGCCGCCCGGCGGATGGCCCGGGCAGCCGGGCCCGCTCCCGCCTGCGGAAAATGTCGCCGTGGGGTGAGGCCTGCCGCGATCGCCGCGGCCCCGAAGACGATTCAATTGGCGCTGGGCTCCCGCCGTCCGTCACCTCGGCCGGACAACGGCAGCTATTGTTCCCTCGCCCGGAAGTACTGCGTCTGGTTGGTCGGGCCGGCGTCGAAGCGCAGCGATTGATTGGTGAGGGTGGCCTGCCCGAAGAACGTCCAGCCTGGGTTCAGGAGATTGGTGGCCCGTTCCACGCGGTAGCTTTTACCGGGCGTGCCATGGAGAAGCAGCGAGCGCGCGCCGTTGGTGGACACGGTGGCTTCCAGGAGGGGCGCAGCCCCGACCAGCCCGACCCGTCCATCATGGGCAATGGTTTTGGGCACGAGCTCGCCATTGACCTGGAGGCCGCTGAGCTCGGAAAGACGCAAGGGCACAAACGCAGAAGTCTGGTTCGACGCGGCCACAAACTCCAGATATGCGGCGGGCTCGGTCCGCGACAGAACGCGTCCGGGGAGCGCGCTGATTTCCAGCAAGTAGAACCCGGCGCCGGCCGGTTGAATCGACAAGTCGCCGGTTTGCGCGGCCGGGCTTTTCCAGGCGAAATCGCGCAGGGCGTTGCCGGGCACCTCCAGGGTGAAAGTCAGGATGACCGGATCGACATTGCCCGCGATGCTCACGGGCACCCGGCCGGTTTGCCCCGCCTGCACGACGGTGAAGCCGAGGGACAGGTCCAGGAAATCGCCGACGATGACGGTAAACGGCTTTGCATCGGAATACGGCGGAGTTCCGCTGTCGGTGACGACGACGGTGATTTGGTTGGTGGTGCCCGCCGAGCTCGGTGGAGGCGTCCAGGTGAACACGCCCCGGGTCGGATGAACGCGCGCCCCGGGCGGCGCTCCCGGCCCGAGGGTGAAGGTCAGCTGGTTGGTTGGGGAGTCCGGATCCGTGGCGAACGTTGCCACGTTGAGAGGCGATCCGACATAAGCCACCTGGTTGGCGATCGGCGCCAGGACCGGCGGCTCGTTCACTTCGCTGACTCGGACGGTGAAAGCCCGGCTGCTGCTCAAGTTGGGCAGTCCGTTGTCGGTCACCCGCACGGTTATGGACGCGACTGAAGGCCCTTGCGGTTCGCTCGGAGTCCACGTGAAACGGCCCGTGACCGAATCGATCGTCGCGCCGCTGGGCACGCTGCCCTCGAGGCTGAAGGTCAATCGATTGGTGGGAACGTCGGAGTCTGTGGCCGTCGCGAAAAACTCGAGCTGATTTCGCTCCGGCACGGACTGGTCAGGGATGAAGTCCAGGCGCGGCGCCGTGTTGGTCCCGAGGCGCGACCACGCGCTGGACAAGACTTCCGTGCCGGCGTTGCCGGCCAGATCTTCGATGCCGGACGCATCCACGGTGAGCGAGTAATTACCCGGGGCCTCGGTCAATGCGGCCAGACCGTTAATCCGGTATTGATTGCCGGCGATCGGCGAGAGGGTCACCAACCCATTGATCAGGTTGTTTGGGCCGCCGTCGCGAGTCAGACGAAGGTCGGCGGCGGTAAAGGTATTGAGGTTGAGCGGTTCGGAGGAAGTCAGCGTCATCGTGGCCACGGCGTTGGTCCGCGGCGATGGCGAAACGGGTGTCAGCGTGAGGACCGGCGCCTGCATGTCCACAAACGCCTCGATGAATGCGTCCGGTGACACGTTGGCGGCCGCGTCGACGGCATGGACGCGAAGCCGATGCCGGCCGGGGCCGGTCAGGTTCAGCTCACGGCTGAACGAGGTTCCGCTGACGGTGGCTTCCCCGAAGTCGGTGCCGGTGGTCTCGTCGATCAGGCGCACGGCGAGGTTGGGTTCGGCCAGGGTGCCCCGCAAGGTTGCGACGTTGGTATTGATCAGGCCATCGGCGGCCGAGACTCCGGGATCGGGGATCAGAGTGAGATTCGAAGGCCGCGCGGGCGCCGTCACGTCCATGGTCCAGGTGGCGACTGCCGCCCCGGAGCCGGCGTTGCCGGCCAGGTCCAGAATCGCCGCGGCATTGACGGTGAGAACGTAGGCGCCTTCCGTGCCGACGAGCGAATTGAAGTTGCTGATGCGGTAGGTCGACCCGTTGAGCGCGATGACCTGGACCGCCGGCGTGATCAGATTCGCCCCGCCGTTTCGAGTCAGGGTCAGGTCCCGGTAGTCGAATGTGGCCGGATCGATCGGCTCGGAAAAGGCCACGTCGAGCGAGGACACCACCAGGCTGCGGGTCGGATCATTGAGTTGTTCCAGCGACAGGACGCTGGGACCGCGCGCATCCATCACCCAACGGACCGAACGGGCTCCAGCCCCGGCGACGCCGCCGGTGCTGCGCACGCCCGTGGCGCCAATGGTCAGGACATAACTGCCCGACGCCGTTGTGGCCTCCGCAAGTCCTCCCACGCGAAACGCGGTTCCCGAAAGCGCGGTGACCACCAGCGCTCCCGGCGCCACGAGCGCGCCGTCGCGGCTCAGGGTCACTTCTGCCCCGTCGAAGGTCGCCGCGTCCACAGGCTGGGAGAAGATCACGTCGAGCGTCGCCAGCGGGGTGTTGCGCGGGTTGGGAGAGACACTGTCCAGCGACACGATGACGGGCGCGACGGTTCCCTTGGCCCACGATTGGGCGACGGAGTTGGTCGCGGGGTTCCCGGCCAAATCCAGAACGCCTTCGCCGAGAACGACGAGTTCGTAATTGCCGTCCTGGGCGGTCAGGCCATCCAGCCCATTGATGCGATAAGTGCTGTTCGCAACGGACGAAATCGTCACCGTGCTGTTGATCAAATTGGCTCCGCCGTCCAGCGAGAGCGTCAGATCCCGATAGTCAAAGGTGCCCAGGTCAATCGGCTCGGAAAAGATGACGTCGATCAAGCTGACGGCGTTCGTTTGCGGATTGGGCGCGACGTCGACGACGTCGAGAATCGCGGGAGACACGGAATCATCGACCTGATAATGGAGCGTGTAGGAGCCGGTGCTGTCAAAATCCAGCAAATGCAGCAGGCGCTCGCGGACCGCGCCCGTCCGGGCGGACGGGAAGGAGCGGTCCGTGGTCCAAACCTCGTCGCCGACGGCGAGCTCGCGGCCGTCCGAGCGCACGACACGGTGGAGGCGGAAATTGGGGCCCGGGTTCGGCAGGTGAAGGTAATTCCAGCCGGATGACATGACCGCCGTGAGCTGGACCTGCAGATCGTTGAATGTGGCCGGGCCGTCGACTGCGGCGAGGGCGGCCGGGTTAACCAGGGCCACGGTGCCATCGCTCAGGTAGAGGCGGTCCGGGAAGTTCTCCGGGTCCGGATCATCGTTGACGAGGAAATCGGGGACGAGATCGTCTCCGGGGCGGCTGGTCCTTCCGGCATGGATCAGCTCATGAATCTCCACGCTGTCGATCAGCGAGATGTTCGCCAGGCCGAGGGTGTCGACGTGCTGGAAGCTGGCGGAGTATTCCTTGAACTTGCCCTGGAGGGACGAGGTGAACAGCCACTGGGCCACCTGGGATCCGCCCGCAGGCACGGTTCCGAGGTTGGCCGTCAGGGTCGGCGCGAGCGGTTGGCTGCCGACCTGGGTGCCGATGATTTTGAAGTCCACCAGCAGCCCCTTCGCGTTCTCGACGATCTTCGGCTGCGCGGAGGTGATGCGAAAATTCCTGGCGGCGCCCGCGCCGTTGTTTTTCACCAACAGGCCGAGCGCGAACGGTTCGGCGGGTTCGGTTTCGGCGGTGAAGGGATCGTCGCTGTAGACATCGCGCTGTTGGAAATAGAGCAACTCGAGGCGCGCGTCGGGCATGACGGTGATGGTGGACGATTGGAGCGCCACCACGACTTCCTGGCCGCCTTCGAGGTACCGCAGTGTGCCGCCGACATGATAGGTGGTGGGCGCGGTGGGCGCCGCGTCGCGCGTGGGAATGAAGGTGTATTGCGCCGAGGCCGATCCGCCCGCGGCGATGACGCCGCTGCCGGAGACATCGGAGAGACCCGCCAGCACGGGCGGGCGAAACCCGAACAGCTCGTTGACCGAACGATTCGCCGAATCCCGCACGTCGAGCGTCACGCGCACGCCGGTGAGGCTGTCGCCGCCGTCATTGTCCACCTCGAGCGTGCCGAGAAAGGCGGTGCGGGTCATGACGGCCTCCTGTTCGAGGCGGATGCGCACGCGCGCGCAGACGGCCCCGGGCGACGTGGCGGCGCCGGCCGGTTTAAAGCCAGGGTTGAAAGCGGCCCGGGTCAGGCCCCCGCCACCACCGGCGCCGCCGCCGCAGCCGCCGCTGGTTCCGCCGAACGTGTTGAAAACCGGGGAATAGTTGGCCGTCCAGTTTCCCGTGCCGTATTTGCTGCCGCGGAGGTGAACATCGGGCAGATCGAAATCCAGCCAGTCGAGCAGGTGCGCGAGGAAGTCACACAGGCAGCCATCAATGATATCGCCGACGCCGTCGATGGCGCCTTTCGGGCCTTCCGTCAGCGTCTGGCACGCCGCCAGGAGCAACGCCTTTTCGCAGTCGGAGAGATCGTCGCCCAGGCATTGCAGGACCGCGTCGAGAATGTCGCACGGCGCCTCCAGCAGGTTCCCCTTGGTCAGGTTCGACTCCGCCGCGCCGAGGATTTTTTCCAGGCAGTCGTCGATCAGGGGCGGCGCGCAAAGGGCCGTGAGATCGATCGGCCGCACCTGCAGGACGTTGTTTGGTCCGCAGACATAGTAATAGCCGACGCTGATTGGGATCTTCGGCACGCAGGGAATTCCCGTGTCGAATTCACACGTGTCGCCCTCGCCCCCGCCGGAGCCGCCAGCCAGGACCATGTCCATCGCCCGCTCGGCCGCGAGCGGCCCGAAGGACGGCAGGGTGCTGCGCAGGCGGATCGCCACCGGAATCGTCAGCGAACCCTTGGCGGGGATGGTGCCGATTTCGTCGACCAGGGGCGTGACCACGAACCGGCCCGTCGCCGGCACGTTCAGGCGGACGCCGTTCGCGGCAATCAGGCCTTCGTTGCGCAGCCTGATTTCGAATTGTGTTTCGCGGCCGGCGATGACCAGCGGCATGATGCGCGGGTTTTCCACGATGACATTCGGGATCGGCACCTCCGTTTCGAAAACCGACTCGAGCTGGACCCGGTAGGTGTCCTGGATCTCGACCGGCACCACTGTCCATTGATACGTGACGGTCTGCCGCGAGATGAACGCCTCGGCTGAATTGGTCGTGCCCGGCACAATCACAACCGGCCCGCGGTAGCTGGTGTGCTTCGGCGCGGTGACTTCGAGCGAGTAATTCCCTTCCACGATGTTGCCCAGCCAGACCTCGCCCGTCGGCCCGGTGGGCCCCTCCGCCACCACCTCGCCCGTGATGCTGTCGCGGACCCGCACCGTGGCATTCGTCACCTTGGGCGCATCGGCGACGTAATAGGTGTACTCGTCCGTGACCGAGACGTTTAAATCGCCGACGGCTTCGGAAAGCGCCCGGAACTGGAACGGCACGCTCACCCCGGAACCGCTTCCCGCCAAAATCAGGTTGCCGTCGTAGCGGGTCAGGGGCAGGTCGGCTGGCGGATTGAGGGCCAGCGTCACGGTGGTCTTTTGTCCGGGCGGCAGGGAAAGCACGTTTGAGTCGCTGAGCAGGGCGAGCCAGGGGATCGGGGGCAGGGTGACCCGCAAGTCGCCGCTGGGCGCGCCGCCGTTGTTGACGACTGCAAACGACACCACGGTCTGGGTGTCGCGCAACATGCCGCGGGCGAGAAAGGCCGGCGTGGCCGCCAGCTGCGGGCGGAGCGGGACAATGCTCGCCGAGCCGGGCAGATCCAGGCTCGCGCCTTCGGCCGAGCTGATGTTCAGGACGAACGTGGCATTGGCCTGCTGGGTGATGGTTGAGGTGATCGTGTAGGAAAGCACCCCGGTGCTCATGCCGCTGAGCTGGCTGGGAAAGTTCAGCGCCACCTCCAGCCCGGGAGGCACGCCGGGCGACGCGGTTATACCGGTCAAAGGGATCTCGCTGAGGTTGCGCACCTCGACGGTTCCGCTCAACGGCTGGTTCGGCACCAGTTTGACCTCCAGCCGATCCTGGTTGGCCCGCAAGCCCAGCAGCGTGAACTCGTCCTGGGCCGGATCCTCGGTTACCAGCGGATGGGCCGCCCCAATCGTGTAGAAGCCGGCTTCGTTGGGCAGGGGTTGGAACGTGGCCTGAAAGTTTCCATTGCCGTCCGTGACCGACGTGAGCACGCGCCGGGATCCCATGACGCGCACCCGCGTTGTCACCAGTTTGAACCGCGCAGGCGACCCGTCCAGCGTGCTGACGGCATGGCCCTGGATCGGAATCGGGGTGCCGTTCGCCGCGACATCAACATCGGTCGACACGGTCGCGCGATAGGCCGGCACGATGGTCACAGGCATGGCGATGACGTTATTGCGCTCCGAGCCTTCGACCACGGCCGCGCTGTCGTCGGTCACCACGAGAATCCAGCAGGCGCCGGGTTGCGACGGCAGCAATACGGACTGCGTGCGCGTGTAGGAATGGCCGACCGCGAGGGAGCCGTTGAAGTTGGCGGTGGCCAGCAGGGTGTCGCCGCCCGGGAGCGGATCTTTGGAGATGTAGATGCGGTCAACCCACGAGCCGCTCGCCGGTGCGAGGCCGTCGTTGCGGGTTTCCCAACTGATGAGCACACGCGTATCGGTCAGGCCATTCGTCGGGACCGCCAGATTCCCCACGCGCAGATCCGGGAGATCGATGTCGCTCACGTTCACGCTGGCCGAACCGCTATTAAAGCCCGGGGCGGATGCGGTAATCGTCACGGTTTTGCTGCCGTCGGAGATGCCGTCCACCGCGCCCGTGAGATTGAAGGCGACGGAAGCCTGGCCGGCGGGGATGGTCACGAGCGCCGGGACGGCGGCTTCGCCTGGCGCGCTGCTGGTCAGGGCGACGAGGAGCGGGCTGGCGGTCGCCGTGTTGCGATCGATGCGGCCGCTCACGGTTGCGCCCTCGGCGACGAGGGCGCTCGAGAACGTCAGGGTCAGCGTCGCGCCATCGTTGTCCAGCACCTGCAACGAGAGGGACCCGGTGCTGGATTCGACCACCGCGCCGACGTCGCTGATCGCCTTGGCGATGAGGTCGACCATCCGTGGGCCGGTGGCCACCGCGTCGTTCGGCGCATTGATGTTGAAACTCACCGAGGCCTGGTTGGCGGGAATAATCACGCGGGAAGGAACGGAGAGCGGCCCGGTCGGCACGGTGGTAAGGAGCACGGGCAATTCCCGGGCATTGACCAGCGATCGCGTGACGGTGCCGATGGTCGCCGGGCTGCCGCTGCCTTCGGTCACGGAGGGGTCGGCGACGCTCAACGCCAGGGTGATGGTGTCGTTGTCCGTGACGGTGACCGTTGCGGCGACCGCGTTGTAAAAAGGCGCGGTGGCCTGGACTTTGACTAGGGCAGGGCCGTCCACGAGGTTGTTGTCCACGGCGTTGACGGGGAACACGACGGTGCGTTCGCCGGGCCGCAGGGTGACCGCGGGCGGCACGGTGAGCTTGCCCGGGTCATCGCTGTTCAAGCTGACGATCAGCGGAATGTTTGTTTCGGCGTTGCGGGACAAGTAACCCAGGGCCGCAACGGCACCCGCGTTTTCGGCGACGGTGCTCGCGATGACCTGAAGGCTCAGGGCCCGCACATCATCTTCGGTTACCGTCAACGTGTTCGTCACCGGGCGGTAGCCGCCGGCGGCCGCCACAATTTGCATCGGCTGATCCCCCTCGAAGAACGCGTTGTCGACGGCTCCGATCGGAACGCTGACGGAGGTGGCCCCAGCGGGAATGGTCACCGACGCAGGCACGGTCAGCCGTCCGGCGGGGTTGACCGTCAAGGTGACCTCGAGCGGGGCGGCCAGCGCGGAGTTCCGAATGACCGTCGCGTGGCCCGCCTCCGGGCCGGCGGCTTCGGAGATGGCGGGCGTCGAAGTGGAGAGGCTCAGGCTCGCGGGCAACGAGATTGGCTCGACGTCCACGGTGGTGTTGTTGGCCTCGTTCAGCTCGAAAACCTGGTCGTTGGCGTCGACGCGCACCACGACGAATTTCTGCCCGATGGCAAAGGCCGGGACCGTGACTTGCATCGTGCGGGCGGTGGAAGTGCCGGCGCCGAGGCTGGTGGGGACGAGGGTGGAGCCGAGGAAAATCGCGTTGTCCCCGGCCGCGTTGTCCGCCAGGAACACCTGTTCGCTCCAGGCGCCAGCGGCGGCGGCGTTGCCCCGGTTGCTCACGGTCCAGGCGACTTCCATCGTTTGGCCGGGCGCGCCGCTGGCCGGCGCGACGATGTTGGTCACTGTCAAATCGGGCGACGGCGCGAGGGTGGCGGTGCGCACCAGGAGGGCGGCATTGTTGCTCTCGGCCGTGCCGCTGGCGTTGTTCTCGAACACCACACCGGTGGTGTCGGCCGTGACGGCGAATTCGATCTCACCGACGCCGCGCGACCCGGCGGGAATCTGCCACGAGTAACCCCGGCGCCGAGCCTGCCCGGCGGCGATGGCCCCGTTGGTTTCCACGGCGGGGTTGTAGAACAACGCCACGTTGAGCAGCGTCTCAGCCGTCGCCCGATTGCGGGCTACCAGGCGGTCCGAGAACGGCGCGTCGACGGGCCCGGAGCCGCTGTTGGTGGTGTCCCACGTGACGGCAATCGCCTGTCCCGACTGCAAGGTGCCGGGGGTCACCGTGAGATTCGTCACCTGCAGGTCGGGATAGGCCGCGAGAGCTGAGGTCCGCTGCAGAATCGTCAGGTTGTTGCTCTCGCCCGTGCCCGCCGGATTGAACTCGGGCACGGTATTGTAGGTGTCGGTCTGCACGCGGAAGGCAAGGGTGCCGGCGCCGGCCGGGCCGTCAGGCAGGCGAAAGGCATACTGAAGCGCCCGGCTCTGTCCGTTGCTGACGGCGCCGCCGGCGGCGGAATCATAGTAAACCGCCGCGTCGACGAGCCGGGCCCCGGTGGTGAGATTGCTGACGACGAGATGATCGCTCCATGGTCCACGCGCCGGACCGACGCCGGAATTCGTGTCGCTCCAACGCACGACGACCTGCTGGCCGGAGAAGAGCGCCGCCGGCGCGACCGCCAGTTCCGACACTTGGAGATCGGCGGCGTTGATGGCAATGGGCACGGCCGCGAGGTTGTTGGTCTCAGTCGATTCCAGCTGGTTTAAGGTCGCGTCGGCCACGACCAGCAGATAGTTCAGCCCGATGTAACTGGCCGGAAGCGTGACGTTGCGCGAGCGCGTGTAGGCGGCGCCGGGGGCCAGTGGCGTGACAGTAGCCGCGGACTCGGACAGGAGCAGCGCGTCCAACGCGTCAAGCGTAGTGTCGGTGGACAAATAAACTCGATCGGACCAGTCCGCGGTGGCGATGCCCGGCCCGGCATTGGTCACGGTCCAGGTGAGCGGCACGGTGGATCCCGCGGTGCCGGCGGCGAGAGTGGATGCGTTGGTCACGAGCAAATCGGGCCGGATGACCGAGATGGGCAGCGCGCGCGAGCTGTTGTTTGTTTCGTAGCCAAACTCGTAGACCGCGTTTCCTGAATCCGTCACGACGAACAGGTGGAGATTCCCGCTGAGGTTATTCGGGAGCGTCACGATGGCGTTCGTCGAGTAGGCGGCGCCAACCGCGATGGCTCCGGTGTGCGGGACGGTGGCCAGCGTGCGGTCGTCGCCATTGCCAGAGGCGTCGTCGGTGGACAACACCACGCGATCCTGCCAGGTGTCGACCGGGGTTGGGGAGGAGGCGTTGGTCGTGTTGCGCACGGTCCAGTTCAACGCGATCGCTTCGCCAACGGAGGCGTTGGGCGGGCCGCCCAACGCTTCGACCTGCAGATCGGCAAACTGTTCGCCGGCGCCGGAAATCGTGCCGTTCGTGACGAGCCCGGTGATCTGGGTGTTGCGCGCGTAGACGGGGAGCCCGGCAAGATTGAAGGTGGCGCCCGCCGGGACGATGAGAGTGTCGACATAGAGCGCCTCCGGACCCGGGGAATTGTCGGCGGCGTTGATCAGCGTGACGGAGGCGCCGGCGCCGAGCTGAAGCGTGCCGTAGGCGAAGTTGCTCGTGTATCCCGCGGGCACGTTCCCGAGGTCGCGCCCCATGACCTCGAGCTGGTGCGGACCGCCGTTGTCGAACAGAACGCGGCCGGTGGCGGACCACGCGTTCGCGTTCGTGGTGGCGCCCGTCAGGTTGCCGGTCAGCAGGCGCAGCGTGCCCCCCGGCACGGACTGTAGCGCGGCGGCGGCGGGGAAGGTGAGGCCGGCAGGTTCGACCGTGCCCGCACTCACGTTGAAGATGGCGGTGTTGTTGAAGGCCACGCCGCTAAACGTGGTGCTGGTGGCGGCGCCCGTCTTGTTGAAGGTGCCGCTGTTGTTGAACGCATGGGCTGCCGGTGAACTCTGACTGAAGTCGCCTTCGCCGGTGACGCTGAACACGGCTCCGGCCAGGTTGTTGATGATGCCAGGGGCCGCCGCCGTGTAGCCAAAGGTCAACGCGCTGCCGCTGTAGGTGATGGTCCCCGAGTTGTCCACCGGGCGGTTCAGCCCTTTGGTCGAGGCGCCGGTCCAGTTCGCGCCCGCTCCGGACGCCACGATGGTGCGAGCTCCGGCCATCATCGCACCGCTGCTCCAATTAAGGGTGTCGGTAATCGTGACGTCACCGTTGCCCTGCAGCGTGCCGCTCGAGAACGCGAGGCTGGTGACACTCTGCGGGGCGTTAAACGTCACGGTGGCACCGGAAAGCGTCGTCACCACGGGCGGCATGGTGTTGGCGATCGTCACCGCGCCGCCGAGGAAATTGACCGTCCCCAACGGCAGGAACTGGCCGAGAAAATTGTGGGTGCCACTGATAAAATTGATCGTGCCCGCACCGCCCAGCGTGCTCCCGGCGGCGTGGGCGAAGGTGCCGCCGAGATTCAAGGTCGTCCCCGCCGGCACCGGCAGCGACGCCGTGTTGCCGCCGCCGGAGTTGAGGCCCAGCGTGCCCGCGGTGAGATTGACCGTGCCTGAGTTTTGAAAGGGCACCCCGATGAAATCCGTGACGCCGCCACCGGTTTTGTTGAAGACGCCGGCGTTGTTGAAGGCATGGGAGGCGATTGAACTTTGGCCGAAATCGCCGTCGGCCGTCACGTTGAACACGCCTCCCGGCAAATTGTTGATGATCCCGGCCGCGGATACGGTGTAGCCGAAGGTCAGGCCGCTGCCGCTGTAGGTGATCGTGCCCGAGTTCTCCACCGTGCGGTTGAGTCCCTTGGCCGCACCGCCGCTCCAATTGGCGGTGGCCCCAGCCGGCAGGATGGTCCGCGCCCCAGGCATCATCACGCCGCTCGTCCAGTTGAACGCGCCGGTGATGGTGACGTCGCCGTTGCCGTGGAGCGTCCCTGCGGAAAACGTCAGGCTGGTCAGACTTTGTGGCGCGTTCCACGTGACGGCGGCTCCGAAGACCACGGCGGCGATGGGCGGCATCGCATTGGCGATGGTGACGGCGCCTCCGATGAAATTGACCTGACCGCTCGGCAGAAACTGGCCGAGGAAATTGTGGGTGCCGCTGTCGAAATTGATGGTGCCCGCGCCGCCGAGCGTGCTGCCCGCCGCGTGCACGAAGGTCCCACCCAGATGGAGAGTCGAACCGGCCGGCACCTGCAACGAGCCCGTGTTGCTGCCCCCGGAGTTGAAACTCAACGCGCCCGAGGACAGGTTCACCGTCCCGGTGTTGTTGAACGACACGCCGGTGAAATCCGTGTCGGTGCCCGCGCCCGACTTGTTGAACGTGCCACGGTTGTTGACCGCGTGGGCCGCGGTCGAGCTCTGGCTGAAATCGCCGTCGCCGATCACGGTGAGCACGCCGCCCGGCAGGTTGTTGATCACGCCCGGCGCGGACACCGTGTAGCCGAAGACCAGGGCACTGCCGTTGTAGGTGATGGTGCCGGAATTCTCCACGGTGCGGTTCAAGCCTTTCGTCGCGGCGCCGCTCCAGGTTGCGGTGGCCCCCGGGGCCAGCACCGTCCTGGCTCCGGCCATCATCACCCCGCTGGTCCAGTTCAGCGTACCGGTAATCGTGACGTCGCCGTTCCCCTGGAGGATGCCGGTGGAAAAAGCCAGGCTGGTCAGGCTCTGCGGCGCATTCAGGGTCACCGTGGCGCCGGCCAAGCTGGCGGTGATGGGCGGCATTGGGTTGGCGATGGTCACACTGCCGGCAGTGAAGTTGACCTGGCCCGTCGGCAGGAACTGGCCCAGGAAATTGTGGGTGCCGCTGGCGAAATTGATCGTGCCCGCGCCGCCCAGCGTGCTGCCCGCGGCGTGCACGAAGGTCCCTCCCAGGTTCAGGGCCGCGCCAGCGGGCACCTGCAGCGAGCCGGTATTGCTCCCGCCGGAGTTGAAGCTCAAGGTGCCGGAGGTCAGGTTGACCGTCCCGGTGTTCAGGAAGGGCACTCCGTTGAAGTCGGTGTCCGTCCCGGCTGCGGATTTGTTGAATGTCCCGCTATTGTTGAACGCATGCGCGGCGATCGAGCTCTGGCTGAAATCGCCGTCCGCCGTCACGCTGAAGACACCGCCCGGAAGGTTGTTGATGACGCCGGGAGCCGCCGCGGCATAACCAAACGTCAGCGCGGACCCGCTGTAGGTGATGGTTCCGGAATTCTCCAGCGTGCGGTTCAGACCCTTGGTCGCCGCTCCGCTCAATGTCGCGGTCGCACCTGGCGCCACGATGGTGCGCGCGCCGGCCATCATCGTGCCCACGCTCCAATTGAAGCCGCCGGTGATCGTCACATCGCCGTTGCCCTGCAAGGTGCCGCCTGCGAGCGTGAGGTTGGCCAGGGTCTGCGGAGCGCTGAAGTTCACCGTCGCACCGCTCATCGTCACCAATCCCGTCGTGAGCACTGAGCCGAGCAGGTTGTGAGTTCCGTTGGGGAAATTGAGATTGCCGCCGCCGCTGATGGTCGCCCCGGCGAGGTTGTTGAAATTCCCGAACAGATTGAGCGTGCTGCCGGCGAGCACCTCGATCAGGCCACTGTTGCTGCCGCTGGCGGACAGATTGAGCGTGCCCGCTTCGACCTGGGCGGTGCCGCTATTATTGAAGGCGACTGCGGACAGGTCAGTCACCGTCCCCGCGCCGCTTTTGTGGAACGAGCCGGCATTGTTGAACGCGTGGGCCGCGGCGGAGCTTTGGTTCAGATCCCCGTCGCCGGTGATGTTAAATACGCCGCCCGGGCGGTTGTTGATGACGCCGGCGGCCGGCGCGGTATAGCCGAAGGTCAACCCCGTTCCGGAATAATTGGCCGTGCCGGAGTTTTCCAGCGTTCGGTTCAGGCCTTTCGTTCCCCCTGTGGAGAAGGCGGCGACCGCACTGCTGGCCAGCACCGTTCGGCCCGAGCCCGCCATGATTCCACTCGCCCACGTCAGGTTGGAGGCGATCGTCAAATCGCCTGCTCCGGTCAAAGTTCCCGCAGAAAAATTCAGGTGGGGAATGGTTTGGGGCACGACGAAAGTCACCGTGGCGCCGCTGAGATTAACGCTGCCAGCCGGCGTGAAGGCGCCATCGAGGGAGTGGGCCCCGGCGCTGAAGTTGATGGTGCCTGAACCGCTGAGGCTGCCGCCCGCTCCCTGCGTGAAATTGCCCAGCAGGTTGAGGACGGCTCCCGCGCCGACGCTCAGCGTGCCGGTGTTGGTGCCAATGAAATTAAGGGTACAGGATCCGGCAGTGATGGCCGTGGTGCCTGAGTTGTTGAAGGTCACGCCGGTGAGGTCCGTGGCGCCGCCCCCGCTCTTGGTGAACGTCCCGGTGTTGTTGAAGGCGTGGGCGGCGAGGGAACTTTGCGTCAGATCGCCATCCCCGGTCACAGTGAACTGCCCGCCGGAAAGGTTATTGATCACCCCCGGCACGCTGGCTGTGTAGCCAAACGTCAGCGCCGTGCCGCCATACGTCAGGCTCCCCGAATTTTCCAGCGTGCGGTTCAAGCCTTTGGTGCCGGCCGTGGTCAAATTGGCGACGCCGCTGCTCCCGATTATCGTGCGGCCGGTTCCGCCCATGACGCCCGCCGACCAATTCAACGCGCCGTCGATCGTAAGATCTCCAGCTCCGGCCAGGGTGCCGGCGGAGATCGTAAAAGTTCCCCGGGAGGCGATGAGAGCGCCCGTCCCAAGATTTAGTGTGCCGCCGGCCAGCGCGAGCGTCGGGGCGCCGCTTGGTCCGCCCACGACGACCGTGTTCACGGTGGCGTCGGCGTTGAGTGTCACGGTGAAGGTGGCGGCGTTGGTGATGAAAGCGCGATCGTTGGCCCCGGGCACCTGATTGGGCGACCAATTGGCCGCCACGCTCCAGTTGCCGCCGGCGGGATTGTTCCAGACAAGGTCGGCTGCCCCGGAAGGGAAGAGCGCCATGGCGAGCACCGCGAAAACCGCCCGGGCGCGAAAGAAATTCTGCATCATATACATCTTGAGCGATTCTCGGGTCCGGTCCCTTTCCCCAACGCGCGAGCCAGGAAGAATATCCAGCGCGCTGGTGTCTTGGCACGATTGGCGAGACTCGCGGAGGTTACGTTTTGGCATGGGGCAAGTCAATGAGACCGATCCGTTCATGGTTAGAGTTCGGACGACCATGCTCGGCCGCCACCCAAGGCCGCCGAAAACACATTTCATCGGGATCTCAAGTCCGAGACCACTGGTCTCATGGGATCTTCGGCATTTGGAAGGTGGCGCTTACAGGCCGCGGTTCTTTTTCCGACGTTGGGTCAGCCGCGAGCGGGTGCGAGGAGGTCTTCTCCTTGATGATTTGCTGACGCTCGATTAAGCGGGCGAGGCAATATGCGGAGCGACGATCAGAACGAGCGATCTCAACAAGACGGTTGACAATATATCCGCTACGGATATATCAGGTGCTGATGAAGAAATTGGTTCAGGCACCTCTGACTCCAGCGGTGCTTCACATCCTCCTGGCGCTTTCGACGAATGAGCGTCACGGCTACGGAATTATGAAAGAGGTGGAATCGGACTCCCAAGGAAAGGTCAAAATGGGTCCCGGAACGCTCTACGGTTCGCTCGGCCGAATGATCGAGGCGGGATTGGTTCGGGAGAGCGAGAAGAGAGTTGACGCCGAATTGGACGATGAGCGCCGAGTGTACTATGAAATCACAAGAGTTGGGCAATCTGCGCTTACCGCGGAGTTGGAGCGCTACCGAGGCGTCGTGGCGTTAGCCAAAAGAAAACAGCTTGCGGCGACCTCTTTTGCCTATGGCTTCTGAATCCTCTACTCGACGTTGCCGGAAATGGTATGCCAGGCTCCTCCGGCTTTACCCGAAGCCGTTTTTCGCCCGCTTCGGCACAGGAATGGAACAAACTTTCAATGATCTCTGCCGCGACAGAATTAAATCAGGCAAGGGAGTGCTCGGTCTCTTTCTTTGGCTCATTGTGGAAACATCCGCGAGTATCCTCCGGGAAAATTTATCCAGCATGATGAGGCGTGGGATGAAGGAATATCCGATCCCATTTCTAAAGTTTGTAAAATACTCCGGGGTCACCGTCAGCGCTTTGCTGGTGTCAGGGATTGTTGCGTTAGTTATCATATCTCGCGGAAAAGGCGAAGACATCACAGGTGTAGTGGCGCCGGCGTTCCTGATTACCTTTGTTGCGGGCGTGGCTGCGATTATTGCGGCCTTTCTTCAAAGGCGAGCAGAGAAGGCAACTAAATTGAAAGAAAAAGGGAAGGCCTGAGAAGCGAAAAGTCATTCGCCATCCTGCGGCTCGCTCCGCCCACGCAAATCGATAGCCGTGAAGACGGACGCCTGAGACCTCGGCACTCCGACGTCGTCGGGCTGGCGTAATGGCCGGAGCGCGCCTAAACTGCTCTCCAGTTCGCCGCCCATGCCGTCCCCGGAAATCAACCCGAACGCGCTGCCCACTGCGCCACAGTTCACGACCACTCATTGGAGCGTGGTGCTGGCGGCCAAGGACGACCAATCCGCCGCCGCCGTCGCGGCGCTCGCGCAACTCTGCCGTGTTTACTGGTATCCGCTCTACGCGTATGTCCGGCGGAAAGGCTACACGGCCGAGGACTGCGAGGATCTGACCCAGGAATTTTTTGCGCGATTTCTGGAAAAGCACTGGCTCGGATCCGTCGATCGACAAAAGGGCAAGTTTCGCTCGTTCCTCCTCGCCTCGCTTGAGCATTTTTTGGCCAAAGAATGGGTGCGCGCTCGCCGGCTCAAACGGGGGGGTGGACAAACGATCCTGGCGTGGGAGGGCTGCGATCCCGAGGAGCGCTACCGGCTGGAACCCGCCGATCCGTGGACGGCCGAGCGGATTTATGAACGGCGGTGGGCCTTGACCGTGCTGGAGCAAGCGATGTCGGCGCTGGCGGCCGAGTATGCGGCGACCGGCAAGCAAATTCTTTTCGAAGAGCTCAAGCCCTTCATCTCCGGCGTGGACGAGGACGTGTCGTATCCGGAATTAGCTGCACGTCTTCGGTTGAGCGAGGGCGCGGTCCGGGTGGCGGTGCATCGGTTGCGCCAGCGCTATGGCGAGTCAGTCCGAAGCGAAATTGCGCGGATTGTCCATCGACCGGAGGACGTCGAGGAGGAACTCCGGCATCTGTTTGCCGCCTTGAGGTGACCGCCCGGTGAGAAAGGCGGCCTCGCTGTGTTGGCTGGTGGCGAGCGTGCTGACCGCCGTAACATTTCAGTCGTTTTGCGTCTGATCCTGGTAAGAGCCCGATCCAAGCTCAAGACGGATGGCCGCTGGCACGAAAACTTGCCGCCATTGCGGCGAGCCGATTCCGCCAGGCGCGCTGGGTGGAAATTGCCCGCGCTGCCTGGCGGCTCTCGCGCTTTCGACCCGCCTCGAAGGGGGGGCGCCTGCACCATCGGGTGCGCTCGCGTTGGGCCGGCCCGCCCTGCAGCGTTTTTTTGGCGACTACGAGATCCTCGGTGAGCTGGCGCGGGGCGGCATGGGTGTGGTTTTTCGAGCACGCCAGGTCAGTCTGAACCGGCTGGTGGCGCTGAAGATGATTGCCGCAGGGCAACTCGCCACTCCGGCCCAGGTGCAGCGTTTTCACCTCGAAGCAGAAGCCGCGGCCCGCTTGGATCATCCGAACATCGTGCCGATCTACGAAGTCGGCGAGCACCAGGGTCAACACTTCTACAGCATGAAGCTCGTCGAAGGCGGCACGTTGGCGAGGGGTGCGGCGGCCGATGGCTCCCTGAACGAATTCGCCCCGCGCGAGTCTGCGGTCCTGGTCTTCAAGATTGCCCAGGCCGTTTACTATGCTCATCAACGCGGCATTCTTCATCGCGACCTTAAACCCACCAACATCCTCATCGACACGGAGGGCGAGCCTCACATCACGGACTTTGGTCTGGCCAAATTGATGGAAGAGGACGCGGTCCTCACTCAAGACGCGGCAATTTTGGGCACGCCGGCTTACATGGCGCCCGAGTTGGCGTCGGGCCAAGCCGCGGAAGCCACGACGGCCGCGGATGTTTACGCCCTTGGGGCGATGCTCTACGAACTGCTGGCGGGACAGCCCCCGTTCGCGGACGAAAACCTCCAGGGATTGCTGCGAAAGATCATCGAGGATGAGCCGGTGCCGCCAAGCCAGGTCGCGTGCGGTCCGACGGTGGCCTCATTTCGGCGGCAACAGGCGGAGCGTGGTATCGGCCAGCGCGGCTCGGCGAAAGCCAGGACCCCTCATCCGATCGATCGCGATCTCGAAATCATCTGCCTCAAGTGCCTGGAAAAAGATCCGGCCCGCCGTTACACCTCGGCGCGGACCCTGGCGGATGATTTGGAACATTGGCTGGCCGGCGAACCCATCCTGGCGCGGCCGGCCGGTGCGTTGGAAAAATTCGGAGGTTGGTGCCGGCGCAAACCGGCGCTGGCGGCGCTGTGGGGCGCGCTCGCCGTGGCCTTGCTCGCGGGCGTGACCGGGATCGTTTGGCAGTGGCGTCGGGCGGAAGCCAGCGCCAATGAGGCGCGGCGGGCGTCGGCGATCGCCCGGGAGCAATTGTGGAAGGCGCAATTGGCGCAGGCGCACGCGCAGCGACTGACGGGCGTGGCGGGAAGAAAGGAGGCCAGTTTCGCGGCGGTGCAATCGGCCACTGCGATTCGCCCGTCGATGGAACTGCGCGATGAAGCCATCGCCGCGCTGGCGCTCACCGATGTCGCGGAACAAGGATCGTGGCAGTCCGCGCCGATCAACGACTTTGAGCAGCCGGTGTTCTCGCCGGATCTGGATCGGTACGCGCTCGGACGGCGACGCGGAGATGTTTCGGTGTTTCGCATGGATACCGGCGCGCGGGTCGCCCAGTTCCAAGGCCCACCGAGCTCTGCCGTCATGCTCCGATTTAGCCCCGACGGCCAATCGCTCGCGGCCCACTTCGGCAATGGCGACGCCTCGGTGTGGAGCCTGACCAACGGCGTTCGCCTGCTGAACACCAACGTGGGCGTGAGGGGCCGCAATCAGTTGTCCTTGGATTTCAGCCCGGATCAATCGGTTCTCGCGCTGGCCAGCGGAACCAATGGGGTCCGCCTGCTCAGCCTTGCGAACGGGGCGGAGGTCAAGAGGCTGCCGCTCGAGGGCGAGTCGAGTCGGGTCCGCTTTCGACCCGATGGCCGAGCGCTGGCCGTCAGTTCGGCGTCCAACTTGGTCCTTTGGAGTTTGGTCGAGAGCCGGGCGATGCAGGTGTTGCCGCACCCGGGCGAGGTCAATTGGTTCGCTTGGCATCCGGACGGCCTTCGGTTGGCGGTGGCGTTTGCCGGCAGCCTCGACGTCTGGCTGTGGGATACAGCATCCACCAACTGTCTTGTTCTCAAGGGTCACTTGGAACTCGTTTCCAAAGTCGCCTTCAATCACCACGGCGATCTGTTGATGTCGACGGCTTATGATGGCACCACGCGATTTTGGAAGGCTGGATCGGGCGAGTTGCTGTTTGTATCCCGTGCCGGATTCGGCAGCCAGTTCAGCCCGGATGATACGCGAGTCGGCTTCGTGCGAGAGGGCCAGGGCGTCGGCGTGTGGAAGCTGAATCCCAGCACGATCTACCGGGAACTGACTCCGTCGCTGGGGGCCCCGCGCCGCGTTGTAGGCTTTGATTTTAGTCCGGATGGACGATGGATCGCTGCCGCGAATGTCGAAGGCGTGCAGCTCTGTGACCTCCAGACCGGCCAACTCCTCGCCGCAGCGTCCCATCGCAACAATCATTCTGTCTGGTTCACGGCCGAAGGGAAGCGCGTCGTGCTGGTGGGCCGGGATCACCTCCACCAATGGAACGTGATCCAGGGCCATCCAAGCCGTGAGTTGCAGGACCAGGGACGGCTCGAGTTCCAGCCCCGCCCGTCGCTCGACGCCGGCAGCGCGACTCGTGGTCCGCGTCCGGTGTTGACGGTGCCATCCGTCGACCAGGTCTTTTGCGTGGACCTGAAAACGCCCGAACGCTGGTGGACGCTGCCCGGCAACGGATTGATGCGCTACGTCAACTCCGCCGCCGCCAGCCCGGACACCAATTGGATCGCGACGACTTATTGGAAAGGGGGCGGCACGTTCATTTGGGACACGCGCACGCGTCAGCGCGTCCACAATTTCGGCGCCGAAGGCGGCTTCGTGACCTTCAGTCCGGACAGTCGATATCTGCTGGTCGGCTCTGCGCATCGCTACGCGCTCTGGGAAGTCGGAACGTGGCGCCAGACGTGGGATGTGCCGCGCCGCTCGGCTGGGGAATTGGTCGGGCCCGGCGCCTTTTCGCCGGATGGCAAGATGATCGCACTCTGCCCGGAAGTGAACCTGCTGCAACTCGTCGAAACGGACACCGGTCGGAAAATAGCGTCGCTCGACGCTCCCGTGCCGAAAAACATCGGTCCTCTGGCCTTCAGTCCCGACGGGGGCACGTTGGCGGCCTCGACTTTCGGCAGCGAGATCCAGCTCTGGGACTTGCGCGCAATTCACCTGGAGTTGGCCAGGTTGAATCTCGATTGGTGATTGCCGCCCGACGCGGGGATGCCATTCCCGCGCTGCCCGTCCGCCTGTAACAAATCCCCCGCAGTGAGTCTGTACTCAGAGGTCAGCGGATTCGCCGCCGCTCGCACACCGACGAGTTGAGCGGGTCTCCAAGCACCTCATTATGAAAGCGACATATCAGCTCCTGCTCATCTCGTTCGTCTGGGCGACGACCCGAGCGTCGGCGTCCGCCTCGACGTTTACCGTCTCGGACACCGCCGATTTGGCCACCTCCGCGTCGTTGCGGCGGGCGATTAGCGACGCCAACGCCCATCCTGGCCCGGACGTGATCGTGTTCCAGTTCCCGTCGGCTTCCTATCCCGTCACGCTCAATCTCAACTCAGCCCTGCCCCCGATCACGGAGGGCGTCGTCATTGACGCCACGACCGGTGGTGCCTGCCAGCCGGGTGTCGCTCCGCGTGTCCAGTTTGATGGCGCCGGCCTCGGGCCCACCAACGGCTTGACGGTGCAAACGCCGGACTCGGTCACGATCAAAGGCCTGGCCATCTACCGATTCTCTGGGGCTGGCCTGCGATTGGTAAACAACCAGAATAGCGTCGTCGCCGGCAATTATCTTGGTTTGGATATTCAGGGGCTGATTCCGAACGCCGGCAATGGCGCCGGGATCGTGCTGGACGCGTGCGCGCATGTGACCATTGGGGGCGCCGGTGATTGCGCCCGCAATGTCATCTCGGGCAATCAGCGCGGCGGCGTGGAGGCGTACGACGGCGATGATCATCAATTCGTCGGCAACTTCATTGGGATCCAGCCGTCAGGCACGGTCGCGTTGCCGAATCAATTTGGGTTGGGACTCTTTGGCGCCCGACATTGCCAGGTTGGCTCGGCCCGAGCCGGGGAGGCAAATGTGATCTCCGGTAACCAGATGTGGGGCGTGCAGATTGTCGGTCCGCTGGGCGTCCCGCAAATGAACACGCTTGAAGGGAACTTCATCGGCACCGGCCTTGGCGGCTCTCCGCCACTGCCCAATGGGGCTGACGGAGTTTATTTCTTGGGCGGCCCAACGGGTAATGTTGTTCGCCAGAACACCGTTCGTTTCAACGGCGGTGATGGTGTGCTCGTGCTCGAAGGCGTTGGCGCCACGATTGTCGAGAACTCCATCTCGGACAACGTCCAGCTTGGCGTCGATCTTTCGCCGGCCTACGCGGTGAATCCGAACGATGGCTCGGATCCGGATGCCGGCCCAAACCGGCAGCAGAACTACCCCGACTTCTACCTGTGCGTGGCTTTCCCGCCGGAGACCGGGCCAAGCGGTACCCTTGTCCGTTGCCAGCTCAATTCCGAGCCGCTCCAGACCTTCGCAATTCACTATTATTGGAGCCCGTCCTGCGATCCAAGCGGCTACGGCGAGGGTCGCCACTATTTGGGCACGACGAACGTCACGACCGACGCCTTCGGCAACGCAGGCCCGTTCATCACCGTTTTCCCGGAGACCATTCCCGTAGGCGCATACATCACCACGACGGCCACGCATCCGGATGGGAGCACGTCGGAGTTTTCGCCGTGCTCGTGTCCGGTCATCGCTTCAGGAGGTGGGATTGTCCATCACGCCGGGCTGCCGCACGAGCCGGTCGGGGGGGCCACGCTCACGCCGTTGTCAGGCGGGATCCTGCTAGTCAGCGGGTCCGCGGCGGGTGGCAGTGCCGGACCGCACGGCACGCAGATCGGGTTCGGTCGAGCGCAAGGCTGGGTCGGCCAATTTGATCAACTCAGGTTGCAGCCAGGCCAGACGCTCACGCTCGAGACGGGCCTGCCGCTGCCCGTCGAGGAGCCCAAGGTGGTCAAAGCCGTGACGGAGATCCGCATCGCGGCGGACGCGCCTCCGCGGCTCTCCTCGCTGTTTGATCCAAGCAATCGAGTCGACCGGCTGCGCATTGACGAATCGGACGGCAATGGCGTGCTTCATCCGTTGGCGCGCATCCCCAACGGCGGTTCTTATCCTCTGTCGCTGTGTTCCAGCAATGGCGGCCTGAACGTCCTCGCGGGCGGCGTTGTTCGGTTGAAGTCCGGCTTCACGGCGTTTTTGTGGACCGTTCAGGAGGATGGTCCCGGCTGCGGCACCACGTCACCTATCCCGCCGCGGCCGAAAGTCACCACGCTCCTCGTCGCTCCTGACCTGGATCCGGCGCTCCCGGGTGCTGGTGACTTCACGCCCGCGAATGTGCCTCCGTGCGAGCCGTGGCCCGATTGCCTCGTTCCTGGTTATGTCCTGGACGTGAGAGTCCTTCTGGATCCCGGCTGCCTCACTTGCCCCGACCGAGGCATTCGCCTCGGGGATGAATGGATTCAGCAATTCGACTTGCTGCACCGCCTGAACGGTGATCTGGACACGCTGATCGCCTGGCGTGGACCACAACCCTTGCCGTGGGGCAGCTTAAGCGTGCAAAGCCAAAGTCTGGGGAACAACCTGTCGCTCGATCTCATTCCCAGCGGGTCAGGCCTGCCTCTGCCGCCACCCGATGGCGGTCCGGACCCGCACCTCTCGCCCGATTTCGCCAACGCGGCGCGTTACGCCAGCGTCGATCTGGACATCGCGGCCCCGCAGGTCATCGGCTTCGGAGGTCCGGATGGCGCCGGATTCTTGGATCGTTCGTTGCAATTCATCGTGGCTGGCCCCGTGCGGCCGAGGCCGGGCGAACCCGTTGAGGACAAACTTGTCCTCCGTGGCCGCTTACGCGGATGGGCGGTCTCTGCTGATTTTACCGGGAGCGGTGCGACCAGCGCCCAGGTCGAAGGCTACCGACACGGTGTGCGCGTGCTGGGGCCGATGCCGTTGGAATCGCTGGCGTTCGACTCGTTGCCGTTTCGCTTTGCCTCAAGCACCAGCGTTACGCCGCTTGGCACAGCGGGGTTCGCGCTGCATTGGAGTGAGGCGGTCGCCGGGCCGTGGCCCGTGCCGTGGGATGAACTGCGCATCTTCGCCCAGTCGCCGGCTACGCCTCTGCAGTGGTTGTCCAAGGTGTCGATCGAAGGCGATGGCATCGAGCGCGTGGAGGTTCTTGCCGAATCCACGAAACCAGCGAGACCCGGCCGGTTGAGCATCGAGCGCGTTCCTGGGGCCGGTGTGAGTCTCTCGTACCCCACTGAAGTCGGGCGCCCGTATCGGCTGGAATCCAAGAGAGCACTCGAGGCAACCGCGTGGGAATTGCTCGATAGTTTTCTTGGCGATGGCTCGGTGCGGCAGGTCAGTGATCCGGTCGACGCCGGCCAGAATCGTTACTACCGATTGGGTGGTCTTTAACCGTTCCGGTTCTGGCTCCCGGCGGCCCGACCGGGGGCCAGACCGCTTCCGCCCGGCCTTGCTGGCTCTACTACCTAAGACGGATAGCCATCTTTTGCGGGACAAGGGTTTTAAGATTTTTTTTGGCTGCGGTATGAAGAAGCCAGTGCCCTCGCCGGTAGACAACTCCTCCTTTCCGAGGTAAGCGCTTCCGCGCTCGCTCGTTCAAGCATTAGGACCTGACGGGCTTGCTGCTGCGTCTTCCTCCGTCCCCAAATCCACGGCTTGGAATCCGGGAAACGATAGGAAAGATCGACCCCGGCTTTTCCAAACTGCGCCCGAAGCCAAAGCGGCGTGGCTCTCGCTCTGCGGGATTCCCGCCGCGCTCCACCGGTCCCGCTGGCCGGAACTTTCAATCGCACCGCCGCGCGGCCGCCGCCTTGACAGCTCCCTCGGCCTGAGCTCCACTTCAGGAAGTGAATCGCAATTCAGATTCTGAGCGCCGGGTCAGGCCAGTGCCGCGGCGGGAGCGGGATCGGCTCCGGCGCCGGGCGGATATCCTCCACGCGGCAGAGCGCGTCTTTGCGGAAAAAGGATATCACGCGGCCAGCATCGAGGAGATCGCGGAGGCCGCCGAGTACGGGACGGGCACCGTTTACCTCTACTTCAAGGACAAGGAATCCCTTTACCTCGAACTTTTCGAATCCAAGGTGCGGGACCTCATCCAATGCATCGGGGAGCGGGTGGGATCCACGGCCGCGCCGATCGACGCATTGCAGAAGCTGATCGAGGCGCGCATGGAGTATTTCGATCGCAACCGGGCCTTCTTCCAAATCTACGTGCGGGAAGGCATGAACCTCGGCTGGAGCAAGCACGAGCGATGGAAGGGCGTGCGCGCGCTCTACCGAAGCTACCTCGACCTGCTGGCGAGGCTCCTCCGCGCAGGCCAGCGTCGTGGCGTCATCCGCAAGGGCGACCCGCAGCGACTGGCCATCGCGCTTTCCGGGATGATGATTCAGCTCACCCAGGATTGGCTGGAGAGCCAGGGGAATCAGCCGCTGGTCGATCAGGCGGGGTTCGTGCTCGACCTTTTCCTGCGCGGCGCCGCGCGATCGTGAGATGGCCCGAATGAAAATCGCCTCCTCGCTCCCGTGGCTGGCCCTTCTGATTTGGGCGGGAGGATGCAGCGTCGGGCCCGATTATCGACCGGCGAAGGTTTCCTGGCCGGAGGCCTGGGCCGAGGTCAGCCCCGGCGGTGGAACGAACGGCCCGGCCCGCCTGGCGCATTGGTGGAAGGGGTTCAATGACCCCACCCTTGATTCCCTGGTGGAACGCGCCGCGAATGCCAATTTCGATTTAAAGGCCGCCGAAGCACGGCTGCGCGCCGCGCGCTCACTCCGCGGACAAGCCGTCGCCGACTTTCTTCCCACCATCGACGCCGACGCTTCATTCACGACGGCACGACGCAGTCAAAACGCGCTCGCGTTCCCTGTCCGCCTAATCGACACCGAGACCTATCAGGTCGGCTTCGACGCGACCTGGGAGATCGACGTCTTCGGCGGCAAAAGGCGCGCGCTCGAAGCCGCAAGCGCCAGCCTTCAGGCGGTGGCTGAAGATCAACGGGCCGTCCTCGTTTCTGTGTTGGCCGAGGTGGCCAGGAATTATGTCGAGCTTCGGGCAAGCCAGCGCCGGATCGCGATCGCTCGCGATAATCTCGCGGCCCAGCAGGAGACGGTGAAGATCACGGAAGAGCGCGCGCGCGTCGGCCTCGCAAGCGATCTGGATGTTTCCCAGGCGGCGGCGCTTCTTGCGGCGACGCGGTCGCAGCTCCCTTCGCTCGAGGCTCTCGAGAAGCAATTCGTTCACCGGCTCAGCCTGCTGGTGGGGCAGGCTCCGGGTGTCTTGGTGACCGAACTGAATGCGGCGGCACCAATCCCGCCAGTCCCGGTCGAGGTGCCCGCCGGCCTCCCGTCGGATCTGCTCAAGCGCCGCCCGGATGTCCGTCGTAGCGAGCGGCAACTGGCGGCGGCGAACGCACAAATCGGGGTCGCGACCGCCGAGCTATTTCCCAAGTTCAACCTGGTCGGCTCGGCGGGCTTTCAGAGCCTGGACCTTTCGACCTTGATCTCCCCAGGGAGCCAGTTCTGGACGGCGGGGCCGTCCATGCGCTGGCGCCTGTTGGAATACCCGCGGCTACGCGCGCAGATTCGGGCGCGCACGGCCGAGCAGGAGGAGGCGTTGGCGCAGTTTCAGCAAACGGTTCTGCTCTCGCTCGAGGACGTTGAAAACGCTCTCGGCAACTTCGCCAAGGAGAAGGAGCGTCTCACGATTCTCGATGAACAGGTGAAGGCCAGCCGCCGCGCCGTTGACCTGGCTCGCCAGGTTTACACGAGCGGCCTGGGTGAGTTTTTGAATGTCTTGATCGCGCAGCGCGCTCTCTTCGAGGCCGAGGATGCGCAGGCGCAAAGTCAACGCGCGATCACCGTGGACCTCGTCGCCCTCTACAAGGCTCTTGGCGGTGGGTGGGAAGCGGAGGAGAAGGCAAATTAGACGGGACCTATGCGCAACATGATTTCTCGACTGGCCATGGCGATGACGTTCACGGCCCTCGCGCTTATCTCGAGCGGATGCCAACGCAAGGCCCAGTCGGCGGCTCTGCAGCGCGGACGCGGCGGCCCGGTGCCGGTCAGCACGGCAGTCGCCGCGCCCAAGACCGTGCCCCTCCAGCTTCGCGCGGTCGGAACGGTCCGCCCCTACGCCACCGTGTCGGTTAAACCGCGTGTCGATGGTCAATTGGGTCAGATTGGTTTCAAGCAGGGCGACGACGTCAAGCAGGGCCAGCTCATCTTCCAGATCGAGCCGCGCGCCTTTGAGGTCGCGCTGGCGCAAGCCGAGGCAATTCTCTCCCGCGATCAAGCGTCGCTCCAAAACGCCGAGGCTGACATGCGACGAACCGATGACCTCGCCAATACGAAGGCGGTCTCCGCTTCGGCCGTCGACGTGAATCGGTCCCGCGTGGCATCGCTTCGCGGCACCATCGAGGCCGATAAGGCCGCGGTCGAAATTGCCCGGGTCCAACTTTCCTATTGTTCGATTCGCTCGCCGCTCAACGGCCGCGCGGGTTTCGTCCTGGTCGATGCCGGCAACGTGGTGAAGAACAATGACACCGTCCTTGCGGTGATCAACCAGACGAAGCCGATCTACGTGGATTTCGGCGTCCCGCAACGTTCGTTGGCCGCGGTGCGCGAGGCGATGGGGAAGGGCGCCCTCGAAGTGGCGGCAGCCGATTCCTCAGGCCACCCCGAGCATGACGCGACCGGACGGCTGGAGGTCGTCAACAACCAGGTGGACACCACCACCGGCACGATTCTCCTGCGCGCCACGTTTGCGAATGAGCAGGAAACGCTCTGGCCCGGGCAGTTTGTGAATATCACGCTCACGCTGGGCCATCTCACCAATGCAACGGTGGTGCCCTCCGCCGCCGTGCAGACGGGGCAGGCGGGCGAATATGTCTTCGTCGTCACTCCCGGCTCAACGGTCGAGAAGCGCCCGGTCACGCTCGGGCCGACCCTGGACGGCGAGGCGGTCATTCAGAGTGGAGTGCGTCCCGGGGAGACGGTGGTGACCGATGGACAGCTGCGCCTGACACCGGGTTCGGCGGTAGACACCAAGGCGGGCGAGACGGGCGGGCGGGCTCCATCCAAACCCGGCGACGCCGCTCAGCCGGCAGGAGGAAAGCAGCCGTGAACCTGCCGGAGCTGTGCATTCGCCGGCCGGTCATGACCACGCTGGTGATGGTGGGCCTGTTGCTTTTCGGGATCCTCAGCTATCGCTACCTGCCGGTGAGCGATCTGCCGAACGTCGATTATCCGACGATTCAGGTTTCCGCCAGCCTACCCGGCGCCAGCCCGGAGACGATGGCGTCGGCCGTGGCCACGCCCCTGGAGCGTCAATTTTCCACGATCGCCGGCATTGATTCGATGTCATCGGTCAGCGCGCTCGGGCTGGCGCAAATCACCATCCAGTTCTCGCTTTCGCGCAGCATTGACGCCGCCGCCCAGGACGTGCAGTCGGCCATCTCGAAGGCGTCGCGCCAGCTGCCGCCCGGCATGCCCACGCCGCCCACCTTCAACAAGGTGAATCCCGCCGATCAACCGATCCTCTTTCTCTCCCTGCGTTCGGACACGTTGCCGCTCTCGACGGTCGATGAGTACGCCCAGACGCTGCTGGCCCAGCGCATTTCGATGGTTGATGGCGTGGCCCAGGTCTCCGTGTTTGGCGCCCAGACTTACGCCGTGCGCGTGCAGCTGGATCCGAACGCGCTCGCCAGCCGCGGGATCGGCATCGACGAAGTCCACGGCGCCATCGCCGCCGGCAATGTCAACATCCCGACCGGCACACTCTACGGTCACCATCAAGCCTTCACCGTCCAGGCGAACGGCCAGTTGCTCAAGGCGGCCGACTACGGCCCAATGATCATCGCCTATCGAAACGGCCAGCCGATCCGCCTGCAGGAACTCGGCCACGTCCTCGACAGCGTCCAGAACGACAAGATCGCCAGCTGGGTCAATGGCGCCCGATCCATCGCGCTCTCGATCCAACGCCAGCCCGGCGAGAACACCGTGCGCGTCGTGGACGACATCCGCCGGCTGATGCCGAGCTTTCGCGAGCAGCTTCCCGCCTCGGTCGAGTTCGAAATCCTCTACGACCGCTCCCTGAGCATTCGTGAATCCGTGCACGACGTCCAATTCACTCTCGGCCTGACGGTTTGTCTCGTCGTCATGGTCATCTTCCTGTTCCTGCGCAACCTGTCGGCGACGGTCATCCCCAGTTTGGCGCTGCCCATGTCCATCGTGGGCACGTTCGCCGCCATGTATCTCCTGGGCTACAGCCTGGACAATCTCTCCCTCATGGCGCTGACGCTCTCGGTCGGTTTTGTCGTCGACGATGCCATTGTCATGTTGGAAAACATCATGCGTCACATCGAGGAGGGGCTGTCGCCATTCGAGGCGGCGCTCAAGGGATCGCGAGAGATCGGCTTTACGATCATCTCGATGACCCTCTCCTTGTCCGCGGTTTTCATTCCGGTGTTGTTCATGAGCGGTATCCTCGGCCGATTGTTGCACGAGTTTGCCGTGACCATCGGGGTGGCGGTGCTGGTGTCGGGGTTCGTGTCACTCACGCTCACGCCGATGCTCTGCAGTCGATTCGTCCGGTCCCGACCGGCCAAGGAGGCGCAGCGCGGCGCGCTTTACCGGGCCAGCGAGCGCGTCTTTGACGGCATGCTCCACGCCTACGACTGGTGCCTGCAGCGGGTGATGAAACATCATGTCCTCACCTTCGTCGTCGCCGTGCTCGTGCTCTTTGCCACGGCGTATTTGTTCCATGTTATGCCCACGGGCTTCTTCCCGAGCGAAGACAACGGCCAGATCTTTGCGGTGACGGAAGCCGGCCAGGATATCTCTTTCGATTCGCTGGTGAAACACCAGCAAGCGGTCATGCGGGTCTTCGACCAGGAAACCAACATCCTGAACTACGTTTCCTCCGTCGGCGCCAGCGGGCCGACGACCACTCCCAACAACGGCCGCGTGTTTGTCCGGCTCAAACCTCGTTCCACCGGGCGGCCGCATGTCGATCAGATTATCCAACGGCTGCGACCGAAACTCGCCGCGATCCCGGGAATGAACGTTTACCTGCAGAACCCGCCCATCATCCGCATCGGCGGCGCGATCACCAAGAGCCTCTACCAATACACCCTCCAGGGGCCCGACCTGAAAGAACTCTACGAATGGGCGCCGAAGATCCAGGAGCGGATGGCGGCGCTGCCCGGCTTTCAGGATGTCTCGACCGATCTCCAGATCAACAGCCCGCAGGTTCGGGTGGACATCGATCGCGATCGCGCCCTCGCGTTGGGCGTGACGCCGGAGCAGATCGAGAACGCGCTTTACGACGCCTACGGATCGCGCCAGGTCTCCACCATCTACGCTGCGGTCAACCAGTATTGGGTCATTCTCGAGGTGTTGCCTGAATTTCAACGTGACCCGACGGCTCTCTCCCACCTCCACGTTCGCGCCAACACGGGCGCCCTTGTGCCGCTGGAAGCGGTGGCCCGCATCTCCCGCGGCGCCGGCCCGCTGACGGTGAACCATTTCGGGCAGCTGCCGTCGGTCACGATTTCCTTCAACCTCGCGCCCGGCTACGCGCTCGGCCCGGCGATCGAAGAGGTCGATCGCATGCGCGCGGAGATGCACGTGCCCGCCACGCTCAGCGCCGGCTTTCAGGGTGCCGCCCAGGTCTTCGCCTCGTCTCAGGGCGGCCTGCTCATTCTTTTGGGAATATCGATTGTCGTGATCTACATCATTCTCGGCATTCTCTACGAAAGCTTCATCCATCCCATCACCATCCTTTCCGGGCTGCCCTCGGCCGGTTTTGGTGCCCTGCTCACGCTGATGATTTTCCATGTCGATTTGAACATCTATGCCTTCGTCGGCCTGATCATGCTCGTGGGCATTGTGAAGAAAAACGCCATCATGATGATCGATGTCGCGATCGACGCCCAGCGCCACGGCAAGTCCCCTCACGACGCGATTTACCAAGGCTGCCTGCTGCGCTTCCGTCCCATCATGATGACGACCATGGCTGCGCTGATGGGCACCTTGCCGATCGCGTTCGGCTACGGGGCGGGGGGCGAAGCCCGGCAGCCGTTGGGTCTGGCGGTGGTCGGTGGTTTGGTGGTTTCGCAACTCCTCACTCTGTTCATCACGCCGGTCATCTATCTTTACCTCGAAGCGCTGCGGGAGCGGGTGAGCGGCTGGATTTCACGCTGGCGCCCTGAGCCAACGGCGGCGCCGGCCGCTGCTCGCTGAGCCATTCGCGCAAGCCGAGACCGTTCGAGATCCGGCGGGCGGTGAATGGCGCAGATTCCCTGCGCGTAATCTTCCCATGAACCGGATGGTAGGGCGCGCTCTCCGCAGCGCGCCGCTGGTGCGGACCGCCGTCCGGACTGCCGGCTGGCGGCGGAGCGCCAGCCCTACCTTTCTGCGTGTTCGGTTCATGGGCCCTGAGCAGGTCCGTCAGGAACAAGAGTCTCTGCATGAACCACTCCCCATGCTTCGGGTGAAAAAGGTGTCTCGCAAGCGGGACGGATGAGGGGAGGACAGTCCTCGGTTCATGGACCAGTTGGCACGAGTGCAAAACTCGTCGGCGCTTCCCGTGAGGCCAAGGCCGATCAACGTTCATCTGAATATCTTGCCCCCTTGGAGCGCCTAGTATTCATCGCCTCGAATGCCGCCATGGGCAGGAATAGCGAGGGAGCAATAAATGAAGAGAAGCGGAAGTTTTGGCGGCGCTCTGATGATGGCCTTCGTTGTCATGGCCTCGCCAGTGCCGACTCGCGCCGCGACATCCGTCGCGTCGGCCGACGACACGCACCTTGCCGCGCTGCAAGCCGCCGCCAGGAAGTCCCTCCAGGAATTCGTCACTCCATTCGTCGACAGTTACTGCTCGCGTTGTCACGGGCAAAACAAGCAGAAAGGCGGGATCAACTTCGGGCCGGCGCTCAAGAATCCCGGTGAGACCGCGTCCCGAACGCGGTGGAGGCAGGCCGTCGCTGTCGTGACTTCCCACGAAATGCCGCCGGACGATGCCGAGAAGCAGCCGACCCCTGAGGAGCGTCGCAAGTTTCTCGACGGGATCGGCAGCCTCAAATTTCTGAGCTCCAAGGATCCGGGGCCGTTCGTCATCCGTCGTCTCACAAAGGTGGAATACGGTAACACGCTGCACGACCTGCTCGGTGTGGATCCCTCAGTGGCCGATTCGTTGCCGGATGAGGTTTTTGGGGAGGGCTATCTGAACACGCTGGCGCCGCTTCAATCGGAACAGTATCTCTCCATCGCCAATCGAGTGCTCGATCAGGCCCTGCCCGCCAAAGATGCCCGGCCGGACAGAATCCAAAGACGCCTGCTCGGGAGGGCACCCGGTCCGGGCATGGATGAATGGGCGGCGGCGGGTAAGGTCGCCCGCTCGTTCGCCCGCGACGCCTATCGCCGCCCGCCCTCGGGGGCGGAGCTCGATGTCCTGTTGCAGGTATTCCAACTGGCGCGCGCAAACGATCTCGCCTACCCGGATGCCCTCCGCCTGATGCTCAAAGCCGTCCTCGTCTCCCCGCAGTTCCTCTTCATCACGCCGGCCACGAGCGCCGAATCGGGTCGAACGATTGTTCCGCTGGATGATCATCAACTGGCTTCCCGCCTATCGTACTTGCTCTGGGCCACCATGCCCGATGGGGAACTGTCGTCCCTGGCCGATCGCGGGAAACTTCACGAACCGGGAGTGCTGAGGGCGCAGGCGAGACGTCTGTTGGACGATCGGCGCTCGCGGGCGTTGTTTGACGGATTTGGCGCCCAGTGGCTCGGGGTAGGGGGCCTGCCAAGTAAAACCTTTGATCCGGCGAAATTTCCCCAGATGAACAGCGCGATGCGTTCCGCCATGTATGACGAGGCCCGTCTGTTCTTTGAAAACCTCGTGCGCGAAAATGGCAGCATCGTCCGATTGGTGGATTGCGATTACACGTTCCTCAACGGGACCCTGGCCGGGCTATACGGCCTGGACAAAAAAGTCATCGGCTCCCGCTGGCGCAAGGTGAAGCTGAGCGATGCCAATCGCGGCGGCATTCTGGGAATGCCTGGCATACTGGCGATGACGTCGATGCCCAACCGCACCAGCCCGGTGAAGCGCGGCGTGTGGGTGCTCGAGCAGGTGCTGGGCGAACACGTATCTCCACCGCCGCCCAACGTTTCAACCCTCGAGAAACAGGATCAGCGGACAATCGCGGCTCTGACGCTCCGCCAACGCACGGAGTTGCATCGCAAGGATCCCATGTGCGCCAACTGCCACAAGGTTCTCGATCCGATCGGCTTTGGCCTCGAGAACTTCGACGCCATTGGACGATGGCGCGACCGCGATGAGAGCGGCGGGCCGATTGACGCCGGCGGCGAACTTCCCGGGGGAAAACATTTCTCTTCCCCCAAGGAACTGAAGGCCATGATCGCCTCGCGAAAGGATGACCTCACCCGCAATTTGGCGGAGAAACTTCTCGCCTATGCCCTATGCCGCCAGCTGGAAGGCTACGACGAAATCGTGGTCGATCATTTGATGGAGACCATCGCCAAAGACGGCTATCGCCTGCGGACTCTCATCACTGAAATCGTGACCAGCTACCCTTTCACTCACCGCCGGGTCCAGGAAGGAGCCGCCCCCATCTCCCATGAAAAGTAAATTCCTAATCAATCGCCGGACTTGTCTGAAGGGGATTGGAGCTTCGCTCGCGCTGCCCCTTTTGGAATCGATGGGCTGGGCCGAGCCGGCCCGGGAGAAACCCTACAAACCGCCCGTTCGGCTGGGATTCATGTATATGCCCCACGGGGTCATCATGGATCAGTTCTGGCCCCGGAGTGCTGAGAGCTTTCTTTCGACCCCGCCTCCCGCCCTGGAATCGCTCCGGCCGATCCTCGATCAATGTTTATTGATGAAGGGGATCGCGGGAGTTCCCATCGCTCCCTTCAATGGGGCGCCGCATGCGCTGGAGCTGTCGACCTGGCTGACCGCGGTGCTGCCCGATGCGAACACGCGAAACCGGATCAACATCGCGATTTCGGCCGACCAGATCGCGGCAAATTACGTGGGCAGTCTCACCCCGTTGCCTTCCTTGGAGCTGGCCACGATGCCGCAAACGCACAAGGAGAACCAGGAAGGCCTCAACGAGGGATATTATTCCCACTGCAGCTTTCGGTCTCCAACCCAGGCTCTCCCCGCCGAAATCAATCCGCGCAACGTCCTCAACCGGCTCTTCGGAAAATCGGGCCAACCCGGGCCCGTCATTCGCGCAGATCCCCTCGATCGGCAGATGCTGGATCTGGTTATCGGTGGCGCGAGAGATCTGCGCCGAAAGTTGCCTCTGGATGATCAGCACAAGCTGGACGAATATTTGGATAGCGTGCGGTCCGTTGAACGCCGCATCGCGGCCATCGAATTCCGCCAGAAGGAGGCGGCGCTGGAGAAGGCGGGAGTCAATGTGAACAAACGCCACGATTCGGATTCGCCTCCGATCGAGGTCAAGATTCCCGAGGGGGACAAACGCAGCGAGTACATGCAGGTGATGTGCGACCTCAACGTGCTGGCGTTCCAGACCGACACGACTCGGGTCAGCACGTACATCGGTTCGACGCCGAACGGTGTCTCCTATCCGGAACTGGGATTTGCAAACGAGCACCACTCCCAAACTCATCACAACAACGAGGCAGAAATGGTCCGGAAAGTCGCCGCGATTACCTCATTCAACATCTCCCAGTTCGCCTACATGGTGAAAAAGATGCACAGCCTGCGCGAAGGCAACGGAACCCTGCTCGACCACTGCATCATGATGTGGGGCTCCGGCCTGGAAGACGGGAACAAGCACACCCGCGAAAACCTTCCCTTCATCATCGCAGGTAAGGGCGGCGGCTCCGTCAACACCGGCCGTTACTTGTCAGAGACCAGGGGCAACCAAGGCGACCTGCTCACAACGATCCTGGCCTGCGCCGGCATTCCAGTCGACCGGCCGGTTGGTATCGCGACCAAACAGTTTAAGGAGATGATCCTTTAACTCCGTTTCAGGAAATTTCGCCTTCCGCGGGCGAAGGGCACGCACGTCGATCCAGCCAGCGTCTTTTTGAAAAGGAGTGATGACGGGCGACAAGTCGCCCTTGGAAAAGCGGTGACAGGTCCTCCTCTTTACCCACAAAAGTTTCTGCTAGACAAGCTGGTGGCGTGAGTGGAAAGTGGTGTGCGTGTTGGACGCGGTGCGCATTGCGGGTCGATGGGTAAGCCAGATCGTTTTAGATCGGCTGACGGCGTTGTCGAC
>JBGATF010000001.1:0-3587 GCA_044229355.1 Limisphaerales bacterium
ACGACGCATCCTGCGTCGCTGGGTGGGAAGGAGGTGAGCGGGCTGCGGACGGGGCGGCGAGACGCCGCCTAACTTGCACGCGAGGACGCGTGCGCTACAACGGAAAATAGCGCCGGCGTCCCGCCGGCAGGTAACGACGCATCCTGCGTCGCTGGGTGGGAAGGAGGTGAGCGGGCTGCGGACGGGGCGGCGAGACGCCGCCTAACTTGCACGCGAGGACGCGTGCGCTACAACGGAAAGTAGCGCCGGCGTCCCGCCGGCAGGTGACGACGCATCCTGCGTCGCTGGGTGGGAAGGAGGTGAACGGGCTGCGGACGGGGCGGCGAGACGCCGCCTGACTTGCACGCGAGGACGCGTGCGCTACGCCCAACTCGGCTCGGCCCGCTGCGGAGAGCGGGCCCTAGCTTCGGACCGTTTTCCGATTTGAAGTTTTGGCGGGGATATACTGGTGGAAAATGACAAAAACCGATCAGGATCTTCTGAACGAGTTCGCCCGCGAGCAATCGCAGGATGCCTTTACTGCACTCGTTCAGCGCCATTTGGGGTTGGTTTACTGGGCCGCAATTCGCCAGGTCCGCTCGCCGCAGCTTGCTGAAGAAGTCGCCCAATCGGTCTTCATCGACCTCGCCCGTAGCGCTGGCGGCTTGAAGGCCGACACCATTCTCACCGCTTGGCTCTACGCGGTGACCCGGCGCACAGCGATTAACGTTGTCCGGGGGGAGGCGCGACGACAGCTCCGCGAACAAACTGCTCTGGAAATGAATGCCATGAACGCCAAGGCTGACGACTGGACGCAAATCGAACCGCTCCTCGACGACGCCATGCACGCGCTCGACAAGGTCGATCGTACGGCCATCCTGCTGCGCTTCTTCGAGAACAAAAGCCTGCGCGAAGTCGGTGAAAGTCTCGGCACGACCGACGACACCGCGCGGAAGCGGGTCAACCGGGCGGTCGAACGCTTGCGCGAGTTTCTCAGCGAAGGAGGCGTCACAGTCGGCGCGAGCGGGATTGCGCTCGCGCTTTCGGCCGGCGCCGTCCAAGCGGCACCGGTCGGATTGGCCACCACGATTTCCGCCGCGGCCGCCGGGACAGCTGTCGCTGCCACCGCCGGCGCAGCCACCATCAAAGCCATCGCCATGACCACACTGCAGAAGCTTCTTCTCACTGCCACCCTCATCGCCGTCGGCGTGGGTGCGCCGCTGGCCATTCGGCACCAGATGAAACTGCGCCCTGAAAACACGCCGACGCCAGTGCCGCAAAGTCAGCCGGCGCCTTCCGTTGCCGCCGGCGCGGCGAGCGAAAACGACTTTCCGCGGGAGAGCTGGGCGTTCCGAGGTTACGCCACTCCTGAGTCCGCGTTGGTGTCGCTCGTGTGGTCGGCGGTGAACCGCGATTTGGAACGGTTTTTGAACAGTCTGTCGCCGGATCAACAAGCCCGGGTACGCCTGAGGTGGCAGCGCCAAGGGTTGTCGGACGAGGCTCAATTCCGGAACAGCATTTCCAACCAGTTCGGGATGACCAAACGGATCCGGGTTTTGAGCAAGGAAACTTTATCGGACAGCGAGGTGATTCTCCGGTTGGAGATGGAGGGCGAGAAGGGTGGAAGTGGAACCGTCGGAAAGAAAGTTCAACGCCTTGGCAACGAATGGAAGGTCGGGGCGACTTTATGAGGGCTCGCGCTCCACACGCGCTCTTTGGCATTCTATGGACACCAACATGCAGGCGGACGAGACAGTGGCAGGAAGAATGAGCGGCGGCCGCGCACCGCGCCGGAGCCTCTGGAAAAGCCCGGCATTGATCGCCACGGTGGCGGTGTTGATCCTCGTGTTTTGCAGCCGGGTTGTGGACGGATGGAGGTGGCCGCCCCGGGCTTTCGTGGTGGTGGGCGCGCTGATCTTCGGCCTGGGTTTCATTTACCAGCTGGTCACGCGCGGCGAAGGAGTGGCTTATCGAGCCGCGGTCGCCATTGCGTTTGTCGCAGGTTTTCTGCTGACCTGGAGCAACTTTGTCCAGATGGCGGACGTGACTCCGTTTGCGGCGATGTATTTCGTGGTGCCGCCGGTGGGTGTGATCAGCGCCGCCGTGGCGCGCTTGCGGGCCGGAGGCATGTCCCGGGCCTTGTTCGTCACCGCGCTGGCTCAGGGCCTGGTTTTGGCGGCGGCGTTCTTCATCGGGATGACGCGACATCCTGAGCTGGCCTCCTGGACGCCGCCGGAATGGCGCGGGCTCGGAGGGAATGCGTTTCTCGGCCTCCTCTTTGTCGCGTCGGCGTTTTTGTTTCGCCGAGCCGCCCGGGGTTAGTTCGCACCTGGTTGCCTCTGGGACCGCGGGATGTATATCGGTCGAAGGATGGCCGAGAGTATGCCGATGGGCTGATCGTTCAGTTGCCTCGTTCGTCCGGTGAACGCGAGCAGATGGGCGAGCTCTTCCAGAGTCTCTGCAACGGAGACCGGTGCATAATCCTGGCCGAAGGGGCAGAATTGGAAATGGGGCAGACTGCTCGATTGACGTGTAACACTCGATGTGACACAATGTCAGCCATGACCGTGCTGAATGCCCGACAACTGCACAATGAAACCAGCGCCGTTCTGGATGAGGTTGCCAAAGGCAAGACGTTTCAAATCATGCGAAACGGCAAGCTGATCGGTACCCTTCGGCCGGCCGATGAGGCGGCAGGAGTCGAGTGGGACGAAATCATGTCCGAGGTGTGGGCTGCACAAAAGGACGCCGCCGGCACCACACCCAATCCTGTCCTCCAGGAACGCGCACGGCGACGACGATGATCGTTTACGCCGATAGTTCGGTCTTGGTGGCGTGGTTTCATCCCGACGACGAGTTTGCCGAGCCAGTGACTCGGTGGGCGAGGGAGAATGTGACGGAATTCCTGTGGAACCCGGTGCTTCGACTCGAAGTCCGACACAATTTACGCAAGCTGCGGTCGTCGTATGCTCGCACAGCCTGGAACGCGTTCCGTGCGGCAGAAAAGGAGCGCTTGCGAATAGGCCGGGAACGGCTGACCGACGTTCTCGACGACGCCGACGAACTCAGCGCGCAGCATGCCGCCGGGATCGCCGCCGGAACTTGGGATTACTTCCATGTCGCGGCAGCCATTCGCCAGCAAGCGGCGGCCTTCGTCACGTGTGACAAACTCCAAGCAGACTTGGCGAATGCGCTGCGTCTCCCTCGGGTGAAGCTTTTCCAGGTTTGACCGGAGTGAAATTCCGATGGGTTGGGGGTGCGTTAGGAAAACAAGCCGATCGTGCAACCCGATAGTGAAAAACCTCAATAAAAGATGGTCGGGGCGGTGAGATTTGAATCTACTTCGACGATTTCGGCGATATTCGCAAAAAGTGGCCATTGACCCCGTATTTATTGGTCAATAACGCCATGTGCGTCATTTCTCACTCGGTCATCAAAGCGCACCAACCCGAACCTTTCGTGTTAGGAAATGTTAGGACTGCGAGTGATTGCGATCTTTGAGCGGCGCAAGTGGGTCGGGAGGGCGACTTGGCAATTCGCTCCGTCTGGCTGGGCAAGTCTCTGACAATGTAAAATGTGGCCATTGGTTCATCGTGCACTTGACATGT
>JBGATF010000001.1:3600-605901 GCA_044229355.1 Limisphaerales bacterium
GTGCAGCTTAATGTTCCTTATCGAACCGTTTCGCTTTGCGAAGGCGACGGGCGGGGAGGTGGTTCGAATGGTTAGTCGACTGGATGCGATTCATGATTGGGAGGCGCGGGCTCGGGCGGCCCGATTCTGCATAGCCACACTTGCCCGCAGCATTCCCATTGGCGAGCGGCAGCTCCGCAGGTTTATTCGTTCGCACTGGAGAATCGATTGCCACCACTGGATTGATGGCCTGCGTCGGAATTTCGCAATCGAATTGTTGGGCAAGGGAGTGCTGATCAAAGAGGTTGCTTACGAGCTGGGGTTTAAAAGCACACGTTCGTTCGATAAGGCATTCCGTGGTTGGTTCGGGGACCCGCCGAGCAAGCTTCGCTCCGGTCGCGAGTTCACATCCTTGAATGCGGTGTTCGAAGCGTTTTCCCCCAATGCCCCGTTCGAGACGCCGCCGCGGAGTTCACCGGCGCCAAGCGCAGAAATGTCCGTGTAGATGAACAAATGTCCGTCCAGATGAACACTTGCCGGTCGCCTTCCGCCCCCAGCCCGCCTATAAGGATAACAATCCTTTCAGCCATTGGTAAACCTTGGCACCGCAGGACGCGTTTTTATGAACAGGCAACGTTTCTCGACCGTGGTCGCCGGTGTCGCCGGTATCCTTGCGATTCCCGCCCTAGCGCAAGATCGGATCGGGGATACTGTGGAAGTCGGGCGCGGGCTGCATCACCGAACGTGGCAACGAACCGTAGCTCGCACTCTGCCCGACGGCCGAGCCTGGTCCCGGGTCCAAACGTTCACCGACTTGGCCAACGGCCTTCACTACGTCGAGGCCAACACAGGCCAACTGGTCGAGTCCCAGGAGATGTTCGAGTTGTTCCAAGATGGGGTCATCGCCAGGCGAGGCCAAACCCGCGTCATCCTCGCCCCGAACATCAACTCTCCGGCGGCAGTCGATGTCGTCTCCGCCGACGGCTCCCGATTTACCAGCGTCGTCCTCGGTCTCGGGCTTTACGATCGGGCGACGGGCGCGAGCGAGCTGATCGCTGAACTGAAGGACGCAGTCGGTGAATTGCACCCTCCCAACACGGTCCTCTATCGCGACTCCTTCGACGGAGTCGCTGCCGATCTTCGCTACACCTACAAGCGCACCGGATTGGAGCAGGATGTCATTCTCCGCGAAGGCTTTGAGATGCCGCCGAATTTCAATCCAGCGACGACCGTCGTGGAGGTCTGGACCGAGTTCACCGCAGCCCCTGCGGCCGAGCGGACGCCTGAAGTCAAAGCCGGCATGGAAAGTGAGCGCATCCGGTTTGGAGACATGCGCATCGGATCTGGCCGGGCCTTTTCAATCGAAGCCGGGGCCGACGGGCCGTCCGTTCCGGTCTCCGTTCAGTGGATGCAAATCAACGGGCGAACCTTCCTGGTCGAAGGTGTTCGGCATGCCGACATTGGCGCGGACTTGGCGCGGCTCAGGGTCCGGCAAGCGGCCGTGCGCAAGCCGGCGGGAGCTATGCAAGTTCACGTCGGGCAACCCGCGCGACCATTCCCACCCGCAAAAATGGCCAAGGTAAAGTCGGCCGGGCAAAAGATTGAAACCGCCAGCGTCGCGCCGCCCAGCCGCGGCCTGCTCATCGACTACGATCTCCAAAACAACATCGGCTCCCTTCGGTTGGCCGGATCGGACACAGTCCACATCCTCGGCACCGTCATTGTCACGAACCTTGTCATTGAAGGCGGTTGCGTTCTGAAATTTTCGTCGAACGCAGTTCTGGAAGTGGCCTCTGGTGGAACCATCGACCTGCAAACCAGCCCCTACCTCCCCATCCTGTTCACGGCCAAAGACGATCAAACGGCCGGCGCCGTCGTTGGCACCGATGCGTTGACGGGGTATTATGCCAACCCGGCTCTGCGGTTGCACAACGGTACCTACCTGTTCAAGCACTTGCGGTTCTCACACGCCCGGGAAGCCGTCAACCTCGACAGTGGATCCGTCACCATCCGTCACGGTCAATTCACGTTCTGTCAAAAGGCCTTTGGCTTGCCCGGGACCGACGGCATCGCCGAGAACAACTTATTCTATTCGGTCAGCAATGTGGTCTACGGCCAGAACTTTCGGTTCCATGGTCGGCACTTAACGGTGGACCAATGCACCAGCCTGACGGGGGACACGCAAACCAACGGAACCGTCACCCTCACCAATTCGCTTCTGGTCCACATGACCAACTGGGGCGTGTCGCCGTCGATCACCACGAACCTCGTGGTGCGCACCTCGAATTCCCCGTTCCAGGCCGTGGGTGCAGGAAGTCATTACCTCACCGCCTACCGCAATCTCGGCACCACGAATATCCCGGTCGACCTCTTGAAAGACCTTCGGAAGATGACGACCTATCCGCCCCAGATCATCGCCTCGGCCGGAACCGGGGTGTTTTCGACAAACAATCTGGATCTACTGCCATACGCCCAGCGGGACACCGACGCTCTCGACCTCGGCGCCCATTACCAGCCCATTGATGCGGTGATCGCCGGCTTGAGCATGACCAATGCGACGTTGACCGCTTCCAACGGAGTCGTCATCGCCACGCACAATGTAGACGGGTTCGGGCTGGGCCTGCACGGGAGCGCCAAGTTCTTCAGCGGAGGCCGCCCGGATCGTCCGAATCGCCTCGTGCGCTACAACACCGTTCAGGAGCAGGCCACGACCAACTGGGCGACGGCAGGTTCAGAATGGCGAATCATCACCGCGTGGGGGCCGTCGCCCGCTGCTTCCCAGATTTCGGCCCGGTTCACCCACTGGGCCACCCTGGCCTCCGGCGGCGTGGAGAACATCTTCGCCGCCAGCGCGACCGACACCGGAACGCATTACTTCACCGACTGCGAATTTTACAATGCCGACGTTTCATTCTACCGCCCAACCTTAAATGTGACCAACTGCCTTTTCAGCCATGCCGGGCTGATCCTGGCCGATTACGAACAGATAAACCCAAATGTTCGCCATACCACGTTTCACGGGGGCATTCACGGCCTAGCCAGAAGCTACGGTGGCACCTGGACTTTCCGGGACAATCTGTTCGATGCAGTGAGCAACAGCCAACAAACTGCGGTATTAACCCACAACTACAACGGTTACACCACCAACTCCAGTCGGTTGACCAACGCTGCCCCCAACGATGTCGTGCTCGTCAGCGTGACGAACGTCGCGTACCAAATCGGCCCTCTCGGTCGGTTCTATCTTCCAACCAACCTGGCCAGCCACAGCCCGCTTCTTGATTCGGGCAGCGCCGCCGCAAGCACGCTACGCTTTTACCACTTTACAACCGTCACTAACCAGACTCGCGAGGGCTCTTCAACCGTGGATTTGGGCTACCACAGCGTGGCTACCGACGGCAACGGAATCCCCTTGGACTCCGACAATGATGGCGTGCCCGACGTGTTTGAGGACGCCGACGGCGATGGCGTCGCCGACGCTGGTGAGTCGGACTGGCAGGCGTACAATTCCCTCTTTGGCATCGGCACCGGACCGGGGTTGGTGACCTTTACGCCACTGAAATAGGTTTTGCGCCCGTTCGCCGCGATCCCCGCAACTCTCAAGCGAATATGAACACATGGATTCTGTGCCCCGAGCGATGGTTTCGCTGCGTTTCGATCCTCGTCGTGCTTTTGGCCGTCGGTTTCGTCAGCCGGATTGCGGCTCAGTCGCCGCCCGTTCGCTCTCCGTCGGCCGTTTCTGGAGTTCCTCAAGGAACGCCCACGAACGCCGTCGTCACCGGTGGGAAAGGAGAAGACGGTCGGGAGGTCACAGTGTCACCGTGCTCTGATGCCACCGTGAGCATTTGTGTTCCGGTTGGATCCTGCTGCCACGCGATCGATTGTGGAGGCAGATTGTTGTGGGGAACAGTCGATTTTCAACTCGACCCCGCCGGGCCGCGGATGGAGAAAAATGACGACAAGGACAACCCTTGCGTGACCTTGATTTTCGACAAGGACACGCCCGCGGGAACCTATGTGCTGAAGGTAACGGGTAAGGACGCCTGCACGGGCACCGAAGACGCCGGATACAATGTCCCGATTACCGTGACCCGCGAGGAAGACTGCAATGCCGGCTTCGGCAATCAATGCGATCAGGGAGACGATCCAATCGGCGGAGTTCGACCGGCCCAGGGCAGCGTTTATCCCCGGGTGAATCTCGGCCGCTACGCGTTTGGCAAGCGGGTTGGCGAACTGGCCATCCACGAGAAATACCCGACCAATATGCTGGCTACGCCAGCCTGTCTGGCGTTCCCGTGGCAACAGGGGACAAATTTTCAGTGCGAGGTGATCACGAACACTGCCGGGATTCGCCAAGTCCGGGTGGCCGAAGGCCTGGCGAACGTTGTTGTCAACACGACTTACAAGTACACCGTCGAGATATATCCGCTCAGTGCGGTTAGCACGAACAAGGGAGCCGACGGTCTTTACACAGTCTCAGGCGCTCCTTTAACCACTGCGGTGGTCGAAAACCCGGATGGGGCCGCTTCCAACAACCGCCTACAGGTAACGGACGGTGACTCGACGGTCTCGCTTTACCAATGGAACACCAACGGCTGGGATTTGGTTCGCGGCGGGGGGCTGCGACGTGATTGCAAGACCACCATCGTCACGAACGACCTCCGCATTGTTACGGAAGAAACCTACGGCAGTAATGGCGTCCAGCGGTGCAATATTCGCCGATATCAAACGTTTGATTTCGGCGAACGACTCGTGGCCCAGGTCGCGGGCGGCGGCGGCACCGTCCGTTCAAACTACCTCGAGTACTACGCCAGCCCATCCGTGTCGACCGGCCTGCTTTACCAGGCGATTAATGCCGACGGTTCGTGGCGCCGAATTCAGTACGAAACCAACAAAGTGCAGACCAACATCGTGGTAGGTTTTCTCGATGAAGCGCCGACCTCGACATGGTCGCTGGTACGGCACACGGAGTTCCGTTACGGAACGAACGCCGCTCCCGGCGCGGGGGACTCAGGCGTTCGACAAAAGCCGCGGCCACGCCTGGTCATCGAGTACCTCCAGGGGCACGAAGTCTCGCGGCTCTACAAGTTGTACCTGCCTTTCGAGAAGCGGGAGATCCGATGTGCGACGGCAGGCGCTTCCTGGGATGACTCCAACAATTTGGTCACGACCTACAAGTGGTATGATTCGAGTAACAACCTCAATCGCCTGAAGAGCATGGAGCGCCCCGATGGCGTCATGGAGATCTACGACTACGGCTTCTATTACGAAACCAACCCGGTCGCCGTGATGTACGGCACCAACCTCATGTTCCGGACCAACATCACTTGGAAAGGCGCGCCCAATGCCGGCAAAACTGCCATTGTGGATGGAAAAAAGTTCATCACGGTCCTTGATCGCATCGGGCAAGTGGCCAGCCTGACCGAGATGGACATTGCCACGGGGATCACCAACTCCCACTCGATCCACAGCGACCGCGATGCATTCGGGCGACCTCGCAAAATTACCTATTTCGACGGCACGTTTGACTGGACGGATCACGGATGTTGTGGACCTACGACAGTCACGAATCGTGAGGGCACCGTCATTACATATTACCGCGATCCCACCAAACAGCAGACCGCGCAGATGCAGAATGGCATTCTCGTGACGAACGTCGTGGATGCCGCTGGTCGGGTGATCCGAACCATTCGGATTGGGACCAACGGCACGCAGGTCACCCAGGGGAGCTATGCCTATGACATGCTCGGCGTGAAAATTGCGGAAACGAATGCGCTCGGCTCAGTGACCACCTATTTTGAAGGCATCACCAACTTTCTTCGCACGCGGACCACCACCTACGCCAACGGTTCCACTCGAATCGAGTCCTACTATCGCGATGGGCAACTGCGCAATGTCTGGGGCACGGCCGTACATCCAGTGCGCTACGAATACGGGGTCGAACAGGATGCCGGAATTTGGCGGCGTTACACGAAGGCGATCAAGCTCGATGGCAACGGCGCCGACACCGGGGAATGGACCAAGCAGTTCGTGGACATGCTCGGCCGGCCGTATAAGACGGCGTTCTCCGACGGCGCGACGCAACTGGCATATTTCAACAACAAGGGCCAGTTGGTGAAAGAAGTCGACCCGGACGGCGTCACGACGTTGCACGAATACAATTTGCTGGGCCAACGGGTTCTGACCGCTCGGGATGTCAATCGCGACGGGTTGGTGAACTTGAATGGCGCCGACCGGGTCCAGAAGGTCGTGTCGTCGTTTGTCACCAACGGGACCGTTATCGCCGAACGCAAGGCGACCTATGCCTGGATGGTGACAAGTTCAGATTCGTCCAACCTCGTGTCCGCCGCGGAGCAATCCGTCAACGGCCTCCTGTCGTGGACCGTCTCCAACGGAGTGACCAATTGCTCGGGCGTCCGCTTCGCGGGCAGCGGCAACCGTTACGTAACGAACGTCACAATAGAAGGGGCCACAACGGTCAACCACTTTCTGCACGGATTGTTGCAGAGCGTTACACGCAAGGACAACGCCGGCAATCAGTTGAGCGTGGTCAACCATTACTATGATGCCCATGGCCGGCGCTATGCCTCAACCGACGCCCGCAATGGAACGACCTATTACACCTACAACGATGCTGACCGGGTGATCTCCACCATATCGCCGATGCCCGGAACCGGAGGCGGGGCGCAAACCACCAGCTACGAGCACGATTGGGCTGGACGCGTGACGCGCACCGTCCTGCCCGATGGCACCAGCGTGACCAACGAATATCATCCGACGGGCGAATTGAAGAAAACTTACGGAAGCCGGACCTACCCCGTGGAATACGGCTACGACGCCCAGGGCCGGCGCACGAACATGACTACGTGGAAGAGCTTCGCTGCGGATTCCGGCCGGGCGATAACTCGCTGGAAATATGACGGGTACCGCGGGTTCATGACCAACAAGGTCTACGATGACGGGCTGGGCCCGTTTTACAGCTACACCCCGGGCGGACGGCTGCGCACTCGAACCTGGGCCCGAGGCGTCGTCACGACTTATCACACGAACGCTCTTGGCGAAACATTCGCCACAACCTATTCCGACGCCACACCGGCGGTGACGAACCAGTTCGACCGGCTGGGTCGGGTGACCAACATCGTCGACGGAGCCGGCAGCCGGAACCTCTACTATGATACGAAGAACCAGTTGGCGTCCGAAACCAACACCAGCGGGGCGTTAATCGGCATGAACCTGCGGTACACAAACGATGTCTGTCAACGGCGGACTGGGCTGTACCTCTATGGTACGAATACCGCCCTCATCACCAACGCCTACGCTTACGACGGGGCTTCTCGGATGACGAACGTGTCCGATAGCACCTATCAGGCGGGTTATTCGTACCTTGCCAATTCCCCGTTGATTTCCCAGATTAGCTACAGGTCGAACACCACCGTGCGCATGACCACGACCAAGACCTACGACTTCCTGAATCGGCTGGGGTCGATCTCGTCCCAACCGGCGGCGGTCGGCTCGTCGCCTATCGCCTACGGCTACGCCTACAACGATGCCAACCAGCCCACGCGGGTGAACGTCGACGACGGTTCCTTCTGGCTCTACGAATACGATTCTCTCGGCCAGGTGACCTCCGGCAAACGGTATTGGAGCGACTGGACGCCGGTAGCGGGGCAGCAATACGAATACGGGTTCGACGACATCGGGAACCGGACATCGACCAAAGCCGGTGGCGACGCAGCGGGTGCGGATTTGCGCTCGGCCAATTACACGGCCAATGCGCTCAACCAGTACACCAGCCGAGATGTGCCCGGATACTTGAACGTGATGGGCATCGCGCATCCGAGCGCCACCTTGACGGTGAACAGTTCAACACCGTACCGGAAGGGCGAATATTTCTGGAAGGAATTGAGCGTCGCCAACACCAGTGCCGCTCAATGGCAGGCCGTGACAAACATTGCCTCGTTGGTCAGCACAAACCAGACGAACGCCGGAAACTTGTTCCTGCCCAAGGCGGCCGAGTCCTACACCTACGATGCGGACGGGAACCTGACAAGCGACGGACGTTGGACGAATCGGTGGGACGCGGAGAATCGGCTTATCGACATGACGAGCCACGCCAGCGGGCCAAGTGGGAGCCGGAAATCGTTGCAATTCGCCTACGACTCCAAGAGCCGGCGATACAGCAAAGTTGTGAGCAACTGGACGGGCAGCGCGTGGACTAAGGCATTAGATGAACGGTTTGTTTACGACGGCTGGAACCTGATCGCCGCGGTCAACGGGACGAACGCGGCAGTGATTCGCTCGTTCCTGTGGGGACTGGACCTGAGCGGCAGTCTGCAAGGGGCGGGCGGGGTCGGCGGACTGATTGCCTTCCGGCAACATTCCGGTACCAAGGCCGGCACCCACTTCGCGGCCTTCGACGGGAACGGCAATGTCATGGCCCTCGCGAACAGCAGCGGTGCCTTGTCCGGCCGCTACGAGTATGACCCGTTTGGACAGACGATTCGCGCCAGCGGCGACACTGCGGCGATCAATCCGGTGCGGTTCAGTTCCAAGTGGATCGATGAGGAAACGGATTTGGCGGCTTATTACGGGCATCGCTATTTGAACCCGAACATAGGAAGGTGGCTAACGAAAGACCTTTCGGGCGAAAGGGGTGAAAGCCTATATAGTTTTTGTCGGAACTCTCCACCGTCGTCTGTCGATATTCTTGGGTTATATACGGTTTCCATTACACTCCACTTCGACGTGCCACCGGATCAAATGCCCAATAACAGTTCTGGGAATCCCGGGGTCACTAGCTATTTAGTGGAAGTCAATGATTTCAATATATCGACAGAGGGATGCAAACCTACGTGCTATAAATTTGTTGATGCATGGGTACACCTGAGAATCACAACCTGGTACCGAAAGGGAGCGGATTTTAATATGAAGAACAATGGTGGACACTCACTTGTAGATCACGAGAGTGGACATGCTCAAATTGCGATGGACCAATATGCTGCACCGGTGGAGGCAGATTTGAAAACGATACTGAACAAGTGTTTTACTCCGCCATGTGCGGAAGCGAAACGAAGCTGGTTCATAAAGCGAAGAGATTATCATAGGGCTGTTACTGCATTGGCACAGTGGAACTTCGAGGGTACCGAATTCGCTTTCAGCAATGAAGAGTGGTTTCGAAACGCCCGGCGACCCTTAGAGACCGCCGTATCTCGTGCGAATGAAGAAGTGAAGACGGCCGAAGCCACAGTAACATCAGCATGCAGTGCATCTGGAGGCAAATGAACCATCGTGTGTTAATCTCGTTAGTGTTCGTTTTCTGGTCAGGTTGTTATTCGGGTAACACGCCACCCGATGACGACCGAATTGTGGTGGAGGCAGACGCGTTGCTAGGCATCAATGTTCACTCGAATGGTGTCCATGCCGATCTTTCGAAGGCCGTTATAATTGGAAATCCCAGTCTGCAAGAATTAAGAGAGATTTCTGCGGTCATCGGAAAAATTGGTAACGAGCCTTCTGAGCTTGTCCACTATGTTCGATTCGATCGAAGCACGGATCGAATTCGAGTAGAATTTATACGAGGTAAAGAATCATTTTCGATGAAGAGACTGACTAACAAGTGGATCGTAGTCGGCGTGGGGAACGCCTTCTAGGGAATGGGGAATTCTGGTGCGATTCTATGGCCGACGTTTGCGCTCGCAATCGTCGTTTCATCTCCGGCAGAAGCGCTAGCGTCTACGACTCTCCGGGCCGAACTACCAGCGTTGGTAGTGCAGACTACGCGGCGAGCCGTTCAAAATCGGGAACGGATTCCCGCGACCCTCTTCGTTTTCACCAATGCCATTGGCGGCACCCGACAGCATGTCGTTGCTTTGGCCGAGTTGTCGGTGCGCGGGAATAGTTCGTACGAATACAGCAAGAAGAGCTACCGGCTGGAGGTGCAAGATGAGGATGGCCGCGATCGAGACCTGGGTTTGCTGGGGCTGGCCGCAGATTCGGACTGGGTATTGTATGCAGCGGTGACGGACCGGACTTTTGTCCGTAACGCGCTGGCGCATGAATTGTGGCGCGCCCTAGGGCGCTACGCGGTGCGCTGGCGTTTTGTGGAAGTATTCGTCCTCACGAACGCCCCGGTCCTGTTGATCGATCATGAACAGATCGCGCCCAGACTTCCGGCGGTCTTGCGTCGGCTTGGTTCGGAGACTCCGCCGACGGGTGAAACGGGAAGGGACGACAGCGTGGTCGAGGCGTTGAGGTCGGGGTATATGGGTCTGTACGTCCTGCTGGAGAAGATCAAGCGCGGGGAAGGCCGGATGGAAATTGCGCGGTTACGGTCGCGGGACGACCGCGAGCCTGCGATCACGGGCGGTTACATCATCAAGAAGGATGATGTGAAACGTGGGGAACGAGGGGTATTGACCGGGCAGGAGTTTAGCTTGCGCTTTGAGGAGCCGAAGGAGCGCGAGTTGACTCCGGTCCAGCGGCGTTGGATGGAGGGATATCTGGAGCAGTTCGAGAAAGCCTTGTTTGGACGGCATTTTCGGGATCCGGATGCGGGTTATGCCGCATATATCGACGTGGATTCGTTCATTGATTTCCATTGGCTTGTCGAGGTGGCGAAAAACGCGGACGGCTATTGGTTCAGCCAATACATGCACAAGGATCGTGGCGGCAAGCTGACAATGGGGCCGCTTTGGGACTGGGACCGGACATTTGGAACTCCGTTTTTCGGTTCGGTCTCGACCAACGGCTGGCGGTTCGAGACGGCGGCGGACCCGGACTACACGTGGTATCGGCGCCTGTTTGATGATCCTGATTTCTTGCAGCGCTACGTCGATCGATGGATGGAGCTGCGATCCGGGGTTCTCGCAACTTCAAACGTCTTGGCGTTGGTCGATCGCCTATCCGCTGGCTTGGGCCCAGCCTTCCGGCGGAATTCGGTGCGGTGGGAGCGAGATCCGGAGGCGCCGGGGCGTGCATTGGCTGGAGTCGGGCACGACGCGGAGCTGGCGGAAATGAAACGCTGGATCCGGGATCGATTGGCCTGGATCGACGCTCAAGACTATCCCCGTCCGGTACTTCAGCTTGGGCGCCCCAAGGACGGTGTGACGCACGTGTCGATGGCCTGCCTTGATGGCCGACTCTACTACACGCTGGATGGCACTGACCCGCGCGCCCGAGGGGGCGCCCCATCGGCGACTGCAATTGAGTACCGCGATGCAATCGAAACCTCAAACCAAGTTGTCACAGCGCGGGTCCGTAGCCAATTTGGTCTTTGGAGCGCGCCGGTGACGGCGCGGACTGGAGAAGGGGAATAACTGCGGACGTTGTCGACGTCAGCACGGACGGTGGTTTGCCGCGCTGCGCATTGCCTGCGGACAATCTCCGGACACTACCCGGACTGGCTGCGGACTTTGCCCGGTCATCGGGGCAGACATTCGTGTGACGCGCATTCTCAACACCGTGAGGACATTGCGCGGACGTCGCTCGCGCCGATGCCCGGACATTGCTCGGAAAAAAAATCAAACGAATGTTCGGGGTAAGGCATGCCCTGTATAATCTGAGTGTCGATAGCCTAGGACCCGGACCTCGCGTGGACTCGTGTTCCTGCTTCAAGTGCTGCTGGTCCACGATGGATTCGTCCACGCTGGCTAGGCGTTCCACGATGCGGGATTGGGTCATGCGCTGGTGCTTTTCCTGAGACGTTTCACGGTGCTGCTGGCTGGCTTCCCGGGCGTCATTGGCATCGAGTTGTTGGCGCAGGAGATTCAGGACCTGTAGCGACGTTCGGATCTCGTAGTCGGTGGGCGGTGTCATGGCTTCCTTGATTTGCGAGCATATAGGCCTCGGACTTGCGCCAGTTCCTGACGGTGAGTTGGGCGCAACTTGGCAACCACTCGGCAAGGTGAGCGTGGTCGAGTGTCACCGGGCGGGCTGTTGCATCCCCAAAGCCCAGGCGTGCGGCGGCTTCTTCGGCGCAATCCCTCGAGCGGGCATAGAGGACGGTGCGCAGTGGATCCCTGACAACGCCTGCTGCTGTCGGTTCGCGGTGGAAGATTCCCCAGAGTTGATGGTCGTGAGCTGTTCTCTTCATGCCGCCAATCCACCACGAAACGGCGGATACGATGTGTATGTGCTACAGCAAGTCCGTGTTCAGTCCGGGTAATGTCCTCGCTGTGGTCACGACGAAAACGCAATACAGCTTGGTCAACGCCCGCGGATACTTTGAGGAACACCTGTGCGTCGGGGACTATTACGAAGAAGGCCAACGAGTGTCCGGCGAATGGCCTGGGGAAGCCGCGGCCAAATTGGGTCTGTCTGGGAAAGTCCGCGCGGAGTCCTTTCTACGTCTTTGTGAAAACCAGCACCCTGGGACCGGTGAACGATTAACCCAGCGCCACAAAACCACGCGACTCGAAGGCGACAGGGAGGTGGCCAATCGACGCATCTTCTTCGATTTCACGTTTTCGCCGCCCAAGTCCGTTTCCGTAGCTGCCCTGATCGGAGCCGATAGCTGAATCGTAGAACCCCACGAAAAAGTAGTCCGGGTGGCTTTGAGGGAACTGGAGACCTTTACCGGTTCGCGAGTTCGTTCGGCCGGCGCTGAAACGGATCGTCGAACAGGCAACCTGGTCGCGGCCCTATTTTCGCACGATACGTCCCGTGCCTTGGACCCGAATGTTCACACCCATTGCATCGTGTTCAATGCCACCTTCGACCCGGTGGAGAATCGATGGAAAGCGATCCAGAACCGCGACATGCTCCGGGCCAAAATGTTCGTGGAGAACCTCTGTTACCACGAGCTGTCACGGGATTTGAAACAGCTCGGATATTCGGTGAGCAATCGTCAGCGCGGTGATTTCGAGATCGACGGCGTTTCGGAGGCGATCTGTGAGCGGTTCTCCAAGCGGCGAATAGAGGTCGAGGCGGTCACGGACACGCTCATCCAGCAGAAACCTGAGCTCGCGGGCGGCAATCTGAAGGAGCTACGGTCCCGTATGGCCACCGTCGCCCGGGATCGCAAACAGAAGGATTTGACCCCAGATCACCTGAAACCGCTCTGGGAAGCGCAAATGACGGGTGACGAACTGAGGCCGATCCAAAGCCGGGGCAAATCCCGGCAAGCTTCGAGAGAGTTGCCGGCGGTATCGGTGAGAGAAGCGGTCGTCTGGGCCGAGGAACACATTTTCGACCGGCACTCGGTGGTTCCTGAGTTTCAGATCTGGCAGGAGGCGCTGGGACGAGCGCGCGGTGGATCGTTTGAGCTTGGAGACTTGAAGCGTTCCGTGGCGAGCAGGGAATACCTGCGCAACCCAACCAACCCGGAAGAGATCACGACTCGCGAGGTACTGGCGCGCGAATGGGAAATCGTTCGGGCGGCGCACAGGGACTGGGCGAGCGACATCCACTGGTCCCAGCGCCGGCTCCAGCAAGCCTGCGCCTTGATGGTGAGGAAGCCGGCGGTTTGGCAGAGCTCCTGCGCTCAATCAACCTGGTATCGGTATTCCGTGGTGGCGCTGGCACTGGAAAGAGCTTTGTGCTGCGCGAGTTAGTGCAACAGGTGGAAAAGAGCGGCCGTCCCGTGGTGGTTCTGGCTCCGGAACGTCAGCAGGTTGAAGACATGGCGGAGGCTGGCTTTCCGGCGCCCCAACCGGTGACCTGCTTCCTGCAACTCGGGCGACTGCCGGAGAGAACTGCAGTCGTCGTGGATGAGGCGGGCCAGATCGGCGGCCTGCAGATGCTCTAGCTCATCCTTTGGCGGAACTACGCACCGCTTCGGCTGATTCTTCCCGGCGACACCCCGCCAGCCTGGGCCCATCAAAGCCTGCTCTGCCTTGGTGGCGTTGGAGCGGCATTCCGGAGTAAAGCCGGTCGAGATCCGCAGCATTCGACGGCAGGATCCCGCGTCGGGTTGGAGTTGGGCAGAACGGCGGCAGATTTCGGCTTATCGGTCGGCGGTGGAGGCTGCGACTTCTGGCGACTTGGCCAATTCGTTCGCACGCCTGGATGCGATGAAGGCGATTGTTCCATGTGCGCCGGGCGAGCAGGCGGAACGATTATCCGCGAGATAGTGGTCACCGCGCTGGACGAAGAAAATGAAGGTGCCCCCTACCAGAAAGCGCTAGACGTCCGGTCCTATCGGGCCGGTTAGATCCCGCTGGAGCGGTAGGCGGAGCCCCGCTCAACGGAAGATCCATTCGGCCTGTGCGTCACACGCGTGTAGTTGCCTCTTCCATTCCATCCCACGTGCCGCGTTGACACCAAGAATTCGGCGCGGGTTGAGCGATCTCTTGTTAGATCTGCCGCGGGCTTCGCAATTAAATGGTATGAGGACGATTTTCGTAGGTGACAGTATTGCCGTTCTTCTAGGGGCCCGTCGACCCGGCAAAGAACCGCCCGCTGCGGCCGGGGAACGGCCGCGAGCTTTTGAGAGATTCCACGCCAGACCAAAGGATGTCCAGATCCGCCAGCTTTACGTCGAACAGGGTTGGCCGTTGGCGAGTGTAAGCAAATTTTTGGACGTTCCAGTCGTTCGAGTGCTGGCCATTCGACCCCGAGCGCTTTTTGCAGGGACACCCTTGGCCAATAGGCGCTGACGCGCCAGTTGGGCAAACCTGGGTCCTGCAGCGCTTCCTCGAAAATAATGGGCGGGCTGTGCGCAAGAAGTCGCCAGAGCTCAATGCTTCGTTCGGTAAAAGCGGAACGGAAACGCCTGGGCGTTGGTGTCGGTGAACCGCAACAGGCCGTTGAGGTCTCCCAGGGCAAACCCCAGATCCTCCCATTCCATGAAATCGGCCGTGGCCTCGACCCGGTTGCTTTCGCCAGGTGCCGTCACGAACTGCAGCGCCACACCGCCGTTGGTCTGTACTGCGACTGGCGTCACCGGGACATATTTGAAGGTCGTAATCTCCACCAAATTGCTCGACGTCGTGGACCAGCCGGTCACGTAGACGCTCCCGTCCGAGGCCACGGCAATGGCCGTGGCCACATCGTCGCCGTGGGCCGGACCGTCATAGCGGCGGACCCACTGTTCGCGGCCATCAGAATCATAGCCCAACGTGATAAAATCGTTGCCTTGGCTGCCCGCCACACCGGGTACCTGCCCTGCGACAAAAACATTTCCAGAGCGATCGATCCCAACTGCATTGCCGCTGCGCGAAGACGGAGCTTCATAAAAAGCAGCCCACAAATGCGTCCCCTCGGGGCCTACCTTATCCGTTCGGATCAACCGCTGCAAAGTAACTGGATTCGAAAACCGGCCGGTAACATAGACATTTCCAGCGGCGTCATTAGCCACAGATCGAACCCCGCTGTCGGCGTAATAGAGTAACGAATCAGACAACCATTCCTGTTCTCCGGACGCTGAGTAGCGAACGATGATCGGAGCGCCGGGATCGTCCTGGCTGACGACTGTCAGGCTGCCGTCCGAGGCCAGATTGGAGGCCACCGTGCGGATCCGCTCGAACCGGCATTCTCCAAATGGCTGCGGTGATATCCATCGACGGTTGCCCGACGCATCGTAGGACACCGTTCTTCGGGAGGCGTAACCAACGCGTCCTGGCTCGACGTAGCACACTACAGATCCCGATACGTACGCATTGTTGGAACTGTCCGCTCTGACCACTTCGGACCGATCCGTTGTGAATCCTGGAATCCAAACCTCAGTCCTAACCCATAAATTAGTCCCTGCTTCACCATGGATCTTCAACGTCGCATAGTTTGTCATACTGAATCCCACGAGAAACACGTCTCCCGTCGGATCCACGGCCACACTTGTGCCCGCCTCCGGCACCGCCCACTTCAGCGCACCGTCCGCGCTGAACTTCACCGTCCCACCGGTTCCGGTCACGATGGCATTCCCAGTCGAGTCCAACGCCATCGCCCGCACCTGATCGTTGGTTTGGCTCGCCGCATAGGTGGCGTGCCAGAGCAACGCGCCGTCCGGAGCATATTTCAAGACGACATAATCACTGTCTCCATTGGCGCCGTTGCCCTGGCCGGCGATCACCAGATTTCCTGCACCATCCAGCGCCATGGCCACGGGCTGATTGGTGCTGAATTCGGAACTGGCGTAGCGACGCATCCACGCGGTGTGGACCTGGCCCGACACATCCAGACTCGCCATGACCAGCCCGGCCAGCAAACACACAACTGATGCCAGTGTCTTCAATGCTTCGTTCGGTAAAAGCGGAACGGAAACGCCACGGCGTTGGTGTCGGTGAACCGCAACAGGCCGTTGAGGTCTCCCAGGCCAAACCCCAGATCCTCCCATTCCATGAAATCGGCCGTGGCCTCGACCCGGTTGCTTTCGCCGGGTGCCGTCACGAACTGCAACGCCACGGAGCCGTTGGTCTGCACTGCGACTGGTGTCACGGGGGCATATTTGATCGTCGTGATCTCCACCAGATTGCTCGACGTCGTGGACCAGCCGGTCACGTAGACGCTCCCATCCGCGGCCACGGCAATGGCCGTGGCCACGTCGTCGCCCTGGGCCGGACCGTCGTAGCGGCGGACCCATTGTTCGCGACCGCTCGAAGAGTAGGCGAGGAGGATAAAGTCGTTGCCTTGAGTGCCCGCCGGGCCCGGCACTTGCCCTGCGACGAATACATTTCCAGACCGATCGATCCCAACTGCATTGCCACTGCGCGAAGACGGAGCTTCATAAAAAGCAGCCCACAAATGCGTCCCCGCTGGGCTTACTTTATCCGTTCGGATCAACCGCTGCAGAGTAACCGGATTCGAAAACCGGCCGGTAACGTAGACATTGCCAGCGGCGTCATTGGCCACAGATCGAACGCCGCTGTCGGCGTAATAGAGTAGCGCATCGGACAACCATTCCTGTTCTCCGGATGCTGAGTAGCGAACGATGATCGGAGCGCCGGGATCGTCCTGGCTCACGACCGTGAGGCTACCGTCCGGGGCCAGATTGGAGGCCACCGTGCGGATGTTTGTAAATCGGCATTCGCCGAATGGCTGGGGCGACGTCCACCGGCGATTGCCCGACGGATCGTAGCAGACCGTTCGTCTTTCGAAATAGCCCAGTTTGCCAGGCACCAAATAGCACAATACGTAGCCCGAGCTGTACGCATTGCCGGAGTTATCGACCAAAACTTTCTGTGACCGATCGTAGACTCGATCAGCATGGGCGCTTTCCGTCGTGACCCACAAATTGGTCCCCGCTCCTCCATGAATCTTCAAGGTCGCATAGTTTGTCATACTGAATCCTACGAGAAACACGTCTCCCGTCGGATCGACGGCCACACTGGTGCCCGCCTCGGGCACCGCCCACTGCAGCGCACCGTCTGCGCTGAGCTTCACCGTCCCACCGGTTCCGGTGACGATGGCATTTCCAGTCAGGTCCACCACCATCGCGCGCACTTGATCATTGGTCGGACTCGCCACATAACTGGTCTGCCAAAGCAACGTGCCATTCGGATCATATTTTAGGATGACATAATCACTGTCTCCATTGGCGCTGCTGCCTTGGCCGCCGATTAGCAAATTTCCCGCTGTATCCAGCGCCATGGCCACGGGCTGATTGGTGCTCAATTCGGAACTGGCGTAGCGACGCATCCACGCCGTGTGCACTTGGCCCGACACATCCAGACTCCCCATGACCAGCCCGGCCAGCAACCAAATCACTGATTTAAAGAGTTTCATAAAAGATACGCCTATGGGTTGAAGTGGACTGGATTGCTCATCGGTTCCAGGAACGGATTGACGGTATTGGTCCCGTTCAGGCGGTATTGGTTGCGCAACAAGAACCACCCGCTCAGTTCGGACCCGGTGGTGCGAGCGTGCGAACTCACTCCCTGGTTGAGCACGTTCCTAACGACCGTGGCAGACAACAGCATCGCATTGGTTCCCGTTGCGGACAGGGAACGGTAGCTCGCGGCTCCGAAGTCATTCTTGAGCACGATGGCGTTCGTGGCATTGTCGAGCCAGCGGACCCCATGGCCGCCCGCCACGAGCGTGTTGCCCGAAACATTGAGCAGTTCGGCCCAGCGCTCGGTGAGCACTGCACCGGGATAATCGTGCGCGATCACATTGTTCATTGTGGGGTACAGCTCCACCCGGTTGCCGGTAAAATGGATTTTCTGAGGCGTGACGTTGTTGGTGTTGAAACCGTTGTCGCCCAGATTTCCGTGGCGCCCTCCGTAGATCCAGTTGTTCACCGCGCTGTAGGTGAAATCGGGATTGCGCGTGTTCACATCGGACGGACCCCGCCAGCCGGTCCAGGCCATGACGTGGGCCGCCGTTGAGTAGCCATTGACCAGTGTGTGGAACGTATTGCCGACACTGGCGGCGGGCCCGGAACTGAATTGGACGCCTTCCAGGCCGAAATTGGTGATCGCGTTGTGGGCCACATACCAATTGCCTCCGCCCTGGAACCAGACAATGCCATCCGCAACGTCGACTTCCGTGTTGGTGTTGACGGCCGTCAACCCCGGATTGCCGTTAAACACATTGTCGAGGACCACAAGATTCATGTTGGGAGTTCCAGTGCCATCGACTCCGACGCCGCCCGTGGGCGCATTGGACGTGGTCAATGAGGCGACCGTGGTGGATCGCGGGAATGGGAAAGCTCCGTTCGTCCCATCGCTGAAGATGAATTGAGAGCTCCGAACGAGAAGATTGGACACGAGCCCTTGCAAAAAGATGGGGTAGCGAGCGGGGTTGCGCAGCAGGATGTTCGTGAACGTCAAAGTGTGGGCGCGGGCAGACGCACTCAGACCTTCGGCAACGACCAAGCACCCCATGGCACCAGGAATACCGCCCGCATCGTGCGGAGAGAAGGCTCCCTGTTCCCAGCGGTTGGTGAAGAGTTCCGGGCCGGCGGTATTTGTCACGGCGACCCAATGCGGGCGGCCTTCGATCGTAAGGTTGGAAACGTGGACGTTGATTCGCTGTACGGGTTGGACAGGCTCCAAATCGGCGTACCCCACATTGAGCACCGTCGTCGCGCGATTGTGCGCGATCAGGACCGTGTTCGACTTACCCGCACCTTCAATCGCCACGTTGTCCTTGGAGAAATAGATCGCGCTGTTGAACTTGGAGAACGAATTTTCATCAACCACCTTTTGCGCAACGTAGTACGAGCCGCTCGGGATGCGCACCACTCCACCCGCCGCCGGCAACGTATCGATGGCGGTCTGGATGGCGGCGGCGTTGCCCGTCGCTTCCAGCCAGATGTTGGTCGTCGAGTTGGTGGAGGTGAGTCCGCTCACCCAGTTGGTCGCCGCCCCGACGGCGGGTGCCCATTCGTTCCAGGCGGGATAGATCGAAACGTAATTGAACCGGCCCACCACGTTGGTTCCAAAGGCGTTTGTCAGCCCCACCAGCCGCAGGATGTTGGTCCCGGCGGGCAGCTGAATCAGGCGATAGGTCGCGTCCGACCAATTCGTGCTGGCGATGACCATTGGCCCCGTCTCGACTGCTTTCAACCCATTGGTCCAGAACTCGAGCCGGAAACTGCCTCCCACGTTGGTGCCCGGTGGCGCGACACGCGCATCGACCGCGTAGGTCTGGCCGACGCGCACATCGAGCGTATAATTGAGCCAATCGCCGGCGCGCAGGTTATTGACGCAATAACCACCACCAAGGTCCGAACAGTTGGTGACCTCGATTTGGCTCGGACGGTAGTCGTTCGTCCAGAAATTGAGCGCGACGTTCGTGTAGGCAACTCCACGGCCACCGAGATCGAATTGTTCAGCCTCGATGGCGCCGGTGACGACAAACGGCACGCCGGCGAACGGCGTGGAGGCGGGCAGAACCACGTCCTCGAGCAGATCGGCAACACCGTTAAGGTCGAGATCGGTGGCTTTCACGATGGCGAAGCTCCGCTCGATCTCGGTGCTGGTCAACTGGCGGTTGAACGTTTCGAGTTCCTCGAACTGGCCGTTGAGCGACCGGGCGCGGGCGGTGTTATTGCCGATGGCCAGACCTTCGGCGCGGTAACTCGAAGCCGGGAATTTGTCGACGCCGGTGGCCACGTTCGTAACGGCGATGCCATCCACGTAGAGCGCCAGGGCCGTCGGGCTGTAGTTGAAGGCGATCTGATACCAACGATTGGACGTGAGATTGACCGAAGCCGTCATGCGTGTAGACGGCGTTGAATTGCTGGCCGTTACGAAGCGGACTGATTGACCGTTGGTCGCCACTCCCAGTTCCCACTGGCCGTTGGTGGCGTTGGCCGCGCTGCCTATGAACAGGAACGGCGCATCGCGCCCGGGTCCGCTGGAACCGTAGGCCGGACGGAACCAGAACCGGACGGCGCCTGACTTGCAATTGAAGTTGGCCCAGCCATTGGTTTCCTGGTCCCGGTAGAGGATGGCGCTATTGGTCGAGCTGGTGACCACCAGGGCGTTGCTGCTCCAACTGCTGGCGACCTGGATTCCATTGGTCGACAATGGGGCCTGGAGAGCTTCGCCAAACAGGTTGGTGATGGAGCCGTTGAACCGCCAGTAGGCAAGGCGACCGCCCAGCACGCTGCTGGCGTCATTGGTCAAAGTTCCGTCGACCTGGGATTCGAACAGATCACTGCGGCCATCGTAATCGAGGTCGTTGGTCACCCCGGTCGCGCCGTTGAAGTTTGGGAAGTCGCGGGCGATTTCCTGGGCGGTCAGCGGATAGTTGAACGTTTCGAGTTCGTCGAAATCGCCTTTGGCTTGTTGGACATCGCCGTAGTCGTTCCCGATGCGGATGCCGACCGCCCTGAGGCTGGCAGACGGATAGCTGTAGATCCCGCTGGCGGCGGTGTTGAGGTACTCGTGATTGACGGCGACGTACGGGCGGTCGGTCTCGGAGTGCGCCGCCAGGTTCGTGGTTAATGTTCCATTGATGAACAGGGCGGTGTTGGTCGGACTATAGCTCAAGGCAATCTGATACCATTGACCAGCCGTCCAGCCAATCGGCGCCGACCAATAGGAATACATGACGCCGTTGCTGTGCGTCGTAAACCCGAGGTTGGTGCCCGATGGATTCAGGGCAAGCGTCCACCAGCCCAGCATTCCGTCGGCGCTGTAGCCACCGAGTTCGACCAGTCGGGCATCGTTCTGCGGGCCAGTTCCGCCCAGATTGGCGCTGGTCCAATTGGGCCGGAACCAGAAGCGAATGGTGCCGTTGCGGCAATTAATATTGGGGCGTCCACCAGGCTCGATCTCCCGATAGCGCAGCCGACTGACCGGGCTGATGCTGGCTACAGACACCGACGTCCCGCTCCAACTGCCGTTGGTTGGGGTCGATGAGGCCAGCGTGGGCAGTTGCCCTTGTTCTCCCACCAGGGAAGCGCTGTTGAACCGCCAGTAACCGAGCCGCACCCGGTTCACGCTCGCCGGGTTGATGGGGTCGGTGCCGTCCCAAAGCTCATCGAGATCGCTGCACCCGTCATAGTCCGAATCCGAGTGCAGCCAGGTCGTTTCCGTCCCGTCCACCACCCCGTCACCGTCGGCATCTTCCACGTAGTCGGGCAAGCCGTCGTCGTCCAAGTCGGACGCCAAGCCGTTCGTCCCGGTGGCCACAAAATGAAAACCGATATCCAAAACGCTATTGGTCTCCTTCCATTGATTGGTCGTGGTGGTCATGTGGTACATGCCCACCGTGGAGGCATCGGGCACGCTGCTGGTGTTGATCAGTGGACAACCGAGCGGCAGGTAAAAGCGGCCCAGTGGGCCGGTCTCAAATCCAAGGCCGGTCACGATGACGTCGTTTGAAGCATTGGGCGACAGCCGGGCCTGGTTGGTGAGGTAGCCGTTGTGGTGGTTGACGACTCCAAAGTAGTTCGTATCGACGACCGTCTCGTAAAACAAGCTGTCCAGCGCGTTGTGGGTGCCGTAGGTGCCGTCGACGGACCAATTGCCCCCGTTAAACGTGCAATTGCGATAATCGCTAGTCGCCGAGTAGATCGACATTTGCACTCGGTCGAACAGATCGTTTCGAAACGTTGGGAGTGCGCCCTCGCTGTAGATTCTGCCTCCGACCAGTTGACAATCCTGGAGGCTGGCCGTGCTCTTGGTGGCCGCGCCATCGTAGTTGCCGTGCAAATGGTATCCATCGCCGGCCGGGATTGACCATTCCACAAAACGGAAGGTGGCAGCGCCTGGCGCCACTCCAGTGTGGTTCGTCACCGCAATCGACGTTCCCATGGCCGAAGCGGCCCAGTTGGTCGCGGCCTCCTCTTGCACCATGTTGTAACGGACGACCCGGGCCAGATTCGTCGGGTTTCCCCGGAGGTCAAGCGAACCGAAGTTCTCGATGCGAACACCGTGAGTTCCAACGCCACCCCGGATTCCCAGGGCAAAGCCGGAGGGTGGTGTGACTGTTACGTTGGAGATGGACGTATTCAACAGGACGACATCCAGCGGGCTGTAATGGAAGCCTTGATCGGTCGAGCCGTCGTTGTCACGGCCGACCAAGTTGCTCAGCGACGAGGCCGTGAGATTGCTATTTGCGATGACGTTGGGCGGGTAGGTCGTACGCAGGCGGAGGGCTGCCAGCAACGCCGGGTCGATGCCAGCGGTACCGCCGTTGCGGTAGGCATCACTGGCCAGGTAATGGCTGGCCGCACCCACGTTGGTGAAAATACCGGTATCGACCAGATTCGTATAGTTGTAGCCACCGTAGAAGCCCATGTTGGCGCTATTGGTGGCAGAAACAAAGAGGCTGTTCGTGAAAAAATTGGTGGCCCCTGTATTTAACAGGGTGGCCACCCGATGAAACGTCGCGTTTTCGATGACGTTGGTTCCTTTTGTTGCATTAATGCCATAGGCCAGATCGTAGCCCAGGATATTTTGAAAATGGACGATCCAATTGCTGCTGGGGGTGCTAACGCTGTAAAAAAACATCCGGCAGCGGCCCGCTACGGTGTGCGCCACAGACAATCCGCCGGCGGTTAAAACAATGGGTTTGTCCACGTTGGAAAACCGCAGATGTCTTAATTCGTAAGTCGCCGCCGTCGAATTCAGCTCCAGGGCGCGGCTAAGATAATAATTCGTGCTGGGCGAGCCCGTCGAACCGCTGATAACGCTTCCGACGGTGTCATCGTCCTTGGCCACAAAGAAGCACGGCCGATAGTCCGAGGTCAGGCACTCCAGCCCCCCGTTAATCATGAGCCGGCTCGAGGCACCCTGGCTGGCCTTGATTACGGAACCCCCTTCCAGGCGAGTCGTCCCCCAAAAATTGACGGTTGTGTTGTTGCTCAGCCAATGCGTGATATCCGCCTTGAAGGTGAAATTCGTCAGGGGTCCGATGAGGTTGTAATCGATCCGCAATCCCGATTCAGGGCGACTTGCCATCGCCATACGTGCTCCGATCGGGGCACTCGATTCCGCAGTTCGCAGGGCGGGAAACGGTCGGATAATTGAATCGCCCGGAGGCGTGGATACCATGAGAGTTCCCTCGTGCTTCTTCGGTGCCACGGCAGCCCCTCGCGGCGGCAATCCATCCAGCCGGGCTTTCACCGCCAAGTAGCTGATTCGCTCGATCAAAAAATGCCGCCCCTCCGGACTGGTCACCCAGTTCTTGGCGACCTTCAGCCGATCCGTTTCCTCTCCGCCAACGTCGCCCTCGCTCATGAAGGCGGCGCCCAGCGGGACCATCATCGCCCCAAAATCGAGCGTCTCATCGATCAAGTCCGGCTCGACCATTTCGGCACGACGGATGGGATCGGGTTCAGACTCGAGGATCGCCGGAATCCGGCGTGGCTCGACCGGGTCGAAGAACTCGGTCCAAACCTCCAGGACAATATCGGCCGGGTCATCCGCCAATTGATACTCAGCAGGGGAAGGGAGCCGTTCGGACAAAATAAGATCCTGTTCAAAGCCCACTGGACTCCATCGATACAAGGCCGAGGCGCGAAAGCCGCCATCGAAACAATCCCGATACAGCACGCGATCGTTGCCGAGCACCTCACCGTCGCGCGGGCGAGGTTCAGCAATCAAGACGCTGCGTCCCGAAGACCGCGACGTGTAGGCCAGCCCGGCAATCCGGCTGCGCAGGCGGTGGCCGTCCGGGCTCGTCAGATCGATGAGAGTCGGTGCCGCGAAATCGGCGGAAAAGCGCACCTTGTGCGGGCCGTAACGGGCAACGGCCGCGCCGTCGATGAGTTCGATTACAGCACGACTTTCGAGCCATTCGCCGCGCTCGGCATCCCAGTAATGCATGCCGTTGGCCAACTCGATGTAGGCCACATTGGTGCGCAGCACTGTTCGGCCGTCGCCGTGGGTTTCCAGGACAGCCCGGCTCCAGGTTCGGTGGTGCGGGCCCTTTTCCGTCACGAAGGCTGGAGGCACGGCGGGCGACCTGGGCTCGGCGGCCATGCCTCGGATTGTGACTACAACTGCCGCCAGGCAGAGCGCATGAACAATGTGAGTGTTCCAGTCCGAGAAGTTTCTAGATCTTGGCCGGTTCATATGGCACCTCCAGCAGCAGTCCCTAATTACGGTCTCATCAAAATTGCCAAGACAGAGGCCGTCAATCTGGTTTCTTGCTCATCTATAGCTCCTTTTTGCCGTGGTTGCCGTGAGGCCACGGCGACGTTCCGCAACAGGAGGTTTCGACGGTCCAAGCTGAGCTGTCGAGTAATCAGTGTTAATGGAATGACAGTGAGCTAACGCGTAACATAAGTCCTAAATGTTACCCTGTTGACGAAGCGCGATTGGCTGATGTTCCACGGCCTCAAGGGAGCTGAGACGGGTTTCGGCGAGTTGAGACTCTAGCCCCAGGGGGGAGTCCGGGCTTTCGACTGGAACCACGCATTGGCAATGCGCATCGCTCTGACGGCGCTGATGGTTCGCCCCGTGACGGCGGCCAGGTCCGAATCAGAAACTTTGCCAAGCATCGCCAGGTGTTCTGATTTCCAATGGCGATCACCGGCGTGGTCGGGGATTTTGGACCGGATTCGGGCAACCTGAATACGATCGCCTGTCGAAACCGGCTGGCCAGAATACGGTTGGTGAACCAACTGGATAGAAAGCGCGACACTCGACGCAAACCACCTAGAGGCGAAACATGTCATGGATTTCCCCTGTCAAGGTGGAGCGCAGCGAAGCGAGCAATACCTTGATAGGGGAAGTCCATGACATACACTCCTTCGCCCGTGGGTTGCCGTCTCCCATTTCACCGTCAGCATTCCTCCAAACCAAGTCGAGCCCCGAACCAAATGGGTGGAAACAACCAAGCGTGACACGCGCAACAACGTGTTTAAGCCGAAAGATCGCGGTGCAGTCGCGGGAGAAGTGAACTTGGTGGGCGATTAGATGCAGCCAAGGCGGACTGCGTGACACCATCTCGCATCGTAGTGCGCTGTCGCTGCGAATCGGACTCACCAAAACCATCCCCCAGTGGCGCTGGTGCAGGTGTCGATTTCACTTCGTGCAGGAGATACACGGTCGAACTCACAAAATGTGTTTTCATCGTTCCGTTGACTTGGCATTGCATGATGAAAACCATCGAAATTGACCGGGCGGCGGCGGGGCAAGACATCCAGGAGCCCGGGTGTTCTGAATCCAGCTTGTCCGACGTGATGCTCACCAAACGCGAGCTTGCCGAGCGGCTGAAGATGACGGTCCGCACGGTGGAGAATTGGCAGCGACGCGGCTTCCTACCCTACATGAAGGTAGGCCGGATGGTTCTCTTCCATTGGCCAGACGTTCTGGAGCATCTGAAGTCGAGATTTGGCGTGTGCCGCCCGTGGTGACGCCATTCCAGCCTCCATGCTCCGTATTGGCGCTCTCCGCAGCGCGCCGCTAAAACACCATGGAAACAGTATTCGGCGGCGGGCGGCGGAGCGCCCGCCCTGCCGCGTTCCGCTCACAGTGTCAGCGTTTCAAGCTCGGCAGGAAATTTCCCGGGCTACGGTTCGATTGCGAACCACTTCTTCGCGTCCGTTGCGCGCACCAGTTCGCGATAGTGTCGGAAGATGATGGCGGCCGAATTGCCGCTCTCCAGGGCCGTCTGGTTCACGTTCTGGGTGTCCGCTACCCGGTAGCTGATGTAGCTGTGCCGTAACCCGTTCTTCTTCCAGACCGCGCCTTTGATCTTCTCCGGGTCTTTACCGTCCTTCTTGGCGGCGGCTCTGAGGCCTGCGGTCGTGTCCTCCACGAGCCAGACGAGCTGTTTGTTCACGTTCTGGAACGGCATCACCCGACCTTCCTTCTCCTTATACGGGGCCAGCCACTTCGCCAGATTCTCCGGCATGGGCACGATGCGGCGGCTGGCGGTCTTGGCCTTGGCTGCCTTCACCTCGATGAAGCGATCGGCGACGTGAACTTCGCTCCAGTCCAACCGCTCGATCTCGGCGCTCCGCAGCCCGGCAAACGCGCCAATGGCCAGGAACGGCGTCATTTCGGGCCGGGCAAACGTCAGGAACCGCCGAATTTCCTCCGGGCTGAAGATTTCGATCTCACCTTCCCTGGCCTTGAACTTGGGAACCAAGGCGATGCCGTCATGGTCCTTGGGCAGCCATGCCCGCTCCCGGCAATACTTGAAGAACGCGCCGATGGCCTGGCGGGCGTTGTTCTTGCTCCGGGCAGATACCTCCATGTTGCGCAGGAAATCGGAGAGCTGCCCGGTCGTGACGGCGCGCAGCTGGCAGTGGAATGCGACCGACAGCTGGAACAGATAGACCTTGAGCACCTTCAGATACGCCTTGCTGGCGCCCTCGCGCGCTTTTGCCGCGAGCATTTCCTCGACGGCGTCTGGCAGCAGCTTGTCCGGGAGAGTGTGCAGGTGACGGCGGGCAAATTCCTTGGCCGCCTCGATGACCGACGCCTTTCCGCCGAGCACCTTCCACGCGGCGGCGAACTCCTTGGCGGCCAGTTCCAGGGGGAGACCGGTGGGTTTGACGGCATCCACCGCATGGACGTAGGCCATGCGCTCTGCGTTGCCCAGGTGGAGAACGTCCAGTTCGCCTTTGGCCAACGCATTGGCCTTGGAAATGGCTTCGGCGCGCGCGTCGTCGAGTTTGGCGAACATCTTGAGGCGGCGTCGGCCGTCGGCGAAGTAAGAGAGCGTGAAGCTGTCGCGGTCCTTGTTCCGAACCTTATAGATTTTGACGACCACGGAACCGGATTTGACCTCCATCGGGAACGCTGTTCGGGGCCTTGACATGGGTCCATCGTGTTAGGATTCCGTTAGGAAAACAACCCGATAGTGGAAAACCCCAATAAAGAATGGTCGGGGCGGTGAGATTTGAACTCACGACCTCTTGCACCCCAAGCAAGCGCGCATACCAAGCTACGCTACGCCCCGACCAGTGGTGTCGGCCGGCGGTCCTGCGTTAAGGGCGGGGAGCCGCGCGACGAACGAGGGCGACTATCGCGAAGGCGACTGGTGAATTCAACCGGAAAAACGTGTTGACCCTCAAAAGTTCGCTTTGTTACTTTGCCCGCCCGTGAATTTGCCGGCCCAGCTGCCCAAAGTAGTACGCGTCGTCGTTGTCGACTGACGCGACTGGCTGCTGGTCCCAGGCTCCAGGTCGCCCGCCGTTCCTCTGGGAGGCGGGTTTTTCGTTTGAAGGAAGGCCGGCTGGCGACGAGGCCGAGCAGAACTGGGCCGGGGGCGGTTCGGCTGGAGTGGTCCTGGCCGGCTGGGCGGCGTGGCTTGGGCTTGGTTAACGAAGAAACTGACGGAATTTATGCGACACACGATATCCGTGCTCGTGGAAAACAAGTTCGGCGTGCTGACCCGCGTGGCGGGACTGTTCAGCGGCCGGGGTTATAACATCGACACGCTCAATGTTGGCCCGACCCATGATCCCAAGATCTCCCGCATGACCATCGTCACGCGGGGCGATGACGCCACCATCGAGCAGATCGTCAAACAGCTCAAAAAGCTGATCAATGTGCTCAAGGTCCAGGATTTCCGCGACACCGATTACATCAACCGCGAGCTGGTTCTCGTGAAGGTCAACGTCGACTCCAAGTCGCGCGCCGAGGTCATGCAGATCACGGACATCTTCCGCGCGAAGATCGTCGACGTGCAGCCGTCGTCCCTGACCATCGAGATCACCGGCAGCGAGACCAAGGTCGAAAAATTCCTTCAGCTGATGGAGTCGTTCGGCGTGGCGGAGCTAACCCGGACGGGCAAGGTCGCGCTGCCGAGGAAGTGAACGCGGGCGGCCCGCCGCGCTTGCTGACAAATTGCTTTTATTGATCGAAACCTAAACCCAGAACTCAACCAATCATGCCTGCGAAAGTTTACACCGACAAAGATGCCGACTTGAACGTGCTCAAGAACAAGACGCTCGCCGTCCTCGGCTTCGGCTCCCAGGGTCACGCTCACGCGCTGAACCTCAAGGACAGCGGCTTGAACGTCATCATCGGCCTCTACGAAGGCAGCAAGTCGATCCCGGTCGCCCAGCAGAAAGGCTTCGAGGTGTATTCCACGGCCGAAGCGGTGCGGCGGGCGGACGTCATCATGGTGGCGTTGCCGGACACCAAGCAGCCGGCGGCCTATGAAAAAGACATCGCGCCGAACCTGACCAAGGGCAAGACGCTCCTGTTCAGCCACGGCTTCGCGATCCATTTCAAGACCATCGTGCCGCCGAAGAACGTAAATGTGATCATGGTGGCGCCCAAGGGCCCCGGTCACATCGTGCGCCGCCAGTACACCGAGGGCAAGGGCGTGCCCAGCTTGATCGCCGTCTATCAGAATGCCGGCAAGGACGCGAAAAAGATTGCGCTCGCCTGGGCCAAGGGCATCGGCGGCACGCGCGCCGGCGTGATCGAGACCAACTTCCGCGAGGAGACCGAGACCGATCTGTTCGGCGAGCAGACGGTGCTGTGCGGCGGCTGCACGGCGTTGGTCAAGGCCGGGTTCGAGACGCTGGTTGAGGCCGGCTACTCCCCCGAGATGGCCTACTTCGAGTGCCTGCACGAGCTGAAGCTGATCGTCGATCTGATGAATGAGAAGGGCATTGCCGGCATGCGGTTCTCGATCAGCGAGACCGCCAAGTGGGGCGACGTGACGGTGGGGCCGAAGATTGTCGACGCCAGCGTGAAGAAGCGGATGAAGGCCGCGCTGAAGGACATTCAGACCGGCAAGTTCGCGCGCGATTGGGTCCGCGAATACAAGACCGGGTATAAGAAGTACAACGCGCTGCTCCAGAAGGATGAGAAGCATCAGATCGAGAAGACGGGCGACCGTCTGCGCGGCATGATGCCGTGGATGCCCAAGCGCAACATCAAAGGGGCCCAGGCCGCCTATTGAGCTGACGATTTGAATCGAACTCAACCCCGGCTGGTCCTTGGATCGGCCGGGGTTTTGTTTTTTCTATGACCGGGTCTATTGCTGCTGAAGAGTGGTTGCACGTTGGGGGGGACAAGTCCCCCCGAGGGAAAGCGCCGACAAGTCGGCGCACTCCAAAGCACGCCCGCGCTTTGAAGGGCTGCGGTCCGGCAAAGACATAAATATTCATGTCAAACCTGTCTGAGGTGCGCCCTGCCAAAACATTGGGCCAGCAGCTGCGGTTGATTCCGCGCCCGGTCTGGGTGTTGTTCGCGGGCGTGTTTCTGAACAAGTTCGGCACGTTCGTGCTGCCGTTTCTCGCGATTTACCTGACGCGGCGCGGGTTCTCGACGGCGGACGCGGGCGTGGCGCTGGGCGCGTACGGTCTCGGCCGGATCGTGGCGGCGTTTCTCGGCGGATACCTGGCCGATCGAATTGGTCGACGCAACACGGTGCTCCTGTCGATGACGTCGACGGCCGCGACGATGTTGCTGTTGTCCCGCGCGGAGACGCTGCCGGCGATCGCGATATTGACCGGATTGGCGAGCCTGACCGGGGAGATGTATGTGCCGGCGTGCATCGCGTGGCTGACGGACCTGACGACGCCGGATCTGCGGCTGACCGTCTTCTCGACCTACCGGATGGCGTTCAACGCAGGTTGGGCGCTGGGACCCGCCATTGCAGCGTTCCTGGCGGCGCATTCGTTCACGTGGCTGTTTATCGGCGACGCGGCCACGTCGTTGTTGTTCGCGTTGATCGCCTGGCGCTGGCTTCCGGCATTGAGGGGAACGTCCGTGAGCGAGGCGGGCTGGGGCGAGGCGGTCAAGGTGCTCGTGGCCGATCGGCGGTTTCATCGGGTGGCACTGGCAACGCTGCTCATCGGGCTCTGCATCCATCAGATGGTCTCGACGTATGGGGTCCATGTGACGTCGCTTGGGTTTGGCGACGCGACCTATGGCCTGTTGCTTTCGAGCAACGGCATCATGGTCCTTTGCTTTGAACTGCCGCTCACACGCGTGAGCCGGCGGTATCCACCTGTGCGCATGATGGCAGCCGGCTACGCGTGCATCGGGGCCGCCCTGGTCACGAATGTCTTTGTTGTGGGCGGGCCGGGATTGTTTCTGGGCATGGCGCTATTCACGCTGGGGGAGATGCTGTTTGCGCCGATGGTGTCGGCGTTCGTCTCCGGCCTGGCGCCGGCGACGATGCGCGGCCGTTACGTCGGTGCCTGGGCAATGTTCAACTCGACCGCGATGTTCCTGGCGCCGAACCTGGGCCTGCGCCTGCACGCCTGGAATCCAGCGGTGCTCTGGCTGGCGTGCGGGGTCTGCGGCGTGCTGGCGGCGGTGACGATCCTGTCGATGCCAGCGCCTCGAGGTTCGTCGGGTGGCCCGGCAGGCCGGGAGAGTTCGACCTTACCAGACTCGGCCTGAAAATTTCATAGTGAAGCGCGCGCACTTCGTGCACGCCGCTTGAGTTTGGACAATTTTCTCGACCACGTTTGGACCTCCAGCGGAGGCCACGACAACGCATTGAAAAGCCCAATGCCGTCGCCCGCTCAACGCTGTTGCGCCGGCTGCTTGGTGACTCGCGAAGCGTCTTGGAGTGCGGTAGCCCCCTACCGCTTTCTGTGGCGAGGCGCCGAGGAGCGCGAAGATTCAGCCGTCGTCGATTCTGCGCGGGAGCCAAAGCGCCAGAGGACTGGCGCAGTCCAAGATCTGGCGGAGGACCAGATGCCTCAGGGATGAACGAGCCGCTGCGTCGACGTGGCGATTCGTGGATGCGAACGGGTTTCCACGGCGTGCGCGGCGGTGCCCGGCCGTGGCTCCGAACGAAGGCGGGAGCGCCCGCCCGCGCTACCCTCCGTGCTCCCGTCAAAGTGGTAAAGGGCTGGCTCTGGCTGCAAATTCGCGGCACAACGGGGCGCTCATGAAAGCCTATTGCTCGCTCTTTGCCGCTCTGGTGCTGGCCAGCCCGGCCGCACCGGCGGCCCAGGCCGCCCAGCCGTTTCAGCCGAATGTCGTCGTTATCGTGACGGATGACCAAGGGGCCGCCGATGCGGGCTGCTACGGGGCGAAGGATTTGGTCACGCCGAATATCGATGCGCTCGCCAGGCGCGGGGTGCGGTTCACGCAATTTTACTCGGCGGCCCCGGTCTGCTCGCCGTCGCGCGCCGGTTTGTTGACGGGACGTTATCCCTTGCGGGCCGGCTTAATCGGGAATGCTTCGTCGCAGCCCGACGGGAAAGAAGCGATGCCGTCGTCGCAGGTGACGATGGCGGAGATGTTCCGGGCGGCAAGCTATGCCACGGCGCATTTTGGCAAGTGGCACCTGGGATACACGGCAGAGACGCGTCCGAACGCCCAGGGGTTCGACCACTCCTTCGGGCACATGGGCGGGTGCATCGACAACTACTCGCACTTCTTCTATTGGCAGGGTCCGAACCGGCATGATCTGTTTCGCAATGGCGTCGAGGTGCAGGCCCCGGGGCGGTATTTCGCGGACTTGTTGATTGCAGAGGCGACGCAGTTCATCGATCGGGAGCGCACGCGGCCCTTCTTCATCTACTTTGCCCTGAACATGCCGCACTACCCGTATCAGGGCGAAACGCAATGGCTGGAGCGGTTCAAGGGCCTTCCGCATCCGCGTAATCTTTACGCCGCCTTTCTCGCCTCGTGTGACGTGCGTATTGGGGCGCTGCTCAGAAAGCTCGACGAGAGCGGTCTGCGCGAGCGGACGATTGTCGTGTTTCAATCGGATAACGGTCATTCGACCGAGGAACGGGCGCATTTTGGCGGCGGGAGCGCCGGCCTTTATCGCGGACAGAAATTCAGCCTGTTCGAGGGCGGGATTCGGCTGCCGGCAATCGTGTCGTGGCCCGGGCACCTGCCGGAAGGCGAGACGCGCGGACAAGTTGTGCATTCCTGTGACTGGCTGCCGACGTTGTCGGAACTCACCGGGGTGAAGTTGATCAACCCGGATGTCGACGGCCGGAGTGTGGTGTCCGTCCTGCGGAGCGCGAACGCGCCGTCTCCGCATGGTGTGCTGCACTGGCACGTGGGCGGCGGGAAGATGCCGCAGTGGGCGGTGCGGGACGGCGAATGGAAGCTGATTGGCAATGTGCAGTCGACGCCGGACCCGGACCTGACGGCAGACGACCAACAGCTGTTCCTGGCCAACCTGGCAGACGACCCGGGCGAGAAGACAAATCGGGCGGCGCAACGCCCCGAGATTGTTGGCCGCCTTCGCCAGTTGCATGAGGATTGGGTGGCGGCCAATCGTGATTGGGTGCCGGACGCCGAGGCGCCCGTAAAGGACAAACAGGGAAACGAAAAGTGAGGAAAGGTGCGAAGTGCCAACGTTTGGACTTTGGACTTTGGACTTCTGTTGGTAGGGTCGGTCCATGCCGTCATTTGACATTGTCTCGCAGGTGAACTCGATGGAGATCGAGAACGCGGTGAACACCGCGAAGAAGGAGCTGGCCAACCGGTTTGATTTCAAGGGCAGCAAGGCGGAGATCGTGCTGGATAAGAATGAAATCAAGCTGACCGCGGAGGACGCGTTCAAGGTGAAGACGCTGGTTGAGATCGTGACGTCGAAACTGGCCAAGCGGAACATCAGTTTGAAGAGCGTCGAGGTGAAGGACCCGGACATCTCGCCGCTGGGCCACGCCCGTCAGGTCATCAAGATTAAGCAGGGGATTGAGTCGACGGTGGCCAAGCAGGTGACGGGTTTCATTCGGGATCTCAAGCTGAAGGTGACGACTCAAATCCAGGGCGAGGAAGTGCGGGTGACCGGAAAAAATCGGGACGATCTTCAGGCGGTGATTGGCGCGGTCCGGGCCCACGATTTTCCGGTGTCGCTCCAGTATCAGAATTTCAGGGATTAGGCGGGGGCTGGTTAAACGGAACCAGGGATGGCGCGGATTTCCGCGGATGAAGTGGCGGGCGGTCGGCGTCGGTTCATGGAGAGCTTTTTGTTCCTTTCGGACCTGCTCACGGAGCATGAACCGCGGTAAGTTCCACCTCACCCTGACCTGATCCCGCGCCTGCGGGATCAGGTCGGTCCCTCTCCCCCGCAGGGCGGCGGAGAGGGCTCCGACGGAGGGCCGGTTCATGGGAAGCTCCTCGTTCCTTACGGACCTGCTTACGGGCCATGAACCGAGCCCGCAGGTGGGTAGGGCTGGCGCTCCGGCCTTCGTCCAGGGCTACGGCGGGCCGAAGCCGCCGCCGGCCGGAGGTCCGCACGGCGGCGCGCTGCGGAGAGCGCGCCCTACCTTTTCCCTTTGGGCCAAGCCGCATTCCGTCCGTAGTTCCCGCGGCCGTTCGTTCCAACTTCTCCATTGCCACCCGAGTGGCGCTTCTGGTTATCTCCGCCGGTCACGATAACGTAGAAATCGCATCCGAACTGACCCTGGGGACCTGTGGACGGTCGGCAACGACAATTTCAACTCGAGGCGCTTGAAGCGCGCGTGCTGCTGTCTGCGGACGGCCTGCTCGGAGCGGCGCTGGTTCACGGCGCCCACGATTCCACTTCTCCCGCTTCTCCCGCCCTCGTCATTTCCGATGACGCGCCTGTTGCCGATGGCGTCCGCAACGACGCGCTGGTCCCGACGGCGGCCGATCAACTCGACGACATTTTCGCCGGCCTCGACGCGGTCGCTTTGGGACAGGTTGGCGCAGGAGGTGGAGAGAGCTCCGAAACAAACGCGGAGTCGAATTCGACCCTCACGGATCCCTCGGCTGACGATTCCTCATCATCGGCCTCGACGACGATCGAGCAATCCGCCGGTGACGACGCTGGCGGCCAGGGAGCCGGAACGGTTGAAGAGAATTTCGCGCCGGCGGACGAGCCGGCGGTCGGCGGTTCGGGTCACTCGACTCAGACGCCCGGGGAGAATTTTGTCGGGCCGCGGCTCGAAGACTCGAGCGTGGTCGAACAGGTCACGGCGGGCGACACGGTCGCTTCGGTGCCGACGGTTCCGGTGGTGGACCCGGGAACAATTTCCGATGGCGGTTCGAATCCGGATGGCGGATTGGGACTGACGTCGCAGCTGACGGACACGCTGCGGTCGGCGAACGGACCTCCGGGTGCGAGCGTGGGCGATGTCGACGGCTTACCGCTGTTCGCGGCCGCCGGATCGCCTTCGTTGTTTGCGGGCTTGTTCGAAGCCATTGAATCCAAGCTCAATGATTATGCAAACGACGTGATCGGTGGCGAACGCACCTTCACCTTCGGGGATTTGGACCTGGGAGGCATTCTCCGCCTTACCGCCCCGACTCTCATCTTCCAGAACATTCAATTCTCCGGAACGGGCAGCGACCGTGTCTTCTCAGGCCTGATCCAAATCACCACTCATGCCGCTTCGATCGACGGCGGCGCGGCGATGTCGGCGGCGATTGTCGACGGCGGCGATTCCGACGACGTGGCGTTGTCGGGCAGTTACCTTCTGGCGAACCAAAAGCCGCGCGAGGGCAACTTCAGCTTCCTGGTCGATCATCTGGATCTGACCCTGGCAAACTTCATGGAGGTTCATGCCGGTCCGGTGGTGCTGAAAACGTCGACCAAGGCTGGAGCGGGCGACAGCGTCACGCGCGACTTGAAGTTGGGCGCGACGGCTGCGGACGCGTTCCTCGGGTCGGGTCCGCTCTTCTCATCGCCGTCCGTTCTCAATCCGGACGCTCGTGGCGTCCGGCTGAGCGGTGTGTCATTTGGTCTCGTCGTCCGGCGGGTGGACGAGAATCCGGTTCAGTATGCCTTCGAGGCGGACGGCAATGTTTCCCTGATCGGCTTTCCGGATTTGACCCTGGTCGGGACGGGGTGGCATGCCGAGGCGAACACCATCGGCGACCTGAGCGCCTTGGCGAACCAGGTCACGATCGAGCAAGGCATCTCCCAACTGACGATTGACTCGGGGTCGATTGGCTTTGCGTTGTCGGGCAATGCGACCTTGAGCCTGACCACCCCGGCGGTCAGCCTGGAGGGTGCCTTTGGCGTTTCGCGGCAGACGAACGACGGGGGCACGCCGGCGAATTTGTCGGATGACGTCATGGAGGTGCTGGTGGGCGCGAGCGGCGTGGACCTTTTTGTCGGTGATGACCTCGGCAACGGTCCGGGGTCGGATGACGTGGGCGTCCGGTTGACGGACGGATCCCTGATGATGCTGTTGCTGCCCGGGGGTGGGTATGCCGTGGAGGCGAGCGGCACGGCGTCTGTGGTGAACGTGCCCGACCTGACCCTGGTGGGCGGTTTCGGGGTCCAGCGGAACACGACCGGCGCGCACGTGGAGAGAACGTTGACGGTCGGCGGGGTGAGCAAGACCCTGGACCTGGACACGGGCGTGTCACGGTTTGGTGGCGCGTTGGAATTGGTGACGCCGCTCGGCCGGTTGTCCGGGAGCTTCTCGGTGGAAGTACAGGGGTCGGATGTCGTCCTGGGTGCGACGGACGTGGAGTTCTTCGTGGGCGACACCAAGGGGACGGCGACGACGGTGGACGACACGGGCATCCAGGTGACGGCGGGGACGTTGCTGTTGGTGTTGCGCGCGGATCACACCTACGCGTATGACGCGGGAGGGACGGCGGCCTTCGTGAACATCCCGGGCTTGGATTTTGCCGGCACATTTTCCGCGCAACGGAATACGACCCCCTCCGACGTCGACCAGCTGATCTCCGTGGGCGCGGGGCCGGCGGCGGTGAGCCGGCGGCTGACGGTGGCGCGTGGCGTGTCGCGATTTGGAGGCGTGGTGACCCTGCGCACGCCGGTGGCGGACCTGAGCGGGAATTTTACGGTTGAAGTCCAGGCGCGGGACAACGGGACACCCGGCAACCTCGCCGACGACTATCATGAGATTGTAGTCGGTGCGGCGGCGGTGGAGGCGTTCGTCGGGGATCGTGGCGCCGATGGGGCGGACGACGACGTCGGGGTGGCGGTGAGCGGTGCGACTGTGATGGTCTTGATCCAGCGGGACAACACCTATGCCTTCCGGGTGAGCGGCAACGCGTCGGTGGTGAATGTGCCGGAGCTGACGCTGACCGGGACGTTCTTTGCCGAGATCAACACGACGGGCGCGGACGTGAACCGGTCTTTGACCGTGGGAGCCGGCCCGGGCGTGTTGGACCTGACCCTGGTGGTGCCGGCGGGCGTGTCGCGCTTTGGCGGGGACGCGGTGACCTTCACCACGCCGGTGGGCGACGTGCGCGGCAACTTTGTGTTGGAAGTGCGGACCAATGACAACGGCACGACCGGGAACACGGGGGACGACTTCAAGGAAGTGCTGGTGGGCGCGACGGGGGTGCGGATTTTTGTGGGAGATGGCGGGAGCCCGGCGACCGCGGCTGATGACGTCGGCGTGCAAGTGACCAATGGGCAGCTCGGGCTGGTGCTGCGCCGCAATGCGGCCGACACGGCCAACGAATATGCCTTCGATGCGGCCGGCGATGTGTCCCTGGTTGGGATCAGCGCGACGGGGCTGGGCTTTCGCGGATCGTTCAGCGCGCAGCGGAACACGACTGGCGCCGCCATTCACCGCGTGCTCACGGTCGGGTCGGTGGCGCGGACGATTGATCTGGAGGCCGGCGTCTCGCGGTTTGGAGCCACGGGCGTTGAACTGATCGTGGGGGGGCAAACCTTGACCGGCAATTTTTCGCTGGAAGAGATCGCGGGCAGTCCCCGGACCGTGCGGGTGAGGGCGGATCATGTGAACCTGATTCTCGGTGGCGCGCCGGCCATCGCCCGGGTAATCGATGCCTCGGGCGTGCTGACCCTTTCGAGCGCGGGCCTCGCCGGAACCGTCAACGGCACCCTCGACGTCCAGTTGCCCGACATCAACGTCGGCACCGCGTTCCAGATCGACTTCGCCTCGGCGGCCGGCGTCGAGACCATCACCGTGCGGGCGGACGCGGCGCACATCACCGTCCTCGGCCAGGAGATTGTCGGCAACTTTGTCGTGTCCCGCACCGTCACGGCGGACGGCGATCAAGTGGTGAAGCTGGCGGCGACCGGCGTTAGGCTCACTTGGGGCAGCGGGCTGGTCACGATGACGGGAGGCACCGGGGCCTTGCTGCTGACTGCGGACGGCGTGGCGGCCACCATCGCGGGAACGGTCACCGTGCCGGGCAACAGCGACTTCAGCTTCGGCTCGGACTTCGAGCTCGACATCAACACCTCCAGCGTCGCGGTCGTGGAGACGATCGGCGGTGTTCCGTTGGATCTGCCGGCCGGTCCGTATGCCAGGCTGGCGGCGGAGGACTTGAGCGTTCAGGTCTTGGGCCAGACCTTGCGCGGCAATTTCGTGATCGAACAGGTCACCGCGCAGAGCGGGACGTTGCTGCGCCTGGGCGCGAGTCACCTGGAACTCGTCCTGGCTGGCGGAGGATCGGATCTGGTGCGCCTGACCGACGGGCTGGGGAGCTTCATTTTGCGGAACGACGGATTGGCGGGCGCGGTGTCGGGCCACGTGACCGTGGCGCTGCCGGGAGTGGCGTTGTCGGCGGTGATGCGCGCGGAGGTGAACACGACGGGCGCGCCGGTGGACGAGACCTTCCCGCTGGCTGGTGAAGACATCGTCCTGCACTTGGCGGCGGGCAACTATGTGTCCGTGGCGGGGGAGGATGTGGAACTTGAAGTATTGGGCCAGCGATTGGGCGGAGATTTCACCTTCACGCAGGCGGGCGGTCCGGGGTCGACCGTGACGTTCACAGCGGACAACTTCCACCTGGCCTTTGGGGATGGCACGACGGACTTCGTCACGGCGAGCCAGGGGACGGCGAGCTTTACGATGAGCGCGGCGGGCGTGGCCGGGTCGGTTTCGGCGAACGTGACGGCGTCGGTTCCCGGCCTGGATCTGGGCGGGACGATGACCGTGGAGATCGACACGACTGTGCCGGCGCGTTACGTGCGGGCGACGGGGAGCAGCGTGGTGGTGACGGTGCTGGGCCAGACGTTGGGCGGGACCTTCACGATCGAGCAGGCGACCACACCGGGGCCGGACGGGGACTTCGCCCAGGCCTCCGACAACGGATCGGTCGTGCGCATGGGCGTGACGGGCGTGACGTTCCAGATCCGCAACGGCGCCACGACAATTGTCGATGTGACGAACGGCGCCGGCGCGTTGCTGGTGGATGAACTCGGCGTGGCGGCGTCGTTTGACGTGACCGCGTCGATGACGTTCCCGGGTGGCGGCGGCACGTTTGCCGGTCAAGTCGGATTCCAGGTCAACACGCGGTCGCTGGCCGTGGACAAATCGTTCCGCGTGGGGGCGGGCGGGACAACGACTCTCTCGGTGCCGGCGGGTCCTTATTTGCGCGTGAGCGTCACCCATTTCAGCGCGCTCATCGGGAGTCACACCGTCGTCGGCAATTTCGTCTTCGACCAGCTCACGCGGACGGGCGGGGCGAAAGTCACGCGCATCGCGTTTTCCGACATTGCGGTCTCGTTTGGACAGGGCGGGGACACGGTGGGGATCAGCGGTGGCGAAGGGTTATTTGTCATCCAGGGCGCGGGCGTGGCGGGTGTGGTCACAGGGCGGGCGGTCGCGACGGTGCAGGGGGCGAGCCTGACGGGCCGGGCCGGGTTCCGGATCAACACGACCAATCAAGCGGTCGACGAACAGATTGAGATCGACGGGCGGACGTTGCGGGTGCAATTCGGAGAAGCTGAGGCAAACCTGTTCCAGTTTTTTGCGGAGGATCTCGCGATCAACATAGGCGATTTCGTGACGGTGGAGGGCAATGTTGGATTTTCGGACGTGGGCGGGCGAAAAATTTTGGTCGGCGAAGGCCTGGAAATTTTCCTGGGCCAGGGCCCGTTGCGCCTGCCGAACGGCGAGATCAACCCGCAGGCGATTGGCGTGCGCGTGCGTGATGCCCAGGTGGGCGCCATCCGATTTGGCGCGAGCGCGTCCAATTATACCTACGCGTTCGTCGCGCGCGGCACGGTGGAGATCGTCGGAGTCAACGGCGTGACCGTGGTCGGCACGGCCGTGGTCCGGGTCAACACCTCGGAGCAGCCGATCGACGAGACGCTGGTCGTGCCGGGCACGAGCCACGAGGTGGCCTTGAAATTTGCCGGCTCCGGGCGGGTGACCGAGTTTGCGGCGAACGACCTGCAACTGACGGTGCTGGGCCAGACCCTGCGCGGGGACTTCACCTTCGGTAAATCCGCCGGCGCCGACGGCACTCCGGTGGTGGCCATCTCGGCCGCGAATGTCGGGCTGGCGTTTGGGGATGGCCAGACGGATTACCTCAGCCTGCACGACGGCAGCGGCTCGATCCTGATCGACGCGGCGGGCCTGTCGGGATCGGTGGCCGGCGTCTTGAAAGTGAACGTGCCGGGGCTGTCCTTCGAGCGCGACTTCGAATTCCATTTCAACAGCGGCCTGGGGTCTGTCAGCGAGCAGATGGATCTGAGCTCGCTGCTGCCGCGCCTGTCGCTGGCCGACTTGTTTGACGGCGCGGGATTGTCCATTCCGGCGGGCGGGCCGCACTTCCGGGTGCTGCGTCCGAACGGCGCCTCCTTCGACGTGAACCTGACGGGCGCGCTGTCCATCCAGGATGTGTTGGATAAGATCAACCTGGCCGCCGGGTTTCCGATGGCGTCGATTTCGTTTAGCGGGCTGCAGCTCATCGACGGTGTGCCGGGCGTGGGGTCGTTGCAGGTGACGAACCTTGGCGGGTTCGATCTGGCGACGCGGCTGGGGCTGACGGGCGTTTCGTTGCCGGGCGTGCCGCAGTTGGGCGGGCTGGATCTGCATCCCCAGGTGTCGCTGGATCTGCCGGGCGGGCCCTATGTGCGATTGGAGGCGCCGGGGTTGGATGTGGATCTGTTCGGCCAGCGGCTGACGGGCAATTTCCTGTTTGAGCTCGTGACCGGCGCGGGTGGCGCGCGTCAGGTGAACCTCGCCTTGTCGGACGCCTCGCTGCACTTTGGAGACGGGACGAACGACATCATCACCGTCGATCACGGCCAGGGATTCTTCGTGGTGACCTCGGCGGGGCTGGCGGGACGATTGAGTGCGCGGGTGGATTTGTCCGGTCTGCCGGGCGTGACCTTCACCGGCACCTTTGGCGTGGCCGTGAACACGACGTCGGCCGTGGTCATGGAATCGGTGACGTTGGCGGGCCGCACGGAGACGTTGGATTTGGAGGCGGGGCCGTATTTGCGTTTGGAAGGGTCGGGCGTGCGGCTGGCGGTGCTCGGCCAGACGCTGACGGGGAATTTTGCGTTTGAGCAATTCGTGCGGACGGGGGGCGGCCAGGTGCTGCGGCTGGCGGCGAGCGACGTGTCCTTTGCGTTCAGCGACGGCGCGTCGCCGGTGCTGTCGCTGACGGGCGGCCATGGCGCGTTCCTGGTGCAGGATGCGGGCGCGGGCCAGCGCACGCTGGCGGGCGAGTTGGGCGGGACCGTGACGTTGAATGTTCCCGGGGTCAGCCTGTCCGGGGATTTGACTTTGCAGCTGAACGACACGCCGGAGGCGATCGACGAACGATTCCTGGTCGGCGGCGAGAGCGCGGGACTGGTTCTGCCGGCAGGCCGCTTTGTGCGGGTGGCGGGCGAGTCGGTGACGGCGACGATCCTGGGCCAGCGCCTGGCGGGCCGATTTGAAGTGTCGCAAACGACGACCCAGGGGCCGGGATCGCGGACCGTGACGCGCATCGGGGTGGCGGACGCGAGCCTGGCGCTCGGCGATGGCGCGAGCGACTTGTTTTCGGTTTCGGGGGCCACGGCCTATTTCATTTTGAGTCCGGCGGGTGTGGCGGGTGCGTTCACCGGACAGGCGTCGGCCAACGTGCCGGGCGTGGCGTTCGCGGGCGATTTCCGCGGTGAGATCAACACCACGGGCGCGGCGGTGAACGAGACCTTTACGACCGGTGCGCTGATCGTCGACGCCGGGCGGTTTGTTCGCGTGATTGGGACGGATGTTGGCCTGGAGGTGCTGGGCCAGACGCTGCGAGGCAACTTCACCATCGATCAGAGCACGACCGCGGGCGGGGAGAAGATCGTGCGGTTCTCGGTGCGGGCTGTGCGGCTGAGCCTGGCGTCGGGCGGGACGACGGTGTTGTCGGTGGACAACGGCACGGGAGCGTTCGTGCTGGCTCTCCAAGGTGTGGCCGGTGCGTTCTCCGCGCGCCTGGCGTCGTCAGCCATCCAGGGCGTGACCCTGACCAGCACGCTGGGCGTGCGGCTGAACACGACGACGGCGGCGGTGACGGAGACGTTCCCGGACGGCATTGAGACGGTGAATTTGGAGTTGCCGGCGGGGCCGTACCTGCAGGTGACGGCGCTGGACACGGACGTGACGGTGTCTGGCGTGGGATTGCACGGTGACTTTGTTTTCGAGCAGGCGACGCGGGCCGATCAGAGCCGCGTCACGCGCCTGGGGGTGGCCAACGCCAGCCTGACGGTTTCGGGCAACGGCCTGCGCAACGCGGAGGGCGCCTTTGTGATCCTCCCGTCGGGCGTGGCCGGCATGCTGTCCGGCGACCTCTCGATCTCGGCGGGAGGCGCCAGCGTGGGCGGTCGGGCCGGGTTCCGCGTGAACACGACGGGCGGCGCGGTGGACGAGTCGGTTGATGTTGGCGGGCGATCGATCCTCGTCAAGTTCGGGGCCGACGAGGTGAACGGGTTTGCGTTCTTCGCGGAAAGCCTGTCGTTGAACATCGCCAACTTCGTGACCATCGAGGGCAGCGTGACCTTTACCCAGCGGACCGGGTTCAGCGTCTTTGGCGGGACCAACCTGAACGTGTTCCTCGGGCGCGGTCCGGCAACGCTGGAGAACGGTGAGATCAATCCGCTGGCGACGGGGGTGTTGCTGTCGAACGCGCGGATTGGCCTGATCAAGTTTGCCAATGGCACCTTCGCCATGGTGGCGGAAGGCACGGTGCAACTGTTGGGCGTGAGCAACGTGGTTCTCCAGGGCACGGCCCGGGTGCGGGTGAACAACTCCCGCGCGGTCGTGAACGAGACGATCCAGATTCCAAACAGCAATGATCCGGGTGTGGCTGTGGCGTTTCCGACCTCCGATCTCGTCACGACCTTTGAGGCGCTCAACGTGGACCTGTCGGTGCTCGGCCAGTCGTTGCACGGCAACTTCGCCTTCGACCGGGTTTCGAGCGGCGCCGATGCAGGTGCGGTGCGGATCGCGGCCACGGACGTGAGCCTGGCCCTGGGCGACGGCACGACCAATGTAATCGAAGTCAGCGACGGCGAAGGCGCGTTGCTCTACACGAGCTCGGGGCTGGCTGGCCGCATTGGCGCACAGGTGACCACGAACATCCCGGGCGTGGAATTCCACGGAACATTGTCCGTGGCGATCAACACCACGGGCGCCGCCGTCGAGACCGCGTTCGCGGTGGGGAATGAAACCGTGGCCCTCGACTTGCCGGCTGGGCCATTCCTGCGCATCGCGGTTGAAGAGATTCCCGGCGTGGGCGGAGGCGCGGCGACGCCGGCCACGCTGACGCTCGCGGGCCAGACGCTGACCGGCACGTTTGTGCTGGAGCAGACGACGTCCGTGGCCAGCGGGGCGCGCGTCATCCGGGTGGGCGCCAGCGACGTGGGCCTGACCTTGCGCGCCGGCGTCACCGAGATTTTGTCGCTGACGAACGGCGAAGGCGTGTTGGTGCTGACGCCGGCGGGGTTGGCGGGTCGGGTCTCGGCGAATGTCGAGCGCGTCACGTTGCCGGGCGGCGGCGAGTTCGTCGGGCGATTCAGCCTGGCGTTGAACAGCACGCGCGCGGCGGTGGATGAACAACTGGCAGTGGGCGCGTCCCTCCTGCGGCTGCAGCTGCCGGCCGGGCCGTATGTCCGCGTGGAAGGAACGGGCGTCCGCCTGTCGCTGCTCGGCCAGACGTTGTCGGGCGATTTCGCCTTCGAACAGTCGCGGGCGGCGGGCGCGGATCACACGCTGGATACGTCCGATGACGTGGCCGTGATCCGCGTAGGCGCCGCCAACCTGACGGTGTCGCTTGGCTCGGGTGCGGCGACGGTGGTGAGCGTGACCCAGGGAACCGGCTTTTTCCTGATCACCCCGGATGGCCTGGCGGGCACGGTTAGCGCGACCGTGGCGTTCAACGTGCCGGGGGTCAGCTTTGGCGGAACGTTCAAGGTTCTGGTTAACAGCACGGGCAACCCGATCGACGAGACCTTCAAAGTGGGCGTGCTGCCGGTGAACCTCTCGGTCCTCGCCGGTCCTTACGTCAGCGTCGAAGGCAATGGAGTCACGCTCGACCTGCTGGGCCAGACTTTGCGCGGCAACTTCCGCTTTGAGCAGCTCACCCTGGCGGGCGGCGGGCGGCTGACCCGCGTGTCGGCCACGGCGGTCACGCTGAGCCTGGGCGGCGCCAGCCCGGTGGTGAGCGTGACGGGCGGCAGCGGAGCGTTTGTCGTGACGCCGGCCGGTCTGGCCGGACAGCTGGTCGCCAACGTGACGGTCAACGTGCCGAATGTGCGTCTGGCCGGCCGGGTCACCGTGCAGGTGAACAACACGATGGCGGCGGTGCGGCAATCGGTGCCCGGCCTGAGCGATCCGCTGGACCTGCCGGCGGGCCCTTATCTGCGCGTGGGTGTCGGGGCGATCCCGCCGCTGAGCCTGCCGGGATCGCCGACGCCGGCGACGCTGGAAGTGGCCGGGCAGACGTTGAGCGGCGAGTTCGTGCTCGAGCAAACCACGCGGCCGAATGGCGGGCGTGTGGTGCGCGTGGGCGCCACGTCCGTGCGGTTGACGCTCGGTGGAACGGGGGCGAATCCGATCCTCACGGTCGCGGACGGCGAAGGCTTCTTCATCCTGTCATCGGCGGGTGCGGCGGGCCGGTTGTCGGGCGGAGTCACGGTCGACGTGCCCGGCGTGACCTTTACGGGCGCGTTCGCGGTGGAGATCAACAACACGGCGGCAGCGGTGAGCGACGCGATCGTGGTGGGCGGGACGTTGCTGGCTTTGGATTTGCCGGCGGGCCCGTATGTAAGGGTGACGGGCACGCAGGTGGCGCTGGACATTGCGGGCCAGCGGTTGAGCGGGAGCTTCAGCTTCGAACAAGTCACCCGGACGACGAGCGGGGTGACGGAGAAGATTGTGCGGGTGGCGGCGACGCAGGTGAACCTGAGCCTGGGCGATGGCGCGAACCCGTTGCTGCAGGTGATCGACGCGTCGGGCGCGTTTGTGCTACGACCGGCGGGCATCGCAGGCCGGATCGACGGCGCGGTGGCCTTGAACGTGCCGGGGTTGACCTTGTCGGGGACGCTGGGCGTGCTGGTCAATCGCACGGGCGTCGAGGTCAAGGAGACCTTCCAGGTGGGTGGCGCGCCGGTCACGCTCGATCTGCCGGGCGGCGCGAGCTATTTGCGGGTGGAAGGCCGGAACGTCGTGCTGAACGTCGTCGGCCAACAGCTGGGCGGCGATTTCACGTTCGAGCAAACCACGGCCGAGTTTGCCGGGATGACCCCGACGACCCAGCGCGTTGTGCGCGTGACGGCGGCAAACGTCACGCTGGCGTTGGGTGATGGCTCGCGCGCTTTCGTCCGCGTCAACAACGGTGGGGGGCTGTTCCTGCTGACCAATGCGGGCGTGGCGGGCCAGTTTGCGGCCGGCGTGGCGGTGGACGTGCCAAGCGTGACCTTCACCGGCGGTTTCCAGGTTCGGTTCAAGACCATCGCGGACGAAGTGCACGCGCAGTTCGACGTGGACGGTTCCACCGAGACGCTGGACTTCGATGACCCGGGCGATTTCCTGCGAATCGAAAGCCTGGCGGGCCAGGACGTGACGCTGGCGGTGGCCGGCCAGGTCTTGAGCGGTGCGTTCTCCATCGAACAGGCCACGCGGCCGGGCACGGACGGCCTGTTCGGCACCGAGGACGACGAGAAGGTCGTGAGCATTGGGATCTCGGGCCTGCACCTGGTGATCTCGGACGGCACGTCGACCCTGATCCAGGTGAACGACGGCCAAGGCGCTCTGCGCATCGACCGCCTGGGCGTGGCGGCGCAGTTCACGCTGACCGATTTCGTGGTCGCGATTCCGGGCATCGACCTCGACGCCCGGAGCATTCGCTTTGAAATTAACACGGGCTCAACGCCCGTGAATGAGCAGTTCCGGGTTGGCGGCGTGACGGTTCCGCTGCTCCTGCCGGCCGGGCCCTTCGCGCGCTTTGCGGCCATCGATGTAAAGCTGTATCTGGGCGACCGAACGGGTCCTCGGCTGGACGGCGACTTCTTCTTCGATCAAGGCAACCGCCAGGAATACGGCCCGGGCCAAAACCTGAACGCGCTGGCGACGACGACCCGCGCGATCGTGCTGGGAGATGTCAACGGGGATGGCCGGCCGGACCTGGTGCTGGGACGCTCGACCGGTGCGCCGCTCCTGTTCCTGAACGACGGCACGGCCACGCCGTTCGCGGCGGGCGCCGGCACGGCGATCGGCGCGGGGACCGGGACCACCTCGGCGCTGTTGCTGGCGGACTTCAACCGGGACAACCGTCTGGATCTTGTGGTGGCCCGGAATGACGCGACCAACCAGCTTTATCTCAACAGCGGGCACGTCAATCCGTTTGACGGAGCGGCGCTCGACGTCGACGCGGCGACCTATGCGACCACCGCGCTGGCCGCGGCGGACTTCAACGGGGACAACCAGCTGGACCTGGCCATTGGCAACAACGGCGCGCCGAACCTGATTTACCTGAGCGCCACGACGACGAATCCCTTCCTTGGCGTCACCGGCCTGGCGTTGGACGATGCGAGCACCCTGGCGACGACGAGCCTGGCGGTGGGCGATGTCGATGGCGATGGCCGGCCAGACCTGGCGGTCGGGCACGATGGCGAGGCCACGGTGATCTATCTGAACCGGCCCGACAGCGCGGCGCCAGAGGACGGTCCGTTCAACACCACGGACGTGCTCACGGTGGGAGAGGCCAGCGACGCGACGACCGCCCTGGCGCTGGCGGATCTGGACAGCGACGGCGATGTGGATCTGGTCGTGGGGCGGCGCGCGCAGACGAACCTGGTTTATGTCAGCGACGGCTCGGCGAATCCGTATCACGCCGCGCCGTTCGAACTGGAAGCCACGACGCGCGTGACCTCGGCGATCGTCCTGGCGGACGTGAATGGAGACGCGGCGTTGGACATCATCGTGGGCTACAATGGCGCCGCGACCCGCGTGTTCTTGAACCTCGTGGATTTCGATCCGGAAGTTTCGTTGAACCCGTTTGCCGGGGTGACGCCGGTCGTGGTGGGAACGGGAACCGAAGCGACGACGTCGCTGGCGGTGGCCGATTTGGATCGGGACGGCGACCTGGAGTTGGTGGCGGGCCACACCGGCCAGGCGAACACCGTCTTCCGGAATGGAATCAAGGTGACGCGGTTTGCGGTGGCCAACGTGACGCTGACCATCAGCGGCCAGGGGCTGCAGAACGGCGAAGGCTTGTTTGTCATTCGCGGCGCGGGCCTCGCCGGGCAGATGGTCGGCGAAGTGGCCGTGGCCGCTGGCGGCTTCAAGCTGGGCGGCAACATGGGCTTCCGGATCAACTCGACCGGCCAGGCCATCAACGAGTCCGTCGACCTCAACGGCCGGGTCGTCTCGATCGTCTTCACCAGCCCGAATGTTCCGGCGGAATTCTTCGGATCGAACCTGACCCTGACCATCGCCAACTTCGTGACGATCGAAGGCGAGAGTGTTTCGTTCACGGCGGGCCGGTTCCGGGCGACGGGCGTGACCATCTTCCTGGGGCAGGGGCCGTACTACACGGATGCGGTGGCGAAGGAAGTGAACCTGGGCGCGCGGGGCGTGGCCCTGACGGCTGCGAGCATTGATCTGCGGGAGCTGGCGGCGAACAGCTACGCGCTTTTCGCGGAGGGCACGATTCGGCTGGTGGGCGTTGAGGGTGTTTCCTTTGAAGGCACGGCCCGGGTGCGCATCAACCAGGGCGCCACGCCCGTCGCGGTGCAGCTCCTGGATGGGACGACCGCGCCGGATCTGGTGGCGGGCGAGAAACTTTTCGAAGGCGCGGGCCTGGATTTGCGCGTGGCCGGGCAGGTGTTGCATGGAACCTTCAGCTTTGAGCAGTTGAAGCTGGACGGGGCGGACAACACGCCGAACACCCTCGATGATGTGCGCCTGATCAAAGTGGCGGTCGCCGGGGTGGAGCTGCGGCTGGGCGACGGCACCAACGACATCCTGGTCCTTTCGGGCGGCGAGGGCGGATTCATCCTGAGCGATGCCGGGCTCGCGGGCGACCTGACGGTGGGCGTGGGCCTGAACGTGCCGGGCGCCGTGACCTTTGACGGGACGTTCCACCTCAAGATCAACAACACCCCGCGGGCGGTTTCCGAGGACCTGTCGATCGCGGGCGGGACAGTCGCGCTGCGGCTGCCAGCCGGCCCGTACCTCAAGATCGAGGGCGTGGCGGATCTGACGGTGTTCGGCCAGGTGCTCCACGCCAACTTCGCATTTGAGCAATACACCGGCCCGGCGAGCCCGCAATCGCCCGGCCAGCCGCAAAAGCTCATCCGCATCGGCATCACCGATCTCGAATTCCATCTCCGCGACGGTGCCACGGACGTGATCAGCCTGACTGACGGCGAAGGATTCTTCGTCGTGAAGCCCGCGGGCCTGGCGGGGCGGGTCAGTGGCACGCTGGGCATCAACCCGGCACTCGGGCTGGAGATCAGCGGCACGGTCGGCCTGGCGTTCAACAACTCGGGCGCGGCCGTCAGCGAGCAATTCACCGTGGGCACGCGCAACGTCAACCTAAGCCTGCCGGCCGGGCCCTACTTGCGGCTCGAAGGCACCGGCCTGGTCCTGCGCGTGGCTGGCCAGCGCTTGAGCGGCGACTTCGCGTTCGAGCAGACCACCCGGTCCGGCGCGCCGGCCACCCGCGTGGTGCGCGTCGTGGCGGCGAACGTGAACGTGGCGCTCGGCAACGGCACGAAAGACTTCATCACCCTGACCGAAGGCCAGGCATCGCTGCTGCTGACCCAGGCCGGGCTCGCGGGACAATTGGGAGGCAAAATTTCGGCGAACATTCCTGGCGTGCGGCTCGGCGGCACCTTCACGGTGGGGATCAACAACACCTCCAACGAAGTGCACGAGGTCTTCTCCATCGTGACCCTGCGCGGGACGACGTCGCTCTCCGCCCTCCGCAGCGGGGCCGGCGTCCGCATCGTCGACGGGACCGACGTCGCCGATTTCACCGTCACCCGGCGCGACGGCACGTCGTTCGACGTGGATTTGACCGGCGCGCTGACGTTGAACGACGTGGTCTCCAAGATCAACGAGGCGGCCGGCGGCGCGATGGCGCGGCTGGACGGCGTCCGCCTGGTGCTTTTCGACGACACGACGCCGGCCGGCGGCCAGGACCTTGAAGTGACGGCCATCGGAAGCTCGCACGCGGCGGAGGACCTCGGGCTGATCGGGGCGGATGTCGTGCTGAGCGATCGGGTGGCGGGCGGGCGCGAACTGGCCGGGGCGGCGCTTGAGAATTCCACTGTGCGCCTGGACCTGGCCCGGGGACCGTATGTGCGCGTCGAAGGGACGGACGTTTATCTGGTGGTGTTGGAACAGCGGTTGTCCGGAAATTTTGTGTTCGAGCAGCTGACCCGGCCGGATGGCGCGCGCGTCGTGCGGCTGGCGTTGACGGAAGGCGGGCTGTCGCTGGGGGAGGCCTCGGCGCCACTGGTGCGAATCACGGACGGCACCGGCAAGCTATTGCTGACGTCGGCGGGGTTGGCCGGCGAATTCGGCGGCACGCTGCAGATCAACGTGGATCCCAGCATCCAGTTTTCGGGTGCGCTCAACGTCGCCATCAACAACACCGGCGCGCCGGTGCGTGAGGATTTTCTGGTCAACGGCGAGCGGCTCCGCATCGACCTTCCGGCCGGGCCGTATGTGCGGGTCGAAATCGGCAACGCCTCCGCGCCCGCGTCGCTGGCCATCCTGGGCCAGACGCTCAGCGGCAACTTCGCCTTTGAGCAGGTGACCAACACCCTTGGCCAGCGCCGGGTGCGCGTGGCGGCGTCGAACGTCTCGCTGCAGCTGGGCGGCATCATTCACGTCGACCACGGCCAGGGCTCGTTCCTCCTCAGCCCGGAGGGCCTCGCCGGTTCGATTCAGGCCACGGTCCGCCTCGAGAATCTGCCCGCGGGCATCGAGTTCAGCGGCCAGTTCGGTCTGGCGATCAACAAGACGGGTCGCGCGGTGAACGAGTCCTTCACGGTCGGTGGCCAGGTGATTCGGCTGGATCTGCCGGCCGGTCCGTTCCTCCGGGTGGAAGGCCTCGGCGTCACGCTCGGCGTGGCGGGCCAGAGCCTGGTGGGCGACTTCGGCCTGGAACAGGTGACGTCGACCGACACGGAGTCGAGCGCGACGCGCACCGTGACCCGGGTGGTGGCGCGCAACGTCACCCTGCGCATCGGCAGCGGCGGCGCGGATTACGTCACGTTGACCACCGGCCAGGGCGCGTTCCTTCTCACCTCCGACGGCATGGCGGGAACGCTCGGTGGCACAGTGACCCTGAATGTCCCGGGCGTGTCGTTCGCCGGCAATTTTACCGTCGCGATCAACAACACCAACCGCGAGATCAACGAGCGGTTCAGCGTCACGGCGGTTAACGGCGCGACCGTCCTGACCCAGCTCAACGGCGGGGCCGGCGTGGGCGCGGGATTGGTGCTGACGGCCGACGACGTGATTCCGGCCGGCGGGCGGTACGGAAATGCCGTGGCGGCGGCGCTGAACCCGGCGGAGGCGGTGCTGGGGTCGGACGACGCAGCGATCAGCCCGGTGCTGTTCCTCTTGAATCTTGGCGGCGTGACCACGCCGGTGGCGTTGACTGCGGAAGCGCAGGCGGACAACAGCACGGCGGCCCATCTGGTGTTGGATTTGAACGCCGCCATCGCCGCGGCCGGTCTCAATGGCCGCGTCATGGCGGAGTTGAACGCGGACGGCGATCGGCTGCGGTTCCGCGTTCTCGATGCCGGAGTTTCCTCCTTCCGCCTGGACGCCGTTTACGGCGCGTTCGCGTCGGTGCGCATTCTGACCTCGACCGAGGATTCGCCCACCGGCGGCAGGTTCCGCGACGTTGGCACCTCCGACGTGATCGACGTCAGCCTCAAGCTGGTGGTCAACGGCGAGCGCTACACGCTGGGGGTCACCGCCGCTGCGCAAAATGACAATGCGGATGGCGCGGATCTCGCCGGCGACTTCAACGCGGCCCTGGCGAACCTTGGTCTGAGCAACACGCTGACGGCCGAGCTCGTCGGCCAACGCCTGCGCCTGCGCGGCGCCGCGTCGGTGAGCGCGCTGCAAATTGTCGAGTCGACCGTGCCGGGCTTCACCGGCACCGACGTTGACCCGGGCGAGTCGGATGTGGTCCTGACCGCGGGGCTCGAGGCGCCCACGTCGGGCATCTATCGCGACGACGCGAATGCGATCGTGCCGATGGCGTTCCGCGTGGCGATCGCGACGGACGATGGTTCCGAGGCGACGCCGGTGGCGGTGACCGTGACGGCGACGGCGCAATCGGACAACGCGACGGCAGCGGACCTGGTTGGCGATTTCAATGACGCCCTGGCTGGGGCGGGCCTGGATGGCCAGATCGTGGCCGAGCTGTTCGCGGGCCGGATTCAGTTCCGGGCGGTTGGTACGACGGGCACGACGCCGGCGGGTTTTGCGGTGACCATCGACGCTGTTCCCGGTTTGGGCGTGGGGCGCGAGGCGGACCCGCATTTTGAGATCACCCGGCGCGACGGCGTGTCGTTCACGGTCAACCTGGGCGGCGCGGCGACGTTGAGCGAAGTCGTGGCGCGCATCAACGCGGCGGCCGAGTTGACCAACAGTGTCGGGGCGACGGTGACCGCGTCGCTGGAAGGTACCCGGTTGAAGGTGGTCGACAGCTCGACCGGCGGCGGCGCCCTGACCATCGCGGCGCTGAATGGATTTACGGCGGCGGCGGATCTCGGGTTGACCGGGGCAGGCGTGACGGCGACGGTGGGGCAGATTTTGGGTGCCACCCTGGTGACGTCACCGCCGATTACGCTGGAGTTGCCGGCCGGGCCGTATGTGCGGGTTGAGGGCACGGGTGTGCGCCTGACCGTGGCCGGCCAGACGTTGAGCGGCAACTTCGCGTTCGAGCAGCTGACGAAGCAGCCGGGCGGACAGAAGATCGTCCGCGTGGTGGCGAGCAACGTGGAGTTGCACCTGGGAGATGGCACCCACGACTTCGTGGTTCTGAGCCACGGCGCCGGATCGTTGCTGGTCACGCCGGCGGGCCTGGCTGGCGCTCTCGAGGCGGAGTTGTCGGTCGTGCTGCCGGGCATTGATGTCGATGGCAAAGTCAGCCTGGCCATCAACAACACCGCGGCTGCGGTGAACGAGTCGTTCACGATCGGGACAGGTCCCGACGTGGAGGCGTTTGAGTTGATCCTGCCGGCGGGGCCGTATGTGCGGGTGGAAGTGACCGGCCGCACTGCGGGAGAGCCGGCCACGCTGACGGTGATGGAGCAGACGTTGCAGGGCAGCTTTGTGTTTGAGCAGCAGACCAACACGCGCGGCCAGCGGGTCGTGCGCGTGGGCCTGGCGGACGTGGGGCTGCGCATCGGCAGCGGCGCGACGGATTACCTCGTGCTGAGCGATGGCGCGGGCGCGTTCATTCTGACGCCGGCTGGGGCGGCCGGGCAGGTGAGCGCGACCGTTTCGATCCCGGCCATCGGCTTCAGCGGAACGCTGGGGCTCGCCCTGAACAACACCGGCGTGGCGGTGAACGAGCGGGTAACCGTCGGGACGACGACGCTGGTGGTGGATCTGCCGGCGGGTCCGTATCTGCGGGTGGAAGGGACAAACCTGACCCTGTCGATCGCGGGGCAGACGTTGAGCGGCAATTTCGCGTTCGAGCGTGCGACGAGCGCGGCCACCACCCCGGGCGGCGCCTCGCGGACGGTGTTGCGGGTCGGCGCCACGGACGTCTCGCTTCGGCTCGGCAACGGCACGACGGATTACGTGCGGGTGAGCGACGGGCAGGGTGTGCTGTTGATCACTCCGGACGGATTGGCTGGCACGCTGGGCGCCAGCGTGGCGTTGAATGTTCCGGGCGTGACGTTCACGGGCACGTTCAACGTGGACATCAACAACACGGCCTTGGCGGTGCACGAACGGTTCGTGGTGGCGGGCACGGAGCTGACGCTCGATTTGCCGGCGGGCCCGTACGTGAAGGTGGCGGGCACGAACCTGTCGCTGGAACTGCTGGGCCAGCGGCTGCGGGGCGACTTCGCCTTCGAACGAATTTCCAGCACGAACCCGGCGAACGGCCAGACCAGCCAGATCATCCGGGTGGTGGCGCGCAACATCACGCTGAGCCTGGGCAGCGACACGACGGAGTACGTCTCCGTCACCGGCGGCCAGGGCTCGTTGATTGTGACGAGCGCCGGGCTCGCGGGCGAGTTTGCGGCGACCGTGGCGGTGCGCAACATCACCGACGTTTCCTTCAGCGGGACGTTCCGCGTGCAGGTCAACAACACGCGCCAGGCCGTGCGTGCGGTCTTCCCCGGGATTAACCCTGGCGACCCGTCCACCACCCTGGATCTTCCGGCGGGTCCGTATCTGAGCGTGGCCGGGGACCAGGTGCACCTGGTCATGGCCGGCGTCGACCTGAAGGGCAACTTTGCCTTCGAACAACAAACGACGGCGAGCGGGGCGAAGGTCATTCGAGTGGGCGCGACGGGGGTTGAGTTCAGCCTGCGCAGCGGCGCGGATGTGATCGTGAGCGTGCTGGGCGCACAGGGCTCACTCCTGATCACCCCGCAAGGCATCGCCGGGAGCCTCCAGTTCCATCTGGATGAAAACACGTTCAACATCGCCGACTTCAGGTTGCCGGCGAACCTGGACCTGACGGTGGAGATCAACAACCTGCGGGTGGCGGTCGACGAGACGTTGGAAGTGGGCGGCCGGACGCTGCGGTTGAACCTGCCGGCCGGGCCGTTCCTGCGCGTCAGCGCCTACAATGTCCGGGCGGAGATCGGCGGCGTGGTTTTGACCGGCGATCTGTTGTTCGAGCAGCAGACCCTGCCGGGCGACGTGCGCGTCATGCGCCTGGGCGTGGCCGGCGTCACGTTGAGCGGAGTGCCGAACTCCATCGCGGTGCTGGAGAACGTTCAGGGCGGCGTGTTGATCAAGAAGGTCGGCACTCGCACGGGGATGGCGGGCATCCTGACCGGTAAAGTGCAGGTCGGCGTCGGCGAGTTGCAGGTGGGCACCATCGCCGGGTTCCGCTTCAACACCACGCGGGCCGCGGTGGACGAGACCATCGTCGTCAACGGCCATTCGATCACCCTCCTGTTCACCCAGGACGAATCGAAGGACGGCAATGTGTTCGGCTTCTTTGCCACGGACCTGCACCTGACCATCGCGGATTTCATCAGCGTGGAGGGCAACATCTCGTTCACCTCGTTCACGCACGAAACGTTTGGCAGCGTCACGGCGTTCGGCGGCGAGGGCATCGAGCTCTTTGTCGGGGACGGCCCGCTGACGTTGGACAACGGCGACGTTAACCCGGACGCGGTCGGCGTGGTCCTGACTAACGCCAAGCTGGGCGTGCTCAACCTGGGCGACGGCAAGTTTGTGCTGGAGGCAACGGGCACCATCCGCCTGGTCGGCGTCGATGGCCTGGTGGTCGAGAGCCGGGACGTGGTCGTGCAGATCAACAACAGCGGGCAGGCGTTGCTCCGGCCGTTTACCATTCCCGTCCCGGGGACGAGCCGGTCGGTGACGATCAACCCGATGGCGGATGGCACGCTGAGCTTCCAGGGCTTCGTGAAGTTCCAGGTGGCGAACCTCCTGAAGCTGGAGGGCACGGTGCAGTTCAAGAAAAAGCCGAACGGCCTGGTCCAGGTGGCGGCGGCGGGCGCCTCGATCTCGATCTGGGTGCCGGGCCAGACGGAGGCGGCGTTCACGATTACAGGCAGCGCGGTGTTCACCCTCGGCCGCGCGCAGGGCTTCCGGCTGCAGAATTTCCAAATCAACGGGTTCTCGGTCTTTGGCCAGGGCGTCGGCCTGCAGCCTGGCGGCGGCTCGGGTTCGCCGTCCACACCGGCCGTGACGTTCCCGTCGGTGGACCTCGCGTATCCCTACGAGGGGCAGGTGTTGGATCGCGGCGAGCTGAACGGCAAACGGTATGTCGAGGTGGTGTTCGACGTGGCCGGCGACCGGCAGTTGCGGGAGACGTCGGTGACGGACGCGGCGCCGGAGTTTACCGTCACGGTCAACGGCGCGCCGCTCACGGGCGTGACCTTTGGCAATCCGACGAAGGTCGGGCTGAACCGCTACCGGTATCCGTTCACGGGCGCGTTCCCGCAGGACGGTGAGGTGACGTTCTCGTTCGTGGCGCAGTCGTTCACGGACAACGCCGGGCTCGGCGGGTTTGCGGAGAGCGAGACCTTGACCCTGGTGACGAAGCGGCCGGACGGCAGCGTGCCGCCGCTGGGGCCGACCGCGCAGCTGACCTATCCGTCGCCGGGCGCGGCGGTGACGGCCAACGCGTTGAATGCGGCGAAGTACATCGACGTGACGTTCACCACGCGCAACGGCAGCCCGGTTGATCCGGCGAGCATCACGGGCGACGAGTTTGCGCTGAGCGGCGCGGGGGTGGCGGACGTGAAGCTGGACGGGCAGGGGCGGCCGGAGCTGTCGTCGACGCCGGTGCTGATCACGGGGACAACCTACCGGTATTACCTGAAGGACAAGGATTCGTCGAACGGGGTCAGCTTGTTCCGCGCGGGCGAAGTGGAGGTGCGCTTCCTGGGCGGCCTGCAGGGCGGCTTCAAAACGAAGGACAACGTGGCCAACGTGCCGTTGTCCGCGCGGTTTACCGTTGAGCCGAACGCGCCTGGCGCGGCCACGGGCAACGGCGCGATTTCCCTCGGTCCGCTTTCGCTGCAAGGGCCGACCATCGGCATCCAGGACATCGGGTTCAAGAACGGCAAGCTGATCCTGACGATTGGCATTGGCGTCAACCGCGCGGCGCTGGCGTTTGGCGGCCGCAGCCCGGCGGGCACCACCTCAGCCAAGCAGACCGACAGTGGAGTCACGGCCGAGCTGGTCGGCATCCTCGGCACCTTTGACATGGCGGTCGACGTGTTCGGCCTGCTCGGCGGCAAGGTCGACATCGGGTTGACCGGGAAGTTCAGCCTGAGCGTCGCGTCCCTGGAGATCACTGTGCCGAACGTGGTCAAGGTCACCGGGAGCGGCATTCGCATCGCCTACGATCCAGCCGGCGGTCGCGACCAGGAGATTCTGCGGATTTACCAGGCGTCGATTCTCTTCCCGTCCTTCAACGTCCGCGGGGACATCCTGCCGTATGACTTGAGCCGCGGCCAGAGCCTGCCGGCGAATGATCCGGCGCTGGCTTCGGATCCCGGCACGCCGCTGACGCCGGGCACGCAGCCGGCGCCCAACATCATACCGGGCCTCGTCGTGCGCATGAACGGGTTCACGCTCGGCCAGGCCGTGCTCGTCTTCGGCGGGCGCGCGCCGGCCAACACCCTGACCCCGGTCGACCCGGCCAATCCGAACACCCCGGCGCCGGCCAACTCCAAGATCCGCTTCGGCTCGATGCTCGAGTTCGATGACATCCGCATTGGCGTCACGAATTTTGAGGTCAACTTCGATGCGGAAAACCCGGTCGTCTTCGACGGCACGGTCTTCGTCGCGTCCGGCGGCGCGAAGTTCTTCCCGGGCCGGCCGATCTCCGCGACGATCACCGATCGCCTGACCTCCGAGCCGGGCAAGGATCTGCCGGGCGTGCCCGACACCGAGGCGGTGCGATTGCAGCTGACGTTCTCGAAGGGCAAGGTCGACTCGTTCCAGTTTGACGTCGACACCTTCAAGATCACCCTGGGCGGGTTCCTGACCCTGACGGGCCAGGACATCCGGCTCGACACCGGCGCGGGCGAGGATGAGTTCCTGCTCCGCGTGGGCGCGATCGGCGCCGAGGTGAAGGTCGGGTCGCTGGTCATCGGCGGCGAGGCGCGCAACTTCGGGTTCACGGGCGGCGGCGACTTCCGCACGCTGCCTGGCTTTGGCGTGTTCCTCAGCGTCGGCTCGGCCAGCGGCGACAGCTTCAAATGGCCTAAGTGGCTGCCCATCCGCATCGACGCGCTCGGCATCCAATGGGATGACATCGAGCGGCACCCGGAGGATTTCGTGCTCACCTTGTCGGCCAGCGTCACCGGCCTGCAGGGACTGGGCGGACTGACGTTCGCCGGCAGCATCGAAGGCGTGAAGATCGACGTCGGCCTGCTGCTCGACGGAAAATTCCCGATCGTCGACATCGCCTCCCTCGGCGTGACGCTGAGCGGCGAGATGTTCGGCGGCAAGATCACCGCCGGCCTGATCGGCGGCATCCTCAAGATCGATCAAAACCTGAACATCATCGGGGCGACCGACACGACCACGCCGGTGCGCGACCGTGTTTTCTTCCTCGGGCTGGAAGGCGGCTTCGAGTTTCCGGGCATCGGCGGCCTGACCATCCGCCTCGGCCTGTCCGAGCTGGGGCCGCTCGGGGTCTTCCTGAGCGCCTCCGTGCCGGGCGGCATCCTGCTCGAGCCGAACACCGGGCTTTCGATCAATGATTTCGCGGCCGGGGTCGAGTTCTTCAAGACCCTGCCATCGATCGAAGATCCGCTCGACCTGCGCGGCCCGGCCTTCGATCTGCCGACGCAGCTGACGCCGGCCCAGTGGCTGGACGACATCAAGAATCAGGTCATCTCCCAATACCGCGCCATCCAGGCCAACCCGTCCATGGGCGGGTTCCTCGCGGCCTTCACCGCGCCCATGACGATCACGGGCAGCGCCAAGCTCTTTACCATCTACGCCTCCGAAACCGTCTTCAACGGACAGGTCATCATCAAGTTCAGCACCGACGGCAAGTTTCTCATCGCCGGCAAGCTGAACTTCGCCGGCGACAACATCAGCCTCAGCGCGAAGCTCTACGCGGACCTGAGCAAGGTCACCTCCGGCCGCGTGGTCATCCTCTTCCTGGCCGACATCCCGGATCAATTCCGACTCCTGACCATCGAAGGCAAGTTGAAGATGGGCTTCCGCAACGCCGGCGGCGAGGAGATCGCCTTCGACGTCACGGACGAAACCGCGGTCAGCCCGTCGTCGCTCGCCCCGACGCTCGGCGTCATCGACCCGTCCGGCGACCACGTCGACATCAGCGTCATCAACTCGGACGATCGTAAGGCCGACGGCACCACCATCGCCGTGACCGGCCAGACAGCGCAGACCTACACCGGTCGGCCGTACCTGGATGTGTTTTACCGCGCGCCGGAAGGGGCCAATGTCGATTACGCCTCGATCTTTGACGCCGATCCCGAGTTCCAACTCGTCGTGCCCGGCGCCGGTTCCGTGTCGGTCGAGGGCGTGCCGGTGCCGGTCGTGACTTCGATCGGTGCGGATGGTTCGATCACCGTCTCGCCGCTGGAGCCGAATTCAGACGATCGGGCCGGCGGCGTCAGCGCCGAGCAGGCGATGGTCAACGCCATCCGGCGGACCGGCACCAGCCGCTTCCGGTACTTCATCAAGGACTCGGCGTTCACCGTCTTCCCGCTGGGCGAGACCCAATTGATCTTCGCCGCCGGCGCGATCAAGAACGAGGACCTCGACCAGGCGGATGGCAACGTGGTGGCCGGGGCGGACAGCGCGGAGACCACCGTGACGATTGCGGTGGAAGGCGCGACGGCCACCCTGTTGAACCCGGGCGACCGCGGGGGCGTTGATATCACGGTTCTCAATGGCCGCAATTACCTGGATGTGGTCTTCACCCACCCGACTGGGCCGGCGTTGACCACGATCGATCGCGGATCGATTGAGGATCGGTCGCCGGAATTCACGCTGTCGGGCGTGGGCCTGGGCAGCGTGCGGCTGGACGACGCCCAGGCGCCGGTCCTGATCGCGAGCGACGCCACGACCCTGACCTATCGCTACTGGCTGAACGGCCGGTTCGACGCGGGCACGGTGACGCTGACCTTCCTGGCGGACACCTGGTCGTATGTCACGCCGGTCAGCGGGACGACGGCGACGTCGACGCTGAACTTCGCCCAGGCGTGGAGCTCGTTCCGACAGGTGCCGGAGTCGCTCGATGTCGAATTCCCGGTCGGCACGACGCCCGGGTCGGTGACGACTTCGTCGCTCACGCTGAACGTGCCGGTGACTCCGGGGTCCTGGACGGTGAGCGTCGCGTCCGTGGCGCGGATCGGCGAGTCGAACACCTACCGGTTTGGCCTGACCGTGACGCTGCCGGCGGAGCCGGTGGAAATTCTGCCGATTGAATACACCCTGACGGGGGTATCCGGGACGCGGAAGGCGACGCTGGCGATGACGAACACCGGCGGGTTCCCGACGCTGGTGGACGTGACGCTGCCGGAGGCAGTGGACACGGACTTCCAGCTCGACCCGGCGTCCGTGCTGGATCTGGCGCGCGAGTTTGTTCTGAACCAAACGCAGTTGGCGACGAACCTCGACACGCTGGCGGGCAAGTTTGCTTTCGTCCTCGACGAGACGCGCGCGCCGCTGGCGACGACCGACGCCAACCGCTTCCAATTTTACTTGAAGGTCTATGCGGTGCCGTCCGCGCGGCCGTCGGAGACCGGCGCGACGGTGGATGTGCCGGTGGATTTCGAAGCGGGCTCCTGGGCTTACACGGGCGATGCGGAGACGACGGGGGGAACCCGGCCGGCGGCGACGGTGGATTACGCCAATCTGCAGGCCACCAACAGCCGGACCTATCTGGACGTTCAATTCGTCGCCAGCCGAGGGCACACGCTGGACGCCGCGTCGATCATTGAAACCGGGGCGGAGGAGCCGGAGTTTGGCCTGGAAGGCGTCGGCGCCGGGAGCCCGGCCGCGCGGGTCGCGCTCGACGGCGTGCCGGTGGCCTTGGGCAACGATGTTTATCGATTCTTCCTCCGCAATGATTTCGTGCTGGGCGACGTTACGGTGGCGTTCGTCGCCGGTGCGTGGACGGATGACGGGGGCAACGACAGCATCGCCTTCAGCCAGACGTTCCGGGTGGAAGGCTCCACGGCGGACCTGACCAATCCCGGCGCGGGTGGAACGGTGGGCGCGGGCGTGATCAACCAGGGCCATTACCTCGAGGTGACCTATCGCCCGAGCGACGGCCAGAAGCTGGACTTCTCCACCATCAACGGCGACGAGTTCACCTTGAAGGACAGCCAGGGCCGGACGGTGGCGCTGACGGGCGCGCCCCAACGCGTGACGCGCATGACCGTGGTGAAGGCCGACGGCACCACCGAAGAGCAGGACGTGGAGACCAGCATCTTCCGCTACTTCTTCAGCGGCGATCTGGGCGAAGGCGTTTACACCGTGGAATTCGCCGCGGCCACGTGGGCCGACGACGGCGGAGTCTTCAACCTGGCGGAGACGGAGCGGTTCCAGGTGTTGGAGGCGAAGGCGACACTGGCGGATCCGATCCGCGGCAAGACGATCGATCGCGAGGCGTTGAACGGGCGGCACTATCTGGACGTGACCTTCACGCCGGTGCGAGGGCAGGCGCTCGACCTGACGACGATTCTCGATGCGGGCGCGGAGTTCACGCTGACCGGGGCCAACGGCGAGAACGTCATCGTCGACGGCACGCCCACGCAGCCGGGCGAGCTGGCCGGGACGAACACCTTCCGCTACGCGTTCGCCGGACAGTTTGATGCCGGCAAGCTGACGGTCACCTTTGTGGCGAACAGCTGGACGGATTCGGCGGGCAACGGCGGCTCGTCGTCGGCCCAGTCGGTGGCGGTCATCACGCAGGCGTCGTCATTCTTCATCGAGCTGTCCGGCGGGATTGAGCTGCGCCTGGCGGATCTGCTGGACGAGCCGCTGATGAAGGCCACGGCGGAGGTGAACCTCGAGATCGACATCACCCGGAAGGTGTTCGAGTTGACGTTCAGCGGGCAGCTGTCGCTGTACAAGCTGGGCGTCGTCGGCGCGACGGCCGGCAAGTTCGTGCTCGATCTGAGCAACACCCTGAGCAACTCGCCGCAGTTCTGGGGCGTGGCCACGCTGCAGACAAACTTCGAGGAGCTCGAGCAGTTCGGCCTCTACATCGTCGGCAACGGCACGCTGCAGGTCAACATGACGGACTCGGTCAAGACCGAGACGCTCACGCTGCCGGGCATCGGGCCGAACAACACAGACCTGACGCGGACCTATCGGCTGACGCCGAAGATGTTTGCCATCGAGGTGGTGGGCCAGCTGCGCGTGCAGGTCCCGGGTTCGGACACCGAGCTGTTCCGCATGCAGGGCGGCTTCTTCCTGCGCATCACGCCGGAGCGCTTCGAGGTGTTCGCCACCGCCTCGCTTTCCTACGGGATCGGGGTGGCCCAGCTCACCTACGGTGAAGCCACCGGATTGATCGTCGTGGTCGGCCAGCCGACCCGGCCCGGTGAGATTCCCGGCGTGGCGGGCTCGTTCCGCGTCAGCGCCTCGGCCGGCATCGGCCTGCCCAGCCTGGGTGACCTGTTCTCCATCGAAGGGTCCGTCACCGTCACGTTCAACACCACCCTGGCGGATCAGACGTTCCAGATTCCGGAGTCGTTCTATCCGCTGCTCAAGCGCGGGGATCCAACCAGCATCGAAGTCTTCGGCGCGCAGCCCGGGCTCGACGGGCGCCGCAACCCGTCCGGCAACCCGGCCGTCTACTTCGTCGTCACCATCCAGGCCGAGATCTCGATCCAGCACGTCATCACGCTGACCGGCTTCATCCAGATCGCGGCCGGCTTCGACACCGTCCTCCACGTCGGTTACCTGAAGATCACCGGGGCGGTCGGCGCCGACATCCCGCTGCTGGGCGCGCTCTCCGGGACGTTGAACTTCAACGCCTACGTCGGCGCGGCCGGACAGACCGGCGTGGTCGGCCGCGTGCAGCTGGCGCTGGTCAGCAATTCGATCCCGGGCCTCGATTTCGAAGGCGACTTTTTGCTCGAGCTCAACACCTTTGGGGCCGCCCGCCAGATCGACACGTTCCTCATCGACCCATCCACGGGCCGGTTCCAGCGCGAAGCCAACGGACGGCTGAAAGTTGGATCGGTGACGGTGGCAGCGGGCCCGAGCTTCAAGCTCGAGATGGGCGGGCGGCTGGTCATCGCCGAGACCCTGGTCATGAGCGGCAAGTTCCGCTTTGTCATCTCGCCGACGATTTTCGAGATCGAGGCGGACGCGGAGCTGAGCCTGTCGCCCATCGGAACGGTTCACGTCTCCGGCTTCCTCCGCATCAACAGCGAGGGTCTGGTGGCGCGCGTGCAGCTGACGCTTGACCTGAGCTTTGGTCAGGCCGTCGGGCTGGAGTTTGAGGTCGACGCCCTGCTGGAGATCAACACGACCGGCAGCGAGCAGCGGATCGAAGGCCAGGCGGACCCGATTGCCCGAGGCTTCCGCATCCGCATGTCCGGCTCGGTCAACTTCCTCGGCTTTGCCCGCGGCGCCGGCTCGATCGACATCCTGATTGGCAGCGACCAGCTCCGGCTCGAATTCCACGTGTTCTTCAGCCTGGCCGGTTTGAGCTTCCGCGCCGATGGCATCGCCGTGGTGGTCGGCGGCGCAGATCCCGGCCTCGTGCTGGGGCTGAACGTCTCGATCTCCGCCAACGCGTCCATCTTTGAAATCAGCGCCAGCGGCCGGCTCAAGCTGAACACCACGCACACGACCCGCGAAGGCATCGCGCGCGGCTTCATGCTTTCCGTCAACGGCCACGTCGACATTCTCAAGGTCCTGAAATTCGATGCGGGCTTCGAGATCGTCATCACCGACAATTACTGGCGGTTCTCCTTCAACGCCGGCATCGACTTCTTCGGCCTCGTCACGCTGAACGGCTCGGGCTATCTCGACTCCCGCGGGAACTTTGACATCGAGCTGCGCGGCGAGTTCGTGCTCGGCAGCCGCAGCTTCGGCCTGATCGGCGAGTTCTACTTCCACGTCGTCAGCGAGGTCCTGACCGACAGCACCGGTAATCCGTATTACCGCTTCGTCCTGGCCGGCGGCGCCTCGGTCGAGGCCCGCGTCTTCGGCATCTCCCTCGCCGGCGTCGGGCTCGGGTTCGAGTTCCGGGTCGAAGGCTCCGGCATCGTCGAGATCCGGCTGAGCGTCACCGTCCGCATCAAGATTCTCTTCATCAAGATCAGCAAGACGGCGTCGTTCACCATCGGCTATCTCGAGCTGCCCAAGCCGGTCTATCTGGCCGGCAACGCGACCGGCAACCCGCGCGCGTGGAGCGGCGGCGCTCTCCACCTCAACGTCGGGGATCGCGGGCCGTTCCGGAACCTGGCCGAGACCGCCACCAATGAGGCCTACACCATCGAGCAGGTGGGCGGCACCGCCAACGACGCCACCATCCTCGTCAGCGCCATGGGCCGCACCCGCGTCTACGAGCACGTCTCCAGCATCCACGCCGACTTCGGCTCCGGTGATGACTCCATCATCGTCAAGCCCGGCGTCAACGTGCCCGTGTTCATCGACGGCGGCGGCGACGACGATGTCATCGTCTATGAAAGCAACGGCGCCGTGACGATCGACGGCGGATCGGGAGACGATTACATCGAGACCAATGGCGGTCAGGTCATCGTGGATGGCGGCCTCGGTGATGACTTCATCCTGCATGACGGCAAGACCGGCGCGCTCCTGCGCGGCGGCCCCGGCGCGGATCGCATCATTGGCGGGCCCGGCGCGGACACGATCTATGGCGACGAGGAAGTGACGGACGCGGTCCGTCCGGGCGATGGCGGCGACGACATCACGGGCGGTGGCGGGGCAGACATCATCAACACGGGCGGGGGCAAGGACCTTGTGACGCTCGGCTTCACGGGCTTTGGTTCCCAGGTCAACAACGTCGGCGGGCCGGACGTCCTTTGGGTCAACGGCACGAGCGGGCCTGACTCCCTGACCATCACTCCCGGCAGCCAGCCCGGCGATGTGGTCGTGCAGTCGACGGGCGCCATTAACGCTCATGGGATGGACCGGGTCCACTTCGATGCCGGGACCGGAGCCGACAGCATCACTGTGGCCGATCTCACCGGCAGCGGAGTGACCAATGTCACCCTCGACCTGGGCCGGCGCGGCACAGTCATCGGCGCGACGATCGACGAAGACGGGCAGGTGGTCCCGCGTTATGCCTACAGCAACGACGGCGCGATCGACACGGTGACGTTGGCGGGCACGGCCGGCGATGATGTCTTTGTGGCGGCGCATGACCTCGACGACGACGGCGTGGCCCGGGTGCATTTGACGCAGGGCGGCGGCGTCCGCCAGTTCAGCATTTACGACGGCGTGCGGTCGGAGGGCGACCAGCTCATCCTCGAGACCGGCGCCGGCAACGATCGCATTGATGCGAGCGCGATGACGGGCACGGACCGGGTGGCGCTGCGGGTGCGCGCGGGCGAGGGCGACGACCGGGTGATCGGTTCCGCGTTCAACGACGAACTCGACAGCGGGACCGGCAACGACACCGTGACGGGCGGGCCCGGGCGCGACACATTCCTCGACGCGTCCAGCGCGGACGAGATCGACGTGCTGATCGAGACCAACGATCAGGACATGTCGCTCTTCAGTAATTTGTTCGTGGTCGGCACGCTGCAGGCGGGCACGACGCAATTCTATAACAGCTCGGCCATCGTCGAGGATTTGAACGGCTTGTTTGAACGCGCGAGCCTGACCGGCGGCGCGGGCAACACCTACATCGGCGTGGGCGATCTGGAAAACCTGACGGTCGTCGGCAACATCCGTTACATCGCGCGGCCATGGCGCGGCACGGTGCTCATCCGCGATCTGGGCGCCGGCGGCAACGATCGGCTGAACGTCGTCACGCCGCTGCAAAGCGCCGGCATCACCGGCTCGCTCGACGCGTATGTGGTCGATGGCGTGACCTATCGCGGCGTGTCCTTCGCGGGCCTCCCCAGCTATGCGCTCTTTAACGACGTGGAAGAGGTCACCGTCAACCTGGGCCTGGGGAGCGACATTTTCACCGTCATTGGCAACAGCGCCGCCCGCACCATCATCAACGCCCTCGGCGGGGGAGACCTCATCGCCATCCAAAGCCTGTCCAGCCAGACCATCGTCAACGGCGGCGACGGCGACGATCAGGTGCACATCGCCGATGGCGTGACCCTCGTTGAGACCAGCCCCGGGGTCTATGTCTTTGCCCACACCGCCGGCACGGCCAACAACATCGGGTCTTCCCTCACCATCAACGGCGGGGCCGGCACCGACGTGGTCACCATCGACGACACGACGGACGTGACCAACAACGCTGGCACGCTGACCGACACGCACCTCGACGGAATCTTCGGTCCGGGCGGCGGGCTGACCTACAGCGGGCTGGAAGAGCTCAACATCCGGCTCGGCTCGGGCGCGGATTCGATGGACGTGCGCTCGACGGCGAACACGACGAACATCGATCTCGGCCCCGGGGACGACAGCGTGAGCGTCGGCAGCGCGGCCGGCCTGGGGCCCTACGGCACGGGCACGCTCAACGGAGTTCTCGGCGGGCGCCTGTCGATCACGGCCGGGGCGGACCTGGACGACGTAATTGAAATTGACGACGGCGGTGACTCGGCCGGGAACTTCGGCGAGTTGACGGCGGCGCCGTTGGTGACGGGCGGCCCGGTGGTCACGCGCCTGACGGGCTTGGGCATGACGCTGGGCATTGAGTACGACGGGTTCGAGATGTTCACGCTCCAGCTAGGCCACGGCAACGACGAGCTGTTTGTGGGCGGGACGCACGCGCGGCCGTCGTTCCTGGACACGGGTGACGGCGACGACACGATCAACCTGGCGGGCGTCAACGGGGACACCAAGATCGTGTCGGGTGCGGGCCAGGACATCCTGCGGGCGAATTATGGGCGCGACGGCAAACAGACGTTCCGGGATGGGGTCAACGGGACGTTGGGCCTCTATGGCGGCCCGGACGACGACGTGTATGAGATTGGGCTGTCGGGTCTGGGCGATGCGAAGATTCTTGTCGACGAGGAAAACTTTGGCGGCGCGACCGGCTCGCAGGCGAACGCGCTGCGGATTTACGGAACCAACGCGGGCGATTTCTTCCTATTCCGGCCGGGCTTGGTGGCGGTGTTGGAAGTGGGGCCGGATCAGCAGCCGTTGGCGGGCGGGCGGAGTGAGCGGGTGCGCTACCGCGGCGAGCTGGCCGGCGGGATTCAAATTTATGGCCGGGACGGGGACGACACCTTCGTGCTCGATGACGTGACCTCGCCGCTGGTGGTGTTCGGCGACGCCGGCGCGGACATGTTCCAGATCGGGCAGGTCTATCAGTCGCCGCGCGACGTGACCAATCCGTTCAACGGCCTGGAGAACGAGATCTACTTTGGCGAGCGCTTCCTGCCGGAGTCGTTCCCGAACACCTTTGAGACGACCCTGACGACCCGCGGCTACCTGAGCAACGGGGTCAGCCAGCCGACCAGCCTGTTTGGCGGGACCGGCGACGATCGTTTCACGGTTTACCGCAACCGGAGCGAGCTGTTCCTGTTTGGCGACGAAGACGACGACACCTTCCTGGTGCGGGCGTTCGTCAAGGTGGACCCGCGCGATCCGAAGGCGCCGTTCACGAACATCAATGGCGGCCAGGGCGCGGACTTCGTCAGCTTCGCGGTCAACGCGCCCGTGCGCATCGAAGGTGGCGACGGCTTCGACACGCTGACGGTGGTGGGCACGGAGTTTGGCGACGACTTTGTGGTGTCGGATCAGGGCGTGTTTGGGGCCGGCCTCTTCGTGACTTACGGCGGGATCGAGAAGCTCGTCGTGGATGCGCTCGAGGGGAACGATCGATTCTTCATTTTGAGCACCCCGGACGACGCGGTGGTGGAGCTGGTGGGCGGGTTGGGCAGCGACACCTTCAACGTGGGCGGCGGCAGCGGCACGCAGCCGATCACCGTGGTCAGTCGCAGCCTGGAGGGTCACAGCGGGTTGATCGATCAAACGCTGCTCAGCGCCGCGCTCGACTACAACAATCTCTTTGCGCAGGACCTCGCGGTGAAGGTGGGCGACAACGATGCCGCCGGCGTGGTCGTGCAGGTGCTGCAGCCGCTGCGCGTGTTTGAGAATCCGCTGGCCAGCCCGCTGCTCGTGGCGGCGACTTACCTGGTGGTGCTCACGCGCTCACCCGAGGAGAACGTGCGCATCACCGCGGCGCCCGTGCCCTTGCGGGAGACGGAACAGCGCGCCGGGGCCCAGGGCGTGCTGCTCAATGGCAGCGCCAGCGGCGTCACGCTGCTCTTCGACCGCCGCAACTGGTTCGTGCCCCAGACCATCACCGTGACCGCGCCCAACGACTCCGTGGCGGAAGGCCGCCAGCGGATCAACATCCAGCACAGCGTCGTCCAAGGCGGCTCGTCGGATGATGGTGGGGCCTACGATCGCTTGGCGGTGCCGGGCGTGGTGGTGGACGTGATCGACGACGACGCCGCGGATGTCGTCATCGCGCCGTCGGATCGCGACACCCTCGTGAGCGAAGGCGGGGCCGTGCCGTCCCTGGCCAGCGACACCTACGCTGTCGTCCTCAGCCGGCCGCCGACGGGAAATGTCACCGTCGAGATCTTCGCCGATGGATCCACCCCGAGCACCAGCGGGCAGGTGCGCACGTCCGTGACCAGCGTCACGTTCACGCCGGATGACTGGTTCATCCCGAAGATCATCACGGTCACGGCCAACCAGGATACGGAGGCCGAAGGCATTCACTATTCGCGCCTGAGCCATCGCATCGTCGGCGTGACGGACGGCTCGCCGGCGGATCCGACGCGGGCCAGCGCGTACTACGGAGTCGATGCGACGGACGTGCTCCAGGCTTTGCATGGCGCGATCAACGGCGATCTGGAGGGCACCGTCGAAGCGGCCATTCTGGCGGATCAGGCGGCCGTCGAGGTCACCGAAAGCGTGGTCGCTGGCTTCGCCTGGAAAGTTCGCCTGGACGGGGTGGATTACAGCTATTACGCAACCGAGACGGATGCAACCAACGGCAGCCCGCAAGCCCGCGTCGCCGATGGCTTGAAGGCGCTGGTCAACGGCAGCTCGGCCGGACAGTTCGTGGCGTCGGTCGATGCCGGGACCGCGCTCGTGCGCATCGCGCGCGCCGGCGGCGTCGCCTTCAGCGCGACGTTTATTGGCACTGGTACCCTCACGCTGACCAACCCGCGTCTGCAGGTGTCCGGTCCGGCCTTCCGATTTGTGCCGAGCGCGAATGTCAACGTGCTGTCCAGCGCGGCCGCGTTGACGGACGCCACCGTGAATCTGGCCGGCAGCGTCTCCACCGGGGTGAAATGGCGGCTGACGTTGAACGGCCAGGATTTTGAATACCCGGCCGAGACCACGGATCTCGATCTGGACGCCATCGCCACCAAGCTGGCGGGGGTCATCAACCAGTCGACCACCTACACGGCGATAGCGACGGGCGCGTCCGTGTCCGTGTCCGCCGCGGGGGCGTCGTTCACCGCCGACGTGGTGCGCGAAGCGTTGGATCACTCGACGACGAGTGGCGGCACGGTGACGGGAACGCCGAGCGAGAGCCATTACGCGTCAGTGACGCTGGACGCGAGCGACGCGGTGAACGTCGTGCCGGGAACGACGTGGAACCTGCGGATCAACGGGCACGACTACGCGTTCGTGGCGGGACGCAACCGGGACAACACGCGCCCGGCGTCGCTCGACGTGCGCATCGCGGACGACGACACGGCTGGCGTGCTCGTGAACGAGTCGAACGGGTCGACGCAGGTGGTCGAGCCCAGTCAGTTCGTTGTGTTGGGCAATGGCTTTGTGACCCAGACCACCGTGCCGCGCCGGGTGCTGCTCCTGGGCGGAAGCGTGGCGGTGGGGGAGACCTGGACGGTGGTGGTCTACTCGAATGCGACGCCGCCGGTGGAACTGACGCGCGCGACCTACACGGCGCGGGCGGGCGACACGCTGGCCGTCGTCGGCCGGGAGTTGGCGGGCCAGATCGATGACACCGTGGCCTTCGAGGCGGGCGAGCAGGCCTACTCAACCCCGGCGGACGGCGATCGTGTGGTTCTGTGGATGAACAAGACCAGCGGCGCCACGGACTTCACCCTGCAGTACACGATCCCGGCCGGACGCTCGGCCAATGACAGCGGATTTGTCTCGGGCTTCATCGGCGACTTCGGCACTTCGGTCGTCCGCGATGTCGGCGTGCACGACTCCGTCTACACCGCGCAGAATGTCGACGCCGGCAAGTGGGGCCGCGGCTACAATCCGGATGTGGTCGAGACCTCCAATCCGGTGACGGCGAACAACACGCCGCATCTGACGGTGCAGGGGACTGGTGACGGTGATGGTGCGACGGACTTCTACTCGTTCACGATTACGAGCGACATGATCACGCGGGACCCGGCGATTCGCGGGATCTTCGACATCGACCACGGCTACGACACCGGCGATCGCATTCTGTGGGGCAGTCGCCTCCGGCTGTATGACATCGTGGCGGACTCGGCCGAAGCAACCGGACGCCGTCCGCGGTTGCTGGCGCAGGGCCCGGGTGTATCGGGACCGTTTGTAGGCTCGGGCGGCAGCACGACGTGGCTGGACGATTTCCTCGAGTACACCTTTACCGAGGCCGGGACCTACTACGTGGAAGTCGACAATTGGCTGGCCTATGGCGGCCTGCCGGACGGAGTGGATTACCAGCTGCAGATCTCGCTGGAGGAACACCCGACGGATGCGTTCATCTTTGCCCCCGAACCGACGCGGGAGAACGAGGCGGCCAACAATACCCTGGCCCAGCCCCAGGACATCGACGCCGCGTCGAACTTCTTCATCTTCTTTGATCCGAATGTCGGCGGCGGGCCGGACGGGCTCGACTTCCTGACACCGTATGCGCGCATTCAGGGCTCGGGCGATGGGTCGGCGGACATCTACGAGTTCGAGATTAGCCCGGGCATGCTGAACCCGGCGGCGATCGGCGACATTGCCGATGCGACGGCGGCCGGGCCGTTCTACACCAGCATCACCCTGGATTTGAGCGGCGCCATCCACGACGGCGATCGGTTTGTGCTCGGCCTGCGCGGGCGGACCTACACCTACGACGTTACGGGGACCCAGCAGCCTTCCGACGTGATCGCCGGCCTGCAGGCCAAGCTGCCGGCACGTTACGGGACGACGCCGAGCGGAAACACCCTCACGATCACGGATCCAAACGGGCTCAGCTTCCAAGGCCTGACGCATACCGTGTCGAACCCAGGCACCATTTCCCGCACGACCCAGCCGGTCGAGGCGGGCACGTCGAACCCGATTCGTTTCTCGGCCGCCACGCTGCTCGCGAGCGGCCCGATTGCTGTCCAGGAACGCTGGACTCTCCGCCTGACGTCTGCTGGCGCGCCGACGGAGACGTTCCCGGTGGACGTGATCGGTGGCGAAGCCAACCCGACTGACCTGATGCGGAACTTCAAATCCGCGATCAACGGCGACGCGGGCTCTGCCTACACCGTCACCGGCACGCCCAATAGCACCACGCCGATTGCGATCACGCGCGATGACGGCGCGCTCTTCACCATCGCCGTAACGGTCCAGGGCAGTGACCCGCTCGGCTCGGTCGAGCTCGGCGGCGTCCCGAATCCGGACCAGGGAGCGGCCGTCACCTGGACCGAAGCCGTCTTCGCTTCCGGCGCCCCGCTGGTTTCGGGTGAATCGTGGGAACTGACGATCAACGGCACGCCCCACACCTACGTCACGGGAACCGGAGGCAACCCGATCACCTTGAACGCGGTGGCCACCCAACTCGACAACCTGGTGCCGGGCTCGGCCATCACCGTGAACAACCAGGGCCTGACGCGCCTGGTGGTGACCTCGACGACCACGGACTTCACTGCTGCTCTGCGCGTGACCAAGCCCTCCAGCGGCGGCACCTCCGTCGTCTCCGACGTGGCGAGCCGCACCCGGCTGCTCACGCTGACGGGCAGCGTGACCTCCGGCGAGACCTGGAGCGTGTTGCTGGATGGCGTCCGCGTGCCGTATCCGGTGGCGATTACCGACGCAGACCTGGGCGACGTCGCCATCGGTCTCGCCGATGCGATCAACGGCACGCCCAATTACCTGGCCGTGGCCGAAGGCTCGACGGTGCGGGTGACCCGCACGGCGGCATCCGGCGCGGTGGACGTGACCGGCCCGTATCGCAGCTTCACCAGCGGCACGACGGACACGACGACGCCGACAACCATCGTGGCGACCCTGTCCGGCAACCGCACGTTGAACGACGATTGGATTATCAAGCTCGATGAAACCGGGGAGGTCTTTAAGGCCCAGGTCACGTCGGCGGAGGCGGACCTGCCGGCCGTGGCGCGGAAGCTGGCGGGATTGATCAACGCGGCTTCCGGCTACACGGCGGCCGCGGACGGTACGGACATCGCCATCGTCCGCCTCGCCGGCGGCGTCTTTAGCATCACGACCACTCCGCCGTCGGGCGGCTCGAAGTCCATCACCCAGGCGCCCTCGAGCGAAACGGAACTTCTCGTCCTGAGCGGCTCGACGGTGGTGGGCGACATCTGGACGGCGACCCAAGGCGTGACGCCGTTTAACTTCCCGACGGCGACGGCCGCGCTGAGTGATGCGGCGGTGGGCCTCGCCGGGCAGCTGGACGGAGTCAGCGGACACGCGGCGGCCGCGGAAGGGAACACCATCGCGCTGACCCGGACCGCGACGGGAACGTTGGCGGCGGCGACGGCTCCGGTTCGGACGACGGGCGCAGGATCCGGGGCGGCATCGACGGCGGCCAGCCGGCGGGTGACGCTGACCGACACGGCTGGGGCCGGGGAACGATGGGAAGTGACGCTCGAGACGGGCGTGACCGTGTCGCATCTTGTGGACGGGAGCGAGGACCTGGGGCAGACCCTCGTGGCCCTGGCGGGCTCGATCAATTCCGATGCGCCGGGCTACAGCGCGGTCGCGTCGGGCGGAACGCTGGTCATTCATCGCGCAGACGGAACGGCGTTTACCCCGGCGGTGGTGTTCCACGCGGCAGTATCGGGGACGACGAAGACAAACTGGGCGCAGGTGGTGCAGTTCAGCGCGGCGTTTGGCGCGCGCAACCTCGATGTGTGGTCCGTCCGGGTCAATGGGACGGTGTTCGAGTCGCGCGTGGGCCCCGGCGGCAACCTGGCCTCCGTCCTGCAGGATTTTGTGGATCAGCTGGACGGGACGACGGTAGGCGGCGTGGTGCTCTCCGCCTCGCATGACGGGGTCGATTCGTTGACCGTGCGGTCGGCCAGCGGCGCGCTGGTCCCGGTGACCGAGCTGCAATTGGCGCGCGGGTTTGCGGTGCAGAGCCCGCAGGGTGACAGCCGGGATCACTACAACTCCGTCACGCTCGACCTGGCCGGAACGTTCAACTCGCCCGAGACCTGGGTCATTCATCTCGACGGCGAAACCTTCTCGCTGCCCGTCAGCAGCACCAATCCGTCCCTGCCGCGCAACCGCAATCTCGACTGGGTGGCGGACCAGCTGGCCACGCTCATTCGTGGCAGCGGCCGCTTCACCGCCTCCGCCGCCGGCTCGAGCATCACCATCACCCAGCGCGTATTCCACGCCACCACCAACCCCAGCCCGGGTCCGTTCGTGGTGAACGTCTCGCGCGGCGGCGGGTCGGTCGCCGCCCTCTTCGACATCGACCACAGCGCGCTGGTTTCCGGTGTGTCCCAGATTCCGTTCCTGCAGTTCCTCGGCATCCGGACGGCCAACCCGTATGTGACGAGCCTGGTCCTGGATTTGCTCGACGCGTCCAACAACGTGCTCAAGACCGATTACGTCAACGCTTCGGGCCATTCGGCCACGGTCGACGCGGGCAGCGCGACGAATCGCGATCCGTTCCTGGCCTACACCTTCACCAGCGCCGGCAAATACAAGGTGCGCCTGCGGTCGTTCGTCGATTACGTCAACGACAACAATATTTTCTTCCGCGACCAGTTCATCGACGGGGTGGCCCCCGGGCTCTCCTACGAGCTCAACGTTTCGATCCAGCGCCACGCCCCCAACCCCGACGCCATCGCGCTCAATGGCAAGACGGTGACGATCGTGGATGGCGCCGGGCGCGGCCAGACGGCGACGATTCTGGCCTACGATCCGGAGACGCGGGATTACCTCCTCGACACCGCCTGGGTAGACGACCCGAACCGGACGAGCCGGTTTGAGATTAGTTACAACCTGAAGACCGAGCCGGGCCTGGCGGCGGAGTATCGGCCGGTGACCGACAGCTATACGGTCGTGTTGACCAAAGCGCCCACGGCCGACGTGATTCTCAATGCGCTGCCGGTGCCGACTCGGACTTACAACTCGGAGCTGGCGTTCGACGCCGCGGCGAACCGGGGCGAGAACAACGAGGTTCAGGTGCGCGTTGCGACCACGCGCGCGCTCGTCCAGCTCAGCGGCACGCCGGGTGACGGCGAGACCTGGACGCTGAGCTTGTGGGACGCGCTGCTGGCCCCGCTGGGCGCCAGCCCGGCGACGTACACGGTCAGCGGAACGGTGCCGCTGGAGACGGTGGCGGCCGGTTTGGCGGCGGCCGTGCAAAGCCGCGGGATCGCGGGCCTGACGGCGACCTACGTGCCCGGGGCGACCGAATTCCTGATTGAAGGTTCAAGCCGTTTCTTTGCCGAGCTCGGCATCACGCCGGAGACGCGGGGCGGGTTCGACCTCACGGGTGTCCAGGCGTCGGATGAACTGCGCTGGCTCGACGCCGCAGTCGAGCTGACGGGCCATGTGACGGCGGGCGAAACCTGGACGATGCGGGTCGACGGCCATGTCGCGACGTATGTCGCGAAGTTCCGCGACGATCTCGCAGCGGTGGCGACGGCGCTGCGGGCCAGCCTGGTGGCCGATGCCTACGTTGATCAGGCGTTTGCCATCACCACGCAGGGCCGGACGATTTCCGTTCGCCAGCGCCAGGGTGACGCGTTCACCGTGGAGACGGCGATCACTCCCGACAGCCAGGGCGGCGGTTTGGTCACGCCGCAGCTGGTGTTCACCCCGGCGAATTGGAACCAGCCACAGACCGTCACGGTGGCGGCGGTGGACGACGATTTCGTGGATGGGAGCGACGCGCTGGTCTTTGCCGCGCCCGAGGAACGGGTCAATCGCATCCGCGGGCCGCTGATCACGGAAGGCGGCGTGCGGGTTGGCCAGGAACAGTTCCTGAACGATCCGTTCCGTCTGCCGGGCGAAACGAACTGGCCGCTGGCGGATGGGTCGATCGCGACGCTGACGGCGTCCGGCGGGCTGGGCGTGATTTTTGATCCGGGCGCGACGCACACGGGGCCGACCTTGGGGCCGCGGCCCGGTTTCGATCCGCGCATCAACGATTCGCTATATTCGCTGACCATTCTGGATGGGGCAGCGCAAGGCGTGCAGGTCGACATCGGGAATGTTTCGCGGAACATTTTGACCGTGGCGCGGCCGACGGCCTTCCCGGTGGATCAATTCGGGCTAAGCGGAGTGCTCGACAGCCGCCTGGATTTCCGCGGCATTCCGGACGACGCCTCGCTGCCGAACATCCACTGGCACGAGCTGACGCTTGGCTTGAACGGCTTCGTCGCCGAGGCGCAGACGTGGGAATTCGTCGTCGATGGAACCTCTTACTCGGTGCCAACCGGCTCCACCGACACGCTGCTGACAGTGATCAACTCGCTGCGCGACCAGGTTGAGCTCGCCCATCCGTCGACCTATGTGTTCACGCTGCAGGCCAGCGTGCTCGGCAACAGCCTCAAGGTCCAACGCGCCGATGGCGTGCCGTTCACGTTTGGCTTCAACCCGCCGCGCAACGTCACCGGCCAGGTGCGCGGACGTCCGGTGCAAACCGACGTCAACGCGTCGGGAATTCTCTGGCGCGAGGCGTCCTTCGCCTTCCGCGGCACCCCGCAGTCCGCCGAGCGCTGGCAGATCGAAATCGACGGCCGGCCGTTCGAGGCGGAGGTGGGCTCCGGCGCGACCGACTGGAGTGGCGTGACCCAGGAACTCTTGGACGCGATCGCCGCCGCCACGGGCTCGAAGTTCGCGCCCGGCATCTCGGGCGACACGATCACGTTGCGGCAGCCGTGGCCGGTGGATTTGGAAACCGGTCTCGCCCGGGTGCCGGCAGCCGCCGACCATTATTTCTATGCGCCGGTCAACTTGAACACCCGCGTGGATGAGTCCACGCAGGTCGACACCCTCCATGTGTTCAACGGCCAAAGCCCGTCCCGCGACGTCGGGCGATTGACGGAAAACCGGCTGACCGGCCTCGGGATGGCGGACGAGGCCGTGATCGCCGGGCGCGTCCTGGCCGGGGGCATCGAGTATTCGAACTTCGAGGTGGTGCAACTCGACCTTGGCTTCGGCGACGACTATCTTACCGTTGAATCCACCCATGCCGGCGCCACCTACATCTCGGCCGGGCTGGGCAATGATCTGATCGCGGTGGAGTCGGTCCTCGGACACACGACCGTTAGCGGGGGCGCGGGCGACGACATTGTGCAGGTGAGCAGTCCCGATCTTTTGGTCGATCCGATCTCGGGCCTGCTGACGATTGACGGCGGAGCGGACGAGGACACGGTGACGCTCGACGACTCGGGCGACGGCAACGACAACGCCGTGACGGTGACGACCACCACATTGACCGGGCTCGACATGCCGACAGTTTCCGAGGTGCAGCAGATCTTTGTGCAGGCGGCGAGCGGGACCTACCGTCTGCGCACGGCTGGCTACGGCCTCGAGCAGGGTTACACGGACAGCGATGACGTGAAACGCTTCAGCGATTTCGCGGAAGTGACGCTGGACTTCGGCCTCGACGCCGCGGGGTTGGCCGCGCGCCTGCGCGCGCTCTATGGGACGAGCGAGATCGAGGTGACCCTGACCGCTGGCGATGGAAACGTCACGTATCTCGTCTCCTTTGTCCGCACGATGGCCGGATTGAACTTCGGTCCGCTCGACTGGGGTGACACCCGCGGGACCAGCCGGCTGGTGCCCAGCCCCGACACGTCGGTCGACGTTCGCGTCGCGACCCTGCGGGACGGATCCACGGCGCCGCTCCGCGATGTCCTGCAAACCCTGACGGTGAACGCGACGGGCGGCCGGTTCCGCCTCGGGCTCCGCCTGGATCCTCTCCATCCGGATGTCGTCTCGTATACCGACCCGATCGACTACAACGCGTCGGCGGAGGCGGTGAGAGCGGCCCTCGAGCCGTTGCTGAACCCGAACAACCTTGATCCGGACGGGGCGCTGCCGTTCACAGACAACGTGGCCGTCGAGCAGTTTGGCCACACGTTCCACCTGCATTTCCAGGGCGCCGACCGCCGGCTGGCCTTGCTCGCGGGCGACCTGGACGCGGCTGGGCTCACCGGCGCGCTCGCGCTCGACACGCGCATCGACGGCCTCAATTACTACACGGTCGAGCACCTCGCCATCGAGATGGGCTCGGGCAACGATCTGGTCAACGTGCTTTCGACTGGCGCCACCACGGTCGTCTCCACCGCAGGCGGGACCGACTCGATCAACGTGCGGACGATCCAGCACGAGACGACGGTGAACGGCGGGTCCGCGGACGACCGGTTCCAGGTCGGGTCCCAGGCGGGCCTGACGGACACGCTCGGCACGGTCAACGGCATCGGCGCCTTCCTCAACCTGTATGGCGACAGCCACACGTCGCAGGATCTTCTGGTCATCGACGAAACGGGCGACGGCACCGACAACGTCGGCCGCCTTTCGGCCACGCATCTGCTCGGCCTCGGCATGGCGGGCGGGATTCGTTACTACACGATGGACCGGCTCGAGCTCAATTTGGGCACCGGCGACGACGACCTGACCATTCTGAGCACCCACGGGGGCGAGACGAATGACATCGAACGGGCGATCGACAAGCAGACCTTTGTCACGGGCAATGCCGGCGACGACGTGTTCACGGTCGGCAACGACGACACGGCCACCGATGGCATTCCGGTCGAAGACCTCGCGCCCGGCGTCGACAACATCAACGACCTGTTGGACGTCGACGGCGTGGCTGGGCGTGACACGCTGAATGTCAATGACCGCATCGACACGACCAACAATGCTGGGCGGCAGATCGCGGGCGTGGCCACGGATCCCCAGCGCCCGGCGCGGGTCAGCGACAGCGTGGTGGTTGGCCTGGACATGGATGGAGTGATCGGCCACTACGGGTTCGAGATCCTCAACGTGCTACTGGGTCGGGCGGACGATACCTACACGATCGAGTTTGAGGAGAATGCGAAGGAGGCGACCAACGTTTTGGGCGGCCCGGGCAACGATCGGCTCATCTTCTTCGACGGCCAGTCGATTACCGGCCGATACGACGGCGAGGCCGGCCTGGACGACACCGTCGATTACGCGCTCTTCACCGGCGGGGTGGGCGTTGATCTGACCGTCGGTCGCGCGACCGGCATTGGGCGCGGCTTCGACGGCACCATCCGCGGCGTGGAGAATGCGATTGGCGGATCGAGCCGCGACATTCTGATCGGAGACGCCGCGGACAACGAGCTGACCGGCAACGGCGAGAACGATGTGATCGAAGGCCGCGCTGGCGACGACGTGCTCAACGACGGCACGGGCGACGATCGTCTGGATGGTGGGACCGGCAATGATCGGCTCGTGCTGCTGCCGGGCGGCGACGACCGGGTGCAGGATGCGGCGGGGCATGACACGCTCGACTTCACCGGCGCCTTGCGCGGCGTGCGAGTGACGCTGCTGTCGGCGCAGGGCGACTTCCAGGTGGTGGACGACGCCGGCAGCCGGCTGGCGCTGACCGGCATTTACGAGGATGTGGTGGGATCGGCTTTCGACGATACGGTTCAAGGCAACGACGTCGACAATGAGTTCTGGGGCGGCGACGGCGCGGATCGGCTGAACGGCGGCGTGGGCAACGATCGCCTGCATGGCGATGCCGGGATTGACGACCTGCGGGGCGCGGCCGGCAATGACGAGCTTTGGGGCGATGCGGGAGACGATCGGCTGTCGGGCGAGGCGGACGATGACGTGCTGCACGGCGGGCTGGGTCGCGATCAGCTGTCGGGCGGCGGCGGCAACGATCGGCTGGCCGGGGACGAAGACAACGACGTCATCCGGGGCGACGAAGGATTTGATTTGCTGGTGTTCCCGTCGGCGCTCGCCGGCGTGCAGGTGGATTTGGCGGCGTTGACCTCGACCGACGGACTCGGCGGCACGGACACGCTGGCCGGGGTGGAAGGCGCGCTGGGCACGCCGTTCGCGGATCAGCTCCTGGGCGATGGCGGCGCGAACGAGTTCCGCGGCGGCGCCGGCGCCGATCGGCTCGACGGCCGAGGCGGCCCGGATGTGCTCTACGGCGGGCTGGATGATGACCAGGTGACGGGCGGCGACGGCAGCGATGTGCTGGTCTGGGAACTGGGCGATGGCAGCGATGTGCTGGGCGGCGGCGCAACTGGCAACGATCAGGTGATCGTGCGCGGCGGCGATGGCAGCGATCATTTCCTCATTGATACTCATCCGTCGGGCGGCGCTCGGGTCTCGGGCGTCGGAGGTGTGGCGTTCACCCTGCAACTTCAGCGGATCGCCCTGGTGCGGGTCGAGGCGGGCTCGGGCGATGACCAGATTGAAGTCACCGGATTGGCCGGCACGCAGGTCATCCGGCTCGAAGTTGACCTCGGCGCGGGCGACGACCAGTTCATCGGCGCCCAACCCGGCGGCGCCGCCGGTTCGTTCATCAACCTCCCCGCCTTCGTGTCCGGCGGCCCGGGCGACGATCGGTTCATCGGCGGGTCCGGCGTGGATACCTTCGATGGCGGCGATGGCATCGACACCGCGGATTATTCAAGGGCGCCGGCGGGTGTGACCGTGACGCTGCCGGGCATCGCCACCACCGTGGCGGCGGACGGCACTGTCACGCGGACGCCGATCCCCGGGCGCGCGCGCCAGGACGGCTACCGCGGCCGTGACACGCTGCTTTGGGTCGAGGCGTTGGTTGGATCGGAATTCGCCGACAAACTGACCGGCGGCAATCAGGATGACGTCATTCGCGGCGGCGGCGGCAACGACAAGATTAACGGAGTCTCGGGCAACGATCGCCTGTCCGGGGACGCGGGAGTTGACCTGGTCAACGGTGGGGCGGGTGACGACGAGTTGAACGGCGGCGATGGCAATGACACGCTCAAGGGTGGTGCGGGCCGCGACCGGCTGCTGGGTGGAGTGGGCGACGACATTCTGAAGGGCGACGCCGACGCGGACTTCTACTTCCTTGAGCCGGGCAGCGACACCATCACGGGCAGCGCTGGAGACGTGATGGACTACTCGGCGGCCACCGGGCCGGTCACCGTGAACCTCGCGGCCACGGCCACGTATGGCACCGGTTCGGACGGCAGCGGCGACGTGGATCGGCTGACGAAGATCGACGTGGTCATCGGATCGCCGTTCGCGGACACGCTGACGGGCGACAAGCGGGCGAACACCTTCATCGGCGGTGGCGGGGCGGATGTCATCGATACCGGCCTGGGGAATGACCGGGTCATCTGGGTGGATGGCGACGGCGACGACTCCGTCGAACTGGGCGCCGGGGTGAAGGATGTTTTCGAAGTCCGCACGTCGGACAGCGGGGATGAGCTGGTCATCGGATCGGAGCCGGAGAGCGTCTTGACGATCGCGCGGGGCAACCTGACTCCGTTCCGGCTGCGCGGCCATGGCGTGGAGCAGCTGGTGGTGGCGACGTTGGGTGGCGACGACGACGTGACGATCGGGGCCGGGGTGCCGGTCCTGCTGATCAGCATGGCGCTTGGTTCGGGCGACGACCTGCTGTTGGCGGCCGGTGCGACCGCTCCGTTGGTGGTGGACGGCGGCGACGGCGACGATCATCTCAGCGGCGGGCGCAACAAGGACACCTTGGATGGCGGGGCGGGCTTCGACACGGTGGATTACACGGGGGCCGCTGGGGCCCTCAAGGCCACCGTGAACGGACAGGTGCGAAACCTTGGGCTGAAGACAGACGTGGACAAGACCGCCAACTTTGAGCGGTTCATCGGCTCGGCCTTCAACGACGTCATCACTGGCGGACGTGGCGACGATGTGATCGAAGGCGGCGATGGGAACGACACCCTGACAGGTGGCAATGGTCGGAACGAGCTCCACGGCGGGCGCGGCAATGACATTCTGCGCGGCGGGCCGCTCGATGATGTTCTGTTCGGCGACGACGGAGATGATCAGCTGTTCGGGTTGGACGGTGCCGATCGCTTGGAAGGCGGTGCGGGCAACGATCGGCTGGATGGCGGCCGGGATCGGGCGATCGATCTGGCGAGCTACCAAACGGCGGCGGTCGGCGTGACCGTGAACCTGGCCACGGGCCAGGGGCGTGACACGTCGGATGGCTCGATCGGGATCGACACTTTGGTCAACATCGAGGGAGTCCTGGGCAGCCTCCATGACGACGTCCTGATCGGCAACGCCGTCGCCAACGTGTTCATCGGATCCGCTGGCAATGATTCCGTGCAGGCGGGTGACGGGGACGATCTCATCATCGTGGAGGCTGGCGATGGTCTGGACACGATCGATGGCCAGGGCGGGGACGACGTGCTGCGGGTTGTCGGCAGTGACTTGGTTGTCACGGCTGCCGGCGGCCGGCTGATCGTGACGTCCGGCGGCTCGCCCCTGGCTGACGCAACCGGCGTGGCGCAGCTCGAGATCGTCACGACCGACGGCGATGATTCGGTGGTGATTGGAGACCTGGCGGGAACCGGGTTGGCCGGGATCGTGGTCGACCTCGGTGCGGGCGATGATCTGCTCGACGCGACGAACAACCCGGTGCCGTTGACCGTGAACGCGGGTGCGGGCGACGACGTCGTGGTGGGCGGCTCCGGGGCGGACGACATCGATGGCGGCGACGGCGACGACGACTTGTCGGGCGGCGACGGCGCGGATCATCTGCGCGGTGGGCTGGGTGACGATGTTTTGCGCGGCGACGCTGGGGCGGATCATTTGGAAGGCGGCTCCGGGGCGGACACGCTGATGGGCGGGCGTGGTGACGATCTGCTGGAAGGCGGACGTGACAACGACCGTTATGTCCTGGCCGAAGGGGCCGATCGAATTGACGACGCGCAGGGCGACGCGGACCTGTTGGATTTCACGGGGGCCACCGCCGGCGTGCGGGTGGATTTGTCGGTGGGCGGGCGCCAGGTTCTGGACGTCGCGGGCAACAGCGTGGCGCTGGCGGGCGGCGTGGAAGATATATTGGGCAGCGCGTTCGACGATGAGCTGCTCGGGTCGGACGCGGCGAATCACATCGACGGCGGGGCGGGCCGGGATCGCATCGATGGGCGCAATGGCGCCGACACGCTGCTGGGCGATGCGGGCGACGACACGTTGAACGGGGGCGAGGGCGATGATGTGGTGTCGGGCGGGGACGGGAACGACCAAATCGCGGGTCAAGCCGGCAACGACCAGCTCGCGGGCGACGCGGGCGACGACACGATCACCGGTGATGACGGCGATGATGACCTGGCTGGCGGCACCGGCGACGACGTGCTTTCGGGCGGGGGTGGCAACGATTGGGTGTCGGGCGGGGACGATGCGGACACGGTGGCCGGCGGAGAGGGTGATGACGACCTCGACGGCGGGACCGGGGACGACACGATGCAGGGCGACGCGGGAGATGACCTGATGATTGGCTGGTCCGGCCATGACTGGGTGGACGGGGGCGATGGCAACGATCGTTTGCGGGGCGATGACGGCGACGACGAGTTGCGCGGCGGTGCGGGCAATGACGATCTGGACGGAGGCGCGGACGACGATGTGCTGTATCCGGGGCTGGGTGTAAACACTGTCCGGGGCGGGCAGGGGACGAACCAGATTGTTGAGGGACCCTGATTGGGGTGGTGCCGATATGAAGCCGGTTTGTGGGCATCCGGGTGCGTAGAGATGATCGGGCTGGCCCGTTGACTGCACGGAGGTCCATCCGTGCGGCCCGCCGCGGAGAGTGCGCCGGACCTGGCGGATGGTTCGTCCTCATCCGTCCCGTTTATTTGACGGGACACGGTCCCGGGTGCCGCGCGGAGGAAAAAGGTCCGGCGGAGGGAATGCTCGCGGAGCAGTTGTTTCGGAGGCACCCGCTGGCGACGCCGGGCGAAAACCTGGTCGGGCTACCAATTCTTCCGCAGCTGTTCGGTGCGGTTGGTGCGCAGGATGGGCTTGAACTGCAGCGTCCGCTCGTCGTTCTTCAGCGTTTCGAGCAGCTGAACCGCCTGCTGGGGCGTCATGCGGATCATTTTTGCGGGCTGAACCTCGCCGTCGGGATTGCCTTCTTGTCCAGGGTCCTTTTGGCTCTGGGCGGCCTTGGCGTCCTCGCCGTCCTTCTTGTCCTGATCCTTTTTTCCCCCGGATGGTTGCTTCTGCTGGTCTTTGGGATCCTTTGGCTGATCCTCGGGTTTCTGACCCTTTTGCTGGTCCTTCTGATCCTGCTTTTGGGGATCCTGGCTGGGCTTTGAGGAATCCTGCTTGTCCTGTTTGTCCTGATCTTTCTGGCCCTTCTGATCCTTCTTTTGCTGGTCCTGTTGATCCTTCTGCTCCTGGTCTTTTTTGTCCTGGTCCTTTTGCTCGTCGGAGTTCTGCTGTTGTTGGTTGAGCAGTTCCCAGAATTTTTTGAGCGCCTCGTCGTTCGGATGGGCCTGGAGGCCTCGTTCGACCTCGGCTTTGGCGAGCTGGTTCGAGCCGCCGAGAAAGAACTGGGCGCCACGATGGAAGAACGCCTCCTGGGCGTGCGACGGGGCGAGGCCAACGGCCGGGACGGCCGCCGCCAGCATGATGCGGATGGCCAGGCCAGCTGGCTGAAGGTTCCTGCGCATAACTCGTCGCATGTCGATCCTCACGGTTTGGGAGCGATGGAGATGATTTGTTGCAAGCGTTCGATGTAGCCGTCGATGTCCTTGCCCTGGGCGGCCGGGTTGCGGGCCTTTTCCGCCTCCATGATCTGCAGGGCGCGGGCGTAATCGTGACGGCGCTGGGCGGCTTCGGCGTCCCGCCGGGCCTGATCGCGACGAAGGAGCCAGGCCTTGATCTCGGCCAGCTTCTTCTCGACGACGCCGAGGTTGAAGGTGGCGTTGGCGTCGTTGGTGCGCAGGGTGAGTGCGTTGCGGAAGCTTTTGGCGGCCTCCTCCCATTGGGTTTGGCGGCTGGCGAGTTCGGGCATCGCTTCGCCCAGGCGAAACTGGGCGTTGCCGAGGTTGTAGTAGGCCTTTTGTTGGAGCTTGATGTCGCGGCCTCGTACTCGGCGAGGGCGTCGAGGTAACGCCCTTTTTCGAAATAGCGGAACCCATCGGCCGTGGAGGCCTGGGCGGGGACGACCGCGATTCCGATCCCGAGGCAGCCGGCGGCCACGAGCAGAAAAAGCAGGACCTGAAGCGGAGACGAGGCAGATTTCAGGGCAGGGGCGGGGGCGGGGGCGGGCGTGGGTGCGTCCGAAACGTCGCCGGTTCTCGCCCGGGCGGACTTGCGGTCCGGGAGGAGAAATTCTGCGATGAGGAGCGCAAGCGCCGCGGCGAGGACCCATTGATAACGTTCGTGATAACGGCGGACGCGTTGGGAAGCGAAGTCGCCTTTGGGCAGGCGTGACAAGCCGTTCTCGTAAAGCTGCTGGATGGTGTTGGCGCCGGAGAGGCGCATGTAAAAGCCCCCGGCGGCCTCGGCAATCTGGCGCAGGAGTGATTCGTCGAGACGGGATTTCACCGCGTTCCCGTCCTCGTCCTTGAGAAAGTCGACGCGCCCCTGGCTGTCGGTCAGACGGATGAGCTCTCCGTTCGGGGTGCCGACGCCGATGGTGAAAATGCGCAGGCCATCCTTGAACGCGTTGGTGGCGGTGTTGATGGCGCTGCCGTCGTGATCTTCACCGTCGGTGAAAATGACGAGCACCTTGTGGTTGTCGCCCTTGTCCTTGAAGGCGGCCTGGGCGCAGAGGATGGCTTCGGACAGGGCGGTGCCGCCTTGCGGAATGATATCCGTGTCGAGGATATCGACGCTCTGGCGGAAAGCCTCGTCGTCGAGGGAGAGCGGGCATTGGAGAAAGGAGCTGCCGGCGAAAGCGACGAGGCCGATGCGGTCGGCGGCGGCGACCTTCCGCAGGTCGAGGGCGGCGAGCTGGGCGCGCTTCAGCCGGCTGGGGGCGAGATCGCTCGCCAGCATGCTTTTCGACGTGTCGATCGCGACGATGACGTCCAGTCCGCGCGAGCGGGCCTCCTGCCAGGAGAATCCGTATTGGGGACGGGCGAGGACAACCCACAGGAGGACGAGAGCGGCGCCGAGCAGGGCGAGCTTGATCTTTTTGCGTTGGGCGGAGACGGCCGTGGTGAGGGACGGCAGGAGCCGGGCGGCGACAAATTGGGCGAGCAGGCGTTGCCGGGTGCGCCACGTCCACCAGAGGAAGGCGATCAGCGCCGGGATCACAACCGGGAGCAACCCGAGGAGGAATGGATGTTCGAAGCGCATGACGGGGGGGTCAGGGCAGCCGCCGCCAGAGGGTCTGGCCGAGCACGATCTCCGCGAGCAGCAGCAGCGCGCCCGGGATGACCACCCAGGGAAACAGCTCCTGGATCTGGACATACTTCTTCACCTCGACCTCGGTCTTTTCGAGCTTGTCGATGTCGTCGTAAATCCTGCGCAAGGTTTCGGTGCTATCCGCCCGGTAATAGCGTCCGCCGGTTTTGGCCGAGATGTCCTGGAGGGTTTTCTCGTCGATGTCGACCGGGACCTGGGTGTAGACTTTGCGGCCGAAGACATCGTAGCCGCGGGGGAAGGGGGCGGTGCCGCGGGTGCCGACGCCGATGGTGTAGACCTTGATGGCGAGGGCCTGGGCGGCTTCCGCGGCGGTGAGGGGCGGAATTTTCCCGGCGTTGTTCTGGCCGTCGGTCATGAGGATGACGATTTTGCTTTTGGATTTCAGCTCGCGCAGGCGGTTGACGGCGGCGGACAGGCCGGCGCCGATGGCGGTGCCGTCCTCGATCGAGTGCAGGTCGAGGCGGTCGACGTTTTGGATGAGGAACGAGTGGTCGAGGGTGAGGGGTGCGGCGATGTAGGCTTTGCCGGCGAAGGCGACGAGGCCCATGCGATCGCCGGGGCGCCGCTCGATGAACTTCTTGAGCACATCCTTGGCGACATCGAGGCGGTTGGCACGCTCGCGGTTGAGCTCGAAATCCTCGGACTCCATGCTGCCGGAGAGATCGATGGCGATGGCGATGTCGATGCCGCTGGCCTTCACGCTGGTCTCGCTCTGGCTGAACTGGGGACGGGCGAGGGCGACGATGAGAACGGCAAGGGACAGCCAGCGCATGGCCAGGAGCCATTGGCCGGCCCGGGATCGGCTGGCGCGGGAAACCTGGCGAACGAGGGTGGCGGACGAATAGAGAAAGGCGGCCGGCTGGCCGAGGCGTCCGCGCAGCCAGGCAACGAGCGGCAGGGCCGCCAGGAGCAGGAGGAACCAGGGCTGGGCGAAGCTGAAGCTCATGCCGCGGGTGTGGAGGCGGGAATGGCCGGCGGGCCGGCCGGAGGGGCCGGAGCGGCCGGAAGATCCGATTCCCGGAACTGCGTTTCATCGACGAGCCGGAGGGCCGCGTCGTGCAGATCGCGCAGCGCGGATTCCGTCGGTTCGAACCGGGCGAACTTCACGAGGTCGCAGCTTTGCAGAAAGTGTTGCAGGCTTTGCTTCTGTTCCGCGTTGAGCGCGGGGCTGGCCTGCAACTCCACCAGGAACTCCTCCGTGGTGCGCTCGGGGGCGTGGAGGCGGAATCGTTCCTCGAGATAGACCCGCAGGGTGTTCGAGACAGCGGTGCAAAAGCGGTCGGGCTCGGAAATGAAAAGGAGCGCCTCCGCGAGCTTCTGGCGGGCCCGGACATGCGGGGGCGTGACTGGCACCGGCGCCGTCAGGGTAAGACGCCGTCGCCGGCGCCACCACCAGACGGCCACGACTGCGGCGAGCGCCGCGGCGGCGATCGTCCACCAGACCCAGGCGAGCTCGCCGGGCAGGCGCACCGGGGGCTCGATCGGGCGGAGTTCGATGAGCGGGGCCGGGGGCGGCGCTGCGTGGGGCGCGGCGGCGAGTCCTGGCGTTGGCTGGTTCGTCATCCGCGCGCCCTCCGCTTCTCTCGGCTCTCGAAAAACCGCCCGAGGGCGGCCCCGTAAGGCTGGCCGGTTTGCAGCTGAATCGAGTCGACACCCGCGGTCCGGAGCTGCCGTCCGAGGTCGGCCTGCGCCTTCTCGCGTTGTTCATGGAAGGCGGCGCGGGCCTGCGGGTGGGTGTTGACCTCCACGACCTGGCCCGTCTCCGCGTCCTCAAGGATCAGGCGCCCGAGGTCGGGCAGCTCAAGCTCGAAACGATCGGTGATCTGCACGGCGACGACGTCGTGTCGGCGGTGGGCCTGACGGAGGGCGACGAAGCACTCGGGAGCGAGAAGAGTCTCCGCCGATGGGGTGGATGGGGCGGGTGGGGCGGGTGGGGCGGTGGGCGTCGGCGAAGCGGAAGCCCGCGTCGGGCGGGCGGGGCTGGAGCTGTCGAGAAAATCGGAAATGGTGACGACGACCGAGCGGTGATCGGTCACGCGGTTCATGAAGTCCAGCGCGCGGGCGAGGTTGGTGCCGCGGCGTTTGGGCTCGAAGAAGAGGATCTCGCGAATGACGCGGAGCACGTGCCGCCGGCCCTTTTTGGGCGGCATGTATTTCTCGACCTCGTCCGTAAAAAGGATGAGCCCGACCTTGTCGTTGTTGCGAATGGCGGAGAAGGCGAGGACGGATCCGATCTCAGCGGCCAGCTCGCGTTTCGATTGCTCGCCGGAGCCGAAGAGGCCGGAGGCGCTCACGTCGACCACCAGCATCACCGTCAGCTCCCGTTCCTCGACGAACTTTTTCACGAACGGATGGTTCATCCGGGCGGTGACGTTCCAGTCGATCGCGCGGACCTCGTCGCCGGGCTGGTATTCGCGGACCTCCTCAAAGTTCATGCCCTGACCCTTGAAGACGCTGTGATATTGGCCACCCAGCGTCTCGGTCACGAGCCGGTTGGTGCGCAGCTCGATCTGGCGGATCTTCTTGAGAATCTCCCGGGGAATCATCAGGGGACGGGCAGTTCGTCGAAAATCTTCTGCACGATGGTCTCGGTGGTTTTCTCCTCGGCCTCGGCTTCGTAGGTGATGGTCACGCGGTGGCGCAGGACGTCCATGCCGACGCTTTTGACGTCCTGGGGTGTGACGTAGCCCCGGCCTTTGAGGAAGGCGTAGGCCTTGGCGGCGAGGGTGAGGGCGATGGTGGCGCGGGGCGAGGCGCCGAGTTGGATGAGGCCTTGCAGCTGGATTTTGTACTGGCCGGGGTCGCGCGTGGCGCAGACGAGATCGACGATGTAGTCCTTGACCTTGTCATCGACGTAGATCTCGTTGATGACCTTGCGGGCGGCGAGGATGTCCTTGGGATCGACCACCGCCCTGGCTTCGGGGAGGTTGGCGGTGCGCGCCATCAGGTCGAGGATCTGGCGTTCCTCCTCGCGGCTGGGGTAGCCGATCTTGAGCTTGAGCATGAAGCGGTCGACCTGGGCTTCCGGCAGCGGGTAGGTGCCTTCCTGCTCGATGGGATTTTGCGTCGCGAGGACGAGGAAGGGCTCGTCGAGCTTGAACGTTTGTTCGCCGATGGTGACCTGCTTTTCCTGCATGGCTTCGAGCAACGCGCTTTGGACCTTGGCCGGGGCCCGGTTGATTTCGTCGGCCAGGACGAGCTGGGCGAAGATGGGTCCCTTGCGGGTGGTGAAGCCGCCGGATTGCGGGTTGTAGATCTGGGTGCCGATGACGTCGGCGGGGAGCATGTCCGGCGTGAACTGCAGGCGGGAAAACTTCACGTGCAGGCACGAGGCGAGGGATTTGACGGAGAGCGTTTTGGCCAGGCCGGGGACGCCTTCCAGGAGGACGTGGCCGTTGGCGAGCAGGCCGATGACGAGGCGTTCGACGAGGTAGCTTTGCCCGATGACGACCTTGCCGATCTCGCTGAAAAGCGGGCGGACGAAGGTGCTGGCTTTCTGGACCTCGTCATTGATGGCGCTGATGCCGGTGTTCATGGGCGGAGAGTGTTGCCGGAGAGCGACTAAAAGCTCAAGGCTCGAACCGGGCCGTGGGCGTTACAGATTTGTAAGGGTCGTTGCCGGGCGGGCTTGCCATCAGGGCAGAAAGCTGGAAGAACGAGGCCATGAAATTCCATGTTGCTGTGGCGGGCGCGCTGGTGATCGCGGCGTTGACGCCGTTATTGGCCGTGGACACCGCCGATGAACTCATGCAGACGCGCAACACCTATTCCGAGCAGGTCCACCGGACGATCGAAGCCCAGTATCTGCTCCATCTGCCGAAGGGGTATGAGCCGGCAGGCCGCAAGAAATGGCCGCTGCTGTTGTTTCTGCATGGGGCGGGCGAGCGGGGGTCGAACCTGGTGAACGTGGCCGTCCATGGTCCGCCGAAGATCGTGAAGAAGCGGGCGGATTTTCCATTCATCCTGGTGTCGCCGCAATGTCCGGCGAATCAAGTTTGGGCGGATGAGACGTTGCTGGGGCTGTTGGACAGCGTGATCGGCGCGTATCGCGTGGACACGAACCGGGTTTACCTGACGGGGTTGAGCATGGGCGGCTATGGCACCTGGAGCCTGGGCGTGAAACACCCGGAGCGTTTTGCGGCGATTGCGCCGATTTGTGGCGGGGGGACGACGATCGATGTGTTGCTGGCGGCGGGGGTGCAGTCGGCGGCACTGAAATCGCTCGGGGTTTGGGCCTTTCACGGGGCGAAGGACCCGGTGGTGAACGTCAACGAGTCGGAGCGGATGGTGGCCGCGCTGAAGAAGGCCGGCGCGAAGGATGTCCAGCTCACGATTTATCCGGAGGCGAATCACGATTCGTGGACAGAGACTTACGCCAACGAGAAGCTTTACGAGTGGTTCCTGGTGCACACGCGGGCCGAACCAACTCGTTGACCGGCGCCTGTTTGCAAAATACCGCTTGCTACGCCGGTGGGGGGTCCATATAGTGGGCGCTCTTTTTAGAGAAAGACCTACGATTATGCGTCGCCCCAAAGGCATCAAAACGAAGAAAGCGGTGGCCAAACGATTCAAGATCACCGCCCGCGGCAAGGCCTTGCGGCACCGCGCCGGCCGCCGTCACCTGAACCAATCCAAGAGCCGCAAGCGCCGTCGCGCGCTGGGCCGCGCCGCGACCGTGCACGAGACGGATCTGTATCGCATCACGCAAAGCCTGCCGTTTTCGCGCTGAGGCGAGGCTTGCCGACCGCAATTTTCGACGACTTTTCGACGACTTAACTCACCGAACTAATTTCCAGCCATGCGAGTTACCAATGCCGCCGCTTCCCGCAAACGTCGCGGGAGAATGCTCCAAGCCGCCAAGGGCTTTCGCCTCAAGCGCTCCAAACTTTACCGCTACGCGTCTGACGCCGTGGATCACGGGCGCCAGTATGCCTATCGCGATCGCAAAACCAAAAAGCGCAATTTCCGCGCGCTCTGGCAGGTTCGAATCAACGCCGCCGTCCGCCAGGCTGGGCTGACCTACAGCCGGTTCATGGAAGGCCTCAAGGCGGCCAAGGTCTCGATCGACCGCAAAGTGCTCGCCGACATCGCGGCCCAGGACGCCCAGGCGTTTGGCTCGATCGTCGAGACGGCCAAGAAGGCCCTGAGCGGCAAGCCCGCGGCCAGCCTGGCCAAGGCCTGAGTCGACGAACGTTCCCGCGACCGCTCGCGTCACGTTTTGCCAAGGCGACCCGCAAGGGTCGCCTTGTTTTTTTTCAGCGTTGCTTCGTTGACCCCGCGGGGGCTCCCGGCTTCAATCGCCCGCAACTCAACACGCCTATGACGAAGCCGATCGCAATTCGAGCCCGGACCATTCTGGCCGCATTTTCCCTTGCCCTGATCGCCGGAATCTTCGGCGGATGCGGACCCAAGTCGGACGCGCCGGCGCCAGCGAACGCCGGTCCCGGGGCCGCTTCCGCCCCTTCGGCCGGGCGTCTCTTCGGCGTGACCTTTCAGACCATGAACAACCCGTTCTTTGTGGATCTGAATGACGGTTTGAAAAAGGTCGTGGAGAGGCATGGCGATCGGCTGATCACGCTCGATGCCCAGTTCAACAGCCTCAAGCAAAAGAACGACATCTCCGATCTGTTGCAGCAAAAGCCCGCGGCGATCTTCATCAACCCGGTGAATTGGGAAGGCGTCAAGGGCTCGCTCCTCGACGCCAAGCGCCGCGGTGTTCCCGTGATCGTGGTGGACGCTCCGGTGGCTGATCCGGATCTCGTCCTGTGCCAGGTGGCGAGCGATAATGTGGAGGCCGGTCGCCTGGCCTGCGAAGCCCTGGCCAGGCTCAACCCCAATGCGAAAGTCGTCATCCTCCACCATTCGGTGAACAAGGCCTGCCTCGACCGGGTGGAAGGCTTCTCCAGCGAATTGAAAAAGCACCCCGGGATGAAGCTGCTCGATACCCAGGAAGGCCGGGGCACCGCCGAGGCCGCCCGCCCGGTCATGCGCGATTTGCTCGGACGGTTTCCGGATCTGGACGCCGCCTTTCCCATCAACGACCCGAGCGCGCTCGGCGCGATCTCGGCCATCGAAAGCGCGGGCAAGGCCGGGAAGGTCACGGTGGTGGCGGTGGACGGTTCCCGCGAGGCAGCGGCAGCCATCGTGGCCGGGAAGTTGCACTCGACGTCGGCGCAGTTCCCCAAGGAAATCGGACGGGTGGCAGCCGAGAAAGCGTATGACCATCTCGCCGGCAAACCCGTGGAAAAGGACATCAAGATCCCCGTGAAACTGTTCACCAAGGATAACGCGGCGGAGATCCTGAAACCGTGAGTGGTTTCCGCCGATTCACTCCGCTGATCCTGGCGGTCCTGGGCCTGCTGGTGGTGTTCCGCATTTGGGTTCCCGAATTTCTCAACGCGTCCAACCTCATCGATCTGGCGCAGCAGATCTCGGTCAATGCAATCCTGGCGTTCGGGATGACGCTCGTCATCCTCATTGGAGGGATCGATCTTTCCGTGGGCGCGATGGTGGCCCTGGTGGGGACGACCGCGGTTTACGCCATGTTGCCGGCGGGCCTCGGCTGGCCGACGCCGCTGGCGATTGTGTTCGGGTTGACCGTCGCGGTTCTCTTTGGGCTTGTCCACGGGGCGGGCGCGGCCTGGACGTCCATGCCGCCGTTCATCATCACCCTTGGCACGATGATGGTGGCACGCGGATCGGCTTTGCGGTTTAACCAGGGACGACCGTTGAGCATTCCGGATTCGTATGCGGGCTTCCTGGCGATCGGCAATGGCCGTCTGGGCGACGTCGTGCCGATCCCAGTGCTGATCATGCTCGGACTTTTTGGGCTGACCTCCTTGCTTCTGCACTTCACGGTTTTTGGCCGTCACATCTACGCCATCGGCGGCAATCGCACGGCAGCGCTTTACTCCGGTGTGCCGGTCGCGCGCTGCCAGATTCTTGTCTACGTGATGGCGTCGCTGCTGGCCGGGGTGGCCGGAATGATCCATTCGTCCCAGCTCTACTCCGCCGAGCCGGCCTCCGGACAAAACTTCGAGCTTAACGCAATTGCGGCTGCGGTTGTCGGCGGGACCAGCTTCAACGGGGGCATCGGCACGATGCCGGGAACCGTCATCGGAGCCATCATCATTGGAATTCTCGACAAAGGGCTGAACCAGGCGGGCGTCCATTTCTCCCTGCAATACATCGTCAAGGGCCTGGTCATTCTCGTGGCGGTTTACCTCGACGTTCGTCGCCGCAGCAAATAGGTCCGCGCCCTTGTTCGGGCGCGTTTTTGGTTCTTGCCGGGGGAATGGTCCGCTGCGCAGGATGCGCCAACACATGAGGCAGAGCTCGATCATCGCCATGATTCGACGTCTCCGGGTTTTGCCTTGGTGCCTTGCGCTGGGTTGGGTGGGGCTGGGGGCGGTCGCGATGCCGGCGGCGGACGGTCCGGGGGCCGCGCCGAGGCGGACGCCGAAGGCGGACGCGTCAGACGGCTTTTTCAATTCGCCGACGATTCGCGTTTTTGAGTTTGAGCTTTCGCCCGAGGCGTTGGCGTCGCTCAGCCGTCAGCCTCGGACGTATGTGAAAGGTTTGGTGCGCGAGGGGGGCGTCATCCTGACCAACGTGGGGTTTCACCTCAAGGGGATGGGCAGCTATCGCTCGATCAACGAGAAGGCGAGCTTCGCGGTGAAGTTCGACGAGTTTGCGCCGGACCAGGAGTACGCGGGGTTGACCAAGCTGATGTTCAACAACGCGGTGCAGGATCCGACGTATGTGGCCGAGTATCTGGCGACGCGCCTGTTTTTGGATGCCGGCCTGCCCGCGGCGCGCGTGACCCATGCGCGCGTGCGCTTGAACGGCCGCGACCTGGGTCTGTATGCGCTGATCGAGGCGATGAACAAGCGCTTTCTCAAGCGCCATTTTCAAAACGCCAAGGGAAATCTTTATGAAGCCTACGTCGAGGACATCAACGTGCGCCTCGATCAGGACAACGGCGAGGACACCAGCCAGGCGGACGTGCGGGCGCTGGTCGACGCCTGCGCGATCGAGGATCCGACGGAGCGATTTCGGGCGGTCAGCCGCCGGCTGGACGTCGATGAGTTCGTGTCGTTTGGGGCGATGGAGGTCCTGGTTGGGCACTGGGACGGCTACACGATTCACACGAACAACTTCCGGCTTTATCACGACCCCGTGAGGGATCGGATGGTGTTCATCACCCACGGGCTCGACTGGGCGTTCCGGCGGCCGAACCTTTCGATGCAACCGCCGTTGAAAAGCCTGGTCGGCCGGGCGGTGTATCAAACGCCGGAAGGCCGGGCCCGATATCGGGAACGGGTGGGCACGTTGTTCACGAATGTATTTCGGGTGGCGGTGCTGACCAATCGGATGGCGGAGGTGCTGGCGCGCATCCACGCCCAGGGCGGGTTGTCTTCGGCGGAGTGGGCGCGGGTGGAACGTTCGGCGGCGAGCATCCGGGAGCGGATCGAGCTGCGGGGCGCGCGCGTGGCGGACCAGCTCGCGGGGATCGAGCCGGCGCGGCTGGCGTTCGAGGCCGACGGCACAGCGCGCTTGAGCGGCTGGCGCGACGAATTTGATCGTGGGGAGGTGCTCATGGACCAGCCGCGTTTCGACGGCCGCGAAACCTTGCATCTGCGGGCGGGGGGCGGGAGGTGCCGGGCGTCGTGGCGCACCCAGGTGTGCTTGCCGCGCGGGCAGTACCGCTTCGAGGGCGTCGGGCGGACGAGTGGCGTGAACGGCGGCAGCGCCGGGCTGCGGGTTTCGGGTGGACAGCGCCGATCGGGTTTCAGCGGCACGACGGCATCCTGGCAGCCGTCGGTTCATGATTTCGAGGTGACGGACGATGCGGTGGACGTCGAGCTGGTGTGCGATTTCTACGGCGTGGCGGGCGACGTATGGTGGGATCGCGACGCGTTTCGCCTGCGGCGTCGGTGAGGCCGCGGGCGGCGCGACGTCACGCGAGAATCTTGCGCAGGCGGGCGAGGAGGGGAGGCACGGCTTTCCACGGATCCTCGGCGGATTCGTATTCCAGGGCGACGTAGCCCTGGTAGTGGGCGGCGCGGAGGAGGTCGGCGAACCGGTTGAGGTCGGCGGGTTCGGGGGCGTGGCCGCGCCGCTGGATTTCCGCCTTGATCTGCACATTGACGCCGTAGGGCGCGCAGCGGGCGAAATCGCCGTAGGGATCCTCGGTGTGGAAATTTCCGCTGTCGAGGTTGATGCCGACCCAGGGGCTTTTTACGGTCCGGACAATTTCCAGCAGCGGGCCGGGTTCGGCGACGATGCCGCCGTGATTTTCCAGGCCGAGAAAGATGCCACGCTGGCCGGCGTAATCGGCGCATTCCTCGAGGGCGGAAAGGCAATGTTTCTGGGCGTCTTCTCTGGACGTGCCTTTGGGAACCTCGCCGGCAAAAACGCGAATGTGCGGCGCACCGAGCACGGCGGCGTGATCGATCCAGTCCTTCACGTTTTTGATTTGCTCGTCGCGCCGGGGGCCGGGCGGGTGGGTGAAGGTGTTGCCCACGGCGGTGCCGCTGACCTCGACGCCGCGGAGAAAACAGTGTCGACGCAGCTTGAGCAAGAATTCGCGGTCCATCCTGGCCGGGAAATAGTAGCTGGTCAGCTCGGCTCCGGTGGGGCCCCATTCGGCACAGCGGTCGACAAACTGAAACAAATCGATTCGCTGGCTGGGGTCGGTCTCGGTTTCACGCCCGTGGGACGTGTCCTTGAAATACTGGCGAAAGGAATAGGCGGCGAGGCTGAGCAGGAGGCGGGGTTGGCCCGGGCGGGAAAACGGCTCCGCTCCGGACGCGCGGCCCCCGGGCAGGGCGAGGCCGAGGCTGGACAGCGCGCAGGCCGTGAGAAAGTTTCGGCGGGAAACGGGTGGTTGCATGCGGAAAGGAAACTCCGCCGGAGGCGGAAAGGGAATGCAAATGTTCGCCCAAACGCGCCGGGACGGCGGTCAGCTGACGGCCTGCACGCAGCGACCGCAGATCGTCGGGTGATTCGCGGCGGCGCCAACGTCTTCCTCCCAGTGCCAGCAGCGCTCGCATTTCCGGCCGAGCGCACGGGTGACCTGGACCTGCAACGTGGGTTCACCGTTGGCCGGCTCGGCGTGCACTTCGAGCTGGGACACGTTGAGAAGCTCGCGCAGCGCTTCGCGATGAGTCTGGCCGTCGATGAGGAGGGGATGGGTGCCGCTCAGCGACACTTTCGCATCGAGGCTCTTGCCGATCGTTTTCGCCTGCCGCTCCTTTTCCAGGTGCGGCAGCACCTGGCCGCGGAGCTGAAAGAGACCGTCCCAGGCACTCCGCTCGGCGTCGGAGCGGAGGAGGGGCGACGGCTGCCAGTGGGCCAGGTGGACGTGGGGCTGATCCGCCGGGCGGCCCGGGATGAACTCCCACGCTTCATCCGCGGTGAACGCGAGGATGGGCGAGAGCATCTGGCACAGGCCGGTGACCAGGCGGTGCAGGGCGGTTTGCGTGGAGCGACGACGGGGTGAGGCCGCGGGGTCGGTGTACAGGCGATCCTTGACGACGTCGTGGTAGATGGCCGACAGCTCGACGGCGGCGAACTGGCTGACCCGTTGATAGACGACGTGGAATTCGTAGCCTTCGTAGGCCTGGCGGGCTTCGGCCTGCACCTTGGAAAATTCCCCGAGGATCCAGCGATCGAGCCCGGTGAGGTCGGGCTCCGCGACGGTGTTCCGGGCCGGGTCGAAGTCGTAAAGATTTGAAAGCTGATAGCGCAGCGCGTTGCGCAGGATGCGATAGGACTCGCCGACCTTTTCGATCCGTTTTTCGGAGACGATGATGTCGTTGCGATAATCCTGGGAGGCGACCCAAAGGCGGACGACATCGGCGCCCCATTTTTTGACGTAGGCTTCGGCCGTCTGGGGTTTCTCGTAGCCGCCCTGGCCTTGCTTGCTCTTCGAGATCTTCTCCCGATCTTCATCGACCATGAACCCGTGAGTGAGGACCGTGCGGTAGGGGGGCGCCGCTTGTCCGGCGAGCGACAGGAGCAAAGACGATTGGAACCAGCCGCGGTGCTGATCGGAGCCTTCCAGGTACATGTCGACCTGGAAGGGCTTGTCGCCGCCGCCCCGCAACTCGGCGCGGCGCGCGGTGACGGCACGGGATGACGAGCCCGAGTCGATCCAGACGTCGAGCGTGTCGGTCGACTTGGCGACGGCTTCCGGGCCCGCCCAGTCCGCGGGGCGGATGGCGGCCCAGAGCTCCGCGGCGCTCTTTTCGAACCAGACATTGGAACCCTGTTTTTCGAACAAGGCGGCCACGGCGCGGACGACGCGCGGGTCGAGGATGGTCTGGCCGCGGGTGTCGGTGAACGCCGGGATGGGCACGCCCCAGGTGCGCTGGCGGCTGATGCACCAGTCCGGCCGGGACTTGACGGCGGCCTCGATCCGGTTGCGTCCCCAGTCCGGCACCCATTGAACGCCGAGGATGGCGGCGACCGCCTGCTCGCGGAAGCCCTGGTGATCGATGCGGATGAACCACTGGTCCATCGCGCGGAAGATGACCGGTGTCTTGCTGCGCCAGCAATGGGGATAGCTGTGGTGATAATTCTCCTGCTTGAGCAGGGCCTGGCGCACGCGCAGCTCGTGCAGCACGACCTCGTTGGCGTCGCTCTTGCCGTGTTTTTCGAGGATCGATTTGCCCAGGAACTCCGCGGGCATCTGCTGGTCGACCGGCAGATCGTTCGTATGCGTGAAACAGCCGTCGTCATTGACGGGCGAGTAAATCGGGAGGCCGTGGCGCAGGCCGAGGCCGTAGTCCTCGAGACCGTGGCCGGGGGCGATGTGGACGAAGCCGCTGCCGGTGCTGTTCTCGACGAACTCGTCGCCCGGGTGGAGGCGGCCGGTGCGGGCGCAGAACGGGTGCTGGTATTCGAACTGGGCCAGCTCTGAGCCGTCGAGGCTGCGCATGATCTGGTAGCCATCCCAGCCGCATTTTTCAGCGACAGCCGGGAGGAGCATGGTGCTGACCAGGTAGCTCTCGCCATTGGCCGCGACCAGCGAGTAGTTGAAGGTGGAGTTGTAGGCGACAGCCAGGTTGGCCGGCAGCGTCCACGGGGTGGTCGTCCAGATGACGATGTTCAACCCGGGATGGCCGATGACGGGGAATTTGACGTAGATGCTCTGGCTGACGTGATCGTGGTACTCGACCTCGGCCTCGGCCAGGGCGGTGCGGCAGGGAATGCTCCAGTAGACCGGCTTTTTGCCGCGATAGACGAAGCCCTTTTCGACGATGTCCGCGAACAGGCGCAGCTCATCGGCCTCGTATTCCCGATCGAGGGTCAGGTACGGGCGATCCCAGTCTCCGAGAACGCCCAGCCGTTTGAACTGGGCGCGCTGAATGTCGATGTATTTGCGCGCATAGGCGTCGCACGCCTGGCGGATGGTGGCCGCGTCGGCGCTGGTGTCGCCGGCTTTGCGCATTTCCTGGGAGACCTTGAATTCGATCGGAAGACCGTGGCAATCCCAGCCGGGAACATACGGGGCGTGCCGGCCGGCGACGGTCTGGAACTTGATGATGATGTCCTTGAGAATCTTGTTCAGGGCGGTGCCGATGTGGACGTCGCCGTTGGCGAAGGGCGGGCCGTCATGGAGCACGAAGCGGGGGGAGCCGGCGCGGGCGGCCTGGATCTTTTCATACAGGCGGAGGGAGGCCCAGGTCTCGAGCCGTTGCGGTTCGCGCGCCACGAGGTCGGCTTTCATGGGAAAGTCGGTGCGCGGCAGATTGAGCGAGTCTTTGTAGTCCATGCCGATGTCTCAGGAACGGCGACTGTACGGACGCGCCCACGCTGAGGCAAGGTGGAGTTTGGTGTCGGCCGCAGCTAAGGCTTGCGCGGGCCGGTTGGGGGGCTAGCCTCACGCGCCACTGACTATGAATGATCCGCGATACGGCAAACTGTCCCGGCTGTTGGTCGAATACTCCTGCGCGTTGAAGAAGGGTGACCATGTTTTGATCGATGCGATCGACATCCCGGACGAGTTCACGGTGCAGTTGATCCGGGCCGTGCGGGCGGCGGGGGCGGTGCCGTTCGTGGAGGCGCGTCATGGGCGGCTGAGCCGGGAGTTGCTGCGGGACACGGATGAGCATCACGCCGGGATCATCCGGGACGTGGAGATGTATCGGATGAAGCGGATGCAGGCCTACATTGCGTTGCGGGGCAGCGCGAACACGAGCGAGACCTCGGACGTGCCGAGCGATCGCATGCAGCTGTATTCGCGGGTGCTGCGGCCGGTGCTGAATTATCGGGTGAACGAGACGCGCTGGGTGGTGTTGCGCTGGCCGACGCCGAGCATGGCGCAGGCGGCAGGCATGAGCACCGAGGCCTTTGAAGATTTCTATTTTGACGTGTGCACGATGGACTACCGCCGGATGGCGAAGGCGATGGAGCCGCTCGAACGGCGCATGCGCAAGGCCGACCAGGTGCGCCTGGTGTCACCCGGCACGGACCTGCGCTTCTCGATCAAAGGCATCGGGGCGAAGATGTGCAAAGGCGATCGGAACATCCCGGACGGGGAGGTTTTTTCATGCCCGGTGAAGACCTCGGTCCAGGGCGTGATCCAATTCAACACGCCGACCCTCTACTCGGGCACGCGGTTTGAAAATGTTCGGCTGACGTTCCGCAACGGCCGCGTGGTGGAGGCGACGTCGAACAACGCCAAGCGCCTGAATCAGATTCTCGACACCGACGCGGGGGCCCGCTACGTGGGTGAATTTTCGCTGGGCTTCAACCCGTACATCATGAACCCGATGTGCGACATCCTGTTTGACGAGAAGATCGCCGGGTCGCTGCATTTCACGCCGGGGCAGGCGTATGAGGACTGCGACAATGGCAACCGTTCGGCCGTGCACTGGGACATGGTCTTGATCCAGCGGCCGGAGTGGGGCGGGGGCGAGGTGTGGTTCGACGACGAGCTGATTCGACAGGACGGCCGGTTTCTTCCGAAGGACCTGCAGGCGCTCAACCCGGAGCGGCTCCGATCGTAGCCGGGACGATTGCCTTCCCGGGACGATCCGTCCGGCGCGCCCTTACTGGTAATGAGGCGGCTTTGGGTTGGTGGAGCGGATGCGATCGAGCTCGGCGTTTTCGACGCATTCGGACAGGCGCTGCTGGAGGGAAGCGAGGCGTTTGAGGGCCCGTCCTTGTTCGATCACGACCTGGTTCAGCTCTTCGAACTGGCGTTCGAGGTGGGCCAGGTGAGTTTCGATGCGTTCGAGGCGGGCGGCGGAATCGTCGTTCATCGCGGGGGTGCGCCGGCGGTGGCGGGCTCTGTAGGCGTGGGGGACGGTGAGGTGGTGGGGGGGGCGGCGTTGGTGCGGTGATCCGCGGCGCGCGGCTGGCGCTTGCGCAGGATCTCCTCGAACTCGGCACGCTGGTCGGAGGTGAGCTCTGCTTGAAGCTGGCGGCGCATGTCGCGGAAGACCTGTTGAATGTCCGGCTCGAGGATCATGAAACAGTCGGCAATTTGCTCGCGGGCATTGCGGACGATTTCGCCCACATGGCGGCGTTGGTCCGGGGAAAGGTTGAGCTGGTTGGCCGCGCGGCCGAGCGCGTCGACCCGCCCGAGAAACGGGATGTTGCCGATGGGTGCCGGCCGGGGGCGGGTCTGGTGGACGAGCAGTCCGCCGGTGACCACTCCGGCGCCGAAGATGACGGCCGCGGCCAGCGCCACGAGGATGGTCTGGCGGGTGTTCACTGGCGGAACTCTGCGTCGAAGGAAACGGTGGTGTCCACGCTGGAGGCGAGAATGGTTTGCTCCAGGTCGTCGGCAAAGTCGGCGCCGGCGGGTTGGGCGATGGACGTCCAGATCCCGATGGTGACGGCGATGGCGGTGCAGGCGCCGGCTGCCCACCAGAGGATGCGGGCGGCGGATGACCAGGGATCCGGGGCGGCCTGGCAAAGTCGGGCCAGCACGCGTCGCTCGAATGCGTACGGCACGGCGTCGGCGGGAGATTGACGGCGCGCCGTCTGAATCAGGCGGTTCTGGAGGAGGTCCCAATTCATAGACTTACGGTGGCACAGACGGGGTTCATGGTGGGTGGGTTACAAATACTTGTCGCGCGCCATGCGCTGCAGGCATTTCTTCATCTCGGCGCGGGCGCGAAAGGCCCGCACCTTGACCAGGGGAATGGACCACCCGGTGAGCTGGGCGATCTCGCGAATGGGCCGGTCTTCGATTTCCAAAAGGGTGATGACCAGGCGGGCGGCGGGCGACAACTGTTCGAGCACCCGCTGGATCAATTGCGCGGCCGCGGCGGAGTCTTCGGGAGCGGTGGCCGGGTCGGCCTTGAAGCGCTCCAGCCAGTCCTCCTCCGAATCATTCAGCTCGGAGAATGGCGTCTCGCGGTTTCGCCGGTGATCGCGGAGGAAGTCGAAGCAGGTCCGGACCGCGAGACGCATGAGCCAATGCTCAAACGGAGCCTCGCCGCGGAAGGTGCGCAACTTCTGATAGGCCTTGGACCAGATTTCCTGAACGATATCCTCGACTTCATTTTCCCGGCGGGCGTAGCGCCGGGCCGTCGCGAAGAGGCGGGGGGAATACTTGGCGATGAGCGGCGCGAAGCTTTCCGTGTCGCCGCGCAAGGTCGCGGCGATCCACTCCTGATCGGGGACCGAGACCGGCGCCGGCGTGGGCGCCGGCGTGGGCGTCGCGGTGCCGGCAGCCGGTTCCTCCGTCCAAGGCGGGCCAGGTTCGCGAGGGGATTGTGGCACCATGCCGGAGGCGAGAGGCATCAAGCCAGCATTCGTCGGTCAGGGTTTGGGGGCGCTGTTTTTTGGGGGCGGAAGCGAGGTGCCCTCAGCGCCGGCATCCGGCCCGGATCTGGCCTTGGGACCGCCTGCGTTGGCTGAGGCGGCCCGATCCAGGCGGCGTGACATGCGCTGGAATCGTTCGAGGCGTCGCTCCTCCTGTTCCGAGAGCGGCGCGGTGGCGCGGCGCGCCTCGAGGATCTTGACCTGGGCATCGAGACGGGCCTTGAGTTCGGCGCGCTTGGTTTCGCGCTGCTCGGGCGTCAGGCGATTGAAGCGCGGCGAGTCCGGATTGAGGTTGCGGTCGCGAAATTCGCGGATGCGGGCCTCGCGTTCCGCCGGGGGCAGCTTGCGCCACTCTTCCCGCCGCTTTTCCAGCTCGGACCGGTTGGTGGAGTCGTTCAGGCGGCCCCGGAGTTCCTTGAGACGCGTATCCCGATCCTCGCGGTTCAGCCGCCGGAACCGCGTGCGCAGGTCCTCGGGGCTCGGGCGGTTGGTGGGCGGCGCTGGATCCGGGTCTTCCGCCGCCTGGAGCAGAGGTGACGAGCCGAGGCAGGCCAGCAGCGCGAGCATCAAATATTTCATAGGCGGATTCTTCCGGAGGCCGGGCGGTTCTGGCGCCCTGGCCCTGCACGACAAAGACGATCGCCCGGGGGGCGGGGTTACAGGGCGGCGGCCCGCCCGGATTTGGCGCCCCGGCGGATCCCACAAATCATCCTGGGAAACGGCCATGGCCGATTCAACCCGCCAAGCGCGTGTCGGAGCGGACCTGACAAGATACCGGCACAAGGCTCCGGCACGTTTTCCGCCGTCAATCCCGGACGATCCCCAGGATCTTCTCGAACTCCATGGAGAAACGTCCCAATTCCTCGGAGATCTTGGGTGGCTGTTCCCCCAGCGTCGTGGCCATGCGATTCGCCGACTCGGGGTTGTATTTGATCAGCTCCGCGGCCGCGACGATGAGCGAAAGGTGATTATTGATGTCGTGGCGCAAAGTGGAGAGTTTGCGGTTCAGCTCACCAATCTGTTCGGGTGTCAACGTAACGGGGCCATTCGGCAATGCCATGCGGTGAAATTGATTCGCCCTCGCCCGGCTGGCAAGCCCCTTCCACGGAACGATCAAGCGCGGTTCGTGGTGTGACGTTGTCGGGAGCGGCTCGAGGGTGTTCGAACGGCAGCGACGGCGACCGGCCGGATTACTCCTTCGTCCTGGAGTCGATCACGATGGTGACGGGGCCATCGTTGACCAGCGCGACCTGCATGGTGGCGCCAAATTCGCCGGTTTGCACGGGCTGCCCGAGGTCACTGGCAAAGCGCTGGAGAAACGCCTCGTAGATCGGGATGGCGGTTTCGGGTCGCGCGGCCCGGGTGTAGCTCGGGCGATTGCCTTTGCGTGTGCTCGCATGGAGCGTGAACTGGCTCACGACGATAACCTGGCCGCCCGCCTCCTGCACCGAGCAATTCATCACGCCGCTGGCGTCGTCGAAGATCCGCAGCCGCGCAATCTTTCCGCTCAGCCACTCGACATCCTCCGGCTGGTCCGCCTCTTCGATGCCCAGGAGAATCAGCAAGCCGCGCCCGATGCTGGCTCGCGGTTGGGATTGCCCGGCGACGGTGACGGCGGCGGACGAGACTCGTTGAACCACGGCGCGCATGATTCTACCGCACCCCGGCGCCGACGGAATGAGAAGCCGGTTTCACGCTCGGTCGTGCCGGTCACGGCAGGTGCAGGCGGAAGAAGCCCGTGTCCGCACCCGCAGCGGTCTCGGTCACGTGCACCACATAACTGCCATCGGCGAGAAGTTTTGGAGTGGCCGGGAAGGGGGCCCACGTGGCGGGATCGCCAAACTCGTCGAAGAAGCTGACGAGGTAATCCAGCGAGCCGGCTCCGGGTGTGGTCTGGCAAACCATGGGCCAGGCAAGACGGAACCGGGAGCCGATGGGGGCCATGAACACCGCTGCGGGGTCAGCCGCCAGAATGGTCCAGTCTTTGCGCAGCGGGCCGCCGCTGGTGAAGTCGCCAACCAGCGACGTGGACTGGCCGGTCGGGCGGGAGATGTCGATGCTGGCCCGGCTGACGGTGATGTGTTGACCGAGGTTGGCGATCCCGTTCGGGTTGACTCCGAGATAGAACCTCACCTTTTCGCTGAAGTTACTGAAATCGGACGCTGCCATCGCGCCGCTGACCTGGGCGCCGTTCGGCGCGGTGAGTTGGAACAGTCGGTTATCGGAGACGTCCACGGTCCACGTCCCGGCCAAGGGCGCGCCGGAGAGCCGACCGAGAAGCCCGGGCCCGTCGAATGCCGTCGTGTTGTCAGGCGCGTTGACCCGGTAGCCGAGGGACGCGTTGGCGCGGCCGTGGCCATCCGATTCGAGAATCAGGCGGACGACGTTGGGGTTGCCGGTGCCGGAAAATTCCTCCACGTGATAGCCGGCGGGGTTGCCCACCCACCAGACATACGTTTGGAATCCGGCGGCGCCCGTCGGCGCGTTCGTGATGGTCACCGAATAACGGGCACTGGCGGCGCCGACCCAACTGCCCTCGACCCAGGGCGCGGTGTTGATCCCGTTGAAATGAGTGGGCGTGGCGCCGCTGGCGCTGAACTGCAGCCCGCCTGGGCCGGAGGCGGAAAGCGCCAGATGCGGCGGCGGCGGCGGGTCGCCCGGAGTCGTGGTGGCCACAATCGTGCCCGTCCAAATCTCGTCAAAGGTGACGATGCCGCCGAGGTCATAACTGCGGGTCATGAGCACGATCGGAATGGTCAATCGGGAGCCATCGGCCGAGAGGGTGACCATTTTGGGGGACAGGTTTGTGCCGCTGGCGATTGGCCAGGAGGCGGGCGGTTGGGAGTCGCCCGCCACGAGGACGGTGGGCTGGCTCCAGTCGCGCTGGCCGGCGACAAACCCCAGACGCATGGCCGACGCGGGCGCGCCGTCGATGGTGGCGCGTCCGGCCGTGATATCGAGCACCAGGTTCCGGTAGGCGAGGTGGATCGGCGCGGTGTCGTAGAGGAAGCAAAGCGCTCCAAAATTGTCCAGGCCGCTCCAGGTCCGGTTGGGGTCGCTGCCCGTGGGATGAAACGACGGCTGCGCCAGATTCCGGCTGGGGCTGGCGGGGTTGAGCAGCGCGGTGATGGCGCTGCCTCCGGCAAAGGTGAGGCCGCCGTTGCCGTCGGCCGTGGCGACGATCGTTCCCGCCAAGCAATCATTCAGCGAGCCCGGCACCTGGTTGGTGATGGTGAACTGGCCCCACCCATAGCTCCCGCCGAAGCTGGCGCTGAGAATCAAGCTGCTCTGTCCGGGATCGACCTGGTACGTCACCGGCTGGGCGTGGGCGCGGGGAGCCTCGATCCCGCCGAAGGCGGCGAGCATCAGCGCGGATTGGGCCAACCACGTTCCGGGAGAAATAAGCGAGTTCATGACAGGGCAAAATGCAGCATCGGGCCGTTCTGGTGACCGCGAAATGGGGACGCGGAGAGAATGCCGACGCCCGGGCGATTGTCACGCCGAAATTACCTAACAGATCAGGGGATCAGGCGGCGTGGATGCCAGGTGGGGGCGCCGCGGCTGGGTAGGGACACGGCGTTGCGGGCGGCAGTCCCGGGGCGGCTCCGGGCGGGTTGCCCGCGACGAGGCCGTGGCTGGCCGACGACCCGGCGCGCTGGCGCTGGGGATGGTCGATGGATTAGGCCGCCAGCCGCCGCTGGCCGATGTGGCCGCGGAGGACGTGGGTCAGCGCCTTGACCGTCAGTTCAATGAACATGAACGGTTTGGCGATCAGGTCGGTACCGCCGCTCAGGCTCGATTTCGCACGACTCTTGAAATCGGTGAGTGACGTGACAAAGATGATGGGGGTCGACCGGTTCTGGGCGTGGGCCCGGATGCGCGTGCAAAGTTCGAAGCCGTCCATGCCCGGCATTTGCACGTCGAGAAAGATCAGATCGTAGGCGTGCTGCTCGGCGAGGCGGAGAGCGACCGAGGAATCCTCCACGTTGACGGATTTAAGGCCGGCCTTGTCGAGTGCGTAGGTCACGGCGCGCCGGGACAGGATTTCGTCGTCGACGACGAGGATGCTGGCGGTGGGCAGGCTGGCCAGGGCGGCCTCGGGCGCCTTGAAAAGCTCGGCGATGAAGTCGAACGAATGCGCGACGGTGCGCAGGGTGGATGGGTTGACGTTTTTTGGTTTTTCTTGCAGCTCTTTCAGGAGGACTTCGATCGCGGACGCCATCTGGGCGATGGTCTCAAAGCCGGCGATGCCGGCGCTGCCGGTGAGGGCGTGCACCTTTCGGTAAAGCTCGGCGAGGAGCGGCTGACGGGCGGTTTCGTTCGGGGACTTGGTGAAGTCCTGGAGCAACTTGCGCAGGGAAGAGACGGTGTCGTGGGCGGACGCCAGAAACGACTGGCGAAGCTCGTCGAGAAAGGCGGAATCATCCGAGCTGACGGGTTCGCGGACCGCGGGGGTCGGGATGGCCACCGGAGATCTGGCCACGACGGGCACGAAGGGCCGGGGCTCGTGGGAGAACGGCCGGGCGGACTCGACATAGGCGGAGGGAGTCGGCGCGGTGAAACTGGCGGCGGGCGCCGGCGGTGCGAGCGGCGTCGTCAGGTTGTCAGCCGAGGGCGCGCCGTCGCCGGGCGTGCGGGACGTGGCGGCGACGTCCGGGTTCGACTCGGAGGCAATCAGCGCATGCAACGAGTCGAGAATTTGCCGGGGCGTCAGGGTGGCCTTGTTGAAGACCTGGGAGGCGCCGGCGGCGAGGGCCTCCTGGATCATGTTGGGGACGTAGCCGTTGGTGAAGACGATGACCGGGACGCGCTGGAACTGCGCCTGGGCCCGGATCTTTTTCAAGATGTCGATCCCGTTCATCTTCGGGAGCATCATGTCGAGGAGCACGCCGTCCGGCCGGAACTCGTGGACGCGGTAGAAACCGGCCTGGCCATCGGCGCACGTTTCAACGGTGTAATCCTCGCGCTCGAGGCGGGTGCGATAAATGTGGGCCACGACCGGATCGTCTTCGATGATCAGCACTTTCTTCATGGCGGCGGTGTCTTGTCGGGGCGTGGGGCCCGTGGAGGTCAGCTGGCGAGAGCGACGGGCTTGTGGGTTTCGAGATACTGCTGGAGGCGGGTGAACTCGAGCTCGACCGCGGGCACCAGGCCGGCGGCGGCGGGCAGGGCCTCATCCCGCCCAAATCGCTCAATCTGCCGCAGAAGGGGCACCATTCCGGTCATGCCGCAGGTGGCGCTGGCCCCGGCGCAGCTGTGGGCGATTCGCGACACGATTTCCGCGTCACCGCTGGCGAGCCCGGACCGGATTTGCTCGAGCTGCTCGGCGGTCTGCTTGAGGTAGAGCCCGACCAACTCGTTGAAGTTTTCGACATTGCCGCCGGCAAAGTCGTTGAGACGCGCCAGGTCGACCGGCGGCTGTTCCACGATGTTCGAGGCGGTCAGCGCGCTGGGTGCGTCCGGAGTCATGGGAACCGGAGTCGTCGGGGTCGGGGCCCCGGCGACGGGTGCCGGGACGACGGGGGCATCCAGCAGCGGCGCGGTGGGCGGCGCGGGCGCCGCGGTCGGCGGCGACGGGGCGGCCGCCCCGGGCGGCGTGGAGTTCCGACGGGCGGCGAGCAGCGTCCCGCATTTCTCGAGCGCCGCCTGCAGCGTCTCCGGGCGGACCGGCTTTGGGAGGTAATCATCCATGCCGGCCGCCATGCATTTTTCGCGATCGCCCTGCATCGCATTCGCCGTCATGGCGATGATGACGATGGGCCGTTGGAAATTCGGGGGAGCGTCGCCGGAGGTCGCGCGCTGCCGGATGCGGCGGGTGGCTTCGAGCCCGTCCATCTCGGGCATCTGCACATCCATCAGGATCAAATCGTAGGCTTTGCGTTCCACGGCCCGGATGGCATCGAGTCCGTTGTGGGCGACGTCGGCGTTGTAGCCCAGCTGCTGGAGGAGCCGGACGGCGACCTTCTGGTTGATGACGTTGTCGTCGGTGAGGAGGATTTGCAGCGGAGATTTTGCGGCGAGACCGGCATCGAGCGCGGTGCGGGCGGGGGCCTTGCGCGATTCCGGGCGTTGGCCGGACACGGCGCTGAGGACGGCGGAGCGCAGCTGGGCGGGCTTGACCGGTTTGTTGAGGACGACGCCGGGGCGGGCTCCGGCGGGCGGCGAGATTGTGCTGCCGACGGAGCTCATGAAAAGGACCGGGAGATCGCCGACGGCTGGAAGCGGGTCGGAGGAGGCGTCGGGTGTTTCCAGGTCAACGAGCAAAATAGGCGGCGCCGTGGCGGCGGATCGGGCGGCGGTTGAGAGGTGCTGGCGGGCGGCGGATTGGCTGGCGAACGGCCGGGGCACAAGGCCCCATTGGCGGGTCTGATCGGCGAGGTTTTGGCGGACGGCCGGGTTGTCCTCGACGATTACGATCTCGCGGCCGGCGACCGAGGGGATTGGCTTGGTCAGGACCGGGGGCGCGGCGACGCCCGGGGCGAACCGCACGGTGAAGTGGAAGGTGGTGCCGCTGCCGGGGGCGCTTTCGACCCAAATTTGGCCGCCCATGAGCTCGACCAGGCCGCGGCTGATGGCCAGGCCAAGGCCGGTCCCGCCAAACTGGCGGGTGATCGAACTGTCGACCTGGCTGAAAGACTGGAACAAGCGATCCATCCGATCGGGTGGAATGCCGATGCCGGTGTCGCGCACGGAAATCTGGAGCGCGACCGGCCCGGGCGTGGCGCGTCGCGGGGCGAGGGCGTCGGGCCCGTCAGCGGCACGCTGGATCTCAATGAAGACTTCGCCTTCGTGGGTGAACTTGACGGCATTGCCGACGAGGTTGACGAGAATTTGCCGGAGGCGGGTGACGTCGCCCCCGACCAGCTCCGGGATGTCGGGCGCACAGCGGTAGCCGAGGTCGATTTTTTTCTCCGCGGCCCGGGTGGCGAGCAGGTCGAGCGCTTCCTCGACGCAGGCGCGGAGCGCGAACGGCGCGTTCTCGAGATCCAGCTTGCCGGAGGCGATCTTTGAGAAGTTGAGAATGTCGTTGATGATGGTGACGAGCGCCTCGCCGCTGGTGCGGATGGTCTCGACGTAGTCGCGCTGGTCGGCGCTGAGGTCTGTTTCGAGCAGAAGCCCGGTCATGGCGATGACCCCGTTCATGGGCGTCCGAATCTCGTGGCTCATGTTGGCCAAAAAATCGGCTTTGGCGCGGGCGGATTCCTCGGCCTTGGCGCGGGCGGTCTCCAACGCCGCGTTGCTTTGCTCCAATTGGCGCTTGAGCTGTTCCTGGGCGAGCGCGGCGCGGATGCGCGCGCGGAGTTCGACCAGCTCAAAGGGTTTGGTGACGTAGTCGGTGGCCCCGGCCTCAAAGCCCTGCAGCTTTTCGTTGAGGGCGTGGCGGGCGGTCAGGATGATGACGGGGAGGGTGCGGGTCGCGGGGCCGGCGCGCAGCTCCCGGAGGACGGAGAGGCCGTCCATGCTGGGCAGGCCCAGGTCGAGGAGGACGAGGTTGAGGGACTCGGCGGGAGCCCGCCGGAGGGCCTCTTCGCCGCTGGCGCACGTGATCAGATCGATGGCGTCCGGGCGGAGCGCCGCGGCCAGGGCGGCGGCCAGTTCGGCATCGTCCTCAATCAAGAGGACGCGGGCGGGGGCACCGCCAGGGGGTCGAGCCGTAGCATCCATTTCGCAAATTAGTTGGGTCGATCCGATCGGTCGTCGATCTCTGCTCTAAGAATACCTTCGACCTTTTTGAGCTCTTGCTTGACCTCAAAAAAGCGTTCGCGGGCCTGGGAGGCGTTTCCGGCCTTGGCCAGTTTTTCCAAGGCGGCGCAGGCGGCCGCCAATTGGCGGGCGCCGAGGTTGCTCGCGCTGCCCTTCAGGGTGTGGGCGTTGGCCGCCAGCGTGGCCAGATCCTCGGACCCGGCCGCGTTTTCCATGGTCTCCAGGCGCGGCTGGGCATCCCGGAAAAACAGGTGAATCAGCTCCGCCAACGGATCGGGCTGACCGGGCTCGCGCAATTCCTTGAGGCCGTCGATGACCGTGCGATCGAGAATTTCGACCGCCGGGACGGCTGGCTCGGGGCTTGGCGGCAGCCCGGGCGGATCGTCTTCGGTGGCGGGGCGGACTTTCAGGAGGGCGCGCTGCAGGGCGCGTTCGAGCTGGTGCAGATGCAGGGGCTTGGTCAGGTAGTCATTCATCCCCAGCGACAGGCATCGTTCGCGGTCGCCTTGCATGGCATTGGCGGTGAGGGCGATAATGTAGGGCGCCGACCGCAGATGAATGTAGGAATCGCTGCCCCCCCCGCGAATGCGGGAGGTCACTTCGTAACCGTCCATTTCCGGCATCTGACAATCCATGATGATGATGTCGTAGGGAATTCGTTGCAGCGCGGAGAGCACTTCGATTCCGTTCGCCACGGCATCGGCGGAAAAGCCCAACTTCTTAAGCTGTTTCAGGGCCACCCGTTGATTCACGACGTTGTCTTCGGCGAGCAGGATGCGCACCTGGCGCACGGCGTCCGTCGGGCTGGCTACGGGCGGCGCGGGTGTGTCGACGTCTGGTGCCTGGCCGGAATTGCCGGCGGGGAGGGACAGCACCTCCCGGAGGCATTCGGCCAGGCGCGCCTGGCGGATCGGCTTGACGAGACACGCGCTGATGCCGGTGGCGGCGAGGGTGCTGGGGGGAAGGCGGTTGAGCAGCGTGCTCAACATGACGATGCGGGTGTCGGCGAGGTCGGGCAGGTTGCGGATGTTCTGGGCCAGCGAAAGGCCGTCGCTGTCGTCGATGTCCAGATCGATCAGCACGACGGAAAATGGGCGGCCGGCCTGAGCGGCCTCGGACAGCGTGGCCAGGGCTTCCGCGGCGGACTCCGTCTCGATCAGTTCGGCCCCTGGGGCGGCCAGTTGCTGGCGGAGGATCTCGCGATACGCGGGCGTGTCGTCGACCAGAAGCAGGCGGCGGCCGTCGAGGCATTCGGCCAGGGTTGGGCCGGCGGACAAGGGGCCGGGCTCGGCGGGCGCCGACTCGGCCGCCGCGAACGGGATCTCGAACCAGAACGTCGAGCCGGAGCCCGGCGTGCTCTGGACGCCGATTTTGCCGCCCATCATCTCCACGAGCTGTTTGGAAATGGTCAGGCCGAGCCCGGTCCCTCCGTATTTCCGGGTGGTCGACCCGTCGGCCTGGGTGAATTCCTGGAAGATGCGCCGCATGGCGTCCTCCGGAATTCCGATGCCGGTGTCGTTGACGTCAAACCGCAAGAGGTGGGCGTCGGCGGCGCCGGGCGGGCGGTGGACGCGGATGACGACCTGGCCGGCGTCGGTGAACTTGACGGCGTTGCTCGTGAGGTTGGTCAGAACCTGGCGGAGGCGGACCGGGTCGCCACGGAGTCGGCCGGGCAGGCCGGGCTCGATCCAGCACGCCAGCTCGATGTCCTTTTTGTGCGCCCGTTCGGCGAGCATTTCCACCGTGGTCTCGACGATGTCCCGCAGGTCGAAGTCGATGATCTCGAGGGACAGCTTGCCGGCCTCCATCTTCGAGAAGTCGAGGATGTCATTGATGATGCTGAGCAGCGCGTCGGTGCTGTGATGGATGGTGTCGACGTATTCGCGCTGTTCGGGGCCGAGGCGGGTGTCGGCCAGCATGTCGGTCATGCCGATGATGGCGTTCATCGGGGTGCGAATCTCGTGGCTCATGTTCGCGAGGAACTGGGCCTTGGTGCGGGCGATTTCCAGGGCGGCCTCCCGGGCGCGTTCGCGCTCGAGGTCGAGCTTCTTCCGTGCGGTGATGTCCTCGACCGTGCCCTCGTAGTATTCGAGGTTGCCGGCGGGGTCGTTGACGGGCCGGGCGCTTTCGCTGATCCAGATGCGGGTGCCGTTATTGCGGTAAATCTCGGACTCGAAGCCGGTGACGGAGCCTTGTTCGCGCACGAGCTTGCGGAACTGCTCGCGACGCTCGGGATCGACGTAGAGCTGGTGGGCGATGTCGGTCAGAGCGCTGACCAGCTGCTGGGGGCTGTCGAACCCGTACATCCGCGCGAGGGCCGGATTGGCGGAGAGGAAGTGACCGTCGCGGGTGGTTTGGAAGATGCCTTCGACGGAGTTTTCGTAGATGGCGCGGTATTTCTCCTCCGCCTGGCGCAGGGCTTTCTCGGTGAGCTTGAGCTGGGTGACGTCGCGCGAGAGGCCGACGAGGCCGGTGATGACCCCGTTCTGGTTGAAGAACGGCACCTTGGTGACGGACGCCCAGATCTCGCTGTCGTCGGGGCCGCGTTGCACCTCGAGCTTGTTGATCAACGGCTCGCGGGTTTGCAGGATGCGCTGTTCGTCGTTGAAATATTCCCGCGCCTGCTCGGGCGGGTAGAAATCGAAGTCGGTCTTGCCGACGACGTGCTCGGGGTCGCTGAGATTCAGGCGCTGGGCCATCGAGCGGCTGCAGCGCATGAAGCGGCTGTAGATGTCCTTGAAATAGATCCGGTCGGGGATGTGGTCGAGCAGCGAGCGGAGCAGGTCGCGCTCGTAGGCCAGCTCCTCCTCGATCCGTTTGCGCTGGGTCACGTCCCAAAAGATGCCCTGGATTCCGATGACCCGTCCGGAGTGATCGTGGAGGGGTGTTTTGATCACGTGGACGAAGAGCTTTTCGCCGTGGGCGCCCTGGTGGGCCTCGATGGTGTCGAGGTTTTCCTGGGTGGACATGACGCGCAGGTCGTCGCGATGGTATTTCGAGGCGAGCTCGGCGGGAAAAAGGTCGAAGTCGGTTTTGCCGAGAATCTGTTCCCGCGTTTTGCCGATGGCCTGGCAAAAGCGCTGGTTGGCGAAGGTGAAGCGGCCCTCGGCGTCCTTGCGCAGGATGTTTTGGGGCAGCGTCTCGACGAGAGACTGGTAAAAGCTTTCGGACGCGCGAAGCCGGGCTTCGAGAGCCTCCAGATGCGCCTTTTGCTCGGCGGATTCGGGCGAGTTCACAGGCCCGTACGTTGCCCGAGCCCGGCTTGGAGGCAAGACTCGAGTTTCCGGAAAGGCCGGCGGGCCGCCGGGCCTTCGCTCCAGGTAAGTCGGCCGGCCGGCGCCGGGCGCCGGGTGACGCGGCTATGGCAGGGCGCGGAGCCGGAAGTATTGCTGGGGGTTCTGACCGGTCCAGGGGAGAACGTAGCGATTCTCGATCAGGAACGGCGGTTCGTCGACCGTCTGCCAGGAGGGCGAGCCGCCCGATTTGGTCGACGTTTCCAACTGGTAACGGCCCCGGCCCGCGGGCCAGGAAAGCTCGAACAGCGACGGCAGAACCGGGCGGAGCTCGAGGATTACCCCGGTGGCGTAGTTGAGCTGGACGGGGCCACCCGCCCCGTTTTTGCCCGCCACACAGACCAGAAAAAGTTCGTCGGCTGCCACGGCGACCTGCAGCGCGCTTGTGAGCCGGCCCGGGGCTCGGTCGTCGTTGCACGCAATCGGTTCGAGACCGGCGAGGTTGACGATGCTGCCGCGAAAAACGGCCAGGACGGTGTCGAACAAACTGCCATCCGTGTTGAGCGCGGCGTGGCCTGCGACCGGGCTGGTCAGGCGAAACCAGCGGTTGGTGCCCACCGGAACGTCACAGAGGGTGGGCAGTTGGGACCCGCTGGCGGCCGTGGCCGGATCGTAGGCAACGCGGGTCCCTCCCAGGCTGAGGGTGAGGGTGGGGATTAAATTGGCCGACTGCAGCTCAAATAGGGGGGTGGGCGAGCCGTCCTCGTTCAGGTCGAGCGCGGGGATTTCGGCCACGCCAATGGCGGCGCCGAGCGCCTCGGCCACCAGAAACGAGCTGTTGGTGGGGAAGCGGCTCTCATCCCAAAACCGGACCTGGACCCGGACGCGCGTTCCGGCCGGAAACTGGCGGGTGGTTTCGGTGGAGGGCGTCCAGTAGCCGGGCGCCTGGACGAAGCGTTGCAGGCCGCTGATCTGGACAAAGGGACCGCTGTTCGAGGGGGCGAGGTAGAGCGCTGCGACGAAATTGCTCCCGAGCAGGCGCAGGCCGTTGGTGTTGAAGAACGGGGCGTCGACGCCCGGCCCGAGGTTGGCAAACCGGATCGAGCCGGGAGTGGTCGCCTGGGCTGGCGCCGAGACGGCCCAGGCGAGCACGAGGCCGACCGCAAGAAGCGGGTGCCATCTGCTGCGATGCGATGTGAACATGGTTAAGCGAATCGCGTCGGGCCGGTTGAGATCGCCGGGAACGGCTCATATTTACCCTAAAAGCCCGGGAACTCAACTGAGCCGGTTGTCGGCGGCCTGCCAGATCCTACGGACGGGCCCGACGAAAATTGAAAAAAGTCCGGGCTGGCACGTATGGTGGGGACATCACGCACGGAAATGGGAACGCTGGACAATGAAATATCCGATCGCGGGCCGACATCCCGCCGTGCTCCGGCGTTCGGCCGGTCTCCCCGAGGCCTTGGGGCCGGCCTCATTGCCGCCGGCATCGGGGTGCTGCTGGTGCTTCCGCCATTCGACTTGGGACTGGTCCATTGGAGTTATGACGGCCTGTTCTGGCTGCGCCCGGATCGACCTGCCGCCGAGGCGGTCGTTGTCTATATGGATGAAGCGTCTCATGCCCATCTGGCCCAGCCGCGAAATGCGCCGTGGGATCGAGGCATGCATGCGCGGCTGATTCAGCGATTGCATCAGCTCGGGGCCCGCGCAGTCGTGTTTGACGTTCTGCTGGAAGAAGCCGGCCCACCCGAGGCCGGCCAGCGATTGGTGGATGCCGTGAAAACATCCGGACCGGTGGCGATGGCCGCGGTGGTTCAGCCGGTGTTCCTTGGCGGTGACGGAATCGGCTGGGAAACCCGGCGGGCGTTTCCAGCCCTGGCCGCGGTGACGTCGGCCGGTGTCGTGGCCCAGGCCGATCGGGACCAGGCCGTGCGACGGGATTTCTTCAACCCGACGGTGACGAACCTTCCCAGTCTGGCCGCGTGTGCCGCGGGGCTGAGCGGAGGGGAGCCTCCGCCGGTTGGGGCGGAGCGATGGATCAACTACTACGGGCCACCTGGTTTTCTGTCTCACCTCAGCTACGTGGAGGCCTTGGAGCGAGAGGCGGCATGGGTGGGAGGCCTGGTGAGCAACCGAGTGGTCTACGTCGGGGCCGCGCTGGATACGATCGGGTTTACCGGGGGACGAAATACCGATGACTTTCGGACGCCGTACACGTGGTGGACCGGTCGACGATCGCCGGGCGTTGAGATCAATGCGACGTGTTATCTCAACGTGGTTCGTCGCGAATGGTTGAATCGTCTGTCACCCGGGTGGGAGATCTCCCTGGTGTTCGCCGTGGGCGCGGGATTGGGTTTGGCCTTGGGGGGCCTACGGTTGCTGACGGCCATCGGAGTCGGTTTCCTGGCGGCGATTTTTATCGCGGGTGCGGCGATGGTCACCGCCTGGGCGTGGCACTGGTGGGTGCCATGGGCCATCTGTGCCGGCGTGCAGCTGCCGATTGCGCTGGCGGGATCGGTCGTGGGGCAAAGCCGGCGCGCGTTGCGCGAAAAGCGCGCGTTCGAACAGGCGCTTGCGCTGGCCAGCGAAGGCAAGGGGACACCACCTGCGGGCCTGGGGATGGAGCCAGGCATCGGAACGGGACGACCGATCGAGCTGCCGCCCTTGCTGCAGCCGGCCGCGGACGGCGGGACGGAAAATCAGCCGCGAATCCCGGATCACGACCTGCTGCGGTGCATCGGTCGGGGCGGCTATGGCGAAGTGTGGCTCGCGCGGGACATTCTGGGCTCGCTCCATGCGGTGAAAGTTTTGCGGCTGTCCGCCTTTTCCAATGCGGGACCGCTGCTGACGGAATTCGAGGGACTCCGGCGCTATACGCCGCTTTCGCGTTCCCACCCGGGCCTCGTTCACATTCTCCATGTCGGTCGCGACAGCGGCGACGGGCAGCCGTCCCGGGCGTGTCTTTACTACGTGATGGAACTGGCGGACGACGAGGCGGGCCGCGCGGCGGAGGTGGGCGCCTATGCGCCGCGGACCCTGGCGCAGGATCTCGCCCGCAGGGGGCGCCTGCCTTTGGACGATGTGCTGAGGTTGGGGGCGAAGCTGGCCGATGCCCTGGAGTATTTGCACCGCCATCAACTCGTTCATCGCGACGTGAAACCGGCGAACATTGTCTTCGTGAAAGGAGAGCCGAAACTGGCTGACATCGGGCTGGTCACGGACGCCGCAGCGGGCGGAAACGGTCTGGCCTTCCTCGGCACACCGGGCCGCATTGCGCCGGAAGGCGCCGGCACTCCGGCGGCGGATGTTTACAGCCTGGGCAAGTTGCTCTATGAAGCCGGCCTGGGCATGCCGGTTGAACGATTTCCCGAACTGCCGGCGGACATGCTCGGACCGTCGCCGGAGTCCGACCTGTTCGAGCTGAACCGGATTTTGATGAAAGCGTGTCATCCGGATCCGCGGCATCGCGCCGCCTCGGCCCGGGAAGTGGGCGAGGCGCTGACGGCGCTGGGGCGCCGCCGGCAGCGCGCGCGGCCTGCATCCACGGAGAAGGGAATGACGCCATGAGCTCCTTGACGCCAGACTTGATTCCGACGCGGCAGAGTTTGCTCGACCGATTGAAGTCGTTGGATGACCAGTCGAGCTGGGGGGATTTTTTTGAGACCTACTGGAAGCTGATCTATGGGGTGGCGCGCAAGACCGGGCTGAGCGACGCCGAGGCGCAGGACGTCGTGCAGGAGACCATCATCTCCGTGGCGCGAAAGATTCCGGAATTCACCTACGACCCGGCCGTGGGTTCGTTCAAGGGCTGGCTGATGCGGCTGACGCGCTGGCGGATCACGGATCACGTGCGCAAGAAGCACTACGAGAAAAAAGGGGAGTGGAAACCGCGGGAGCAAGCCGCGGACATGACCTTTCTCGAGCGGCAGGCCGACCCCGGCGGGGTCGATCTCGAGGCGCTCTGGAACGAGGAATGGGAGCGTCATGTCATGGAAACCGCCCTGGCGAAAGTCCGGCAGCATGCCGATCCGCTGCAATTCCAGATCTTCCAAATGCACGTGGTCAACGGCGTGCCCGCAACGGAGGTGGCCCGTCGTCTCGGAGTGAAGCTGCCGCAGGTCTATTTCGCGAAATACAAGCTGACGTCGCTGGTCCGGCGTCAGGTGCGCCGCCTCGAGGAAAAGATGGATTAGCCGGAATATTTCACGGTGAAGGTAGGGCGCGCACTCCGTGCCCGCCGCGACCCGTTGATGCGAAGCGGTTTTGCGGCGTGCGCGGAGCGCCCGCCCTACCCTCCGTCTTCCCATCAAGGTGTTCGCGATTCAAGCTCAGCATGAAATGTGGGGCTAGGCCTAATGCCGGCTGCGGCGAGACCCCGGGCCGGGCGGTTCGGAGCGCCGTCAGGCGGCGGCGCGATCCCGGTGACTGACCACCCGAAGGATGGTTTCGTGGAGCTCGGACGGGCGCGGCGGTTTGCTGAGGATGACATCGACTTCGGGCGGTTGATCGCCTTTGTCGTTCATCATGGCTCCCCAGCCGCTGAGCAAGACGATGGGTGTCTCCGGTGACATGGCCTTGATCGCCTGCGCGACCTTGCGCCCGTCGACGTGCGGCATGCCGAGATCGGTGACCACGACTTCGAATGGCTGGCCGTCTTCGAGGGAGGAGCGAAAGGCGTCCAGCCCGGCCTGGCCGCCATCCGCGGTGGTGACCTGGTGACCCTCGAAGGTGAGCACTTCGCGGAGCAGCTCCCGCAGCAGCGGCTCGTCGTCGATGCAAAGGAGACGGAGGCGGCGGCGCGGAGCGGGGAGGGGCGGGGGCGTCCCGGCGGCTTCGGGCGGCTGGCGCAGGGGCAGGACCAGGCGCATGACGGTGCCATGGCCCACCTCGCTTTCCACCTCGATGGTGCCCTGGTGCCGTTCGACCATGCCGTAGACCATGGCGAGACCGAGGCCGGATCCGCCTCGTTCGCGCTTGGTGGAATAGAACGGCTCCAGGCAACGCTGGCGGGTGACTTCGTCCATGCCCACGCCCGTGTCGCGGACTTCGAGAATCAGCTTGGCGGGAGCGCCGGACGAGAAGAACTCGCCGGGCTGGCGGACCTCGCGGGTGGCGATGGTGATGCGCCCGCCCCGCGGCATCGCGTCCACGGAATTCAGCACGAGATTCGTGAGCGTCTCCCGGAGTTCGCTTTCGTTGGCGTAAAGCGCGGGCAGATTGGCGGCCAGCTCCGTCGTGATCTGGATGACCATGCCGTTGCTCTGCGGCATGTCGTGCCAGCGGGGCCGGGTCAGGTCGATGACCTGTCCGACGAGCTGGTTCACGTCGACGGGGGCCAGGCGCTGGTGTTCCTGGCGCCGCCGGTAGAACTCGCTCATGCGCCCGACGATGTGGGCGATGTCTTCGGCGGCGGTGCGGATGTGATCCAGGTGCTGGCGGGACGCGGGGCTGAGGTTGGGTTCCTTGCGCAGGATCAACTCCGAGAAGGCCAGCACGGGCGAAAGGGCGTTGTTGATGTCGTGGGCGATGCCGCTGGCCATCTGGCCGAGGGCGCGCAGTCGCTCCTGCTGGACAACAGACTGCTGGGTTTGCCGGAGTTCGTCGTAGGCCTTTTGCAGCCCTTCCTTCAGGCGGTTTTGATCGAACAGGCTGCGGTATTCCTCCTCGACCCGGATGATGCGCACCTGGAGCGCCTCCTTCTCCGAGGTGACGGTTTCGACCTGTTTGCGAATCTGCTCCGTGATGTGACGGGCCTCCTCGAGCACGAGCACGATCATGCTGACGGCGATGAAGAGTTGCAGGACGGCCGAGATGAGGAAGCCGGCGCTGAAGAGGCTTTCGTAGCGCAGGGTGAGGGGATAGGTCGCCAGGTAGACGCCCCAGAGGAAAAAGCCAAAGAAGAGCAGGCCGACGCCGATGAAATTGCGCCGTTTGCGCAGCCGGTAAAAGCTCAGGCCGGCGAACATGCTGGAGAGTCCGATCAGGACGAAGAGCGGCATCTGGATGATGAGCGGGTCGGTGGTCACCCAGGGGCTGACGTAGCTCCAGGACAGAAGAAAGGCCATGAAGAGCCCGAAGAGCCGCTCGCGGACCTGGATTTCGAGGAACTCGAGACTTCCCCACAGTAGAAACACGGCGGAGATCCCCACGCACCATTGGCGCAGGATCATCGGGAACGATGCGGGATTGGAGCTGGGCGCGGAGAGCCCGAGCGTCAGCCAGAGGGCGTAGAAAAGCCAGGCGGCGGTCCAGATCGTGAAGTATTTCCGTTTGGTGTAGCGGTTCAGGTAGTAGAACAGCATCACCAGCACCCAGATGCTCAGCAGCGAGACGACCAGCGCCGCCCGGAGATACTCGCGCGGAAAGATGACGTCAAACATGATGGATTTACCCACGCCACGCCCGGAAGTGCCGGTTCCCATACCGGTCCGCCGGGGCCACCCGGCCCACCTCCGAGCCTCGCACCGAGTCAATCATCGGCGGTTACCTCCATCTCCTGAAGCTCCCGCCGCGGATCGTCGCGCGGCTCAGCTCGCCACGATGTTCACCATGCGCCGGGGGACGACCACCACTTTGCGGACGGTCTTGCCCTCGAGAAAGGGCAGCGCCTTCTCCGCCTTGAGCGCGGCGGCTTCGAGCTCCGCCGGCGTGGCGGCGGCCGGGAGACGGATGACGTCGCGGAGCTTGCCGTTCACCTGCACCGGAATCTCCAGCGTGTCCTCGACGAGCAGGGCCGGGTCGAACGTCGGCCACCGGGCATACGAGAGCGACGGGGCCGCCTCGCCAAATGTCCCGTGCAGGCGGCTCCAGAGCTCCTCCGCCAGATGCGGGGCGAACGGTGCGAGCAGTTGCAGAAAGCTCTGCAGCACCGCGCGCGGCCGGGACGTCCACCCGTTGGCCTCGTTGACAAAGACCATCATGGCCGAAATGGCGGTGTTGAAGCGCAGCCCTTCGAGATCTTCCGTCACCTTTTTGATGCAGGCGTGGAGCACCTTCAACTGCTCCGGGCTGGCCGCCACGTCGGTGATGGAGCCGTCCAGCCGCAGCTGGTCGAGCAGTTCGGCGTCGGGACTGGCCGCGGTGGCTTCGGCCTGCTCGAACCCGGTCTGGGAATTTTCGTCGATGAAGAGCCGCCACACCCGGCCGAGGAAGCGATAGACCCCCTCCACGCCCTTGGTGCTCCATGGCTTCGTGTCCTGCAGCGGGCCCATGAACATCTCGTAAAGGCGCAGCGAGTCGGCCCCGAATTCGCGCAGGATCAAATCGGGGTTGACCACGTTGCCGCGGGCTTTGCTCATCTTGAAGCTGCGGGCGTCGACGCGCACGTCGCGCCGGCCCTTGAGCGCGAAGCCGTCCGGGGATTTTTCGACCTCATCCTCGCCGACGCGCCGGCCGTAGATCTTTTCCCCGGATTGCTTGTGGCGGCCGTACATGCGCACGCCCTGCGGGGTGGCCTCCTCCTCGAGATCCCGGAGCTGGCTCGCGCTGCAGGGCGTGCCGTCGGGCAGGGCGAACGCGGTGAATTCCAGCTCCCCGAGGATGAGGCCCTGGTTGACCAGCTTGAAGAACGGTTCGGGCGTCGTGACGTGTCCGAGGTCGAACAGCACCTTGTGCCAGAAACGGGCGTAGAGCAGGTGCAGCACAGCGTGCTCCGTGCCCCCCACGTAAAGGTCCACGCCCGGGGTTCCGCCTTGGGCCGACGTGCCCATCCAGTAACGCTCCGCCTCGTCGCCCAGAAACGCGCGGTCGTTCGACGCATCGAGATAGCGCAGATAATACCAGCAGCTGCCCGCCCATTGAGGCATGGTGTTGGTTTCGCGGCGGGAACCGTCCGGTCGCTGAACCCAGTCCGCGGCCCGCGCCAGCGGCGGCTGCCCGTCGGCCGTGGGCTTGTAGTCGTCGAGCGACGGCGGCACCACGGGCAGGTCGGCTTCGGTCAGCGCCTCAGGCCAGGCCTGGCCGTCGGCGCCGGTCCGCCAGACGATCGGGAACGGTTCGCCCCAGTAGCGTTGCCGGCTGAACAGCCAGTCGCGGAGCTTGTAGTTGACCGTCTTCGTGCCGAGTTTTTTCTCCTCCAGCCAGGCGGTGATTTTTCGCTTGGCGTCCGCGGTGGGCAGGCCGTCGAGAAAACCGGAATTGACGCTGGTGCCGTCGTCAGTGAAGCCCTGCCAGTCCACCTTGGCATCCGGCGGCTGCACGACCTGGACGACGGGCAGGTGAAATTTCGTGGCGAACTCGTAGTCGCGGGTGTCGTGGGCCGGCACCGCCATGATCGCACCGGTGCCGTAGGTGGCCAGCACGTAGTCGGCGATCCAGATGGGAATGCGCGCGCCATTGGCCGGGTTGATGGCATGGGCGCCGGTCCAGACGCCGGTTTTTTCCTTGGCCAGCTCGGTGCGTTCGAGATCGGATTTGGTCGCGGCGAAGGCCTGATACTCGGTGACGGCCGCGCGTTGTGCGGGCGTGGCGATCGGTGCGACGAGCCGGTGCTCCGGCGAGAGCACCATGTAGGTCGCGCCGAAGAGCGTGTCCGGGCGGGTGGTGAAGACCCGGAGGGTGGCGTCGTGATCGGCGACGGCAAAGTCCACCTCGGCGCCCTCGCTCCGGCCGATCCAATTTCGCTGCATTTCCTTGAGCGACTCGGACCAGTCGATCGAGTTCAGATCCGCCAGCAATTTTTCCGCGTAGGCGGTGATCCGGAGCATCCATTGGCGCATCGGCTTGCGCACAACCGGAAAGCCGCCGACCTCGCTCTTGCCGTCGATGACCTCCTCGTTGGCGAGGACCGTGCCGAGCGCGGGACACCAATTCACCGGCGCCTCGCTGACGTAGGCGAGGCGGTGGGCGTCGCGATGCGCGCGCCGCTGATCGTCCGTCCGGCATTCCGGAGGGCAGGGCAGGCTGGAGATGTTCTCCGCGCGGTTCGTGGCTGGATTGAACCAGGAGTTGTAAATCTGCAGGAAGATCCATTGGGTCCAGCGGAAGTACGCGCGATCCGTGGTCGCGAGTTCGCGGGACCAGTCGTAGGAAAAACCGAGCGCTTTGATCTGGCGCGTGAAGTTGGCGATGTTCTGCTCGGTGGTCACCCGCGGGTGCTGGCCGGTCTTGACGGCGTACTGCTCGGCCGGCAGGCCGAACGAATCCCAGCCCATCGGATGCAGCACATGCTGGCCGACGGCGCGCCGGTAGCGGGCGAGAATGTCGGTCGCGGTGTAGCCCTCGGGATGGCCGACATGCAGTCCGGCGCCGGAGGGGTAGGGGAACATGTCGAGGATGTAAAATTTTGGCGGCAGCTCCCGGGCGGTGACCGCGCCCGCAAGGCCGTGACGGCGGGCGAACGGATGGTCGGCCGGAATGGGTTCCCCGGGGTTGAAGGCGCGGAACGTCTGCTGGCGTTCCCAGAGCTGCTGGGACTTGGGCTCGATCAAGTGGAATGGATACTGCCGACGCGACATAGGGGCGGGATTATGGGTGTCAGGGCCGGCTCAACAAGACAGATTTTCGTTGGACAGCGGGCCCGTCGGGACGGAATGATGGCGGGCGTTAACCCATGAACCTTTGGACACGGACGGCCCATGATTCGTGAGCTCGAGCAGGCCGCGGACGCGCTTGGCCTTAAATCGTACGCGCGCCACATTTTCCTTTGCGCCGATCAGTCGGAGGCGAAATGCGCCGGACGCGACGCCACGATGGCGTCCTGGGAGTTTCTGAAACGTCGGCTGAAGGAGCTCGATCGGTCGGGCCCGCAACCGCTCATCTACCGCAGCAAGGTGAACTGCCTCCGCGTCTGCCTGCGGGGTCCCATCGCCGTGGTCTATCCGGACGGCGTCTGGTATCACTCCTGCACGCCCGAGGTGCTGGAAGCCATCATCCAGCGGCATCTCCTCAAAGGCGAGCCCGTGACCGAATATGTCTTCGCCGTCAACGCCGCCGGCCAGGCGCCGCGGGGTGAGGCGCAGTTCTAACTAAGGTTCGGCCCGCGCGCCTGCGGAGACACGCGACAACCGCACGACGCAATCCTCGCCCCGCCACGGCGAGCGAAGGGTCCTTTTCCCCCCGCCATCGATGCCGTCTCCGCGCTGGCTCGTGCCGTCGGTGACGCGATACCACTCCACGTCATACCGCCCGGTCGCGCCGCCGAGATCGAGGATCAACCCCGGCGCCTTCGTCGGGTCCGCGCGCGCCTCCCGGCCGTCGGCCGCCGCGTCCGGGTGGTAGATGAGAAAATCATCAGCCCTTCGCCGCATCAATTTAGGCGCCCGGGAGCTGCCGCCTCCGTCGGCGTCGGCGACCCGTTCGTGATCCGGCTCGTAGTCGCTCAGTTCGATGTGCCGGCTGGAAAAGTAATCGCGGATGAATTTCACGGTGTCGAGGCCGACCAGCCGGGTGAGGTAGAGGTGGGCCGAATTTTTCCACGGGGCCTGCAGCGGACGCCGGCCGGTTTCGCTGTAGGGGTGGACCACCCACCAGCGCCCGCCGTAGGTGGCCGACGCGCCGGAAAACAGCCAGGCCCAATAGAGCCGCCGCTGGAAATACCGCATGTCGGTCGGGTCGCTGTCGAAGCGATCCTGCTCGTAGCGATCTTCGCCGAGGAACACGGGCTTCGCATAGCGATGGTGCGACGTGTAAGCCTGGGCGCCGAGGTCGTAAAGCTCCTCGAGCTGGATGTAGGAAGGCCAGTCATCGCGCGCGAACCGGAACGGAACGGTGCGCGCGTGCCCGGTGGTCAGCGGATGCTGCCACGGATCGTGTTGTTTGAAATACCGCCCAATTTCCCGGGCCATCGCCAGGTTGTGGGGATACGTCGGCAGGGGCCGGGCGTTGACCTCGTCCTCGTTCCCCGACGGGAGCCGGTCGGGAGCGTAGTGGGCGTCATTGACGATGAGCCACCACAATTGGGGATAGGCGGCGTAGCGAGCCACGAGGTAGCGGAGGACGCGGTCCTTCTGGGGGGCGGACAGGTGGCTCCAGAAATCCGCGTCCTGCCGCCAGGGCACGCCGAGCGGGAAGAGCATGAGCTGAAGATAAAGATCGGGATGGTTGTTCAGCATCCATTGCAGACGCAGGTCGGCGAATTGCTGGTGGCTGAGCTCGATTCGGCTGAGGGCGTCGTCCGCAAACAGGTCGCGCCACCGCTCGCGGTCGGAGTTGTCGGGGCCCATGAATTTTCTCGGGCCGTGGTAAAACCAGCTCCGAAACGAGGTGATCCCGTGGGCCTGGGCGTCGCGCACGTACGCTTGAAAGTCGCGATGCGAGACGGGATCGCCATTGCCGTCGTTGGCGCAAAACAGGAAATACGCCGTGTCATTGATGTTCAGGAACCATCGACCGTCCTCTGTCATCCACTGCCGCGGATTTTTTGGGTGGGTGAGCAGACGCCCGCGCAGCGTCGAGTCGACGGCCGCGAAGGAACCCGCCGTGCCGTCGAGCTGCGGATCCGTGGCGCACCGGGTTTGCCATCTCCACGGGCCGGGCTCGCTGACGTAGGTGCGCGCCCGCCAGGTGTTGCCGCCGTCGTAAAACGCCACGACTGTGACGGCCCGCGCCGCGCCAGACGGAGGCGTGAACAGCACGCTGGCCACGGTGTCGAACGGGTTGGCCACCGAGCCGTCGCCGGTCAGCATGATTTCATGCACTCCAAACTTCAGGGCGGTGGCGGCGCCGACGCTGAACGGCATCGCGGGCGGTTCGGCCTGTGCCAGATGGATGAAAGAAAAAGCCAAGGCGAGGAGCGCAAGGCGGGCCATGGGAAGGCGCCGCCCGCTCTGGAGTGCGCCGACTTGTCGGCGCTCTGCCGTTGGGGGACTTGTCCCCCAACCGGGCCACGAGCCAGACCTTGGCACCGATGCAGTGAGGCGAGGCCAGCCGTTTCGGCGCTCGACGGCGACAAGTCGCCTGCATGAAAGCGGTGACAAGTCACCGCACTCCAAAATCTGGCGGCGTGCTTGCCACGCCGAAACCCGTAGGGCGGCGCCGGGTTCATGGACAAGGAGAGACCTCCAACGTGGACGTGAGTTGGAGTCGGGAACGACGGACAGCGCCACCTCACCCTGCGGCGGCCTGAAGTCCGCCTTTCGCCGCGACGGTTCGCCACGCGTGGCTGCGAAGCGACTGCTCACGTCGTGCCGTGCAGACTGACTCGCGCTCATCGGAACCTGGAGCATGCAAGATCCACGCTGCCTGCGACGCGGGCTCAAGGCAAGAAGCCAGAGCAACTCCTGAGCGACTTGGGAGCTCAGCCCAGGAGCGCTCGGAGGTACGTTCCGGTGTGGCTGGCCGGGCAGGCCGCGATGGCTTCGGGCGGGCCGGCGACGACCACGGTGCCGCCGTCGACCCCGGCGTCGGGACCGAGATCGATGACCCAATCCGCGCATTTGATCACGTCGAGATTGTGTTCAATCACGACGACGCTGTGCCCGGCATCGACGATTCGTTGGAACACCTGGACGAGAACGCGAACGTCTTCGAAGTGCAGCCCGGTGGTGGGCTCGTCGAACAGAAACAATGTGCGCGAACTCGGGCGGGGTTCGGTCTCCGCAGGGCTCGGCTGTTCGGTCACCCCTGACCGGGCAGGCTGGCCGGCGCGGGCGCGGCGCGGGCGGCTCTCGAGCCAGCGGGCGACGCTGGCCTGGGTGTTGCGCACGTCCAGCTTCGGCTCGGCATGGCTGGCGCCTGGGTTGGACAGAGGCGCGAGCAGCTGGGAACCGCTCAGCCGGCTGACGAGTTTAAGGCGTTGGCTTTCTCCGCCGGAGAGGGTGTTGATGGGCTGGCCCAGGCGCAGGTAGCCCAGGCCCACGTCCTGCAGAAGTTGCAGGTTGGACAGCGCGCGGCGGCCGGCCGGCAGATGAACATATTGGCCGAGGAAGGTCAGTGCATTGTCCACCGTCGCTTCGAGCAGATCGGCGATGCTCCAGTCGACGAGGCTGGTGCCTCCCTGCTCATCGCCGTTGCCCGTCGGGGCCGTCCGGGCCCTGGCGCTGGACGTCTGGCTCCTGGCGTGGTCGGGCGCCGGCCCGCGAAGTTTCACTTCGAGGATGTGCCCGCGGTAACGGCGGCCGTGGCATTCCGGGCAGCGGATGAACACGTCGCTGAGAAATTGCATTTCAATCTTTTCGAACCCGGCGCCGCGACAGCGCTCGCATTGCCCGGCGCCACTGTTGAAGCTGAACGCGCTCGAGCCCAGCCCGCGCTGCCGGGCGAGATCGGTCTGGGCAAACAGATCGCGAATGTCTTCGAACGCTCCGATGTAAACGACGGGGTTCGAGCGCGGGGTTTTGCCGAGCGGCGATTGATCCACCAGGACGACCTCCCGGATCGATTCCCAGCCCTCGATCCGCGCGCCGGAGATCTCGGTCTCCAGCGACTCGTCGGCCGACTCGGCGTCGTCCAGCCGGTCGGACGCCTTGGTGGTGGGCGTCGCGTCGCCGTGGGTCGCGAGACGCGCCTGCAGCGCGGGCAGCAGGATTTCGCGGACGAGGGTTGTTTTACCGGAACCGCTCACGCCGGTGAGGGCGACGAGTCGTCCGAGCGGAATGTCGACGGTCAGGTTGCGAAGGTTGTGGCGATTGGCGTTGCGCACGCGCAACACACCGGCTGCAGCGGGAGCGTCGGGGGTGGCGACCTGGAGTTGGGAGGGCTCGGCCGGCGCGGTGTCGCTGACTTCGGCCAGCCCCCGTCGTCGGGCGTCCCCGTACGCGACCGTGGCTTCGTGCAGCACCAGGTTCGTTTCGGGACGGACGTGCCCCGGCTCGGCCCCCAGCGTGACTGCGCGCCGGGTGGGCCTGGGAATCGTCAGGCGGCCGGACAGATACCGTCCGGTCAGCGACGCGCGGTCGCGCAGGAGCGCGGGGAGCGATCCGGTGAAGACCAGCTGGCCGCCTTTCTCGCCCTGCCCGGGCCCGAGGTCGACCACCTGATCTGCCGCGCGGATGACGGCGGCTTCGTGTTCCACGACCACGACTGTGTTGCCGGTGTCGCGCAACTGTTGCAGGATGCGAACCAGGCGGGCCGTGTCGCGCGGGTGCAGGCCGACGCTGGGCTCGTCGAGCACGAAGAGCGTGTTGACGAGGCGGGTGCCAAGGCAGGTCGTGAGGTTGACCCGCTCCGTCTCGCCGCCGGAGAGCGTGCGCGTGGGCCGATCGAGCGTTAGGTAGCCAAGCCCGACGTCGACGAGGTAGGTCAGGCGCGTGTGGACCTCGCGCAGCGCGAGAACCAGAGGGTCATTGGCGCGCGCGTCGGTGGAACTTTCCAGATGCCTGCGCCCAACACGCTCGACGAAATCGAGGGCCTGCGTGACGGGCAGGGCATAGAAATCCGGCAGGGTCACCGGGCCGGCGGCGGTCGACACCCGGTAGAGGAGCGCCTCGGGCTTGAGGCGCCGGCCGGCGCACGTTGGACACGTCGTGTAGGCTCGGTAGCGGCTGAGCAGCACGCGGACATGCATCTTGTACGACTTGCTTTCGAGCCAGCGAAAGTAGCCTTTGACGCCATACCATTTGCGCGGCCAGCTGTTGTCCGGATCGTCCGGCACGTAGCCATCGTCGCCCTCGATGACCCAGCGCTGGTCGTCGGGCGAAAGTTCGGCGAACGCGACGTCCACCGGCACCTTGTGGCGGCGGCACGCCTTCAACAGGTCGGTCTGGCATTCCGCGCCGGTGCCCGTCAGCCATGGCTTGACCGCGCCTTCCGCGAGGGTGCGGGAGCGGTCGGGAACGGCGAGGTGATAGTCGATGCTGATGATCCGGCCGAAGCCCTTGCAGGCCGGGCAGGCGCCGAGCGGGTGGTTGAAGCTGAACAGCGCCGAGGTGGGCTCGGGGTAATCCAGGTCACAGTGAGCGCAGTGATGTCCGCGGCTGAAGGGCAGCTGCGCCGGGGCCACGCCGGACGGGCTCGCCGCGCCCAGGGGGTGAAGGGTGAGGCGGCCCTGGCCGAAATGATAGGCTTGTTCGCACGCCTCCACGAACCGGGCCCGGTTTTCCGGCGCCAGTTTGAGCCGGTCCTGGATCACGGTCAGGCGCGTGGCGGACGGCAGACGGTTGGCGGCGTTTTCCACGCGGACCACCTCGCCGTCGATCCACAGCCGTTGGTAGCCCTGCCGCGCAATGAGCGCCAGCGAGTCGGCCAGCGAGAGGCGTTCGGACAGCGCCAGGTCGAAGGTCACCAGGCATTCCTGATCCGCCAGATGGAAGTCGTCCCGCGCGCGCTCCCAGACGACTTGCGGCGGCTCCGTCCGCACGACCCTTCCGCACTGTCGGCAGTGCAACCGCGCCAGGTGCGGCCAGAGGACCTTCAGATAGTCGCAGATCTCCGTCATCGTGCCGACGGTCGAACGGGTGGACCGGACGGCGTTGCGCTGTTCGATGGCGATGGCCGGCGGGATGCCCTCGATCCGGTCGACCTGGGGCTTGTCCATGCGGTCGAAGAACTGGCGGGCGTAGGGGGAGAACGTCTCGATGTAGCGCCGCTGGCCCTCGGCAAAGAGCGTGTCGAAGGCGAGGGAGCTTTTGCCCGAGCCGCTCAGCCCGGTGACGACGGTGAGTTTCCCGATCGGCAGATCGAGATCGAAGTTCTTCAGATTGTTATGCCGCACGCCACGGAGGCGAATGGCATCATCGGCAGCAGGACGCGTCATCGAGCCCACACTGTAGAAAGCAACCCGGCGCGCGGCAAGCGGCCAGGACGGTCAAAGTGCGAAAGCCGAACGCCAAAGTGCGAAGTGCAAACTTCGAAGTCCGAAGTCCGAAGTTTGAAGTTTGAAGTTTGTTGTTTGAAGTTTGTTGTTTGAAGTTTGTTGTTTGAAGTTTGTTGTTTGAAGTTTGTTGTTTGAAGTTTGGCTCACCACCTCGACAGGAGGGCGTCCAGGGCCGGGGGTTGGCGGGCCTGGCTGATGATGGCGAGGCTGAGGCGGTCGGGTTGGAAGTAGGCGCGGGCGACGGCGCGCACCTGGGCGGCGGTGACGGACGCGATGGATTTTTGAAAGCGGTCGGGGGTGATGGGCCGGCCGAAGGCACTCCATTGTTCGGCCAGCCAGACCATGTGATTTTCGGTGTTCTCGAGATGGAGCTCGAGTTGGCCGTGGAGATACGCCTTGGCCCGGCCCAACTCGGCCGCGCCGGGCGGGCGCTCGGTCAGGCGTCGGAGTTCCCGCAGGAGAATTTTCAAGGCGGGCTGAACCTGATCATTCTCGACTCCGGCGGAGATGGCGATGAGGCCGGTGTCGTCGAAGAAGGTCAGGGCGCTGTGGGCGGAGTAGGCGAGGCCGGTGTCTTCGCGCAGGGCCTGAAACAGGCGCGAGCTCATGCTTTCGCCGAGGAGCGCGTTGAGGACCCGGAGAGGCGACTGGTGGGTGTCGTGGCGGGAGCACACGCGAATGCCGAGGGCGATCTGGGCCTGGCTGGTCGTTCGCCGGCACCAGTGAATGGCTGGTCGTTGCTGGCGCGCGGCAAACGGCGTGAAAGCCGGCGGCTCGCCACCGGGAAAGGCCCCCGCCCGGCGGCGGACCAGACGCACCAGCGCCTGGTGATCCACGCGGCCGGCGGCGGCGATCAGCGTGGACGACGCCACGTAGTGCCTCCGCAGGTAGCTCAGCATGGAGGCGCGATCCAGGTTTCGCAACGTGCGCCGGGTGCCGGTCAGGGGCCGGCCGAGCGGGTGACGGGGAAAGGCCGTGGCCGTCAGCAGGTCATCCACATGCTGGGCGGGCTGTTCCAGATACATGGCCAGTTCCTCGGCAATGACCGCGCGTTCCTTGGTGATCTCGGCCGGGTCAAAGGTTGATCCGAGAAACATGTCCTGCAGCACGTCAAACAGTTCGGGCAGATGCGCGCCGCCGGCTTTGGCGTGGAGGCAGGTGTATTCCTCGTCGGTGAAGGCATTGAGATAGCCTCCAAGGCCCTCGACCGCTTCGGAGATTTGGCGGGCCCGGCGCCGGCGGGTGCCCTTGAACAGCATGTGTTCAATGAAGTGGGAGATCCCATTGAGCGGCGCCGGCTCGTAGCGTCCGCCCACCTTGAACCAAAGGCCGAGACAGACGCTCGCCATCTGCGGCTGGTGCGCGGTGGCGACCGTCAGGCCGCTCTCGAGGCGGCTAACCCGGTAAGGCGACGCGGACATCGTTGGGCCCGTGTGTAGCCAGATTTGAACGAGTTTGGGACAAAATTAACGGCGAGTGAACACAGGGGACGTCGAGAACAGCAAGACCAGGGAACCGTCGGGCTCTACGCCAGATCCTGGACTGCGCCGGTTCTCTGGCGCTTAGACCCCGCCGGCCGAGTCGACGACGGGTGAAGCCTCGCGCTCCACAACACGGCGGCACAGAAAGCGGTAGAGGACTACCGCACTCCAAGACGCTCCGCGAGTCACGGAGCCGTCGTGGTCTCCGCCAAGTCCTGGACTGCGCGACGCGTCGGGCGCATTGACCCGCGTGCAGTCCCTACTTCTTGGCGAGATACTTGGCCACGCCTTCGTGGGTGGCCTTCATGGCGGCGTCGCCCTTGCGCCAATTGGCCGGGCAGACCTCGCCATTCGCTTCGAAGTATTGCAGGGCATCCACCATGCGCAACGCCTCGTCCACGCTGCGTCCCAGCGGAAAGTCGTTGATGAGCTGGTGGCGGACGATGCCGTGCGGGTCGATCAGGTACAGGCCGCGGAACGCAATCATCGGGCCGTCCGCGGTCAGTTGGCCCTGGGGGTCGATCTGGTAGTTGCCGGCCAGAACGTCAAAGGCGGCGGAGATGGTTTTGGTGGTGTCGGCGACGATCGGATAGGTGACGCCGTGGATGCCGCCCTGGGCCTTGGGCATCTGGAGCCATCCCCAGTGCGACTGCTCGGTGTCGGTCGAGCAGGCGACGACCGCGACGTTGCGTTTTTCGAACTCGCCGAGCTTCTCCTGGAAGGCGTGCAGCTCGGTCGGGCAGACAAACGTGAAGTCCTTCGGGTAGAAGAAGAGGATCACGTGCTTGCGTCCGAGATATTGCTCGAGAGAAAAGTCGGCGACGATTTCGTTGCCTTTGATGACGGCCTGGGCCTTGAACGAGGGCGCTTTTTTTCCAACGAGGGACATGGCGTTTGTACTTTCTAACGGTGAAACGAACGGCCGCGCTTGGTTCGTCAACGGCCCGGGCGCGTCGCCCGGCTGGCGCGGTCAAAGTTACGAGCGCGGAACTTGCCCAGCGCCCTCGCCGTTGTCAACGTCCGGGTGGCCATTCCTCACCCCGGCGGTGCGTCCGGGGCGGGCAACGGCCCAACCCGCCGGTCAAGGCTGGTGCAGCCGATAGAACTGGCGCGCTTCCGAGACGGGCAAACTCAATTCCACCCGCTGCGAGTTGGTTTTCAGCTCCGGGCGGGACACCGGCAGCCACGGAGTGTGGCCGGCTTCGAGCACCGGCGCGGCTTCGAGAACCCAATCCGGGCAAAGCGGCCAGGAGAGCGTCACCGTCCCTGGAAGGCGCGCGATCTGGAGCCGAGGCGGACCCGGCGCGCAGCCGGGGCAGAGCCCGCCGCTGCCGGCTCCCGCAAGGGTGCCGATCTCGTCGGCCGTGAGCGCGCGTGGATAGAGTTGCACGTCGTCAATCAGGCCTTGAAAGAAAAGATCGTGGCCACCGGATGCGCGCCCAATGGTCAGGGGTGCGGTGTTGGCCTGGAGGATTGCGGCCCGGCTGCCGCCCTGTTCAAGCCCGTTGACAAACAGGCGCATGGTGGCGCCGTCGAACGTGCCCGCAAGGTGGGTCCAGACGTGCAACGGCACCGCGGCGTCGGAGTCAATCGGGGTCGGCCCGTCGGCCCAGACGACGAAACGAATTCCCAGGCTGCCGAACGGATTGAACTCAAAGCCATATCCGCCGCCGATGCGCCAGCCGCCCTTCTCCAGCACGCGATTGCCGTCATAGGATGTGGGAAAGATCCACGCCGTCACGGTGAATTGGCCCGGGGACAAGGATGGGGCGTCTCCCATAACCACGCCGCCCACCCGGTCGAAGGCGAACGCCTGGCCCGACTTTCCTGGAGCAAACCTCGTCCCTGATTCGATCTGGCCCGGACTGTCTCCGGCGACATCCTCCGCATCACCGTTGGCCGGCCACCAGTGGGAGAGGCCGGGGGGCGGAGGCATACAGGGAGGCCGCGAACCGGCGTCTGCAGGATCGAGCCCGGCCATCACTTCGTCGCCATCCGCCATGCCGTCCTGGTCGCTGTCGCGGTCCCGCGGGTTTAATCCCCGCCAGGCCTCCTCGAAATTGTTGAGCCCGTCGCCGTCCGTGTCCTCCAACGCGTCGGCCGCGCGCGAGACGTCGAGCCCGTAGCGCTCTTCAAACGCATCGCTCATGCCGTCACGATCGGAATCGGCTTCGACGACAACATTGACCATGGCGACGGCCAGGAGCCCTTGCGCGTCACGTCCGGCCAGAGTGATCAGGTGAGGGCCGGGCGCCGGCGCCGGGATGCTGGCGGTGCGATTCGTGGCGACGGTTTGGGTGTCGACATACCAACCGATCGACACCGGGCCGCCCTCCGGATCAGTCGCGAAGGCGCGGAGGAACACCGCTTGACCCTGCAGGAATCGCGCGCCCGCGCGGGGTTCGAGAATGGCCACGTGCGGCGGCTTTCCGTTCACGCGAAAGACGCCCTCGCTTTCGGCCGTGCCCTGGTTGAAACCGTCGGAGGCGACGACACGAATCCGCGCTTCGCTGCCTCCGGGTACGCCGGCGAGATTCCAGGTCCAGGGCGAAGACGTCAGGCCGGCCGCCAGCGGCAACCACGTTTCGCCATTCGGTGAGTATTGAATGGAAAACGTGAGCCCGTCGCCGTCGTCGTCTCGAGCCGTCCATGCGACGACGGTGTTGCCTTCCGGGCCGAAGGTCTGGCCGGCTCCCGGGCGGACGACCTGGACTTGGGGCGCGTGGGCGGAACGTTCCCGGCGGGTGACGAGGGTGCGGCCGCGCCGAATCTCGATCCACCGAGTTCCTTCCGGCATGGGCACGGTTGCCTGGAATGATCCGATCGGGACCATGACGGTTTCCGGGTGGGCATCGCCCCAGCGGATTGGAAAAGCGTGTTCCACCATGTTGTTGGGAAACCCCACGCGGAGGCGCCAGGGGCTGGTGGGATCCGGTTCGGTGAATTCCGAGGCCGTCGTGGCAACGACGTCAAGATAGGCGAGTTGTTGATCGGGGCCGATGGTGCCGGAGACCACCAGCGCCTCGGTTTGGGCGGCGGGAGTTTTCACGGCGAGGGTCGCAGGCCGGCTCGCGGCGCTGGTGATGGCCAGGTGCTGGAAGGCGGCCAGGTAATGCGCGTTGCGGAGAAAGGACCGATTCGGAGGGAGGACGAACGGATCCATGAGGGAAACGATCGCGTTCGCGTTGACGCGCTCGTGGTGGATGTATGTCTGCCACGCGGGGATCGGGACATTTTCGTGCGCGAAGCCGAAGTTATGTCCGAGCTCGTGGCAGAGCACGTTGTTGCTGGCCTGCCAGTTGGTGTCGAGGCCGGGCGAGATCCAGGTGAGTTCGCCGGGTTCGTTGCCCTGGCCGGGGCCGAAGAAATGGTAGCCGGGGACCATCGGGTGAAAATCCGGGGCCAGATAGAGGGAAGCGTAGTCAACCGGCACGGAATTCCACTGGTTGTAGTCGTTGCGCGCCTGCCCCGAGGGGGCCCAGAGCACGTGTTTGCCGGCGTTCAGCCAACGCTGGGCAATTGGGGCAACCGGTTCGTCACCGTCGTGGCAGTGGTTGCCATTGGTGTCATGGAAGGTACGAAAAATATCTCCGGGCTGGAAGCGCGTGAGGTCCGTTTGCCACTGCGTTGGGTTCGTGCCGAGATACTCGGCCACGTAGATGCTGAGGTCGGCCAGGTCGATCACGCCGTCGTGATTCTCGTCGAGAGGGTGGGCGTATTTCTTGCCCTCGTCGCGCCATTGAGCAGGGGCTCCAGGGGTGAAGAAGCCGTACGGTGTGCGGCGGGGAAGGAGGATCAAATTGGTGCTGGCGAGTCGTCCGCCGATGATGGAGTTCGGCGGGCATTGGGTCACAGCGGGATCGGCCACGGGCGTGTGATCGGAGCGCGCGAGCCCTTGCGGATGCGCGTCCTTAAACCGCCAGGCCGGGCCGGTGCCAGGGTAAAACCGGTTCGTGAACGTGCCGTCGCTCAGCACATGCGGCGCGGCGATGGCGTATTTGATGCCCGTGTTCGCCGATTCATGGGTGGCGCTGGCTCCGTCGCGAACCGGGTACGTCCGCGCCAGTTGATCCAGCTGCGCATAGAGCGCCTGGCGGTTTACGTCCGGGACATCTGAGGCGTAGAACGGTTGCTCGAGCGGCAGGACGAGCAGACGGATTGGCTTGGTTTCCGCAAACGTGAGGGTGTGGCTGGGGCAGGGGGCTTCCAGCCACGTGCCCACCGCGCTGGCTCCGACATACGGCAGAAACCGCATGATGTAATCACCCGGAGCATCCACCACGTCGCCCGGGATCCAAAAATGCACGCCGGCCAGGTCGCCCGCCGACCCGAACTGGCTGACATAGGGACTGAAGGTGGTGCCGTCGAGCGTGGCGACGGGCAATTCAGCCGCGCCCACCCGCCGTGACACCGCCATCTTGACGCCTTCGACGTAGGTGGCCTGGCCGCCCGCCGTGCGCGCGTCGAGTCGCACGCGAACGATGGTGGACTTCCCGGCCACCAGAGGCGTGTCGATGTCGCACGCGTTGCTCTGCATGATGCCGCGCTGGGTCAGGTGAAATTCTGCGACCTGGACTGTGGCGGGCGCGCCGTAGTGAAGGGTCATCGACACGCTGCCTTTGAGCCCTCCGCCGTCCCAGGCGACTGCGGCGATCGGGTTGGCGCCGGGCTGCAGGGTCAGGGGCCAGCTGAACTCGTAGACCGGCGGTTGATCGGCTTGCGCGCGCGGCGTGACCGGCACGCTGGCCCCGTTGATCTTCAGCTGCGCAACGAAACCCGAATTGTCGCGCACGCGTCCGCGCAGAACGACGGTCGGGCTGGCGACGACCTGCTGGTCCTGGTGCGAAGTAATTTCGACGACGGGCGGCACGGAATCGACGCAGGTCTTGTCACTAAACTGAACGGCCAGATCGTCGATGGCTTCCGGCACAATCGATGAACCGTAGTCGATGACGACGAGGTGCGTCTGGCCGGACGAATCGAGCACTTGGATCGGCGCCGAAAAATCCGGGCGAGGCACTGCCAGGCCCTGGGCGCGAAGTTGTCCCTGGCAGTCGAACAGCCGGACAACCGCGCCGGTTACGGTGCCGCACGAGCCGACGCAACCGAGTTGGAGGCCGACGCCGGAGATCGGCGCACCGAAGCGCAGGACCATCGGCGTGTTCGCGCTCGAATTGATCTCGTCGTCATACGCGCGATTGACCAGCACATTCGGAGCGGATCGGGCCAGCGCATAGGCCGTGATCTGAGGGCTGCTCCGGTAGATATGGCCGCTGACGTAGTCGTTGACGAACCGCACGCCTTGTTCGGCGTATTGTCCGTCGACTCGCGTGCCGTCGGCGAGGTTGTCAAAGTAGATCCAGGTGGGTGCGGGCGCGGCGAATGCCGGGAGGGAGAACGCGAGGCAGGCGATGAGGACGGACCTCCGCGCCGCGGAAAGGGAATGCGGCTTCATGACCCAACCGAACGCGAGTTGCCAACGGCATCACGCCGGCAAATGGCAAAAGGGCGCCATGGCTTGCTGATGGATCTGGGATTGACCCCGATCCACGCTTGAGGTTCGACAACCGCAGAAGAAGGCCGATGAACGCAGATAAATACGGGGCCCTCACCCAACCCGACTGACGGTCCACGTCGTTATCTGCCGGCTATCGGGGATCTGAACCATCCAACGTTCCTCGGAAATCTGCGTTCATCGGCGTGCATCCGCCGTTCAATCACCTCTCCACCCACACCCTCAAGCGGCGGTTCGTCACGAACGCGCTTGGCGGCGTCTCGTCAACACAATGACGGCGACTCCGAGGCCGACTAGGCCGAGAGTCCGGGGCTCGGGAACCGTCATAGTTGAGAAACTAATCGAATCAACATATAGGTTGCTTGACCGTCCACGAATCGACGGGTTTGTGATTTGTTGTAAAGAATGAGGTCCTGACGTTAGTTGCCGATGAATCCTGTCCAACCCGGAACCGCGGGACCAAACTCGACCCGGCGGAATTGATCGCCCGGCACTGGCACGAGCACAACTGACTCGAAATCGAGATTCTGAAATGCCGGCTGGGCGCTGGCCACATCGAAAAACACGTGGATTGCCAAGGCTGTGAAGATACCGGTCACCCGGCTCGTAATCATCGTGTTGTGCACCTGAATGAGACAATTCCTTACGAATCTTGAGGTCAGCAAGACTTGGGTTGTCGGATGAACTGCATTTTTTGTCCCTTCGCCGAGTCATGTTTACGGTTGCTTCCATGAGGGCCGGATGCGCCGGATGCCGGATCGCCGGTTTCCCAGTTGTCACCGGGGAAACGCGCTGTCTAAGCTGCCGGCGGCTCAATTCAACTCGCGATTCGTCATGACACAACAAAGCGTTCTCTTGACCCTGGCCGCCGCCGTCACGGTGGCGCTCAGCCCCGGACCCGTTTCAGCCGCGCCGGCGGTTCGTCCGCCTTCGGTGCCGCTGGTGGCGTGCGACCCGTACTTCAGCATCTGGTCTCCGGGCGACACCCTCAATGGTGTCGACACGGCGCACTGGACCGGCAAGCCCCATCGGCTGATGAGCGTGGTGACCATCGATGGGAAGGCGCATCGGGTGATGGGCACGACGCCCGCAGACGCCCCGGCCTTGACGCAGACGGGCCTGACCGTTCTGCCCACGCGAACGATATACAATTTCGAGGGCGCGGGTGTGGCGTTGACGTTGACCTTCCTGACTCCGGCCTTGCCGGACGACATCGACATCCTGTCGCGGCCGGTCACCTACGTGACGTACGACCTGAAGGCGACCGACGGGCGGACGCATGAAGTGGCGGTGGCGCTGGAAGCGTCGGGGGAGATCGCGGTGAACACGCCCAAGCAGGAGGTGGTGGCGACGTTGCCGGCGGTGGACGGCCTGGCCGTCGCGAGCGTCGGTTCGAAGGAGCAGCCGGTGCTCGGAAAGCGCGGCGATGATATCCGCATCGACTGGGGTTACCTATATCTGGCGGCCAATCGGTCGGACCAGGCGAAGGCGACCGCGATCCCGGACGGCTCGGGCGGCGCGGGCGAGGGCCGGGCGCTGCCGGCGGAGGGCGTGCGGGTGCGTCTGGAATGGCCGGCAGGATCGGTGGGCGCTCAGCCGGTCTCGCGATGGCTGATGCTGGCCTACGACGATCTGTATTCGATCCAGTACATGCGCAAAAATCTGCGGCCGTATTGGCGGCGGCGCGGCTGGGAGGCGGCGGACCTGCTCCTGGCCTCGGCGAAGGACTACGCGTCCCTGCGCCAGCGCTGCGAGAAGTTTGACGAGGAACTGATGGCCGACGTGCGCCGGGCGGGCGGGGAGAGTTACGCGCAGATCTGCGCGCTGGCCTACCGGCAGTGCTTTGCGGCCGGCAAGTTTGTGGCCGACGACAACGGCCAGCCTTTGCAGTTCTGCAAGGAGAACCATTCGAACGGCTGCATTGGCACCTCCGATGTTTTCTATCCGATGGCGCCGCAGTTTCTGTTATTCGGGCCGACGCTGGCCAAGTCGTTCGTTGTGCCGTTCATGAACTATGCCGCCAGCGCGCGGTGGAAGTTTCCGTTCGCGCCTCACGATCTCGGCACTTACCCGAAGGCGAACGGCCAGGTTTACGGCGACGGCGAGCGCGGCGTGAACAACCAGATGCCGGTCGAGGAGAGTGGCAATCTGCTGCTGCTCTTCGGCGCGATCGCGCAGATGGAAGGAAAGGCGGATTTTGCCGGGCTTTACTGGAAGCAGCTGGAGCAGTGGGCTGGCTATCTGAAAGAGAAAGGGTTCGATCCGGAGAATCAGCTCTGCACGGATGATTTCGCCGGGCATCTGGCTCACAACGTCAACCTCAGCGCGAAGGCCATCTGCGGCCTGGGGGCATTTGCGAAGTTATGCGAGATGCGCGGCGATCGGGCCCGGGCCGAGGAATACTTCGAGTTGGCCCGCGGGTTTGCGGCGCGTTGGGTCAAGGAGGCCGCGGACGGCGACCATTATCGACTCGCCTTCGACAAGCCGGGAAGCTGGAGCCAGAAGTACAACCTGATCTGGGATCGCATCCTCGGGCTGAAGCTGTTTCCGGCCGAAGTCCTGCGAAAGGAGATGGACTATTACCGGAAGATGCAAAATCGGTTTGGCCTCCCGCTCGACAACCGAAAGGACTACACCAAGCTCGATTGGATCACCTGGACGGCGACGCTGACCGGCGATCGCGCGGATTTTGAGGCGCTCGTCGACCCGATTCTGCGGTTCATCAACGAAACACCCAACCGGGCGCCCCTGTCCGATTGGTATGAAACCCGCACGCCGAAAAAGGTCGGCTTCACCGCGCGGCCCGTCATTGGTGGTGTCTTCGCCCGGATGCTCTACGAGCGGGACACGTGGGCCAGGTATGCCGGGCGCGATCAAACGAAGGCCACGGGCTGGGCGCCGATGCCGGAACCACCTTCGTACAAAACCATGGTGCCGGCGGCCGATCGCGAGGCGACGACGTGGCGGTACACCACGCAACAGCCCGGACCTGGCTGGATGAAGTCAGATTTCGACGACGCGGGCTGGCAGGAAGGCCGGTCTGGTTTCGGCACATCCGGCACACCGGGCGCCCGGGTGGGCACGCCATGGAACACTGCGGACATCTGGCTGCGTCGCACCGTGGACATCCCGGCGGGCACCCGCCAGCCGCAGCTGTGGCTGCATCATGATGAGGACGCCGAGATCTACATCAACGGCGTATTGGCGGCGTCGGCGGCGGGCTACGTCAGCGAGTATGATGCGGTGCCATTGACCGGGCCCGGTGGTGCCGCCCTCAAGCCTGGTTCCAATGTTATTGCGGTGCACTGCCGCCAAACTCGCGGTGGCCAATACATCGACGTGGGCCTTGTCGAATGAACTCGCCATGAACCTGTGCCTGCAGTTAGGGCGTGCGCTCCGCCGCCCGCCGCAACCCCCGTCCGCAACTCCATTCGCTGGCGCGCAGCGGCCGTGCCTCGCCGTAGCGCTCGCCGCGAAGGCTGGGAGTGTGCGCCCCACCCTGAATCCGCCGTTCATGGCCTCCACTCACGTCCGCTGGGGAAGTATCACTTTCCCGCGGAGAAGTGCCCGGTGGCCGGCGTCGTCCTCCGTCCTGTTCGCCCTGGCCGTGGTTTTCGGCCTTGGCTCGGGGCGCGCTCAGGCGAATGAAATTGTCTTTGAGGATCCCTTCAGCGGTCAGCTGAAGGCGGGCTGGAGCTGGCGCCGCGAGACGCCGGGCGCGTGGCACCTGCAGGACGGCGCGCTGCACATTCGCATTGAACCCGGCAACATGTGGGGCCCGGCCAACGACGGGCGCAACGTTTTGATTCGTGATCTGCCGGCCGGAGGCGGGCCCTGGCAGATTTCGGTCACGGTCTCGAACCAGCCGACCGGCCAGTATGAGCAGGCGGATCTGGTGGCCTATTACGACGACAGTCACATGGTGAAAATCGGGTTCGAGCTCGTCGATGGAAAGCGCTGTGTGGTGATGGGGCGCGAAGAGAAGGATCGGACCCGCACGCTGGCCATCGTTCCGCTCGGCGCGGAGATTTCGGAAGTGGACTTGCGGCTGGCTATCGACGGCAGCGCGCTTCGCGGATATTACCGCACCCGTGGCGCGAAGGACTGGTCTGAAGCCGGACGCTGCGATTTGCCGGGAGCAGGCCCTCCGAAGGTGGCGATTCAATGTTATCAGGGTGTGCCGGGAGTCGAACACTGGGCGCGCATTTCCAAATTCATTGTGACTCGATAACGCGCGAAGCTTTGCGCGTCGTTATCATCTCCCCGCGGAAAGCGGTAGAGGACTACCGCACTCCAAGACGCTTCGCGAGTCACCGGGCCGGTGGGGTCTCCGCCAGGTCTTGGAGAGCTTTCCACGTCAACTAGCCGGGCTGCAGCCCGGGGCAAGTCAGGGTATACCCATGGCAAGATGCGGCGAGCGGGTCGGGGCTGGTGGGTGAGGATAGGCTGGACGGTGAGGGGCGGGTGGAGTCACATGACTGAACTACCGGCTATGAAGCATCCGCAAAAACTCCGGCAACATGCAACGGGCGGAGGGTGGTATTTGGCTGGGAGCGCCGCGGTGGCATTGATCGCGTTGTGCCTGCCGACGACCAGGCTGCGGGCCGAGGCGCCGGTGTGGCGTTACACCCTGCTGCCGGGCGCGTATCTCCTGGACGATTGCCCGCCGTGCGGCCGGCCGACGATTCAGCAGCCGCTGCGCGGCACGTTCGACCTGCGGATGATCGAAGAGAATCCTCTTTTCTCGCGCTTTGCGGTCGAGAACGTGGAGTGGACGGCCGGCGATATTTCCGGGCGGTTGTATAAGATTCGCGGGCAGGGCGACTATGAGGTGGGTGGCGAGGTGGCGTTGCGCCAGGAGCTGACGCTGAAACTTTACATCGACGACGGCGCGACCAATCGCGTGTGTTACTTCACGAACGCGACTCCGTTCGTGGAGCGCCTATGGCCGATGCTGGCCGCGACGGAGGTCCAGACCAACGGCACGTTCACCCAGGTTTATCAGCTCCAACTCTCCGGCGCGCCCTTCCGGGAGCTCTGGTTTTCCACCGGGAGCGGCTTGACCCCGGGGATCGACAACCCGCCGACGAACCGGCTGAGTGGTGGGGATCTGCTTTCGTCCGCCGGGCGGGTGATTCGACGGAACCGCGAGCTCATGGCCGGGCTGGGGATGATGCCATCGCCGGCGCCCGACGATGGGGGGCTCGACGCCATGGATTTGTCGCCGGGGGGCGAGGTGCTGTTTTCGATCGAGAAGGATGTCTTCAGCGAGACCCTGGGCCCGTTGCACGAGGGCGACCTGCTTTCCGACCGGGGCCGGATCTGGCGGCGCAACCCGGAGCTGACATCCGGTTTTGGGGCGATGCCATTGGTGCCGGATGTTGGCCTGGATGCCGTGCAGGTCCAGCCCGATGGAGAGGTCTATTTCTCGATCCGGGAGGATTTCTTTTCCGAGCGCCTGGGCCGGAAGGTGCGGCGTGGCGACCTGTTGTCGAGCCGCGGCGTTGTGCTGAAAACCAACGAGGAACTGATCGCGCGGTTGCATCCCGCCAATGCCAAGGCGGACTACGGCCTGGATGCGATCTACGTTTGGCCAAGCGGCGAGGTGTGGTTTTCGGTGGAGACCGGATTTTACGGTGAGCACTCCGAGGTCTATGGCCATGGCGATCTCCTGAGCGATCAAGGCTGCGTGGTGATCCGGAATCTCGATCTGGTGGGGCCATTTCAACCCTTGGAAGACCTGGCCGATTTCGGGCTCGATGGCCTCTGGGTCTTCACGGACGTGACGGCGGTGGCATCCGCACCGCGGATTACGCGGATCGACCGCCGCCCGGCATCCGGCGGGGTCAGCCTGCGCTGGGAAGGTCCGGGGCGAGTCTTCCAGGTGGAGCGATCGGAGATCGCTGGTGGGCCCTATCGGCCGGCCGGCGCGCCGTCGCCTGGGTTGAGCTACGACGAGGCTGGGAACATCGCGCCGGCGGGATTCTATCGATTGCGCCAATGGTAAAAGGCACCAGCCGGGCCGAGTTTTGCCGCTTCCCCCGGCGGAGGGGCCTTGCTACGGTGTGGGCTAATGACAACACCAGCGTCGCTGGCGGCTCCGGCCGCGGCTGAACCCGCGAAGAAATTGAACCTGCGCCGTCCGGACATCATGGCGGCGGTGCAGGCCCAGGTGGAATCGCACTATCGCAGTGAGCTCGTGGATCGAATCCGGGCCCGCGGCAACTTACTGTCCGCGGGCGGCCTCACGGTAAAACTGGCCAAGGAATTTGGTTTTTGCTACGGCGTCGAGCGGGCCATCGATCTTGCCTACGCCGCGCGCAGGTCGTTCCCGGCGGACAAGCCGATCTATCTGCTCGGCGAAATCATTCACAATCCCGAGGTCAACGATCAGATCCGCAATCTCGGGATCAAGACGATCTCCAACAAGCCGACAGACGACGAATTGGCGCTGCTCCGCGCCGACGATGTGGTCATCATTCCGGCGTTTGGCACCGAGGTGGCCACGCGCCGCAAGCTGGAGGACAAGGGCTGCCAGCTGGTCGACACGACCTGCGGCGACGTGATGAGCGTGTGGAAACGCGTCCGGCAGTATTCGAAGGAGTCCGTCACCAGCATCATCCATGGCAAGGCCAAGCACGAGGAGACCAAAGCCACCACGTCGCAGGCCACCGCCTACGGCACCGGTCATTACCTGGTCGTCTACAACCTGGACGAGACGGATTACGTCTGCCACTTCATCGTGCACGGCGGCGACAAGGAGGAATTTCTGACCTGGTTCAAGGGCGCCTACTCGCCGGGGTTCGATCCCGACATCCATCTGAAGGCGATCGGCGTGGCGAATCAGACCACGATGTTGCGGGGCGAAACCGAGGAGGTCCAGCGCCGGCTGCGCGCGGCGATGGTGGAGCGTTACGGGCCGGAAAATATTGCCGATCATTTCCGCTTCTTTGACACCATCTGTGGCGCGACCCAGGATCGCCAGGACGCGCTCGGCAAGCTGCTGGCCGAGCCGCTGGACCTGCTCATCGTCATCGGCGGCTATAACTCCTCCAACACGTCGCACCTGGCCGAGATGGGCGAAGCCAAGCTGCCCACGTTTTTCATCAAGAATGCCGGCAAGATGGAGTCGACCGAGATCATCCGGCACTACAATCTCCACCTTCAGAAGGAGGTCGAGACGCATGCCTGGTTGCCCAACCGGCAAATCACCGTCGGCATCACCGCCGGCGCCTCGTGTCCGAACAACCTGATCGAAGACACCATCCGCCGCCTCTTCGAGCTCCGCGGCATCTCCGTGCAGGAGGTGCTCGCGGGCAACCAGGTGGGCTGAGCTTCAACGTCGGGCCGGGCACGGCCGCCTGCTGTTTGGGGGGCGGTCCGGCAAGCGACGGCCGTTTTTGACCATGCCCTGTCTGCGTGCTGAACTGGAAGAGCGGGAGCGGCTTCTCCTGGCTCCCTATGCCCAGTTCAGCGGCGAGACCCGCGGTCGCCGCCACCGCGAAACCCCGCCCGAACTGCGCACCGAATACCAGCGCGATCGCGACCGCGTCATCCACTCGCGGGCTTTTCGGCGGCTGGAATACAAGACGCAGGTCTTTCTCAACGGCACCGGCGATCATCTGCGCACGCGCCTCACCCACACGATCGAGGTCGCGGCCATCGCCCGGAACATCGCGCGGGCGTTGCGGCTGAACGAGGACCTGACGGAGACGATTGCGCTGGCCCACGACCTGGGCCATTCGGCGTTCGGCCACAAGGGGGAGGAGGTGCTCAACCGGCTGATGAAAGGGCACGGGGGATTCGAGCACAACCGGCAAAGCCTGCGCGTGGTGGAGTTGCTCGAGCGCAAGTATCCGGCGTTTCCCGGGCTCAACCTGACGTGGGAGGTCCGCGAAGGCCTGGCCAAACATGTCACCGGCTTCGACCGTCCGGGGCGCCAGCTCAACTTCGAGGCGCACTCCCCGTCCCTCGAGGCCCAGGTGGCCAATCTGGCCGACGAGATCACGTATTATTCCCACGATCTGGATGACGGCCTGACGGCGCGGCTCTTGTCCGAAGAAACATTGCAGCGCGAGGTGGAGGTCTGGGCGGAAGCCGCGGCGCATGTCGCCCGGAGAGCGGGGAGCCCGCGCGGAAAACGGGCGGCTGAAACCCGCCGCTACTACACCATCCGGTGCATCATCGACGAGCAGGTCAAGGACGTGGTGGAAACTTCCGAGGCGGCGATACAACAGGCCGGGGTGCAATCAGCCGACGACGTGCGGGCCCGGCGCCGGCCGCTGATTCAGTACAGCGAGCGCCGCCGGAAGCTGAATCTGCAGCTGCGCAAGTATCTTTATCGAAACTTGTATTACAACCCCGTGGTGCATGAGCCCAACCAACGCGCGGTCCGGATGCTGGCGCAGTTGTTCGCCTACTTTTCCGATCATCCATCGGCGATCGGCGACGACTGCCGCCGGCGGGCGCGGCAGGACGGGTGGCCGCGCGCGATTTGCGATTACCTCGCCGGCATGACGGATCGCTACGCGATCCAGACCTACGAAGGCCTCTTTGGCCTGACCCTGTAGCCTTGTGGCCGGCGGGGCCGACGCGGGCGGAGAACCACTCTGGGAAGCGAACCCGGGCTGCTAGGTGCGTCGATTAGCCGGCGGGCGTGAAGCCGAGCACGACATCGAAGCGCGCCGCCAACTCGCCGGCCTGCGCGCCTTTCAGCGGGCTGAATTCGACCGTGACGGCCTTGCGCTGGCGCTCGTCCGGGATGGCTTTCCAGATGCCGTCCTTTTCGTTGCCCGGATGTCCCTTGATGTAGCACTGGGTGGTCAGCAGCTCGCGGCCGGCCCGGCGAATCTTGAAGTGGATGTGCGGGGTGCGCCCGGGATAGGAGACGGGCTTGATCGTCCGGAAGAGGTACTCGCCGCTGGAGCCGGTGACGAACCGCCCGAATCCCTGAAAGTTTTTGTCCTGTTTGGCTTTGTTGGTGTCTTTGGAATGCAAATAGGCCCCGGACGAATCGCATTGCCAGATCTCGACCGTGGCGTTGCGAACGGGCGCGCCCTTCAGGTCGAGCACTCTTCCACTCAGATACGTGACGTCGCCGACGGCGGGCGTGAGCGCGTTGTTGACGACAAGCAGGTCGTTGTCGGTATCGAGCGGGAGATGATCCGGATAAAACGGGCCTTCGGTCTGGGCGGGAGTCCGGGACAGGCGTTCGGCGAAGGCGCCGGGCGCTGTGAACAAAATGCTGCCCAGGCCGACGCGAGTGAGGAACTGTCGGCGGGTGGAGGCGGGCTGGGCAGGGGGGTGGAGCAGGGCGCTTCTCGGGAGGATCATAGGGACCGAGGGTAGCCGGTGGACGGAGGCCATTGGCAATACATTTTCCCACGTGAATTTGCCGGAGGGAATATCCGTGCGAACCCGGAGGCGCGCGGTCGCCGGCAGGAATGAGGCGGTCCCGCCGGGGTGAATTAACATTGCAGGAGATCAAACCGGACCTTTAACGTCGCGGGCGTGACAGACGACCAGCGCTGCGACGACGATCGGGCCCGGATGATAGCCGCTCAGGGGGAGACCCAGCGGAGCCTGCACGCCCGGGCGGCGGGCGTGGCACGGTCCCGGTTCGGGCGCGATGTGTTTATGCGGGCGGTGGTGGAGGTCTCGAACTTTTGCCGGGAGAATTGCGATTATTGCGGCATGCGCCGAAGCAATCGCACTCTGCATCGCTTCCGGGCCCGACACGACCAGCTCGCCGAACTATTAATCCATCAGCGCCCGGCCAGCATCACGGACGTCAACATCCAGACCGGCGAAGATCCGCTGGCGGTGGAGGAGGTGGTTCTGCCGCTGCTCCGGACGCTGCGGCGGGAAACGACGCTCGGACTCAGCGTTTGCCTGGGCACGTTGCGCGCGGACCTTTACCAGGAACTGCTGGCGGCCGGCGCCAGCATTTACATCATCAAGTTCGAAATCGCCGACCCGGAACTCTACCGTCAACGGCAGGCTCCCGGGACGCTCCCCGAGCGCCTGGAGCACATCCGGCTGCTCGCCGCGCAGGGCTGGAACGTCAGCTCGGGTTTCATCGCGGGCCTGCCCGGGGAAACGCCGGCGACGCTGCTCGCCAACTTCGAGCTGGCCGCCCAGCTGCCCCTCGTGGGCTGTAGTGTGAGCCCGTTCATTCCGGGAGAGGCCACGCCACTCGCCAGTTCGCCCACCGCCCATCTCGATCTTGCGCTCAACTGCATGGCTGCGCTCCGCCTGATGCGGCCTGACTGGGTGATCCCGGCCGTGAGCGCCCTCAACCTGGCCGGACCGGAGGATGGATATCGCCGCGGCCTGGCCACGGGGGCCAATCTGGTGACCATCAACCTGACCCCGTCGGATATGCGCGGTGATTATCTCCTCTACAAGCGCGAGCGTTTCATCATGACCGAGGAGAGAATTCTTTCCGCCATCGCCGCGGAAAACCTGCGCCCGTCGACGCAAAGCCTGGCGGACTATTACGCAGCGCGGCGGACCCCGGCGTCGGCGCCGAGGCCGATCGCCCTGCCCGCGACGGCGTAAATGGGTTTTGAGAGGAGGGATGGGCCGGACCGCCGTGTGACCGTGTGGATGGGGTGGGCGAAAGCGGTTCATTCGTCGGTTGCATGGATGACACGCAAGCGGTAAATCGGTGTTTTTTCCGTTCGACAGGTCAGCAGTAATTTGGCATGCAATAGACCAATGGTTGGCATCGGGATAATGCCTTCTGGCGGCGGGGGTGCGGGAGAAGGGGGGGCAGCGGAGGGTCGGATTGGGGTATTGAGGACGTTGCGGCGCGCTCATCGTAACGCTGGACAATCCTCAAGCCTGTTCCATTTCTTGGGTCGGCCCGCCCGGGCTGTGGCCCGGTTCCTTTTCATCGTTTTCGTCCTCTCCGTCCTGCTCCCAGATGGGCGGGCTGCAGCTCCGATCGATCCCAATGAGTCCCTCCGGCAGTCCTGGCGGATTCTCTCGTTTGAAGGGGACGCTCAGCTCAGCGGTTGCAGCGTATTTAACATCGCTTTTGAGCGCGGCACCAACCGCCCGTGGATGACCCGCGCGTGGCTCGCCACCTCGAGCGGATTGCGGGAGTACGACGGATATCAATGGCGCCGACACGGAGTCGCCGAAGGATTGCCCAGCGAATTCGTGAGGTGCGTCGCGGTCACCCGGGGAGGCAGGCTTTGGGTCGGGACCGACCGAGGGGCGGGCATTTACGACCGGACCGGCTTTCGGTCGTTTGGGTCGGAAACAAATCTGGCGGGACCCAGCGTTCGGCGCATCGTGGAGGATCCGGATGGAACCGTCTGGTTCTGCAGCGATCCGTGGCCCAGCTCCGCCCGGAGCGGCGGGCTGACGGCCTGGCGGGACGGGCGATGGCGGCGGTACGGCGTGGCGGAGGGCTTGCCCAGCGAATACGTGGTGAATTACTTCCGGGATTCAGATGGCCGGCAGTGGGTGGTGACGCCGGACGGATTGGCCCGCTGGATGGGCGACCGTTGGGAAACGGTATTGCGGCCGGACCGGCCGGGAGCGTCGTTCGCTTCCGGCTGCGTGGTTGAGGTGCCCGGCCAGCCGGTGATGTTTTCCACGGGCAAAGAGCTTTATAAATTGGAGGGCAATCAGTGGCGTCCGCTGGCCGACGTGCCTAACCATCAGTATGGGGTCGCCGCCACGGCCGATGGCCGGCTTTTCGCCAGCATTTTGGCGGGGGAAGGCCGGCGGGCGATTGCCGAGTGGTCGGGCGAGGCATGGGTGCAACGTTCGGCGGAATACGAAATTTTTGGCGGATACAGCGAGGACGTGCAGGAGGATCCGGATGGAAATATCTGGGTGGTTGGGCATGAGACGGCAAAACTCTGGCGACGGCATGGGCAGTGGCATCGCTTCAAGGGTGTGCCTCCGCCCAAATTTGTCGATGGCAGCGGCCGGGTTTGGTTTGCGCGCAACAGCAGCCGGACCCTTCCCGCCGGGCCGCCGGTGCGCTCCGCGGGGGATCGTCTGGAGCGGTTGGAATCGTCATACGAAGACTTGGGCGTGGATGGCGCGGGTGTGGTTTGGGGCTGGAACCCAAAGGGCGTCACGCGCTGGTTGGGGAATTCGGCCCGGACCTTCTCGTTTCACGATTTGGGCATGGAGGCGATCGCCCAAGGCCAGGCGGACCACCCGTCGGGTTATTGGGTGGCGGGTTGGACTACGGGCCGGGAGTTGACCGTGGCACATTTCGTGGATGGCCGGTGGAATGCATACTCCGTGCCCCGCCGGGAGACAAACCGGGTTATCGGCCTGGCCCCAGTCGGGACTGCGCGTGGCTGGTGTTGCGCGCCCCGAACCATGAGGGTCACGCGATTTGGATAGGGCCATCGGCGCAGCCCGAGGTCGACATCCCGGCGGGCTTCCTCAGCGACTACGGCCAGGGTCTGTACATCAGCAAAATCGGCAGCCGCATGTGGCTCTTCGGCGACAACGGCCTCGCCGAGTGGACGGCTCCGCGAGGGCCATGGCGCAGCGTCACGAATGTTCCCGGCCGGGCGATCGTGAATGTGCTTGAACGTGGCGACGAACTTTGGGTGGCGTGCTCAGGTCGGACCGGTGGGCGGGATGGTCTGGCCTGCCTGCGATCCAATCGTTGGGAAGTCTATCCTTCGGACGCGGTCTTTTCGATGACCCGGGCGTGGGATGGAACGTTGCTCGCGGGCGGTCGGGGGCGCGTGATCCGGGTGGACCCGGGCCAGGGGGTGGTGCCGCGGGTTATGGGTGTGCCCGAGAGCTTGCAGGTCATGGGGGTGCTCCGGGATGGGCTGGGTCATTATTGGCTCGGAAACGTGGAGGTGGGTTTTCGTTTCGCGCCGGATGGCGTGCCTCCGCGCACGCAAATTCTTAGTGCCAATACGAACCTCATCCACGGCCAGGCACTCGAGGTGCGGTTGGGGGCCGTTGAACGTTCGTGGCCGGTCGGGTTCCGGAACGATTACAGCTTCGCCTGGCGGCTCGATGGAGGGCCTTGGAGCGTGGACCGTCAGGAGACAGTGGTGCGTTGCCCGGCCACGATGCTGAGGACAGGCGATCATCTTCTCGAAGTACGAGCGCGGGACGCCGGAGGCGATGTGGATCCGACTCCGGCGCATTTTCAGTTCCGGGTCCACGCCCGCCCGATTCAGGAACAGTTTTGGTTTCGCGCCAGTATTGCGGGGGTCCTGGCCCTTGTGCTCGCCCTCTCGGCTCATGCCGTCATTGCCCGGTCGCGTCTGGCCGGCTACGCCCGAACGCTCGAAATGAAAGTGGCGGATCGCACGTCAGGGTTGGAGGCCGAACTGGCGGAACGCCGGCGCGCCGAGGAGGCGTTGCGGGACAGCGAGGCGCGTTACCGCGGGCTGGTGGAGGCCAATCCCGAGGCCGTCTTCATCAGCCAGCAAGGCCGGATTGCCTACATCAACAAGGCTGCCCTCGCGCTTTTTGGCGCGGAGCGGCCCGAGGAAGTCCTCGGGAAAGATCCGCTGCAATTTTTCCATCCTCGCTACCACGCCATCATTCGGGAGCGCATCGCGGACCTGCAACGGGTCCCCGGGGAGGCCCCGTTGATTGAGGAGCAGGTGGTGCGTCTGGATGGAAGCGTGCGCGACGTGGAGGTGACGGCCGTGTCCTACATCGACCGTGGTTCTCCGGTGTTGCAGGTGATTTTGCGCGACGTCACGGATCGCAAGCAGGCCGAGGCCGTTCGCCATGGACTGCTCAAAGAATTGCTCCAGGCCGAAGACGAGGAGCGCCGGCGGATTGCGCGGGAGTTGCACGACTCCACGACCCAGCATCTGGCGGCCGCGCGGCTGAACGTCTGCCACCTGCGCGCGCGGGAGCCGGCCCTGCCCGCCGAAGCCGGCTCGCTGGTGGCGGACACCCAGGATTTGCTCGACCAGTCGCTGCAGGAGCTGCGCACCTGCTCCTGGTCCCTCCACCCGCCGATCCTCGAGGAGTTGGGCCTGGCCGAAGCGTTGCGGGATTATGCGGCCGGCTTCACCCGGCGCAGCGCCCTCCGCGTCCAGGTCGACGCCGGAAAATATCGAGTGCGCCTGTCCTATGAGATGGAGCTGGCGTTGTTTCGGGTTGCGCAGGAATGCCTGACAAACGTGCACCGCCACTCGGCCAGTGCCGCCGCGCTGATTCGGCTCGAGAGTGACGACGCGGAGGTCCGGCTCGAAGTCCAGGACTCCGGCCATGGGTTGCCGCCCGAGGCGCTGCGGGCGGGCGCCGGCGTCGGCCTGCGGGGCATGCGCGAGCGCTTGCGTCACCTGGGTGGGCTGCTCGAAATTGAATCGGACAACCAGGGCACCACGGTCCTCGCGAGCCTGCCCCTGGAGCCCAAATCCGTCGCATGAAACGCCTTCGCATTCTCATCGCCGACGATCACGGCATGGTCCGGCAGGGCCTGCGGGCGGTGATTGCCCAACGGCGGGAGTGGGAGATCGTGGGAGAGGCCGCCAATGGTCGGGAGGCGGTGGAGAAAGCCCGCGCGCTGCGGCCGGATTTGGTGGTGCTCGATATCACCATGCCCGAATTGGGCGGCCTCGAAGCCATTGGAAGAATCCGGGCAATCCTGCCCGCCGTGTGCCTGCTGGTCCTGACCATGCACGACTCGGAGGCGCTCGCCCGGCAGGTGCTGGAGGCGGGCGCCCGCGGTTTTCTGCTGAAGAGCGACGCGCCGGAGTGGCTGGCCCAAGCGATCGACGCGCTCGCCTCCGGCCGGACCTTTTTTACGCCCAAAGTTTCCGAGATCATCCTGGACGAAATGCGCGGCGACCGGCGAAAAGTCCCGCCGGTCGTGCGCAGCCGTCTCACCCCCCGCGAGCGGGAACTCGTCCAGTTGCTTGCAGAAGGCCGGTCAAACAAGGAGGCCGCCGCCGTCATGAACGTCAGCCTGAGCACGGTGATCACCCACCGGCGCAACATCATGAGCAAACTGGATCTGAGGATGACGAGCGATCTGGTCCGCTACGCCATTCGGGAAAACCTTATCGAGCCTTAATCGCTCCTTCAGAACTGGGTCCCTCGGCCCATCGGCCGGTTCTACGCTCATTTTCTTTGGCGAGAGCGATCTCCTCTTTTGAGAGGATGGGCGGCGGCGCGGACGGGAGGCAAGCTTCCGGGCATGCGTGGAATTGAAATATTCCAGAGGCCAATGCGCCGGACGGGCCGCGACCGCAGGTCCGGGGCCACGCGTTGCCGCCCGGAGGCTGCTCCCTTCATGAATCTCTCTCTCTTCGACGCCGGTCGTCTCGCTGCCCTGGAGCGGACGGGACTGATGGACTCGCCAACCACGGCGCAGTTCGATCGTTTGACCCGGTTGGCCGCGCAGGTAATACGGACGCCGGTGGCCCTCGTGTCGTTGGTCGATGAAGCCCGGCAGTTTTTTAAGAGCCAGATCGGGCTGGGGGAACCGTGGGCTTCCCGCCGGGAAACGCCGCTGACCCACTCCTTCTGCCGCCATGTCGTTGAATCGGGCGGTCCGCTCATCGTTGAAGACGCGTCCAAACATGCACTCGTCCGGGATAATCCGGCCGTGCGTGAGTTGAATGTCGCCGCGTATGCCGGCTTTCCGATCCGAACCCCGGAGGGGCACATTTTGGGCAGCTTCTGCGTGGTGGACAACCGGCCTCGCCAATGGCGATCGGATGAGATGCGCCTCCTGGCTGATCTGGCAGAGTCCGTGCAGGCGGAGATTGCCCTGATTCTGGCCTTGCAGGAGAAGCAAGAAAGCCTGGACCGCATCGCCGTTTGGTTTCGCCAGCTGCCGATAGGTTGCCTCATCGGCGACGCGAAAGGTCGAATCACGGATTGGAACCCCGCGGCGGAAAAAATGTTTGGTTACGCCCGCCTGGAGGTGGTGGGCCGGCGGCTGGAGGAACTCCTCGCTCCGCCGCCAGGAGCTGACGAGATGCGTCAGCGTCTACGGCAATTTCGCGAGGGCTCCCGAGTCTCTCGCGAGGCCTGGCGATGCGTCGATCGCGGCGGGCGCGAACTCTGGGTGGAGTGGACGATGACCGCGCTGGGCGAGGCAGGGCGCGACGGGGATGGTTTTGTGGCCATGTTCGAGGACGTGACGCAGGCGCGACGTCTCGCCGACGACCAAGCTTCGCTCGCAGCGCAAGTGCGACAGAAGCAGAAATTGGAGTCGCTCGGGACCCTGGCCGGGGGAGTCGCCCATGAGTTCAACAATGTCCTGTGTGTCATTCTCGGCAATTTGGCGTTGGCCATGGGCGAGCTCGGAGGAGACCATTTGTCGCAGCGCCCGCTGGAGCGGGCACACAAATCCTGCCTGCGGGCCCGAGAGATCGTGCGCCAGGTGTTGGCGTTTGCCCGCCAACAGCCGACGGCCCGCTGCAACGGTCCCCTGGCCCCGATCGTTGAGGAAAGTGCGGCCCTCCTCCGCGCGACCCTGCCCGCCTCGGCCCAGCTTTCGGTGTCCATCGCCAAGGACGTTCCCGATGTGCTCGCGGACGCGGCTCAGATCGAGCAGGTAATTGTCAATCTCGTGACCAATGCCTGGCATGCGTTGGGCGACCGTCCGGGGAACATCACCCTGACCTTGGAACAGGCTTCGGGGGAGGAGATGGCGCGGCGGCTGCCCGGACGCCGGCAGGCGGGAGGCGCGAAGCTGACCGTTCGCGACACCGGCGCTGGCATGGACGCGATGACGCGCCAGCGGATCTTCGATCCGTTCTTTACGACCAAGCCTGCCGGGAAGGGGACCGGGCTCGGGTTGTCGATTGTTTTCGGGATAGTCGAGAGCCATCAGGGCCATATCGCGGTGGAAAGCCAGCTGGCGGTCGGCACGACCTTCTCGATCGTCTTGCCCGCGGCGCCGGTTGAGGGCGGGAACAGCGCGGGGGGCGGGGACGAGCGCGGGTTCCGAAACGTTATTCTGGCCGACGATGATGACGAGCTGCGGACGGTGCTGTCCGAGCAGCTTCGGATGGCGGGCTACGCGGTGGTCGAGGCTCGCAACGGCGTGGAAGTGTTGCAGCAATATGCGACCCGTCCCGACGCCATTCTCGTGGTTGACCTCCTGATGGACGTCAAGGAGGGATTGGAAACCATTGCGGAAGTGCGCCAGAAGGATCGCGGAGCGAGGATTTTGGCGATCTCCGGCGGAGGCCGCGGATCGGCGTTCGACTATTTGAACTCCGCCCGGGGGCTGGGTGCGGATTTGACCCTGGCGAAGCCGTTTGGCCTCGGAGAACTGCTCTCCGCCCTGTGGCGTCTGGGGGGAGTGCCAGCGGAGGCGGGAGCGTGAGGCGGTGGCGGTCAGGCCGCGGTCTTGCGCTGGACCTCGGCAAAGACCATGACGCCCGCCCCGGTGTGATGGAGGGACTGGACCTGGACGTCAGCCTGTTGCCCAACGTAGGGGTGTCCGCCGTTGACCACCACCATGGTGCCATCGGGGAGGTAACCGATGCCCTGGCCGCGATCCTTGCCTTCGCGGGCAATACGCAGCGAGAGCACGTCGCCCGCGTGGAGGATGGGCTTCAGCGCCGAGGCGAGCTCGTTGAGATTTAGGCAGGGGACGCCTTGGAGCTCCGCCACCTTCCCGAGGTTGAAGTCATTCGTGACCAGGCGCGCGTCGAGGGATTGGGCCAGTTTGAGCAGGCGGGCGTCGACGGGGGTTTCCGCGGGGATGTGGGATTCCTGGATGCGGACTTCGACGCGGGGGCATTGGCGGATGCGCTTCAGGATGTCCAGTCCATGCCGGCCGCGGGCGCGGCGCGTGGCGTCCTGGGCATCGGCGATGTATTGCAGTTCCTGCAGGACGAACGTGGGGACGACCGCGATGCCCTCCAGAAAGCGCCGTTCGATCAGTTCGACGATGCGGCCGTCGATGATGACGCTGGTGTCGAGGACAAAGAGATTGCCGGGCTTGGACTGGGAGCGGAAGCGGATATAGGGGATGAGCAGGGCAAAATCCTCCTTGTTGCTGCGGAGGGAGAGGATCATTCCGAGGTAGCCGAAGCCGAGGAAGAGTCCGAGGCGGATGAGCCAGCGGGTTTTTTCGTCGGCGAAGACGAACAGTTGGGTTTGGTCGAGAAGGCTGGCCACGAGGGTTCCGAGGAGGAGCCCGAAGGTGGCGGCGGAGAAGGCGCGCAGGGAGAAACCCTTCAGGATATGGTCGAGGGCGACCAGCAGGCTGCCGAGGCCGAAGCCGATGGTGAGGCCGTAGGCGCCGCCCTCGATGAGTTCGGGGCGCACCTGGCTGATGGCGTATCCGGCGACGGTGCACAGCAGCAGAAAGAAGATGCGGATGACCCAGAGCGACATGCGCAGCACTTATTTCGGCATTGGAGAGGATTTCGTGAGGGAGAATTTGTTTGGGCTTTTTTTTCGGAGCGGACTCCGAGTAACTTCGCGCCATGCCGAAACGCGCCGCGAAACTGGTTCGCGAAACGAAAGAAACCCGCATCCGACTGGAGTTGGAGATTGACGGGCGGGGTCGGGCTTCGATCCGGACGGGGATCCCGTTTCTGGACCACATGCTGACCCTGTTTGCCAAGCATTCGACGACGAACCTGCGCCTGACCTGCCGGGGGGACCTGGAGGTGGATGCGCATCACACGGTGGAGGATTGCGGGATCGCCCTGGGCCAGGCGTTTCGGGAGGCCCTGGGGGACAAGAAAGGGCTGCGGCGTTATGGAAGTGGGTTCGATCCCCGGAATCCGCTCTGGGGGGAGGCCTACGTGCCGATGGACGAGTGCCTGGCCCGCTGCGTGATCGACTTTGGCGGTCGCCCGTATCTGGTCTGGCGGGGTTTGGATCGGATGGCATTCAGGACGATTACGGAGGCGGAAAAGCGGCAGGACATGTCGAGCGCGTTCCGTTTCGGGCTGGCCCGGGAGTTTTTCCAGGGATTTGCGAACGAGGCGAGGTGCAACCTGCATTTGGAGCTGCTGTATGGAGAGGAGCCGCACCACGTGGTGGAAGGCTTGTTCAAGTCGTTTGCCCGGGCGGTGGACTTCGCCTGCCAGCGCGACCCGCGCGTGGCCGGGGAGCTGCCCAGCACGAAAGGACTGCTTTGATCGGGTCTGAATAGCCCCTCAGACCCCTCCGTCGAACCATGGCGTCGCAACAGGAACAACCCGCGATCAGCGATGAAGTGCTGGTCCGGCGCTCCCAGAAGGGCAGCATGGAGGCCTTCGAGGAGTTGGTGGCGCGTCACCGGGATAAGATATTTGCCCGGGCGTTCAGCATGATGCGGAACGAGGACGAAGCGGTTGATCTTTCTCAGGAAGCGTGGGTGAAAGGCTGGCAGCGCCTGAAACAATTTCAAGGCGAGTCAAGTTTTGTCACGTGGATGACGAGGATCGTAATTAACTTGTGCCTCGATCAGCTGCGGAAACAAAAGCGGCAGCGGGCGGAGTCGATTGAGCAATTGGAAGAGGATTTGGGCGGGGTTGAGCGGCAGATGCCGACGGTGGCGATCAACCCGACCGAAGGGCTCGAGCGGTCCGAGCTTCGGCGCCGCATTGACGAGGCGCTGGGCAAGCTGTCCTACGAGCACCGAACAGTGCTCATTTTGCACGAATTTGAAGATTTGGAATATAAAGAGATCGCGAAGCGCATGGAATGTTCGATCGGGACGGTGATGTCCCGCCTGTTTTATGCGCGGCGCAAGATGGCGAATTTGATGGCGAGCTACAAACGAGAGGAACTGAGTTAAAATGAATGGCGAGTTGCAGTTGAAGTTGCAGGCTTGGGTGGACGGCGAACTGACGGCTGACGACAGCCGCGCCGTTCAGGCGATGGTTTCGAGTGATCCGGAAGCGGCGGCCATGGCGGCGGAGTTGAAAACCACCCGTTCCTGGGTGGCGGCCAATGAGCCCGCCCGCGCCGTCCCCGCCAGCCGCGAGTTTTATTGGAGCCAGATCCGACGTTCCATCGAGCAGGCTGAGCGGTCTGAGACCGTCTCGTCCGCCGGGGGCGTGTCGGTGTTCCTGGCCGCGTTGCGGCGGTTCATGATCCCCGCCTCGGGCCTCGCCCTGGTCATGCTGGTGGCGGCGCTGTCCGTGAAGTTTTTCAGCCCGACCTCCCTCGAGGAGGCTGTGCAAATGATCGAGGTCGAAAATCTGTCGGACGACATGTCCTCCATCTCGTATCGATCGCACGCGGATAAAATGTTCGTGGTCTACGTCTACGCCAAGGATCAGTCGGCGCCGGCGGAGGAAGGCGAATCGGAGTCAGTGGACGACTTGTTGTTCCGCCAATGAGTTTGTCGTTCTCCCGTTCGTGGCCGTCCCGGCTGATGGCCGGAGGCCTTGTGTTCGCGTTGGGCGCGATGTCCGCGTGGGCGGCCAACGTCAAGATTGAGGCCAAGCTGATCTGGGCGACCGATGACGCCAAGTCGCCCGACGCGAAACATGTTCCGGTGGACTCCGCCACCGCCGAGCGCCTGCGCAAGGCCTTCAAGTGGAAAAATTATTTTGTGGTCAACACGGTGGTGAAGGACATCCCGTCCCGCGGCACCGTTCCCTTCGAGCTCAGCAAAAAGTGCACGGTCGAAATCAAGGAGCTGGAGGGGCCCCGCGTCGAGGTCGTGCTGATTGGTGAAGGCAAACCGGTTCACCGGGCCACCAAGTCATTGAACAAAGGCGAGTCGTTCGTTTACTCCGGCGACGACAAAAACCAAAACGCCTGGTTCGTGCTCATCACGGAACTGGACCAGAAATAGTTCCGCACGGCGCTCTCGTTCCCTGCGCCAGGTCCGCTTCGTTCTGACCTCGTCGGCTTTCCCTGCACTCCGCCATGGAGTCCGGCCGCGTGGGGCGCTACCCTGCGGCCGTGACCTACGCAGAGGCCATCGCCTTCCTTCGCAGCCTCCAGGTGTTCGGCGTGCGTCCCGGGCTCGAAACGACTTTGGAACTTGCCCGGCGCATCGGCTGTCCCCAGGACCGGCTTCGATTCATTCACGTCGCCGGGACCAACGGCAAAGGCTCCGTTTGCGCCTTCCTCGAGGCCATGCATCGCCACGCCGGACGGCGCGTGGGCCTCTATACCTCACCGCACCTCGTCTCCTTCGGCGAACGCATCCAGGTCGACCGCGCGCCCATCCCGGAAGCCGACGTCGCGCGCTGGACTGAACGAATTCGGACAGAGTTGACCCAGCCGCTGCCTGACGGCCGGATGCCCACCTTCTTCGAGTTTGTCACGGTCATGGCCCTGGGTTATTTCGCGGAACAGTCCTGCGATCTGGTCGTCTGGGAGACCGGCCTCGGAGGCCGCCTCGACGCGACGAACATCGTGATGCCCGAGGCGAGCGTCATCACCAACATCGACTTGGATCATCAGCAGTGGCTGGGAGCGACCCACGAGGCCATCGCGGCGGAAAAGGCCGGCATCATCAAGCCGGGGCGGCCCGTCGTCACGGGCGCGGCGCCCGGCCGGGGAGCCGAGGTCATCGCGGCCCGCGCGCGCGAACTGGGATGTGCTTTGACCCTGATCGGCGACGGGTCCGTCATCAGCGGGGTGGCAACGGTGGATGAGGCCGCGGCCTGGAGTTGGGCAACGGATGGCCACGGCGGCAATTGGCCCGGGCTTGGATTGGCGGGGCGCCACCAGCGTGCGAATGCGGCGGTGGCGTTGGCCACCGCGCGCGTGCTGAATCCATCGTGGCCGGTGTTTCTCCAGGCGATGCGGGCTGCGTTGGAAACGACCCACTGGCCGGGACGGATGCAAATTTGCCCGCGTCCGGGCGGCGGCCAATGGATTCTGGACGGCGCCCACAATGTCGCGGGCGCCGAGGTCCTCCGGCAAGGCCTGGAGGATCTTTGGCCGGAACTCCGTCCGGTTCTGGTTGTCGGATTGCTCGCGGACAAGGATTGGGAGGCGATGGTCCAGGTCCTGGCGCCGCTGGCGGCGCGGATTCTGACCGTGCCGGTGAAAAGTTCCCGCACATTGTCGGCTGACCTGCTGGCGTCGACGTGCGCGCGTGTCGCGCTTGGCCCGGTGGAAGCCTGCACGGATCTGTCGGATGCGCTGGCCCGGGTGCGAAACTCGTCGCATGTCGTCGTGGCGGGGTCGCTTTACCTGGTCGGCGAGGCCTTGGAACTCCTCGACCTGGCGCCGGGCGAACTGCCTTCCGAGCGGGACCTCAATGAGTGGAAAGCCGGCCGGTGACTCGCCGGGCGGATCAAACCTGGTAGATCGCCAGCGGGCCATGGGGGTAAAGGACGGCAATCTGGGAGGGGGACTCGGTGGAGCCGACATCGACGGCCGCCTGCGGGAGGGAAACACGGGTCACTCTTGAGACGCCTTTGAGGTCCACACTGATTGAAGAACGCGTCCGTGGCGGGAAACGTTTGCGGCCCCAGCGGCGCTCCAGCAGACCCGATGGCGATGGTCGATCCGTCGCGGGGCGTCCGCACCACCTGCAGGCGTTTCCAGCCGGATTGCATCATCGGTTCGTCCCAACGCAGCAATTGCATGGTGCCATCCCAGACGCCGCGGATGATCGACAAGTGGCCATGGCCCCAGCCGAAGACAAAAAAGCACGGCCCGCCGGACGAGAGCTGATGCCAGTTCATCCGGGACGGGAGCGGGATGGAGCGGAGCAGAGTCGGCTGCGAGCCGGGAAGGGGCGGCGGTCGGAGCCGCCGGGCCTGGGCTTCCGCCTGTTCGACAACGGCCGTGAACCGATGGGCATCCCGGCGCAAAAGGCGGTCCTCCGGCGCCAAGCGAGCGAGGCGTTCTGTGAAAAACTGGCTGTGGGCGCGGGATTGGCCGGGCTGGCTTAAGGCGCTTGCGATGAGAATCCGAGCGTGGTCGGCGGCCTGATGGCGGACGGCCTGGTCAGGGAAGGCGCAGGAGCAGGTCGACCGACCACACGGCCGAGGCGTCCTTGGGGCCGGGACAGGGCTCGCGGCAGATTTCTTCGATGCGCTCCGCCGAGACTTCGCGAAAGACGCTGAAAACACACAGGTGGTAGAGCAGCCGCGCGGCCCACCGGGCCGCGTCGAGCCGGAGCTGGGGCATCCCGAGGCCGCTTTCCTCCCGGGCCCGGGCCTCAAGCTCCGCGAGGAGTGGTGCGATGCGGCTTGGGGGATCGTCGGGCAGCTGGAGCTCGACCAGGGCTTTGCCTTCGTCCATGAGCCCGCGGAGAAATTTCTGCAGGGGCGAGGTCCCCTCGGCGAGATTCGCTCCCGGCGCGTTCATGGCCGGCAGAATGCGCCCCGAGCGTTCCGCTGGCAAGCGGGGGATCGCCGCCCGCCGCACGCGGTGCGCCGCCGCCGTGCGACGCTCGCGCGCGGCCTGGGTCAGCTCCGGATCGTGGCGGGCAGGCGCGCGGTGAATTCGGCCACGAGTTTGTCGTGCGCGGCGTTGACCTCCTGGTCGGTCAACGTTCGATCGGCGGCCCGATAAGTGAAGGCGTAGGCCACACTCTTCTGGCCGTCCGGGACATTCTTTCCGCGGAAGACATCGAACAGCTCGATCTTTTCCAGATTGGCGGGCTTGGCGCGTCTGGCGACGTCGAGCACGGCGTCGTGGGTGGTCTTCTCTGCCACGAGCAGCGCAATGTCCCGGCGAATGCTGGGAAATTGCGGCAGCGCCTTGAACGATTTGGCGGCGTTGCGTCGCGCCAGCAGCTGATCGAGGCTCAACTCCGCAAGGAAGACGGCATCGCGCACGTCGTAGCGCTTGGCCAGGGCCGGCAGGAGCTGGCCGAACTCGCCGAGCGCGAGCTTGCCGCCGAGCGCGACGGCGGCGGACTCGAGGAAGAGCGTGGTGCTGGCAGGGCGGGGCAACACCGTCACGCCGCGCAGGCCGAACTGTTCCAAAAACTCCTCCAGCAGACCCTTGAGATCGTAGAGGTCAAAGCTGGCACCTCGCTCCGCTCCCGACCAGAACGTGCCGGCGCGTGCACCGGTCAGAGCAACGGCGACCCGCCGCTCTTCCTTCATCTGCCCACCGGAGCGCGCGAACACCCGCCCAATCTCGAACAGGGCGACGTCCTGGTTTTTACGGGCGAAGTTATGACGGAGCGAGTCGAGCAGGCCCGGCAGGAGGCTCGGGCGCAGACAATTCATGTCGCTGCTCAGCGGGTTGGCCAGGGCCACGACGGAGTCGGCGGGGGCGGCCAGCCGGGCGGCGGTTTCCGCGACGAGCGTCTGGCCTTGCGCCTCGTGCAAGCCCAGGCTGGTCAACAGGCGGCGCGCCTCCGCGATCTGATCGTAGACGGCGTCGAATGCGTTCGACCCGATGGCGCCGCGCGGCGGCGTGCCGGGAATTCGATCCACGCCATGCAACCTCGCGATTTCCTCGATCAGATCCACTTCGCGCTTGAGATCCACCCGCCAGGTTGGGACGCGGAAGGTGGTGGCCTCCGGGCTGCGTTCGAGGGTCGCCAGGCCCAGCCGATTGAGGTGGGTTTCGGCCTCGGGCCCGGGGATGGTCACGCCAAGCAGCGCCGCCACCTTGGCGTGGCGCAGCGTGATCGATTTTTCAGCCGGAGGCGATGCCCCGGTGTCGATCGAGCCGGGCGCCAGCTGGCCCCCGGCGGTCTGCAGGATCAGCTGCGCGCAGCGGCGGCTGGCCCAGTCGGTGATCCCCGGATCGCAGCCGCGCTCGAAGCGGTAGCTCGACTCGCTGCGCAGGCCGAGCTGCTTGGACGTGCGGCGAATCGGGGCGGGCGCGAAGTAGGCGCTCTCGATCAGGACATCGCGGGTCGACGCCTGGATCTCCGAGTTTTGACCGCCCATGATGCCGGCCAGGGCAATGCCCTTGGTCTCGTCGGCGATGAGCAAATGATCGGGCCCGAGCGCTCTTTCCTGGCCGTCAAGCGTGATGAACTTTTCGTCTGACCGGGCTCGCCGGACGACGATGGTGGGCTTGCTGTCCGCCGCCCTGGCGATCAACTGGTAGTCGAATGTGTGGAGGGGCTGGCCGCACTCAAGCATCACGTAGTTCGAAACGTCGACCACGTTGTTGATGCTGCGGAGACCCACGTTCTCCAGCGTGGTGCGCAGCCAGTCCGGGCTGGGTCCAATGGTGACCCCGGTGATCACCCGGGCCACGTAGCGCGGGGCGAGCGCGGGTTCCTCCGCGCGGACGGATACAAACCGGTCGACCGTGGTTCCCGCGGGTGCGCCCGCCGTGGAGACGGGTGCGGGGGCGACGCCGGGATCGGGGATGCGCAGCGGATGGCCGGTCAAGGCGGCGATCTCGCGGGCGATGCCGAGCACGCTGTTCAGATCCGGGCGGTTGGGAGTGACCTCCAGGTCGTAGACAACGTCGCTCCCGGCGCGGCCAAGGTATTCGGCGAACGATTGGCCAACGGGGGCGTCGGGCCGGAGAATGAGCAGTCCATCGACGGCGTCCGGCAGCCCGAGCTCCTGGGGGGAGCACATCATGCCGTGGGATTCCACGCCGCGAATCTTGCCGACTTTAATCGTGAAAGGGGCCGTGTCCCCCGGCTTCAGCGGGAGGGAGGCTCCGGGCAGGATGAGCGGCACCTTGTCGCCGGCCTGAAAGTTTTGGGCGCCGCAGACGATCTGGCGTTCGCCCTGGCCATCGTTGACCCGGCAGACGGACAGCTTGTCGGCATTGGGATGCTTGTCCCGCGTGAGGACCTGGGCGACGACGATTCCGGTGAAATCGCCGCCGATTTTCCGGACGCCTTCCACCTCGAGACCGAGCAGGGTGAGCCGTTCGGTTAACTCGTCCGGGGACCAGTTGAAGTCGACGTATTGTTTGAGCCAGTTGAGGGTGACTTTCATGGCGCTTAGAACTCGAATCGGTAGCCAAGGCCCCAAGCGTCCACGCCGCCGCGGTCGAACAGTTGTCCGCCTGACTGATGGTCGATGAACGCGACGGCCTGGTGCCGGGGAAACCACGGCAACGCGAAGGTGAACTCGATGGGCAGCCAGAACTTGAGACGCGACCGATCCTTGGCGCCATCGTGCCGTTGGATGTCCCCGGTCCACGGCTGAAACGAATAGGAAAAGCCGGGGCCCGCGGCCAGGGTCGTGCGCAGAAACTTGTTCCACGGAAAATCTCGCAGCCGCAGGACGAGCCCGATGTTGAGGTCGGGAATGAGGCGGCCGGAATTTTCATCGACCAGCGTGAGGCGGGCCGGGACTTCCAGGCCCGGGCGGAGAGTGATCGGGCCGAGGTTCCAGGCGAACTGATGGATCTCGCGCGAGATCGTGAAATTGTAGGTCACGCCGCCGCCGGGGCCGTGCAGCTTGTTCAGCTTGGGCTCGGTATAGTCGGAGATCGTGTTGTCGGAGACCACGCCCACGCCAAACTCGAACGACCACCGTCGATCGGCGGGCGCGTCACAGGCAAACAGGTCGCGCCAGATCGAGTACGGCCGGGCGCTCTCCGCGGGATCGCCGGCGGAGGGGGCGGCCGGCAGCCAGCTGGTGGTGGCGACGGCGGGGTAGGTCAGCAGCGACTGGCCCCGGGTGGGGGCGGCGGCGAGGCTGAAGACGCCTAACAACGCGAGCGATGTGCGGTTCATGGTTGGGGATTGGGAGGCAATACTTCCATGATGGGCCGGGCGGCCCGGGGGTTGGAACGAACGAAATCTTCTCCGGCCAACGCGGCCACGGTGGCGGCGATTTGCGCTTGGGTGACGAGCGGTGTGTCGCGGCGTTCACCCAGCGCCGGTGTGTCGGGGCCGAGCACGCCAAACCAGATGTAGGCGGAGTTCAGGATTTCCTTGCCGTGATTGTGCCAGGCGACGGGCGCCGGTCCGCGCCCATGGTCGACGGCGATGACAAACGTCGTGGTGCCCCGGTAGTCGGGCAGGGATTGCACGAGGGCCCACAGCTCGCCGATGAACCGGTCGAACGCGTGGGCGGCGCGCAGATAGCGTTCGTAATGGCCTTCGTGGGCCCAGTCGTCCGTTTCGCCATACGAGACATACATGGCGCGCGGCTGCAGCGTGCGGACGGCGTGCTTGGCGGCATGGCCGACGAAGGAGTCCAGGAGCACTCCCGACCACACGCCGCGTCCGCGCTCGACGATCTCGTCCAAGGCCGACGGCACGGGCAGTCGTTCGGTGCTGGGGGGAACTTCGAACCCGCTCCAAATCGGAAAGCCGGCCCGCGGCCCGTTCAGGATCCAGGGCAGCGTGTCCCAATTGACCGCGGCAGCGACGCGTCCCGCAAAGCCCGGCCGCGTGTTGAGCCACTCGAACACATTCGTGTTCGCGTTGAGAATCTTGTCATTGCTGTCAATCCGCGGATCCGCGATGCCGGTGAGAAACTCGTTGTAGCCCGGATAGGAGAAATTGTGGCCGTTGGACACCCGCACGCTGCTGCCCAGATCCCGGTTGCCCCAAAGCTGCCCTTCGCGCGCGACGGTGTTCCAGAGGAATGGCATCAGCGCCTCGCGCCGTGCGGCGGGTGTGTCGCGCAGGAAATCCTTCCGCAGCGTGTTGCTCGTGCCGAAGTTGCCCAGCTCCTTGGTCAGCGGAAATTCCTCCATGCCGCGAAAGATCTCCTCCCAGCGCAGCCCGTCCGCCGTGATCAAAAAAACCTGGCGGGTTTTTCGTTCCGCGGCGCCGCTCAGGAGCGCGCCCGCCAGCACCACGGTCAAGGCCAGCGCCAGGCGCAGCGCCACGGGAGTGACGCCCGGCTGCGACCGGGTCGGGTGCGGTGGGGAAGCCATGGGGGGATCAGAACTGGGCCAGGAACCGGACATCATTTTCGTAGAAGAGACGGATGTCGTTGATCCCATATCGAAGCATGGCAATCCGCTCGATGCCGAAGCCGAACGCCCAGCCGCTCCAGACCTCGGGATCGTAGCCCACGTTCTCGAAGACCTGCGGGTGCACCATCCCGCAACCGGCGATCTCCAGCCACTCCTTGCCCAGCTTGCGGACCAGCGCGTTGGAAAAGTCGATCTCCAAACTCGGCTCGGTGTAGCTGAAGTAGTGCGGCCGGAACCGCAGCTTCACGTCCGTCCCCATCAGTTCCTTGAAGACAAACTCCACCGTTCCCTTCAAGTCCCCCACCGTGACGTCCCGATCCACATAGAGCCCTTCGATCTGGTGAAAGGTCGGGTTGTGCGTCGCGTCGGCGTTGTCGCGCCGATAGACCCGGCCGGGAGCAATGATGCGAATGGGAGGCGGCTGCGATTTCATCACGCGGATCTGCACCGAGGATGTGTGGGTCCGCAGGAGATGCGGCTTGGCCGCCCCGGCTTGGGCGGCGTCCGCCGCCAGGTAAAAAGTGTCGTGCGAATCGCGCGCCGGATGATCCGCCGGCGTGTTCAACGCATCGAAACAGTGGAAATCGTCCTCGATCTCCGGACCGTCCGCGACGACGAACCCGATCTTCCGGAACGCGCGCACGATGTCGTCCGTCACCTGGGTCAGGGGGTGCAGCCGCCCCACGGCGCGACGGCGCCCGGGCAGCGTGAAATCGGTCGGCTCCTTCGGCAGGGCCGCCTGGAGCTCCAATTGTTCCCGGCGCTGCGCCAGGGCCGTCTCCAGCTCGGCCTTGGCGGCATTGATCAATTTCCCGGCCGCCGGGCGCTCTTCCTTCGGGAGCGTCCCCAGCTGTTTCATCAACCCGGTGAATTTGCCGTGTGGCCCGGTCCACGCGCCTTTGGCCTGTTCCAGGGCGGCCACGTCAGGCGCCGCGTGCAACTCGGCCAGCGCCGCCATTTTCATGGGCTCAATTTCGTTCAGACACGACATGGTGGCCAGACTGCGGGATTGATATGGCGCTGCCAAGGGGGAATTTGGCGCGGCCGGCGCCCACCATGCCTCCGCCGATTGTCGGTGACACTTCGTCCGATGTCCGGGCCGCGGGCATTCTGCCCGCAGCGGCTGGAATCGGCGGCCCCTGAGCAAAGTTCGAGCTGCGTGGCCGCTTTCGGCCGCTGCGGATCCCGGGATGGCGGGATCCGGGCCCCGGGGCGACAACTTCGGGATGCACTGGGCGCCCACGAAACGCAAATGCGCCTCCGCTCTCGCCACCATCTCCCGCGCCGCAGGGCCGGTTCTGAACAATTAATGGGAGGCGCGCTTCGGTCAGCGGGCCAAGGTTGAGGAGGCCAGGCGCCGGGCGCCTCTTGACGGTGTGGGGAAACCGCTTATCAATTGCCATCATGCAACCAGAACGTCTCACCATTAAGGCGCAGGAGGCGATCCAGGCAGCGCAGCAGCTGGCCCAGGAACGATCGCACCAGCAAGTCGATGTCGAACATCTGGCCCTCGCTCTGATCGAGCAGGAGGAAAGCCTGATCCCGCAGCTGCTCCAGCGCATCGGGGTGCCCGCGGGGTCGATCGCCGCCGACCTCGAAGCCGAGCTCGGCCGTCGCGCCAAGGTCCAGGGCGCCACCCAAACCTACCCGAGCGCCGAATTTCAGGCCGCCCTCGCCGCCGCCGAAGCCGAGGCGAAAAAGCTGCGCGACGACTTCGTCTCCACCGAGCATCTCTTTCTCGGGCTGCTGGAGAAGGGCGGACCGAAGGTCAAGGCGGCCCTGCAAAAGCACGGCGTGCGCCGGGAGGCGGTGCTCAAGGCCCTGGCGGAACTGCGGGGCAACCAGCGCGTGACCGACCAGAACCCCGAGGATAAGTTCCAGGCCCTGGCCAAGTACGGCAAGGATCTCACCGCGCTCGCCCGCGCGGGCAAGATCGACCCGGTGATCGGACGCGACGACGAAATCCGGCGCGTCATGCAGGTGTTGACCCGCCGGACCAAGAATAACCCGGTGCTGATCGGCGAGCCGGGCGTGGGCAAGACGGCCATCGTTGAAGGGCTGGCCCGGCGGATCATCAGCGGAGACGTGCCCGAGTCGTTGAAAAACAAGACGCTGGTGGCGATGGACATCGGGTCGATGATCGCGGGAGCCAAGTATCGGGGCGAGTTCGAGGATCGCTTGAAGGCCTTCCTCAAAGAGGTCACGTCGAGCGAAGGTCGCGTCATCCTGTTCATCGACGAGCTGCACACGATCGTCGGGGCCGGGAAGGCCGAGGGCGCCATCGACGCCGGCAACATGTTGAAGCCGCAGCTGGCGCGCGGTGAGCTGCGCTGCATCGGCGCCACCACGCTGGATGAATATCGAAAGTACATCGAGAAGGACCCGGCCCTCGAGCGGCGCTTCCAGCCCGTGCACGTGGCTGAGCCCAGCGTCGACGCCACCATCGCCATCCTCCGCGGGCTGAAGGAGCGCTACGAGGTTCATCACGGCGTTCGCATCCAGGACTCGGCCCTCGTCGCCGCGGCCACGCTCTCGCACCGGTACATCACCGAGCGCTTCCTGCCGGACAAGGCGGTGGACCTCGTGGACGAAGCAGCCTCCCGCCTGCGGATGGAGCTGGACTCCCTGCCCACCGAGATCGACCAGCTCGAGCGTCAGGTCCTGCAGCTCGAGATCGAACAAAACGCGCTGCGGAAGGAAAAGGACCCCGCCTCGCGCGAGCGCCTGTCCCGCCTCGAACGCACCCTGGCGGATCTCAAGGAGAAATCGTCCGGGCTCAAGGCCCAATGGCAGAACGAAAAGGCCGGCATCAACGCCATCAGCCTGCTCAACGGCCAGCTCGAGCAGGCGCGGATCGATCTGGAAAAAGCCCAGCGCGGGAATGATCTGAACGCCGCCGCGCAGATCCAATACGGCCGCATCCCGGAGCTGCAGCGCAAAATCGCCGACGCGGAAAAGGCGTTGCAGGATCTGCCATCCGGCCAGCGCCTGCTCAGCCTCGAGGTGACCGAGGAGGACGTGGCCAAGGTGGTGGCGTCCTGGACCGGCATTCCGGTCACGCGCATGCTCGAGGGCGAGCGCCAGAAGCTGGTCAAGATGGAGGAGCGCCTGGGGGATCGCGTGGTGGGCCAGCGCGAGGCGATCGTGGCCGTGGCCAACGCGGTGCGACGCGCCCGCAGCGGCCTCCAGGATCCCAACCGCCCAATCGGGTCGTTCATTTTCCTGGGCCCGACCGGCGTGGGCAAGACCGAGCTGGCCCGGGCCCTGGCCGAGTTTCTGTTCGACGACGAGACGAACATGGTGCGCATCGACATGAGCGAGTACATGGAGAAGCACGCTGTCTCGCGCCTGATCGGCGCCCCGCCCGGCTACGTGGGCTTCGAGGAAGGGGGCCAGCTCAGCGAGGCCGTGCGCCGCCGGCCGTATTGCGTGGTCCTGTTCGACGAGATCGAAAAGGCCCATCACGACGTGTTCAACGTGCTCCTGCAGGTGCTCGATGACGGGCGGCTGACCGACGGCCAGGGCCGGACGGTGGATTTCAAGAACACGGTGGTGATCATGACCAGCAACATCGGCTCGCCGATCATCCAGCAGTATTTTCTCGACGGCAAAACGTCCGCCAAGGAGCTGGCCGCGATGGAGACTTCGGTGAAGACCGAGCTGCGCGCCCATTTTCGACCGGAGTTCCTCAACCGGGTGGATGACATCATCATTTTCCGAAGCCTCGACGAGGCGCAATTGTCGCGAATCATCGATCTGCAGTTGCGCCAGGTCGAGCAACGCCTCGCCAGGCAACAGCTGACGCTCGAGCTGGATGACGCGGCCAGGAAGTACCTGGCCCGCGAGGGCTATGACCCGCAATTCGGCGCGCGGCCGCTCAAGCGTTCGATCCAGGAACACCTGCTCGATCCGCTGGCCATGAAGATTCTCGATGGCGAGTTCAAGCCAGGAGATCGGGTCAAAGTGACGAGCGAGAAAGGGGAACTGAAGTTCCAGGTGACCGGTTCGGCGGCGACGTGAAGGCGGAGGCGGACTTTGCAGTCCGGACGTTGGCGTGCGCAAGACAAAGCTGAACTCGGCCAAACGCGGATAGGTGCGGATCCCCAGTGGCGGGTACCGGTGCATCATGAATGCGCCGAAATCCAGCCCTTCGATGACGGTCGGATTCGCTTGCCGGTCTGAGCCGAGCGCCTCATCACCGTCCCTCGCTTCGAAATGGACCCCGGCTCGAGTGGCCGGGGGCGGACGAACGTTGGCCACCAGCCCCCGCACTGTGTTGCTGGCGATCGGTTTGGCCGTGGCGGTGGCGTCTCCAGCCGGCGCGGCTCTGCGGACCTGGTCGGGCGGCAGCGCCGCCGGCGGCAATTGGACGACGTCAGCCAATTGGCTCGGGGGCACGGCCCCTTCCGCCGGCGATTCCCTCGTCTTTCCCGCGGGCGCGGCGCGTTTGAGCAACACCAACACCTTTGCCGCCAACACCGTTTTTGCGGCGATCAGCGTGAGCGGCGTCGGCTATTCGATTCGCGGGAACGCGGTGACCTTGACCGGCGGCATTTCCGGCGACTTCGCGGGGAGCAGCAGCACGTTCAACCCGGACATCCGGTTGAGTGGCAGCCAGGTGTTCTCGGCTTCCGTGGCCGGAGGTGTCTTCATCCTCGGCGGCGATGTGGAACTCGGCGCCAACAACCTGGGCTTGTCCTGCTCCGGCGTGCTGACGCTGGCCGGGGCCGTCAGTGGTAGCGGCGCGGTGACCAAGGTGGGGGCCGGCCGTGCCGAGTATGTCGGAGTTGTGGCCAACACTTACACCGGCCGAACCACTGTGAATCAGGGCGTTCTCTTGTTGAGCAAGTTTCTCGGGGGCGGCCTGGTCTCGATTCCGGGCGAGCTGGTCATTGGCGACGGCATGGGAGGCGATGACGCCGACGTCGTGCAGTTGCAGTCCTCGGATCAGATCGCGAACAGCGCCGCCGTGATCGTCAATTCCTCGGGCCTTCTCGCTCTGAACGGCTGGAGCGATGCGATCGGCGCGTTGCAGATGACGAGCGGGCATCTCGATACCGGAACCGGGACGCTGACACTTGGAGGAGACGTCGCGGTGCTGGGCGGGGGGACGTCGCTGGTCGATGGTCGCGTCAGCCTGGCGGGCGGCGCGCATTTGGTCGATACGCCGGGGTCGTCGCTCCTGCGGGTCAACGCGGTCCTGTCCGGGTCGGGTGGCTTGACCAAGACCGGGACCGGCTATTTGAATCTGTATGGCGCCAACACGTTTTCGGGGAACCTGGTCGTGCAAGGCGGGCTGGTGGACATCCAGCACGACGGCGCGTTGGGCACGGCCGCCGGCTCCACTTTGTTGACGGCGGGGATTCTCCGCCTCAACGGCAGCATCGTCGCGGGGGAGAGCCTGACCGTCGGGGGCGGCAAGTTCCAGGCGTTGGGGGCGACGAATGCGTGGACGGGTCCGGTGAGCCTGGCCAATCTGCCGACCATTGAAGTCACCAGTGACGGGCAGGTGCTGAATCTGACCGGAGTCGTCAGCGGGACGGGCGGCTTCGTGAAGACGGGTGCGGGGACTTTGGTTCTCTCGGGGGCGAGTGGCAACTCGTTCGCCGGCGATGTTGCGGTCAACGGCGGGGTGTTGCTGCTCGACAAACTTTCCGTCGACGGCGCGCTGCCGGGCCCGGGGGCGCTCGTGATCGGGGATGGGCTGGGCGGCGATCAGGTCGACGTCGTCAGGGAAGCCCGGGACTACCAGATCGACTCGAGCGTCGACATCACGATCAACGATTCGGGCCTGCTGGATTTGAACAACCGGTCCGATGCCGTCGGCACCCTGGACCTGGTGGGCGGGTGGGTCACGACGGGCTCGGGCGCGCTGACGCTCGGGGGGGACGTGAGCGCGACGTCGACGTCGAATCAGACCGCGCGAATCTATGGCCGCGTGGCGTGGGCCGCCGTGACCCGGACCTTCGAGGTCCGGCCGGGATGGATCCTGCCGGAGATGCGCCTGCTCGCGACCGCGGTCAGCTCCGGTTCGTTGCGCAAGACCGGCGCGGGCTGGTTTGGGTTGTCGCGGTCCAACGCCTATACCGGATTGACGACGGTGGCGGAGGGGACGTTGGTGGTGGAAGATGACTGGGCGCTGGGTGCGACGAACTCGGGGACCATGGTGGGCGCCGGAGCGAGCCTGGCGTTGGCCGGGGTTCATGTCGGGAACGAGGCGCTGACCTTCGATGAGTCGGTTTCGATCCCCTCAACATTCACCGCGGCGCTGGTGTTGTATTCAAATTCCTGGGCCGGGCCGATCTCGATTCCGTCGCCGCTTCGTTTGTCCGTTCCGAACGGGAGCATGTATCTAAACCTGGCGGGGCCGATCACCGGCACTGGTGGGCTGGTCAAATCCGGTTCAGGAACGCTCATCCTTTCCGGGAATTCGGGGAACACCTACTCGGGCGACACCGAAGTGTTGGAAGGAACCCTCGAACTGGCCAAGGTCACCGGCGGCGGGGCAGCTATTCGCTATGGATCCCTGCGAATTGGGGATGGGACGGGCGGCGATTCGGCGGACAAGGTTGCCTATCGGGCCAACGACCAGCTCTGGTCAACGGTGCCCATCTCCATCGAGTCGTCGGGCCGGCTGGATTTGAACGGCTTTGCGGACACGGTCGGTCCGATCACGTTTTCGGGAGGGCGGGCCACGAGTGGTTCGGGGGGATTGCTCTACCTCGGCGGCAACGTGACGACGGTCGGCGGGACCGGCTCCTTGGAAGGCCGCGTGGAGTTGCTCGTCACCCGCACGTTCAACGTGAGCGAGGCGGCCGGGGCGGACCTCAGCGTCTCCGCCCAGGTGACCGGCCCGGGCGGAATCACCAAGACGGGTCCCGGCCACCTTTACCTCGGCAATGCCAACACCTATCAGGGTCTGACCACGGTCAACGAAGGCCTCGTCTATGTGGACGACGACAACGCGCTGGGCAGCACTGCGGGCGGGACCGTGGTGAATGCCGGCGCCGGAATTGTGCTTCGCTCCGGGGCCAACGTCGGGACCGAGGCGCTGACGCTGAATGGGGCCGGTCAAGCCCCGCTGGGGGCGCTCGCGTCGATTTACGGCTCCAACTCGTGGGCGGGCCCGATCACGCTGGCCAGCGATGTTCGCATGACCACGTTGCAGGGGATCGACGTGCTCCAGCTGAGTGGCGCGATCGCCGGGGCGACCAGCGGCTTGACCTTGGAGGGCGGTGGCACGGTGATGTTTGCGGGATCTGACCCGAATTCATTTGGCGGGGCGACGCGGGTGAACTCGGGCACGCTGGTTCTGGCCAAGAGCGGCGCCAACCGAGCGATTGCCGGCGACCTGGTGATTGGGGACGGCCTCGGCGGGGCGGAGAACGACGTGGTGCGCCTGGAACTCTCCACGCAGATCAGCAATTCTTCCGGGGTCACGGTGGCCAGTTCGGGTTTGCTCGACCTGAATGATTTTGGCGAGGCCATCGATGGGCTGACGGGCTCCGGACGGATCCACCTCGGCAGCGGCTACCTGAATGTCGGCGCCGGGGGTGGGGCGAGCACATTTGATGGCGTCATTCGCGGGTCGGGTTCGGTGACCAAGCTGGGCGCCGGAACCATGACCTTCACCGGGAACAACACTTATACCGGGACGACGTCCGTCGGGAGTGGCCGTCTCCACGTGAATGGCTCGCAGCCGGCAAGCACGGTGATCGTCGCGGCTTCGGCCACGCTCGGCGGTGGCGGGACGGTTGGCGCCGTGACGTCCACGGGCGGCTCGGTGTCGCCGGGCGCCAGCCCGGGACGGCTGCACACGGGGAACCTTCAGCTGGACGCGGCCTCGACCTTCGTGGCGGAACTGGCCGGGGACACGCCGGGCAGCCTCTACGACCAACTGACGGTCGTTGGGACGGTGAACCTCGGGGGTGCGACCTTGAGTGTTGACGCGGCGGGTTTCATGCCGACCGCGGGTGAAGTTTACACATTAATCGAGAACGACGGGGCGGACGCCGTCGTGGGATCCTTCGCGGGGTTGCCCAACGGCTCGCCGCTGGCCATCGGGTCGCGGCAGTATCGCATTTATTACACCGGCGGCTCGGGCAACGACGTAATTCTTGCGCCGGTGAATATTCCCGTCCTGGTGGAGGCGGTCACGGTGGCGGCAGGAAACGCCAATGGAGTGATCGAACCGAACGAGTGCGATGACCTGGCACTCCGGCTGTATAACGCCGACACGAACGCCGTGACCGGAATTGAGGTGACCTTGAGCAGCCTGACTCTGGGGGTGACCGTCACGCACGCGCGTCTCGCCTTTCCGGACATTCCGGCCCTGGCGTCCCGGAGCAACACGAGGATGTTTCAGCTGAGCACCTCGCCGTTCCTGGTTTGCGGGACAATGCTGGACTTCATGCTGACGGTGCAGACGTCGAGCCACGGCTCGTTCAAGGTGCCGTTCAGGGTGCCCGGCGGGTCGCCGGGCGCTCCCGTCACGTTCAACTCCGCGGACACGCCGATGGCCATTCTCGATGCGGCCACGGTCACGTCTACCGTGATCGTCTCGGGCGTTACGGCGCCGCTCTCCAAGGTGGTGGTTTCGCTCTATGCCACCCATGCGAACCTCGCCGACCTCGACATCAGCCTGGTGTCGCCGGACGGGACGACCATCCCGTTGACGACGGACAACGGCGGCTCGACGGACTCTTACGGCAGCGGGTGCGGTGCGTCGGCCCGGACCGTGTTCGACAGCGAGGCGCTGACGACCATTGTGTCGGGAAGTTCCCCCTACGTGGGCTCATATCGGCCGGAGGGCAGTCTGCAGGTCTTGCGGGGGCTGACCGGATCGGCGGTGAACGGGACGTGGGCATTGCGTGTGGCTGACGATTCGCCAGGAAATACGGGAGCGCTCAACTGCTGGACCCTGACGCTCTATCCGGCATCCTGCGTGCCTGGCTCCGGCCCGTGCCTGCTCTGTGGCGATGACACCACTGTGACCGGGACCATCGCCATCAGCGATCCGGACGGCTATCGGTTGTTGCAGAATGGCGTGGCCAGCAGCTGTGGTTCGACCAAGCCATGCCCGGGCAGCGCGGGCGGAAGCAGCGAGTTTCACGCCTATTCATTTTACAGCGGGCCGACCGGGACGTGCGTGACCGTGACGTTGGAGTCGCCCTGTCCTTCGACGAATGCGCTGAGCAGCGCGGCGTATCTCGGGGCGTACAATCCGTTGTTGGTTTGCACTGGGTATCTGGGCGACTCCGGCTCGGGTGCGTGGGTGGGCACCAGCCGCACGTACTCATTCCAAGTCCCGGGCAAGACGAACTTCTGGGTGGTGGTCCAGATGGTGACGGACAACGCGCCTTGCGCGGAATACGCCCTGACGGTATCCGGGGCTGACTGTCGACCGACGCTGTCGATTGCGAAGGCGACGGGGTTGCAGGTGCTGGTGCGCTGGCCGACTTACGCCTCCGGTTACCGGCTGCAATCGACGAATCGCCTGGATAGCGCGCCGAACGCCTTCAGCCCGGTCAACCCGTATCCTCTGGTTGTGCTGGACAGCTGGTATGCGGTGACCAACACGGCGACCGGCACCCGATTCTTCCGGCTGGTGAAGTGAGGGGTGGTTGCGCCCGGCCTGGAGTGTCGTCTGGTGCGTGGATGGCTTCGGCGGCGTCGCTCCGGCGAAGCCGCCGCCATGCCGGTCCTGGCTCGGGCCACTGCGCCGGCCTGGCGGGCCCGGGTGAGGTCGCTCAGGTTCGGCCGGCGGGTTCGCGGTGACGGCGGAGAGACCTGGGGTGCTTCGTCATTTGTCCTACAGCCGCTGGCCAATTTGGCTGGGTGAACTGGCGGGCTGTCGGCCTGTCCGGTGCATCCGCAGGTTGTCGGTGACACTTCGTCCGATATCCGCATCGCGGGCATTCCGCCCGCAGCGGCCAGAATCGGCGGCCCCTTGGTAAAGTTCGCCCCGGGCCGACGACTTCGGGATGCGCTGCCGCCTCCCCGCCGGCCCGCCGGCCCGCCGGCAAAGTATCCCTTTGCCCGTTGACAGGGCTTCCTCGGTTCCCCTAGTGTCGCGGTTCCCCGACTCCGGTCGGAGGCCGTTCATTCTGGCGGTCTTCAGGCGGGATAGTCGCAGAGAGGAAGTGAATTTGAGTTGACCGAAATTAAGCTGAAAAAGGGCGAGTCTGTTGACCGCGCGTTGCGCCGGTTGAAGAAGAAGATCGATCGTGAAGGGACTTTGAAGGAAGTCCGCAATCATCGTCACTTCGAGAAGCCGAGCGAGAGGCGTCGCCGGAAGGAAAAGGCGGCGCGGTTCTCGGCCATGCTGAGCGCCCGTTACGCCGATCTGTGAGCGGTTCGTGAGCTTGACGAGACACGCGGGCTCATTTTCCGGGCCCGGATTTTGAATTGTCAGGGCCGGGTGCGGTCAGAGACCTGCACCCGGCCTTTTTTTGTTGGTCGATTTCCGTTCGTGCCTATTGGCGGGCGGTGCCCGGCGGGGAGAGTTGGGGCGGCTTGGGCAAGGTTGCGAGTCGGCCGATGGATCGGGGTGCGCCCGGGCCGGGCGCGGACGGGAGAACGGCCATGTCGTCGCTATGTATTCAATTTCGAGTTGCTGGAATTCGCATCGTCACACGGACGGGCGCGCGATGCTGCGCGAGATCCGCGATTTGGGCGCGGAATACGCCGAGCTGAGCCACGGGATTCGGATCAGCCTGTTGCCGGGCATTTTTGAGGCGGTCGATGCGGGCGAGATCAAGATCTCGAGCCTGCACAACTTTTGTCCATTGCCGATGGGCGTCGAACGCGCGGCGCCCAACGTTTACAAGTTTTCGGCCGACGATCGGCGGGAGCGCGAGCGGGCCTTCAAGTATTCGCTGAAGACGCTGGAGACCGCGGTGCGGGTGGGCGCGAAGCTGGTGGTGTTGCACACCGGGGCCGTCGAGATGAAGGATTACACTGACCGGTTGATCGACATGGTCGGGCAGGGTTTGGTGCAGACGCCGAAGTATGAAAAGTTGCGGGCCGAGGCGCTGAGCAAGCGGGAGGCGCGGAAGGCGGGGGCCTACGAGAACGCGCTGGAGACCATTCGCCGGATCGTGGACGAGGCGAAGCCGCTCGGCATCAAGCTGGGGATCGAAAACCGCGAGGCCGTGGAGGAGATTCCGTTCGAGACCGATTATGATTGGTTCCTGAGCGAGCTGCGGGACCCCACGGTGGTTTACTGGCACGACACGGGTCATGCGCAGATTAAGGAAAACCTGGGGCTGATCAACCACCGCCAGTTTCTCGAGTCGCGGGCCGCGAGGCTGCACGGATTCCACGTGCACGACGTGGAATTTCCCGGCCGCGATCACCGGCCGCCGGGCGCCGGGACCATCAACTGGGCGGCGCTCAAGCCCCTGGTCAAGCCGGAGCACTTGAAGATCCTCGAGTTGAGCCCGTCGCTGGCGCCGGACGCGGCGAAAATGGGCCTGGAGTTCATCAAGTCGGCCTGGGGCCCGGACTAGGGCAAGCGCGGGGTAAATCTTGAAAAGGATTTGGCAGACCGGGTGGCGGGTGGCGCTGTGCGGGCTGCTCTTGGTTTGGATTTTCCATTCGATCTTCGTGGACACCGCGCGGCGGGCGACCCAGGCCAGACCGGGCGGGGAAGCGGAGTGGTCGGCCCTGTCGCGCTCGGCGCAATGGGACCGGGGCTGGCGGGAGGGCCCGCCCCGCCTGTGGGCCACCCTGCTCAAGATCGACCCGGGTGCTTTTGTGGGATCCATCGGGCTGATGGGCGCCAGCCTGGCCCTGGGGGTGATTCGCTGGCGCTCGGTGCTGCGCGTGCAGGGCTTGCACCTGTCATTCGGACGCGCGTTTGAAATCACCCTGGTCGCGCACTTCTTCAATTCATTTCTGCTCGGCTCGACCGGAGGAGATTTGATGAAGGCGTATTACGCCGCCCGGGAGACGCACCATCGGAAAACCGAGGCGGTGGTCACGGTTTTCGTGGATCGGCTGGTGGGGCTGTGGTCGATGCTGCTGTTTGCCGGCGTGATGCTGGTGCCGAATCTCTGGCAGATCCGCAAGCTCGATCGGGTGGGCCATCTGGCCATGCTGATGGTGGCGGGGCTGTTCATGGCCTGTTCGCTGGTGATGATCCTCGCGTTCTGGGGCGGGCTGACCCGGCGCTGGGCGGGAGCGCGGACGTGGCTGCGGCGGCTGCCCAAGGGCGTGTGGCTGGAGCGCTCGCTGGATTCCTGCCGGCTCTTTGGACGCGACCGGGCGTTTCTCGCGCGGGCCATCGGTCTCTCCACACTGCTGAATGCCGTCGTCGTCGCCCAGTGGTGGATGGTCGCGCGAGGACTGGGCCTGACGCTCGATCCCGTCTGGCTGTTGCTCGTCGTGCCGTCGGTTATCTGCCTGGCGGCGCTGCCCTTCACGCCGAGCGGATTGGGCGTTCGGGAAAACCTCGTGGTGCACCTGCTGGAGCGGACGACAGAGTCGGCGCGGTCCTTGTCCCTTTCGTTGCTCGCGTTTGCCGGCAGCTTGATTTGGAGTCTGATTGGCGGCGTCGTCTATCTGCTCTTTCGAGACCGCCACCATCTGGCGGAGGCCGATCTCAACGGCGGGACGGAGCCGCCGGTGTAGGTCGACCGTCGGCCTCGAGTTGAGGCCATGAACCGCATTTTTGATTTTCGATTTTTGATTTTGGATTGCCGAGTCGGACCATCCGACTTCGCTGATCAAAAATCGTAAATCAAAAATCCCCCGCTCGGCTTCACCATGGACAACCTTCCTGCGATTCCGCGAAGATGGGGCGCATGAGCGAGTTGACGGCTTATCGGAATCTGTTGGAGCGGGCACGGGAGATTGCGCTGGTGGATTCGGCGGCAGCGCTCTTGAGCTGGGACGAGGAGACCTACATGCCGCGGAAGGCGCTTCCGTATCGGGCGGAGCAGATGGCTCACTTCAGCGGCTGGAGCCATCGTCGATTCACGGCGGCGGAGGTCGGGGATTGGATCCGGGCGGGCGAAGATCACGGGTATCGGGCGGAGTCGGACGAGGCCGTCAACCTGAGGGAGTGGCGCCGCGCTTATGACCGACAGACCCGACTGCCGGTTGAGCTGGTGGAGGAGTTCAGCCGGGCCAGCGCCCTCGCGCGGGATGCCTGGGTGGAAGCCCGGCGACGGTCGGAGTTTGGGCTTTTTGGTCCGCATCTGGAGCGATTGCTGGAGCTCAGCCGCCGGATGGCGGATCATTGGGGATACGAGCAGACGCGCTACGACGCCTTGCTGGAGGGGAACGAGCGCAACGCCCGGGCTGCGGATTTGCAGGTCTTGTTCGCGGAGCTGCGGCCGGCGCTGGCTGCAATCCTGGGCCCGGCGGCCGAGCGGAGCCGGGCAATGCCGCCCGATTTCCTCGATGGGGAATATCCGGTCGCGGGTCAGCAGGCGTTCAACCGGGAGGTGGCGGAGGCATTCGGGTTCGACTTCGACGCGGGAAGAATCGACACGACGGCGCATCCCTTTTGCAGCGGCCTCGGGCCGGGCGACTGCCGGCTGACCACGCGGTATCACGAGCGTGAATTTTCGCAATCGCTTTACGGGGTCCTGCATGAAGTGGGGCATGGGCTTTATGATCAGGGCCTGCCGGCGCAGCATTACGGGACGCCGCTGGCCGCGGCGGCTTCATTGGGCATCCACGAATCGCAGTCCCGGCTGTGGGAGAACCATGTGGGGCGCGGCCGCGAATTCTGGCCTCATTGGTATGAAACGGCCTGCCGCCATCTGCCCGCGTTGGGGCGCTTCACGCCGGACCAGATCCACGCCGCGGTCAACCGGGTGGCGCCTTCGCTCATTCGCGTCGAGGCGGATCAGGTGACCTATGATCTGCACATCCTGCTGCGGTTTGAAGTCGAGCGGCGGCTGCTGGATGGCGGCCTGTCGGTTGCGGAGGTGCCGGCGTATTGGAATGAGGAATTCGAGAAGATGTTCGGCCTGAAAGTTCCGGACGATGCGCACGGCTGCCTCCAGGACATTCACTGGAGCCTCGGCGCCTTCGGATACTTTCCGACCTACACGCTGGGCAATTTGAACGCCGCCCAGTTGATGGCCGCGGCCCGGCGCGATCTGCCCGGCTTGGGCGACGAACTGGCCGCCGGTCGCTATGGAGACCTGCGGCAGTGGCTGCGGTCGCGGATTCACACTCAAGGACAGCGGTTCACGCCGTCCGAGCTCATCCGCCGCGCGACGGGGAATCCCACGAGCGCGCGCGCACACATCGACCATCTGCGCCGCACGTTGGCCTGAGGCGGGCCTTCTCTGAAGGCTAGGGTTGCACTTCGACCCGGTAGGCGATGGCGGCGGGTTGGGAGACGGGATATTCCACCTGGCCGAGCGAGGTCGACGTGGCGAGGGTCCAATCGCTCACATTGAACCACCGCACGTAGTCGGGCGTGAACTGGAGGCGATAGGCCCGTCCGGGCACGGTTGGCCATTGAAAGCGAATCGAGCCGTTCAGGAGGCGGATCGGCTGGTTGAGACGCAGGTAGGACGTGGGCTGGTTCGGGTCGGTGCCGGCCACAAACTCCGCATAGTCGGTGAAGCCATCTCCGTCCGTGTCGGTCGTGCGCGTGCGGCCGGGGGAGACGCCGCCGAAGTTCGCCTGCTCCCAGCCGTCAGCCATGCCGTTGTCGTTCTGATCGGTCATCACGTAATTTCCTTCGAAGCGGATCGCGCCGGACGGATCCAGGACGTTGGTTTGCCCGGGGGGGGTGCGGAAGTACGGCACATCGCCAAACGCCACCTGATAGGTGCCGGGGCGGGCGTTGGTGATGACGAGGCTGGCGCCCTGTCCCTGTTTTCCGCTGGGTCCGGCCATGACAAAGCGCGCCTGCCAGATGTTGTTGGTGACGGTGATGGTGCCGGTGGGAATGTTCGTGGCCGTGATGGAGATGTCATCCAACATCCAGCCAAGGCGCTGGGAGACATCGAAGCTGAACAGCACGTAATGCCAGGCGAGATAAACCAGTTGCCCGCGATAGGCGGTCAGATCCACCTCCATCTCGTCCCACTCGCCAATGGAGCTGTCGCTCGTCACGGCCAGCGGGATCGCAGCGGTGTTCAGGTTGGTGTAGAGCTCCACCGTGCCGTATTCGAAGCCGTTGGGATCATCTGACGGGAGGAAGTCGTAGTTCTGGAGAAATTTCAGCGCGATGCGGCTGCCGCCGGTGAGATAGATGCCCGGGCTGAGCAGGACCGTTTCGCCGATGTCGGCCGATTGGCCGCGCAGATTTGTTCCCCAGGCCTTGTCGGGCGAGGCGGCGGTGACGCCGTTGGCCGGAACGCCCAGCTCCCAGGCCAGTTCGCTTTCCTCCGCAGTCACGACGGTCCAGTCGGCGTCGCCCTGTTCGCCGTCGTCGAACCACGGGGTGTAAATGGGCCGCAGGGTGGTGAAGCGGTGGAACTGTCCCTGGTTGTCATCGGTGGTGGTGTTGCCGGCCAGATCGCGGCTGATCACCCGGACGTAGTACACCGTCTCCGGTTTCAAGCCGGTGAGGGCAAGTTCGTGGCTCACGCCCAGGACTCCGTCGTATGCGGTGAAGTTGACCGGGAAATTGTCGGGCGATTCGCCGTATTGAATGAGCGCATCGGTCGGCTCCGAGGTGGTCCAACTGACGATGGCTTCCGTGTAGCTGGCGTCGATCGACACCTGGGAGATGACCGGGGGCGTGGTCTCGACGACCGCCGTGGCCGTGCGGGTTTCGCCGGCGGAGGCGTCCACGTAATCGACTTGAAACGCCTGGCCGGACTCGACGACCAGGGCGGGGCCCTCGGGGGGCTGGCCCGGGGCCGCCAGGGCGAGCGTGCCGCGGAACAGCCCCGGGCGGGTGGTCGCGGTAATCGTAACGTCCAGGCCGGCAGGCCGGGCGGGTGAGCTGGCGTGGACCTGGACCGTGGGCGTGCCGGCGAGGTCGGGATCCTCGACCTCCACCGTCGCGGTGGCCGGAATGGTGTAGGCGTCCCGATCCAGGGCGATGGTGCTGCTGCCGCGGCTGGGGGCGAGAAATCCGAGAATGTTCCGCAACAGCCCGGCGCGGTTGTTGCCAATGCCGGAGCCAAGCGGGACGGCGTCGAGCGGAAAGCTGAGAAAGACCGTTCGCCCGGGTCGATCCAGGCCGGTCTTGGGCGCGCGCACGCCCACGACACCGGTGCCGCTCAGCAGAATCGGGCTGGCATTGGTCGAGGCGACGATGGTGTCCGAGGCATCGGCAGGCAAGCCGACCAGCTCCTTGATGAAGTCCTCGTATGGGGAGTAGTCGAGCGGCGTGTTGATTCCGGACCCGATTGGATCGCCGCCGGCGCCGGCGATCGCGGGGACGCCGGTGTCCTCGGTGTACGATTGCACGCCCAGCACGTCCCGGGCGAAGGCGCCGACGCCGTCGGCGTCCATGCGGGAGGTGCCTTCCATGGAGCTGAGGAAGAACGAGCCGCCGGTGGCGAGGTAGGCGGTGACGGCCGCGGCGTCGGAGGTGGAAAAGGTCGTGCCCATGGAAAACTCGGAGATGCGCCACATGACCACGCGATACGGCGCGAGGCTGGCCGCCGTGATGGGCCCGTCGGCCGAGACATCCCAGACGTCGTAGGCCATCCCGAGCTGATCGAGCGGCTGGGTGTAGCCGGAGAGGGGCGGCACGTCGAAGAGATCATTGCTGTAGGCATCGACCAGCAGCACGGTCGGGGCGGATTGCGGGGTGAAGGTGAAATAGGCCCCGGCGTTGTTGTTGGTGGAGCGGTTGCCGGCGGCGTCCTCGGCCACCAGATCGAAGCGGTGGAGGGCGTCGGGGGTGAGGCCGGAGAGGCGGACTTCGTGCGCCACGTCGAAGAATCGATTCGTCACTACGTGGTCCGGCGTGGCGCCGGTCCCGTAGCGAAAGAGGGAGCTGGCCTCCTCGTCCGTGGACCACTCGACGATCTCCTGGCCGAACTCGAAACGCGAGCTCACGCCGGAGATGACGGGCGGCTGCAGGTCGGCGCGGCTGAAATAGCGGCGGGTGGCGGCGGGGCTGGCATCTTCGTAAACGGCCTCGATGAAGGTGTTGTGCTGCACTTCGAGGCGCCCGTTGGGCAGGGGCGGGCCGGTGGCGGTGGCGACGCTCGCCGTGAACACGCCGCTCGCTCCGCTGGCGTGGAGGGTGACGCGCTCGCCGGTGGGCTCCTGACCGCTGCGGAGCGTGACGGTGGCGGTGGCTTGTCCGGCGAGGTCCTGCTCGAAGAGCGTGAGGCGAATGGTGGCGGGAACCGTGTAGGCCCGGCGATCGAACGCGACGATGCCGGTGCCGGGGCGCGCCAGCAGGCCGGAGATGGCCAGCGCGAAGTCCTGGTCGATCTCGGGCGAGTCGAGCCGGGCGTCCTGGACGACGGCCTGGGCCCGCACGCGAACCACATATTCGCCGGGCAACGGCGCTCCCAGCCGCACGGCCTCGACGTTGTTGAGGCGGTCGGCGAGCGGCGCGTTCGGCACGGACTCCCCGCTTTCGATCTGGTTGCCGCGGTAAATCGTGCCATCGGGCGCGACCACCTCGAGATCGAGATCGTTGACCAGGGCGGGGACGGCCGCGGGAAAGCCGGGGACGTCGGTGTAGGTCAGCGTGATCTTGAGCGGCTCGTCGGGGCTCTCGACGAGCACGCGGCGCTCGGAGACCTGGCCCGTGGTCAGGCGGACGGTCTGGTCGACGGATTCCATCTGCCCGGACGAATCGATGAGGCCCGGCAGATTGACCCGGCCCCAGCCTTCGTCGTGGTTGGGCACCGGCGCGGTTTCCACGTCGTTATCCATGTCGGTGGCGGAGTTGATCAGCAGCGCCTTGACGAGGGCGGGTGACGGCGTCTGGTTGGTGTGGGCCTCGCGCCAGTACTGGACGAGGACGGCGGCGGCGCCGGACACGCCGGGGCCCGCCTGGCTGGTCCCTCCCTGGTAGAGGTAGGCGTCCGAGATCGGCCACCAGGCGTTGTCGTCGTTGGCATAGACGGATCGGAGCGAAGAGATCCATGTGCCGGGCGCAACCAGGTCGGGCTTGATGCGGCCGTCTTCACACGGGCCGCGGCTGGAAAAATCCGCCATGGTTTCCTGGCCCGTGTTGTAAATGGCGAACTCCTCCAGCGGCAGGTTGAAGCGATTGTTCACGGAGGCGCCCGTCGCGATCACATTTTTCGCCACGGCCGGGCTCCCGACCGTCTGCACGCCGGGCCCGGCGTTGCCGGCGGAAAATTCGAGAATGTAGGGCTGGTCTCCGAACGCCAGTCCGTCGGCGTCGCGCACCAACGCGTCAAATTCCATCGCGCTGAGATCGTAGCGTCCCTGGGTGTCGTCGCCCCAGCTGTTGGATCCGATCTCGGCTCCCGCCCGGACCGCGTCGCGGGTCAGCGCCTCGAACGAAGCCGGAGGCTCATAGCCACCGGCGCCGTCAAAGATGCGTTGGGCGACGATGCTGACGCCGGGCGCCACGCCGAGGCCGTACAACGCACCCGTTTCATCGACTTCACCCACCGCGCCGTTGCCGCCGATGATGCCGGCCACATGTGTGCCGTGGCTGTGTTCATCCGATGCATCGGTCAGGTTGCCGTAGAAAAACAGCCCGGCGACGCGCCCCGCCAGATCCGGGTGCATCGCCGTGCTATCTCCTGAATCCAGCCCGCTGTCCGCGACGGCCACCGTCACGCCCGCGCCATCATAGCCCAGCCCCTGGGTGAACAGTTGGCCCGGCCCGCCATCCCCCGCGATGATCTTCGAAGAGATCTCATCGGTCAGGTGGAATTGGGGCGCCGGTTCGATCCAAAGCACCGCGTCCGAGCCCGCCAGCGCGGGCAACTGGGACGGCGCGATCCGGCCGCGCAGAATCGTGCCATACCGTCCGGAGGTTTGCCCGTCCACCCGGCCAAAGCTGCGTCGGGCGGCAAGCAGATCAGCGGGAGTGGCCCCGGGCACCGTCAACACTTTGACCTCCAGGACGTCCTGGACGGGGCCGGGTTTGGTTGCCAGCTCGCGGGCGCGGCGGTCCAGGGATCCGAGAACTTTGTGTCCCGGCTGAAACGGATTCAGCCAGCGGACGTACTCGAGCCCGACAATGGCGTCGGCCGCCGCGTTGGTCAGGCGGGCGACGAAGGCGTCGTCGGGAACGTAGTGGACGAGCTCGACGCCGAGCGTGCGCAGCGCATCGCGCCACGCGGGCTGCAGCCGGCTCTCGAACTGGATCAGGTAAAGGCCGGTCAGGCGTCGAGGCTGGGCGGGAAGGGTGTTGCCGGCAGGGGCCACGGACGTCCCGCCGCCCCCGCCGCCGCCGGTCCCGTGCTGGGCCGAGGGTGGCGTGACGATGAATTCGTTGCGCAGCCGGATGGATTTGGTTTGGGCCTGGGCGGGAATTCCCGACAGGACGGCGGCCAAAACCAATGCTGCCCCCATCCTTTGCCGGCAGAATACAACGAAGTGGAACATGTGTGGGTCATACTAGCCGTGAATCCGCCGGCGCTCAAGTGAGCGGGCGGCCGGGGAGCGCTTTGGGGGACGACTGAAGCCGGCCCGCGCTGGCGTTCGCGGTCCCGATTCGCCGCAAAACTGCCGGCGGGTTGGCCGGGGATGGAGGTTACACGGGCCCGACGGCGGATTGAAACGCCCGCGATGCCTGGTCCAAGGCGGAGTGGGCTTCGGGGCCGATATCATGCGCGTGGACGAAGCCGAACAGGGCGCCGTCGGGTCCGACCGCGATGCAGAACGTGCGGTCCCGGCCCAGCCAGCGAAATTCTTCGCATGGCCCACCAGCGTGTCGGACCGAAGCTAGGCACTCCAACGCGGCGAGCCAGGCGTCCTCGAGCCGGTGGTGCGGCAGGGACTCGTCGAACGATGCGACGAGGGGTTTTTGACCCGGCGGATTCAGCACGACCCCGAGAACCCCTGGCTGGTGGCACAGCTTCTGAATCGACTCGAACAGGTCGGACGCAGGCGTGGCCGGGGCGAAGGGCGGGTTCATGCGGCCGGACGGGCGATGTTGGCCGCTGGTGGATCGAGCAGGCTGCGCAAACGGTCCAGGTCGAGCACGAATGCGGGCTGGCCGTGGCGGAATTCGCGCTGGCCAAGGATGAATTGGAATGCGCCGGGCGGGCGGGTTTCGGCCGGGGCGCCGTCGACGCGAACGTATCCGTCGATGCGATCGACGATGAGGCCAAAGTCGCCGTGGCCATCCCGGCCGCAGAGACAGAGGGTGGGGGCGGCCGGCGGCTCGGGCGCCGGCTGGCCGACAAACACGAGCGGCTCGAAAACGGGGAGCGCGCGATCTCCCAGCGCCACGAATCCGGCCAGGGACGGAATACCCAGGACGACGGGGCGCAACCGGCCGCATTGGCGGATTTGATGAACGCCCGCGACGTCGGCCGCGAAGGACGCGGACCCGCGGGTGAACAGGAGAACCTGACCGCGCGCCGAGCTGGCTCCCGTGCGGGTGAAATGGGCTGGGGCGGCGAGTGAGGATTCGTTCATGGCGACGGGGTGGACGTGGGCACCGGGTTTTGCAACAGGCGCTGGGTCCAGTGGGTGATGTCCGGCGAACCCTCGATGTTGCCGGGGCCGGCGACGGCGGCGGACTCAGTGAACTGATAACGGCCCTTGCGCCAGCGCGAGATCTCCTGCAGAGCCGCGGCTCCCTGGGCCGCGCCGGACAGCGTGGCGCGCCACGGTTGGCCGGCTTGAAACCACACGCGCGCCGTCTGCAGGGCGGACGTGACCGACAACTCCCCAGTGAGTCCACGCAGGCCGATGACCTGAAATGCCTGGCTCAGGCCGTGACCATCCAGCATGCCTTCGAAGGCGCTCGGGCCGGTCGGTTCGGCCGGCCGACCCGGGATTCGTGAAGCGGGCCACCCGGACGAACGGAGCAGCGGACCGCGGTCCGGCGGGACGCCCGGCTGGCCCGACCGCGCTTCGCGTTCCTGCAGCCGCTCGCGAATGCGGCCCAGCGTGGCGGGACGAATAAGATCGGCCGGTCGGATCCGCACGACCAGTTCGTCGCGCCACGAGAAGATTTCGCCGTAGCCGGCCACCGGTTCGGTCACCAGCCGGGTTCGTCCGAGATGGATGCCCTCGTAGCGGGCGAGCGCAAAGGAGCCGATGCAGGCATCGACGAGCAGGGCGCAGCCGAAGCCCGCGCTGGAGAAGAGGACGAGGCGGGACGCGGCGGACGGCGGGGCCGGGAGGCGGGCGCTGGCGGGATCGATGAGGCGATGCAGATCGAGGACCGCCACGGCTCGTCCGTTCCAGTCGGCAATTCCGCGCCAGGACGGAAGGTTGGCGGCGGGTTCCGTTTGCGGTTGGAAGGTGCTGTTGCCGACCTGATCGAAGCCGTCGAGGGGGATGGCGTAGAGCAGTTCGTGGACGCGGACGATGAGGTGTTCGGCCGGGGAGCGGTGCGCCAGCGGGGCGGCGGCAAAAGCGGTCGGGGCGCTCATGGTTCGGCGTTGACCACGGCCCCGAACAGCCGATCGATGCGCTGGGCCAGTTGGTCGCGGGAAAACGGTTTGGTGATGTAGTCGTTGGCGCCGAGAGCCCGCGCGCGGTTGCGGTGTTTCTCGGCGTCGCGGGAGGTGACGACGATGATGGGAGTCTGGTTGAGCGCCGGCTGGTGCCGGATTTCGGCCACGAGTTCGAAGCCGTGCAGGCGCGGCATTTCGAGATCCGTGAGCACAAGGGAGACCGGCTCGCTGCGCAGTTTTTCGAGCGCGTCGAGGCCATCGACGGCAAGGACGGTTTCGTAGCCCAGGGCCTGGAGGTATTTTTCCGCCACCTTGCGCACGCTGAGGGAGTCGTCGACGACGAGGATGCGGCGGCGGGTGCTGGCTCCGGCGGGCCGTGGGGCGAAGTCCCGGTTGTCCGTGCGGTGGACGGAGACGGCGGTGCCGCGGACGGCGGACTCCAGACCGGGCAGATCGAGGATGAGGATGACATTGCCGTCGCCGGAGAGCGTGGCGCCGGAGAAATAGCGATGGCCATCGAGCAGGCGCCCGAGCGATTTGACGACGATGTCCTGCTTGCTCAGCCGGGAGCCGACGAGGAGGGCGAGGACTTTGTTGGCGACGCGAACCTGGACGACGTTGGCGTGTTGGGTTTCGGCGGGCGGCAGGCCGAAAAGGCGGTCCAGGCGCACGAGCGGCATGGAAAGATCGCGGAAGATCCAGAGCTCGGTGTCGCCCGAGACATGCACGGCGCCGGCCTGGAACGGGACGATGTGCTCGACGAAGCTGAGGGGCACGGCGTAGGTCGCCTCGCCGACCGCGATCATCATCGCCTGGTTGATGGCGAGGGTCAGCGGCAGGCGGAGCACGAAGCGGCAGCCGGCGCCGGGCTGGGATTCGACGGCCACGGTCCCGTTGAGGTGGGAGACCACGGCCATGACGACGTCCATGCCCACGCCGCGACCGGAGACCTCGCTGACCGCCGCGGCCGTGGAAAAGCCGGGGCGAAAGATGAGGTTGGTCAACTCCTCCTCGGTGGGCTGGGCGTCGGGGCTGAGGAGGCCCTGGCGCACGGCGGTGTCGCGGATGGTGGAGAAGTTGAGCCCGCGCCCGTCGTCGGCGACCTCGATCACGACCTGGTTGGCCTGCTGGTAGGCTTTGACCGACACGCGGCCGGCGGGTGTTTTTTTGGCTTCGTGGCGGGCCGGCGGGGCCTCGAGTCCGTGGGAGACGGCGTTGCGGACCAGGTGGAGGAGCGGAGGGTAAATCTGATCGACGATGACTTTGTCGAGCTGGGTCTCGCTGCCCGACACGCTGAACTCGACCTGTTTTTGTTCGCGGTGGGCGGCGTCGCGGACCGCGCGTTGGAGGCGGCGGAAGAGGAAGGTGAGCGGCACCATGCGCACGCGGGTCACCTCGTTTTGCAGTTCGGTTGTCGTCTTGTTGAACTGCCCGGACTCCTCGCTGAACGAGCCGAACAGGAGATCGAGCTGGCTGATGATTTCCGAAGTGTCATTTCCGATCTCAATCAGCGAGCGGGCGAGGATGTTGAAGTCGTCGTACCGATCAAACTCCAGCTCGGAGAAATCACCGGGAACGGGCGAGGTGGCGGGGTTGAACCCGGGAGCGTTCTCAACCAGGCCCAGCGCCTTGAGGTCGCTGGCCCCACGTCCGCCGGTCCAGCGCTTCTGACGTCGGGAATACTCGAAGCGCTCCTGAAAACCGCCGATGGCGTCGAGTAGGCGCGCCTTGCAGAAGTTGAGCTCTTCCTGCAGGCGGGCGATGTCGACAATCTTCTTGTCCAAACGCGTGCGGTTGACCACGAGCTCGCCGATGAGATTCATCAGCGCGTCGAGCCGTTGGGAGGTGATGCGGATGGATTGCTGGTCGAGCGTCTCCGCGCCTTCCTTCTCGACCCGGACGGGCCCGGCCGGAGTGCGCCGAGCGGGCACAAGGTCGACCGGGCCGGTCGCAGGCAGGAGCTGGGCGTCCGCGGCCGGGGTCGGCTCGCTCGACGGGGCGCGCGGGACTTTGGCCTTCCGGCCGGCCCGGGCGGCGCTTTCAGTGGTCGCGGCGGGGGCCGCCGGGAGGGCGGGAGCCGCGGGGGCGTCGGCGGTGGTGACCGCGGGAGCCGGGCGGGACGTGCGGATGGTGCCGACCTGTTCGATGATGCGATCGAACACGGCCAGCGATTCCTGGAGCGTGCCCCGGCCCTGGAGTTCCTGGATGCCGGCCTTGATGGCGTCGGCCAGGCTGTAAATCAAACTGACGAGGGTTGAGTGGGCCACCGGAAGCCGGCCTTCGAGCCGTTCCTCCAGCGCATCTTCCACTGCGTGGGTCAGCCGCCCGATCGGCAGCAGTCCGGTGCTGTTGGCGGCGCCCTTGATTGTATGCGTGTGGCGGTAAATCGCCTGCAGCGCGTCTCGGTCGCCATCATCGTCCTCCCACCGATGCAACGCGCCCTCGAGGGATTCGAGATTGGTCAGGGCGTCCTCGTAAAAGTACGGCAGGAGGTCCGCTTCGACCTCGAGAGCGGGAACTCCGCCGCTCGTGCCCAGGGCTGGCGCCGAAGGCGGGGCTGACCCGGGCCCGGCGGGCGCGTCCACAGGTTCTGGGGCGTGGGACGGAGTCACGCTCTCGATGAAATCGTCAACGGGATTGACCGGACTGCCGGTGGTCGCGTCGGCGACAGCGCCGAGAAAATCCTCCGTCAGCTCGCTCGCTTCCGGATGTGGGGAGTCGTCGCGCGCCGGGCCGCCGGCGGATTCTTTCGAGCGGAATGAGGCTGGGCTGGAAAAGGGCGGCGAGGCGGACCCGGTGTTGTCTGGGCCGTTGCCGGAGCCGGGGCCGGGGGCCTCGCTGGGCAGAAAACCCACGGGCTCGCTGGCCGTCGAGACCGGTCCGGGGCTGAGGCCGTCGCCGACGGCGGAGAGAAAGTCGTCCAGGAGAACGGCGGGTTGAACGGCGCGCTCGGCCGGCTCGGGATCGGGGAGGAGCGTGAGCGTCGGCGGGGCGGGCTCATCGCCCGCGGGTTGCGGGGACTCGGGTAGCGAGTCGATAAATTCGTCGGCGAGCTCCCGCGCGCGATCGCTGCCTGAGCCGGGGCGGACGTCGTCGGCCTTTTCCTGAGGGTTCGCCTGGGCGGCGGAGGTGGGGGTGGCGTCGCCCGCCGGCTCGGCGGATTCGGGAGGAGTTTGGTAAAAGTAATCTCCCCAGCGGCCGAGTGCGGCCTGGTGGATGGACTCGCACGTGCGGTCCATGGGCTCCAACTGATCCCCAAGGCAGTCGATGACCGCGGAAAGAAGGGCGTCGAGATTCTGCCGGGCGAAGCGGAAGATTTCGATCGCCTGATCGAGGGCGGAGAACTTGAAGGTGTCGGCAATTTCGAACAGGCGCATGAAATCGCCGCAGACGCGGGCGATCGATTTGGCTCCCACGAGGGCGGACGCCCCGCGAAGGGTATGGGCGAGTTCCTGGGCGACCTCGAACTGATCGAGCTGGATTTCATCCCGGGTCAGGAGTTCGAGGCACTCCTGCAGCCGCTGGAGGAGGTTGGTGGCGTCGGATTCGAAGCAGGCGCGCAGTTCAGGGTTGTCGCGAAACAGGCTCATGGTGGGAATAGGTTGGGGGCGGGGCGCCCGTCGCGCCGGCCGGGAGGCGCGGGTTGGCAGGTCTCAGGGAGCGGGCCCCGGGGGCGGGGTGGGGGATGGACGCACGTCGTTTTCGTCGCCGCACCGACGCCCCCGCCCCGGGTCGCGGGCGGGATGCGGAGGTCCGGCTGGTGGGCCGGACCTCCAGCCGTTGGCGGGCCGGGAGGGGCTGGAGGCGGACGGAACGCATGCGGGCGGTGGACGGCCGAATCCGCATCAGGCGGCGAGCTTGAACTGGGCGACCGAGCGATTGAGCTCGTCGGCCAGCTGGGTCAAGCCCTGGGTGGACTGCTTGGTTTGGTTGGCGCCGACGCGCGCCTGGTCGGCGACCTGGGCGACGACTTCCATGGCGGCCGCCACGCCGTTGGCGCCGCGGACCTGCTGTTTGCCGGACAGGTTGATTTCGGTGACCAGTTCGGCGGACTGGAGCGAGACCTCCCGAATGCGGGCGAGGGCGTCGCCGGCCGCGGAGACGATGCGGCTTTCCTGTTCCACGGCGTGGGTCTGCGCCTCCATGGAGGCGACGGCCTCGTTGGTTTCCGACTGGATGCTGCTGATGAGCTTCTCGATCTCGCGGGTGGAGCCGGCCGTGCGTTCAGCCAGCTTGCGAACTTCCTCGGCGACGACGGCGAACCCGCGGCCCTGCTCACCGGCGCGCGCGGCTTCGATCGCCGCGTTGAGCGCGAGAATGTTCGTCTGGTTTGAAATTTCCGCAATGGTGCTGGTGATGGTGGAAATTTCCATCGAACGTTCACCCAGGCGTTTGATCTTTTTGGCGAGCGCCTGCACGTCTTCGCGGAGCTTTTCCATGCCGGAGATGACCTCGGAGACAGAGCGATTGCCGTCCTCGGAAGCCTCTTTCGCGCGGCGGGCGGCCTCGGCCGCCGTGGCGGCGTTGGTGGCGACCGCCTCGATGTTCGCCGTCATTTCCTGCACGGCGGCGGTGGTGTTGGTGATTTCATCCGACTGCTTTTCGGCGCCGTGCGCCAGCGAGTCGGCGGAGCCTTGGATCTGCGTGGCGGCGGCGCCGACCTGGCCCGCAACCTGGCGGACCTTGCCGAGGAGGTCGCCGATGTTGTCGAACATCAGGTTGAGCGCGTCGGCCACGTTGCCGAGGGCGCCTTCCGTCACCTTCGCACGGACGGTCAGGTTGCCGTCCGAGGCGTCGCTGACCACGCCGAGGAGATCGCGGATGTTGGACTGGAGGGCGGTATTTTCGTCCGCCAGCCGGCGCTGGGTTCCGGCGAGCGTGTCCAACATCCGGTTGAACCCGTTGGCAAGGAGCCCGATTTCGTCGCGGGTCTCGACGTTGGCGCGCACGTTCAGATCGCCGCGCACGACGCGTTCGGCCGCGTCGGCCACCTGGTTGAGCGGCCGGGTGATGGTGCGCAGGATGAAGAAGGTGAGGAACGCGGCGACAAGCACGGCGGTGGCGGCGCTGAGCAGACCGTTGCGGCGGGACACCTGGAAGTCGCCTGTGCGCAGGTCGAGCAACTGATCCAGTTCCTGGACGGCGGTGATCCAGAGGTCATAGGCGGCGGTGCGCGCCTGGCGGCCGGCTTCGAGGAGCTGCGTGGTCGTGACGCTGGCGTTGGTTTCAGTGACGAGGTTGTCGAGCAGGCCGATGAGCGCCGCATTGGCGGTGGCGTAGGTCTTGGTGGCGGCCGGGAGGTTGGCTTGGAGCGAGCCGCTGGTGCCGTGGGCCCCGGCATCTTCGTTCAGCGCGGTCTGGACGCTGGCGCTGATCCGGTCGGCGTCGGCCTCCTTGAGCTGGGCGGCGTAGACCGCGAGCTGGATCCGTTCCGCGGGACTGGGCACGCCGCGCTGGGCGACGTCGGCGGCGTAGACCGAGATGACGCCGAGGCGATCCTGGGTTTGCGGGATGGCGACGAGCGTGGCGTCCATCGTGTAATAGCTGTCGAGGTCAGGGTCGAGAATGAGGTTGGAGGTGTCGCCGGCGTGCGTGATCATCGTGCGCACGTCCGCCACCAGGCGGGTGACCTGCGCCAGGCGCTCGGCCGCCGGGGCGGCTCCGCCGTCGCGGCGTTGTTTCAGTGCCTCCCAGCGGCCCTTGACCGCGGCCAGCCGGGCGTCCTCGCGTTTGCGCTTGGCCAGGCCCTCGTCGGTGAACTGGAGCAATTGTCCGATCTCGCGATCGGTTGTCTCCAGCGTGGCGAAGGCCTTGTCGATCTCGGCCTCGACCGCGGTCAGCGCCTGGCCGCTGAGACCCTGGCGGACGGCCAGGGCGTAGTCGGGCAGGGACTTGAGCAGGGCGGCCAGCGGGCGCTGGTAGGCATTGCCGCGCTTTTCCTGCTGCGCGAACGCGATGTCCTTGTTCACGCCGTTGACGAGGAAGTAAACGACGAGGCCAAGGAGCGGGATGACGAACGTGACGAGCATCAGCACGATCTTGTGCCAAAGCCGGAGCGAGGTGTTGGTTGCTTTCATGGAGGGTGAGGTGGTGGTGATTGAACGGAAATTTGGCTGCGGTTCAGATTCCGGCCGCGGGGCGGCCGACAACGGTGGTGATTTGTTCGGCGAGCTGGTCGAGCAGGCTGACGGCGTCGAGCAGATTGGTCAGGCGTCGTGAGGTGGCGGCGTGGTGCAGATGGGCGAAGTGGGGGTATTTCCCGGCCAGGGGGCTGGGCAGAAGCTCCTCGCCGGGGAACGTGACGACCCGTTCGACGACGTCGACCTGCAGGCCGACGAGGAGGTCGGCGCGACGCAGGACCATGATGGGCTTGTGGGCGGCGAACGCGCAGGGCTCGAGGGCGAGCAGGGAGTCGATCAGGGCGACGGGCAGGATCTCGCCGCGGAGGCTGACGACGCCCGCGAGGAGCGCGGGCGCAAGCGGGACCGGAGTCAACTGGCGGGCGTGAACCACCTCCTGGAGGTAGTTGACGTCGAGGCCGAACGCCTGGCCCTGGCGCACGAAACAGCCATAGCCGCGCTGGCGCGACAGGGCGGGATGGGCCCGGCTGGAGGGCAGGGGCGGGGTGGGTGCGTTCATGGATTTTTGGCTGGCCGTCTCCGGTCCGGGCTGGGATGTCGTGCCGTGGGGCCGCTTCAGGCGGCCAAGAGCTTTTTTACGTTGTCGGCCAGCGCCGACGTGTCGATCGGCTTGAACAGATACGCGGTCGCGCCTTGCTTGATCCCCCAGAACTGGTCGCTCTCCTGGTTTTTGGTTGAGACCAGGATGATGGGAATGCCGGACGTTTCCGGGTCCTTCTTCAGCCGCCGGCACACTTGGAAGCCGTCGACCTTGGGCAGGACGACATCGAGGAGGATGAGGTCTGGCTTCTCCTGTTTGGCGAGGCGGATGCCTTCTTCGCCGTCGCGCGCCTCCACCACGTGGTGGCCGAGGCCGCCCACGGTTGACTTCATCACCTGGATCTCGGTCGCGAGATCGTCCACAATCAAGATTTTACTCATAGTCGTTTTGTCATTGTTGATTTGTTGCGAAATGGGATCAGATGCCGGGCGGCTCGGGGACGGCCGCCGGAGGGGAGGTCGCCTCGCGCGTGAGCAGCGTGGTGGCGCTTTCGGCCTCCCGTCGCCCGGCGGCGGACCCGGCCAGGAGCAAGCCGAGACGCACGAGCGGATAGAGCTGGCGGCAGACCTGATAAGGGGGGCGGCCGGACGTGGTGATGAGATCCTGGACGGTTCGCCGGCCGTCGATCAGGCTGAGCAACTGACTTTCCGCGGAGCTCAGGTTCAGATCGCGCGTGAGGCCCGTCGTCTCAGGGTTTCGCGTGAAGGCCACGTCGAAATTCGGAATGGCAGACTCGATGACCAGCCAGTCGTCGATCGTGCGATAGGCGGTCTGGAGCAGGCGCCCGAGCGAGAAACGAAGGCGGAAGGTCGTCAGGTCGCTGGCCAGCGGGATGCCTTCGAACGTGATCTCGCCCCGTTTGCAGGTGATCGCGCGGGCCAGCGTGGCCTCGCCTTGCGCCCGGAGCACGGCGGCCAGCGGTGTTCCGGCGGGCAGGGCCCCGGCCCGGAGCAGCGCGAGGAAAAAGGGCGTCGACTTCCGCTGCTGCTCGTTGACGGCGGCGGCCACGGCTGGGGGCGGCACGGCGCGGAAGTTGAACTGGGCCCCGGCACAATAGCGTTTGGGATGATTCGAGGTGACGTAGACAATCTCGCCGTTCTCGAACTGGGCGCTGACAGTTTCGTCCGGCAACTCCAGGCTCAGGCGTCCGTGGGCGCGCGTTGCCTGCAGGTGACGCAGGGCCACATCCGGGGGACAGAGCTCGATGGGCGTGCGCAGGGTGATGGCCGGCGGCTGGAAATCGGCGAGGGCCAACAGGCTGTCCTCCAATTCGGCGACGCAGCCCGACGCCTCCAGGTGACGCCAATAGTATTCTTCGGGCGGCTCGCCCTCGCGCAGCGCCTCGAGCGCAGGAAATCCGGCGAAGGCGCGGGGCAGGGAGTTGCGGGCGGCGGACCGCAGCCGGGCGCGCAGCTCGGCGGACGGATCAATGGGTTTGCTGGCCGCGCCGGCCGGGACGGGGACGGGGCCGAGCTCGGCTTCGCCGGTGGCCGGGGCCGGGGCCGCCTTCCGTTTGGCCAGCTGATGGCCGACGACGGCCACGAGCACATTGGGTGCGAATGGCTTGGTCAGGTAGTCGGCCACGTTGCTCAAGTTCTCGTAGGTCTGGCGGATGGCGGCGCCGTTCCCGCTGATGAGCAGGACGGGGACGTGGCGGGTGTGGGGCGAGGCCAGCAGGGTTTGGCAGATCTGGATGCCCTTCATGTCCGGCAGGATGTAGTCGAGCAGGATGAGATCGGGCTGAAGCTCGATGGCCTTGCGCAGGCACTCCTGGCCATCGACCGCGAAGTGCAGATCGAACTCCGTTTTGGGCAGGCTGATTTCGATCAGCTTGCGGACGGTGACGCTGTCGTCGGCGGCGAGGACCGTGGGTTTCTGCGCGGGTGGGTTCAAGGTTCGCGGGAGGAGGGTTTGTAGATCGCGTCGGCGAACGTGGTGCGCGTGCCTTCCCAACGGACGACCCAGCGGCCGCCTTCGTTGCTGGCCTCAAGGGTCAGGGGTTCGCCGAGCGCGAGGCTGGCCGCGAGCCGGGAGACGGGGGCCTGGAGGTGCGCGAGAAACGGTTTGCGCGCGGCTTCCACGCCCGGGCCGAGGGAATGGACCACGCGTCCATCCGCTTCCAGGACGAGCAGGTGCTTTACCTCGGGCTTGCCCCGGCGCGGTGCCTCGGGTGACGGCGGCGGTGATTCCGGAGCCGCGGAACGAGAGGTTGGCCGGCTGGCGCGGAGCGGGTCGGCCTCGTCGCGTTCCCGGTGGCGCAGCCAGGTGGCCGATTGATACCTCCGGGTGCTGGCTCCGCAGTTGGCGGTCGTGGTGCACGAGGAGGCGCCAAGCTCGTCGAGCGACTGGGCTGCGTCGAGCAGGAGGCCTTCCCAGGAGCCGGCAATCGTCTGGCGCGCTGGCGTCACATATGGCTTGAGCGTGAAATCACCGCCCCGGAGCCGCATGAGGACGCGGAAGGCATCCGCGCCGCTTTGCGCGCCCGCCTCGGCGTGGACGATGTTGCCGCGGTGAATGTAGATGGCGCCGCGCAGACGTCCGTCGCCAATCTCCAAAACGGACGAACTCCGATTGAGGCACTCCAGCTGGACGATGTCGGGCAGGCTGACCCGGCGGAGCAGGCCGCGGAACCCTTCCTGCCGCTGGGTGGAGAGCAGCTGGCGGAGGGTTTGGTAGACAATTTCGAGGCCGGTGGTGGTGCGCGGCTTTTCGAGAAAGAGTTCGGCGCCCTGGTCGAGGCACGCCGCCCGGAGGTTGTCTTCGCCGCAGCCGGTGAGAATTACTTTGCGGACGCCGGGGTGGCTCGACTGGAGCATCTGCAGGAATTGGGCGCCGTCGACGACCGGCATGTGGAGGTCGATCACGACGACGTCGACCGCCCGGGCCTCGAGCGTTTTCAGCGCCTCCCCCGTGTCGCCGGCGGTGAGGATCTCCCATTCCTCGCGGCTCCAGACGCCCATGACCCGCTGAAGGATCTCGAGGTACTCGGGCGAGTCATCGAGAAAAAGGACAACCTTCCGCCCGGCGGAGGTAGCCGCGTTGTGCTCGCTTGACGTTGTCATGCCCGTGCCCGTGCCCGCGTCCGGCCCACCGAAGGCGCGGACGGTGCCGGCACGAAGAGCTGATCGGCACGAGATGCAAATTCTAAAGCACGATTTTTATTTAGGGGGAGACCGGGACCGGCGGGTGGCTAAGGACGCGCTGAATCCCGCCGATAGAAGCAGAGGAGAAACGATGGGCAGATGACGAGCAAACGGCACCTCCGGAACAACCGAGTATTGATCATCGACGACATGCGGTCGGTGCAGGAGGACTTTCGTAAGATACTGGGCGCCGACTTCGGCGCGAACCCGGGCCTGGGCAAGGTGCACGAACTGCTTTTCGGCGAGCGGGGCCCGGGAGAGACGTGGCAGCCGTTTCAGGTGGATGTCGCCTCGAGCGGTGAAGAGGGGCTGGCCCTCGTGCGCGCGGCGCTCTCGGACGGTCGGCCGTACGCCGTGGCGTTTGTCGACGTGCGCATGCCGCCCGGTTGGGATGGAGTCGAGACGGTTCGCCGCATCTGGCAGCGGTACCCGGAGCTTCAGGTGGTCATTTGCACCGCTTACGCGGATTACAGTTGGGAGCGAATGATCCAGGCGCTGGGCTCGGCTGACAACCTGGCCATTCTCCGCAAGCCGTTTGAACGCGAAGAGGTCCTGCAACTCGCTCACCTCCTCTGCCGGAAGTGGCAGGGGGACTCGAGCCTGCGCGTCGCGACTTCGTCGGGTGACGCCGCGCCGCCCCGGTCTTTCACCGTGCTCATCCTCGAGGATGAGCCTTTGACCCGCACATTCATTGAGCGCCGTCTCGCGGCCGCCCTGCCCGATGTGACCGTCTTCACGGCCCGCAATGTGGCCGAGGCGCAGACCCTCCTGGCCAACAACTCCATCGATTTCTTCCTGCTCGATATCGTCGTGCCGGACGGCTCCGGCATCGACTTTCTGTGCGACGTGCAGGTGACGCAGGCGGACGCGCAGGTCGTGCTGATGACGGCGCAGGAGCTGGGGCGCTACCGGGCGGCGGCGGAGGAACTGGGGGTTTTGCGCTTTCTCGAAAAGCCGGTGAACATGGACGAGCTGGTGACGTTGATTCGATCCCGCCGCCAGGCGGCCCAGGATGCGAGTCCGACCGGGGCGGCCAATTTCGCCGCGACGCTGACCAAGCTGACAGCGATGGACGTGATCCAGCTCAAGTGCCTGGCCGGCGCGACCGCGGCGCTGGATTTTTTCAACGACAGCGGGGAGCGGGGCCGGCTTTATTTCGAAGGCGGCGATATCATCCATGCGGAGGCCGGCGCGCTCGCCGGAGAGGAGGCGGTGGCCGCCATCGTTGGCTGGAAGCGGGGCCGGGTGGAGGAAGCCGTGGATCCGCCGGTGGTCGCCCGCAGCATCCAGGCGGGGTGGCAGGGGCTGTTGCTCAACGTCGTTCACCAACTCGACGAGCGGAACTCCTCGTCGGCCGAGGCTGCTTAACATGGCCAATCGAATCCTAGTCATCGACGACAGTTTGACCTTGCGTCAATTCATCCGCACCACGCTCAACGCCCAAATCCCCGACGCGGAGGTCGTGCTGGCCAAGGACGGGCGCGAAGGGCTGACCAGCGCGCGGGAGGAATCGCCCGATCTGATCCTGCTCGACTTCATCCTGCCGGATTTGCGGGGCGACGCCGTGTGCGCCGAGCTGCTCAAAGAGCCGCGGACGGCGTCCCTGCCCGTGGTCCTGATGAGCAGCAACGTGGCGGAGATTGCCCGAACGCAGGCGGAGTATGCGAATGTCGTCCGCGGCCTGGCCAAGCCGTTCAAGGCCGAGCTGCTTTGCTCCACGCTGACGGCGGTCCAGGCGGCGTCGCGGTCCCGGCGAGGTCTTCCGACCGCGCCGGAGGGAACGGCTGCTCCGGAGTCCATGCCGGGCGGGGAGCCAAAATCCGCGGCGTCCGGTGTCGGCTCGGAGGGGGCCGTGCGTCCGAGCGTGGCCGGGCGTGGAGCGGCCTTCGAGCTGAGCGGCGATCTGGCCTGTTTTTCGGCGCTGACTGTTTTGCTGGCCTTGGAACAGGAACGGGCGACGGGCGTTTGCCAGATCGAAGTGGAGGGCGAAGGGTTGGAGCTGTATGTGAGCCAGGGTGCGGTGGTGATGCTGACCTGCCGGAACGCCCGGCGTTTTCTTGAAGGGGCCGCGTCCGGATTGCCGGCAGTGGAGCCGGAGGCGCTGGAGAAGGCTTCCGCGGTCCAGGCCGGCTCCGGCTGTCCGGTGTTCCTGACCCTCGCCCGCGAGGGCTTGCTGCCGGCGGACGAAGCTGCGCAGCGCTGCCTCGAGCAGGGATGGCGGCTCTTTGCGCCCGCCTGGTCGGCCGCCCGCGGACGGTTTCACTTCGTGACCTCGGCTTTGCCGGAGTTTGTGGCGGGCCGGCCGGGGTTTCGCGGATCGATGACGGCGTGGTCGCTGGAGAGCCTGCGCCGGGTCCGTTTTGAACACCTGGGCCGGGTAACGTGGTGTCGCTCCAGCGGAGTGCCTGCGTTCACCCGCGCGGGGTTTGAACGCATTCAGCAGATCAGCCTGAATGACGACGAGGTGCGTTTCGCCGAGCTCCTGCAAAGTCCCCTGACCCTGGAGGCCATTGCCGCCCGCATGAACGTCAGCCTCGAGGCCGCGCAGCACCTCCTCAACCGATTTGTCTGTCTGGAGATTTGCGAATTCTGGCCGGTCAACTATTTGCAGGATTCCTGCGCGGCATGAACCTCTCCGCGGTGCGCCTTCCTCGTCTGTTACCCCCGCCGGTCCGCCGGCGGGCCGAAGAGAGCTGCGCCGAGGTGGAACGCCTCCAGCGACGGGTTTGGCAGCTGGCCGCCACCCTGGGCGCGCTGCGACCCGACCCGGCGTCGGCCTCGGCGGCGGACCCGTGGCCGGCCATCCGGGACACCTTCATCGAGTTGATCTCGGGCCTGGAAAGCCTCGGGGACGTCGAGTCCGCCCTGGCCGCGGACGAGGGGCGATGGCTCAGCCAGCTGGCCGTGGACAGCCCCGAGGCGGGCGATGCCGACGCGATCGAGTACTGCCGGGATCGGGTCGACAAAGTTCGCGCGCGGCTGGGCGCCCGTCGGTGAGCCACCTTCCCGGGCGGCGGAGCGACTCGACCGCCCGGCCTTGACGAAATGTGAGTGCCCAAAATCAACGTGGCCCGCGGTCCCGCGCGCGCCTTTTGATTATCGACGAGGACCCGTCGATGGACGCCGAGTTTCGTCGTCTGTTGGAGCCCATCTGGCCGGAGGAACGGCCGGCGCATCCTTCGGCCGACCCGCCCGCCGGGCGCCCGGATGTGGTGGAGGAATTTCCCGTGCTGGATCTGGAGTTCACCCAGACCGGCGCGGAAGGGCTTGAGGTGCTGCGGCTGTCCCAGGCGCAGGACGAGCGGATCGCGGTGGCCTTCATCGGGCTGGCCACGCCCGGCTGGGAGGAGATCTCCGTCATCGAGCGGGTGTGGCAGCTGCAGCCGGCGCTGCCCATCGTGCTCTGCGTGGCGTTCCAGGATCAGGATTGGGCGGGCATCATTCCGCATCTCGGCCGGCGGGATCGTCTGCTGATTCTGCAGAAGCCGATCGACAACCTCGTCCTCCGGCAGCTGGCGTATTCGCTCATCGCGCGAACCCGGGCCGAGCAGGCGCTCCTCGAAACCCGGGACCAGCTTGTGCGTTGCTCCCGCCTGGCGGGCATGGCGGAGATCGCCGCGTCCGTCCTGCACAGCGTCGGGAACGTCCTGACCAGCGTGAACGTATCGACCGGGCTGATTGGGGACTGCCTGGCGCGAACCCACGTCGATGGGTTGACTCAACTGGTCGAGATCTTGCCGCAGGATCCCGCGATGCTGGCGGACTTTGTCAGAAATGATCCGCGGGGCAAATGGGTGCGACGGTATCTGCAGGAAACCGTCCGCGCGATGGCCGGCGACCAGGTGCGGATGCGGGATGAGCTCAAGTCGTTGACTGACGGCATCGATCACCTCAAGCAAATCGTCGCGCGCCAGCAGGACTACGCCCGGGTCGAGTCCGTCGTCGAGCGGGTCGAGCTGGCGCCCTTGATCGGCGAGGTTGTCCGGCCGAAGCGCGAGGCCCTGGCGGAGGACGGCATTCGGGTGGTGACGTCCTACGAGCCCATCCTGCCCGCTTCGGCCGACAGGCACCGGACGTTGCAGATTGTGATCAACCTGGTGAACAACGCGGTTGATGCGCTCCGCGCGCGCAACGCGCCGGGCCCGGCCAGGGAGTTGCACTTCGGCTTGAAGGCGAGCCGCCCCGGGTTTGTGCAGCTCACGGTCGCCGACAACGGAGTCGGGATCGCGCCGGAGCATCACGCGAACATCTTCAGATTCGGCTTCACGACCAAGCCGGACGGCCATGGATTTGGGCTGCATGGTTCGGCGAATGACGCCAAGGCGATGGGCGGCAGTTTGCAGATGGCCAGCGATGGCGCGGGCGCCGGGGCCACGTTTACGCTTGAGCTGCCGGAATATCCAACCGCAGCGTAACGCCGCGGAACTGCCCTCGGCGACAACCCCACCTCACCCGGGTTTGGATTAACCCGACCTGCTTCTTGACGCGTGGGGTGGGTGTCCCTAGCTTCGAGCCATCTGGGGAGCCAACCGGCGGTTCAGGCGTGATCAAACATGCGCCCGGGCCGCGAAGGCTGAGAGTTCTGCGCGGGAGCGCGGAAGACCCGTGGAACCTGCTCCAGGTAATGCTGGCGAAGGGAGCTGCGGTCCGGGCCCGACGGCGCGGACGCGGCCGCTGAACTCAGCGCTCTTCCTCCCGCCAGCCGAATCCCGGGGCCATTGGACAAAACGACGCATGATCGCCAAACCTGATTCCTTCGAGCCGCACAGCAGCGAACAGCTGCCCAACAGCCGACGCGTTTATGTCAACGGCACGCTGCATTCCGACGTGCGCGTGCCCATGCGCGAGATCGCGCTGGCCCCGACGAAGTCGTTCCAGGGCCGGCTCGAGGTGAACGAGCCGGTTCGCGTTTATGACACCAGCGGCCCGTGGGGCGATCCGGCGTTTCGGGGGACGGTCGAGCAGGGGCTGCCGCCGTTGCGGCGGGAGTGGATTTTGCGGCGCCGCGACGTGGAGGAGTATGAAGGCCGGGAGGTCAGGCCCCAGGACAACGGTTATCTATCCGCCAAACATGCGGAGTACGCGAGCCAGGCGGAGAAGAACCGCCTGGTGGAATTTCCCGGGCTGACCGCGCGGCGGCGGCGTCCGTTGCGGGCGAGTCAGGGCCATCCGGTGACCCAACTGTGGTATGCCCGGGCGGGCGTGGAGACGCCTGAGATGGAGTTCATCGCCCTGCGCGAGAACATGCGGGCGGCCAAAATTCGCGACTGGGCCGCAGACACCGTGCGCAACGACCTCGACAAACAGCACGCCGGCTCGGCCCAACGGGCGGCGGACGACTACGCGCCCTCCGTCTTCCGGCGTTTTCCGCAGCGCATACCCAGCGAGATCACCCCGGAGTTCGTGCGCAGCGAAGTGGCGGCCGGCCGCGCCATCATCCCGGCCAATGTCAATCATCCGGAGCTTGAGCCGATGATCATCGGCCGGAATTTCCTCGTGAAGATCAACGCCAACATCGGCAACTCGGCGGTGGCGTCCAGCATCGATGAGGAGGTCGAGAAGATGCGCTGGGCCACCAAGTGGGGCGCGGACACCGTGATGGACCTGTCCACCGGCAAGAACATCCACGCCACCCGCGAATGGATCCTGCGCAACTCGCCCGTGCCGATCGGGACGGTCCCGATCTATCAGGCCCTGGAGAAGGTCGGCGGGAAGGCCGAGGACCTCACCTGGGAGATTTTCCGTGACACGCTGGTCGAGCAGGCGGAGCAGGGCGTGGATTACTTCACCATCCATGCCGGGGTGCTGCTGCGCTTCGTGCCGTTGACGGCCTCGCGCATGACCGGCATCGTCTCGCGCGGGGGCAGCGTCCTGGCCAAGTGGTGTCTGGCGCACCATCAGGAGAATTTTCTCTACACGCATTGGGACGACATTTGCGAAATCATGGCCGCCTACGACGTGAGCTTCAGCATTGGGGACGGCTTGCGGCCCGGCTCGCTGGCGGACGCCAACGACGAGGCCCAGTTCGCCGAGTTGCAGGTTCAGGGCGGATTGACCGAGCGGGCCTGGAAACACGGTGTGCAGGTCATGAACGAAGGCCCCGGCCATGTGCCGATGCATCTGATCGAGGAGAACATGGCCAAGCAGCTGGAGTGGTGTCACGAGGCGCCCTTCTACACCCTGGGGCCGCTCACCACCGATATCGCGCCGGGCTACGATCATCTGACCAGCGGGATCGGCGCGGCGATGATCGGCTGGTATGGCTGCGCCATGCTGTGCTACGTGACGCCGAAGGAACACCTCGGGCTGCCCAACAAGAAGGACGTGAAGGACGGGGTGATCGCCTACAAGATCGCCGCTCATGCGGCGGATCTGGCCAAAGGCCACCCCGGCGCGCAATATCGCGACAACGCCCTGAGCAAGGCCCGCTTCGAGTTCCGCTGGGAGGACCAGTTCAATCTCAGCCTCGATCCGGTCACCGCCCGGGAGTTTCACGATCAAACGCTCCCGCAGGAGGGCGCCAAGAGCGCCCACTTCTGCAGCATGTGCGGCCCGCACTTCTGCTCGATGAAGATCACCGAGGACGTGCGGAAATACGCGGCCGAGCAGGGGATCACGGACCAGCAGGCGTTGCAGCAGGGCCTCGACGCGAAGTCCAAGGAATTCGTCGAGCACGGCGCCGAGGTCTACACGAAGGCGTAGCGCACGACCATGATCCCTGGTTTGGGATTTTTGATTTGCGATTGCGGATGGCGGTCTCGGAGATCCCCAATCGAAAATCAGCAGTCAGTCATCGGTGTCAGCAGTCGGCAAGCTCAGGACACTAGGTCGTCGAAGCCGGTGGCGGCGGCTCCGGCTCCGCGCCGGGCGCGGCGGGCTCCGGCGTCGGCGGGTCCTTGCGGACGCGATCATTGATGCACTGGACGAGGGTTTCCACGCTGACGGGTTTGCCGAGGAAAACGTCGCCGGCGCTGTTGAGGCCCGTGGCGCCGGACTCGCGACGCGAGACGGTGGCGGTGAGAAATACGACGGGGATGTCCTTCAATTGGCGGTCGCGCTTGAACTGATTGGCAACGTCTCCGCCGTCCATGCTGGGCATGATGACGTCGAGAAAAATGAGGTCCGGCTTGAAATCGCGCGCGGCGGCGAGCGCGTAGGTGGCCTTGTTCTCCGTGCGCACCTCGAACTGGCCGGTTTTTTCGAGGTTCAACTTCACCATCCGGGCGAAGGTGACTTCGTCATCGATGACGAGAATGCGTTTTTTGGCCGCGACGTTGTCCATGGTCAGACTTTAAACATAACGGTGGCTTCGACGCCACCTTCTTTGCGGTTGCGCAGGTCGATCCGGCCGCCGTGCATCTCGACGATCTTGCGGGTGACGGTCAGGCCGAGCCCGGTGCCCTTGCCGGTGGGCTTGGTCGTGAAGAACGGGTCGAAGATTTGGCGGAGGATGTCCTCCGGAATGCCGGTGCCGGTGTCGACGACGTCGACGAAGACCACATTTTCCCCGGCGCGAAAGCGGTTGGCCTGGCGGGCGCCGACGTCGTGTCCGGCTTCGGCGTCGGTCAGCGGGCGGACGCCGGTGCGGACCGTGAGGACACCGCCTTCGGGCATGGCGTGGATCGCGTTGGTCAGGAGGTTGACGAGAACCTGTTTGATTTTGTTGCGGTCGAGGGGCACGGGTGGAATGTCCGGTTCGAGGCGGCGCTCGAGGCGGACATGGTGTTCGGCGGCGAGGTGGCGGACGAGGGCGAGGGATTCCTCGGTGACGCGGCTGAGATTTTCGGGCTCGGCGTCGAGGGCGTGCGGGACGGCAAAGTCGAGCAAGCCGAGGATGATGCCATCGGCGCGCTGGATGGCGTCGGCCATGTCCTGCAGGATGAGCGTGGTATTCTCGTCGCGGGTCTCGAGATTGTGGGACAGGTAATCCACGCCCATCCGGAGAATGCCGAGCGGGTTTTTGACCTCATGCGCCACGCCGGCCGCGAGGCGTCCGATGGACTGCATTTTCTCCGCCTGGATGAGCTGGAACTGGGCGGCCTTGAGCTCTTCGTGCGATTGGCGGAGCTCGCCCAGGGCGTTCTGCAGCTCGTCCTTGTGGCGCTCGAGTTCGGCGTTGGCTTCGCGCAGGGCTTCCTCGGAAAGTTTGCGCTCGGTGATATCCCGGCTGATGCCGACCAACCCGCGGATCGCGCCCTCCGGGTTCCGCAACGGGACCTTGGTGGTGGCGTGCCAGCGGCGGTTGCCGAGGCGATCGGTCACGACTTCCTCCCGATTCAAAAGGGCATGGCCGGACAGAATGACCTGCTCATCATCGAGCGCAAACTGCGCGACCAGGTCGGGCGGGAAGAAGTCTGCGACCCGTCGACCGATGACTTCCCGTTCCGTGTCGGCTCCCAGCCAGCGGCGGTGGGCAATGTTGTCGAGCAGGTAGCGTCCCTCGGGGTCCTTGACGTAGATGTAGTCGGGGAGGTTGTTGATGAGGTTGCGCAGCAGGTTGCGCTCGGTGGCGAGCTCCTCCTCGATCCGCTTGATGACGGTGATGTCGCGCGAGATGCCGAAGTTGCCAATGACGCCGCCCTGGCGGTTGCGCAGCGGGAGCTTGGACGTGAGCGCCCAGGTGACGCTGCCGTCCGGCAGGGTTTCGCGCTCGATCTTGCCCAGGATGGGCTGGCCGCTGGCCATGATGGCGGCTTCGTCACGGCGGGTGGCCTCGGCGTGCTCCGGCGTGAAAAAATCCCGGTCGGTGCGTCCGATGGCCTCGCGGGGGTGGCCCAGCTTGAACTGCTCGGCGACCGCGCGGCTGATGCGGGTGAACCGGCTCTCGGCGTCCTTGAAATAGATGCGGTCGGGCAGGCTGGCCATCAATTGATGGAGGAGGTCCCGTTCCTGGGCGAGCGCCTCCTGGCCCCGTTTGCGCTCGATGGCGTAGCGCATCGAGTGAACCAGCAGGCGCGGGTCAACCTCGGATTTGACCAGATAATCCTGGGCGCCTTCCTGGACTGTCTGGATGGCGAACTGCTCGTCCGCGAGCCCGCTCATGACGATGATGGGAACGGTGGGGGCGGCGGCATGGGCGCGGCGAAACGTCTCCGGCATCGAGCTGTCGGGCAGGGAAAGGTCGAGCAGAACCAGGTCGATGCCGCCCTGCGCGAGCCGTTCGATGCCCAGCTGGAGGGTGGAAACGTGCTCGAGGCGGAACGCAGCGGGGGCGGCGTCCGCCAGATATTCGCGCATCAACCGCGCGTCTCCCGGGTTGTCTTCGATGAGCAGGACGACAAGTGGCGTTGCGGCCGGCGTGTTCATCATGGCGGGCACGGGGATCAGTGTTGGGATGGACGGGGCGATTTTCAACCGGGAAGATCGTGCGGCGACCCGGCGACGGCCGGCGGCCGGCCTGCGGGAAAATCGCCAGCGGAGTGGCGCCGGCGATTCCAGGGTGGTTACGGGGCGGGGCCGGTGCCGCCGGCGGCTGAATTCCGGGGAGCGGACTGGCCGGTCTGATTGAATGTGGGCATGGGTTGGGGCAGTCTCAGAATCTGTCAATTGACTATGAATTGTTTACTCTTCCGGTGGCCGGGCGTTACCTTGGCGGCCGGGCTTGTCGGGGTGGTCACGGGCCAGAACGTGAGCGGGTTCAGCGACATCAGTGAGGTGGCGCACAGCGGGGGCCGGCACACCAATCATTTCACACGTGCTCCGTATGTCCAATTGGCCACCCATCAGTCCATGGTGGTGGTCTGGAGAACCGACGGCCCGATGAATGCCGTCGTCCACTACGGCCGATCGCTGACCGATCTGGACAGCCGTTCGGTCGAGACCGCGGTGGTCACGCGGGTGGCGCTGTCGACCAACAAAGTGGAGGCCAAGGCGCTGGCGGAGCGGGTGCCTGGCCTGTTGCAGATGCCGCGCTTGCACAGCGCCCCCGTGGGGTATTTCCAATACGAAGTGCCGCTCAGCGGGCTGGCGCCCGACACGAAGTATTATTATGCCATTTATGACGGGACGCGGCGGCTGACGGAGGCGGACGCCAGCTACCATTTTGTGACCCACCCCGTGCCGGGGAGTCCACGGCCGATGCGGTTCTGGGTGGTGGGCGATTCCGGGACCGGGCGCGAAACGCAGCATAACGTGCACGGGGCGATGCTCAATCACGTGGTGGATACGAAGCGGGACGTGGACTTCTACGTGCACGTCGGGGACATGGCCTACATGCGCGGCAAGGACGTTGAGTTTCAAACCCGCTTTTTTGAGGTCTACGAGCCGACGCTGCGCCACCTCGTCTGCTGGGCCGCCATGGGAAATCACGAGGGCGCCACCTCCAAGGGGACCAACGGGACCGGCCCGTATTACGACGCCTATGTCCTGCCGACCCGGGCGGAAGCCGGGGGTCTGGCCTCCGGCACGGAGGCGTATTATTCGTTCGACTACGGCCGGGCGCACTTTATCTGCCTTGACTCCCATGATCTCGATCGCCGTCCGACGGGCATGATGGCCCGCTGGCTCAAGATGGATTTGGAGCGGACGCGTCAGGACTGGATCATCGCCTACTTCCATCATCCGCCCTACACGAAGGGCACCCACGACAGCGACCGCGAGCGGCAGTTGATTGAGATGCGCACGCACATCATGCCCATCCTCGAATCCGGAGGCGTGGATCTGGTGTTGACCGGCCATTCCCACATCTACGAGCGATCCATGCTGATCGATGGCGCCTACGCCACGCCGACCGTGGCTGAAAATGTGGTCTTTGAGGATCGCGAGGGGGATCCGGACGCTGACGGACCGTATCGCAAGAGCGCCGGGATTAACGCGAACAACGGCGAGATTCAGGTCGTCGCCGGCCACGGAGGCACCACGATTGGCCGCAAGGGGACCATCCCGTTCATGCGGAAAATCATCGTGGAACACGGCTCCGTCCTGGTGGACATCGATGGAGACACGTTGACGGGCACGATGATCAACAAGTATGGGGAGATCAAAGATCGCTTTGGGCTGATCAAGCGGGGGACCATCGTGCATGAGCGCATCGCGACGCCCTGGCAGCCGAAGGCCTACAAGCCGGACAAGACCGGCGAGGCGCCGGCCGAGCCGCCAGAGGATTTCTTTGTGGCGATCCCGAAATTTGCCGAGTGGCAGTATTTGCTGGGGAGCCATCCGGAAGGGCACAAGTGGACCGAGCTGAAGTTCGTTGCAGACGCTTGGAAGACGGGCGAGGCGCCGTTCGGTTTTGGCTACAAGGAGGCACGCACCGTCCTCGACGAGATGCACGGCAAGCACACCACGCTGTATCTGCGGCACGTGTTTGAGGTGGAGCAGGCGGATTCCGTGGCGGAAATCGGGCTGATGATCAATTTTGACGACGCCTTCATCGCCTATTTGAACGGCAAGGAAGTGGCGCGGTGGGGCGTGGGGAAGGGATCAGGCAAAGACGCGCAACAAATCAAGAGCCACGACGCGAGTCGTTACAGCTATTTTCCCCTCAAGGATTATGAGAAGTATTTGAAGGACGGCCGCAATGTTCTGGCGATTGAGGCGCACAACAGCAGCCTCGAGAGCAATGACTTCCTCGTGGATCCCTACGTCGTGCTGGAAGATTGACCGGCACGCCCCGACGTTGATGCGTGGCCTGACTTCAGCCCGGCAGATGTGGCGGACCGCCGTGACGGTGGCGCTGGCCCTGGCCTGGATTTCCGCGGGGGTGCTGTCGGCACATGACAGCCCGGAACATGTGGTGGAGTGGCTGACGGCGCGGATGGAGGCGGGTGGTCGGCGACCCGACCTGCTTTGGCGCCGGGCGACCGAATACCGCGCCTTGGGCGACCTGGCAGCGGCGGAGAAGGATTTGCGGGCGGCCTTGCGCGGGCAGCGCGAGTTGCTGCAGGCGCGGGTGGATCTCAGCCGGGTGCAGATGGCCCGGGGAAAGACCAACGCAGCCCTCCGGACGATTGACGCAGCCGGCAGCGCCAGGACTGCCCCGGAAGTTCGCATGGTGCGGGCGGAAATCCTCGAAGCCAGAGGCCGCTTGGGCGAGGCGGTCGTGGAGTGTGATCGGGCGCTGGCGGATGTCCCGGTCGCGAATCCCGAATGGTATCTGGCCCGGAGTCAGCTGCTCTTTCGATTGGGCCGGCTGGAAGAAGCGGCGAATGGCCTCGGCCGTGGCGTGGAGCTGACGAGCAACGCCGTGCTCGAAGCGGAGTGGATTGACGCGATGATCGACGCGGGACAATGGCGAGTCGTGCGGCCGCGGATCGAGGCCGGACTGGCGGAATCGCGGTGCCAGGCGTCGTGGCTGATTCGACGCGGTCGCGCGTGGGCGGCGCAGGGGATGGTGGGGGAATCCCAGGCGGACTTTCTGGCGGCGGTGAGCGAGCTCAACCGGCGCCTGCGGCCGGGTCGCCCGGACTTCAGCCTGCTGGCAGAACGCGGCCTGGCCTATGCCCTCCTGGGCGACCTTGACCTGGCCCGGAACGATCTGGCGCGTGCGCGCGAATGCGGCGCGGATTCCTGGACGCTGCAACGATTGGAGCGGCGCCTCGCAGCCGTTCCGTGAAACGAATCGGTCCCGCCAGTTTCGGAGAGCTGTCGCCGGACGTTTGAATCGTTGAATACCGGGCGGGGCGTCGGATCGGGACAAAAAAAGGACGAGGTTGCCCTCGTCCTTTCGAAAATGGAATTGGCGGCGGATTAATTCTGTTTCTTGGCGTCGGCGGCCTTGATGTCGACCAGCTCGATGTCAAACAGCAGGGTGGCGCCGCCGGCGATCTTCGGCGGGCTGCCGTTGTCGCCGTAGGCCAGCCCGGACGGAATGAACAGCTTCCACTTGGATCCGACGGGCATGAGCTGGAGCGCTTCCGTCCAGCCTTTGATCACGCCGGTGACGGGAAATTCCGCGGGCTGGCCGCGCTTGTAGGAGCTGTCGAATTCGGTCCCATCGATGAGCGTGCCGCGATAGTGGCAGACGACGGTGTCGCCCACGGTGGGGACTTTGCCGGTGCCTTTGGTCTCGATCTTATATTGGAGGCCGCTGGCGGTGGTGATGACGCCTTCCTTGGATTTGTTGGCCGCGAGAAAGTCCTCGCCAGCCTTGCGGGCTTTTTCCGAGTCGACTTTGCGCTTGGCCATCGCCTTTTCACGAATCTCCTGCTGGAACGCCATCATCGCTTCCCGGAATTGTTCCTCGTTCAGGACTTCCTTGCCGGACTCCGCATCCTTCAACCCGCGCACATACACGTCGTAGTCCACCTCGACGTCATTTTGTTTCAGTTGCTTGCCCAGGTTCACGCCCAGCATGTAGCTGTTCTTTTCCTTCATCGTTTTGAAGGGGGCGGGGTCGGCGACTTTTTTGATTGGAGCGGCCGGGTTGGGGCTGATGGAGATGGGGGGCTTGGTGCCTTCGGCCGCGCCGGCCGAGACCGCCAGAGCCAACCCCAACGTCGTGGTCAGGACTGCGAGTTTCATTTCAGTAGTTGCTTCGGCCTCCGGCCATCGGTGAAATTGTTTCATCCGTCCGCCCGGGGCATTCGTTGAATGGGCGACACTACCGGGACCGCTGGCACCGTCAAGCGGAACAACGGGATCTTTTCCGTCGCCTTTCGCCGGCGGCCACCTATCGTCTCGGTCCGGACCATGATGACGAAGCGCGCCGTGTTTTTGGACCGGGACGGGACAATTAACGAGGAGAAGGCGTATTTGTCGGACCCGGACCGCCTGGTCTTGTTTCCCGGGGTGGGGACGGCGCTGGCCCGGCTGCAGCGCGCTGGCTATCTCCTGTTCATTGTGACCAACCAATCCGGCATTGGCCGGGGCTATTACACCCTGGAGGACATGCACCGGGTGAACGGGCGTCTGGCCGAATTGCTCGCGCCGGAAGGCGTCGAGTTCACGCGGGTCTACTACGCGCCGGAGGCGCCGGAGCAGCCCAGCCGCGGGCGGAAACCCAGCCCCCAGTTTCTCTGGGATGCACGGGACGAGTTCGCGATCGATCTGGCCCGGAGTTACATGGTCGGCGACAAGCGAATTGACCTGCAGTGCGGCTGGAACGCGGGAGTGGCGCGAAGCATTCTCGTGCGGACCGGCTACGGAGCCACCGTGGAAACCCAGGCCGGCGGAGACATCGCCCCCGCCGTCGTCGTGGACGACGTCCCGGCTGCCGTCGAATGGATTTTGCAGGAGAACGCGGCCGGCGCCTGACGTGATGCCGTTCCGACGGTGGGACTGCCATTCAACTATGAAAATCATTGGTGTCATTCCGGCCCGATATGCGTCGACCCGATTTCCGGGCAAACCGTTGCATCCGATCGCGGGGCGGCCGCTGGTCCAGCACGTGGTGGAACAATGCCGTCGCGCCAAGCGGCTCGACGACGTCGTGGTGGCGACGGATGACGAACGCATCCGCGCGGTGGTGGCCACGTTTTGTCGGGTGGCGATGACGTCGCCCGATCATCCGAGCGGCACTGATCGGGTGGCCGAAGTGCTGGGGAAGCTGGGCGGCGACGCGGCGGTGAATGTGCAAGGAGACGAGCCGTTGATGGATCCGGCCGTGATCGACGCAGTGGCCGGGGCGCTCGACGGCTCGGAGATGAGCACCGCGGCGACGCCCATCCGGGAGCTGGCGGAGTACGACAACCCCAATGTGGTGAAAGTCGTTGTCAACTCCGCGGGGCGGGCCCTATACTTTTCGCGTCGAACGATTCCGTTTGTGCGGGATGCCGCCAGTCGCCCGGTTGCCGAGCAGTTGGCGGCGTTTCCTTTTTTAAAGCACCTCGGGATCTACGGGTATCGCCGCGAGGCGCTGCAACGGCTGGTGGCGTGGCCGGTCTCGCCGCTGGAGGCGGCCGAGCGCCTGGAGCAGCTGCGCGCGTTGGAGAATGGCCTCGGCGTCGCGGTGGTCACCGTGAATTACGACAGCGTGGGCGTGGACGTTCCGGCCGACGTGGCGCGGGTCGAACGGTTGTTGATGTCGCATCGAGCATGAAATACATCTTTGTCACGGGCGGAGTGGTGAGTTCCCTGGGCAAGGGCCTGACCGCCGCGGCGCTGGGCACGCTGCTGGAAAATCGCGGTCTCAAAGTCACTCTGCAAAAATTCGACCCGTATCTCAACGTCGATCCGGGCACCATGAGCCCGTATCAGCACGGCGAGGTCTACGTGCTCGACGACGGCGCGGAAACCGACCTGGACCTGGGGCATTACGAGCGCTTCACCAACACCAACCTGAGCCGGATCAACAACCTGACCAGCGGCCAGGTCTACCAGCAGGTTCTCACCAACGAACGCGAGGGAAAATATCTCGGAAAAACCGTCCAGGTCATCCCCCACGTGACGGATGAAATCCAGAGCCGCATCCAGCAGCTTGCCGAGCAGACGAAGTGTGACGTGCTCATCACGGAAATTGGCGGCACGACGGGCGATATCGAAGGCCTGCCGTTTTTGGAGGCGATCCGGGAATTTGCCTTCGACGTGGGGCCCAGCAATGTGCTTTTCATCCACGTGACCTACGTGCCGTTCATCAAGGCGGCGGGGGAGCTCAAGACCAAGCCAACCCAGCAGTCGGTGGCCAAGCTGCGCGAGATCGGCATCCAGCCGCAAATCCTCGTCTGCCGTTGCGAGCACCCGCTCGACAAGGATCTGCGACAGAAGATATCCCTGTTTTGCAACGTGCCGTACGATGCCGTCATCGAGGAGAAGGATGTCGATCATTCGATCTACGAAGTCCCCTTGATGCTGCAGCGGGAGCGGATGGACGACCTGGTGTGCCGCAACCTGCGGCTGGATCGCCCCGCAGGCGACATGTCGGCGTGGCAGGACATCATTCGGAAGCTGATCGCGCCGCAGCACCGCGTCCGCATCGGCGTGGTGGGCAAGTATATCGAGCTCCAGGATGCCTATAAATCGGTTTACGAGGCCATCATCCACGGCGGCATCGCCAATGATTGCGGCGTGGAAATCGAGAAAATCGAGGCCGAGGAGATCGAAAAATTCGGGGCCGACAAAATGTTGAAGGGCCTGGCCGGCGTGCTGGTGCCGGGCGGGTTTGGCGAGCGCGGGACCGAGGGCAAAATCATGGCGGCGCGCCTCTGCCGCGAGCACAAGCTGCCGTATCTGGGCCTTTGCCTGGGCATGCAAATCGCCTGCATCGAGTTCGCCCGCGACGTGCTCAAGCTCGAGAAGGCGCACTCGACCGAATTCGATCCGGCCACACCCCACCCGGTCATCGCGCTGCTGGACGATCAGAAGCGCGTGACCAAGAAGGGCGGCACCATGCGCCTGGGCGCGCAGCCGTGTCAGCTTGCCATGGGCAGCAACGCCCAGCAGCTCTACGGCGCCTTTCTCATCCACGAGCGCCACCGTCACCGCTACGAGTTCAACAACGCCTATCGGGAGCGCTTCGAGGCGGCCGGTCTTTCCTTCAGCGGAACCTCCCCGGACGGGAAGCTGGTCGAGCTGATCGAGCTGAGGAACCACCCGTTCTTCATGGCCAGCCAGTTTCACCCGGAATTTCTCAGCAAGCCGAACAGGCCGCACCCTCTCTTCCGCGGCTTCATCGCGGCCTGCCATCAATACGTCCACCACCGGCCGCTTTAGCCTGAGTATGTCATCGTGAAGGTAGGGCGCCCCGCACTGCGGGACGCCGCCATGCGAACCGGTTTGGCGGCGTGCGCGGAGCGCCCGCCCTACCCTCCGTGCTTCCCGCAAGGTGTTCGCGATTCAAGCTCAGCATGAAATAGGCGGGCTAGCCGGCCGGCGCCGGCGGATTGCTTCCCCATCCTCGACCGCCACCCGGCCCTTCCGCCGGGGGGGGGCGGCGACTCCACCCGGGACCGCCGCGGAGACGCTCGTGCGCCGGTGTTTCCGTTGTCACGGCCGGTTTCGGCGGGCCCCGGAGAAAAGAAAACTCCGCCGGCGGGGCCGGCGGAGTTTTGCGGCAGGTGGTGGCGGAAGCCCGGCGGTCTGGCGCCGGGCCACTGCCCCTCGAACGCTACGGCTGACCCGGCGTCGAGATGCGGTAAACGCGGTTCGCGTTGCTGGTCGTGTCCGTCAGGCTCTCGTCGCGCTCCGTGGCTTTGGCCGCCACGTCGCCGAGCTTCGCCCAGCTCGTGAGGTTGTCCGAATACTGGATGGTGTACGACCGGCCCGGCATGGCGTGGAACGTCACATTCACGGTGCCGGGTGTGGTGGTCGCGGCTGCGCGGAGGTAGCTGCTCGGGTTCTGCGGATCGGTGCCGGCAATCGTCTCGGCGTAATCCGTCATGCCGTCTCCGTCCCCATCGCGAGTGGCGTCCTCTGCGCTGTTCGGGTTGCGGCCGAGGGCCGTCTCGATTGAATCGGGAATGCCATCTCCGTCGGCATCGGCCACGGTGGTGACCGAAATCGTGGCGGTCGCCACGCCCGGTTGCTGGTTCGCGCGATTCTTGATCACCGCGCGGTAGCTGGCGCTGCCGACTGTGGCCGGAGCCCGGAACAGGAACTGGGAGATGGTCTGGTCCGTGTTGTAGTTGGTCAGGGGCACCGAGCCCTGGCGCCATTCCACGTTAAACGGAGCCGGGAATCCGGCGTACTGGACGCTCAGGCCGACCAGTCCACTGATCGGGACGGTCTGGGCCATGGGCGACGCGATCAACGTGGGGTTGACCAGGGTGTAGAGCGTGGCGTTCTGGCTGAACACTGTTCCGTTGGCGTCGGTCACGTCGACCGAGTAGATGCCATACTGGTTGGTGGTGACGCCGCTCAGCACGAGGGTGTTCGCCGTGGCGCCCGGGATGGCCGCCCCGTTGTACTTCCATTGATACGAGATCGGCGGGTTGGCCGACGAGACGGTGACCGCAAACGCGGCGTTGGTCGTGGGAGCGGCCGCCGGGTCCGGACGGACGCGCACGTCGAGCGTCTTCGGGTGTTCGAGAATCTTCGCTGCCGTCAGGACGGTCAGGGAAGCCGAGTCGGAGCTGGTGACGCCGCCAGGCCCGATGGCATAGAAGCCGTAGTATCCGGCCTGGCTGAGCTGGAGGTTGTCGAGGACGAGGATGCGCGAGGTGGCTCCAAAGAGGGGCGTGGGGGCCGCGGCGATGGAGGGCTTGTAGAACCATTGGTAGGCGATCGGGGGCGAGCCGTCGGCGGTTGCCGTGAAGCTCACCGAACGGCTTTCGAGGCCGGTGGCGTTTTGCGGCTGTTGCGTGATGACCGGGGCGCTGCCGCTCGGGATGGGCGCGCCGGGGGTGCTGACCGTGAAGCGCCAGTTCACCGGGTCATTGCCGAAGGCGTTTACCGCGATGCGCTGCATCGAGGCGCCCACGCCGGCGCCGGTGGGCCAGGGTGCGCCATTGACGTAATTCACCTTGTCCACGAGGACGTAGGGAACCGTGGCGCCGTTCGGGGAGTCGGGCCGGGCCAGTTCGATGCTGTCCGACGAGTTGTCGAGCTGACCATCCCACGGGCCGTAGACCTGGACGCCGGCGGGGATGTTATTGCGCGTGCGGAACGCAGCGAGCTCGGCGGCGTTGGCCGGGTTCACGCTGGCGACGATGGCGTAGCCGCCGGCCGGGATGGTGGCGCCGGCCGGGAACGTGAAGTCGACGGCGTCGCGCAGGCGCCAGGAATTGCCGGCGCCATCCGAGAGCGTGACCGGCGAGCCCGAGACGTTGTTCAGCTCGATGAACTCGTCCTCGGTGTTATTCCACGACTGCCCGTTGGCGTAGACGGCCACCGGCTGGTAATTCACTTCGCTGATGACGATGGGGCCCACGAGCGGGCCGGCGTTTTCGCCGTCGATCGTGTTGGCCGCCTGGGCAACGAACTGGTCATTGCCCGTGCTCGTGACGTAGCGCCCAAACGTGACGCCGTTGGCCTGCGGACCGAAGTCGAAGCCATGCACGTAACCCGTCAGGTTGCCATCACCATCGGCCGAGAAGAGGTAGACCTCGTCGCCGGAGGAGCTGAGCGAAAACGCCGTCGGGCCCACGTTGAACTGGGCTTCCGAGATCGAGAAGTAGCCGTTGCCCGCGAGGGTGGTGCCGGCCGGGAAGCGGTATTTCTTCGGGTTCTTCAAGTCGTCGGAGAGATACCAGTTCCCGATGTCGGCCGGCGTGCCCTGTGTGTTGCGCAGCTCGATCGCGTCGACCTGCGGGAGATCCGTGTGGGTCAGGGCTTCGTTGATAACCACCGCCGGAATGCCCGGTCCCGCGGCGTTGTCCTGCGCCGGCGAGCCGTTCAAGACCCCGGAGGCGCGCCAGCCGGCCTTGGTGTCCCAGGCCGAGGCGGGAGCGCTCTCGTTGGCGACGACGAGCGAGAAGCCCAGGCCGTCGGTGAGCGGATACCAGCCATCCTTGTAGTTGAAGTCGAGAATCGACTCCCGGGCGGGGCCTTCGAGGACGAGGTGTTCGCCGTCGTTGGCCAGCCGGTTCGTGTACTGGCCGAGGATCAGGCGGCCCGTACCGTAGCGGGATTCGAACGCGGCCTGGTTGGCGACGATGACGCCCGACTGGCCCGCGTTGAGCGAGACGGACGGGAAGACGAAGTCGAGACCGCCGCGCACCCGGAAGTTGCTCAAGTTGAGCGCGCCTGCTCCCGTGTTCTTCACTTCGAGGTATTCGAATTCATCATTGCCGAAGAGGCCGCCGGTGGCCGGGGCCGGGTTATACATGATTTCGGAGATGATCAACTTTGGTATTCCGGTGACGAACGTGCCGATGGTCGGTCCGCTCCATGTGGTGTTGCCCCATTTGGCGACCGTGGCGCGGGCGCGCGCGAAGACGCGGGCGTTGGCGTTCAGGGTGATGGGGCCGGAATAGAGCTGTGCGCCCGGCGCGACGGTGTTGCCCGGCAGGCGCGGGTCGGTGCCATCCAGTGTGTAGTAGATGGGATCGGCCGCCGCCATGGTGAGCGTGGTGCCCACGGGCACGGTGCCTCCGGGAGTGCTCAAAACGGGGCCGGCCACGAACTGCGCGTCGACCCAGTCAAAGCGTTTGCCGGTCCACTTCTTCATTTCAGAAATGATGCCGGCGAAGTTGGTGGGGTTGACATAGTCGATGTCCCAGCCTCCCGCGGTGCCGTTCGGGTTTGGCCAGGTGGAGACGGACGGTTTCAGGATGTCGTACTTGGCGTAATTGCGAACGGCGGACTCGCCGAGCAGCGTGGCCAGTTCGTCGATGCGCTGCAACAGGCGGTCCTTGTTCATGACGTTGGTCCGCAACTGGCTCCAGCGGTCGACGATCTTCTGTTTGAATTCCGGGTCGCCGGTGGTCGGCGTGGCGTTGCCGACGAGGCGGCGCAGGAAGACATGGTCGCCGTCGCCCAGCTGGGTATAGTACCATCCCGCGGCCTTGCCGCCTTCGAGGTAGTTGGCGTTGCCGAAACTCAGGTTCCAGTCCCAGATCGGCACGCTCTTGACCTTGCCGTTGCGATCCTTGCTGAAGTAGTTGCTGATGCGATAGCCGTCGATCTGCTTGGGCAGCTCGTTAATCCAATGGTAGTCAACGAAGGTGTCCAGATCGACGTAGTAGGAATAGTGGTTGGTGCCGGTGCGGGTGAGCCAATCGGCGGCCCCGGCGGCGGCCTCGTAAAGACTGAGGTAATGCCGCAGCCATTGGACCTGGGGATTGGCCGTGCCGCCGGGAAGATCCTTCGGCTTGGGCTCGTGCATTTTGAACGCGGTGCCGTTCGTGGTACTGAAATTCAAATCGCCCGTGCTGTCCTTGTCGCGCTTGAACATGTAGCCGCCGGAGATGGCCGGCTCGTTCGTTTGCGATGAAGTCAGCTCCGCGACGTTGACCCGATCTTTTCCGGCTTCGATCTTCTCGAGCCACACGAGGACGCCGTAGTAGTTGGCGTAGGTGAGCTTGGTGTTTGGCGTCGGATTGAGAAACACCTCCACGAAACGCCGACGGCACTGATAGTGGCCCATCTGCTCGAACAATTCGTAGGCCAGGAAGTCGTTCATCAGACACTTGTCCGAATACGGATTGCGCATCTTCCAGTCGGCTTCCGCCGGCATGCCGAGAACCGAAACCTTGCGGTCGTTGCCGTATTCGTCGTTGAACTCGATGTTGTGCGGCTTCTTGGCAAAGCCTTCGGACGTTTGGCCGAACGTTTCAAACTGCGCCATGCCGAGGTAGTCGGGTTTGGCGGTGATGGCGGCCCGGCCGCGGAAGGTGTCGATGACGGCGGCGGTGCCGCGCCGGCGATTGCCACCGGCGATGACGCTGGCCGGGATGCCGCCGGGCGTGGCGATGATCACGATGGGCAGATTCGAGGTGAAATCGCGCAAGGAATTGTCAACGAGCACCAGGTTGCGGGCGCGGACCGGGCTCGGCCAGAGGCCGGTTTGGAAGGCGCGCGCCTTGATGGCGAGGTTCGCGGAAACGGTGATGGGCCCGGTGTAGGCCGTGCCCGAAGCACTGTTCGTCGGCTCGGTGCCGTCCGTGGTATAACGAATGACCGCGCCGGGGCCAGCGGTGATCGTGAGCTGGAGCGAGTCATTGGTATACACGCCGCTCTCGTAATTGAAAACGGGCTCAGCCGCATACCCAGTGCCAGTCACCGTGTTCTGGACCCCAGGCGTCGGGTTGTCAAAAAAGCCCACTTGATTGGGGTCGACGCGGTCGCGTCCGTAGGATTTGTCCGTGATTTGCGACGGATAACTGGCGAAGACCGAGACCGGGTTCCCAAAGGAGTCTGAAAGGGCGAGGTAGCTGCCGGGGCCCTTGTCGAGCTTGAAGCTGGTGTGGAGCGGGACCAAGGCGTTCGTCTTGTTCTTCCCGGAGGCCCAGACGAGAAGATATTTGTTTGCCGACAGCGTCATGGAAGGGAAGCGCCATTTGAGGCGGTTGGTTGACGTATCGGAAAGTCCCCAGCCCTGCAGATTCACGTCGCCCGGACCCGGGTTGAATATCTCGATCCAGTCGCTGCGCGAACCGTCTTCATCCTCAATGCCCGTCGCGTTGTCGGCGAGGAATTCCGAGATGACCGGCCGGGCCACCGAAAGATTCGGATCGTAAACATAGGTCCACGCGGCGCCCTCGAATGCATTTGGGGTCGGCGCCGTGTCGACGATGCCGTGGCCGGCTGCAAACGCGACCTGCACCGTGCCCGCCGGAGGCGTGGCGAAGGCGAAGGAATACTCCCGGGGCGACACCGTGGTCATGCCCGTGGCCGGCACATTGTTAATCAAAAGATCCGCGGTATCCACCCCGGTGACGTTCTCCGAGAACAGCACCGTGATGAACGTGAGCTCATTGAGCGTGGCGCCGATGGCCGGATCGGCGGAGATCAGCGTGGGGGCCTCATTGTCAACGAGCCCCATCAACGTCGCGTTGAAGCTCAGGTCCGGGCTGTTCGCGCTGGCCTGGTGGACCTCCACCGCGAGCGTGTTTTCGCCGGCGACAAAGGCCGAGGCAGGCAGGGAGACGATCTCCGGAGTGAAGTCGCTGTTAATCGTGGAGAGCGTCGAATAGGCGACGGCGCCCGCGGCGAGGCCGGCGGTGCGATGCACCTCGACGCCGTTGACATAGACCACCGCGGCGTCGTCGTAGGTCAACGTCAGGGTGATGGCCGTGAACGAGCCCGGATTCGCCAGGCTGAACTTGTGGCGGAAATAGTAGGTGGGATACCGGTTGTTGGCGTCCCCACCAAAACCGATCGTGGTGGCCTCATCGCCATCCCCGTAGCCAAGTTCCCCGGCGCCGGATTTCCACGACGAATCATTGAACGCCGGGTCTTTCCAGGCGGTGCCCTGGTCCACGCCCGTGTCGAGGTATTTCCACGTGGCATTGGGTGCAACGAGGTTGACCTGGGCCGAAGCCGAGGCGCCGATCCACAAAAGGGAGGCGAGCGTGCACAATCTCTTTTTGATTTTCATACGTGCGAGCGGGGATGGGGTGGACGAGTGGAAGCCGTTTGGGTTGACGTTGGACTGGACAAGCCGACAGGAACGGACGAACTGGACTGACTGGACGGGACTGAGCAATGGGCCACACGAGGACGCGTCGCACCTGCCTCGCTGCACGATTCCGTCGTGCGCGCCGCAAATGCGCCCGGCATGCTTGAGAACGACAACAGCATTAACGCGTCTACCGCTCAGGTGGATGACTACTAATACCGCACATTAACAAAAGAAGACAACATCAGAGTTTTCGCAATCGTAACATTTCTTGAGCGGTCGTCCATGGGCGACCTCCGGCAGCGTGTCCCAGCCGTGGAAAAATGCCGGGGGTCACCCAGCGCTCCCGGCGGGCTACTCGGGCGCGATTTTCCGGTCCCGAGCCGCGGCCAGGCCAATCGTGCCTCTCCGATGATCCGAGCGGGTTTGGCCATGCCGGGAGCTGGGCCCGACGAAGGAAATCCACCGACGCCTGGATCCGGCGTCGGCTGGCTTAAAGGGCAGGGAACTGACCTGCCGGGCAGGGGGTCAGCCCACTAGGCCCGGCGCGGACGGAGCAGGATGACCTTCTTGCTGGTTCCGTCGACTTCGACGCTCTGGGTCTCCACCGTGGGATCGTCCTTCAGGGCGTTGTGGACGATGCGCCGGTCGAAGGCGTTGAGCGGCTCCAGCTCCACCACGTCGCCCCAGCGCTTCACTTTTTCGGCGGCTTCCCGGGCCTTTTTGATCAGGGCCTCACGGGCCTGCGCACGGTACCCGCCGACGTCGACCGTCACTTTGGGCGCCGTTTCATCCTGGCTGAACAGGATGCGGTTCAGGAGATACTGCAGGTCCGAGAGCGTCTGGCCCTGGCGTCCAATCAGGCGCCCGGAGTCCTCGGTTTTCACGTCGAGCGTGAGCCCGTCTTCATTGGTGTATTCGTCCACCGTGCCGGGGAACCCGAGCTGGTGGAGCATCTGTTCGAGGATTTCTTTTGGTTGGGCGGGCATGGGAGTGATGGTTTGAGGCGCGAGGCCGGGAGGTCAAGCTCGGAGCCGTGCCCCCGTCGTCGGGATTTGAGCAGCGGATCGGCTATCGGCGTCGCTTGGGGTTGAGGTTGGCGACAGCGGTGGCCGCGGACGGCGGCGCGCCCGGCGCGGACGCCTTTCCGTCGTTGATTCGGGTCAGTTTCGTCTGGGCAATGCTCAACAGGTTTTGCACCGTCCAGTAAAGGGTCAATCCGGCCGAATAATCGTAGAGGATGAAAAGGAAGATGAGCGGGAAATAGCGCATCATCTTCTGCTGGACCGGGTCCATGCCGGGAGCGGGTGGGGTCAGGCTGGCCTGCCAGAACATGGTCACGCCCATGAACAGGGGCAGCAGGTTGAAATTGAGGTTGATGCCCGGAATGACAAACAGCGTGTCCGGCCGGGAGAGATCGCACGCCCAGAGGAACGAGGCACCCCGGAGCTCGATCGCCGTGCGCACCATCTGGAAGAAGCCGATGAACACCGGAATTTGCAGGAGGACCGGCAGGCAGCCGCCCAGCGGGCTGACTTTGTTCTCCCGCATGAACTCCATCAGCTTCTTGTTCATCTTCGCCGGGTCGTCCTTGTAGCGCTCCTGCAGCGCCTTCATCTGGGGCTGCAGCGCCTGCATGCGCTTCATCGACCGGGTGCTGGCCTGCGTCAGCGGCCAGAACAACAGCTTGATCACCACCGTGATGGCGATGATGGCGAGCGCGTAGGACAAGCCCAGCGAGTTCAGCCCGTTCATCGAAAGCAACAGCAGGCGGGAGAAGAACCCGAAAAACCCGAACTCCATCAGGCGATCGAAGTCGTTCTTCATGTCGGCGGCGATCCGCTCGAGCCGGCGGTATTCCTTCGGCCCGGCGTAGACGGTGAACGCCCGCTCCAAGGCGGCGCCGGCAGCGACGTTCGTGCCCGGCTGGGTCAGGACGACGTTAAATGCGAACTGATTGGTTCGAGTCTTGGCATCCGCCTCGATTTCCTCCCGACTGGGCGGGGGCAGAGAAAACCGCTCGGCCTGCACGCTGGCGGTCGGGCCTTCCGGCATCACGGCGATGAAGAAGAACTGGTTTTTCGCCGCTGCCCAGCGAATGCCCGGGCTGTCGGCCGAATACGACGGACGCGGCGTGCCGGGGACGCATCCAAACGAGCGATTCTCGAAGTAGGGGCTGTTGATTTGGGTTTCCCGGGTGTCGTACCAGGTCAAGCCCACGCTCTGTTCGTTGTCCTGGGCGTTCAGCGGTGTGGCCGCGCCAACCATCCACGACTGCGGAGGAAGCGACAGCGGAGAGGCGGTGCGATTTTCAAATCGGATCCGGGAGCGAACGAGGTAATCCGAGCCCAGCTCGAACTCCTTGACGATGTAAACGCCGTTGCTCAGCAGCTTTTCAGCGCGAACACCCTGCACTTTGGTCGAGAACGAGCCGGCGAGCGGCGCGTTGGCGTTGGTCGCAGCCGCGGGCACGTATGCGCTCAGCCGATAGATGCCATCGCCGGCCAACTCTCCCCGAGCCAGCGAAAGCACGGGCAACGCCGCCGGGCCATTCAGGGTCACGGGGCGATTGGTGTCGGCTTTGTGGGCCCCGCAGCTGACGGACTCCCGATGTTGCAGCAGTTCGGCGACTTTGATCCCGCCGCCCAGCGACGTGAACGTCAGCCGCACGAACGAATTCGCGAGCGACACGGTCTGTTCCGGAGTGCCCGGCGGTGGCTGGACGAAATTCTGGGCCGTTGCATCCGTCGCGGCTGTCGGGGCAGACGCCACAGCGGGATTGGTCGACGCCGTGCTAATCGACGGGGCAGGGACGGAGGATCCATTGGTGCCGCGCGCGACGGTTCCGGCGGTGTTGGTGGTCGGGTGCGGGGCGGTCGGATAGAGCCTTGGCGTGAGATACATCCAGAGCGCGAACAGCGCGCCGCACAGGCCAAGGACGATAAGGGATTTGCGATCCATGATTCAGAAAGAACCGACAGTCAGGCGCCCGGTCCCGAAATGGGGCGTCGGGGCGGAACGGGGTCTGGTCCGTGCCCTCCCCAGGGGTGGCACCGGCAGACCCGCCGCGCGGCCAGCCAGGAGCCGGCCACCGCTCCGTGCTCGCGCACCGCTTCGATGGCGTACTGCGAACACGTCGGCTCATACCGGCAGCCGAAGCCAGCCGGCCCGAACACCGCCGTGAGCACCGGCGACACGCTCCACTGATATAGGCGCAACAGGGCGTGAAGCGTGGCTTGCGCCGGGTTCATATCAAAGCACTCCCGGCCCGGATTCCGGCGGACGATTCATCGGTTGGGCTGGGGTGCCCGGGCAACTGGCGGGGGCTTGGCCGATGGCCTCGGCCCCGGAAACAACCCCGGCCCGGCGCAATGCCGTCAGATAATCCTGATTGACGGCCTGCTGAGATTTTCGGGCGATGGAAGGCCGGGCCACAAGCACGACATCGAGCGGTCGGGACAGGCAGCCTTGATGCAGGCGAAACGCCTCCCGGAGCAGCCTCCGCGAGCGGGAACGAATCACGGCCATGCCCACCTTGCGGCTGGTGACCACCCCCAGACGGCTGTGGGAACGGTCCGGAGGATGGGCGCCTGCCAGGCGGTCGGCCCAATTAAGAATCAGGCAGCCCTGAACGACTCGCCGGCCGTTGACCCGCGTCCGCGCGAAATCCGCACCGTTTTTGAGGCGGTGAGAGGCAGGAAAGGTCCGCGGCGCCGGTCGGTCAGCGGGCATCGGGGAGCGGCAGGGTGGCGTCCGGTTCAGACCGGGGTGAGCCGCTTGCGACCGACCCGGCGTCGGTTGCGAAGAATGGCCCGGCCGCTCTTGGAGCTGTTGCGGGCCAGAAAACCATGCTGGCGTTTCCGGCGAATCTTGGACGGTTGATATTGTCGCTTCATGTCAGTTGCTCTCTTCGACGTCCGTGGCGCTCCGATGAAAGCGCTTCTGTCTCATTGAGCAGTGCGGGGTTTCCAACGCCACGGGAGCGGGGAGAGTATCAATGGAACTCCGAGTGTCAAGCACCCGGGGACCGCCAAATCCGTGGCCCCCCGCAGTTTCCGGATCGGGGGTCCGTAGATCCCGGGCTCTCCTAACGTGTTGATACCGTCCAAGGATCTGCTTGCCAAACGCGGACGCCTGCCTAGATTGTGCGGCTCACTTTCGGAAATGACCGATATGCTTTGTGATTTGATGACCGGCCCGCTCGTGATCGCGCAGGCGTCCCAACAACAACCGCCGGGACTGTGGACCATGATCCCCATGGTCCTCATGCTGGTCGTGATGTTCGTCATCATGACCTCCTCCCAGCGCAAGAAACAAAAGCAGCATGACGAATTGCTGAAGACGCTGAAGGCGGGCGATCGGGTCACGACCTCGAGCGGAATTGTCGGCGTCGTCGTCGGCTTGAAGGATCGCAGCGTTAACATCCGCTCCGCCGACACCAAGCTGGAGGTGCTCAAGTCCGCCATCTCCGAAATTACCGAACGCGGCGGCGAGCCGGCGGCGTCGCAGCCCTGAGGCCCGTGTCCCGTGACTGAAGCATTTCCACTCGATCCCCCCACCTCTCTCTTTCCATGACGCAAAAGCAAATCTGGCAGTTGTTGATCATCGTTTTCGTCGTTGCCTGGTCAACCATCGAGATCACGCCGCCCACCGGGCGCAACGTGATTGAACATTTCAAGAGCTCCGCCCGGGCGAAGGATCAGGCCTACACCAACATCGTCAATGAAGCCGAGCGCCTGGAGAAGGCGAACCCGGTGCGCACGTTCGCCAATCTGCGCGACGCGATCGCCACGAACGACGTCAGCAGGTATTTTCCCGGGATCGACACGAAAAACTCGAAGAACCCGACGGCCACCGTGCTGAACCGCCTGCAGCGCGAGGCGGCGGGCAAGATCAAGCTGGGCCTCGACCTCCAGGGCGGCACCTCCTTCCTCGTCGGCTTCGACACCAACAAGCTTTCCACCAACGCCGTTCAGAAGGAGGCCTTGGTCAATGCCGTCGAGGTGCTGCGCAAGCGCGTGGACAACCTCGGCGTGGCGGAGCCGCTCCTCCAGCCGTCCGGCGATGACCGCATTCTCATCCAGCTCCCCGGCCTCACCCAGGCCGACATGGATCGGGCCAAGGCCCAGATTGAGAAAGCAGCGTTCCTCGAATTTCGCATGGTCCATCCGGAGAGCGACCAGCTCATCCAACAGGGCATCATCGAGCCCGGCTACGAGGTCCTCAAGCAGGAGACCAAAACGAAGGAGAACGCCACCATCCTGACGTCGTATCTCGTCAAGAAAGGCGCCGAGCGCGGGCTGACCGGGGCCCACATCAAACGCGCCTACGTTGCGCGTCATCCGATGACCGGCGAGCCCGAGATTAACTTCGAGCTGGACGACGCTGGTGCGAAGCTCTTCGAAGAGATCACCCGCGAGTGGAGCCCGAAGGGCAACAAGTATTATCACCTCGCCATCGTGCTCGACGGCGAGCTGAACTCGGCACCGCGCATCCTCGGCCCCATCGCCGGCGGCCGCGCCCAGATCACGGGCTCGTTCTCCATGCGCGAGGCGTTTGACCTGGCCTACGTGCTGGAGAATCCGTTGGAGGCCCCGGTTAGAATCATTGAGGAGCGGACGGTCGACCCGTCGCTCGGCCAGGATTCGATCAACAGCGGCCTGCGCGCGGCCTACATCGGCACGGCCGCCGTCGCGCTGTTCATGATCGTGTACTATCTCTTTGCCGGCGTGATCGCCACCATCGCCCTGGCCTTGAACATCCTCCTCCTGATGGCCTGCATGTGCTCCACCCTCTTCGGAGGCCCCTTCACCTTCACCTTGCCGGGCATCGCCGGCGTGGTCTTGACCATCGGCATGGCGGTCGACGCCAACGTGCTCATCTTCGAGCGCATCCGCGAAGAGCTGGCGGCCGGCAAGTCCATGCGGGGCGCGCTCAACGGCGGCTATGACAAGGCCTTCGGCACCATCTTCGACTCGAACCTGACGACGCTGATCTCCTCGGTGATTTTGATGATCATGGGCACCGGCCCGGTGCAGGGCTTCGGCCGCACGCTGACCATCGGTGTCACCGTCAGCATGTTCACCGCACTCTTCGTGACCCGGTTCCTGTTTGACTTCCTCCTGTCCAAGAATCTGCTGCCGTCGCTCAAGATGCTGCACCTGATCCGGGGGGCGAAGATCGACTTCATGCGCTATGCGGTGCCGGCGTTCGTTGCTTCCTGGCTTTTGATCGTGGTGGGTGTCGGCTACGGCTTTTACCGCGGTGCGGGCGTCATGGGCGTCGAGTTCGCCGGTGGTGTGGAGGCGACGTTCACGTTCACCCAGCGCGTCGACAGCGACAAGCTGCGCGAGTCGGTCGGAAAGCTGGGCTACGGCGAACCGATGATCCAGTATCAGCGGGACATCGCTTCCAGTAAGGAAAATCTCCGCATTGCCGTTCGGTCGACGGATGATTCGAAGCAACAGGAGATCAGTAAAGCGCTCGAAGGCGCCATCCAGAAGGCCTACCCGGAGGCGGGTTTCACGAAGATTGGACAAGACAGTGTCGGCCCCACGGTCGGCCGGGAGATCCAGCGGGTGGCGGTGGTCGCGTCGGTCATGGCCATGTTCCTCATCCTGCTCTATGTGGCGTTCCGCTATGAAATCTCGTTCGCGGTGGGTGCCGTCATCGCCATCATTCACGACCTGCTCATGACGGCCGGCTGGTTCTTCCTGACCGGAGGTCAGATGAGTGCGCCGTGGGTGGCGGCCATGCTCACGATCATCGGTTTCTCGATCAATGACACCATCGTGATTTTTGACCGCATCCGCGAGGACCTCAAGAGCGGCGCCCGCGGCACATTCCGCGAGTTGATCAACCACGCCCTGAACCTGACGCTCAGCCGCACGATCATCACGTCCGGCACCGTCTTCCTGGCCACCATGTCCCTCTACCTGTTCGGCGGCCCGGTCATCCGCGACTTCGCGTTCACCTTCCTGGTCGGCATTTTGACGGGCACCTACTCCAGCATCTACATCGCCAGCTTCCTCGTCTTCAAGTGGCACAAGGGCGAACGGCCCAAGTTGGGCTCGCAGGTTACGATGGACAACGCCTCGCCTGTCCGGGTTTGATACCCGGGTGTCGGTCCTGTCCGAGATCCTGACTCCGCATTGGGCGATTTTCATCGTCGCGGTCCTCGTCTTTCTCGCGCTCGATCTCGGGGTCTTCCACCGCGAAGCGCGCGTCGTGGGATTTCGCGAGGCCGGGATCTGGACGACGCTGTGTTTCGGAGCGGCCATGGCGTTCGCCTATTACGTCGCGCCGCGGTTCGTCGACGACTGGGACCGGCAGCAGACCGACGAGTTCGTCACCGGCTACATTCTCGAGTTGTCCCTCTCGATGGACAACGTGTTCGTCATGGCGGTGATCTTCAGCTTTTTCCGGGTGCCGCCCGCCCTGCAGCATCGGGTTCTTTTTTGGGGAATTCTCGGGGCTTTGTTCATGCGGGGGCTGATGATCGTCGTCGGCGTCGAGTTGGTCCAACGCTTCACCTGGCTGCTTTACGTCCTCGGCGTTTTCCTGATCCTGACGGCGATCAAGATGCTGTTCGGGGGCGATGAGGAGGTGCATCCCGAGCGGAACATCGCCATCAGGATGGCCCGAAGGCTTTTTCCTGTCTCGTCAGAGTTTGACGGCCAGCGCTTTTTTACGACGCTGGCCGGGCGCCGGGCGCTGACGCCGCTCGCCCTGGTCCTGCTGATGGTGGAGACAACGGATTTGATTTTTGCCGTGGATTCGATCCCGGCGATTCTCGGCGTGACCACGGATTTTTACGTGGTCTTCACCTCGAACGTGTTCGCGATCCTCGGCCTGCGATCGCTTTACTTCGTGCTGGCCGGGATGATCGACTACTTCCGTTATTTGAAGGCCGGCCTCGCGCTGGTGCTGGCTGTCATCGGCTTCAAAATGCTGGTGGCGGACACGCGCTTTCACCTTTCGACCCGGCTGTCCCTCTGGATCGTCGCGGGTATTATTCTGGCGGCCATCGTCGTGTCGGTGGTCTCGGCGCGGATCGGTCCGTCCCGGCGTTCCGGCTCCCGGACCGGGACCGGGTCCGGGCCTCCGCCAGCGAATTGACGTGTGAAGTACCGTTGGTCCATCGCGCCGGCGCAGCCGGTCCTGACGACCGTGCTGGCCCGCGAGCTCGGCATTTCCGAGTTGCTGGCCCAGTGCCTCGTCAATCGGGAGCTGAGCGAGCCCGAGTCGATCCGCCGTTTTCTCGATCCGCGCCTGAAAAATCTGGCCGACCCGCTTTTGATCCCAAACATGGCGGCGGCGGTCGAGCGCCTCCTGCGCGCGCGGTCTGGAGGCGAAACGGTCATGCTGTTCGGCGATTACGATGTCGACGGCGTGACGTCCGTCGCGCTGCTGGCCGAGTTCCTGGGGGGCCTGGGTTGGAGAATCGGCTGGTATCTGCCGCATCGCCTCGACGAAGGCTACGGCCTGAGCCGGCGTGGGGTCGAGAATTGTCACAGCCGTCATCGCGGCAGCGTGCTGCTGGCCGTCGATTGCGGATCGACCGCCGGGGAAACCATCGCGTGGCTGAACGGCCAGGCCGTGGATGTGATCGTGCTGGATCATCATCAGGTCAGCCAGCCGCCGCCGCCCGCGCTCGCCCTGGTCAATCCCCAGCTCAGCTCTCCGGGATCGCCTGGCTTCCGCGAGCTGTGCTCGGTGGGCCTTGCCTTCAAGCTCGCGCACGCCCTCGTCAAGCAAGGCCGCGCGGCGGGCATCGCGGAGTTCGCGACAGCCGACGTGCGGCCGCTCCTCGACTTCGTCGCCCTGGGCACGATCGCGGATCTGGTGCCGTTGCGCGGCGAGAATCGCATCCTGGTGGCAGCCGGCTTGGAGCGCCTGTCAGCCACCGCGCGGCCCGGGCTGCGCGCGCTCAAACAGGTTGCGGGGATCGACGGTCCGGTGGGCGGCTACGAAGTGGGCTTTCAGTTGGGGCCCCGCCTGAATGCGGCGGGTCGGCTGGAGACGGCCGAAGAGGCCTTGCAGCTCATGCAGGCTCCCGATTTTCAGGCTGCGGAGCCGATTGCTGCCAGCCTGGACGCCCGCAATCGCGCCCGTCAATCCATCGAGCGCAGCATGGTCGAAGAGGCGCTGGGCACCTTGCGCCAACGGTTCAATCCCGCCGACGACTGGGTCCTGGTCGAGGCGCGATTGCGCTGGCACGTCGGCGTGGTTGGCATCGTGGCGTCCCGGGTTCTGCAGGAGTTTCACCGGCCCACCATCATCATCGGTGGGGACGGCGACGAGTGGCGCGGATCGGGCCGTAGCATCGAGGGGTTCGATCTGGCGGCGGCCTTGCGGCAATGCGACGACCTGCTCGTGAGGCATGGAGGGCATGCCATGGCGGCGGGCGTGACGGTGCACCCGGAAAAGGTGGACGCCCTGCGGGTGCGCCTGAACGAGCTGGCGCGCCGATCGCTCCGCCCGGAACAGTTGCACCCTTCTTTGCGTGTCGACGCCGAGGTGGCCCTGGGCGCACTGACCTTCGAACGGGTGTCCGAGCTGGCCCGGCTGCAGCAAACCGGCATCGGTAACCCGCCCGTGCATGTGGCCCTGCGCGGAGTCCGCCACGCCCGCCCCCTCCAACGCATGGGCGCCGAACGGAAACATGCACGGCTCGTCGTCACCGATGGACGCGCCACCGGCGAGGCCGTCATGTGGGGCGTCGGTGACGGCGCGTTGCCCGTCGGCCAATTCGATCTCGTGGTCTGTCCCCAGCTCAACACCTACAACGGACAAACTTCGGTTCAGCTCAAGGTGCTGGATTGGCGGGCGAGCGGGGAGTGATGAAGGGATGTGGGTTGAGGGATGAGTTTGGACTTTTGGACTTTGAACTTTGGTTTTGGTGGGTGGTCCGCTAGTCTCCCGGGCCGATGACTCCGAGTGCCGAGTATCTCGCAAAATGCCGTGGGTTGGTCGATGCCGTGGAGCGGCAGGCGCCGGCGATTGGACAGGCGGCGGATTGGTTTGCCCAAACCATTTTGGCCGGGCGCATGGTGCATTTGTTTGGCTCCGGCCACAGTCGCATCCTGGTCGAGGAGATGTGGCCGCGATACGGATCGTTTCCGGGGTTCAACCCCATCGTCGAGTTGTCGCTCAGCTTTCACAATCTGGTGGTGGGCGCGAACGGCCAGCGTCAGGCCATGTTCCTCGAAAATGTCCCCGGCCTGGCTGAGCGCATCCTGCGCAATTTCGATCTCACGGCGCAGGACACTGCCCTGGTCGTTTCGTCGAGCGGCTGCAATGTGGTGCCGATCGAAATGGCGGAGGGCTTCCAGCGTCGCGGAGTCAGGGTGGTGGCCATCGTCAGCCGTCGTCATGCCGACGCGAGCCGCAGCCAGCGGGCGGATGGACGCAAGTTGCTGGACTTCGCCGATCTCATTCTCGACACGGGCGCTCCGGTGGGAGATGCGATGGTGACCGTGGATGGGCTGGACACTCCGGTGGCGCCGGGCTCGACGGTGGGCGGCTGCCTTCTGGTCAACGCCATCAAGGCGGAGGTGGCGGCGCGCCTGACCCGCGCCGGACAACCGCCCAAGGTCTTGAGCGCCGGGGCCGTGGTCGGGCGGGAACGCGCGGTCGAATTGTTCGAGTCGGCCTATGACGAGCATGCGCGCCGGCTGGCGGGCCTCTACGCGAATCTCGGCCGATGAAGCGATGAGCACCCAGATCCTGCTGATCGAGTGTGACGACCGGCCCGGCTTGGTGCATTTGACGACCGGGGTGTTGTTTCGCTCCGGAGTGAACGTCATTCGCAACCACGAGTTCGTCGATCTGGAGTCGCGGCGGTTTTTCATGCGGACGGAGTTCGAGGGCACCCCGAGATCGGCGACGCTGGTTGGGGAGATCGAACAGGTGCTGCCGGCCGGCGCCCGGGTGGAAGTGCGAAGCACGGAGCCGAAACGGATCGTCGTGCTGGCATCCCGGGAGCACCATTGCCTGGCGGACCTGCTCGTGCGCCATGCGTATCACGAGCTGCGCGCGGAGATCGTGGCGGTGCTGAGCAATCACGAGCAGCTCGCATCGCTGGCTGCGCGCTTCCAGGTTCCCTTCGTCCACCTGCCGAGCGACGGACTTTCGCGGGAGCAGCACGAGGCCACGCTCCAGGCGCAACTGGAGTCGCTCCAGCCCGACCTGCTCGTGCTGGCGAAATACATGCGGGTCCTCACGCCGGCCTTCGTCGGGCGCTGGGCGAGGCGCATCGTCAACATCCATCACTCGTTCCTTCCCGCCTTCATCGGGGCCAAGCCCTACCAGCAGGCGTTTGACCGCGGAGTCAAGGTGATCGGGGCGACCGCCCATTTCGTGACCGAGCAGCTCGATGAGGGGCCGATCATCGTCCAGCAGGTGATCTCCGTGGATCACACGCACACCGCGCCGGACCTCGCCCAGGCCGGACGCGACGTCGAGCAGAGCGTCCTGGCCCGCGCGCTCAAGCTGGTGCTCGAAGATCGCGTGTTCCTCTGCGGCCAGCGAACGGTCATTTTCGATTAGCTTCATGAAAGAACGTCCCTTGCGCACCACGGTCATCGGCAGCTACCCGTTCCCGGGCTGGCTGGAGTTTGCCTGTCAGCACCTCGGCCAGTTCGGCGAGGCCGATCGGGCGGAATTGGTCGACGACGCCGTCAGCATCGCCATTCGCGACCAGGTCGAGTCCGGCCTCGACGTGATCACCGATGGCGAGCAGACCCGGCTCGACTTCAACCTGTCGTTCTATGGGTTTATCGAGGGAATCGAGCTTGAGTCCGCCCCCCCGCGGCGCTTCGGGCCTCCCGCGCACGACCAGCGCGGGAAACATCGGGTGACGGGCGAGTTGCGGGCCCCGCGCGGCCTGGGGACCGTCGAGGATTTCCAGCGCCTCAAACGCCTGGCGCCTGCCGGCCCGACCCTCAAGGCGAGCGTGCCCGGGCCCTACACGCTGAGCGGGCGCCTGCTGCCGAATGAACACTATCGCGATCGCTGGGCGCTCACCGAGGCCCTGTTGCCCTTGGTGCGCGCCGAGCTCGAGGCGTTGGTCTCGGCTGGCTGCCGCGAGATCACGGTGGATGAACCGTCGATGAGCTGCTACGCCCACCGCGAGGATCCGAAGCGGTTCGTCGATATTTTCAACCGCACGGTCGAGTCGGTTGCCGGCCGGTGCCGCCTTTCGACCCACCTGTGCTTTGGCAATTACAAGGCCCGGGCGGTGGGCCCGCGCCGGTATGCGCCCATGTTCCCCGCCTTCCTCGACCTGAAGGTCGACGAGGTCCACCTCGAAATGGCCAGTCGTGAGTTTGCAGAAATCGAGCTGCTCAAGCCGATCGCCGCGCGCGCGGATGTCGCCGTGGGCATCATCGATGTGAAAAGCTATTACGTCGAAACGGCGGACGAGGTGGCTCGCCGGGTCCGCGCCTGTCTGCAACAGGCCCCCGCTGACCGGCTGGCGTTCGCGCCCGATTGCGGCTTGAGCCAGACGGCGCGCTGGGCGGCGCGCGACAAGTTGCGGAACATGGTGGCGGGCGTCCGGGCCGTGCGCGAGTCGCTCGGGCGATGAACAGCGGTGCGCCGGACGGGGAGCCGGCGGTCGACAAGTGGCCGGCGGCTGGTAGGGTGCAGCGCTGGTCCAACGCACTGAGACAACACAAAACCCAACCAGAAACGATCCGGCCATGCCCAAGCTCAATCCTGTGGAAATTGCCAAGGCGCTGAAAACCGTTCCCGAGTGGCGCCGCGCCCGGGGAATGATTCGCCGCCACTTCGAATTTCGCGACTTCGCCCAAGCCATGAAGTTCGTCAACGCCGTCGCCGACGCGGCCGAGAAGGCGGATCATCATCCCGACATCGACATTCGCTGGAACAAGGTGATGCTCCACCTCGTCACTCACTCCGCCGGCGGCCTGACGGAGAAGGACTTTGCCCTGGCGCGGATCATCGACCAGCTCCGCGCCTGAATAGCCTCCCATGCCCAAGGCTGAAGCGATTCCACCCACGCCCGCGATGCAGGAGACGCGGGCGCTCTTCCGCCGGCAATTCGCGCACACCCCGCCGTATCTGGTGACGGCGCCCGGGCGGCTGGAATTGCTCGGCAACCACACGGACTACAACCAGGGGCTGGTTCTGGCCCTCGCCGTCAATCGCTACATTTACATCGCGGCTGCGCCGCGCACCGATGGCAAGGTGGAGCTGGTCAGCTCAGCCTTTCCCGGCGTGGAACAGTTTTCCTCCGTCGAGCCTGTGAAGAACCCCGCGGCGCCGTGGGCCGACTATGTGAAGGGCGTGCTTGTCCAATTGCGCCAGCGCGGCGTGCATTTCCCGGGCTTCAATGCGGCCATCCACGGCACCATCCCCCTCGGGGCGGGCATGAGCAGCTCCGCCGCCCTGGAGGTGTCGACCGCCATGCTCGTGCGCCAGCTCGCGCCCTACACTCTGACCTCCACGGGCACGACCGCGCCGCCGCGTCGACTCGAGGACGGCTCCCTGCCGGCCCCGAAGCCGGCGGAGCGACTGGAGATCGCGCGGATTTGTCAGGCAGCCGAGAATAAATTTGTCGGGGTCAATTGCGGTCTCTTGGACCAGATCTCCTCGCTGTTCGGCCGGGCCTTTCACGCCATCGAAATTGACTGCCAGTCGTTGTCGGTGGAGACCGTGCCGATGATCGGCGACATCGCGATCGTGGTCTGCAACACCGGGGTGAAGCACGCGCTGGTGGGAGGCGAATACAACGAGCTGCGGGACCAGTGTGAGGCCGCCGCGCGGGCGCTGGGCGTGGCGTCGCTGCGCGCGGTGGATCCGCCGATGCTCAAGGCCAACCGCAGCCGCCTGAGCGAGCGCCAATACGCCTGCGCGTCCCACATCGTCGGCGAGATCCAGCGCGTCGTGTTCGGCGCCCGGGCGCTGCGCGATGGCGATTTTGAGCAGTTCGGCCAGTACATGTTCCAGAGCCACGAAAGTTCCCGCGACCAGTTCCACAACAGCTGCCCCGAGCTTGACGTGCTCGTCGAACTGGCGCGAGGCGAGCCGGCGTGTCTCGGAGCGCGTCTCACCGGCGGCGGCTTTGGCGGAGCCACGATCAACCTGGTCCGACGACCGCAGGTCGACGAGTTCTGCCGCAGCATGGCGCGGGCGTACGAGGCCAGAGCCGGCGTGCGCATCGAGCCCGTGGTTTGCCAGGTCGTGGACGGGGCAGGGTGAGGTGGAGGGACGAGTGGGAAGTGACGATCGAGGAGTGACGAAGTCTTCGCGCATCCCATTGCCGGCTTCCGGTGGCAGAATTGACATTGCGGGTCCACGACAGTTCGCTGTCCCACGTGGGACAAGAATCAGACCAGGACTTCGCGGACGACGTCGCCCTCGATGTCGGTCAGGCGGAAGTCGCGGCCGGCGTGCCGATAGGTCAGTCGGAGGTGATCGAGGCCGAGCAAGGCCAGGAGAGTGGCGTGGAGGTCGTGAATGTGGACCTTTTGCTCGGCGGCGTAGAATCCGTAATCGTCGGTGCGCCCGTGGCTGTAGCCGGCTCGTGCGCCGCCGCCGGCCAGCCACATGGTGAAGCCGTGGGGGTTGTGATCCCGGCCGTCATTTCCCTGCACGGTGGGAGTACGCCCGAATTCGCCGCCCCACAGAACGAGGGTGTCGTCCAGCAGGCCGCGCGCCTTCAGGTCGGTGAGCAATCCCGCGATGGGCCAGTCCACTTCCGCCGCGAGTCGCCCGTGTTCCTCCGTGAGCTTCTCGTGGGAATCCCAATACGGGTGGGTGCACTGGATGAAGCGCACGCCTTTTTCGGCGAACCGCCGCGCCAGCAGCAGCTGGCGGCCGTAGGCGGCCGTGCGGGGGTTGTCCAGACCATAGAGCTGCCGCGTGGCTGGCGATTCGTCATCGACCCGCAGAAGCTCCGGGGCTTCGGTTTGCATGCGGAACGCGAGCTCGAAGGATTCGATGCGCGCCTCGAGCGCGGCATCCGGCCCGGTGCGCTCCGCGAGCTCGCGGTTCATGGCGGACAGAAAATCGAGCTGGGCCCGCTGCCGCGCCGGATTTTCGTCGGGGTCGTGCAGGTAATTGATCGTGGCCTTTTGCATATCGCCGCCAGGGCCGCGGAGCGAGGTGCCATGGTGAACCGCCGGAAGGAACGCGCTGGACCAATTCGCCACGCCGCCGTGGCCGGTGGTCGGCTGAATGGTGATAAAGCTCGGCAGGTTCTGGTTTTCGGTCCCCAAGCCGTAGGAGATCCATGATCCCATGCTGGGCCGGACAAAGGTGTCCGAGCCGGTGTGCAATTTGAGCAGCGCGCCGCCGTGGGCGGCGTTGGTGCCGTGAATGGATTTGATGAAGCACAGGTCATCGGCGTGCCGGGCCACGCGGGGAAAGAGCTCGCTGATTCTCGCGCCGCTTTGTCCGTGGGCGTGAAATGCCCACGCGGAGCGCCGCAGGTTGCCCGTCTGGGCAAACTGCACCCGGGGTTTGGCGAACGGCAAGGGCCGGCCGCTGTCGCGCACGAGGAGCGGCTTGTCGTCGAACGTGTCCACGTGGGACGGCCCGCCGTGCATGAAGAGAAAGATGACGCGGCGCGCCCGGGCGGGAAAGAGCGGTGGCCGCGGCGCGAGCGGCTGCCCGGCCGGGCCCTCGGCCTGCGCGGCGGCCGTCAAAAGATCCGCCAGCGCGAGCTGGCCAAAGCCCACTGCACAGCGGCGCAGCAACTCGCGCCGGGAAACGCCCCCGGACCGGCTGGCCGAGGGGATGTCCATAACCGCGGGGTTAGTTGACGTAAAGAAATTCATTGGAAGCGAACAGGGCCTGGCACAAGGCCGTCCAGGCGCCGAGGGGGTCCGCGCCGGGGCCGGCGGACGCCGTGGCGCTCCCGGTCGGAACCGTGGCGAGAAATTGCCGCGCCCGGGCAATTTCGTGGAGGGACGGGGAACGCCCCAAAATTCGGCGATAGGCCGCCGTGATGCGCTCGCGCTGGTCCGGGCCGGCGTGAGCGGCCACGGCCGAGGCCAGGTGCCGGGCCTGGTCCTTGACCAGCGGACTGTTGAGGAAGAAAAGCGCCTGATGGGCCACCACCGTCGGGGTGCGTTGCGCCGTGGCCACGCTCGGGTTAGCGAAGTCGAAGGTCGTAAACACGTCGTAGACACGGTCGCGGACGATGGGAAGGTAGACCGCGCGCCGGCGGGAGCTGCTCGAAACGGTATCCTCGGGCGCATACTCGGCGTTCTTCCAGGGCACGAGCGTGCCTCCCATCGTGAGATCCAGCTGGCCGGCGGCGGCGAGCAGCGCGTCGCGCAGGGATTCCGCGTCGAGGCGCTGCCGATTCATCCGCCAAAGCAGACGATTGTCGGGATCGAATTGCGCCGCGGCTGGGCGGTGAATGCTGTTCATCCGGTAGGTGCTGGACAGCGCGATCAGACGGTGGAGATGCTTGCTGGACCAGCCGCCGCGAACGAACTCACCGGCCAGCCAGTCCAGCAAGTCGGGATGGCTGGGACGCTCTCCGGTGGTCCCGAAGTTGTCCGGGGATCGCACCAGACCCTCACCAAAATGTCCCTGCCAGATCCGATTGACGGCGATCCGCGCGGTCAGCGGGTGGGCGGGATCGGTCAGCCACGCGGCCAGTTCCAGCCGGCCGCTGCCCCGCTGGCCGATGGTGGAGCGGCGGGCGGCATCGCCCGTCCTCGCGGAAGACAGCGCGGCCGGGAAGCCGCGGGGGACGGGATTCGTTCCGAGGGTCAGGTGGTTGCCGCGGAAGTGGACCGGAATGTCGGCGGGCGTTCCTTCGGCGACGGCCAGCGCCATGGGGAAGGCGAGCGGAGCATTGGTCATCAGGTCCGCGAGCTCCGCTTCGAGTGCGGCCAGAGACGGGTCCGGCTGCGGGGTCGGGGCGGGCTCCGTGTCGGCCGTGGGGGCGGCGGCCTGGCGGGCGGCGGCGATGGCGCGGGCGAGCTCGTTTGTTCGACGGGCGTGACGGTTTTGACGCTCGCGTTCGGCCGCCGTGGCGATTGGACGCTCGTTCCACTTGGAGACGAACGCCAGGTCTTCCATGGACTTGGTGCTCTTGAAGATTCCGGCGAGCGCGTAGTAATCCCGGGTGGGCAGGGGATCTGTCTTATGATCGTGGCAACGGCAGCACGAAACGGTCAGGCCCAGAAAGGCGCGGGACACGACGTCGATCTGTTCGTCGACGACGTCCATGACGAGTTTGGGCTTGTCCTGTTCGGCCAGCATTTTTGGACCGAGCACGAGAAAGCCGGTGGCGACGAGTCGCTGGAGGGAGGCGGGTTCGTCCTTGGGATCGGCCAGGAGATCCCCCGCGAGTTGTTCGCGGATGAATTGATCGTAGGGCTTGTCGTCGTTGCAGGCGCGGATCACGTAATCCCGGTAACGCCAGGCATTGGACATCGACTTGTTCTCGTCCTGTCCATTCGAGTCGGCGTAGCGCGCGACATCGAGCCAGCGACGTCCCCATCGTTCGCCGTAGCGGGGGGAGGCCAACAGCCGATCGACGACCCGGGCGCAGGCGTCCGGGCTTTGATCCGAGAGGAAGGTGTCGATCTCGGCCGGTGCGGGTGGCAGGCCGACCAGGTCGAACGTTACGCGACGCAGCCAGGTGGTCTTGTCGGCGGCGGGGGCGGGTTCGAGCCCGGCGTCTTCGAGGTGGCGAACGATGAAGGCGTCGATCGGGGTCTGCACCCAGCGCGGGTGACGGGTCGTGGGCGGCTCGACGGCGGCGACGGGTTGGAAGGACCAGTGTTGGGAAGGAGATGCGGCCGCGACCGGAGGCTGGGTGGCGAGAAGGGGCGCGAGGCTGAGCGCCAGGAGTGCTGGTGGAGCAACCCAGGGCCAACCGGGGGAGCGTGCGGGCGCCGCGGTTGGTTCCGGGTGCATCGGGGGCTCGGGGCGGCGCGGATCAGCCCAGCGCGAGCGGCCCGCCCTCGCACAGGGCGGGCTTGCCGAAGGTGGGGATGTTGTGGCCGACGGCGTGGGCGAGGGCGAGGTGCAGGCGGTTGTGCGCGACCTTGTCGAACTTGAGCGAGCGGCCCATCTGAAAGCCGAAGCCGCCGCCGACGAGGACGAACGGGATGTTGTCGAGCGTGTGCGAATTGCCCTTGCCGAGCTCGTTGGTCCAGACGACCAGCGTGTGGTCCAGCATGCGTCCCGGGCCGCCGGGTTCGGGCGTGGCGGCGAGTTTGTCGACGAGATAGCGAAGCTCGCCGCAAAACCATTGATTGATGCGGGTGAGTTTCTCGACCGCCTCCTCGTTCTTATCCGGCTCGTGGGAGAGGGCGTGGTGACCGTCGGAGATCTTCAGCCAGTTCATCCGGGCCATGCCCACAGACTTGGTGTATTGCAGGGTGGCCACGCGGGCGAGGTCATTGACGAAACTGTTGATGAGGAGATCGATTTGCATTCGGCTGAGCCGGGGCACGTTGTCGTTTTGGTCGGCCACGCCCTCCTCGAACTTGGGAGGGCTGACGCGCAGCTTTTGCCGGGCGGCCTCGGCGATCTCCTTCTCCATCTGGCGGACGAGCGTCTCGTGTTCCTCGAGGAGGTGCCGGTCTTCGGCGCTAATCAATTTGCGGGCCTTGCGCAGGTCGGCGCGCACGCTTTCGAGAACGCTCTGGAGGTTCTCCTTGTCGTTCAGCTGGCCATAGAGCTTTTGGTACATCTGATACGGATCGGAGATGGGCGCGACCGGTTTGTTGGGGCCGGCGTAGCTCATGCGGGTCCAGGGGTCGGCCCGGTCCGTGACCCCGACGCCGAACTCGAGCGAGCCGAAGCGGGTGCGGGTTTCGTCACGGCTTTGGAAATAATTGCGGATCTCCTGGTCGATGGAGATGCCGCTCGACCATCCGGCCGGGGTGTGAGAGCCGCCCTGGATGTTGCCCGGAAACAGCTCGGCGCCGGTGAGCAGGCAGCTCATGCCGCGCATGTGATTATCGCCGTCTCCCCGCACCTTGTTGCAAACCCCCTGGAGAATCAGCATTCGATCCTGGTGCGGCGCCAGCGGCGTCAGAATTTCCTTGAGCTGGAAGCCCCGCCCGGCTGCGTCCGGCCAATAGGCCGACGGAATCGTGCCGTTCGGGCTGAACATGACGATCAGACGCTGGCGCGGACGCGCGGCCGCCGCCAGGCCGAGGCTGGGCAGACCAAGGAGAAACGGCAGGGCGGCAGCGGACAGCCCGGTGGTTTTCAAAAACTCGCGGCGGCGAATGGCGTTCATGGATTCGTGATGGGCACGGCGGGAGCGCGGGGCGCGCCTCGTCCGGCAGTGTCCAAACGACGGGTCTTGTGCGGGACGTATTCGACGGACACGCGCGGACGAGGCGGTCATGCCCGGGAGATTACGGATTCGGCACGATTGGATTGGCCGAGAACAAGCGTTTGGGCTCGACGTTTGTTTGAGTGGCCGGGCGTCGAGCTCCCTGGTTTCGACGAAATGTTTTGAGTTGAGTCAAGTTGCGAACCCGGCGCGCGCGATAGTCTGCACCTGTTGCATGAAGGATTCGCGCAGAGCAACCCGGTGGTCGAGATATCCGGTGAATGGATTTCCGGTGCTGTTTTCGGGGTTGGTCGCGTTCATGGTCGTGACGGGCGGCCGGCGGATTCATGGCGCGGAAGCGCCCGTCCCGGCGGAACCGACGGCTCCGCCGCCGACCAACCTGCCGGTGGTGGCCACGCCCCCGACAGCCCGGCCGGCGGTGGGCCTGGTGACGGACACACATCTGGACAAGACTCCACCCCGCCAAACGGTCGGCCTCGATCTCGTCCGGAGCGGCTGGACGTATAACTGCATGGACTGCCACAAGCTGTTTCCGGCCAAGTGGCATTATGATCGGCCCCTGGCGGAGCACCGACAGATCCAGCTCCAGCACGGCGAGAATCGTTTCTGTCTCAATTGCCATCACCCGAAGAACCGCAATGCGTTTGTGGATTACGACGGGGCAGAGATCGCCCAGGCCGACGTCGTCAGCCTGTGTGCGAAGTGTCATGGGACGATACATCGGGACTGGAAGGCCGGGGTGCACGGACGGCAAAACGGTTTTTGGAATGCGGCGCTGGGCGAGAAGACGAAGCTGCGGTGCATTCAATGTCACGACCCGCACCGGCCCAAATTCCAGCCGATTAAACCCCTGGCCCCGCTTCGCTACCCGCCGCGTGCGGCCAATCCGCCCGCGGGGGTCACGGGTGGCGGTCCGGGACCGGGTCATCCGCCAACGCCATGAATGAGCATCCCAACAACCAGGTCAGCCCACGGACGATTGATCAGGTCTACCGGCCGCTCAATCGGCGGACGTTTCTGAAGGGGACGGCGGCGGCCGCCGTGGGCATGGCGGGTTTGGTGGCGGCGCTCAAGCCGCTGCTGGCGTTGGAAAGGGGCGAGATGAGTCTGGATGACCTGCTGCAGCGTCATTACCGGGAGCTCCAACCCGCCGAATTGAAGCGCATCCTGGACGCGCTGGCGGACCGATGCGAGCGGGAGCATGGCGTCCGTCCCGTGGTCCGCGACCTTCGGCCGATGGATGGCGTTGAGTTCGGCTACGCCCTGAACCTCACCCGCTGTGTGGGCTGCCGGCGCTGCGCCCACGCGTGCCTCAAGGAAAACAACCAGTCGCGGGAAACGCCGGACGACATTGAAATGTCCTACATTCGCGTGCTGGAGCTGAACAAGGGCGCGATCAATCTTGAGACGTCGACCGCCTACTACGATCCGGCGGCGGTTCCCCAGAAGGACAAGTATTACATGCCGGTGCAGTGCCATCAGTGCCGGCAATCGCCCTGCACCAAGGTCTGCCCGGTGCAGGCCACCTGGCAGGAGAAGGATGGCCTGGTGGTGGTGGACTACAACTGGTGCATTGGTTGCCGGTATTGCATGGCCGCTTGTCCGTACGATGCGCGGCGCTTCAACTACAAGAAGCCGACGATCCAGAAGGAAGCCATCAATCCCAACCAGAGCTACCTGAGCAACCGGGTGCGCCCGAAGGGCGTGGTGGAGAAATGCACGTTCTGCCTGCACCGAACCCGCGAGGGCAAATACCCGGCGTGCCTCGAGGTGTGCCCCACCGGAGCGCGCGTCTTCGGCAACCTGCTCGATCCCAACAGCGAGATTAATTATATCCTGAACAACAAGCGCGTTTACATCCTGAAGGAGGACGTCGGGACCCAGCCGCGCTTTTTCTATTTCTTCGACAAATGAGAGACTACCTGACGTTCCTCTTCCGGATCTGGAGGCTCTCCTGGCAGGGCAGTGGAAGATATTACGCCTGGATGGCGTTACTGACGGTAGTGGTCCTGGTGGGGGTGAACGCCTGGGCGCGGCAGTTTGCCGAGGGGTTGCAGACCACCGGCATGACCAATCAGGTGAGCTGGGGCGCCTACATCGCGAACTTTACGTTTCTCGTGGGGGTGGCCGCCGCGGCCGTGATGTTGGTGATCCCCGCTTACATCTATAAGAAGGAGCACATGCACGCGGTAGTGCTGTTCGGCGAACTTCTCGCCATCGCGGTCATTGCCATGTGCCTGCTTTTCGTCACGGTTGATCTGGGTCGCCCCGACCGGTTCCATCACATGATTCCGCCGTTTGGCGTCTTCAATTTCCCGGGTTCGATCCTGTCTTGGGATGTCATCGTGCTGAATGGCTATCTGCTGCTGAACCTCCACATCGCCGGCTACCTGCTCTATTGCCGCTATCAGGACCGCAAGCCCACGCGCAAGTTCTACATCCCATTCGTTTTTCTCTCCATTGCTTGGGCGGTGAGCATTCACACCGTGACGGCCTTCCTGTACGTGGGTCTGGCGGGCCGCAGCTACTGGCATCACCCGCTGGTGCCGTCGAGGTTCCTCGCGTCGGCCTTTGTGGCTGGTCCCGGCTTGATGATTGTGGCCTTCCAAATCATCCGGCGCGCCACGCGTTATTTCATCGGGGATGAGCCGATCTTCACCCTCCGGATGATCATGACGGTGGCCATGGTCATCAACATGTTCCTGCTTTTGTGCGAGCTGTTCACGGAGTTTTATTACCCCACCCAGCACGCCGCGTCGGCCCAGTACCTGTTTTTCGGACTGCACGGCCACGATGGTCTCGTGCCGTGGATTTGGAGCGCCATCACGCTGGATGTCATCGGCCTCCTCCTTCTCGTCACCGCGGCCAGCCGGCGAATCTTCTGGCTGAACGTGGCGTGTGTTTCGTGCTTTGTCGGCATCTGGATCGAGAAGGGCATGGGATTGATCATCCCCGGCTTTGTGCCATCTCCGCTCGGTCAAATCGTCGAGTATCTGCCCACTTTGAACGAGACCCTGGTCTGCCTGGGCATCTGGGCCTTTGGGGCGCTGATGTTCACCTGGATGCTGCACGTGGCCATTCCGATTATGAATGGAAGCCTGCGTGCCAACCCCGATTTGCCTGCGCCTGCGAAATCCTGATCCCAAACACTATGAAAACACCGACGAAATTGATCCTCATGGTCGCCGCCGCGCTGCTGGCCACACCGCTGCTGGCGCGCGCAGGATTCACGCTCCGGGAGATCTCCCCGCAGAGCGCCGCTTGCATCGCGTGTCACAAGAAGGAAAGCCCCGTCATCTATGAACAGTGGGGCGGCTCCAAACATTTCCTGGCCAACGTCGCGTGCTTCGAATGCCACACCGCCGGCGAGAAGGATCCGGACGCCTTCGAACACTATGGCCAGTTCATCTCCACCATCTCGTCGCCCAAGGACTGCGCTCGCTGCCATGAGCGCGAGGTGCAGGAGTTCAACGACTCCCACCATGCGAAGGGCGGACGCATCCTCGGTTCGCTCGACAACACGCTGGCCGAGGTGGTCGAGGGCAACCGCGGGTTCAAAACCGCTGCGTTTCCGCACGGGGTGAGCGCCGCCGCCGTCAACGGATGCTGGCAGTGCCACGGCGGCGAGGTGAAGGTGCTCAAAACCGGCCGGCTCGATCCGGCCACGTGGCCGAATACCGGCATCGGCCGAATCAACCCCGACGGTTCCGAGGGCTCCTGCACCGCGTGCCACTCCCGCCACTCGTTCAGCTCAGCCCAGGCCCGGACGCCCGACACGTGCGGCAAGTGTCACATGGGGCCGGATCACCCGCAGATCGAGATTTACAACGAGTCGAAGCACGGCATTGCCTACCGCGCCAATGTTGAGAAAATGGCGTTGCACAGCCCGAAGTGGATTGTGGGCGAGGACTACAGCGCCGCCCCCACCTGTGCCACGTGCCACATGAGCGCCACCAAGGACCAGCCGGTCACGCATGATATTGGCCTGCGCATTTCGTGGAATAACCGGCCGGAGATCTCCATCCGCCCGGAGGTCGGCGACGCCAAACTGGGCCTGCCCGGCAAGGATATTCCCTGGGAAAAGCGGCGCGCGAACATGCAAAACGTCTGCATCAACTGTCACAATGCGAATTACGTGCAGGCCTTTTACCAGCAGTACGACGGGCTGATTGACCTGTATCACGGCAAATTCGCCGAGCCCGGCCTGGCGCTCTACAAGGCGGCCAAGCCATTGCTGGCCGGCCCGCAGTTCAGCAACCCCATCGACTTCACCTGGTACGAGATCTGGCACCACGAAGGCCGGCGCGCGCGCCACGGCGTCTCCATGATGGGCCCGGACATTACGCACTGGCACGGGACCTACGAAGTGGCCAAGCATTTTTATTCCAAATACATTCCGGAGCTGCAGGAGCTCGTGGAGAAACATCAAGCGTCAGCGGATCCGGCAAAAAAGGAGGCGGCAGCCAAGCTGCATCAGTTGCTTGAGAGCACGCTGAACACCGACAATCACAGGTGGTACCTCGGCAAGATGGATGCCGAGGAAAAAACCCGGCGCGAACAGCAGGTCAAGGAATTCCAGAAGCGCTACGCGAAATAGTCCGATCTCCGGGCTCGATGGGCCGGGCGCGTCCGCCGAATCCGATGCGCCCGGCCCGCGGCCGGATTAAATCCCCACCATGCCCATTTCCTCCTACGTCGTGCGGTTTCCGCCGGGCGGATTGAACCGGGTCTGTGTTGCCTTGCGCGCGGTGCCGGGCCTTGAGCTCGGAGAGGCCTCCGAAAATGGCGTCGCCGTCGTGGCGGACACCGCCACCAGTGGTGAGGCGGAGGAGATGGGCGAACGATTGCAAAACCTGCCGGGCGTGAGCTCGGCGGTCCTCGTTTACCACAATTTTGAGGACGTGACGAACCCGGGTCCGGCGCCGGCATCGCACCGACGGTCCAACTCTTTCCACGACCCATGAACTCCAATCGACGGGACTTTCTGAAACAGGCGGCCCTCGCGGCAGCGGCCGGGGCGCTCGCGGGCTCTCTTCCCCGCAATCTGGTGGCGGCGGAGGGCGCGGACGGTTTGGTGTGGCAGAAGGCGCCTTGCCGCTTTTGCGGCACAGGCTGTGGGGTGATGGTCGGCGTGAAAGATGGTCGCGTGGTCGCGGTGCAAGGCGACCTGGAAAACCCGGTGAACCGCGGCTTGCTCTGCGCCAAGGGCTATCATGCCGGCGTGGCACTTTACGGCAAAGATCGGCTGACGACTCCGCTGATTCGAAAGAATGGCAAGCTCGAGTCCGCTTCGTGGGACGAGGCCATCGAGGCCATCGCCAAAGAAATCGTCCGCAGCCCGGCGACGTTTGGGTTTTACGGGTCCGGCCAGTGGACGATTTGTGAGGGCTATGCGGTGATGAAGTTCATGAAGGGCGGACTGGGCAACAACCACGTGGACCCGAACGCCCGTCTGTGCATGGCGAGCGCTGTGGTCGGCATGGTGACGACGTACGGGGTGGACGAGCCCAGCGGGTGCTACGACGACTTCGATCTGGCGGACACGGTGATTCTTTGGGGCAACAACCCGGCCGAGATGCACCCGGTTCTTTGGTCGCGGATCATCGATCGGCGCGCCAAGGGCCAGAAGGTGGAAGTGATCGATCTCGGCACGCGCCGGACGCGCTCCACGGAGGAGTGCGACCATTTCATCCCGTTCACGCCCCAGGGGGATCTCGCCATCGCCAACGGCATCTGCCATCTGCTCGTGAAGTCGGGGCGCTACGACAAGGACTGGGTCGCGAAGTATTGCAATTTCCGCAAGGGCGGCGACATGGACGGCGAGGCGATGACGTTTGAGGACTACGCGAAGTGGCTGGAAACGTACACGCCTGAATATGTGCAGAAGGTGGCCGGAGTCCGCCCCGCCCAGCTGCAGTTGCTGGCCGACCGGTTTGCCGATCCGAGCCGCAAGATTGTTTCGCTCTGGTGCATGGGGATGAACCAGCACACACGCGGCACCTGGATCAATAACCTGGTTTACAACGTCCATTTCCTGAGCGGCAAATTTGGCAAACCTGGCAGCACGGCGTTTTCGTTGACGGGCCAGCCCAGTGCCTGCGGCACCTGTCGCGAGGTCGGCACGCTGGGTCACGCCCTGCCGGGCGGGCGGATGGTGGCCAACGAGGATCACCGGAAGCAGTGCGAGACGTTGTGGAACGTGCCCGCCGGGCGGCTGAATCCCAAGCCTGGGTTTCATGCCGTCGCCATGTTCGATGCGCTCCAGAAGGGCGAGCTCTCGGGTGGCTGGGTGCAGGTCACCAACCCGGCGCAGTCCATGCCCAACCTCAACGGCCTCACCAGCAAGTTGAAGGAGCGGTTTCTGGTCGTCTCCGACGTGTATCCGACGGTCACCACCGACCAGGCGGCGGTCGTGTTGCCCAGCGCCCTGTGGGTCGAAAAGAACGGCATGTACGGCAACAGCGAACGTCGAACGCAACAATGGTTCAAGATGGTCGAGCCTCCGGGCGATGCGCGCGACGACGTCTGGCAGACGATCGCGGTCGCGCGCAAATGCTACGAGCTGGGGCATCCCGGCCTGAAGACCAAGGACGGCGACTTCCTGTTCACCTTCAAGGGGCCGGACGGCCAGCCGCTGGAGATTTGGAAGTGGGACGTGTTCCAGAAGACGAATGTTGATCGGCTGCTGTTTGAAGAATACCGGCCGTTCACGGCGATGAAGAAATATTCGCTCGCACCGTATGACGAGCTGGTCAAGGCCCGCGGCTTGCGCTGGCCGGTGGTGCAGGGCAAGGACGGCATCTGGCGGGAGACCCCGCGGCGCTTTGTCGAAGGTGAGGATCCATATGCCCGGGCGGGCAGCGGGGTGGACTTTTACTGGGGCAAGCTCAAGGACGGCAAGGCGCTGGTCTGGGCGCGGCCCTACGAGGCGCCGCCCGAGGTTCCGGACGCGAAATATCCCTTCTGGCTTTGCACGGGGCGTGTGCTGGAACACTGGCACACGGGCACCATGACGCGTCGCGTGCCGCAGTTGCATCGCGCGATGCCGAAGGCGTATGTCGAGATCAATCCCGAGGATGCCGCGCGCCTGCGGATCGCGACGGGGGATCGGGTCAAAGTCACGTCCCGTCGCGGGGAGGTGACCCTGCCGGCCTGGGTGAACGGCCGATCCGTGCCGATGCCTGGCTCGGTCTTCGTCCCGTTCTTCGCGGAAGAATCGTTGATTAACCAGGTCACCCTGGAGGCGCACTGTCCGCTTTCCAAGGAGCCCGATTACAAGAAATGCGCCGTGGCCCTGGCCAAGGCTTGAGGAAGGAGGAGTTATGAAACGTCTTCTCCAGCACCGGACGCAAACGCGACGGCCGGCCACGGGCGGGTCCGTCCTGCGCTTGGCTGGTTGGATCATTCCGTTCTTTGCCGTGTGGCTGTTGCGGGCGGCGGAGCCGGCCGGCGGCTACAACGACCATCGTTCATTCGCGCAGCCCATCCGACCCGACCCGATTGGGACCAACGCGCCCATCACCCGGGCGTTCTTCGGGGCCCCCCCGGTCATGCCCCACACGTTCGCCGGCGATCGGGATGGACGCTATTGTCTCGAGTGCCACGCGCGGGTGACGCGGATTGAGAAACACCAGAATGCGATCGCGCCGGTGCCGCACCCGGAGTTCACCCAATGCCAGCAATGCCACGTGAGCGGCGTCGACCGGTTTCGCGCGCCCTTCCGGGAAAACAGTTTCGTTGGGCTCGACTCGCCCGGGAAGGGCACCCGGGCCCACCCGTTCGCGCCGCCCACCATCCCGCACAAGACGTTCATGCGGGATAACTGCCTGTCGTGCCATGGCCCGGCGGGCAAGCAGCGCATTCTGTCGCCCCACCCGGTGCGCAGCCAGTGCCAGCAGTGTCATGTTGCCGACGCGTCGAAGAATTATGATCGGCCGGTGCCGTGGGATTCGCTCGCCGGTCAGCTGTGAGCGCCGCCGCCCACGGCCGGTGCGATCGTGAGGTTGATTCAGGATACGGGCCTGTGCCAACGTGCGGGTCGCAATGCATAACGCCGACGATCTGCGCCGCATGTCCGCGGCCGAGTTGGAAAAGCTCGGACAGGACAGCCTGCGGGAGCATCTGTTGGCCCAGGCGGTGGTTGCCCACCACAGGCATTCGCCGCTCACCGCCGATCGACTGGAGCTCCTGCTGAAGGACCCGGAGTGCGTCCGGCATCCCACTCGCCTGGTGTTCGAGTTTGGAGAAATGGCGTTGCACCAGTTCGCGCAGCCGGACGTGGACTGGCGCAACGCGGAACTCGACGGGCGCGTCCTCTACCTGCGCCCCAGCCTTCGCGACCGGCCGGATCTGCTGCCGCTGGCGGTGGCCTACATGATTCCTCTAATCAACTACGGCGACGTGATCAGCGACGCCCACTGTCTGGCCTACGGGGCCACGTTGCTCGGGATGATGGAGGACGAATACTACGCGGCCGTTTGCCGGCTGGCGGATGATGTGGGTGCCGAGCCGCGCGCGGCGGACGATTAGTGGCCCCGTTCTCCTTCTTACGGGTGGATGAATGGCACAATGGAGGTGAACTGGGGCCATGGACCGGGCACGGCAGGTGGCGCTGGCGCTCCCGCCTTCGCTTGGGGTTGCGGCGGACCGAAGCCGCTGTCAGCCGGCGGTCCGCACGGTGGCGCGCTGCAGAGCGAGCGCCCTTTCAGGCGGTTCACGGGCAGGCGTTCTTCCGCCGGCAGGTCGCTTGGTTCGTGCCCAGCGCCTAATGGCGGCGCTTGGCGTCGGCCGGGGAAATTTGCTGACGCGCGGCCAGGGTGACGGTGTCGACGATGAGATTCTGAATGTTGAATCCGGAACGGAGGAATGCCTCGCGCAGGCGCTCCGGGACGTCGCTGCCGTACGCCAGCATGGGTTGCTTCACCAGTTGATGGAAGAGCTGCTCGATGAAAGCGCCCTGGGCGTGCTCGCTCCTGACAGCAAATTCCGCCACGTCCCGCGCCCCGGTCAGCTTGATGACAGCCCCTGCATCGGTGGTGTATTCGCTGACGGCGTCGATCGGGCGGTTGCCCTCCGTGGTGCGAAAGCGGCCGACGGCATCATAATGCTCGAGGCTGAACCCGAGCGGGTTGATTGCGGAATGGCAGGTCTGACAGGCCTCTGGTCGGGTGAGCTCGGCGACTTTTTCCCGCATGGTCATATCGGGCCGAAACTCCGCATCCTTGAAGGCGACGGCGATGGGCGGTGGCTTGAGGTTGCGCCCGACAATATTGCGGGTGAGGAAAACGCCGCGGTGGATGGGGGAGGATGATTTTTGGTAGGAGAACGCGGCGAGCAGATAAGGGTGGGTGATCACGCCGGAGCGCTGCCGCGGGTCCAGGGAGACGCGGGCGAAGTCGCTGCCCACATTGGTGGCGACGCCGTAAAATCGAGCCAGGCGCTGGTTCAGGTACAAATCGTCGTCGAGCAACAACCGTCGGTAGTCCGAATCCGGACTCCACACGGTGTCCTCGAGGAACAGGTCCAGCGACGACCGCAGGTCGGCGATCATCTCGGGGCTGAAGCCGGGGTAGAGCCTGGCGTCCTTGGAGAGATCATCGATTTGGCTGATCTGCAGCCAATGATGAAGGAAGGACTGGATCTTGTCGCGGGCGCGCGGGTCGCGCAGCATGCGGCGCGCCTGGGCTTGGACGGATTCCGCGGTGCGCAGCGAGCCATTCCGGGCGGCATCGAGCAGGGTGGGATCGGGCAGGCTGTCCCAGAGGGAAAAGGAGAGGCGCGACGCCACGGTAAAGTCGTCCGGCGCATGATCGACGAGGCCCAGGTAAAGAAACTGGGGCGCCTTGAGCGCCTTGAGGGCGACGCGCTTGAGCGAATCCTCGGGCTTGGTGCCTTTTTTGAAGAGGGCGTCGACCTGATCGCGCTGTTCCCGCGCGCTGAGCGGGCGACGAAACGCGGCGGTGACAAATCGGGTCGCCAGCGCCTGAATCTGTTGGACGCGATTTGTATCCCGCGGTTTGGAACCAGACAGGCGATCCAGATGGCGCACGAGGTGATTGGCGACATCGATCGCGGATTGCGTGGCGGCGTCGTCCCAGGCTTTTGAGACGGAGACGCCGCGTTCGTAGCCGACGCTGCTGTCGTCCGGGGGGAACGGATTGGCCACCACATAGGTTGCCGTCGTGCGGACGGGCGACAGGTGCCGGGCCGGGATGGCATCCGCCGCGCCGTGGGGCGGTTTCCACAGCAGCGAGATGGAAGCAGCCTTGTCCTTGGCCGCCTTGGAAAACTCCACGCGAAGCGGGTAGATCCGGCCTCCGAGCAGGCGGCGGGTCGCTCGATGTTCGGACAGGTTGCCCGAGGCCACCGCCGCATCGATCAGTGGCGTGTCGTCGTCGTTGACCCAGAGGCGGACCCCATTCGGCGTCTGCAGAATGAATTCGTAGTCGCCGGATTCGGGGGCGTGGACGGACCCGCGCCAGGTAATGGAGAACTCGTTGGTTCCGGTGCCGAGGGCGGCTTCGTCGGGTGTTCCGGTCCCGAAGGACAAGGCCAGGCCGGGGTCGATCCGTTCAAAGTCCTTGCGCGGATCGTCGGGCACGCGATTGCGCGGACGGTAGCTGCCACGTAGCCCGCGCTCGCTGTTGGTGGAGAATGCGGGGGCGGGGGCGTCGTCGAGCGATCGCAGCAGATCGGCGACAGTGTTGACATATTGGCGGTTGGTGAGGCGGGCCAGTTCCACGCGGGGCGGCTGGCGCCGCGCGCGTGCTTCCCGGGAATAAAACGCGCCGTGGATGTATCCCGCCACTGCCTGGGCGTCCGCTCCACGAACTTTTTCCGGAGCGTCCTCCGGCATGGATTTGTCGATGTAGCGCGTGAGCTTTTCCACGGACCAATCGCCGTGCAGCGCGTCGTCGTACTTCCCCTTCACGCCCTCGCCGGACTTGCCATGGCAGCGGCTGCAGTGCTGTTGATAGATGGCGATGCCTTCCGGGGAGACGGCCGCGGCCCGCGCCGGGGGCGCCGACCACAGCGGCAGGGCCGCGCCGAGGACGAGGCACAGCCAGCCGGATCGAGTTGGGGGCGGGAGTTGGGCGCCGGCGTGGTTTGGCCGGCCGGGCGACGGACCATTCATCTGGGTCATGCGAGCGAAAGTGCGATCGGTGGACGGCGGGTGCCGAAACGATATTCGAGACGGTGCGCTCCCCAGGCGGCCCGCACAGGTCGAATTGGTTCTCCGGACGCCGGGATTCGATCCCCGTCGCCGGATCCGACCACGCAACTTGAAGGTCTCTCCCGCCTGCGTCCGATTCGGGCTGCGGCGGGCTGACCGCCGGTTTGGGACACGGCGAAGGACCTTTCACCAAAGGCCGCGAGCGGCGGCGTGAGGCGGGCCTGGGTGGAAGGGAAATGTCGACGAGCGCGCCGGATTTGGTTAGGTTCAGCGACCTTTGTTCCGCTTCTGTAACGCCGGCCTTGGCCGTGCGTCTGGATGGATGAATGCGCCTTTGCAGCCCGATCAGCCACCCGGCGGGGATGCCATGCCCGGCTCCCGGCTGGGTGAATTGCTGCGCCTTGTCCGGGCGAGGGACGAGGGTGCGGCGCGGTCCCTGGTGGAATTGCTCTATCCCCTGGTGGCGAAGGTCGTGCAGGCCAACCTCCCACGCCGGGACGAACCCGAGGATTTGATTCAGGAAGTTTTTATGAAAATGTTCAGCCGCCTGGAACAATATCGTGGGGACGCTCCCTTCGATCATTGGGTGTCGCGGCTGGCGGTGACCACGTGTCTCGACCGGTTGCGACGCCAGCGGGTCCGGCCGGAGCTGCGTTGGGCGGATTTATCGGAGGACGAGCAACGGGTTTTGGAAAATGCGGCCCCGGCGGCGGAGGCGACGGACGCGGATGCGGGTCACGCCCACGTCTTGATGGAGAAGCTGCTGGAGGCGATGCCGGAGGCGGACGCGTGGCTGATTCGGCAGGTGGAGATTGAACAGAAGTCGCTGGCCGACGTCTGCGGGTTGGCGGGATGGAATGCAGGAGCGGCGCGGGTGCGCCTGTTTCGGGCGCGGCGCCGGTTGCGCGACGCGTTTCAAGAACTGGAAAGGACCAAGTGAGCACGGATGTCAGGAAATTGGACCGGCTGTTGGCGTTGGCGCGGCGGGCGCGCGCCATGCCGGTGCCCGGTGGTCAAGCCGACGAACTGATGCAAGCGCCGCCGGGTTTGGCCACGCGAGTGGTGGCCCGATGGGCCGCCTCGTCGCGAGGGCCGGCTGCGGCACTTCTCTGGGAGCGAATGTCGTGGTGGGGCACTGGCTTGGCTGGGGCCACGTGCCTGGTGGTGGTGGCGTTCCATCACCCGCTGCCGGAACCGACCGGGTTTGACCTTCTGCTCCGGGCGACGCCGTCGTTGTCGCCATTTTGAAACCCTTCGGAGCCACCGTGAACACGGCCCAATTACTGCGGATTTTCCTGGCTTTGGCGTTGATTTTCGCCGCGGGGGTTTTCACCGGGCGCTACACCGCTCCCCGGCCGGCTCCGGTCGCCGCCGGCGGCGGTCGGACGACGTCCGTCGACGAAATGATGGCCCGGCTGACGGCGGAGCTTCGGCTGGATTCCGGGCAGCGCGAAAAGGTCTCGGACGTCATTGAGGATGCCGCTGAGCAGATGATGACCATGCCGACACTGTCGCCCCAGCGGCGGGAGGTGTTGCGGGCGTGCGTGCCAAAAATTCGCGCGGTTCTCCGGCCGGATCAGTATGCCGCGCTCGACCAGTTCGTGGAGTTGGCGGAGCGAAGGATGGCCCGGATGATGCGGCGTCGCGAGGCGATGCTGAGCGCGCCGGGCGCTCGCGGCTCGAACTCTTCCGTCAACGGGCTGCCCATTCCGAAACGCCCTGCGCCCTGAGGCTCGGCTCCCGCACGGATTGGGCGGAGTGGCGATACCCGGCGGCGGGTCCTGCATAGCCTATCGGCGCAGGACCTTGCGGAGGTGGTTCAGTTCCTGGTCGACTTCGGAGGCTTCGCCGACGATCTCGAGCAATTGAGCTCGGAGCAGTTGGTGGAACCGCTGCCGAATGCGGAGCATGGCACTCTTGACCGCATCTTCCGACCGGCCGATCGCGGTGGCGATGCTCTGATAACTCTCGGCGTCATCTTCGTGTTGGAGGCAAGGTTTGAGAAGGTCGAACGTGCGCTCCTGGCCGCGCCGACGGTATTCGTTCTGAACGGCGGCAAGGGTCCGGGCCAGCACCGCTCGCGACCAGCTGAGTTCAAACAAGGACTCCGGCGTGTGTCGGTCGACCGGTTCACGGCGGTAACGCTCCTCCTCCGATATCTCGTCGAGGGCCAGGACCGGGCGGCCTCCGCCTCGTTTGGCCGCCGCCTGCCGCCGCTTTTCTGTGGAGACGAAATGCTTGAGCGACCCGAGAAGAAAGGAGCGAAAATGGCCGCGCTCGGGTTCGGCCCGGGCAGCCAGTCGCTTCTCTATGAGGTAGGCGAAAAACGATTGCGTCCGGTCTTCGGCGTCTTCGGGCGAATTTCCCACCCGGCGCAGATAGGCATAGATGGGATATCGATAGGCACGGCACAGCGTGTCCAAAGCGTCGGCGGCGACCTGGGTTTGCGAAGCGTCCAGGCGGCGCAGAACGCTCCAGCGGGTCGGTGGAAACTCTGCCGGGGAGGGCCGCATTTCGGTTGGCTTCACGGGATGAGTGAAGCGGATCCCCGGGTCGACGGCGAGCACCCGGTTTGCCAGGACATTAGGGCGGAGCTCAGGTCTCCCGCGCACGCGAAACGGTCCTCCGGTTGCCCGGCGTGCGCCCTCGCCACTATTTGCTGGAGGGCCTCGAGTCGCGCATCCCCGGATTGGAACCGGGGACCGAGGCATTGCGCGAGAAGTCGCCCCAAAGCAAACAGGTCGCCGGACGGGCCGCCCAGGCCCTCCGGCGGAATGAAGCCTTCGGTGCCAACCTGCGTGACGGCGCCGGCACTGCCGGACGCGGTGACCAGCCCGATGTCCGCCAGCTTCGGCCTTCCCTTCACAAAGATCACGTTGGCGGGCTTGAGGTCGCGATGAATGAGGCCGTGCTCGTGGAGAAATCCCAGCGCGTCCGAAAGCGCGATTCCAAGCTGGGCCGTCTGCTCGGGGTTCATGGGCCCGCGTAGCCTGAGGTCTCGCTCCAGATTCCGCGGGACATAGCGCTCCGGATCGAAGATCTGGCCGGATTGTTCGTCGTCACCTGCCTCCATCGCGTAGTGGAAATAGCCTTCGGCGCGGTTTTGCCCGGCGTGCAGAATCTGCACCAGACCCGGGTGTTCCCGGGAGATGGGCGAGTAGCGTTGCAGACCGCTGAACTCGCGCTCGTAGGGTTCATCGCGGTCGAAGGCGACGCGCCGAACGATTTTGATCACCCGGAGAATCCCGAGGACATCCCGAGCCAGCCAGACCTCGCCGTAGGCGCCGCGGCCCACGCAGCGCAGGAGGACGAAGTCTGGAATGGACGGCGCGTCCGGCGACGGAGCCAGGGCGCGGTTCTTCGCGATGTCGGGAGCCTCCCTTAAACCAGGCGAAGGGAGCGAGAGTGGGGCGGTGGGCGGAGATGCCTCGCCGGTGTTCTCCGTGAAAAGGCTTTCCAGCGGTGCCTCCAGCCAGCGCTTTTCCAGGCGCAAATCGAGGTGGCCCCGGACCAACCGCCACAGGAGAGCGACCGGCACCTGAACCGCCGACGTGATCATCCAGTTACCCCACAAATGTGGCCCGGCGCGCAGCCAGACGGAGATCAGCGCCAATCCCACGATCGAACCAGCGCCGATCGCGATGGCGCGTCGGAGGGGACTGACGGTCACGAGCCCGCCGATCGCGCCGCCCAAAATCACCAGGAACGACAGCTCCACCGGCGGCGGAAGCCGGGTAAGCCAGTCCTCGCGGACCAGATTCAACCACGCGGTGGCCGTCAGTTCCAATCCAGAAATGGCGGGCCGATTTCCGCGAGACCATGGCGTGCGAAATTGATCGCCGATCTGACCGGCGAACTTTGTCGCCGGACCGCCTCCGATGAATACAGTTCGGCCGCCATAGAATCCTGGTGGCGCGTTGGTGGCCTGCCAGTAACTGACCCGCGGCAGGGTGCCGCCGGGTCCGTAATGGCGCACCCACCGTTCGCCGTCGTGGCCGCCAGCACAATTCGTCAGCGCCGGGCGCAGGGTCACGGCCGCCGCCCACGGCACGGAAACGTCCGGATCCCGCCCCCTCGGGTGCAGGCGCACAACGCCGTCCTCTTCACCCCAGGGTCCCGGCAGATCCCAGGAGACCGCCCACGTGACACCGGGGACAAGCAATTCGCGCAGCGGCGGCCGGACGATGGACGCGGAACCAAAGCCTTTTCGGCCGGTGTAGGTGAGCGCGGCCCCGAGGACGATGTGGCCGTGCCGGCGGAAGGCTTCGGCCAGCGCGGCGGTTTCGGCGGGTTGGCGGGGTTGTTCGGAGAACTCCACGTCAAAGACGATCTGGCGCGCGCCATTCTGGCGAAGGTAGTCGACGAGGTCGGCGTGCAGTTGATGATTCCACGGCTGGCCGTAGTCCTGGTGAAGCTCCCGGAACGCGGGTTCATCCATCTCGATCAAAACCAGCTCCGGGAAGGAATGGGAACGGCTGGCCAGCGTGGGGAGGTCAAAGCTCCAATGCTCCAACCACCGCCCCGGTTCGGAGAGCCAGGCGAATGCCCCGGCCAGAATAGCAAGGGTCGCTCCGTGAAAGAACGGGCGCTGCCACCAGCGGGTGTTGGTCTGTGCCGCCATGCCGGGTCGATGGATCGCCCGGAGACCATGCGCCGTTAAGGGTGCTAAGGGAACTTCGAAATCCACCGAAAGGTCGGGCTGCCGGGCGGCAGCGCCGGGAGTCGCGAAAGATTTTCCGTCACCTCGGCTCGAATTCCACCAAGGACCCCACGTGACTGCGTTGCTCAAATGCTAACTGACCACTCCACAAAACCATGAAACACCTTCGACATCTCCACCTCCTCGTCGTGCTCGTTGCGACGCTGTTACTGGGCGCCTCCCCGGCAGCCCGGGCCTACCCGGTGACTTTCCCCACCGGCTTCAGCCTGTTCGTGAACCACCATGCGCCCATCTCCATCCAGAACATTCCGCTTTCCGGCATTGCGGAGGCGCAGATTCTCCTGCAGAACCATATCGACCCACTCCAGGCCACGGTGACGGAAAATTACATCGCTGATGGCACCCAGTGGCTCCTACCCGATGGCACCGGCCCGGCGACCCGGATCTTTGGAACCGGCGAAGGATTCTGGTTCTTTAATCCAGATCTGCCGATCACCCTGAATATCGCCACGGCCAACTCTTCGGTCAGCCGGCTCTCCGACCCGGGAGATTTTCCGCCCGGATTCACCGTCCCGGGCTGGCATCTACGGGGTCGGCAGGGAATCGGCGCAGGGACGTTCGAATCCACCTTTGGGCGTTCCCCGAGGGACTATGCATTTGTCCAGGTCGTGCGGTGGGATCCCGTGGCCAACACCTATCAGCCGATCGCCCAGTTCAGCGGCGTCGGAAAGAACGCCAAGTGGAGCCCTGAAGCCCCCATCCTGGATGCCGGTCCGACCGAAGCCGCCTATTTCAAGCTCGGGCCTTTCTATACCTCGGGCGCTCAGGCCAGCCACGGAAACCTTCACTACTTCGCGCCCAGTGCTGCCGGGTTCACCTTCACCGGAATCACACCCGGCGCCGCCACGCTGGGGCCTGTCACGCTCCGGTTGACGGGCAGCGGATTCAACGGCACGGAACAGGTCCAGCTCGCGCGGATGAGCGGCGGCACGCTCACTCCCTGGAAGCCGGTGACTTTGGTCGATCCGGAAGGGTATATCGTCGAGGCGCTGTTCACCGCTGGTGATCTGGCCGCGCTCTCCGTCGGTAACTGCAAGGTCAACGTCAAGCGGTCATCGGGCCCGATCCGTGTGCTCAACTATGCGTTTCGAAAGAACGGCGCCAGCCCGGCGCTCCGGCTCACGTTGACCGGGCCGACCCTGGCGAAGAACGGGACGTTGACTCCAGGTTACAACCTGAAAATAACGGGCAATTTTGCCGGTCAGGTCAGTGTCTCGATGATCATCCCCCCGGGATTGACCCTCGACTCAGGGTCGCCGGCGCTGATCCTTGCCGGCGTTAGCGGGACCGCGGCGGGGTTCGACGTAAATCTGCCCAGCTTCTCGGGCGTCGCAGACTACGCGTTCAACCTCACCCCGTCGCTGTCCTCCCTGCCGACGGTCGACTTGGTCGCGAAAATTCTCCTTCCGCTGTCCGAGAAGACGGGGATCCGTCTGCCGGTCAAAGTGGTCAATTCGCTCGACCCCAACGAAAAGTCCGGTCCGGTGGGCATCGGTTCCGGCCAATACATCACGGGTCTTGACCCGTCGGACTACGTCGTTCGTTTTGAAAATACTCCGAGCGCCACCGCGCCCGCGCAGCGGGTGGAAATTGTCGATCAGCTCGACTCAACCCGATTTGACCTGTCGACGTTTGAGCTCACCGCCGTGGGCTTTGGTCCGAAAGTCGTCGCTCCGCCACCGGGCTTGCAGCATTGGACGACCGATGTGCCGTATGATGTCGACGGCGATGCTTCGACCCTGGACGACAACATCGTCGTTCGGATTGAGGCCGGCCTTGATACCGACATCACGTCCTCATCGTTCGGCCAGGCCAAGTGGACCTTTCAGTCGCTCGAATCCGCCCCGCCCAATCTGCCCGTGAGTTTGCCGATGGTCGGCTTCCTGCCCGCGAACGTCAGTCCCCCCAGTGGCGAGGGCCGTGTTGGGTTTAGGATTACGCCTCGGTCCAACATTGGGACGGGAGGCACGATCGCCAACCAGGCGAGCATCGTGTTCGACCAGAACCCGCCCATTCTCACCGGGACCTGGAGTAACACGATCGATCTCGATCCGCCGGAGAGTAGCGTCAACGTGCTGGCCGCGACGCAGACGACGACGGCGTTCGCCGTCCAGTGGTCCGCCACGGACGCGGACTCGGGGGTGGCCAGTTATGACGTGTATGTGTCGGACAACGGCGCGCCGTATACTCCTTGGCAGCTGGAGACCACGGCCACTTCAGCCACCTTCATTGGGGAAGACCACCATACGTATCGATTCTACAGCGTCGCGGTCGATCAGGTTGGCAACCGAGAAGACGACGCGGAGTCGGCGGATGCCGAGACGAAAATTGAACTGGCGTCCACCTTCGTCTTCGTTCTGCGCCCGGGATATAATGCATTCTCCAATCCGCTGAACCACGGGGGTAACACACTGGACGAAATATTTTCCGGACTGCCTGCCGAGACGCAGGTGCTGAAGTGGGATTGCCGCACGGCTGCCTTTGAGACGGCCATCTATGACGGATTCATGTGGATGGACCCAGCGGGGGGTAGTCTGGCCGGCATGACGCTGGAACCAGGTGTGGGCGTCTTCATCGTCAACCCGGAACCCCAGTCGCTTGAACTGACCTTGACCGGGACACCCCAGCTTCCGGGCCAGCCGTTGGCGGAGACGTGTGGTTGTGGCCGGACGAACCTGCTCGGGCCGCGGAGCGCTGGGTTCGGCACCTTTCAGGATGTGACCGGCGAAGCCCCGCGGACAGGCTCGGTGGTCGAACGGTTTTTGAGCCTCACGCAGAGTCATGCGGTGTCCGTGTTCGACGGCGAGACGTGGAATCCCGCCGAACCTGTGCTCGAGTTGGGCGAGGCGGCCTATTTCTTTTCGCCCTGTCCCGAAATCTGCCTCACGCTGTTGTGCGCCAGCAATCGAGTGGTGGAGTGCGGATCGGACTGGGGCTTTACGCCGCCGACGGTGCAGTCTGCTTGCTGCAGCCTGCCGGCGACGATCGCAGTCGTGAGCACGGTGACCAATGGCGTCTGCCCGCAGTTCATCACGCGAACCTGGCTGGCCACGAACGGCTGTGGACAATTCGCGACATGCAGCCAGATAGTCACGGTCGTCGATACTGCTCCACCCACGATCACGTGCCCGACAAACATCATCGTCCTCTCGGCGACCAACGTGGTCGTGGAGTATGCGCCGATCGCCGCCGATACCTGTGACCCGGACGTCAGGGTCTCCTGCGTCCCTCCGTCGGGTACGGCGTTTGCACCCGGAACCACGAACCTCATCCAATGCGTGGCCATCGATGCTTGCGGCCATTCGAACACCTGCACGTTTACCGTAGCGATCGTGGTGCCGCGCGGAGATCTGTTCATCGGCGACACGCCCGTGGGCTACGCGGGAACTCCAGACAGCGGCGACGAGCCTGTGGACGGGAACATGGTCGGGCAGCCCATGTGGGTCAGTCGCGAGATCTGGGTGCATCAGGACTGTCTCCAGCTGGCTGGGACGTCTTTGACTCATCAGAATCCACGTTACGGACAGCAGAACTGTGTCTTTGCGCACGTGAAGAACCGGGGCACGGCGCCGATCTCCGGCGCGAAGGTGCAACTCTGGTTCGCCAATGCCAGCCTCGGGCTAACCTGGCCCGCGCAGTGGAATCTCATTGGAACCTATTCACTGCCCACACTGAATCCGGGAGACGACCACCTCGCGCAAGCTTCGTGGTTTCCGCCCGGAACCGGGCATTACTGCCTGGTGGCGCGCATTGTCTCGAACGACGATCCCATGGCCGTGGCCGAGGGGGCGAACATCGCCGCCAACGTGCGCGCCAACAACAACATCGCCTGGCGCAACGTCAATGTGGCCGAGTGCCTGACCACACCCGGCCGAAAAGTAGAAGTGCGCGTCCGCAATTTCGAGCCTGCGAGCAAGCGGTTGACGCTGATCTTCACCGTCGATTCGGACTTCTTGCCCGGCGGCGGCGAGGCCATACTCCATCCCGGCAGCCCGCTGTTCGCCCGGTGGCAGGAGGCGGGGGGCCGAGGGGTCAATATCGTCATCACCAATGGCCATGAAATTCGATTCACGGGCACCCCGGCCCGCGTCGAGGGCATCCCGTTTGGCGAGGAGGAGGAACGCATCTTTAACCTCACCCTGCGCGCGGACAAACCGATGCCCGTGCCCGGCACCAGCCACACCTACCATGCCTCGCTTCAGCAGGAACTCGACGGCGATGTCGTGGGCGGGGTCGATTATGTCCTCGTCACGCGGGCCCTGGACACGGACACCGACGACGATGGCATCCCGGATGTGACGGATGCCGACGATGATGGCGACGGGGTGGATGACGCGGAGGATCCGAGCCCGGCGGGCGAGTCGGATTGTCCGTTGACGGCGCTGGTGGTGCAGCGCGATGGCGAGCGAGTGACCCTCACCTGGAGCGGGCTTGGGTATCGCTTGCAGGCGACAACCGATTTCACTCGTTGGGAGGATCTCGACGAAGTGACCTCGCCGGCGACCCTGCCTGCCAATGGGCCGCATCGATTCTTCCGGCTGATCTGCCAATAGGAAGCCACGCACGGGGATTTTCGATGCAACGAACGACCGGGAGCTTCGGCTCCCGGTCGATTTTTTTTCGGGTTTTGGTGACCAAATCATTTCGACACCTTGCGCGGAGATTCGCCAAGGAAGGAGCGGAACCGGGAGCCGGCTGGCCGCTGCCTCCGTCTGAGTCGACGGAGGGCGGGTTTGGGTCCAGAATCTGTGTGCGGGACCCAGCCCGCGCCAGCCGGCGGTTCCAGATCGGCCGGCAACCTGTGCGTCTGCCGGACTAAACCGCTGCAATGCGCGACCAAGTCCAGGGCGTTGGCGGAATTTCTCTCGCAAAACTGCCGGCAAACCCTAGCGTCGCTCCATCTCCTGGATGCTGAACGCCTGCGAACGACTCAATGCGTCATGAAAAATCGTATTCCTTCCAGTGCTTTCAAGACCACGAACCAAGTTCGCCGGCTTTGGCTCGCCGCGCTGGCACTTGTCGGTAGCCTGGCCGGCCTGTCCCAGGCCGAACCTGCGCCGCCGGCGGTGACGTTGAGCGCTCCGGTGGACGGGGCGAACTTCACGATCGGCGACAACATCGAACTGGCTGCGGTGGCCTCGTCTGATGCCGGGCTGGCGCAGGTGGAGTTCTATGTGGACGGGGTGCTCTTGGCGGTCGAGGCCACCGCGCCGTTTGCCGCGACGCTGCGCAACGCGCGCTACGGAGTCCAAACCCTGACCGCGGTGGCGGAGGATTTAGGCGGGCGGCGGGCGACGGGCGGGCCGGTGACGATTCAAGTGACGTTCGAAGCGGACAAGGTGACCCTGGTGCCCAACCGCGCGTGCTGGGCTTATTGGGATGACGGCGTGGATCCGGGAACGGACTGGGCCGGGCTGGACTATGATGACCGGGGCTGGCGGACGGGCTATGCCGAGTTGGGTTACGGCGACGGGGATGAGCGCACGGTCGTTCGGTTTGGCACGGACGCGAATGACAAGCCCATCACGACCTACTTTCGTCGCCAGTTTTCCGTGCCGGATCCAAGCTTGTTTACCAATTTGATTCTGCGGTTCAAGCGTGACGACGGAGCCGTGGTTTACCTGAACGGGCAGGAAGTAGCGCGGGACAATTTGCCGGCCGGGCCGATCGATGGGCAAACCCTCGCCACCGTGAGCGTCGACGATGGCGCATCGTATACCACCGCGAACGTGAGTTCGCAGCTCCTCATGGCGGAGGTCAATACGCTGGCGGTGGAGGTTCATCTGCACACCAATACGAGCCCGAACCTCAGTTTTGATCTCGAACTCCTGGGGCAGGTCGGTCTCGCGGCCCCGCCGTTGCGAATCGAGAGAAGCGATGTCAGCCACGTGCGGCTGTCGTGGCCGGCGGCGCACGGCCATTGGTTCGCGCTCCAGGCTGCCGCGACCCTCGGTTCGCCGACCGCTTGGTTCCCCGTCGTTGCGCCGCTCCTGCCGGCCGGAGACGTTTTTCAGGTGGACCAGCCCGTCGGGCCCGCCTCGGCGTTTTTCCGTCTGACGGCCGGGAACAATACTCCGGAGATCTGCCAGCAGCCGATTGTCATCGCGCAGACGCCCGCCTTCACGGGGATTGCCGGAACCGATTTCGCCCTGTTCGTGGAGGCGGCGGGGGTTTCTCCATTTTCGTATCAGTGGCGGTTGAATGGACAGGATATTGTCTCGGCGACCAACCGCACTTTCACCGTCACCAACGCAACACCGATCGACGGCGGCACCTACGACGTGGTCGTCGGCAACCGATGTGGGTGCACTGCGGCCTGTCCGATCCCTGTGTCGATTTTCGGGCCCGCGCACGTGAGCGAGCCGCTTGCGGATATTTTTGCCGGTCGCGCCTCGCTCACCAACCTGGCGTTATTCCAAATTGTCTCGACCAATGCGGTGACCGGGGTCGAACCGGGCGAGCCGTTGCACCCCGTGCAGTCGTTCGGTCGTACGGTTTGGGTCGAGTGGGTGGCTCCGGCGGCCGGCGTGGTTGAGGTGGTCAGTGCGGGAAGCGGCAGCCTCGCCGCCGTGGCGGTCTATGTCGGCGACGAGTTGACGAATCTCGTGCTGCAAGCCTGCGCCGGGCCGGCGGGCCCGGGCGGCCAAAGCCGGGTTCTCTTCAATGCCGCCAGCAACGCCGCCTACCAGGTTCAACTCGACAATTTCGGTCCTGGACCGCTCCGCGGACTGACTCTGCGCTACCTTCCGCTCGGCGCGCCCATCGCCCAGTTCGTGGTGCCTCCGCGCCGGACGGTCGCGGCTTTGGGCGAAGCCGCTGTCGTGCCGGCGCAGGTGCGTCTCGACGGCCTCGCTCCGGACTCGTTGATTCAATTTCAATGGCGCACCGCTGCCGGAGCGATTCCGGGTGCGACCAATGCGATCTTGAATTTCACCAACGTGCAGAGGACCGACGCCCGCATGTACATCCTGGACGCGGTTGCCGGAGCCATCACCAATTCGAGTGATCCTGTCGGGATGACGGTGGTCTCTCTGGGTGAGCACGCCGGCGCCGTGACGGAACCGGCAGAGGGTTTTGTGAATTCGTATTGGTGCGGGACCAATCGATGGGATCGACACCGGCTGTATCTTTTTCGGCTGCCAACTCCGGCGAGCCCGAGCTTCGTGCTGCCGCGGCCGTGCGCGTCGTTGCCCGGGAACGTCGATCCTCTCTTCCAGCCGGCCGTCGTCAACGGATTCACCTACTTTCCCATGCCTCTTCCGAACACGTTCACTAAATTCCTCGCCACGACGGACGAAGGATACAACCCGGTGTCGCTCGATACGTGCATTCTGATGCTGCGCCACTATACGTGCAACGCGTCCTGCGGCGTTCTCGCATGCTTCGATGACATTAATCGGCCGGGGCAAAACCTGCTCTCCGCGGGCATATTTTATGTCGGGAGTCAGCTTGGATGTAGTGGCAATAACCAATTTCTCAAGGTGGGCGTGATGGTCCGCGGCGCCATCGCCAATCCGTATCTGGACTGGATCTTCGAGTATCAATAATCGCCTGCGGTGGGATTAGCCTGAATATTTCATGGTGAAGGTAGGGCGCGCACTCCGTGCGCGCCGCGACCCGTTGATGCGAATCGGTTTGGCGGCGTGCGCGGAGCGCCCGCCCTACCCTCCGTGCTCCATCAAGGTGTTCGCGATTCATGCTCAGCATGAAATATGCGGATTAGAATCGAAACAGCAGCCTGGCGACAAAGGTCCTCTCCAGCGGCGGGGTCGCATGGAGATTGATGGGATGCACATTGCCGTTTGCCTCCAGGAGATTGAGCACACCGGCGTTGGCCTCGAAGCGCCGGCGCGGCGAGCGCCATCCTCCCGTCAAATGCCACTGCCAGAAGCTCGTGTCAGTTCGAGCATCTCCGCTCTCAAGCACGTGTTGTCCCCACCAGTCACCTTCCGTCACCAGCAGCCAGCCGCCGGGCAGGTAGGCGCGTGCCCGGAGGTTTAACCGGTGCAAATCGCCCCGTTCATGGCGGCGAGTCGGCAGTTCCGTCAGCTCTCCATCCAGTCCGTCGTCGCTGTTGAGGAACGCCGGCAGGCCGGGAAATCTTCGCCGAAGGTTTGCGCGCGTCCACTGGTAATGAGCTCCGACCGACAGGTGGTCGCCGATCAGACGATCCAGCCCGGCGCGAAACGAGAGTTCCTTGTATTCCAAACGCTCCCGGAGCGATGACGGGACAACCGCGCCGGAGTCCAGCCAATCGTAGGCCCCGCGATGGCGGTTTCCGTCCGAAGCCAGGAGGTCCACGGCCACGGCTGAGTAAGTATTTGTTCCCCAGCGGCGCTCCCAGCCAACGCCGGCGATGGCTTGCGGCGTGCCGGCGTTTGCGGCCACGCGGCTTTCGGGGAGAATGCTCCGATACGCCTGGACCACGCCGGCGATCTGGGCCGGCTCGAGGCGGAAATTTTGCTCCAAACCGACCCCACTTCGGGCGCGGGCCCAACCCAGGCGCAGCGTGCCGATCGACTGCGGGTTCCAGATGAGGCCGAGCTTCGGATGCCAATCATTGTCGGTGCGCTCCCGGCCGCTGACGGGCCCGAAGCGGTGATTCGCCGGGAACTCGATTCGATCGTAGGCCAGCCCTCCCGTCAGCAGCAATGTCTCCAGCACCTGCCAGTAATCGTAGGCGTAGGCGGTCTGTCGTTGGAAATCGGCGCGAACCGACTGCGCCTCGGGGTTGGCAAAATTAAAGGCGACGAAGTCATAGGGGCTGCGGCCGGTCAGGCGATAGTCGTTGTGCACGCGGAACTCTTCAGCCTGCCAACGCGCGCCGCCGACTAGGATGTGCGGGCCGGCCTGCTGAATCTGCTGGAGTTCGCCGCTGAGGAGGCGGGTCCGGCTTTCGTAGAGTTGTGCGAAGGGCATGGGTGCCAGCAATTCGATGCCGGCGCCGCCCCGGCGGAGCAGGTAGCTCGAAGCGCTCTCATTCGCCACATCCTGGTTGGCTGTTCCCGCTGCCGCCAGACCCAGGGTATGACTGCCAGGCGCCCAGGCGCGGTGCCAGCCGGCCAGGAGGATCGGCTCCTGCTCCTCACGGACCCGCAGGGTTTGGTTGATGTTCTCCGGGCGTTCATACTGATTCAAATCCCCGGCGCTGACGTCGTGGATCTGCGCCTGGAGGAGGATCGTGTCTGCTCCGCTGACCTGCTGCTGGAGCGTGGCCCAGGTGGTGCGATCCTCCACGTGCTGACCTTTCCGCTGTCCTGGATCCTTCAGGTAATCGAACTCGAGCGCGTAGGCCGCGGTCGGCAGCCGACCGGAATGCGCGACTTGCTGGGCCCACGCGCCGCGGCTGAGGTACTCGGACGCGCTGGCCAGACTCAGGCGTTGACGATCCAGGAGGCGGGAGTACTCCAGTTGCGAAATGGTTGGAGAAAGGGCACCGCCGCCGACGGGCGCGAGCAGGTTCGCCACGAGGTGCTCGCTGTGCCAGGCAGTTTCATATCTCAGGTTGACGCCCAGCGGGTCCCGCAGCTCGTTGTAGCTGTTGGCGAGAAAAAGATGCGCGGATGGATTGGCGTAGTCGGTATTTACGGCCAGGCCGGCCTCCCGCACGCCCCATTCGGACATGCCGGCGTCACGGTAGATCGTGGCCAGGTTGGCCCCGCGAACCGCTTGATCCTGATCCAGCAGCAGGCGCGATCGGTAAATCCGTCGATGATCATTCAGGGTTTGGGAGCGTTCGAGCGCTCTGATGGCTTCGGTGATGCGATTTTCCTCCTGCAGCAGGAGGGCCAGGTAGAGAAATGCGGTGGGATCGCCCGGGTCAGCTTCCCGGGCCAGGCCCAGTTCGGCTTCGGCCCGCCGCAGGTCGCCCAACTCGTTCCACGCCTTACCCAGGTAGCTGCGCAGGAGCGCCCGCTGGGGTTCCAAGAGCGCCGCGGCCTGCAAATCGTCGCGCCCCGGCACCAGTTGCCCTCGGCGAATGCGGCAAAGGCCCCGTCCCAGCCACGCGTTGGCCAGCGCTCCATCCGTGGCGATGGCTTCGTCAAACGCCTTGAGGGCGGCGCTGATGTTGTCGTCGGCCGCCAAGAGAAACCCCTCCAAAGTCCGGGCTGCGGCGTTGCGCGGGGCCAGGGCCAGGCTCCGCGCCAGGGCCCGTTCTGCCGCCTGGCGACGTCCAAAGCTGAACTCCAGTTCGGCGACGCGCGTCCAGGCGAACGCAAACGCCGGGGAAATGGCCGTCGCTTTCCGTGCGGACGCCAGGGCCGCTGCCAGCTGGCCCGTCGCCTGATGGCGGTACGAATCCACCAACTCTTCGGTGGCGCAGCTTGGCGGAGGATCCCGGGTGCCGGGTGGGGGATCACGGGAGCCGGGCGTGCCTTTGACGAGCGCGATCATTTGCCGCAAGGCAGACGCCAGCCGGCTTGGGGTCGCCCGATCCGGGTTCGTGTCGCCGTCCGCTGGAATGGAATTCAAGAGGGGCCACGCGGTATCGACCTTGCCGACGGCCAGCAGCACTGCCCCCACGTAGACTCGCGCCGAGTCCGAGACCGGTTGGTATCCGCCAGGGAGTTGCCCGAGTGCGGTCAGGAGATCGCCCTGCCGGTAGGCCGCCAACGAGGGTTCCAGTGCGAGGCGCTCCGAGGGGGCCAGCGTCAATTCCGCGACATCCAACACGCCGGGATAATGCAGGCTCCACTGGATTAGGTCATGCCGGGGAGTGAGCAATGGCGTCTTGACCGGCGCCTGTCCCGGCTCAATCGATGCCTGCTCCCCACTGATCAATCGCAGGGTGCCCTGCAAATTTGAAAGCTCGACGTCCCCGTCGAACAAGGTCAGGACCGTGCGTCCGTTGTCCGCGACTTCGACGTGAAACTCCGTCCCGCGAATCGCCGCCGAGACCGTGCGGGTCCGCAGCTGGACATCCCGCGGGTTGCCTCGATGCAGGAAGAGGAGCACGCCCCGGAGCAGGTTGACCACGGTGGACGACGACGGGTCGTCGGTTGACTCCACGGTGAACTCGCTGAACTCGCCGAGGCGAAAAAGGCTGCGGTCCCGCAGGCGGAGCGCGGCGCGGCTCAGCTCTCGTGTGCGCAGACGGTCTCGCAAGTTCAGCCATTGGTTGGTTCGGGCTGGAGTCCAGGCCGTCGCGCCGGCCGGGGCGGCGAGGACGGCGCCTTCGATTTCAATCACGATGGCCGGGGGCGCCGAACCCGGGTCGGGCGGGGTCGCGAGGGCGAGCGCAGGCCAAAGGGTGTGGATCAGTGTGGCCAACGAACGGCGGAGGCGGGCCGCGCGTGGTGCGCGCGGGGCAAGTGTGTCCGCCGGGTGGCTGGACGGGTCGATTCGTGGCAGGCGGTGGATGCGGGTGATGCTATGGCCGCCGAAGGGTCGCGGCAAGGCTGGTGGTGCCGGCCGTGAGCCGCTGGCATCCGATGTTTGGACGGACCGGCGCCCACAGGCTGGCCGCTCGACTTCCCGCTTGCTGCCCTGACCGGGGCACCCATAAACTCCACCTCGTTTCCGCGAACCGCGCCTGGCCTTGGGGCTGGCGTGTGGACGCCTCGATCGACATTGCAACGACAACACGATTCCACGCACACGATGAACACGGTGAGTCAGCTCAAGACGGTGACCAAGAACACGCGAACCAAGGTCGAGGCGGAACTCGCCCGCACCAACGGCCTGCTGCGCCTCGCTCCGGCCTGGGTGCCCCGCTCGTTCCTGCAGCCAGGGCTGCGTCTCAAGCTGCATCCGGATGACACGTACGCCTATGGCGCCAACCGGGGCGGCATCGATGAGCGCTGGTTCGCGTCGACCACCGAGGCCGCGAACGAAGGCCGCGTTCCCGACGAGGGCTTGAGCTACTGCGTGGTCGGTCGCGAGCGTTTCACCCTGCGGCAAGCGGTGGCCGATTGCGGCGCCACCCTCGTCGGCAAGCGTATCTGGTCCAAATATCAGCGGTGGCCGGTCTACTCGAAGTTCTTCGACAACATGGGACCGATTCCGCATCACATGCACCAGTCCGCCAAACAGGCGAAGCTGGTCGGCCAGGAAGGCAAGCCCGAGAGCTACTACTTCCCTCCGCAGCACAACAACGTGGGCAACAATTTTCCCTACACCTTCATGGGGCTGGAGCCGGGCACGACCCGGGCGCAGGTGCGGAAATGTCTCGAAGATTGGAACAAGGGCGACAATGGCATTCTCGATCTGTCCAAGGCCTACCGGCTGAAGCCGGGCACGGGGTGGCTGATCGACCCGTGCATCCTGCATGCGCCGGGCAGCCTCTGCACCTACGAGCCGCAGTGGGGCAGCGACGTTTTCGGCATGTATCAAAGCATGGTCGAAGGCCGCTACGTCCCCTGGGGCCTGCTCGTGAAGGACATGCCCAAGAGCAAGCACCGCGATCTGGATTTCATCGTCGATCAGCTCGACTGGGACAAGAACGTGGATCCGAAGTTCAAGGATCATCACTACCTCGAGCCGGTGCCGGTCGCCGATACCCGCCAGGACGGGTTCGTTGATCGCTGGATCGTTTACGGCAAGATCGATGGCGAGCAGCTCTTCACGGCGAAGGAGTTGACCGTCAACCCCGGGGAAAAGTGCACCGTGCGGGACACGGGCGCCTACGGTCTCATCTGTGTGCAGGGCAAGGGCACCATCAATGGGCAGCCCTTGAACAGCCCGAAGCTGATCCGCTTCCACGAGCTGACCGAGGACGAATATTTTTGCACCGAGGATGGCGCGCGGGCGGGGGTCACGTTTGAGAACACCAGCGAGACCGAGCCGCTGGTGACCCTGCGGTATTTCGGTCCCGAGGTGAACCCGGATGCGCCGACCATGGGCGCCTACCGGAAGAACAAGTTTGCCTGAGCCGCGGCCGGAGCGCCGGCGATCACAGGCCGGCGGGGCGGTCGCCCGCGATGACCATGGCGCCGGAGTCACTGGCGCCGAGGAAATGTCCGACGCCCATGTCGACGGCCTGGGAGATGACCCCGCCGAACTGGAGGCGCACGCCGTTCGCCGTGAGCGCGCCGGAAAGTAAGCCGGTGCGCAGGTTGACGGAAACGGACAGTTGGTTTCGGCCGAGGTTGGTGAACTTGTTGGCCGGGTTCAGGCTCAGTTCGTTCACGATGGGGCCGGTGAGCCGCCCGCCTTCGAGCGTGATATAGCCCTGCCCGACGTTGATCACCCGCTGGCCCGCCGCCGGCGGAACGTAGGGCGAGACGAACATCAGCGGGGTAAGCAGAAACCCGTTGGGATAACGCTGGCCCGAGACGCCCGGTCCTTTGTGCCAGCACACCCGCGCGGAGGTGTTGGTGCGATTGCTGAGGGGGATCCAGCCGAAGATCGCTCCCTTCCCGGCGTAGGCGCCGACGTAGCAGGGCCACCAGCCGCTGGCCGACAGGGTGGTCGTCTGCGCGACCTTGGTCCCATCACCCAGCGCACCCGCCAGCTTCACGGTGCCGCCGGCGTCCACGGTGAGGGTCCCGTAGCCGAAGCCATTGGGTTGGAGGAAACTTTCGCCGCGGTAAACCGTCATGGTCGAGCGGCCCGCGAAGTTCGCCGCCGGATTTCGGGTCCTGTGCCAGACGACGCGCTCCATGAGGAGAGGCGCGGTCCAAGAGCTGCCCATGACCATGCCTTCGATGGCGTCCGGATCGGACGGCGCGAGGTGGAGCGTGACGACGTTCGTGCCCTTCTGTTTCACCACGATCGCAGGCTGGCTGCCGTTGGTCGGCCAGCGTCCGCTGAACGAAAGCCGGCTGCCGGCCACGATGACGTAGCCGCTCAGAGCGCCTTGCGGGGTGAGTTTTGCGCTGAGATATCCGGAGGTCTCGTGGCGGGGCGCCGCCGACTCGCTGAAGAGTCCGTTGTAGGTCCCGGCGTTGACCGGGAGGGCAGAGGTCTGGCTGAGGGCGGCGGGCGCGGCGGCCAGCAGAAGGCCGATCGAGCCGACGGTCGCAAAGGAACAAGCGTTTGTTTTCATGCAAAGGATCCGTCTGTGACTGTATCTCCGGACGGGTCAATTTCTCACTGGGCGGCCAAACGACAAGCCGTCCGGAGCGGGGCGCTCTTCGCGCGTTGGCACCGGGGAAACCACGGGTCGCGACATCGGGGCGGCGACGGGCGACAGTTCTTCCCGTTTGCCTTTTCCGGCGGAACCCGGACAAAATGCCGCCTTGCATGAGCGAGCAGGGTCAACGAGGTGAGCCGATCCCGGCGTGTCCGGGGCGTCGCGAATTTTTTGCCAAGGCGGCGGCCGTGGTCTGCGGGGGAGTGGCCACGCTGGTTCCGGTCGGGGCCGGGTTGATGACCGTGCTGGATCCGCTGCGTCGTTCGGCCGGCGGCGCGAGCGTCTTTCTGCGGGTGACGACTCTGGGGTCGCTGCCGGAGGATGGCAGTCCCCGGCGCTTCGAGATCGTGGCGGAGCGGGTGGATGCGTGGAACCGGTTTCCAAACGTGGCGGTCGGGGCGGTGTATTTGCGACGCCTGGGGCCTGATCAGGTGCAGGCGGTCAACGTGGTGTGCCCGCACGCGGGCTGCCCGGTGGAGTACAAGCCCGGCGGAAAAAGCTTTCTCTGTCCGTGTCATGACAGCCGGTTCAACCTCGACGGCTCGCTGGTCGCGGGCTCGCACAGCCCAAGCCCGCGAGGCCTTGACGGCCTGGAGGTGGAGGTGCGGGATGGGGCGGAGGTCTGGGTCAAGTTTCAGAACTTCGAGGCCGGCAAGGCGGAGAAGATTCCCCTCGCATGAGAGCGATTTTCGCCTGGCTGGACGAGCGCACCGGCTACAAAAAGCTGGTCGAGCACGCGCTGCTGGAAAATGTGCCCGGCGGATCGCGCTGGCGCTATGTCTGGGGCAGCACGCTCACGTTCACCTTCGCCATCCAGGTCATCACCGGGATTTTTCTCTGGATGGCCTACAGCCCGAGCTCCCAGACGGCGTGGGCGAGCGTGAACTACATTCAAAGCGAGATGTGGGGCGGGTGGCTCCTGCGTGGCATCCATCATTACACCGCCCAGGCCATGAACGTGCTGCTCATCCTGCACCTCATGCAGGTGATCATCGACGGCGCCTACAAAGCCCCGCGCGAGGTCAACTACTGGTTTGGCCTCGGCCTGCTCCTCACGGTCATGGGGCTCTCCTTGACCGGCTACCTGCTGCCCTGGGATCAGAAGGGGTACTGGGCCACCAAGGTGGCCACGAGCATCGCCGCGATTACCCCGTTCATCGGACCAGAGGTCCAGCGGCTCATTGTCGGCGGCGCGGAATATGGACACCACACGTTGACCCGGTTCTTCGCATTGCACGCCGGGGTCCTGCCGGCGACGGTCGTCGCCCTCGTCGCCGGGCACGTCTACCTGTTCCGACGCCACGGCTTGACGGCGAAGGAGCCGCGGCGCAAGCCGGATGAGCCATTCTGGCCGGAGCAGGTGCTCAAGGATGCGGTGGCCTGCCTGGCGGTTCTCGCCGCCGTCATCGGTCTGACGCTCTATTTCGGAGTCGAGCTCGCCGCCCCGGCGGATCCTTCGGAAAATTACGCCGCTGCGCGACCCGAGTGGTATTTCCTCTTCCTCTTTCAGCTCCTGAAATATTTTCCGGGACGATCGGAAATTCTTGGGGCGATGGTGCTTCCCAGCCTCGTGCTGTTCCTCGTCTTCCTGATGCCGTTCCTCGGGCGCTGGCGGCTCGGCCATCGTTTTAACCTGGGCTTTCTGGTGGCGTTGATCGCCGGCGTTGCCGGGTTGACGTGGCTCGCCGTGCGGGCGGATCAAGCCAACCCCGGATATGTGGCGGCGGTGGCGCAGGCTCGGATCGACGCGGAGCGCGCCCGGGTCCTGGCGCGGGGCCCGAGCGGCGTGCCCAGTGACGGGGCGGTCGCGCTGCTGCGCCTGGATCCGAAAACCCAGGGGCCGCGATTGTTTTCGCGCAATTGCGCCAGCTGTCACCGATTCGATGGACACGACGGTTTGGGTCAAGGATCCACCGAACCACAATCGGCGTCCGATCTGGCGCATTTCGCCAGCCGCGCCTGGCTCACCGGGTTGCTCGATCCGCGCCGGGTGGCCACGACGAACTATCTGGGAGCGACCAAATACCGGGATGGAAAGATGGTTCGATTCGTGGCCAAGCATGTCGCCGGGCTTGACGGGACCGGGCGCGAGCAACTGGTCAAGGTGATCCAGGCGGTCTCGGCCGAGGCGGGCCTACCCGCCCAGCGGGTGGAGGAAGCCCGCGAAGCGGCGGAGATCGAGGAGGGGCGACGGCTGATCGCGACGGACTCGATGCGCTGCACGGAATGCCATCAATTTCGCAAGGTGGACGAGGATGCCACGGCGCCCAGCCTGACCGGGTATGGTTCCCGGGAGTGGCTGGTCGGCATCATCTCCAACCCGAAGCACGAGCGATATTACGGCAAACGGAGCGAGCGGATGCCGGCCTTTGGGACTGACAAGATCCTGACGGAACGGGCGATCGGGCTGATTGCGGACTGGCTGCGCGGCGATTGGTATGAAGCCGAGGCGGGCGCTGGCGAACGCTGATCCGGCCCGAACGTGGACACCGGTCCCCACCCGGTCTATCTTGGGCCGGCTTTATGAAAACGATGCCTCTTCCTTCACCTCAGGCATCTCCCCGCAAATCCTCGATCCGAGGCGCCTGTTATTCCGGCTGGGTGGTTTACGCGTATGCGTTCGACGTGGCCTACGAACTTCAGCGGGAGCCCATCGACACGCTGCTGGGGCAGAAGGTCGTGCCGTTCGAGTTCGACGCCAGCCGCCGGCACCCGCGTCATCATTCGTTTTGCAAGCCGAGCATGGTGCGGCTGCCGCCGGTGGAGCGGGTGGGGCCCGACGGCCCTGTCCTGGTGGAACGGGCGATCAAAATTCTGCCGATCGGAGCGATTAGCATCACGGTGCGCCTGCCGTATTCGGTCGAGCGGTTGGAGGATCTGGTTCGCTATCACGATCTGCACTTTGACGGCGGCTCGCTCACCCAGGAGGTGCGGGTGCTCGCGGACGCGGTTCGGCAGGAACTGGCTCCCTACAGCCAAAGGCCCGTCCTGCAACTCGCGGACGAGGAGGCTTACACGGTCTTCTGCCTGGAAAGCCCCATGCGCGGGCCGGACGGCCAGCCTGTCCCGGCCGAGGAATGGTTTCGCCTCCACCGGCGCCAGGTCGCCGCGTTGCTCACCCAGGAGGATCAGGTAAACGACCTTTCGCGCCAGGAGGCGGACGAGTCGACGGGACGTTATCTCAGTTACTACCAGAACGATCTTGTCGTGGTGGACTGGGACGCCGCGTTGCTCGTGGATGAGCCGTCGGATTTTGACGAGTCCCTCTACGTGATGGAACTCGCCAACCTGCAGCTGGCCGAGCTGGAGGCCTATGACAAGATGCTGGACGAGAATTTGGAGCGCTCCTACCGCGATCTGTCCGCCCACCGCCTCGGCAACCGCCTGCTCATTCTTCATCAGCTCCGGGAAATCCGGATCGACATGGCTCGCTTCGGCGACGAGCTCATGAACATCACGAAGTTTTTTGGCGATTGGCATCTGGCGCGGCTTTACCAGCATCTCGCCGCGCGGTTTCACCTGAGCGACTGGCATCACACCGTCGAGGAGAAGCTCAAGACGCTCGGCGAACTCTACGAGCTGTTGAAGCATGATCAGAACAACCGCTGGATGCTCATCCTCGAGTGCACGATCGTGCTCCTCTTCGTCATCGACCTCGTCGTCCTGTTCCTCGGCTTGAGCAAGTAACCCGGGCGCGCGGGCGCGGGCGCAGACGCCCGCCGCCGCTAACGCTCGAAGGGCCGCCTCGCCTCCGCCTCGGCGGAGATCCGCAGCCGTTTGCGCAGCCGGGCGGTCAGTTGTTCCTCCCGCTCCCGCCAGGTGTCCTCGGTGGCCTCCGCTCCCACGCGGCAGCTGCCGCCCGCGATGGGGCCGTGTCCACCGGCATCACGCGGATTCGGGAAGGCGCTGCGCAGGACATCGCTGGCGGGCGCGTCGATGCGGGTGGAGCGGAGCGACGCGTGCAGGCGGCCGCGGTAGCGGCCGGTGACCAGGCACCACCGGAGGCGCTCGTAGGCCAGGAGAAACTCCGCCACCTGCGACACCAGATCGGGAGTCTCGACTTCGCCGAGATGCGAGACGAGCAGTTGCCGGCTGACGCGGGCGCCCGTGATGCCTTTTCCCAGGGTGGCAAAAAAACGGCGCGAGCGGGTCGGGTTCTGGATGCGGGCGAGCGTGCGCATGTCGGCCTGCTGCAATACCTGCAGATAGGTTTGCACGATGTCGGCGCGATGCGCGCGATAAAGATCGAGAGTGTCGGTCAGGATGCCGTAGGCCAGGGCGGTGGCGATTCGGGAGGGGATTTCGCCTCCGGCCGCCAGCAGCGCCTGGGCGACGATCACGCACGTTGCGCCGCAGTCTGGATCGATCGCGACAAAGTCGGCTTCGGGAGGCGAAAGCGAGCCATGCTGGTCGACGACGATGGCCGCCCGGCGGTTTCGCGGGTACGGATTGTTTTCGAAGAGGGGCTGAGTGTCGACCAGCGCGACGGAAGGAAACTGTTTCAGCCAGGCCTTGCGGAAGCGCCGGCCGGGAATGCGCAACAGGCGCACCATCGTCTTGTTTTCCGTGCGCCCGATCTCTCCTTCATAGGCGATGCGGCATGGTATGCCGAAGACGGCCTGGGCCAGGTGCTGGAGGGCATAGGCCGACGCCAGGGCATCTGGGTCCGGAAAATCGTGGGTCAGGATGAGCAGCGGCGACAGCGATTCCCGGTTTTTCGCCAGAAACTCACAGAGCTTGCGTCCGAGCTCTTCGGCGGGATTTGCGGTCTCAGTCACGATGGGGTCGCGGATTGCGGTCCGGGGCGTGGCGTCGCCCGACGTGTTGGCAGGCGGGGGCCGATAACGGAGTCGTGTCCTGCGGGGCGGCCATTTCTATTCCAGGCCGAGCAGGCGACGGCCTTCGGCGGTGATGCGGGATTGGTGCCAGGGGGGATCCCAAACGATCTCCACCACCGCCTCCTCCACGCCATCCAGCATGAGCAGACGCTGCTGGGCGTCCCCCGCAATGGAAGGTCCCATCCCGCACCCCGGGGCCGTCAGCGTCATCTGCACGTCGACGCGCGCCTGTCCGGACGGCAGGCGCTTGATTTGCATGTCATACACCAGGCCCAGGTCGACGATGTTCACCGGAATCTCCGGATCGTAGCAGTTGCGCAGGACCTCCCAAACCTGGTCCGGGTTGACCTCCCCGTTGGCGGCTCCGGCCGGGTCGGAGGCCGTGGCCGCCGCCTTCGGGGCCAGGCCCAACGCGTCGGCGTCGACGTCCTCCACGCGAAACAGCCCGGCGTCGGTGCGGACGGTGTGGCTGTGTCCGAGGGATTGGGTGAGGAAAAACGCCGTGCCTTGGAGGAGGACTCCGCGTTCGCCGGAGGGGATTTGCACGGCCGGGCAATCGCGGGTGAGGTGTTGGGTTTCCATGGGGTGGGGTGGAGAAATGGGGGTCAACGGGCGGCCCAGTCTTCGAGATACGGCGCCACCACCCGGGTCCAGACTTGGTAGCCGCGCTCGTTCATGTGCAGGCGGTCCGCCACATAGATGTCGGGCTTGGGCTGGCCGTCCGGCCCGAGCATTTCGGAGTGGGTGTCGATGTAGCGCATTTTCGGATCGCGGCTGATGAACTCCGCGATCCGCCGGTTGGCCTCGCGGACCTGCTCGATCTGGGACCAGCGGGCCGGGTTGGGCGCGATCGAAATGTAGGCGAGCCGGGTGTCCGGCAGGGCGGCGCGAATTTTTCCGGCCAGCGTGCGGAAGTCTTCGAAGACCCGCGCGGGAGATTTCCGGGCATTGATGTCGTTGCCGCCGGCGTAGAGGACAACCAGGCGGGGCTGATAGGGCAGGACGATGCGGTCGAAGTACTCAATGGAGTCGGCGATCTGCGAGCCGCCAAAGCCGCGGTTGATCACGCGGTGCCCAGGAAAATCCTGGGCGAGAGTTTTCCACAGGCGGATGCTGGAGCTGCCCAGAAAGAGGATGGCGTGTTTGGGCGGGGGATTCGTCTCGTCGGATTTGCCGAAGCGCTCGATTTCGTCCGCGAAGGGCAGGTTGGCCGACGCCGTTTTGGCTGGCGTGGGCGCGACCGAATCCGGAGTCGCGCTGGCGGAGATCGCGCCCGCTGGCGTGAACAGGAGCGAGAGGGCCACCCACGCCGCGATCGCCTTCGCCGCCCATCGGGCGCTCGCGCAGGCGGGTGCGGTCGATGGCCCATCGTGGGCGGGGCGGCCAAGTGAGTCCCGATGGTTCGGTTTGAGCGCGGTCCGATTTGTCTTCATTCGTTATTCCTTTGGAGCCGGCGTCGCCGGCGTGCCGGCGGCGTTGGTGATGGTGGTGCCACTGGCCGGGCCGTTGGTGGCGAACAGCGGGGCCAGCAGTCGTTCGCCCAGCGGTTGGTCCGGCCGCACGGCCGCCAGTCGATGCCACAGATCCCGGGCTTGCTCGCGGCTCGCCGGCGCCATCACCTGAATGACCGTGACGAGCCGCGCATACGCAGGAGTGAAATACAGGCTCCGGCCTGAACTTTCCAGATAAAGGTCGATCGCACCAGACAGGTCCTGGGCCGCCTCGCGCGCGAGTCCCCGCAGATAGACGTCCCGGGCTTCGATATAGTCGCTCAAGGCGCGCGTGAACTCCGTCGGTTCGCCGCCGGCGGTCAACGCGGCCAGCCGGCGGGCCGGCCCGGCGGTGGACAGCCAGTGAAAGAGCGTCACGTCGGACGCGGCTCGCGTCCGGGCCGAATGGCGGGGAGCAAGAAAGAGCACCGCCGGCCGAAGATCCGTCGCGACGGTCGCCGCACCGGCGTAATCCCGCATGGATTGCGTGTCGCCAGCCACGCAGCCGAGCACGGCGATCGGACGGTCCAGTCCCACGCCGCGCAGGGCCGCCTTCAGCTGCGGCGACGCCAGACGGCGCTCGAGGTGGCCAGGATCGAGATCCGGTCGGGCCCGGCCGCCAATCAAACCCAGGACGGGGATGTCGACGTTGAGATGGAGCAGAAGCGCGCACGCGTCCGGGAACACGTCCACAAACGTGCGCACGATGACCTGCAGCGTCGGGTCATCCAACTGATGCAGCGGCAGCCATTGGCAGAACAGCCCGGTCTCGCTCAGGCGTCCGCGGATCGCCGCGAAATGTTCGCGGGTGTAAAGAAACCCCGCGCCATCCTGGGAGGGGTGAAAGAGGTCGGCCACGATGACGTCGTAGCGCCCGGTGTGCGTGCGGACGAACCGGCGCGCGTCGGCCACCTTGAGCTGCACATGATCGTTGGGATAGGGACCGGCGTTCTCCGGCTCAAAATTCGGCATGACCTCGACCACCTCCGGCAAAAGTTCCACGGCGGTGATCTCGAGATCGGGGTGAGCCGCGGCGGCGCCGAGCGTGATGCCGGTGCCCGGTCCCAGGAAAAGTGCCCGGTGCGGTTCGGGATGGAGGAGAAGCGGGAGATGCGCCTGCCGACGTTCAGCCACGGCTGCGGCGGTGCCGCCCATCTGCACCCGGTTGTTGACCCGGAGCGTCCGCTGGCCGTCCGGCGACCGGAGCACGGCGGCTGTGGCCAGGACGCCTTCGCGCTCGGCGGCAACGGTGTCACCCTCGGGCACCTGCAGGAGGTGCAATTGGCCGGGGAAAAAAGCGACGGCCAGCCCCGCAGCCAGCGGACGCCACGCGGCCCGGCGCCAGGCGACGCGCGCCAGGCATGGCCCGACGAGAAGGCCATAGCCGATGGCAATCGCCAGCAGAGTTCCGCGCAGCCCGGCTCCGGGCAGCCAGAGGAGCATGACCGTCACTGCGGCGCTGGTGCAGCCAAACGTGTTCCAGGCCAGAAGTCGTCCGGCGTGGCTGGGTCCACGGCGGGTGGCGGAGGCGAGGACCAAACTGAAGAGCGCGCCCATGAGCAGAGTGGGGACGGCGAAAACGGTCGCGGCCAGAGCCAGCTCGGCCAGGACGGCACCGGCGAGCGCATCGCCCCACGGCCCGGCGCGGCTGAGCCAGGCGCGCACCGCGGGATGCAGGGCGGGCGCCAGGCGCAAGCTCCAGGCAGCGATGACGATTGCGCCGACGAGGGCTGCCAGGAGGCCGGGAAGGAGGGTACGGGCGGGGCGACGAGCCAGAAACCGTTGGAACCAGGCTCCGCCGAGCGCGGTGCCGGCGAGATAAACCGCCAGGATGGCGGCGAAGGTGTAGGCCGTGTTGTCGAGCACCTGGGTCAGCCCGCGCAGGCCGGCAAGTTCAAACGCGATCGCCAGATACCCGCCGCCAAACGCGATCATTAACCACCCACGCTCCGATAAATCCGCGTCGGGCAAATCGCTCCCCGTCGTGGACGTCCGCCGGGCAGCGGTTGTCGAAATTGTCGATGTCGATGTCGATGACTTTTGCTCAACGCCGGCGTGCGCCGTGACGCGCCGCACGGCCACGGCCACGAGCACGTTGATCGTGGCGAGCACGAGCAGGCTGCCGCGCAAGCCGACGGCCGGGAGCAACACCGCGGTCCCGGCCAGCGTGCCCAGCGCGGCGCCGGCGGTGTTGGCGAAATACACGGCGCCGATCAAGGGCGGTTCCGACGGAGAGCGTTGGGTCCAGCGCAGCATGACCGGCAGCGTCGCACCCATGGCCATCGTCGCGGGCAGAAGGGTCACGCCGGGTACGACGAAGACGGTGAGCCAGTGAACCGCCGGGCTTGGCGCCGGCCCAAGCCACTCGACCATCCATTCGTTGAGGGCCGGGATGAGCCACGCGGTGACGACGGACCACCCGCCGACGGTCAACTCGAGGCGGGCCAGCCAGCGGGCGGCGTGGTGGCGGCCCGGCTGGGCGAGCAGACGTTCGCTCGTCCAGGCGCCCGCAGCCACGCCGCCGAGGAACGCCGCGAGCACCGACACCACCGCGGGCACCTCGTGCCCCAGCCCGGCCGAGAACAGGCGGATCCAGGTGGTCTGATAGCCGAGCCCGGCGAGGCCGGAGGCGAAGATCAGCCCGAGCGCAACGCGGAGCGGGAAGGCGGCTGGGGTCGGCGCGCGGTGCTTCATGCCCCGCGGTAGATGCAGCGTGACAGGCACGTTTCCGCCACCACGATCTCCGTGAGCAGCGGCAGCCTCGGCTTCAACCGACGCCAGATCCAGACAGCGAGGTTTTCGCTGGTCGGATTCTCCAGCCCGCGGATCTCGTTCAGGTAATGATGATCGAGCCGCTGCCAGATCGGTTTGAACGCCGCCGAGATGTCCGCGTAGTCCATCAGCCAACCGAACTTCGGGTCGCACGGCCCGGCGACCGCCAGCTCGATTTTGAAGCTGTGTCCGTGGAGCCGGCGGCACTTGTGGGTGCGGGGCAGGCCGGGCAGCAAATGGGCCGCCTCAAATTGAAAGGACTTGCGCAGCTCCATGTGCGGCGGGTCGGACCGCCCGGCCGGCGAACGCGCCGGTCGCCGACGTGGGCGGAAGTCAGGTTTCGTGCTCATGATTCGAGATTGGTCCAGGTGACGAGATCTGCGAGGGCGGGGCGTCCATCGTGCCGCCACGTCAACGGTGGGTGTTGCATGCGGCCCAGCGGACAGACGCGGGTGACGCCCCACCGGCCGAGTTCGCGCGCCAGCTCGGATGTGCGGTGCCCCGGCGCCGCCAGTCCGACCGTCGAAACCTGACCGCGGACCGCGTCGGCCCCTTGCAGCGCCTCCGTCAGGTCCGCCACGGGTTTCACATAGACGAACCGGTTCTGACAAGACGTTTGGAATCGCGGATCCCCCTCGAACACCACGGTCCAGGCGGTGGATTCCTCGCTCTGCCAGAGGCGGGTCTCCGGGGAAGCCGCCGAGCGAACGGAATAAAAATCCCGCTTGAGCGCGATGGTGGCGGCCTCTGCGAGCGTCAGGCGGCCGCGCGGATGCGACACCTCCCGACGCGCGAGACTTTCCGCCAGCAGCTCGGCAAATTGTTCCGCCGGAATGCTGCCGCCACCTTCGACATAAAACACATGGGGCGAGAGGCAGCCGGATTGATCCCAGGCGGCGACATCCTCGGCCGCACGATCGGCCAAGGACTTGCGGGTAAAGCCATCCAGACTTTCCCGGGCGACATAGCCGAAGCTCACGCGGTGGCCATACCCGACGAATCGCGTGCGCTGCGGCAGCCGCGTGCGGATCGCAGTCAGCGTCTCGTCCCGACCGGTGGCGGTGACGGCGTCGGCCTGCCCGAAGAGCGTGTCCTCGAGCGCGGTGGACCCGCCGGGCCAGACGGCGAGCTCGAGGGCCGCGCCCAACGCTGGTTCGACATCCACGAGCGAGTGGGCGAGCAGGCGCGGGAACAGGGCGGTCTGGGTGCCGCACTTCATGAATTGGGCGGAGCGAAGCAGGACGCCGAAGAAGAGACTCGTCATCGCGGGCACCGGCAAATTCCCGGCTGCCACGTGCACCAGCAATTCCGGGGCGGTGACCATGGCGGATTGGCGGAGGCGTTGCTCGACGTCCGTGGCGTGGAAGTGATCCAGGCGGAGCGGCGCTCCCAGATCCTGCGCGAGCAGCGCCTGCAGGTTTTCCATCGTCCACTCGCGGAAGAACGCATCGAGCCCGTGCCGGAGCGTCGCGGATGAAAAGCCGGTCGCCTCCGGCCCGAAGTCGAGGGCGAGCACGCGGAACGGATAATCCTCGCGCAGCCATTGGCGGGCGGTTTCGGCGACGATGGCGGCGGCCTGCTCGGTGGAAAGGCGGCCTAACGCCCGCGCCTGGTTGCGGCGCAGCGCCTGGCAGGCGTCCGCGATCAGGTCCGGCGACAGGGTGGCTTCTGGCGGCAGGTCGGCCAAAAAACGCGCGGGAAGATTCATGACTTGGAGAGGGGTTGCCGCCGGGCCGGCGGCGCGGCGTCGGGGCCGCGCTCGCGTTCCCGGACGCGTTCGAGGAACCAAAGCCCGACCAGGGACACGATGAGCAGCCCGGCCAGGCTGCGATAGGTGGCAATGTAGGAGGCAGGCTCGCCCGCCCGCGAGCCGAGCGATTCGACCCATTGACCGACGAGCCAGTGCGACAGATTCCCGATGAGGCCCCCGATGGTAATCCAAAGGCCGAAGGCCCGCCCGCGGACGGAGTCGTGCACGGCCTGCATCACGCCAGCCTCGACGATGGGATAGCTCGCCATGAAGAAGAATCCATAGGCCATGAACACGAGGAAAAAGCTGGAGACACTGGCGCCGGGCACATGCGGGAACGCGACGATGAAGGCGGCGGCGACGAGGTGGACGAGGACGCCCCACCGTTTGCGTCCGCCGTCGCTCAGGTGGCCGAACACGGGGTTGCTGACCGTGGCGGCGACGAAGATCGCGCTGAGTGCGGTGCCGGTGTCGCGCACGCTGAAGCCGTGCGCGTGCTGAAGAAAGAGCGAGCCCAGACTCCCCATGCTGCTGCCCGCGAAATCGCGCAAGCTGAAGGCGCCGGCGGCGCCGACGAAAAGCAGTGCGGCCGAAGCGGAGTCAAAAATTCCCCCCGGCCGCGGACGCCGGCCGGCGTGCGCCGGGGCGTCGCCCGAAGGTGTGTCCTCGGCCAGCCAGAGAAAGAGCGCGGCGGCCACCAGCCCGAACAACCCGAGCTCCCCGACCGGCGCGCGCCAGTTGCCGGTCGAGCCTGCGCGCCACCCGGCGTAGAACGGTCCGAAAAAGAACCCGAGGCTCGCGCCGATGCCGATCAGCCCCAGAGCCCGGCCGGTGTTGAGCGGAAACAGCCGCGCGATCAAGGCGGTGGCGGCCGGGTGAAAACAGCTGCCCCCAAGGCCGGCCACGACCATCGCGGCCAGCGCCAGGGGGTAGCTCGGAGCCCAGGCCAGCAGGAGATAGCCCGCCGCGTTCACCACCAGGCCGGCGCCTAACAGCTTCGTCCGGCTGACCCGGTCCGCCAGCACGCCCATCGCGTAGCTGGGAAGAAAATAGGACACCATCAGCAACGTCACGAGAAACGTCGACGAGCCCACGCTGGCCAGGCCGAAGCCCTTTTGGATCGGCAGGTAGAGCGGCATCAGCGCCACCTGATAGATGTGCGTGAACGCGTGCAGGACCGAGACCAGGATGAGCATCCGCGTTTTGTGCTGGGCGGCGGGCATGGGGTGTCGCGCGCGGCTCAGCCCGCTTCGTCGGCCAGCATGACTCTCGATTCCGCTGGTAGCAGGGAACAGCCCCGCGGCTCCGCCGCCGGGGCGCGCCCCAGCAGTTCGATGCCGTCCGCGTGTGCGATGGCCAGGTCTTCGGTCTGGACCGCCAGCACGGAGGCGACATTGGCAAGGTCGGCAATGCGCAGCAGCCCGGGCTGGCCTGGGGCGACCGGGCGGCGGGTCTCCGGGGAGACGATCGTGGCGAAGCACCATGGCGGAAAACGCAACCACCGGCGCGAAGTGGGATGGGCGGCGGAGCAGTCGACATCGTAAGCCTGCGAGCTGAGCTCGCTCATGCCGTACTCCGTCACGGCGCGATCGGGAGGCAGACCGAGCCGTTTGCACAGGGCCGAGTGCAATTCGCTCTTCGAGACTTCCCGGGAACGGCCTTTGTAGCCGCCGGTTTCCATGAGGCGCGAGCCCGGGGGCAACGCGCAGATCTCGTCCCGGGTTGCGAGCTCGTCGAGCAAATGAACAAAGTTGAAGGCGGTGCCGAGGACGACGACCGGCCGGAGGTCGGCCGCCGCGTCCTGCAGCGTGCGGACAACGGTGGGGAGATCCAGTTCCCAGCCCGCGCGCGAGACGCGGCCGTGGAAGGACGAGTTTTCGGCGCCGAATCGCGCGGCCAAAAAATCGACCATGTAGGCCAGGGACGAATGGGGCGCACCGGCGGAAGGAGGGGTCAGGCTGATGAACCGCAGGCGCCGGGCCGGCGTGAGGCCGGCATGGGACCACGCCCAGTCGAAGTCTCCCAGGACGCAGCGTCGAAACCACGCCTCGATGGCGAGGCGATAGATGGCGAGCGTGCATTCGCTATGCACGTGCTGGCTGGGCCGGTGCCCCGTGGTCCCGCTGGAATGGAAAATCCGGGCCTCTTCGGCCGACGCCACCGTCGTCAGGCGCAATTGCTTGAACGCGGCCACCGGGATGGCGGGAAGGTCCGCCAACGATCGAACCATGGCGGGGGCGACGGACCCGCCTCCGGGTTGCGCTGCAAGCCAGCGGGTGGCAGCCGGGTTGAGGGCGCACTGGCGTTCGAACAGCCCGGCGATCAGCTCCGGCCGCGGTGAACTGGGTGGAACCGCCTTGCCGCGCCCGTCGACCGCCCGACCGGGAATCTGCGATTCCAGGTAGCGCGCGAGCTCGTCGAGCCAGTGATCGTGGTTCATGCGGTTTTGAGACGGATGACGGCTGGTTTTCCGCGACAGCCGTGTCGCTTGCAATAGGCCATGTGGACGAAAGCAGCAAGTATTAGTTGTCTGGAGCGATTCGGGAATTCCTCGCCGGGAAAGCGGGGAGCGCGAAGTCTGACGTGGGGCGTCGCATTGGTCATTGGTCATTGGTCATTGGTCATTTGGAATTTGGAATTTGGAATTTGGCATTTGGCATTTGGAATCGGGTGGGAGGTGGGTTAACACCCTCGCTGGTATGAGCGGATATCGCGGGCGCCTGGCGCCTTCCCCGAAAGGGCATTTGCATCTCGGACAATCTCGCACGTTGTGGACCGCCCAGGAGCGCGCCAGTGACGCGGCCGGGGTCTTGAACCTGCGCAACGAGGATCTGGATCGAGATCGGTGCAAGCCGGGCTACGCGGTCGACATGCTGGAGGATCTGCGCTGGTTCGGGCTGGAGTGGGCGGAGGGGCCGGACTGCGGTGGACCGTTCGCGCCCTACGTGCAGAGTGAGCGGCGCGGCTTTTACGTGGAGGCGCTGCAACGCTTGTGGGAGGGCGGCTGGATTTATCCCTGTCGCTGTTCCCGACGCGACGTGCAGCAGGCGTTGCAGGCGCCGCACGCGGCGGATGACGAGCCAGTTTATCCGGGCACGTGCCGAGGGTGGGAAGAGGGGCGGGCGCGTGGGCGTTCGTGGCTGCCTGGCCCGCGGGCGCTCGCGAAGGGCGCGCCAACGGCGGACGCAGCACGGATCAACTGGCGCTTTCGCGTGCCGGACGGCGAGACGATTTTATGGGCCGACGAGTTCTGCGGGCCGCAACGGTGGGTGGCCGGGCGTGAATTTGGGGACTTTGTCGTGTGGCGACACGACGACGTCCCGGCGTATCAGCTGGCCGTGACCGTTGATGACGCGCGGATGGGGATCACGGAGGTGGTGCGCGGGGCGGACCTGCTGGTGTCGACGGCGCGACAGTTGTTGCTCTACCGCGCCCTGGGCTGGCCGGCGCCGAGGTTTTATCACTGCCCCTTGATGCTCGACGCGGCGGGCGTGCGGCTGGCGAAGCGGCATGATGCCTTGAGTCTTCGCACGCTGCGAGCGGCGGGTCGCACTCCGGAATCGTTGCGGGCGGGGTGGGCGGACGTGCCCATTCCAAGGCGATGAGGCCCTGGCTCGCGCGCCGGGGAAACTGGCTTTAGGCGGCCTCGGGCAGCAGCCCGGGCTCGTAGCGGCAGCAGTTGCGTCCGCCGTGCTTGGCCTCGTAAAGGGCGGCGTCGGCGCGGGCAACGAGTTCCTGCGCGGAGCTGGGGTGGTCAGGCCAGTAGGCATAGGCCACGCCCACGCTGGCGGTGATGTGCAGCAGTTGTCCGCGGACCTCGACAATGACCTCCTCGACGGCGCTGCGGAGGCGTTCGGCCACGTGGCCGGCGCTGGCAAGGTTGCATTCGGGCGCGATGACCGCGAACTCCTCGCCGCCGTAGCGCGCGGCGAGGTCCATCTTGCGGACGGTGTTGTCGATGGACTTGGCCACCGCCTTGAGCACCTCGTCGCCGGTTTGGTGCCCGTGCATGTCGTTGACCGCTTTAAAATAGTCGACGTCGATGAGGCAGACGACGAGGGGCCGGCGGGTGCGCTGGGCGCGGGAGAGTTCGCTGGCCAGGCGGTCGTCGAAGCTGGCGCGGTTGGCGATGCCCGTGAGGGCGTCGGTGCGGGCTTGTTGGAGCAGGCGCTGGTTTTGCTCGCGCATGCCGAGGTTCTCCAGCTCGGTGGCGACGGAGAGGAACGCGATCTGTTCGCGGGCCTCCTCCTGCAGATCCCGGAATGACTTGTCGGTGCCGGCCTTGACCGAAAGGAGCTGGCCGTAGGCGCGCCACTCGGCGGCGATGGTGTCGTAGAGGGCGGACCACGATTCGGTCCCCAGTTCGAACTGCTCGGACATCAGGCGGACGACCTGCTCGACCTTGCCCGGGCGCTCTTCCTTGGGATCAACGAGGAGGCTGGCCACGACGTCGGCCACATAAAGAACGCTGGCAGCGGAAAGCCGGGCGCCGGGCGTGCGGGTTGGCGGCACGTCGGTGCCCTTCTGGATCGCCTTCCAGATGGTGGAGGGCAGTTTCCATTCCTCGAGCAACCACGCCCCCACCTCGATGTGCGTGGTGCCCAGGATGGGCTTTTCAATTTCCTCCACGGGGCAGCCCGCGGGCCGCGGGGCCTGCAGGACAATCGAGTATTTTTCGGGAGCCCCGCAAGCGAGGGCGATCTGTCCGATGTGATACAGCAGGCCGGTGATGAAGGCCTCGTTTGGATCCAGGCGTCCGGCCGTTTCGGCGAGGAGCTTGCTCGCCACCGCGCAGGCCAGGGATCGGGACCAGAACTGTTCGAACTCGAAATTCGCGCAGACCTGTCCATGCCCGGCCGAGACGAGCGAAAACGAAAGCGCCATCATCTGGACGCCGCGGAAGCCGATTTGGGACACCGCCTGTTCGAGCGAGGAAATGCTCCGGCCCAGCCCGGCCTGGGGCGAGTTCACAAACTTGAGGATGCGCCCGGCCAGGGCAGGATCCGTGCTCAGCGTGTTGGCCAGGTCCTCCAGCGTCGCGTCATCGGACCGTGCGAGTTCGAGAATCCGCAGGGCCACGCCGGGCGGGCTTGGGAGACGGCTCGACGCCTGCAGCAGGCGCAACAGCTCTTCCTTCATTCGACAGATAATTTCCGCCGGATATCGCGCATGTCGTGCTGACGGACCGTGCCCCGGCGGAAGTACCAGTCAGTCCGGGCTGCGACGTTTTCCGTGGGCTCCCCAGCCCCCTCGTCGCCACCGCATGTTACATCGTCCGGACTGAAGGAAGGCTTAGGAAAAAAACGCAGGTCAGCGCGTGGCCGGAATTCGCGCCACGCCATACGCACCCAGGGGAAGCCAGACTCCGTCGAGCTGGTTCGAACCCAGCCGACCATCCGCCTGGGTGAGGTCATACCACTGACATCCCGCCGGTCGGCCCTCGCCCAGCCGCTGGGGTGTGGACGGCGTCGACGCGTCCAGCAGTGACAGCAAGTTATCCGACTGCTGCACGGCCAGCAGCGATCCGAATTGCACCAGGCTGGCCGCCGGGTTGGGCGTCGGCGCCGTGCCGAGACGCGAGAACTTGCCGGCTGGAGAAAGTGTCCACGCCTGCACGGAGTGGCGGGCGGTGGCCGGGGCGTTGGTGCCGTAGTCCGGCCACCCGATCCAAACGGCGGACCCGGAAACCAGCACCGGGTGTGGCCACACCCCAGGCAACCGCAGTGAGTCGATCCGATGCGCAGCGACGCCGTCGTAGGCGCTCACGTCCAGGCACTCCGTCCCCATCCCGTCGTTGAACTCCTTTGTCCAGTGAGTGCCGATCGTGTAGAGCAGGGCTCCGTCGGCGCCGACGCCGTTGAGCTGTCCGGGAATGTTGACCGGCTCCCGGACCACCGGCTCGGCCGGATCCCCGAAGTCCACCACGTCGAGATACGACCGCGCCGTCCAGGTGCTGGGCAGGCCGACAATGGGAGAGATCAGCCGGACGTTTGCTGCCGGGTCCACCGGCTCCGGTGTCTCGACCGAAATGGATTCCTGGTGGCTGAGGTAAACAAGTCCGCTGGCGGCAAATGCCGCGCTGAAATTCCATCGGTTGTCCCCAGCCAGATCGAGCTCGGACGCAAACCGCGGTGTGGCTGGCGCGGAGAGGTCAAAGGCCAGCAGCCGGCCTCCATTCGCCGCGAACGGCCACGGCCGGATGAGGGCGGCATCGGCCGCCGCCAACGGGATCGCACAGGCCAGACAATCCCACCACCGTGACGCACCGCGGCTGGCGACGACCAGCAGGTCGGGCCGGGGCCAGAGCATCTGCACGTTGCCGGCGACGTCACCGCTGTGCAGGGCCGGCCGGGTTTGATGGACGAGCCGGACTTCCGGCAGGGCGCTCAGGTCGAAGGTCGAGAGGAGGAAATGGCCAGGGGCCGGATCCACCGCGCCGTTGGCGGCAAGGTCGATCGGATAAAACCCGGCCGATTGGCCCTGCGCCAGATAGAGCCAGTCGCCCTGCACCGACGCCCCGAGCACGGGCAACGCATCAAGCGTCGTGCGGGTCAGCGTCACATTCGGTGAGTCGGTGGGCGTGACGCGCAACGATGGACGTTCGCTCGATGACCACCAGCCGAGCCCGCCCGCCCCGCCGATTTCGATCAGGTGATTGGCCCGCAGAAAGACGCGGTCGACCGGCCAGGCCAGCTCGAGGTTGGATCGCACCACCGGGTGATCGCGATCCGCGGCGTCGACGCTGAGCAGCTCCCAGCCGGAAACGGAGAGAATGCGATCGGCGTACAACGTGGCGCGTCGCGGCTGAAACGTGTGCTCGATGAACCCGCGGGCGGTCAACGAAGCGCGATCAAAGTCGATGAGCTGGACGCGGGACGCATAGCCGTTCGTGGTGAGTCCGCTGTAGGGCACCAGGATGAGCCCGTCGCCGGGCAAGACGCTGAACGCCTTCTCGTCCCAGTTCGCCTCGCTCCACGAATAACTGTCGCCGAGGCGGACCCGGTCCAGAACCGCCGGGGCGGCCGGGTTGGCCACGTTGAAGAGGGAGACGGCGACCCGGTTGGTTTCGATCCCGATGGTGACGAGCCGATCGCCCAGCGGCTGGATGTAAGTGGACCAGCCGGGCACGTCGACTGAGCCGGCCACGCGCAATGCGGATGGGTTGGACAGGTCCACAATCCAGAGGGGGTCGATTCGGAAAAAGGTGACGACGTAAAGGCGCGTGCCGTCGAAACGCGTCGCGTGCAGCTGTTCTCCGCGCCCGATCTCGAGCGCGTCGAGCTTGCGGATCCCGGCCGGGCCGTCGGCCGCGGGATCGGGCAGACGATAGGATTCGATCCAGGTCGTGACCCGTCGATTCGCGGCCGGACGCCAGTCCTCGGAGACCAGGGTGAGAACGCCGTCGGCCCAGCGCAGCTTGAACTTGTCCGGCACGCGCCCGGCGGCGCGAATGGCTTCATACGGGTACAGGGTGCCGTCGGGCGAGGTGATGTCGACAGATTGGACGGTGGATTGCCACCAATTAACGGGGTCCTGGGTCACGACGAAGAGAAGCCGGTCCGTGGCCGCGACCACAGTTGAGTAGCCGGGAAACCAGAGAGTGTTGCGCGCCACCGGGGTCTCGGGAGCGGAAAGATCGAACGCGGAGACCTGCGTGCCCCACTCCCAGGCCGTCGCGCCAGCGCCCGCGGTTTGGCGGTAGCTGGAAGAGGCGACGTAGAGCGCGGTGCCAACCAGACGGCTTTCCAGGAGATATCCCGGGAGTGGCAGGCGCCGGTCCACGCTCAGGCCCGCGCCGTCATCGTGGGCGACGATCACTTCGCTCTCGTTGTTGGCGCATCCGTTGCGCGCGAGCAGAACCACGTGGTGATCATCCAGCACGTACATGTCTTCGCCGACCGCGGGCAACGCGAGGGTGGCCCGGACCCGCGGTGTGTCCGGGCTGGCCACGTCGATGGCCTGCAGGCCGCGCAATTGGTTGAAGAAATAGAGGGTCGAGCCGCGGAACTTCCAGATGTCGGATTCCACCACTTCCCGCGGTGTGTCCTGGACTCCGGAGTTCAACGAGTCGACCGCCTGGCCGGGGATTGGGGTCAGGCCCGTGCCCGCGGTGCTGGTGACAGCCTCCGCGAACTCGCTGTCGCCGGTGTAAAACGCCGCCGGTAGCGGCTCGGTGGCCTCGGCCTGGACGCGCAGCATTTCGAGCGCGCGCGAACGTGGCAGGCGAAAGGTCACGTCGCCGCCCGCTCCGTCGAGCCGGGCCACAACCCGCGGCGCCCACGAACCCCGGCCGAATCGTTCGCGGGCTTCGAGCGTGACCCGCCTCAGGCCAGCGGGAACGCGGGCTGTCACCACCACGTTGGTGGACTCGACCTGGATCGAGGTGATTGAGGGTTGCGGAATCGATTGGGCGCGGGTCCCCACCGCGCAGGCCAGCGCCAGCACCAGGATCAGCAGCCCGCAAGACGGAGGGAGAGGAAGGGAAGACCGGATTTTCATAAATACGCCGGGATGAAGTGTGACCGGAATGAGTAAACGGATTTCGCCGGGAGGCGTCAAGGGCGCGGCGGGGCCGTCCTTCGGCGGCAGTGCGCCCCAATCTGTCGGCCCGGGTCGGGGTTTTCCACGCGCAGCGGCCGAAGCAAAGTGAATTGCTTCGGCGTTACTTTTGCTTTACACGGGCCTGGTTGAAAACGCCGAAGCTCGTGATTGGGTTGTTGGTTCTAAACCTCGCGGTGGTTGCGGGGCTGATGGTCCATCTGGTGCGCGATCGCCAGACAGCGCTCCCGGTGGCCGCGGTGGCGGCCGGCCCGGCCACCAACACCCCGGTCAAAGGCGCCCTGGACCCGCGGGCCGAGGCGCCAGTCGAGGTGGTGACCAACCGGTTCCAATGGGCCCAGCTTGAGTCGGAGGATTACCACGAATACATCGCCCGCCTGCGGGCCGTGGGATGCCCCGAGGCCACCATCCGGGACATCATCATCGCCGACCTGGACAAGTTGCTCGCTCCGGAGATTCGGGCGTTATACGGACGTCGCCCGGAGTTGAACTACTGGACGCCGGTGGAGGAGGAGCTGGCCAATGACGTCGATCCGCGCGAGGTGAGCCGGAAGCTGGGCGACATCGAAAAGCGCAAGCGCGACATCGTGCGGGAGCTGGTGGGCGCCGACCTTGTGCGGGAACGCATCGAGCAGCAGGGCGAGGAGGATTATTACGAGCGCCGGCTCGCGTTCCTCAGCCCCGAACGGCGCACGCAGGTGCGGGAGATTTTGGAGAAATTTCAGGAGCAAGAGCAGAAGTTCCGCGAGCGTGAGCTGGAGGACGGCGAGCCGTTGGACGCCGGCGATCGGTCGAAATTGCGTTCGATGGCCCGCGAGCGGGAGACGGAGTTGAGCCAGCTCCTCTCGCCGGAGGAAAAGGCGCAGTTTGAATTGTGGATGTCGCCTTCGGCCAACGAGGTGCGGCGGGCGCTTTACGGCATGAATGCCAACGAGCAGGAATTCCTCGCCGCCTACCAGGCTCAGCGCGCGTTCGACGACAAATGGTCGGGGCGCGATGAACTATTTCTGAGCGAAGCCGAGCAGGCGGAGCGGGCTGCCGACCGGGCAAAAATGGATGGCGAGATTCATTCCCGGCTGGGCGATGACCGTTTCGCACTCTATCAGCGCGGGCAGGACGAGGATTATCATTCGTTGAGTGCCTTGGCGACGCGTTTCAAGTTGCCGCGCGAAAAGGCTGCCGAGGTCTACAGCTACAAGAAGGTTGCCCAGGACATCAAAACCCAGCTGCAACACAACGCTGAGCTGACCGCGGAACAGCGGACCCGCGCGCTGTCGGCGGTGGTCGAGGAAACCACCGGAGCGGTCCGCGCCGCGCTGGGCGATCGAGCATTCCGCTACTATCAACGCACCGGCCAGGCCGCGTGGATCCAGCAGTAGCCAGGCCGGGAGAAGATGGTTCGAAGTTCGGAGTGCGGATTTCGGAATTTGGAATTTGGAATTTCGGTCCAGCTTCCAGCTTCCAGCTTCCAGCTTCCAGCTTCCAGCTTCCAGCTCCCGACTCCACTCTGCAATCGACAGTCGGCGTGAGACTTGCTAAGTGCCTCTCATGTCCAAGCGGATTGAGAAAGTCATCGTGCTCGGGGGAGGCAGCGCCGGCTTCATTGCCGCTCTCACGCTCAAAAGGCGCCTCCCGGATCTCCAGGTGTCCCTGCTGCGCAGCCCCGACATTGGGGTGATTGGAGTGGGGGAGGGAACGACCGCCGTGTTCCCGCGGCATTTCTTCGAGAACCTCAAGCTCAAGCCCCAGCAGTTTTATCGGGAGGCAGAACCGACCTGGAAGCTCGGCATTAAATTCCTTTGGGGGCCGGCCAGCCATTTCTTCTACACCTTTGCCTACGAATATCAGAGCCGGTTCGCCGAGCTGTCCCGCAACAACGGGTTCTTCTACGAGCCGAATGTCGGCTACGCGGGCCAGATTTCGGCCTTGATGGCGCACGACAAGGTGTTTGCGAAGCGGCCGGATGGCCTGCCGCAGTTTCACAACAACCATGCGTTCCACGTCGAAAACCAAAAACTGGTGGGCTGGCTCGACAAAGTCAGCCGCGAGTTCGGCATTGAGGTCCGGAATACCACCGTGCGGGCGGAGCCGGGCGGCGATGGCATTGCGGCGCTGATCACCGAGGGCGGCGAGCGATTGGTGGCCGACCTCTACGTGGACGCGTCGGGATTCCGGTCGGAGCTGCTGGGGCGGGCGCTGGGCGAGCCGTTTCTGCCCTACGCCGACACGCTGTTCTGCGATCGCGCGGTCATCGGCGGCTGGGCGCGGACCGACGAAACGATCAAGCCGTATACGGTGGCGGAGACGATGGATTGTGGTTGGTGCTGGCAGATTGAACACGAGAACTGGATCAACCGCGGGTATGTCTACTCCTCAAAATTCATCAGCGACGAGGCGGCCCTGCGGGAATTCCTAACCAAGAACCCGAAGGTCTCGAACGAGCCGCGCGTGGTGAAGTTCACCACCGGCCGTTACCGCCGAAACTGGGTGGGTAATGTCGTGGGCATCGGCAATGCCGTGGGTTTTGTCGAACCCCTCGAGGCGACCGCGCTGCAGGTCATCTGCGTGCAGTGCTCGACGCTGGTGGATTCGCTGATCGACAGCCTCGGCGAGCCCAATCCGACCCTCATTGAGCTTTACAACGAGTACAATGCCCGGGCCTGGGATGACATTCGCGACTTTCTCGCGGTGCATTACAAGTTCAACACCCGGCTCGATAATCCCTTCTGGCGCGCCTGCCGATCCGACACGAAGCTGCACGGCGCGGAGTTTCTCGTCCGGTTCTATCAGGAAAACGGGCCGAGCGTGGTGGCCGGCTCACAACTCCTGCACGCCTCCAATTCCTTCGGGATGGATGGCTACCTCGCGATGCTCGTAGGTCAGTCCGTGCCGCACGCCAAGCCGTTCCGCCCCCCGCCGAAGGAACTCGAGACCTGGCGCGCCCGCTGTTATTCGTGGGCCACCGAGGCCCGGCGCGCGTTGGACGTCAAACAATGCCTTGAGGCGATCCGGCGCCCGGGCATGAAGTGGGCGTGAGATGGGTGCCAAGGGGGGCCGGGATTTGGGCACGGACCTGCTCGCGGGAGGCGCAAGCCGGCGCGGCAGCGCTTGTGGAGTGCGCCGCAACGCGGCGCTTTCGATCCACAGCGGCGCCTTGCGCCGCACTCCATAGGTCCATGGAGAGCTCCATGTTCCATTCGGACCTGCTCACGGCCCATGAACCGAGCACGCAGTTGGGTAGGGCGGGCGCTCCGCCGCCCGCCGGCGGTCCGCACGGGACGGCCCGCTGCGGAGAGCGGGCCCTACCTTGCGCGGTTCATGGGGAGGTCGGAATTTCCAATCCGATCCTCGCGCGCGCCGATGCCTGCCCAGCCGGCCGGGTTCCTGCACTCTCCATTTCCAAATTCCAAATTCCCAATGCCCGATTTCCAATGTGCTGCTCGGCGGGATGGAGGGACCCGGTTGCCCGCAAAAGCGACGCCTTGAATTCCGCATGAAATTGCCCGGCTCGATTTCGCGTGACCTGACACCGGTCCCGGCGGTTTTGGGCGCGGTTCGCGGCCGCGCATCCGCTCCCGTGCGTCTTGGGCTTAAGGTTCGGTGGGCGTGCGGTCTCTTCGGCGCGCTGGCCGTGGCCGCGGGTTGCAAGCCGCCATCTGCGCCTCCGTCATCGCCGTCGCCGTCGAGGTCGACGGCGCCGTGGTTCGCCGATGCGACCGGCGAGCAGGGATTGCGCTTCATCCATGTGGCGGGCACCAATTACTTCATGCCGGATCAGGTGGGCTGCGGGGTGGCGGTGTTCGATGCCGATGGAGATGGGCGGATGGATCTTTATTTCGTCCAGAACGGCGGAACGAACGGCCCGCGCAACCGATTGTTTCGCCGGCAGGAGGATGGGACCTGGCGCGACATCTCGGCCGGGTCGGGCCTGGACGTGGCCGGGCGCGGCATGGGCGCGTATGCCGGCGACGTGAACAATGACGGCCGCCCCGACGTGGTGGTGACGGAGTATGATGCCGTGCGGGTTTTTCAAAATCTGGGTGGCGGAAAATTTGTGGAGCTGGGGCGCGCGTGCGGCGTGGACAATGCGCGCTGGGGCGCGGCCGCGAGCTTTGTGGATTACGACCGGGATGGCTGGCTCGATCTGGTGGTGGGGAATTACGTCGATTACGATCCGACCCAGGTCTGTCACGATGTGCAGGGGCGTCAGGATTTTTGCGCGCCCCAGGCGTTTGGCGGTACGCCGGCGCGGCTCTGGCGAAATGTGACGGGCACGCCGGGCGCGGCGCCGAAATTCGAGGAACGCACCGAGCCCGCGGGTCTCAGCCGGGTGACGGGTGCGGCCCTGGGGTTGGTCTGCGCGGATTTCGACGGGGATGGCTGGCCCGACATTTTCATTGCGGACGACGGCCGGCCCAATCGGCTTTGGATCAACCGGCGGGACGGAACCTTCAGCGAGGAGGCGGCGCGGCGCGGGGCGGCGTTCAACGCGATGGGCGCGACGGCGGCAAACATGGGCACGGCGTTTGGAGATGTCGATGGCGACGGCCTGGGTGATTTGTTTGTGACGCACTTGACGGAGGAATTTCATTCGCTGTGGCGGCAGGGGCCGCGGGGCTTGTTTTCGGATCAGGTGGCCACCGCCGGGCTGCAACAGCAGTCGTGGCGCGGGACCGGCTTTGGCGCGGTCCTGGCGGATTTCAACAACGACGGCACGGTCGATCTGGCGTGGCTCAATGGGCTGGTGCGCCGGCTGACGCCGGGCCAGAGCCCGGTGTTGGCGGGGTTGGACCCCTGGTGGGCCCGCTACGCCCAACGGCCGCAGCTTTTCCAAAACGAGGGCGGCGGCCATTTCCTCGATCGCTCGCCGAAGGAGCCGGCGTTCTCCGGGCCGGCGATGGTTGGCCGCACGCTGGCCACGCTGGATCTCGAGGGCGACGGCGGGACGGATCTGGTGGTGGCGGGTGTGGGCGGACCCGCGCGCATCTTCCGTAATGTCGCTCCGGGTCGGAGCCATTGGCTGCGGCTGCGACTGGTCGAGCCGGCCGCTGGGGGACGGGACGCGCTCGGCGCTGAGGCGACGTTGGTCATGGCCGACGGCCGGCGGCGCTGGGCCGCGTTGTTGCCGGCCACCGGCTATCTGGCCAGTCACGAGCCGGTGATCCATTTCGGGCTGGGGCCGTCCGGGCCGGTTCAATCGGTGGAAATTCTCTGGCCGGAAGGCCGGCGCGAACGCTTTGCCGCGCCGCCTCTCGACGGCACGGTGGTCTTGCGGGCCGGCACGGGCGAGGCGCTGGCCGAAGCAATTCGATCCCCATGAACTTGCGCCGACAGGTAGGGCGGGCGCTCCGTCGCCCGCCGCGAAACCGACTTGCGACCCCGATTCGCCGGCGCGCGGCGGAGTGCGCGCCCTACCCAGAGTCTGCGGTTCACGGCCCCAACACTCGTTCACGTTGGAGGTCCGCCTGCCCAACGTTCCCATGAAGCCGCGCACCGCCGACTTGATTGGGCGCACCCTGGTGATTCGGGCATCGCTGTTTCTGCTCGCCTCGTTGTGGTTCCCTTGCGGCTGCAAGCCACCGGCCGCACCGCCACCCGAGATTTCGATTCAAAATCTGGACGGAGCGATGGCGGATCTTGTGGCCCGCTCGCGCTCCAACGTGCTGGCGGCGATGGCGTCGGGTCCGGCTTGGGGACGGCTGGGCGAGGTCTATCACACCCTGGAATTCACGGCGGAGGCACGGCTTTGCTACGAACGCGCCGCGGCCCTGGCGCCGGAGTCCGCGTCCTGGCCTCATCTTCTGGGATTGCTTCGGCTGCACGACGATGCCGAGGCGGCGATCGAGCTGTTGAAACGGGCGGCGGCGCTGGCCGGGAACCAGCCGGACAGCCCGCGGGTGCGGCTGTTGCAGGCGTTGGTGGAGCGGGGGCGAACGGCGGAGGCGGCGCAGGTCGTGGACAATTTGCTGGCCGCCGCACCCGGGCATCCGGTGGCCCGGCTCGAGTTGGGCCGGATGCAATTGGCCCGGCAGGATCTGGCGGCGGCCTCGGAGAATTTTGGCGCGTGCGTGTCGAATCGCTATACGCAACGCGCGGCCCTGCTGCTGCTCGGCCAGGTGCGCCAGCGCCAGGGCGACGAGGCCGCGGCGGCGGAGCTGACGCGGCAGGGCACGGCCATGGAGCGTTCGTTGGATTGGCCGGACCCATTCCTGGCCGAGGTCCAGGCGCTGCGGGTCGATCGTCACCAGGCAGCCGACCAGATCAATCGTCACCTCATCCGCGGGCGCCTGACTGACGCGGCGGCCGGGTTGAGCCGCCTGCTGGCGGCGGCGCCCGACGATCCGGAGGGCCTGCTGTTGCTTGGGCGATTGCGCTATCTCGAAAAGCGATGTGCGGAAGCTGAGCAGGCCTTGCGTCGCCACCTGGAGGTGCAGCCCGATTCGTTGAATGGCCACCTGCAGCTCGGTCTGGCCTTGCTCTGTCAGAAGCGGTGGACCGACGGGGCGGCCTCGTTCCGCCGCGTGCTGCAGCTCAAGCCTGAGTTTGCCGCCGCCCATTCCAACCTGGGCTACGCCCTTGCGCGCAGTGGCGATTCGCCCGGGGCCATCCGGAGTTACGAGGAGGCGCTGCGCTACAGCCCGGGAGATGTCGATGCTCACTTCGCGCTGGCCGAGGAGCTCGGGATCGCCGGCCGCAGGGCGGAGGCCCTCGAACGGTTGGAGCGGGCGACCACGCTGGCGCCCGCCGATCCCCGCGTCGCGAAGCTGCGGGAACGCCTCCTGCGCTGAGCTGAAGCTGGCGCCCGGTGGCCGGCTTCGGCCGTTGCCGGCTGAATACCCGCGCCGCGCCGCGATAACCTCCGGATGCACGCCGGGAGCGCATGGCTCCAGATTAAAAATTGCGTTTTTGGGCCGGCCGGTTTAAGGGAAACCCTCGATTTCCCCCGGCAACGGACTGCCATGACGCATGGCAGTTTCTCGTGGTCCCATGTTCGTCGCCAAACTCTCGGCCTTGTCGTGTCCGGGGGAGTCGGCCTCCGCCCTCGAAGTGCGGAATTTGTTTATGCATCTCTGGCATCGTCCATCCGCCCTGGCGGCGAAGCGTGGCGCCGCCGTCGTGCCGGTCCTGGCCTTGGCGCTGGGATTGGGCGCCGGCGGTCTCGTCGCGTCGGCTTCCACGCCGACGCCCGGCAACCACTGCCCCACGGTCGCGCCCGTGCCACCCATCACGGTGGACAGCGGCAACACCGCCAGCGGCCGCCTGGTCGGCTCGGACCCGGACGAGGACACCCTGACCTACCTGCTGGTCGGCGCGGCCCAGCATGGAACCGTCACCTTGCAGGCGGCCACCGGCCGCTTCAATTACTCCCCGAATGCAGGCTATAACGGCCCCGACTCCTTCACCGCCGCGGCGGTGGACTCCGCCGGTTGCCAGTCCGAGGCCGTCAGCATCGGTCTGACGGTCACGGACGGGAAGCAGACGAATCATTGCCCGGTGGCGGTGGCGGACGTCGGGCCGGCGGTGGATCTCTTTCTGTGCGGCGCCGAGTCGGTGCTGGTGGCGGGCGATTTCAACACGGGCAGCTCGTCCTGCATGAATTCGTTCGCCCGGGTTCACCTCGACGGCCGGGACTCGCGGGACGAGGACGGGGATGCGCTGAGTGACCAGTGGTATTTGGTGCCGGAAGCGGGTGCGCCTGTGCTGCTGGCGATCGGGGCGGAGACCAACGTGGTGCTCGAGCCCGGCATTTACACGCTGCGCCTGGTCGCCACGGATCGGCAATGCACGGATTCGATGGATGTTGACCTGCACATCCTGACCCCGGCCGAGGCCCTGGGGGTGATGGTGGCCGACCTGGAGACGGTGGGGCTGGAGGCGCGGCATCGCCGGCCCCTGGTGGCTCTGCTGAAATCTGCGGCCGCCTGTTTCGAGCGCTGCTTGTGCAGCTCCGGCGTGCGCCAGTTGGAGGCGTTCATCCACAAGGTGCACGCGCAGGTGGAGCCGGATCGGCCGGAGGCGGCCGCGCTGCTCGCGGGCAAGGCGCGACAAATCCTCGCCAGCCTCGATTGCGGAGAGCTGTAGTTCGAGGCGTCTCATCGTCGCTGCCCCCGCGCCCATTCGCAGCCGGAGGGGAGGTTTCCGCCATTCTCTGACCGACGCGGCGCGACCGCTTTTTCCTTCGCCCACGGAATGGCTTTTGCATACTGGGTCAGATGCGGCCGGCGACAATCTGGAATGCGGAAGCGGTGGCGATGCTGATTCTCGGCATGAGCCTGAGCGTTTTTGCAGGCGCGCTGGCCACCGGCGTGGTCAAGGACCAGTGGCCGAAGCTTCCGGCGGCGGATCAGAAATATTATGCGTTCATCTTGAGCACCCTCTTTTTTCAAGGGGCGGCGCTGGGGTTGACGGGCCGGTTTTTGCGGCAACATCAGATGCGGTGGCGGGAGTTTTTCGGGTGGCCGGACCCGGGCTGGCGGCGGGCGGTTGCGATTGGGGTGCTCACCGCGATGCTGGCGGTGCCCTTGGCCAACACGCTGAACGACGGCTGCCGGAGGTTCATCGAGTGGCTGCAGCGCGCGGCGGCGACGCCCCAGCCCAGCATCCAGGTTTTGCAGATGATCGCGACCCTGCCGCGCCGCGTCTGGTTCGGGCTTTTCAGCATCGTGCTCGCGCCGCTGGCGGAGGAGATTCTCTTTCGCGGCATTGCCTACAAATGGCTGCATGATTGTGGCTGGCCGCGGTTCGCGCTGGTCGCCAGCTCCCTGCTGTTTGGCGCGGTGCACGTCAACCTCATGACGCTTCTGCCCCTGACCATTTTCGGAGGCGTGCTGGCGTTGCTCTACAAGCGGACCGGCCTGCTGATTGCGCCGGTGATCGCGCACGCGGTTTTCAACGCGATCAACTTCACCTGGTTTCTCATCCACCTGACATGAACGAGCTGGACCTGATTCGACGCCTCGTGCCGGATCTGCCGCGCAACGAGCACGTCGTGGCCGGGGCCGGCGACGACTGTGCCGTGCTGGATCTCGGCCTGGCGGAGGAACTGGTGCTTTTCAAGACCGACTCCGTGGTGGAGGGCGTGCACTTCACGGCCGACACGCCGCCGGAGCTCGTGGGGCGCAAGGCCCTGGCGCGCGCCTTGAGCGATATCGCCGCGATGGGAGGCCGGCCGGTGTCCGCGCTGATCACGCTGGCGTTGCCCCGGGCGTTCGACCCGGCGCACGTCCTGGCGCTCTACGAGGGATTGAATGCCTTGGCGCGGCGCACCGGCGTCGCGGTCTCCGGCGGTGAAACCACGACGAACCCGGAGAGGTTGCTTCTGTCGGTGGCGTTGGTGGGGACGGTGCCGCGCGCTCGCTGCGTCCGGCGGGCCGGCGCCCGGGCGGGCGACGCGATCTTTGTCAGCGGACGGCTGGGCGGCTCCCTGGCCGGCCACCATTTGGAGTTCGAGCCACGGCTGGCGGAGGCACGCTGGCTGGCGGGCCGGTTCTCCCTCCACGCGATGATCGATGTCAGCGACGGGCTGGCGTCGGATCTGCGCCATCTGATGGATGCGGCGGACCTGGGAGCGGAATTGAACAAGGCGTCGATCCCGGTGAGCCGCGCCGCGCGGGCGCGGGCCAGGCTGCCGCAAGGCAAGCCGCCGTTGATCGCTGCGCTGACCGACGGCGAGGATTTTGAGCTGCTCTTCACCGTGGCCAGCGCGGATGCGGTGGCGGTTCTGGATGGCTGGAAGGCGGCGTTCCCGGATGTGCCGCTGACCTGCATCGGGAGGATGACGGCGGCACCTGGGTTGCGGTTGCGGGACACGCAGGGCGTTCAGTTGTTTCATGGGCATGGCTACGTTCATTTCGCATAGCCCGGACGAAACTCTGGCGTGGGGCGAGCAGTGGGGCCGCGCGGCCGTCGCCGGCACGGTGCTTGCCCTGTCCGGAGATCTTGGCGCGGGCAAAACCCAATTCGTCATCGGCCTGGCGCGCGGGCTTGGCCTCACCGTCCGCGTGCAGTCCCCGACGTTCGCCCTCGTCCACGAATACACCGGAGGCCGCCTGCCATTGGCGCATCTGGACCTCTACCGCCTGGACACGCCCGCGCAGATCGAAGGGGCCGGCCTGACGGAATACTTTAACCATCCCGCGGGTGTCGTGGTGGTGGAGTGGTGCGAGCGGTGGCCGGAATTTGCCGGCGAATCCCTCCCGCGCCACGTGCGGCGCCTCCGGTTTGAGCAGAGGGACGAGCAGACTCGACGCATCAGCTATGACGATTCTCGGGATTGAGTTCTCGACCGACCTCCGCAGCGTGGCGGTCTGGCGCGACACCCGGGTCGCGGGCTACGCCGAGGAAGCGGGGGGCCGGGCCACGCCGGCGTTTCGCCTGCTCGAGGCGGCGTTGCGCCAGGCCGGCGTGAAACGCGAGGAAGTTGACGCGATTGCGGTGGGACTGGGGCCCGGATCGTATGCGGGCGTGCGGGTGGCCATTGCCATTGCCGAAGGCTGGCGCCTGGCTTCAGGGGCGCGCCTGATCGGGCTGAGCAGCGCGGACGTACTGGCCGAAACGGTCCGGGCCGGTGGTCAGCGGGGACGGATCGACGTCGTGATCGACGCGCAGCGCGGGGAGTTCTATCGGGCGACGTATGACCTGACCGATTTGCGGGCCGAGCTGCGAACGCCGCTGCAGCTGGCCACCCGCGACGACGTGCTGGCGGCCGGAGACGCTGGGCGGGTGGGCGGGGCAGACGTGGCGCAACTGTTGCCGGGCGTGAACGTGGTGGCGCCCAGCGCCCGGGCGTTGGCCTGCCTCGCGGCCGCACGAACGGCGGGCGATGGGGCGGCCGCATTGTCTCCGATTTACCTGCGCAGCGCCACGTTTGTGAAGGCGCCGCCCCCGCGTCCTGTTCCCGAGCGATGAACCCACGAACACTTTACCGGTGCTGGGCGGAGGTCGACCTCGACGCGCTGCGCGGAAATCTCGCCTGGATCCGGCATCAGGTTGGGCGGGGCGTCGGCGTGATGACGGTGGTGAAGGCAGACGCCTATGGGCACGGCTTGAAGCAGATTGCGGCGCTGCTCATGCAAAGCGGCACGGACGTTTTCGGCGTGGCCAATTTGCAGGAGGCGCAGTCGATCCGCAGCGTGGGGAAAGGCTGGCCGGTGCTGATGCTGGGAGCCTGTCTGCCCGAGGAAGTGACGCGAGCCGTGCGCGAGGATGTGCAGGCCACCGTGTCCAGTCTGGAGGAGGCGCGGGCGTTTTCAACCGCTGCGATCGCGTGCGGCCGGGTGGCCCGGGTGCACGTCAAGATCGACACCGGCATGGGGCGGTTGGGCATGAGCCCGGAGCGCGCGGTCGAAGTCATTGAATCGATGCGCGCGTTGCCTGGAGTGCGGATCGAAGGCATCTACACGCACTACGCCTCGGCGGAGGACGACGCCCGGACTTCGCGCCGCCAGACGCACCTTTTTCAAGGCGTGCTGGCCGAAGTGCGCGCCCGCGGCCTGGAGATTCCCACCATCCACGCCCACAACAGCGCCGCGATCCTCCATCAACCCGGCGCCGTCGGCAACCTGGTCCGGCCCGGATTGCTCGTCTACGGCATCGAGCCCCGGGGCCGGCGGGCGCGGGCGCGGAGCGGCCGGTCGCATCTCCGCCCGGCCCTCGCGTTCAAGTGCCGGGTAAGCCTGGTCAAGCGGGTGGCGCGGGGCAGCCGCCTGAGCTACGGGGGAACATTTACGGCCGACCGGGCTCTGACCGTGGCCATTGTGACGGCCGGCTATGGGGACGGGTACCTGCGATCGGCCAGCGGGCGGGCCCGGGTGTTGATCGGCGGCCGCCGTTGCCGGGTTCTTGGTCGCATCACCATGGATCAAATGGTGGTGGACGTCTCGCGCGCCGGAACGGTTGCGCCCGGCGACGAAGTTGTTTTGATCGGGCGGCAGGGCGATGAATGCATCACCGCCGGCGAGGTGGCGGTTTGGGCGGGCACGATTCCCTGGGAGGTTTTGACGGCAATCACGCATCGGGTTCCGCGAATTTACCTGGGCAGCCACGCCGCCTGACCGCCCGAGGCGCCGGGATTCCATACGGCGGTCAATGCCATGGTCGCCCCGGGAAAAGCGCCAATTGCGCCGGGGCCTGGCCTGTCCTAGCGTTGTGCCGTGACGACGATTGGGATTCACAATGGGCCGCCGACGCCGGAGGAATTTCAACGGCAGATGGCGGAGTTCATGCGCCAACATTTTTCCGGCGGATCGGCGGGGCCGCGGGTTGCGCCGACTCAACCGAAGGATGCCGGCCCGGAGGCGCCCGCCGAAGGCGCTCCCGGGGCGGGGGACACATGGGATTTTCACCACAAACCACGCGATGTGCGGGATTACCTGAACCGGTTCGTCATTCGCCAGGAGGAGGCGAAGCGGGTCCTCAGCGTGGCGCTGTGCGATCATTATCACGCGGTCCGGCTGGCCTTGCAGGGCCGCGAGCCCGCCAATTACTCGAAACAAAACATCCTTTTGATGGGGCCGACCGGCGTCGGGAAAACGTATCTGATCCGCAGCATGGCGGAGCTGATCGGCGTGCCGTTCGTCAAGGCGGATGCGACCAAGTTTTCCGAGACGGGCTACGTGGGCGGCGATGTCGAGGATCTGGTGCGGGATTTGGTCCGGCGCGCCAACGGGGATGTCCGGCGGGCACAGCACGGGATCATTTACATCGACGAGATCGACAAGATCGCCGCGGCGTCCAATGTCGCCGGGCGCGACGTCAGCGGGCGCGGCGTGCAGACCAATCTGCTCAAGCTGATGGAGGAGACGGAGGTGCCCGCGCGGGCGCCGAACGACATTGCCGGGCAGATCCAGTCGATGATGGATGGTTCGCGGCGGACCGGAAAGCCTCAGCCCTCGACGATTAACACGCGGCACATTCTTTTCGTCGCGAGCGGCGCGTTCAGCGGGCTGGACAAGATCGTGCAGAAGCGTGTCCGCGAGGCGTCGATCGGTTTTGCCGCATCCGTGGGGCGAAGTGCCGCGGTCGAGGAGCGGGCCCTGGAGTTCGCGCAAACCCGCGATTTTGTTGATTTCGGATTCGAGCCGGAGTTCATCGGACGCCTGCCTGTGCGGGTCGTGTGCCACCACCTCGGAGTGGAGGATTTGTTCCAGATTCTCAAGTCCTCCGAAGGCAGCCTGATTCGGCAGTATGAACAGTCGTTTGCCGCCTATGGCATCGAAGTGTTGTTTCAGGATGACGGCCTGCGGCGCATCGCCGAGCTGGCGGCGGAGGAGAAGACCGGCGCGCGGGGGTTGATGACGGTTTGCGAGCGCGCGCTGCGCGAGTTCAAGTTCGAGCTGCCGTCCACCGCGGTAAAGCGTTTTGTCGTCAGCCGCCAGGTGTTGGACCAGCCCGAGGCCAGTCTGCGCGAAGTGTTGGCCGCGCAGGAACAGGAGGAGCGCGGGGTTTTGCGTCAGTTGGTGCACGAGTTTGCCCGGCGATTCGTCGAGGCTCACGGCCTCGCGATCCGCTTCACGGAGGACGCGGCCGACTGGCTGGCCGGTCAGGCCGCGGGCTCCGGGCAGGGCGTCCGGGAGCTGTGCGCCGCCCGCTTCAAGGACTTTCAATTTGGGCTCAAGCTCGTTGCGCAAAACACCGGCCGGCGGGAATTCACCATCGATCGCGCGGCGGCCGAGGCGCCGGAGAAAGCCTTGAGCGCTTGGGTCGTGGAAAGCTATCGCGGGCCGGGCGAAGGCGCGTGATCTCCCGGGCTGGTGCCGGCTGCTGGCGTCCGCCACATCCCTCGCATCGTCGCGACCGGCGCGCATCCACCCTCAATCCGCCGCGGATTCCTGAGCGCAAAAAAACAGCGACGCCTGATCAAGGCGTCGCTGTGGAAAACGCATTCCGCCGCGGGCGGATTCGCTGCCGTCCGGATCCGGAGATCAGGACAGGACGGCTTTGTGAAACTCGTACCAGTCGTCGAGGTTGTTCAGATCGACGGCGCCGGGGTTGACGCTGCTTTCGTCGGTGATGGCGTTGGCTCCGAGGATGCCCTTGCGGGTGCCGTCGTCGTGGATGTAGCCCATGATGGCGGAGTTGATTTTATAAACGCTGGCCTTGTCGAGCTTCACGCCCGGCTGCTTCTTAATCCAGGCTTCGAAGGCGGCGTAGGTCGGCTTGCTCTCGCTGATGAACTTCTTGACCGCATCCGGGTTCAGGTTGAGCGCCTGGCAGACCATCATGTCGTAGCCCTTGCCGATGCCCGGGTAGCCTTCGGCCAGTTTGCCGCGGGCTTCGAGCGAGACCTTGAGCCAGAGGCGGGGCAGGTGAAGAACGCCAAGCGGGCCGGCCACGCCGGAGCTAATCATGGGAACGAATTTGTCAGCCATAAATAGTGTTAGTGATTTGGTTTGTTGGAACTTGCGGGCGGAGCTTAGGCAATGGCCTTCCGCAGGGTCAATGGCGAATTCCTTCGAAGCCGCGGTGCGGTGCATCCGCAGGTTGTCGGTGACCCTTCGGCCGATGTCCGGATCGCGGGCTTCTGCCCGCAGCGGCTGGAATCGGCGGCCCCTGAGTAACGTCCGCGCCGCGTGGCCGCTTTCGGCCGCTACGGATCCCGCGATGGCGCAATCCGCGCCCCGGGCCGACAACTTCGGGATGCACTGCCGCGGAGGCGGCGAAGCGATGAATTGAATCTGGCTGGCACCGACCTCACGAGCGTCGACCGCGATTTGTCGACGACATCTCGATCCGCTGGGGGCGGCGGGCGTTTCCGCGCGCAAGGCGGAGGCCAGTCGGTTTTACCGCCAGGTAAGCAGGCCCTTGGCCCAGGCCCAGGCGAGGCCCTCCACCAGCAGGAGGACAAAGACCATCATCGCGATGAACGCGCCGGCCGGAAGTCCGGTGAAGGCGACCGCGAACGGCAGCAGAAAAATTGTCTCCACGTCGAAGATCAAAAAGATGATGCCGTAGAGATAATACTCCGCGCGAAAGCAGATGAGTGGATCCCCCTTGGCCTCCAGGCCGCATTCGTAAGTGGCGTTCTTCTGCTCGCCCGGTTTGCCCGGGGAAAACTTCAGCGCCCACAGCCGGGCGAGGAGCAGGGGCACCAGCGCGAAGCCGGCGGCCGCGGCCATGAATATCACCAGAAACAGGTAGGGGTGCTGATCGATCATGGATGAACAGGAGGCCCGGCCGGCGCCTCGCGCGGGTTCGGGTCAGTTGCGCTGCGGTTCGTGGCGGCTCAGCCCGACGGAGGCGGCGATATCGTCGAACTCCGCCCGGCTGACTTCTTCCAGCGCCTTGCCCCGGGCCTTCAGCTTCTCGTTAATTTTGATCGCCTTTTCCGTCATCACTTCGTGGGTGTCCTTGGATCCCCCCACCAGCGCGAAATTCGGGCCGGTCGTGACCCGCTTGTGCCCGTCTTCATCGAGGCCAATCCCCAGCAATAGCGCCTTGCCCTTTTTTTGTTTGCCCGTCGACTTCGACTTCGCCATGGCCGCAAGGCTAGGCGCACGCAACTTCAAGTCAATGCTGGTTTTTTTGAGCAGCGCCCCCAGGACCGTCGTGTGGCGGGACGGCTTCGACCTGCGTGGCGCTTTTGAGCAAACGAGCGTGGATCGCCTGCATCCGCGGATAGTCGTTGCACCACTGGTCCACACCCACCGAGGATGAGGCCGCGAAGAAATTCACGTTCCGGGAAATGATCTGCGCGAATTTGTCAAAGTCCGCGTTGAGCGACGCCGGCAGGGTGGCGACCTGCCGCAGTTCGTCCAGCTCGATCGACGCCAGACGCAAGGACTCCCTCGACTTTGCCAGATCGGCGGCATGGGTTTGGCCGACGCGGGCGATCCAGGTCGCCACCGAAGGTTCGTGCCCGGCCCGCTGGCTTGCGATCTTTTGCGTCAGCTCCTGGCGCGTGCTGCGGGTGGTGGCTTCATACGACGATTTGCAGCGATCGAGTGCGACGAGAAATGGTCTGGCCGGAAGCTCCCGCGCGTGCACAAGCTCAGGACCCGCGGCGCCACGTCGATGCATCGACGCGAACTGGAGTGCGCCGGTGACCGCAATCGCCAAGGCGGCCATGGCGCCGGCGGCGATCTTTGCGCCGGGTCGTCCCAGCCAGGAGCGGAAACCCGATCGGGACGGCAGCGCCACTGACTCCGCCTCGATGGACGAGGCTGCGCCAGGCTCCGCTTCCATCATCCCGGCCGGGCTGGCCTCCACTGAAATTTCGACGGTCGCTTCATCGGCCGGGCTCGCGTCTCGGGCAGCGGCAACCTCCGCAGCCAAGGAATCGTCCGGAGCCGGTTCGGGTTCGGCTGTGGACGAATCGCCGGCGGCGACTTCAGGGTGCGCCGCGGTGGACTCCGCTTCGGCGTCGGGGGGGGCGGCCGGCGCTGAGTCCGCCACCGCCGATTGCGCGGCGACGTCCGCCAGAACCTCCGCGGTCGCCGCCGAGGCATCCGACGCGACGGTTGGCGTGGTCTGCGCGGCTGGATTCGAGGGCTCGCTGACAGGATCTGCGGCCAATTCGGGAGAGGCGGCGACGGAAGCGCTGTTCGTTTCCTTGGCTGCGGCCAGCTGCGCTTCAATGTCGGCCAGAAAATCCGGGATCACACTCGCGGGTTCCGACGCCGCCGATGGCGGTGTCGCCGTGAGATTGGATTCCGCGACGTTCACCGGTGCAGCCGGAGACGGCGTCTCGGTGCCTGGGACCGGCTCCGGGTTCGACACTGCTTCGAGCGTGGCGCTCTCCCCCGCGCGCTCACTTCCGGCTGACGGCGGTGGGGTAATCTCCGGCGTAAGCTCCGGGGCAACCTCCTGGACGGACTCGATCGCGGGCACATCCGTGGGGATGGAGCTGGCAACGGCGCGCGGGTCGTCCCGTGACGCCGGAGTCACTTCGGCTGGATCAGCGACGGGTTCCAAAGTGGTGGGAGCGGCATCGACCGGTGGCGTGGCGCTCTCGGTCCCGGCGGTCGCGCTCGGTGGGTTCGCGACCGCAGGCGGGGCGTCGGTTGACGTCGATTCGACCGGGACCTCTGCAGAGGAATTGTCCACGGGCTCGACCACGGGTTCGACCGCGGGTTCGACGGCAGCGCCCGCTGAAGGTCCGGCTGGGGACGGCGGAATGGACACCGCTGGCTCGTCGGTTGGAAAACCCGCGGAGTTCTCTGGTGACGTGTCCGCCTGGATTGTAAGGGACGGTGCTCCGTCAGGGGTTGATGAAGCCGGGGGGGGAGGAAAGGGGCAACCGCATTCGGCGCAGAAGCGGGCCCCGCGCGGCGAGGGTTTGGTGCAGGACGCGCAGGTCTTGGGGGTGGCCTCGGCGACGCGTGCCTGCAGGGCGGCTTTTCCGCCGCGAGCTTCGATGGTCGTGTTGGCGAGATTGATCGCCTCGAGGACGAGCAGCGCCGGATCAGCGTCGACCATCTCCAGCAACGCAGCATCGCTGAGCGCTGGAATGACCTTGGAAAGCTCGGCACTCATCACACAAGTCAGTGACCTGACCCTAGGCTGATATCGGCGGCGGGACCGCCGCCCTTGAACGGGTGCCCGGTAGGTAGGTCGGGCGCTCCGCCGCCCGCCGCCGAGATCGGGGTGCTAAACAGAGCCGCGCACGCGCGTGGAGGATGGAGAAGCCGGTCGCACGGGCGGCGCGCTGCGGAGAGCGCGCCCGACCATTGCGCGGGTGCCAGGGGCGAAATCGCGGGCTTGTCGGTGGCCAATCGAACACGACATCCTTCGCAGCCATGCAATTGAATCTGGAGCGGCAGCGGGTGGTGGTTTTCGGGGCGGCGCGCGGCATTGGACGTTCGAGCGCCGCCGCATTCCACGACGAAGGTTGCGACGTGCACGGCTTTGACCGGCACCCCGACGCCGAGCGGCCTCCGGCGGCGTGGCCTCTCACGATGGGCGATGTGACGTCCCCGACTGATGTGCGCGCGTTCGCGGATCGCGTTGGGGATGTCGATCATGTGGTGTTCTCGGTGGGCGCAGGCTCGGGCAAATTCGGATTCCCGTTCTGGAATCTGCAGCCGGCCGACTGGCGGCGGGTCGTCGAGATTAATCTCTTCGGCGCCGTGGAAGTGGCGCATGCCTTCGCTCCGCGCCTCGCCCAGCGCGGCCGCGGCTCGATGCTCTTCCTCGTCTCGGTTGCAGGCCAAATCGGCTCGCAGACCGATCCCCCCTACAGCGCGGCCAAGGCCGCTTTGATCAATTTTGTCCAGTGCGCCGCGCGGGATCTGGCGCCGTCCGGGGTTCGGGTGAACGCCTTGTCGCCAGGAATGGTGAAGACGGATCTGAATCAGGCGGTATGGCGGGCGAGCCAGGCCGGCCAGCCGACGGCCCAACGGCAGGATTACCAGACTTGGGCGGAAGAAAAAATCCGGCGCGTCGCTCCGCTCGGACGGTGGCAGACGCCCGAGGAGCTCGCCGCCGTGGCTGTCTTCCTCGCGTCAGATCACGCCCGCAATGTCACCGGTCAGACCCTCAACGTGGATGGCGGCCAGGTCATGCACGCGTGACCGGTTCATACAGGCGAAACAGGCCCGCGTGGTCGAGATCGCCGTGGCCTTGTTCCTCCACAAATTTTACCCATTGCGCGAGCGAGTTCCGCAGGGTGGGCGAATCCAGCCCGACGGATTCCGCCAGGGCGCACATGAGCCGGACGTCTTTCAATTGCAGCGCAGCACGCCCGCCGGGCTTGAAATCCCGCCGCACCATCCGGTCGCCATGGAGCTGCAGAATGCGGCTCTCCGCGAACCCGCCCAGCAACGCCTCGCGGACCTTGGCCGGATCCACGCCCGACAACTCGGCCAGACGCAGCGCCTGCGCCACCGCGTCGATGGTCTGCGCCACGATGAGTTGGTTGGCCAGCTTGGTCACCTGCCCGGAACCCGCCGGCCCCAAGTTGGTGACGCGCGCACCCACGGCTTTTAGAATCGGCTCGGCGCGCTGAAAATCCTCCGGCGCGCCTCCCGCCATTATGGTCAGCGTCGCCGCCTCCGCGCCGACCTGGCCGCCGGAGACCGGCGCGTCCACCCAGCGAACCTGCTCCGCGAACCGCCTGGTTTCGGCCACGCCCGTGGTTCCGAAATCAATGACCAACGCGCCGGAGTCGAGCCCGTCGTGCAGGCCGCCCGGTCCAAAGACCACCTGCTCGACAACGTCGGTCGTGGTGAGATTAAGGCAGATGACCCCGGGGCCGATCGTCCGGGCCAGTTCCGCCAGGGTGCGGGCCCGTTTCAGGCCGAGCGCAACGGCGGCCGCCGCGGGCGCTTCGCTGCGATTCCACACCGTCACCTCGGCCCCCGCCTGATGCAGGTGACGGGCCATGGCGCGGCCCATGTTGCCGAGGCCGACGAATCCAATCTTGTGCCCGGCCAGCGCGTTGCTCATCTTCACACCGACATTCCAATCGAGACGACGGCTGATTGCAAACGGCAAACCCACGCGTTCATTCTTTATGAGAATTCTCATCACTGGCGGCGGCGGCTTTCTCGGGTCACGGCTGGGCGACGCGCTCCTCCGGCGCGGGCACCTGACGGGACCCACCGGCCGGCCTGAAACCATCCGTGAGATCGTCCTCCTCGACGCGAGGTTTCCGGGATCGGTGGCGGACCCGCGGGTGCGGCAGGTCACAGCGGACATCAGCGATCGCGCGGCGGTCTTCGCCGCGGTCGGGTCCGATCCGGCCATCGCCATTTTTCATCTCGCGTCGATGGTCAGCGGCGAGTGCGAGGAGCGCTTCGATGACGCGCTGCGGGTGAATCTGGACGGGGGTCGGAATATTTTCGAGGCGGCCCGCGCCCTGGCCGGCACGCCGCGCGTGATCTTCGCCAGCAGCATCGCATGCTTCGGTGGCGAAGCCCGTCAGGATCCCAACACGGATCGAACCAAGCTCACCCCGCAAACCACCTACGGCATGACCAAGGCCATCTGCGAGCTGATGGTCAATGACTACTCCCGCAAAGGATATTTTGATGGCCGCTCTGCGCGGTTGCCGACGGTGATCGTGCGACCGGGCAAGCCCAACGCGGCGGCCTCCGGCTGGGCCAGCGGGATGTTCCGCGAGCCGCTCAGCGGCGTCGAATGCCGCCTGCCGGTGCGGCGCGACCAGCGCCATCCCATGACCGGATATCGCACCGTGATCGACTCACTCATCGCGCTGCACGAGGTCGCGCCGGAGCGGTTGCACGATGACCGGGCCATTGGGTTACCCGCGCACCAGGTCACGCCCGCGCTCGCCGCCACGGTCCTCGACGAGATCGCCCGGGAACGCGGCCGCACGCTCGGCCCGATCGTCGACGCCTTCGACGCCCGCATCCAGCGCATCGTCGACAATTGGCCCGTGTCCGTGGACGGCACCCGCGCCGTGGCCCTGGGACTGCCCACGCCCCCGCCGCTCAAGACCATCGTGGAGGAGTACCTGGCAGATTATTGGAAGAAGTGACGAGGGATGAGTGATGAGTTCGAAAGCCTCCAGGAACTTGGAGGTCTTGCCTCCCCATGAACCTAAAGGTAGGGCGCGCTCTCCGCAGCGCGCCGGCGGTGCGGACAGCCGTGCGGACAACCGGCTGGCGGCGGAGCACCAGCCCTACCTCCCTGCGTGCTCGGTTCACGGCCCGTACGCAGGTCCGAACGGAACACGGAGCCCGTGAATCGTGGCTTGGCAAGGTGGGGGTGGATCCGCATTGTTTCGTCATGAAGATTTCCCTCGTAGTCTTGCTGGCCGTGGCCGGTTCTGGGGTGACGCTCTCCGCCGCCAACTGGCCGTCGTGGCGCGGGCCCGACCAAAACAACCAATCGCCGGAGAAACGGTTTCCCACGCGCTGGTCCAAGGAAGAGAACATCAAGTGGCGCACCGCGCTTCCCGAGCCCGGCAATTCGTCGCCCATCGTTTGGGAGAACACCGTGTTCATCACCCAGGCCGTGGAGGATGGCCGGCGCCGGACGGTCATGAGCTTTGACCGGACGAACGGCCGGCTGCGCTGGCAGCAGGGCGTGGAGTTTGGCGCGAAGGATCCGCGACACGAGATGAACCCGCATTGCGCGGCGTCGCCCGTCACCGATGGCAACCGGGTTGTGGCCAGTTTCGGGTCAGCCGGAATTGTCGCCTACGATTTCGCCGGGAACCTGCAGTGGAAGGCGGATTTGGGCCCGCAAACCCACGAGTGGGGCCAGGGATCGTCGCCGGTCCTGCATCGCGATCAGGTCCTCGTCTATCACGGGCCCGGTCCCCACTCTGCGCTCTACGCCCTGGATAAAAAAACCGGGCGGCAGCGGTGGGTCACGCCGCTGCCGGAGGCCCAACCGGCGGAGCGCTTTGATGGGTTCGCCGGAAAGAACGACGGGAAGATCGGCACGTTCAGCACGCCGCTGGTGATTTCCACGGGCGGTCACGACGAGATCATTCTTGCGGTGGGCAACAAAGTGCGGGCGTTTGCGCCGGACACCGGACGCGAGTTGTGGTTTGCCGACGGCATGAGCCCGCTCGTGTACACCTCGCCGTCGTATGCACAAGGCACGCTGGTGGTGATGGGCGGCTATATGGGATCGATGATGTTCCTGCATCCCGGCGGGAAAGGGGACGTGACCCCACAGCGCCTGGTTTACGAGCGGCGCATGAAGAAACACGTGATTGGCTCACCCATCGTGAAGGACGGCCATGTCTACGTGGGTGTGACCGACGGCTTCGCGCATTGCTACGACCTGGCGACGGGCAAGCTATTGGTGGAAGAGCGTCTGCCGGCCACGCGGGGCAGCAGCCAGCTCTGGGCGACGGCCAACCTGGCGGGGGATAAACTTTACGGGGTCAATCAATCCGGCGACACGCTGATTTGGCGGGCCTCGCCGCGCTTCGAGATGATGGCCACCAATTCGGTGGGCGAACTTTCCAACTCCACCCTCGCCATGTCGAACGGCGAGCTTTTCCTGCGAACCCACGCCGCCCTCTACTGCATCGCGGAGAAATAACTTCGAGAGGCCCGGACGCCGGCCGGCTCCGTGTTGCCGATTGATGAGATTCGTGGGTGGCGCCGTCCAAAACCAGCAATCGCCGGCCGATCTCAGAACCATTGCGGCCGGCAATGATGCTCGTCATGCCTTCGAACGTCACGGCCGCACGTATGCGCCAACGGTTTTTTGCCCGGGTTGCCCTGGTTGGCGCCGGCATTTTGCCGTTCCTCTGGGCCGTCACTCCCGCGCCAGCCGCCGGTGCGTCGGATCGCGGGTCCCTTCGACACTGGGCCCTCGAGCCGGTGGGCCGGCCCGCCGTGCCAACAGCGGCGGATGCCGGGCAGACCGAGATCGACCGGTTCCTGACGGCGACGCTGAAGAGCCGTGGCCTGGCGATGGCGCCGGCCCTCCCGCGCTGGCAATGGATTCGCCGCGCCTCGTTCGATCTCATCGGCCTGCCTCCCACCTGGGATGAGGTGCGGGCCTTTGTCGAGGACCCGGCGCCGGACACGCAGGCCAAAACCACGGTCATTGATCGCCTGTTGCAATCGCCTCGCTACGGCGAACGGTGGGGGCGGCATTGGCTGGATCTTGCGCGCTACGCCGACACTCACGGCGGCAGCGCCATCGGCTTCACCAAATTTCCATTCTCGTACACCTATCGCGACTATGTGATTCGCGCGTTTAACGACGACCTGCCGTACGACCGGTTCGTGACCGAACAGCTGGCGGCGGACGAGCTGGATTTGCCGGCCAACGACCCGGCGCTGGCCGCCTTGGGCTTTCTCACCGTCGGCATGCAATACCGGAACCGGCATGATGTGATCGACGACCAGATCGATGTCGTCTCGCGGGGGTTGATGGGCCTGACGGTGGCGTGCGCGCGATGCCACGATCACAAGTTCGACCCGATCTCGACGAAGGATTATTACAGCCTGTACGCCGCGCTCGCGCCGAGCCGCACGCCGGAGCTTCCGCCCACTCTTGGCCGGCCCGGGAACGGCGCGCCGTACCAGGAATACCTGCGGGAGCTTGCCCTGCGACAGACGCGCTACGACGACATGGCGCGCGATCAGTCCGAAGTGCTGCGCGGTCGGTTGCGCATGCAGGTGGGAATGTATCTGCGCGAGATCGCCAAAGGCACCCCCGAGCAGGACACGTCGACGGGATTCCTCTCGTACCGGACCGATGACATCCGGCCGATCGTGTTCAATCGCTGGCGGGATTACCTGCGCCAGATGCCGGACAGCGACCCGGTGTTCGGAGCGTGGGTGCGTCTTTCGTCGGCGACGACCAATGGAACCGGAACCAACCGGACGCCGGCCTTCGCCCAGGCTTGCTCGAACCTGGTGCAGTCGCTGCAAAAGGAAAATGGCGACCCTGCGGCGCTGAAGAATCTGCAGCAGGTGGCGGTGGACGCGCCTCGCTGGAACCCGCGCGTGCTGGAGGCGCTCGCCCGCCAGGCGCCGCAGTCGCTGTCGGAAGTTGCCGACGTCTATGGCGCCTTGTTCGCCGAAGTTCACCAGGGGTGGCTCAAGGGACTGCAGGAAGCTTCGGCGGAAGCCGGCGAGAGCGGCCAGATTGTGCCGGACGAAGACGCGCGGCATCGCGAGATCAACAGCGCGGTGAACCGTCAGTTGCGGCGGCACTTGTATGGCGCGAATTCTCCCACCGCCGTGCCCGATGATGTGGCGGCGCATCTGTTGAATCGGCCGGTCAACGACAACCTTGCCGGACGCGGAGGGGCAATCCACGACTTGCATCTCAATTCGCCCGGCTCCCCGGCGCGCGCCATGGTGCTGGAGGAAAGCGGATCGCCGGAGACGTACCACGTGTTGCGACGCGGCAACCCGCTGGATCGCGGCGCCGTGGTCGAAGCGCGATTCCTCTCGGCGGTGAAGCCAAATGACGGCCCATTCGCCGATAGCCGCCGCCGGCTTGGCCTGGCGCGTGCCATCGTCTCCCGGGAAAATCCCCTCACGCGCCGGGTTATTGTGAATTGGGTCTGGCAACAGCACTTCGGTCAGGGTCTTGTGCGGACGCCGGATGATTGGGGCACGCGCGGCAATCCGCCGACCCATCCCGAGTTGCTCGACCATCTCGCATCGGCATTGGCGGACGATGGCTGGTCGATTAAGAAGCTGCACCGGCGCATTTTGCTGTCGGCCGCCTACGGACAGGCCTCGATTGAGAGCGCGCACGCGCGGGATGTGGATCCGGACGATGCGTTGCTGTGGCGCATGCCGCGCCGCCGTCTGGATCTTGAGGCGATGCGCGACTCGCTTCTCGCGGTTTCCGGGGAGCTCGACCTGAGCATGGGCGGCCGGCCCGTCGAACTCCAGGCCCAGCCAGCCGTCCCGCGGCGGAGCGTCTACGGCTTCGTCAATCGCGACATTGTGGCTTCGTTGTTCAGCACGTTTGATGGCGCCAACCCGTCGTCCTGCACCGCGAAACGTCCGGACACCACGGTTCCGCAGCAGACGCTGTTCGCGTTGAACTCGGAGTTCATCCAGGATCGGGCGGCGGCGCTGGCGCGGCTGGCGGAAAAGGCCGTGGCCCACGATGACGCTGGCCGGGTCCGCTGGCTCTACGAGCATCTGTACTCCCGCGAGCCCGCCGCGGACGAGTTGGAACTCGCCCTCGCTTATGTCCAGCCGACGGGCGCCGGCGCGGGGCCCGTCTCGGCCAAGGCGGACCCAGCGGCCTGGCCACGGCTCGCCCACGCCCTCCTGGCGGCCAACGAATTTGTCTTCGTCGATTAGCGACCCTCCCATGACTCCCGATATTCTGAATCTGTCGCGGCCCAGCCGGCGCGAATTTCTGCGGCGCTGCGGCATGGGCCTTGGATCGCTGGCGTTCGCCGATCTGATGTGCGCCCCCGGCCGCGCGGCCGAATCCGGGACGCACATTCCCGCGCGCGCCAAGCATGTCATCCATGTGTTTCTGAATGGAGGCATGTCGCAGGTCGACACCTTTGACCCCAAGCCGGAGCTGACCCGGCGTGGCGGGGAGATGTTGCCGTTCCAGAATCTGCAGACCGAGCGCCGCACCGGGGTGGCCTTGCCCTCGCCGTTCACCTTCAAGAATCACGGACAAAGCGGCACGCCGGTCAGCGACATCTTTCCGTATCTCTCGCGTTGTGTGGATGAGATGGCGGTGATTCGCTCGATGTATGCCGAGCTGCCGAGCCACGAGATGTCGCTCATGCTGATGAACACGGGCGACCAGCGGCTGGTGCGCCCGAGCTTCGGCGCGTGGCTGACCTACGGGATGGGTTCGGAGAATCGAAACCTGCCCGGCTTCGTGGCGCTGTGCCCGGGCGGCTTGCCGGTGGCGGGCGCGGCCAACTGGCGGTCGGCCTTCCTGCCGGGCGCCTATCAAGGGACGCTGGTGGACACGTCGCAGGCCGATCCGACGAAGCTGATTGATCACATTCGCAACACCCGTCTCAAGGCCGGCGAACAGCAGCGGCAGTTTCAACTTCTGCAGGCGCTGAACGCGCGGCATCTCGAAGCCCGCCCCGGCGAGGCGGCCCTCGAGGCGCGCATTCAGTCCTTCGAGCTGGCCTACCGCATGCAGCTTGAAGCCACCGATGCCTTCGACGTTCAGCAGGAACCCGAGTCCATCCGCAAGCTCTACGGCGAAGGGCCGCAAAACCGTCAGCTGCTCATCGCCCGGCGCCTGGTTGAGCGCGGCGTGCGCTTCGTGCAGACGTGGCATGGCAACATGCAGCCCTGGGACAGCCATGCGAACATCCGCGACGAGCACCGGCGCGTGGCCAGCCAATGCGATCAGGGCCTGGCCGCGCTCATCTTCGATCTGAAACAGCGCGGGCTGCTCGAACGCACCCTCATCCTCTGCACCGGCGAATTTGGACGCACGCCGTCGGTTGAACTGGGGCAGGGCGGCACTGGCGCCGAGGCCGGGCGCGATCACAATCATTGGGGCTTCTCCCTCTGGCTCGCCGGCGGCGGCATCAAGGGCGGCACGGTCTACGGCGCGACCGACGACTTCGGCTTCCGCGCGGTCGAGAACCGTGTGTCCGTTCATGACCTCCACGCCACCATGCTGCACCTGCTTGGCTTCGATCACGAGCGCCTGACCTATCGCTACGCGGGTCGCGACTTCCGTCTGACTGACATCCATGGGCGCGTCGTGCCAGAGCTCATCAGCTGACCGGTTGCTCCAACAAAGAACCATGAAAACCCGCGACTCATCGTGGATGACTTCTCCGGGCAGCCTGTCCCGCCGGCGTTTTCTGGCCCGGAACGCCATGGGCGTGGGCAGCGTTGCTCTGGCCTGGATGCTGCGCGAGGAAGGACTGCTCGCCACCCCGCCCAGCGTGCCGCGCAACCCGCAATCGTTCGACCTCAAGTCCAAGCTCGCGCCGCAGCCGGCCCGGGCGCGGGCCATGATCTCGCTGTTCATGCATGGCGGGCCCAGCCACATCGATTTGTTCGATCCCAAGCCCGAGCTGACCCGCCGGAGCGGGCAGGATTACCAGGGCGAAGTCACATTCAGCTTTGTCGATCGCGCCAGCAAAAAGCTGTTCGGCAGCCCGTGGAAGTTCGCCCGCCACGGCCAGAGCGGGATTGACGTGTCCGAGCTGCTGCCCCATTTCGCCGGCATCGTCGATGACGTCACGGTCATCCGCTCGATGCACACGGACATCAATGGGCACGAGCCGTCGATTTGGTACATGAACACCGGTCGGGCGCAGCCCGGCCGGCCGGCCCTGGGCTCGTGGCTCACCTACGGGCTGGGCACCGAAAGCCAAAGCCTGCCGGCCTATGTGGTCCTGACGGATCCCGGCGGCCATCCGGTGGACGGCGTGAGGAATTGGTCGAATGGCTTCATGCCGCCGCTCTTTCAGGGCACGGTGGTGCGATCGGCTGAGCCGCGCATTCTCAACCTCGATCCGCCGACGCACTTGAAGGGCGCGTTGCAGGAACAGAATCTCGCGCTGCTCGACCGGCTTAATCGCGCCCATCTCGCGCGGCACCCGGGCGAGGCTGACCTTGAGGCGCGCATCGCCAGCTACGAGCTCGCCGCGCGCATGCAAACCGCCGCGAAGGAGGCCCTCGATCTCTCGGGCGAAAGCGAGGCCACCAAACGCCTCTATGGCCTGGATCGGGACGAGACCCGCGAATACGGCGCGCGTTGCCTGATCGCCCGCCGCCTCGTCGAGCGCGGCGTCCGTTTCGTGCAGCTCTTCGTCAACGGCCAGATCTGGGACAACCACGAAAACATCCGCAGCAACCTCGCCAGCTGCTGCCGGAAAACGGATCAGCCGTCCGCCGCGCTCGTGCGCGACCTCAAGGCCCGCGGCCTGCTCGACACCACCATCGTCCACTGGGGCGGAGAAATTGGCCGCCTGCCCGTGACCGAGAACCACGGCTCGGCGGAAAAGGCCGGCCGCGATCACAACGGCCAGGGCTTCACCAGCTGGGTCGCCGGCGGCGGGTTCAAAGGCGGCATGACCTACGGCGAGACGGACGAATTCGGCCACCGGGCGGCGGTGCACCCCGTCAGCCCGAATGACTATCACGCCACTCTGTTGCACCTCTTCGGCGTGGACCACTCCAACCTGACCTACTTCCAAAACGGACAGGGCCAGCACCTCACCGACGGAAAACCGTGCCGGGTCGTGAAGGAGATCCTGCGCGATTCATGAAGACGCGACGCGTTCGTTCCGGGCCCGGCGGCTCTCGCTTCGCCAGGGTCATCGCTGCGGTCTCGATGGCGGCCGGGCTGTTGTCGATCGCCGTTCCCGCCCGGTCGGCGCCGGCGTTGACGTTCGAAAAGGACGTGCGCCCCATTCTCAAGGCGAATTGCTTCGACTGCCATGGTGAAGGCGACCAGCTCAAGGGCGGTCTCGACGTGCGCCTGCGCCGCTGGCTGGTGGCCGGAGGCGACGACGGCCCGGCCATCGTGCCGGGCAAGCCCGACCGCAGCCAGCTGTTGAGGCTGGTCGAAAGCGGCCAGATGCCGAAGCGCGACAAGAAGCTGACTCCCGCGCAGGTCGCCGTGATTCGCCAGTGGGTTGCGTCCGGCGCCAAGACCGCGCGCCCTGAGCCGGAATCCCTGCCCAAGGGCACGAGTGGCATCACCGAGGAGGAACGGGCGTTCTGGTCGTTCCAGCCAATTCAACACCCGGCGGTGCCAGCGGCCCGGGCCCGCGACCGCGTGCGAACGCCGATTGACGCCTTCGTGGTCGACGCCATGCGGCCGCGCAAGCTCCGCTTTTCGCCGGATGCGGCGAAAGTCGCCCTGTTGCGCCGCGTGTGTTTTGATCTCACCGGCCTGCCTCCGACCCCCGAACAAACGGACGCGTTCCTTCACGACCCGTCGCCCGATGCCTACGAGCGGCTCGTCGACCGCCTGCTGGAATCGCCACGTTACGGCGAACGCTGGGGCCGCCATTGGCTCGACGTGGCGGGCTATGCGGATTCCGACGGCTACAGCGATGCCGACCCGCCCCGGGCCTTCGCCTACAAATACCGGGACTACGTCATCCGCGCGTTCAACGAGGACAAACCGTTGGATCGGTTCATCACGGAACAGCTGGCCGGCGACGAACTCGCCCGCGCCACCCAGGCGAGCGCGGCCACCGTCGCGTTGCACAGCGATGCCGAGCGGGAACTGCTCATCGCCACCGGCTTCCTGCGCATGAGCGCCGACGGCTCGGCGACGGACGCGCTGACCGATCGCGACGCCGTCCGCAACCAGGTGTTGGCCGACACGCTCAAGATCGTTTCCACGTCGCTCCTCGGTTTGAGCGTCGGTTGCGCCCAATGTCACGACCACCGGTATGATCCCATTCCCCACGCCGACTACTACCGGCTGCGCGCGGTGTTCGAGCCGGCCTATGACTACAAACAGTGGCGGACTCCCGCCCAACGGCTGGTCTCCCTCTACACGGACGCGGATCGAAAGAAGGTCGCCGAGATCGAGGCCGAGGCGGCCAAGCTCGTGGCCGAACGCGAGAATAAACAGAAGGACTACATCGCCGAGGCCCTGACCAAGCACCTCGAGAAGTTTGACCAGGCCCTGCGCGGTTCGCTCCGCGCCGCGTATGACACGCCCGCAGGCCAGCGCACGCCCGAGCAGAAGAAGCTGCTCGCCGACAACCCCAGCGTGAACATCAACCCGGGCGTCCTCTACCAGTACAACCCAAAAGCCGCTGATGATTTGAAGGCGATGGACGCCAAGGTGGCCGAAGTCCGCGCGAAAAAACCGGCCGAGGATTTCATCAGCGTGCTGACCGAGCCGCCGGACCATGAGCCCACCACCTTCGTCTTTCACCGGGGCGATTATCACCAGCCGAAGCAACCGGTGGCGCCCGGCGGCCTGAGTGTCCTCAATCCCACCGGCCAGCCGGTGGAATTCCCGTCGCGCTGCGACGGGCTCGCCACCACCGGCCGCCGCCTGGCGCTGGCCCGCTGGCTGACCAGCGGGACCAACTCCCTCGTGGCCCGCGTCCTGGTCAATCGCGTCTGGCTCCACCATTTCGGACGCGGCCTCGTCAACACGCCCGCTGACTTCGGCGCGATGGGCGAAAAGCCGTCGCACCCCGAGCTGCTCGACTGGCTGGCCACGGACTTCGTCGAGCACGGCTGGAAGCTGAAGCGCCTGCACCGGCTGATTCTGACCTCCACCGTTTACCGCCAGTCGTCCACCCGTGACGTCCGCCTGGCCGAGCGCGATCCGGAAAACCGTCTTTATTGGCGAAAGCCGCTGCAACGTCTCGACGCCGAGATCATCCGCGATGCCACCCTGGCCGTGACCGGCTCGCTCAACGAAAAAATGTTTGGGCCGCCGGTCCCAGTCCGGCCGGACGTGCACGGGCAAATCGTCGTCGGCGAAGATCGAACCCAAGGCGACAACAAAATGCCGGTCGAGGTGTCGTTGAACGGCGAGGAGTTCCGCCGCTCGATCTACATTCAGGTGCGGCGCAGCCGCCCGCTGGCCTTGCTCCACACCTTTGACGCGCCCGTCATGGAGGTGAATTGCGAGCGACGCCAGAACAGCACGGTGGCAACCCAGTCGCTCCTCCTGATGAACAGCCAGTTTGTGCTCGATCAGGCCGCCCGGTTTGCCTCACGCGTGGCCAAGGACGCTGGCGCCGATCCGACGAACCAGGTGCGCCGGGCGTGGCAGCTCGCCTTCCAGCGCGCGCCGGAGGTGGCGGAGCTCGCGGAGGCGATGGGATTTTTCGAGCAGCAGATGAAACATCTTATATCGATGGCAACAGCAACGGCTCCGGGGGCCGAGGCCAAGGCCGCATCGGCGAAGAATGGGAAATCGTCGCGCGACGCGGTCGCCAAGCCCGCCCCGGAGCGCCAGGCCCTGATTGATCTGTGCCAGGCATTGCTCAGCGCGAACGAATTTCTCTACGTGGATTGAAGGGCCCTCCGAACCGCGTCCCATGATCGCGTCCCGCAAATTGCGCTTCATTGTCCTCCTCGGTCTGCTGACTTGCACCGTGGATTGTGATCAGGTGTCGAAGTAGTTGATTTCGGCGACTGCGCCTCGGCCTGGGCTGAGCCGCGATGCCATGGGCTCATCGATGCGATCGGTTCAATGATATTATGGAAATCAGAGACACCATCGAGGCCGACGTCGAGAGTCTGACCGCCCTGATTGACGGCGTCTCCCGCGAGCGGCGGTATTTGGGGAACACGATCGGTTTTCCCGTCGAGGCCACGCGCGCGTTTCTCGCGTCGGTCCGGCTGGCCGGCGGCGTTCACGTGGTGGCGGTGGAATCCGGCGACGTGATTGGATGGTGCGATATCACTCCCCACGAGTTTGAGGGGATGCGCCATGTGGGCCGGCTCGGCATGGGAGTTCGAAGCGACCATCGGGCCAAAGGAGTGGGGCACGCGCTCCTGAGGACCGCAATTGAGAAGGCGTTCGCTGGTGCGCTTGAGCGCATCGAGCTGGAAGTGTATGCCTCCAACCTCGCCGCCGTGAGATTGTACGAGACGTTTGGGTTCCAGGCCGAAGGGCGCAAGATCGCCGCTCGCAAGCTGGATGGCGTCACGGATGACATACTTTTGTTTGCGAAGCGGGCCTGAGGGCCGGGGAAGGCGCGCGGGTCGGCTCTTGGGCCCAGAGCCCGCGAGCCGGGGACTTGGGCGGCGGCGGTATGTCCCTTTTGGCTTGGCGGCGGGGATTCCTCCGTGAACGCATTCGCACGGCAATGGACATTGACGACAGGCAGCTCATCGAGGAATACGCGCGCGGGCGGTCCGAAGCAGCTTTTCGGACCCTCGTCGAGCGGCACGCGGGATTGGTCTACGGCAGCGCCTTGCGCCAGGTGAACGACGCCCAACTGGCGGAGGAGGTGGCCCAGGCCGTGTTTATCCTGCTGGCGCGAAAGGCCGGCTCGCTGCGGCGCGGAACGATTCTCTCGGGATGGCTTTTTCAGACGGCGCGGTTTGTGGCGGCGCGGGCGTTGCGTGCGGAAGTGCGCCGCCGCCGGCGCGAACAGGAGGCCTTCGACATGCAGCAACTCACTTCGAGCGGGGAGGCGTGGGCGCAGATCGCGCCGGTGCTGGACGAGGCCCTGGCCGGACTTGGCCAGGTCGACCGCGACGCCATCCTCCTCCGCTACGTGGAAGGGCGCAGCTTGCGCGAAGTCAGCAGCGCCCTTGGCGTCACCGAGGAGGCCGCCAAGAAACGGGTGACGCGCGCCGTGGAGAAGCTGCGCCAGCGACTGGGCCGGGGGGATGCCGCGCTGTCGGCGGCCGCTCTCACCGTCGCTTTAGCCGAACATGCCAGCGCAACACCCTCGCCGGCCTTGCTGGCGACCTGGGGTTCGATTGCGCAAGCCGCCGGCGGGGCAGCCGGTGGCGCGGGTGCGCTGGCGGCCGGGACGCTGTCCGCCTGGCGTTGGATGCAACTGAAATGGCTCGCCATGGCCGGCGCGACGCTCGTTGCGATAGTCGCAGGACTCGTTGCCGTGGGGACGCTGGAGAAGAGGACGAGGCGGCCATCCGAGGTCACGACGCAGGCGTCTGTGCCGGGCCCGCTCACGCGGCCGGCCGCCGGGGCCAACGCTTTGCCTGACGGGGCGCGACATGATTTCCGGCGCTTGCGACTCCGGGTTGTGAGTGCGGATTCCGGCGAGGTCGTGCCGAACGCCGCGGTGTTCCTGTCGGTGTGGCGTGCGGAGGAGATTGAACACCATTGGAATTTCAGGACCGATGCGGGGGGTCGTTGCGATCTCGACTACGATCCGGCTGCGGGGCGGATTGACGTCGGGGTCATGCAGGACGGCTGGGCGGCGCGCTACGTCACGTGGCCGAGCGAGGGTTCGTCGAGCATTCCGGCAGACTACCTGTTAAAACTTCCGCGGGTGACCAACGTGTTGGGCGGAGTGGTGCAGGATTCGCGGGGGAACCCGCTTGCGAATGTGCAAATTTGGTTCCTGGGCCACGAAGGCGGCGATTCGTCGCATCGGGAAAGGCCGCGCGAACGATTCGGCTTTGGCGCGGCCTTGCCGGCGGCCGAAACCGACAGCCACGGCCGATGGAGGCTGGGCTTCATCCCGCCGGGCCATCGCGGGTTCCAGATTGAGGGCCGTCATCCGGAGTTTGCCGACACGACCCTGATCACCAGCCCGGCCCAGGAAAGCTTGCGGGACCTCGAATCGCCGCGGTTGAAACGGCTCTGGGCGGGCCAGCTCGTTTCGAGCATGGACGATGCCTTCGCCCTGACCGGTACGGTGGTCGACGAGCGGGGCCGGCCGGTGGCTGGGGCGAGGATTCAGCATCGAATTCAGGCCGGGGTGTGGGCCACGGGCGGCGACGGCACGTTTCGTGTCCCGCAGCTGAACGCAGGTCGGTGGCCGTTCACCGTGACCGCGGAGGGCTTCGCCCCGGTGCGCACGCAGGCTGTCGTTGGGCCCGCGACGGCTCCGGTGCGGGTGGCATTGGCAGCCGGGGCGGTGTTGCGAATAAGGGTCGTGGACGAAGATGGATTGGCGGTGCCGGAAGCGGAGGTGGGCTTGGAGCAGTGGGGCGAGAACCGGCACGATTTCGACTGGCGGGCGCGAACGGATTTCGACGGACGCCTCGCATGGAACTCGGCGCCGCGGGACGTGCAGCTCGAACTCTTCGCCCGCAAGGAGGGCTTTTGTTACACCCGCGACGTGCACCTGTTGGCGGATGGCTCGGAGCATGGATTGGTCATGCACCGGACCCTGGAAGTCTACGGCCGGGTGCTGGACGCGGAGACCGGGCGGGCGGTGGGCGATTTCCGGGCCACGCCGGGGTATGGCCCGGCGGACCGGTTTCACGACAGCGAATTGCGCTGGTACGCGGGATCCAACGTGCGCGGCACCAATGGTCAGTTCAAGCTGACCTTCGACGAGAAGACCTACCCGTGGTTGCTGCGCCTGACGGCTGACGGCTATGAGGATTGGTTCTCGGAGCCGCTGACCAATCGCATTCGAGTGACGCTGGACATCGCGATGAAACGCGCGCGGAGCAACGAGGCGGTGCGCGGGCTGGTGCTGCAGCCGGACGGGACCCCGGCGATTGGGGCGCACGTGGCGCTGCTGGCGTTTGACCATAACGTCACGCTGCGACCCGACCAGTCGTTTGCCGGTAGCAAGCGCTGGCTGCAAAGGACTGGTCCGGACGGGAGCTTCTCGTTTCCATTCAACGCCAGGGCCCATGGCATCGCCGCGGTGAGCCCCGCCGGCTACGGTCACCAGCGTCTTCTGGATTCGAAGCAACCGCTGAACTTGACGCTGGAGCCGTGGGGCCGGGTGGAAGGCGTGGTCGAAACGAGCGCCGCACGGCATGGGGTTGTAACGGTGGAGCTCTATGACCCGGCGGCGGACAATTACCAGGGCCGGGTGAGCCTCCTGGGCATCTATTCGACCAAGCCGGATGCCGGCGGGCGATTCGGGTTCGACCACGTGCCTCCGGGGGATTTCTGCGCGTTTGTGAACTCAATGAAAAACATCCCATTTCATCATCAAACTCCCCTCACGGTCCGCCCGGGCGAGACGACCGATGTGATCATCCGCGAACGTGCGGGGACCCGGGTGACAGGCCGATTTCTGGCGCCGTCGGGAAAAATCATCGACTGGACAAACAACCTTGTCGCGGCCCAGCTATACGCGGATCTCCCGTCAGCCTCGGCGATCATCGGAAGCGGTCCGCAGGACGAGCGTCCGCGGCGGGAGCTCGACTTTTGGACGTCGGCTGCGGGGCGTGAGCACGTCAACACGCCGCGAGTGTATGCCATCGTCTTGTTCGAGAATGGGGCGTTCGAGACTTCGGATAATCTTCCCCCGGGCCGGTATCGGCTGACCGCCATGTTTCGAACGGGCCCGGCTTCCGATGACGTGGCCTCGGTCACGCGGGATGTCGCGATCGACGTCGAGGGTCCGGCCGCTTTGCCTCTGGGAGATATTCCGATCCGTTGAGCTTGCGCCCGGCGTGGCGGGTCGGATGACATCACGACGCCAGCCAGTATCTGGCGAAGGCGAAGCTCAGTGCGAACAGATCGCGGAACCCGTCCGGCGCCAGTCGCAAGTTTTGCTGGGCGTCCTCGGGGGCCCGGGTCTGAAGCCGGGCCGGTTCAGCAATCCCTCGAGCATCGCCCTCGACTCGCACGGCAACCTCTTCGTCGCGGACTCCGGCCCTCACCGCGAGCAGAAACTCATTCGCCGCACGCCCCTGTGATAACACCGCGGCCCGTCGCCCCGCGCCACGCAAGCCGGGTCGATCGGCCCTCCGCCCCCGCCAATCTTCCAGCCACCCGCACATTGCTCTAATCGACCGACGACAGTTCCATGTCCCACGTGGGACAGGAATCCGTCACCCAAAAATGGAACCGCGCCGGGATGTTTCGGTCGGCAGCCCCAGCGATCAGACGTGCCAGCCGCGCGACGAATGCGCTCGACGCCCGGCACCTCGCTTTCGACGAAAATTTTTCGACGACCGATTTTTGTCCCACGTGGGACATGGAATCCGTCTCGGTGGCTGTTGGGGGAATGAAGGAAGGAAAGGAGTGCACCCGTCTTCGCGTGCAGGTTGCCGCGGCTCTGGCCGCAGGGCGCCCCTGACCGTGGAACCGGTCTGCGATTCGCGCCCGCCCGCCCGGCGTGCGGAGTAGTAACTATGGTCCTGGGCCAAAATGCAGATCGTAACTTGAAAATCCGCGGAGGCCGGGGTCAATGTAGCGCTGAACCGGGAATGGTCTGGAGCCCGGGGCCGTCCTTGGGTTGATGGTGTTGGTTCTTCCCGCAGGCGAAGTTCGTGGGCACTTCGATCTGCACGTCAGGCTCGATCGAAAGAAAAGTCTATGAACTTGTATCGCTCAGTCGTTGAGTGGCTGCAGGCGTGTCTTCAAATTGGGACAACCCAAACCCTGGTTTCGTCAGAGGATCGCCATGGTCATTCTGTCGGCGGTCGTGGACGGGCGGTCGGGCTGCGGGCCGCTCGCTCCGGGCGGGCTGGCTTTTGGGCGGGGGTGGGGCTCAGCGCGTGGGGTATGCTCGCCGGGCCGGCGCGCGGCCAATCTTCCGTGGCGAATATTGTCACGGGGGCGATCGCCGTGCCGGGGCAGACGGATCGCTACGCGTTCCGGCTGGAGACTGACGCGCGATACTATTTTGACGCGCTGACGAACAACGGGCGGCTCGTCTGGTCGCTGAATGGGCCGATGGGAGGGCTGGTGTCGGGCCGTTCGTTCGCGGGGTCCGATGCGCAGAGCATTGGCGATCCGGTCCTGTCGTTGCCGGCGGGGGACTACGTCCTGACGGTGGGCGGCTCGGGCGACGCGACGGGACCGTATGGATTTCGTTTCGTTGATTTGGCGGAGTCATCGCCGTTGACCCCGGGCGTGAGCGTGGCGTCGTCGCTGGTGCCCGGCAGCGAGACCGATTTCTATCAATTCAGCGCACTGGCCGGGGATCGATTCTTTTTCAACGCCGTCAGCCGGGCGGGGCTGCCGAATGTGTGGTGGCGGCTGGTGGGACCTTTGGGCAACAGCCTGTTTGCGCAGTCGTTCAGCAATGTGGGATCCAGCAATGCGCCCGCGGTCCTGACCGTGGCCGGCACCTACACACTGCTCGTTGAAGGATATATCGGCGACACCGCCGCCGGTAATTACTCCTTCAACGTGGTGCCGCTCGGGAACACGCCGCCGACGCCGCCCGCGGGCGCACCGCTGGGTCTGGGCGAAATTGTCGGAGGCACCTTCGTGGCTGGGACGACCAATTTATATCGCCTCTCGCTCGCGGGCCCGGCGCGGGTTCTCTTCGACACTCAGACCAACTCGTCCGGGCTGGACTGGACGCTGGAGGGACCGGCGGGAGTGTTGGTCGAGCGACGGGCGTTGAACGGCTCCGATTGGGTGAACAATTTCGCACCGCTCGAACTGGTGGCGGGCGAGTACCAGCTGCGGTTGCGCGGAGGCACGTCGAATCCCTACCGATTTCGGCTGGTGGACCTCGGGACGGCCCCGGTCTTCGCCGCGGGCACTCCGGTGGCGGGAGCACTGGCTCCGGCCACGGCGATGAGCGCGCACGAGTTCGAGGTGCCGGCACCGGGCCTCTATTTTCTCAACAGCGTGACTGCGAACGGTCTTCCCAATGCCTACTGGAAAGTGATCGATCCGTATGGCTCGATCGTGACGGCGGGCAGCCTGGGCGCGGACCGTGGGCGGGTTGCGCTCGGGGCCGGGCGGCACCTGGTGGTGATCGACGGTTACTACGCGGAGGATGGCTCCGGGAGCTACACCTTCAACGTGGTGCCGGTCAGCGACGCCTCGAACCCGCTGGCGTTGGGCGACGTGGTGTCCGGGGCGATCGGTGTGCCGGGCCAGGTGCAACGATACACGTTCAGTTTGGAGGCCGCGGCGCGCCTTTACTTCGACGCGCGAACCAACAACAGCAACATCCGTTGGTCGTTGGCGGGGCCGTCGGGCGATGTCGTCAACAATCGCAGCTTCACCTCCTCGGACGGGGTAACGGTTTCCGATCCGCTCGTTCGGGTTGGCCCGGGCAACCATGTGCTGAGCGTGTTTGGCAACGGCGACGCCGTGGGCGGCTACCAATTCCGGATGCTGGATTTGGGGGCGGCCCCCGTGGCCGCGATCGGGTCGCCGGTGGCGAGTCCGCCGGCGTTGCCGGCCAATGGCACGGCGGCGTTTCGCCTAAACGTGGGCGCCGAAGGGCAGCGGGTTTACTTCAATGTGCAAACCATGACAGGGATGCCCAACGCCACCATGCGCCTCGTGGATCCGTTTGGAAATTTCGTTTTTGGCGTTGGCTCCGGCGGTGATGCCGGTCCGATGACCCTGGGGCCGGGAACGCACACGCTGCTGGTCGAGGGGTATCACAGCGACTTGGGTGCGGGCAGTTTCGCGCTGACGGTGGTGTCGGTCGAGGACGTGGACCAGCCGATGGCCCTGGGCAGCGTGGTTTCGGGTGCGCTTGCGATGCCCGGCCAGGTCCAGCGCCATCGCTTTGCCGTGGGCGGGCCGACGCGTCTTTATTTTGATGCGCGAACCAGCCAGGCAAATCTGCGCTGGTCACTGGTTGGGCCGGCCGGCCTGGTGGTCAACAATCGGGCGTTCACGGCCTCCGATGGCGTGACGCTGGGGAATCCGCTGATCCGGGTGTTGCCGGGGGATTACACGATCCTGATCTTCGGCAATGGCGACAGTGTGGGGCCCTATGCATTTCGAATGTCGGATCTGGCCGCGGCTGACCCGATTACCCTGGGCGAGCCGCTGAGCGTCGGCTTGAGCCCGGCCAATGCCACGGAAGCGCGCCAATTTGCGGTGGCGACGGCGGGGCGTTATTACTTCGATGCGCGGACGTTCACCGGCTTGCCGAACGCAGTCATGCGCCTGTTTGATCCCTTCGGCAACATCCTGTTCAGCGTCAGCGCGGGCAGCGATGCCGGGCCGATGAACCTGGGGGCCGGCACCCACACACTGCTCGTGGAGGGCTATCATGGAGACGCCGGCAATGGTTCCTTCACCGTGGCCGTGCTACCGGTGGCGGATGCCACCCATTCGTTCGCGCTGGGCGACGTGACGTCGGGGGCCATCGTGTCGCCGGGGCAGCGCCAGTCGTACCCATTTTCGCTGGCCACGCCGGCCCGCCTTTACTTTGACGCCCGGACCAACAACAGCGGTCTGCGCTGGGTCCTGGATGGCCCGACGGGACGGGTGATCTCCGAGCGGTCGTTCACCAGCTCCGACGCCTCGAGCATCGGCGATCCGCTGATTCGTCTCGCGGCAGGGGACTACACGCTGACCGTGTCGGGCAACGGCGACGTGGTTGGCGGCTATCTGTTCCGCCTGTTCGATCTGGCGACGGCAGCGTCGATCACTCCGGGGCAGGTGGTGGCGGGGACGTTGAATCCGGCGCACATGACCGAGGCGTATCAATTCCAGGTGGCATCGCCGGGCGAATACTATTTCGACAGCCGCTCGCTGACGGGACTTCCCAACGCGCACTGGCGGCTGGTCAATCCCTTTGGTGGGCTGACGTATTCCGCCAGCGCCAGCACTGATGTGGGCCCGGTGGCGCTTGGGGTGGGAACTTACACGGTTTTGATCGAGGGCTACCAGGGCGACGCGGGCAGCGGGAGCTACAATTTCAACGTCCAGCCGGTCGTGAGCGCCACGGAGACGTTGGGCCTCGGCGACGTGACGTCGGGGGTGATCGCCACGGCGGGGGCGCGCCGGGCTTACACGTTTGCGTTGGGCGCACCGGCGACGTTGTACCTCGATGGGCTGACCAACGTGGGCTCGATTGTCTGGTCCCTCGATGGCCCGGCGGGAAACGTGGTGAGAAATCGCGCCTTCACGAGCTCGGATGGGATTAGTATTGCCAATCCGCTGCTTCCCTTGGGGGCCGGCAGCCACACGCTTACGGTGGCGGGCGCGGGCGACGCGACGGGGAGTTACCGGTTTCGCCTGCTCGACCTTGCGGCGGGAGGCGCGCTGCCCATGGGCACGTCGGTCAGTTCGAACGATGTGCCGGCCAACCAAACCACGATCTTTCGATTCCCGGCGGCGGCGGGCGATCGGTTCTATTTCGATTATGAAAGTGCCAGCGGCCTGGCGAATGCCCATTGGCGTTTGGTCGATCCGCTGAACAACATCCGTTTCGGCCGCGGGTTTAACGCGGATGCGGGAACGAACACGCTGCCCGTCGCCGGGGATTACACTCTGCTGATCGAAGGTTACATTGCCGACAGTGGCCTGGGCCGGTTCGCGTTCAACGTGCGCCCGGAAGGCAACGTGCCGCCGACGCCGTTACCGGGAACGCCTCTGGTGTTGGGCGACACCGTGAGCGGCAATCTGCCGGCGGCGGCCTCGACAGCCTCGTATGTGTTCAGTCTGTCCGCGCCCGCCCGGCTCCACTTTGATGCGCTTGTCAACGCGGCCTTTCGCTGGTCCCTGCGCAACGCGGCCGGGTTGGTTGTCGGTGAGCACAGCTTCCAGTCCTCGGACAGCGCCGACGGCGACTCCGCGATGAACCTGGCGGCGGGCGACTATCAGCTGGTGGTGACGGGTGCGGTGGGCGATTTCCAATTCCGTTTGCTCGATGCGGCCACTGCGGCGGGTTTGAACCTCGGTCAATTGGTGAACGGCACGTTGGCTCCGGGGCGATCGACAACGCTTTATCAATTCAACGGCGCGGCGGGCAGCCGTTACTTTTTTGATGGCCAGACCATGAGCGGCTTCAGCGTGGCGCCGTATTGGCGTTTGTATGGGCCGCTGGGCGGGGTGGTGAATGAGGGCAACATCAACGGCGATCGGGACACATTTTCCCTGCCGCAGACGGGTTCCTATGTGCTCAGCGTGGAGGGGCGTTATTTTGACGCCGGCGCGTCGGGCAACTACGCGTTCAAGCTGCAGCCGGTCAGCGATACGACCAACGACCTGGTTCTGGGTGCGACGGTGGCGGAGGCTCTCGTCACCGTGGGCCAACGGCGGTATTACACATTTTCTATCCCGGAGGCGCGCCGCCTGTATTTCGATGTCTTGACGGGCGCGGCATTTGTTTGGCGGTTGGATGGCCCGGCGGGAACGGTGGTGGATTGGCGCTCATTTCAAGCCACGGACAGCTCCGATTTCAACAACCCGGTCCTCGCCCTCGGCCCGGGCACCTATCGTCTCGCGATCGCGGGCGAGGGCTTTGCCCTGACCGGTGATTACCAGTTCCGGCTGCTGGATCTGGCAGCGGCCGCGTCGTATGCGCCGGGCAGCGTGGTCTCGGACGTCCTTGCGCCGGCTCGCGCCACGGCGCTTTACCGGTTCGAGGGCCAGGCGGGCGAGCGTTACTTTTTTGACGGAAAGGCCGCGACCGGATTTTCGGTGGTCCCCACCACCCGACTCTACGGGCCGCTAGGCAACATCCTGGTTGAGCGCTCGGCCAGCTCGGATGAAGACACGTTCGCCCTGCCGCAATCGGGGACGTACACCCTGACGGTGGAGGGTCGGTATTTCGACAACAACGTCTCCGGCCGTTACGGGTTCAACCTCCAGCCTGTCGTGAACCTCACCAACACGCTGTCGTTTGGAGATGCGGTCACCAACGTTGTGGCGACGGTGGGCGAGCGGCATTTTTATGATTTCTCGATCGCCGAGCCGCGCCGGGCTTATTTCGACGCGCTCACCTATGGCGACTTTGCGTGGCGCCTCGACGGTCCGGGTGGCGCGGTGATCGATTGGCGTTCCTTTCAGGCCACCGATAGTGCGGACATCGGCGACCCGGTGATCCGCCTGTCCGCGGGAAGCTATCGGTTGACGGTCGCGGGTGGGGGATTTGCCGTGACCGGCGGATATCAGTTCGCCTTGCTGGACTTGGCGGACGCCACGCCATTCCATCCGGGCGACGTCGTTGGCGGGACGCTGGCGCCGGCGCGTCAGTCCGCCCTCTACCAGTTCAACGGGGTGGCGGGAGACCGGTACTTTTTCGACGGACGCCCGGCGAGCGGATTTTCCACCGTGCCGTACAGCCGGTTGTATACGCCATTGGGCACGGTGGCGTTCGAGGTCAACGCCAATGCCAATGTCGACACGTTTGCGCTGCCGTTCACCGGAACGTATGTGCTGACGGTGGAAGGTCGCGGATTTGATGCGAGCGCATCGGGAAACTACGCGTTCAATCTGCAGCCCGAGACGGACACGACCAACGCGCTCGCCTTCGGCGAAACGGTCGTCGATGTGGTGGCCATGGCTGGGCAGCGGAAATACTACACCTTTACGCTGGGCGCTCCGCGACGGCTGTATTTTGACGCGTTGACCAACGCGCCGTTTTCGTGGCGGCTGGACGGTCCGCCGGGAGCCGTGGTCGGTTGGCGATCGTTCCAGGCGACGGACAGCGCGGACGTGGGCTACCCCGTGGTCTCGTTGGCGGCCGGCAGCTACCGGCTGGCCGTCGCAGCGGGCGACCTGGCGTCGACGGGCGAATACCGGTTTCGCGTGCTCGATTTGGCCGACGCGGCGCCATTCTCTCCCGGCAACCCCGTCGCGGGAACATTGGCGCCCGGTTTGAGCACGGCCCTCTATCAATTCACGGGCGCCGCCGGCGAGCGCTATTTCTTCGATGGCCAACCCGCCAGCGGCTTCAGCACCGCTCCCTATTGTCGGTTGATCTCGCCGCTGGGCGACGTTGTGTTCGAGCGCAACGTCATCTCGGACGAAGGCACCTTCAGTTTGCCGCAGGTCGGCGTTTACACGCTGATGGTCGAGGGGCGCTACTTCGACACCTCCGCAAGCGGTTCATATGCATTCAACCTGGTGCCGAATCCTCCGCGGGCCGTGCAGCCATTGCTGCCGACCAACACCGCGCCCGATCTCGTCGTGACCGCTGTCAGCGTCGCTCCGGCCACGGGTGTGCTCTCCGGCGACGCGCCGACCGTGTCGTGGACGGTGCAGAACGCCGGCAATGCCCCGACGGCGGGCTCCTTCACGGACCGCGTCATCGTCCGACACACTGGCACTGGACAGATCCTGGTCGATCAATCCCTGGGCTATTCTGAGGCCGATCCTGGGAACGGCCCGATCGCGCCCGGTGCCGAGCGTCAGCGACACCTGGCCGTCCCGTTGCCCCACGGTTCCAACAGCGTGGGTGTTCTCTCCGTGACCGTCACTACCGATTCGCTGAATCAGCTGGCCGAGCAAAATTCCGGCGGCACGGCTGAGATCAACAACAGCGCGTCGACCAGCCTGACCACCGGGCTGGCGCCGTATCCGGACCTGCAGGTGATCGGGCTGTCGGTCGATCCCGCCGTGTTGGGCCCGGGCACGAATGCCGTGGTGCGCTGGCTGGATACGAACAGCGGCCGGGCGGTGGCGACCGTCGACTGGTCGGATCGTGTGCGCATCGTCAACACGAACCTCGGCGTGACGCTGCTGGACACGACGCTGGTCTCCAGCGTGACGGCGCTTGGCCCGCTGACCAACGGTACGGCGCGAAGCCGCTCGGTCACCTTCGCCCTGCCCACCAACACCACCGCGGTTGGCAATCTGCAATTCACGGTGACCGCCGACGCGTTCAACAACGTGCTGGAACACCAGCCCGGCGTGGCCGGCGAGGCGAACAACACGGCGGCCGTGGTCCGCACGGTGTTCGGCCCGGAGCACGAAGCTCTCTTTGTCAACGTGCATGGCACAAGCTACGACGGGGATGGGTTCAATTTTTACCAGACGCTGGTGGCGGCGGGGGCGCGGGCCACCTATGTCAACCTCGACGTCAACGGCAAGACGTTGCCTTACTTCCAGACCAACCAGTTCGATCAAGTCTGGGTGTTTGATTTGTCCAGCGGCACCGACAGTTATCCCGCCGACTGGCAGGCCATCGCCGACTGGTATCAAAGCCGTCCCAACGCCGCCATTGTTTGCGACGGACGCACCATTTCGTCCTATTGGTCCGGTCGGTGGCAGGGCGAGGGAATGCGCCTGACCAAGAACTATTACGAAAACATGAAGTTGAATGGAGGCGGCCTGCTGCTGGGCACCGACCACAACGACTTTCATGCCGGCATCAACTCGATCAACGCCGCCATCGGGTTGAATCCCTTCGTCGGCAACTTCAGCCTGAGCTTCATTCCAATCGACGTCGCCAGCCCGCTCATGACCTTTCCAAACAATCTGGGGGCGCAGCTGTTTGATGATTCATCGCCCGGCCAGACGCCGTTCGGCTTGCAGCCCAACGGCCGCATCCTCTACAGCGTGGCCTGGCACAGTGGCAATACGAACACGCCGGGCATTTCGTCGACCATCCGCGGCGGCGTGGGTTTTCGCGTGCGAATCGCGTCGCCGGCGAGCGGCAGCCAATATGACGAAGAGGCGACGCTGACCCTCGTAGCCCAGCCCACGGGTGGCGTGGCGCCGCTGACCTTTGAGTGGACGTCGGATCTCGACGGGGCTTTGGGCACCGGGTCGCCCTTGGCGTTGTCGACGCTTTCCCCCGGGCAACATCGGATCTCGGTTGTCGGTCGCGAGGCGGGTGGCGGCGCCGATACGGACACCGTGCTCGTGACCATCCGGCCCGTGACGCCGACCGTGGTGCTCGATCTCGAGGCAGGCAGCGACACAGGCGTTTCGAGCTCCGACAATCTCACGGCGATTCCGGCGCCGCAGGTCGACGTGATCGTCAACAAGCGGGGGCGGGTTGAGCTCGACTGGACGGGCGATGGCGCGGCGGACGACACCCTCACCAACCTGACCGCAGGCACGTATGCCTACGCGCTGCCCGCACAGCCGGATGGCGTTCACGGGATCGCGGCGCGTTTCGTGCCGTTGCGTGGTAACGCGGTGTCGGCGTCGCTGGCGATCACAATTGATACGCGCGGCCCGCGAGCGCTGGCGATCGTTCCGGCTGGCGGCACAATCTCCCAGCCTATGTCGCAGTTTGAAGTCACCTTCGACACCGCGATCAACCCGTCGTCGCTGACGGCGGCGGACGTCGCCCTGGCCGGACCTGAGGGTGTGATTGCGGTGACCAACGTGACGACGCTGGCGTCGAATCGCTTTCGCCTGCTCCTGGAGACGCAGCGGCGCAATGGCGGCTATGAGCTGGTCCTGGGCCCAAACATCTCCGACCTCGCGGGCAACGCGATGAACCAGGATGACGACGGGAGCAATGGTGAAGCCGCGGAGGACGTCTTCCTGGCTGACTACAGCCTGGCTCTGCCGGACCTGCGCGTGGTGGATTTGCTGGTGCCGACGAACGCGGTGTTGGGGCAGGCGGTGGCTTATCGCTTCGTCGTGACCAACGCGGGAGCCGCCGCGACGGCGGGATCCTGGTCGGGGGCGCTGTCGTTGGCGGCCGATGCCCAGGGCGCGGGCGCGGCCCGCCTGGCCACGCAGGTCATCACCGGGCAGTTGGCGGCGGGAGCTTCGTTGGTCTTGACCGGGTCGGTGACGATTCCGGCCGGCATCTCCGGGCGCGCCTATTTCCTCGCGACCGCGGACAGCGAGCGGCAGATCGGCGAGGCGGACGAGCTGAACAACTCCCTGGTCGCGGCCGAAGGTGTCGGGTTGACGGGGCCGGATCTGGTGGTGAGTGGCGTCGCGGCGGCCCCGGGCGTGCTGCCGGGCGAGAGCGCGCCGGTGGTCTGGACGACACACAACCAGGGAGACGCGCCCACACCCGATACGTGGATCGAGCAGGTGTTCCTGTCTGCGGACAATCAAGCCGGCGGCGATCAGTTGCTGGGGACCTTCACGGTTTCCGGGAGTTTGGCGCCGGGCGCGTCGGTGGTGCGCACCCAGGTGGTCACGCTGCCGGTGGTGGCGGGGGGCAGCCGCTGGCTGGTGGTGCGAACGGACGTGGGGAACACCGTGGCGGAACGAGTGGAGACGAACAACGTCGCGGTGTCGGGGCAGGCCCTGGAGTTGCCGGCCGTCCTGCGGCTTTCGCTCAGCCTGGGTTCGATCCGGGAGGACGCCGGCGCGGCGGCGGCGCGCGGCACGGTGACGCGCAACACGGACACGGCGCAGCCGATGACGGTTGAGCTGTCGAGCAGCGACCTGACGGAGGCGACGGTGCCGGCGAGCGTGGTGATTGCGGCGGGGCAGAGCTCGGCCACCTTCGCGGTGGCCGCGGTGACCGATGCGCTGGTCGACGGTCCGCAAGCGGTGACGATCACGGCGCGGGCCGCCGGGATGGCGGAGGGGACGGCATCGCTGACCGTGGAGGACGTGAATGTGCCGCAGTTGGGGCTGGTGCTGTCGGCCTCGATTGCGGACGAGGGCGACTACGTGGTGGCGACCGTGACGCGCGACTGGGGCCTCGACCAGACGCTGGCGGTGAACGTGACGAGCTCGAGCGCGCTGCAGGTGTCGACGCCGTCGACGCTGGTGCTGGCCGCCGGCATGGGCGAGACGAACTTCCTGATACAGTTGCCGGACGACAACCTGATTGAATCGACGAACACCTACACCGTTTCGGCGGCGGCCGCGGGGTACGTGACGGGCACCGCAGTGATTCAAGTGCGGGATAATGACCTCCCGGAGGTGACCTTTTCGTTGACCACAACCAACGTGAGCGAAGGAGGAGGCGCCCAGGCGGCGCTGGCCACCGTGCATCGATCTCCCGTGACGACCCGCGGCGTCGTGTTGGAGTTGATCAGCAGCGATTCCACGGCGGCCCGGGTGCCGGCGCGCGTGACCATTCCGGCCGGGGCTGACAGCGCCTCGTTCGCGGTGGCGGCGGTGGATGACAGCGTGGTGGACGGGCCGCAGACCGTCACTCTGCGGTGCTTCATCACCGACAGCACCACGGGCGCGCGCCTGGCCGAGGTGACGCCGGTGACCTTGAATGTGCTGGATGACGATGGGCCGACCCTGCAGTTGAGCCTGGCGCCGAAGCTGGTGCCCGAAGGCGTGGACAACGCTGCCGTGGGCACAGTGACCCGGAATACCCCGGCGACCAATGCGCTGGTTGTGGCGCTGGAGTCCGGCGACACCAACGAGGCCCGCGTGCCGCGGTCGGTGACCATTCCGATCGGCAGCGTGTCCGCGACCTTCCCGATTCAATCGGTGAGCGATGGAGTCACCGATGACAATCGCGATGTGATGATTACGGCGAGCGCGGACGGGTTCACAGCGGGCCATGCCACGATCACGGTCTCGGACGTGAACCTGCCGGACCTGGTGGCGGATGTGGTCGATCTGCCCGCCAGCGCCCCCACGGAGTCCTTTGTGACGGTGCGCTATCGCGTCGCCAACCAGGGGCTGACCCCGGCGGGCACGAACCTGACGACCCGGCTTTTCTTCTCGCGAGACGCCGTCATCGGGGAGGACGTGCTGCTCGGGCAATACTCGATCAAGGCCACGCTGCCCCCGGGCACGGCCATTGACCAGACGGTGACGGTCCGGCTGCCTCAGGCGTCGGGCGACTACTGGGTGGTGGCGCAGACGGACATCAACAACGACATCGCGGAGACGCTTGAGAACAACAACGCCGCGATCAGCGCACGGCCGGTGCATGTGCAGGCGGCCTATGCCGCGACGGTGGAAACCGCATTGACCACGGCCCTGGCTGGGACGCCGGTGGCGATGGCCGGCCAATCAACGGGCGCTCCGGCGGGTTCGCTGGTGAACATCCACATCCATGTCAACGGCACGCATCGGATTATCTCGGCGTTCACGGAGCCGGACGGCAGCTTCGCCACGACGTGGAAGCCTTTGCCGGGGGAGGCGGGGGTGTATCAGATCGGCGCGGCCCATCCGGGCGAGGCCGATGCTCCGGTCCAGGACACCTTTACCCTGCTGGGCTTCCGGGTGGATCCAGGCAGCGTCTCGCGCGCGATGGTTGAAGGCGGGACGATCGAAGGCGCGGTCAGCCTGGTCAACCTGAGTGACGTGCCGCTGAACGGCCTGCAGGCGACGATTCTTGAGCAGCCGTCCAACCTGCAGGTGACGCTGACCCCGCCGGGATCGTTGCCCGGGGCAGCCGCGGCTCCGCTCACATACCGCCTCACGGCGCTGGATCCGTCCGTGCGCAATGGATTGGTTCGCGCTCTCGTGCGCAGCAGCGAGGGGGCGACCAATGTGGTCAGCTTCTTCATCACCGTGGAGGCGCTCCGTCCACAGCTCGCGGCGAGCCCATCTCCGCTGCTCGCTGGAATGGTCCGTGGCGGGCAAACGCTGGTGGAGTTCGCCGTGGCCAACACGGGCGGGGCGACCAGCGGGCCGGTGGCCATCGTGCTCCCGCCGATCCCCTGGCTCCGGGTGGTTTCGACCAATACGCTGCCGCCGCTCGAGCCGGGCCAGACGAATCACGTGACCCTGCAGCTGACCCCGCCGGACACGCTCGGCCTGGGCGAGTATCGCGGGACCATCGTGTTGGATGCCGGCAACTCGGCCTATACCCTGCCATTCAACTTTCGCGCCGTCTCCGACTTGCAGGGCGATCTGCTGGTCAAGGTGGTGGATGAATTTACGTATTACGCGGAAGGCTCGCCCGCGGTTTCGAATGCGACCGTCATCGTGCGCGACGCGGTCACGCGCGCGGTCGTGACCAACGGCCTCACCGATGTGTCCGGCACTTTTTACGCCGCGGGTCTGACTGAGGCCTACTACGACCTGGAAATCTCGGCCGACCGGCACAACAGCGCGCGGGAGACCGTGCTGGTCCTGTCGGCGCGGACGAACAACGTCTCCACCTTCATCCCGCGGCAGATGGTGCAATACCGGTGGACGGTGGAGCCGACGACGGTGGAGGACCGGACGCGCATCACGATCGAAACGCAGTTCGAGACGGTGGTGCCGGCGCCGGTGGTGACGATCGAGCCGGCCTTGATCGACCTGTCGCAATACACGGCGGCGGAGACCCAGATCGAGCTGAAGATCTCGAACCACGGTTTGATCGCGGCGGGAAATTTTCGCCTCAACTTTGGCACCCATCCGGACTGGGAGCTGGCGCCATTGATTTCCGAGGTGGGCACGCTGCCGCCACGCAGTTCGTTGTCGGTGCCGATGATGATTCGCCGCAAGGCGTCGGGCGGCGGATTCCGGCCTGCGGGCGGATCGCCGTGCACGATCAGCGGCAACGGCTGCTGGGAACTGTTGTGCGGCCTGGTGCGCCTCTACTGCGCGCCGATTCAGGTGATCAACGCCGGGGGCAATTGCGGCAGCTCTGGGCCCAGCGGTCCCGGCTGGCCATCGAACCCCACCGGCCCGGGCGGGAACAGCCCCGGCGGCCGGGGTGGCCCCATTTACACCGGCCCGACCTACAGCCTTCCCGATGTCTGCGACTGCAGCACGTTGCCCAAGGTTTGTCTTGGAGCGAGTCTGTCGTGGAAGCCCGACAGCGTGGCGAAGAAGCTGGCCGACATGGTCCTGAGCAAGATGCCGTCGTTCTCGGTGAAAAAGACCGACGTGTCGCTGAAGTTGAGCGGGGAGATTTGCTCGTGCTGCAAGGACAAGCAGCTGAGCTACGAGGGGAACGTGACGGGCAGCGCCAAGATTTCGGTGACAGTGGCGGCGGGCCCGAATTTTGCCGTGGGCATTCCGTTGACCTCGCCGCCGGGCTGGAGCGATGTGCACGTGAACTCGTTTGATGCGCTCCTCGGCGTCGAGGCGACCTTGAGCGGCAGCGTGGAGGTGAAGCTCGACCGGAAATGCAAAGGCGAGACGAAGCTCTGCCTCAGCGGGGGCGTCAGCCTCCAGGTTTTTGCCGGCGCCCAGGTCAAGGCGAGCGTCGAAGGCAAGTGGGTGGAAACGGGCAGCGTTAAATACAGTGGCGAGATCGACGGCCAGATCGGCATGGAAGGCACGCTCAGCGCCAAGGCCAGCGGCTGCACCGATACCGGCGTCACGTTCGAGCTTTGCGGCCAGCTCAAGGCCAAGCTGCACCTGACCGGTTCGCTCAAGGCCGAGATCAAGGACGGCAGCGGCAACATCGAGATCAAGATCAAGGACATCGGCCTCAACGGCGATCAGACGGTGGCGTCAGCCGGATCCTGCGGCGGCGGCGGCGGGACCGGAGGTGGCACTGGCGGCGGATCTCCGGAGGAGGGCGAGCCCGTCATCGTGACGACGACCGGCCAGGAATTCCTGGTCCCGGACAATGAAGTCATCACCGCCCTGGTGGGCGATCGCCCGGCGAACTCCGGCGTGTGCGCCAAGGTCCGGCTGCAACTGGACCAGGAGGCGGTGCTGGCGCGGGATGCGTTCCGGGCCCGGCTCGAAATCGACAACGACTCGGGCGCGATCCTCGAAAACCTTGGGGTCGAAATCGAGATCAAGAATGCTGCGGGCCAGGTCGTCTCCAACCTGTTCGTGCTGCGGGCCCCCGAGCTGAACGGGCTTGGGGCCGTGGATGGGACCGGCACGCTGCCGAGTCCGGCCAACGCCAACGCCACCTGGATTCTCCTGCCGACGGTGGATGCGGCGCCCGACGGGCCGCTTTCTTACTTTGTCGGCGGCACGCTGCGCTTCACGCAGGAAGGATCCGTTGTGCGCCTGCCGCTGCTTGGCGCGCCCATCACGGTGCATCCGTTGCCGCAGCTCAAGGTGGATTATTTCCATCAGCGCGATGTTTACGCCGATGATCCGTTTACCGAGGACGTGACCGAGCCGAGCCTGCCATTCTCGTTGGCGGTGCTGGTCCAGAACACCGGGCACGGAGTGGCGCGGCAGTTCCGCGTGGCCTCGGCCCAGCCCAAGATCGTGGAGAACGAAAAGGGGTTGCTCATCGACTTCAAGATCCTCGCGTCCGAGGTCGCCGGTCAGAACCTCACGCCGTCCCTCACGGTGCAGTTCGGCGACATTGCCCCGGGCGAAACCGGCCTGGCCCGCTGGCTGTTCAGCTCGACCTTGCAGGGGCTGTTCACCGACTACTCCGCCAAGTTTGAAAATCTCGACATCGGCGGCAATTCGCGGCTGGCCATCATCACCAACGTTGCCATCCACGAGATGATCCAAATGGTCTGGGCCACCGGCGAATTCGACGACGGCCGGCCGGACTTCCTTGTGAATGAGATTCCCGACCCGCCGCTGGACCTGCCGGACACCGTCTGGTTCAGCGACGGCACGCGCGCGAGCGTCACGGCGGTGACCAACGGCACCGTGACGGGCGCGCTCGCGCCCGGCAGCCTGACCGTGACGTTGGCGGCGGATCTGCCTCTGGGCTGGGCTTACCTGCGTGTCCCCGATCCGGGCCAGGGCCAGTACCGCCTGGTGCGAGCCGTGCGTTCGGACGGACGGCCGATTCTCCAGCGAACCAATGTCTGGACCACGGACCGGACGTTCATCGGACAGGGACTGCGTCCCTTGCCCGAGCATCTGGTTCACCTGCTGGATTTCGACAGCACCGGCCGCTACACATTGACGTACGAGCCGGAGCCGGGCGTGGACGCGATCGCGCCGTCCAGCCGGATCGCGGCGCTTCCGTTGGCCAGCCGGCCGAGCATTCCGCTCCGCTGGCAGGGGGAGGACAACGCTGGAGGCAGCGGCGTGGCGTATTACGATGTTTTCGTGGCGACGGACGGCGGAGCCTATGCCAACTGGCTGGCGCGCACGCCGCAGACGGCGGGGATCTACCCCGGCGAGGTTGGCCACAGCTACCGGTTCTACACCGTGGCGACAGATGGCGCGGGCAATACGGAGGCAGCCCCCGCCGTGGCGGATGCGGCCACGTCGGTCTCGGTCACGAACCGGCCGCCGGTGCTGGCCCCGCTTCCGCTGCAGTCCGTGGCCGAAGGTGAGACCCTGCGCGTGGCCGTGCGGGCCACCGATCCGGACGGCGACGCGCTGATTTACTCGATCGCACCGGGCGCACCGGCCGGGCTTTCGATCGATCCGGCCAGCGGGCAGTTGACCTGGACGACGGGTGAACTGCAAGGGCCGGGCGACACCGAGGTCCTGGTGGTGGCAACGGATAACGGCGAGCCGCCACTCTCCGCGTCGCAGGCGGTGCGGATCAGCGTCAGCGAAGTGAATTCGGCGCCGACTCTCGAGCCGCTGGCTGCGGTCACCATCGTGGAAGGGGAGACGTTGACGATCCCGGTGCACGGCTCGGATGGCGACCTGCCCGCGCAGGCGTTGACCTACACGTTGTTGAACGCGCCGGGCGGCCTGGCGGTGAATGCCGGCACGGGACTGCTTCAGTGGGTGCCCGGGGAACTGGACGGCGGGACGACCAGCCGGGTGTCGGTGGTATTGCGGGACAACGGGACGCCCAGTCTCGCGGCGACACAGACCTTCACGCTGGTGGTGCTCGAATCCAACCAGCCGCCGGTGCTGGCAGCGCCGCCAACGCAGACCGTGGTCGAAGGCTGGGAGATGTCCGTGACGATGGTCGCGCATGACCCGGATCAGCCGGCGCAATCCCTTCGCTACAGCCTGGTCTCGGGCCCGGCGGGCGCCCGTCTTGATCCGGAAACCGGCGTGTTCACGTGGACTCCGGGCGAGGCCCAGGGGCCAGGGACCAACGACGTGGCCATCCGGGTGTCGGACCTCGGCGATCCGCCGCTGAGCGCGGAAACCAACTTTGTCATTGTCGTGCTGGAGTCCAACACGGCGCCGGTCCTGGTCCGGGTGCCGACCCAGGTCGCTTATGTGCGCAGTGCGTTGCGCGTCACGAATGTCGTGATCGATCCCGACATTCCCACCAACGTGATGACGTTCCGGTTTGGCGGGGTGACGCCACGCGGGTTCCGCATCGGGACGAACTCCGGTCTCGTGACCTGGATCCCGGGGATGGACCAGGCGCCGGGCAGCAACTGGATTCAGGTGATCGTGACGGACAACGGCACGCCTCCGCTCAGCGCCACGAATGAATTCGCCGTGCTGGTCGGTGACTTTACCGAAGTCGCCCTCGGTTCAGCTGTGGTGTCGGCCGGCGGGTCGGGCCGGCTGCCAATCAACGTGAATTCCAGCTCCGGAGTGACCAACGTCAGCTTCATCGTGGCTGCGGATCCGGCGCGGATTACGAACTGGAGCCTGGCGGGCGTGCCGCCGGATCTGGGGAGTTTGCTGACGCCGTTGGCGTCGGATCGAGCATTGGCGTGGTTCGACACGGCGGACGGGGCGGTGCTGGTCGGGCGGCGGACCGTGGGATTGCTGGAGTTTCAGGCGCCATCGAATCAGGTTTCGCGCATTGTGCCGGTGTCGGTGTTGGGCGTGACGGCGATGCAGGGGAACGGCGTCCCGGTCCCGGCACCGCTTGGCACCAATGGCCGGGTCGTGGTCGTTGGGGCGGAGCCGTTGCTCGAGCCGTTGCTCGCCACCAACGGGGTCCAGACTTTGAGGCTCTACGGGCGCCCGGGTCACACCTACACGCTGGAGTCGGCCCCTGCATTGATCGAGAACGGTTCCTGGCGAGTGGAGTGGCAGGGGACGATGACGGATTTGAGCCGATCGTTCGATGTGCCGCGTCCCGCGAGCGGAACGATCTTCTATCGGGCCCGGGAGTGACGCTCTGTTGGAGCGCGGGCGTCCACGCCCGCAGGAACACACGGACGACGGCAGGGCCGGGAGGATCCTGAACGTTGGGAATGTCCGAGCGTTCTGCGCCCGAGGACGGGCGCACCGGAGCGCGGGCGTCCCCGCCCGCAGAAACACACGGACGACGGCAGGGCCGGGAGGATCCTGAACGTTGGGAATGTCCGAGCGTTCTGCGCCCGAGGACGGGCGCACCCCGGGCCCGCCTTACCCTACAGATGATCTGCGTTCATGATTTTCGATCGGTGAACTCCGGGTCGGAGCATCCACGGTCTGGAATTCCCAATCAAAATCGAATTGCCCCGGGTCAAGGCTGGGGCGGCTGAAATCCCATACAGCACAGAAGGACTGCGAGCCCTCGAGGCGCGCGGCGCAAACCGATGCAAGTGAAGACCGATATGGGAAGACGAGCGGGCGAACGAAAACCGGCCGTGTGGGTCTCGCGGGAGGCGTTGGTGCTGCCGACGTATCTGCCGGCGGCGCCGGACAAGAACCCGATGTTTCTCGAGCGGCGCGTCTACCAGGGCAGTTCGGGCCGGGTCTATCCGCTGCCATTTACGGATCGGATCGCGGAGGAGCCCGCCGATCGAACGTGGCGGGCGATCCGCATCGGGAATGAATATCTCGAGGTTCTGATCCTGCCGGAATTGGGCGGACGGATTCACGCGATTCTGGACAAGACCAACGGCTACGATCTCATCTACCGCCAGGAGGTAATCAAGCCGGCCCTGGTCGGGCTGGCCGGGCCGTGGATTTCCGGCGGGATCGAGTTCAACTGGCCGCAGCATCATCGCCCGGCGACGTTTCTGCCGGTGGATGTGTCGGTTGAAGATCACCCGGACGGATCGAAAACGGTTTGGTGCAGCGATCACGATCCGATGGCGCGCATGAAAGGCATGCACGGCGTGTGCGTGCGTCCGGGCCGGGCCTGGGTTGAGCTCAAGGTGCGCGTGTACAATCGCACGCCGCTGACGCAAACCTTTCTGTGGTGGGCCAACGTGGCCACGCGCGTCCACGAGTCCTATCAGAGCTTCTTCCCGCCGGACGTTTCCTGCGTGGCCGATCATGCCCGACGCTCCATGAGCGCGTATCCGCGGGCGACGGGGATCTATTACGGGGTCAACTATGGGCGGCGCGGCCGCCGGGGCGTGCCCCGGTCGGAGGTGCCGCAAAAATATGAGCCCCCGCAGACGGGCGGCGCCTCGCCGGTGAACTATCCGCCGAACGATCTGTCGTTTTATGCGAACATCCCCACGCCGTGCAGCTACATGGCGATGGGCAGCCGGCAGGATTTTTTTGGCGGGTACGACCACGCAGCGCGCGCAGGTCTGATCCACGTCGCCAATCACCATATCTCGCCCGGGAAGAAGCAATGGACCTGGGGCAACCATGAGTTTGGCTATGCCTGGGATCGGAACCTGACCGACCCGGATGCGCAGGGGGAGTTTGCCCCTTACATCGAGATCATGGCCGGGGTGTACACGGACAATCAGCCGGACTTCAGCTTCCTGCGGCCTGGCGAGACGAAGGTCTGGAGCCAGTACTGGTATCCGATTCAAGAGATTGGTCCCGCCCAGCATGCCAACGTCGACGCCGCGGTCAGCCTCCAGATCATTGGGCGCAGGCTTCGCCTGGGGGTGGTGGTGACGCGCATCTGGGAGCGGGCCCGGCTGCGCTTGCTTGCCGGCGACCGAGCCCTGCTCACGATGCGGCGACGGCTTGCCCCGGGGCATCCGTTGATCGTGGAAGTCCCGTGGCGGCGTGCGGTGGAGGAATCCGATCTCCAGTTGCTCGTGACCGATGCGGATGGCCACGAGATCCTCACCTATCGCCCGGGAATCGCCGCCCGCGGCAGCGTCGCGCCGGCGGCCACGGAACCGCCGGCGCCGCCAGACATCGCGAGCGCGGACGAGCTTTACGTGACCGGGGTGCACTTGGAGCAGTATCGTCACGCCACACGTTGTCCCACCGATTATTGGCGCGAGGCGTTGCGCCGCGACCCGGGGGATGCGCGCTGCCACAATGCGCTTGGCCTTTGGCACTACAAACGCGGCGAATTCGCCCGGGCCGAGCATCACTTTCGCGCCGGGCTCGCGCGGGTCACGCGGTGGAATGCGAATCCTCCGGATGGAGAGCCGTTTTATCATCTTGGCCTGGCCCTGCGCCAGATGGGGCGCGACGACGAGGCGGTGGACGCATTTTACAAGGCAACGTGGAACCAGGCCTGGGCGGGCGCCGGCCACCAGGCCTTGGCGGAGCTGGCCGGGCAGGCGGGGCGGTGGTCGGAGGCCTTGGAACATCTCGAGCGCGTGCTGCGGTTGGATGCCGACCATTTGGGCGCGCGCGATTTAAAGGTGGTGGCGTTGCGCAAGCTCGGCCGGGCTGCGGCCGGGGATCGGCTGTTGCAGGAGACGCTCGCGCTGGATCCCCTCGATTGGTGGGCCCGCCATCTGAACGGCGAAACCGTCCAGGGCGATCTGCAGGTCCGTCTGGACCTGGCCCACGACTGGGCGCGGGCGGGCCTGCTGGAGGAGGCAGTGCGCCTGTTGCGAGGGGCCCGGTCGCGCCCGCGCGACCTGCCGGATCAAAGCTGGGGCGCGGCGCCGATGGTTCAGTACACGCTTGGCTGGCTGGAGCAGAAGCGGGGACACGCCCAGGCAGCCGCCCGCCATTTCCGAAAAGCCTCGCGCCTGCCGCCCGACTATTGTTTTCCGGCCCGCCTCGAGGATATCGCGATACTGGAGGCGGCGATGCGGGTGGATCCCCGCGACGCGCGGGCCCCGTATTATCTGGGCAATTTGCTTTTCGACCGCCGTCGTCACGCGGAGGCGATTGCCCTGTGGGAGCGCTCGGCGCGTCTCGACGGAACGTTTTCGGTGGTCTGGCGCAATTTGGGCATCGGTTATTTCAACCATCAGAATGACGGGCGCCGGGCGCGCGTCGCCTATGATCGCGCCGTGGGCGCGAATCCCGGCGACGCGCGGTTGCTCTACGAGCGCGATCAGCTTTGGAGACGCCTGGGCGTGGCGCCGGAAGAACGGCTGCGGGCGTTGGAAGTCCGGCCTGACCTGGTGCGGCGCCGCGACGATCTTTGCGTTGAGCTCAGCGCCCTTTACAACCAAACCGGCCGCCCCGACCGGGCGCTCGCGTTGATTCGTTCCCGTTCCTTCCAACCTTGGGAAGGCGGGGAGGGCGGGCCGCTCGGCCAATGGGTTCGATCCCACCTGGCCCTGGGACGAGCGGCGCTGCGATCGGGCGACCCGGCCACGGCGCGTGAGCACGTTGCCGCGGCGCTGGTCGCGCCGGCGACTTTGGGCGAGGCGCGCCATCTTCTCGCGAATCAGAGCGACGTGAATTACTGGCTGGGCTGCGCGCTGGCGGCGGGCGGGAAGGCGCGGGAGGCTCGACGCCACTGGCGGGCTGCGGCGACGTTCGAGGGGGATTTCCAGGAGATGTCGGTGCGAGCCTTCAGCGAGATGACCTATTACACGGCCATGGCGAGGCGGGAGTTGGGGCAGAAGAAGGAGTCGCGCGCGATACTTCGCGCCTTGCTGGCTTACGCGCAGAAACTCCAAAAGGCCATTGCGCGAATCGATTATTTCGCCACGTCGCTGCCGGCCATGTTGCTGTTCCATGACGATCTCCAATATCGCCAGGAAACCACCGCCTTGTTTTTGCAGGCCCAAGCGCGGCTCGGGCTCGGGCAGCGTCGAATGGCGCGACCCTTGTTGCGTTCGGTGCTGCGGCGCGATCCCAACCATGCGCTGGCGGCGGAGCTGTTCCATGATGTGGCCTGATCCCAACCTTGAATGAACCCGGCCAACTCCACTGCTTCCTACCTCACCCAGGATCAGGGATTCGTGATCGTGGGATTGCGCAATGAATGGGTTGACGTGGCCATGGTGCCGGCGCTGGGCGCGAAGATCGTGTCGCTGCGCAACCGGGTCACCGGCTGGGAGTGGATGTGGCGGCCGCCGACCGGCCTCAAATTGTTCCGCAATTGTCCGGGCGACGACTTCGCCCGCAGCACGATGACGGGTTGGGATGAATGTCTGCCGACGATCGCCTCGTGCGAGTGGCAGGGTCGGGCCCAGCCGGATCATGGCGAAGTCTGGAGCAGGCCCTGGGACTTGGACCGGGCGGCGTTGGCTGGTGGCGTCGTGCAGGCGGCGATCACCCTGGAATTGTCGCCGCTGCGTTTCGCACGGGGGCTGAGCCTGCGCGGCGATGTGGTGGTTCTCGATTACCGGCTGGAAAATCGCGGCCCGGGCGCCGTGGACTTTTTGTGGGCCGCGCACCCGTTGCTGCCCGTCAACGACGGCACCCGGCTGGAACTGACAGACGAAGTGAGAGGCTGTTTGTCCGCAGAGCCGTGGGCCGGCGAGTTGACCTTTCGGGGTGGGGCGCCGGGATGCGCCAAAGTTTACGCGGGTCCGGTCCGGCTCGGGCGGGCGGGCGTGGTGGACACGTCGACGGGCAATTGGTTGCGGTTCGAGTGGGACACCCTGCGCAACTCGATGCTGGGCCTTTGGCTGACCCGCGGGGGTTGGAACGGGCACCATCATCTGGCCCTGGAGCCGGGCAATGGGGCGCACGACGCGTTGGCCGGGGCCGCCGCCGGCGGGCTGTGCGGGCGGATCCAACCCGGGGAAGATCAATCATGGAGCATTCAGGTCCAGCTGGGCCACCACTCCCTCGAAGCGAATCAAGGCAGGCCATGAAGACCGACGATCCGGCAAAAACTTTTGAACTGAAGCCCGAATTCAATCTCGGCTACATCTGGCTGATCTCGGGTGTGGCTGCCCTGGGCGGACTGCTCTTTGGCTGGGATTGGGTGGTGATTGGCGGGGCCAAGCCGTTTTTCGAGCGCTTCTTCGAGCTGAAAAATCCGGCGTTGGTGGGGTGGGCTAACAGCTGCGCGCTGATTGGATGTCTCGCCGGCTCGCTGCTGGCGGGTGCCTTGAGCGATCGCTTTGGTCGCAAACGCCTGCTGGTTCTATCCGCGCTGCTCTTTGCCATCACGTCCGTGGGGAACGGCCTGGCCGACACCTTCACGGTATTTGTCCTGTGGCGCATGGCTGGCGGCATGGCCATCGGTCTGGCCTCGTCGTTGTCGCCCATGTATATCTCCGAGCTCGCGCCGGCGTCCATGCGAGGGAAGCTGGTGGCGGTCAACCAGCTGACGATCGTGGTGGGAATTCTGCTGGCTCAACTGATTAACTGGCGGCTGGTCTGCCACCTGGGCGACGAGATGATCGCCGCATTGGGACAACAGGCGTCGGAGGCGGCCAAGGACGAATTCGTCCGCCATTCATGGTTCGGGCAGAGCGGCTGGCGATGGATGTTCGGGCTGACGGCTGCGCCGGCGTTGCTCTTCCTGGTTAGCATGTGTCTGGTGCCGGAAAGCCCGCGCTGGCTGGCTCAGCGCGGCCGCACGGACCAAGCCGCCTCGATTCTCACTCGCATCGGTGGGCGCGCCTACGCCGAGGCGGCTGTCACCGAAATTCGATCCACGCTGGCGGTGGCGGAGATGCAGCGCGTTCATTTTCGGGATCTTTTGGCTCCCGAGCTGCGGCGGGTGTTAGGCCTGGGCATTGTGCTCGCCGTGTTTCAACAGTGGTGCGGCATCAACGTCATCTTCAACTACGCCGAGGAAATTTTCCGGGCCGCCGGCTTCGATCTGTCGCGGGTATTGAGCAACATCGCGTGGACCGGCTCGGTCAATCTGGCTTTCACGCTGGTCGCGCTGGGAACGGTGGACCGGGGCGGACGCCGTCCGTTGATGCTGTTTGGAGCCGGGGGGCTGGCGTTGATCTACCTGGCCTTGGGCGCCGGTTACGCCGCGCACGTCAAGGGGTGGCCCATGCTGGTGCTGGTTCTTGCCGCCATCGGCACCTATTCCATGTCGCTCGCGCCGGTCACCTGGGTGGTGCTCGCCGAGATTTTTCCCAATCGCATCCGCGGCGCAGCCATGTCCGTCGCGGTCACGGCCCTGTGGATTGCTTGTTTTATCCTGACCTACACCTTCCCACTGCTCAACGCGCAGCTGGGATCCGCCGGCACGTTCTGGCTCTATGCGGCGATCTGTGTCGGCGGCTTCGTGTTCGTGCTTCGGCAACAGCCCGAGACGAAGGGACGCACGCTGGAGCAACTCGAAAAGGAGTTGGTGGAATGAACCTGCTTATCGAACTTGAGAAGATGAAGGCATGCCGCGTCGTGCTGCTCACCCTTGTGTGCGTGACTTGGGCCGTCCTAGCCGATGCGGCCGATGCGGCCGATGCGGCCGGCCGGCTGGATCTCGCCGGCCGGTGGCACTGCGCCCTCGATCGCGACGATCAGGGAGAGCGCGACGGCTGGTGGCAACGCGCGCTGCCCGAGCCGATCCAGCTGCCGGGTTCGCTGGCCGAGCGCGGCTTCGGTGACGACATCTCGATCAACACGGCCTGGACGGGCTCGATCAACGATCGACGCTGGTTCACCGCGGAACGCTATGCGCCCTACCGCCAGCCTGGGAACGTCAAGGTTCCGTTCTGGCTGCAGCCCGAGAAGAGCTATGTCGGTGTGGCGTGGTATCAGCGCGACGTGGTTGTTCCGAAGGGGTGGCAGGGCCGGCGGATCGTGGCGACGTTCGAACGCGCGCACTGGGTCACCACGCTTTGGCTGGACGATGCGAAGATGGGCTCGCGGGACGGTCTTGGCACACCGCACGAATACGATCTGGGCGTCGCAGTCGCGCCCGGCCGCCACCGGCTCACGTTGCGCGTGGACAATCGTCCGTCCATCGCCGTGGGGGCTGACGCGCACAGCATCAGCGACCACACCCAAGGCAACTGGAACGGTGTGGCCGGCCGGCTCGAGCTCCGGGCGACGGACCCCGTTTGGTTTGCCGACGTTCGCGTTTTTCCCCTGGTCTCGACCCGGCAGGCGCGCGTGGTCATCCAGATCGGCAATGCGACGGGGCGGGCGGGCGCCGGGACGCTTCGCGCTGCGGCTCGAAGTTTCAACGGTCCGGCGACGCCGGCGCCGGCGCCGGCGCCTGTTCACCTGCCGGTGCGTTGGGGTGAGAACGGAGGCCAGGTGGAGTTGGTCTACGAACTGGGTCTCCAGGCGCCGCGGTGGGATGAGTTCAGCCCGGCCTTGCACGAGATGACATTGGAGGTTCCAGGCGTGATCGCGCCGCAGCGGGTGGTTTTCGGCCTGCGGGAGATCGACGTGGCTGGTCGCCAGCTCAGGCTGAATGGCCGGACGCTGTTTCTGCGGGGAACGCTCGAGTGCTGCATTTTTCCGCTCACGGGATATCCGCCGACGGACGTGGCGGCCTGGACGCGGATTTTGCAGAAGGCCCGGGCGCATGGATTGAATCATCTGCGCTTTCACTCCTGGTGTCCGCCGGAGGCGGCCTTCACGGCCGCGGACAAACTGGGTTTCTATTTTCAGGTCGAGTGTTCGGCGTGGTCCGGCCAGTTCAACAAAGGGGGTCCAATTGACCCTTGGATTTACGACGAGAGCGAGCGCATCGTCGCGGCCAACGGCAACCATCCTTCGTTTCTGTTGATGGCGGCGAGCAACGAGCCGGGCGGCCCGGGCTACGAGCGGTTTCTTGACCGGTGGGTGGACCATTGGAAGCGCCGCGACGACCGCCGCCTTTACACCGCCGGCTCGGGCTGGCCGCATGTCTCGGCAAACGACTTTGACGTCACGGCGGAATCGCGCGCCTACCCGGTTCGGTCGGCGGCGGATGGCCGCAATGACGGCGACTATCGTGCGTTTCTAGACCGGCGCGCCCGGCCGGTCATCAGCCATGAGATCGGCCAGTATTGTGTGTTTCCGAATCTCGACGAGATCCGAAAGTATCGCGGTCTGCTCAAGGCGCGGAATTTCGAGATTGTTTCTGACTTCCTGACTGCGGCCGGGATGCGATGGCAGGCGCGGGGTTTTTTGCGATCCTCGGGTCAGTTGCAGGCGCTCTTCTACAAGGACGAGATTGAGGCGTGCCTCCGCACGCCGGGCTGGTCCGGGTTTCAATTGCTCGACTTGCACGATTTTCCGGGGCAGGGCACGGCGCTGGTGGGTGTGCTCGACGCATTTTGGGACGAAAAGGGTTACCTCTCCCCGGCTGAGTATCGGCGGTTCTGCAACGAGACCGTGTTGCTTGCCCGCCTGCCGAAGCGACTCTGGACGTGCGACGAGCGGCTGCGGGCCGGGTTGGAAGTGGCCCATTACGGCGCGCAGGAACTGCCAGCCGCCAGGTTGGTTTGGCGCCTGCGGGAAGCCGGCGGTCGAGTCGTCGCCGGCGGCGAGTGCGGGGCAACGAAGCTCCCCACCGGCCGGGTCTCCGCCGTGGGCGACCTTGACCTGCCGCTCGGCGGGTTCTCCCGGGCGGCGGCGTTGAAATTGGAGCTGCGTCTCGCGGGCACACGCCTGATCAACGACTGGAATCTGTGGGTCTATCCAGCGCACGCTGAGTCGGCGCCTCCGGCAAACGTGCGACTGGCCACGGCGCTCGATGCCGCCACCCTGGCCGCGCTGGAACATGGCGACCGGGTGGTGCTTTTGTTGGATCCAAAACGGGTCAGCGGCGCGACTGTCGGCCGGTTCGATCCGATCTTCTGGAACAAGCTTTGGTTTCCCAACCAACCACAACACACCCTCGGCCTGTTGATGAACCCGAAGCACCCGGCCCTGGCGCAGTTTCCCACGGCGTTCCACAGCGACTGGCAATGGCAAGACCTGCAGAATCGATCGAAGCCCGTCGTGCTTGACCATCTGCCGCGAGGACTGCGCCCGATCGTGCAGGTGATTGACGACTGGAACAGTTGCCGAAAGCTCGGGCTGGTTTTTGAAGCCCGGGTGGGTCTGGGCCGTTTGCTCGTTTGCTCGCTCGATTTGGAGAGCGATCTGGCCAGGCGCCCGGCCGCGCGTCAGCTGCGCGCGAGCCTGCTGGGTTACGTGGCGAGCGACCGTTTCCAGCCGGAGGTGGCGCTGGACGCCGCGCAGGTGCACGCGCTGGCTGGGCTGACGACACCCCCGGAACCCGGGGCCGTGGGGCGGTAGCACGGCTTTCTTCGTGCAACCGGCCGAGTTGATGCGAGCAGCAACACGCGTTCACCACGCGCCAGCCTGCGGCGCCGACGCTGGACCGGCCGCAGATCTCGAAGGCCGCCGCGATCGAATCGGCAGGTTGCGTGGCCGTGTCCTGGGAGGTCCCGCCGACATCGTCCCCGGCGCTGGGCTGCAAAGTGGAGCTGTTCGACAAGCCCGGCTGCGCGGGCGCACCGTTTGCAGTGCAGGAGGAGCGGTTGGCCTCTCTGCGGGACTTGCTGGTGCCCTCCGCCCGCCCGCCGGCGGCTGTCCGCCTGACCATCATGGATGTTTTTGATCAGGCGAGCGAGCCGGTGGTCATCCAGCCGCGCCACGTGGATCCGATGGCGCCGGCCGGGTCGCCCGCCCGGACCATGGCCGGGCTGGCGTATGAGCTCTGGCAAAAAGACACGCAGCGCCAGGTGAATTACTTCAATCCGCCGCTGCAGAAGCCGGACGAAAAGCACACGTGGCTGGCCTTGGACGAGCTGGCACGGGGACAAGTCGTCCGCGCGGGCCTGGCGCGCGGCTTTGATCTCAGCGCGCGGGAGAATCGGCCGTCGGGTTATGCGTTTCGGTTCAAAGGCTGGCTGCGGGCGCCCGCCGCCGGGCCCTACATCTTCCGCGCGCAGATCGATGGCGCCTATGAAATACGCCTGGGTGGGCGCGAGGTCCTGCAGTGGGACGGGCAGCATGGCACGACGGAGAAGGCGGCCCCGGTGGTGCTGGGCGCAGGCGATCATGCGCTGGAGGTCGCCCACCTCTACGACGCCTTACCGGCGAGAAATTTCAGCATCGACTGGGAAGGGCCGGGCACACCGTGACGCGGAGTGTCACGGGCGATTTCACCGCGACCTGCCGCATCATCAACTACAACGGGGCGCGCGGTGAGCCCGTGAACGCGAACGCCTGGGTGGGGCTGACGGCGCGGGAACACGGTGAACGGCTGGACTGGAACTGGGGCCGTGATTTTCATCTCGTGCAAACCGCCGCCAACGGCCTGCGCGCCTCGGCGGATTTCACCGACTTCGGCGGCGGGCGCGTGACGTCTTACACCCTGCCCAGGGATCGACCGTGGCTGCGCATTATGCGACAAGGCGACATCTGGACCGCGTGGACTTCGCCCGATGGACGCGCGTGGGAACTGGGGGCCTATCAGTTCAAAAAGATGTTGCCGCGGCTGGACTGCGGTTTGTTCTTCAGCGCGCTTCCGCAACAGGCCCGGGCGCACTTCCACGCGTCGGTCACTAACTTTTCGGTCGCGCCCGGCCTCGCGGCCGACAGCACGATCGCGGAACCCGTCGCCGCCCGAGATACCGCCGGGGATCGAATTACCGGCGTGGTCGTGGCGCGCACCGATCCCAACATCCTTGTGCTCCGCTCGACGCACGCCGGACTCCGCCGCAGCACCGATGGCGGAAAATCCTGGTCGGCCGCCAACGGCAGCCTGTCCGGCGACGACCTGGCAGTGCGCAGCGTCGCCATCCATCCGGAGAACCCAAGGATCATGCTTCGCGCCACCGGCCGCGGGGCCGGCGGGCGGCTGCTGCAGACCACCGACGCGGGAGTGACCTGGACGCCGCTGCTTCTGGAGGCGGATTTCGATGGAGTTGGACCGTCCGCACTCTGCGGCGAGATCGTTGCATTCGACTTGCGCCACCCGTCCATCCTCTACGCCGGCGCGGAATCGCGCGGATTTTGGAAGAGCACCAATAGCGGCAGCACGTGGACGAACCTCGGCGCGCGCGGCGAGCGGGTCACTTCCGTGGTGGTCTGGCCCTGGGAGAAACACTACCCGGCACCGGCGAAGGGCCGGACGCACCTTTGCGTGACCACCTGCCCGGACCGCTGGATGGCCCTGCTCGGCCGGGGCGACCCCGCGGTCCCGACTCCGGCGAAGACTTCCCGTGCCTATCTCTCGCCGGATGGCGTGATGTCGATCGCGGTCTCGGACGAGCGGGCGGACACTGGTTTCTACAACGCTGCTTTCGACAAGGCGCTCCAGTCCGTGAACGAAATGCGCTACGCCACCAGTCACGGCTATCAATCGCAGGTCTTCGCCGGGTCGCACATGGCGCTCTACCCGCCGCAGAAAAAGCTTGAGTGGTTTCGGCCATTCACCGCGCTGGGGGCGTGCGCCCAGGGAGACGAGAAGTTTGGCCGGTTCATCACGCAGGCTCTCAACCCGGCGCAACCGGGCCGTTACTCCGTCAGTGAACGCCGGGCCTTCGAGTGGTCGTGGTTCACGCCGCAAGGCGACGTGCCCGCGGGTGGCCTGATCGCCTGTGCGGGCGATGTGCACCTCGGCCGGATTTGGTATTTCCTCCACACCGATGGACTCTACCGCTCCGCCGACGGCGGCCGGACGCTGACGAAACTGCACCTCGGCGAGTAGAACGGGTAGGCGGGCCATCGCTCATTTGGAGAGGAAAGACCGCGCGACCCTGGTGCGGAAAGCGGCATGAACTCCGACTTCTTTGGCGGCGAAGTTCCGCGGTGCTGGACGCCCCAGGGGCTGAAATCGCCCCGGCCGCTGGGAGTTTTTCAGCCTTCTGCGCGCGGTTTCTGGAGTGATTGCTCGCCGATTCAGCCCCGGGCGACTCGTCGACTTGAGTGCAACCTTTTGTCGCGTACGCGACAAAAGGTTGTACGGATACCGAGGTGCGCGTGGCAAAGGTCCACCGAGAGTACCTTGTTTCTTACCGACCTGCCCAAGGAGCATGAACCGAGCACGCAGATAGCAGGGCTGGCGCTCCTGCCTTTGCCTATCGGCTTCGGCGAGGCACCGCCGCCGCCAGCCGGCGGTTCGCAAGGCTGTCCGCACTGGCGGCGCGCTGCGGAGAGCGCGCCCTACCTTGCGGTTCCTGAGAGGCGATTTCGGATCGCCAAGTCCGACAATCCGCAATCGTAACTCAAAAATCGTAAATCAAAATGGATCCGGCTGAAGCGATCCGGCGCCGGGACCGTCGGAGGACTGACCATGAAATATGCTCCAGCCCTGCTCGCGCTGATGCTCGTTGCCGTCCAGCTTTCGGCCAAGCCGCTTAAAGTTTTCATTCTTGCCGGACAGTCGAACATGGAAGGGCACGCCAAGGTTGAGACGTTTGACTACATCGGCGATGACCCGGCGACCGCGCCGCTGCTGAAGCAGATGCGCGGCGAGGACGGCAAGCCGACCGTGTGCGAACACGCCTACATCAGCTACTTCACCGGCGGCGGGCAGGAGAATGGCGAGGGCTTTGGCCGGCTCACTGCCGGCTATGGCTCGCGAAACGACCCGTCGAAGGACGGCGGGAAGATCGGGCCGGAATTCACCTTTGGCCTGACCATGGACGCCGCGCTCGACGAGCCGGTCCTGATTATCAAGACGGCATGGGGCGGAAGGAGTTTGCACACCGATTTTCGCCCGCCGGGCGCGGGGCCGTATGTTTTCCATGAGACGCAGCTCGCCGACTTGGCGAGGCGCGGCAAAGACGCGGAGGAAGCCAAGGCGAAAAAGGCCGCGGAAACCGGCGTGGCCTATCGCCTCATGATTCAGCACGTGAAGGCGGTGCTGGCTGATCCGAAGCGCGTGTGCCCGGAGTATGAGGCCAAGGACGGATATGAGCTCGCCGGCTTCGTCTGGCTGCAGGGATGGAACGATCTGGTGGATTCCGGCGTCTATCCGAACCGGAGAAAGCCCGGCGGTTACGACGCCTACAGCGATGTGATGGCGCACTTCATCCGGGATGTGCGGAAGGACCTGCACGCGCCGGGAATGCCGTTCGTCATTGGCGTCCTCGGGGTGGGCGGCGCGAAGGCGAACGCGGAGACGCTCGAGTTTCGTAAAGCGATGGGCGCGCCCGCCGCGCGGCCGGAGTTTCGAGGCAACGTGGTGGCGGTGGAGACCGCGCCGTTCTGGTCGGAGGAATTGGCGGCGATCGACGCCAAGCGGGAGAAGGTGTCGCAGATGGCCTATTACCTCCGGAGCAAACACAAGGATCACGCGAATCGGGATGGCACGATGACCGAGGCGCAGCAACGCGAGTACGTGAAGAAGTATGAAGGCGAAGTGATCACTCCCGCCGAAGCGGCGGTGTGGAAACGCGGCGCCTCGAACGCGGGTTACCACTACCTGGGCTGCGCAAAGACCTTCGCGCTGATGGGCCGGGCGTTTGCGCAGGAGTTGCTGAAACTCTCGAAGCAAAACTGAAGCCGTCAGGCGGCTCCCGCGAGCCGGCGTTGGAGTGGAGTTCCAGCATTTCCGAGCGACGATGGAAATACCGGAACCCAGGTCCGCGCACGGGCTCAAAAGATTGTGCAAACGACGCTTGAACAGGTGGGGCATCGAGACCAGTCTTCCGGCACCATGGCCACTCCAGAATCGTCTTCGCCTTGCACCCCGTCTGGACGGGCCTTTGTGACGACACGCTGGAGCGTGGTGATGAGGGCGCGGGAGAAGGATTCGCCCGATTCGATGGCGGCGCGCGAGCGGTTGTGTCGCACCTACTGGGCGCCGCTTTACCATTTCATCCGGAGGGAAGGTCACGGGCCTGACGATGCGCAGGACCTGACGCAGGAATTTCTCAGTCGCTTCCTGCACCGGGACTGGCTGGATCACCTGCACGATCAGCGCGGCAAGTTTCGATCCTTTTTGCTCACGTTTTTGAAGCACTTCCTGTCCGATCAGCGCGAGCGATCGCGGGCTCGGAAACGGGGGGGCGGGGCGCCATTGATTTCCCTGGACGCCTATGCGGCTGAGGAACGGGAGGCGATGGTGCCGGATGCCGGGCTGACGCCCGACCAGCATTACGACCAGCAGTGGGCCCGGGCGGTGATGGCCGAGGCGGCGAAACGGCTGGAGGCGGAGTATGCAAGGCGGGGCAAAGCGGGGCTCTTCGCGCACCTGAAGGATATACAGCCTGGTGAGCGCGGGGAACGCGTTATGCGGACATCGCCGCGGTGCTCGGGGTGACGGATCAGGCCGTTAAGAATGCGGTCCATGCATTTCGAATCCGCTATGGCCAACTCATCCGCGAAGAGATTGCCCAAACGGTGGTCTTCCCGGACGAAGTCGAAGCCGAAATTCGGCACTTGAAGCAGGTTTTTGCTCACTGACAAAAATAATCTGCAACCTTTCATCTCGTTATTCCCCTGAAGCGGTGGGAAGCATTTTGGGGCTGGCTTGGAGCGCGTGAACCGACTGATGACGAACGTCTGGAACGGGCCATTTCGCCTGGCGGCCATCGTTATTTCCATGTTGCTGGGACCGGCCGCGTCGGGGCAGTTGGCCATCACCGAGGCCATGTCGTCCCCCTCCACCAACGCTCTCGCGGATTTCTGGGAGCTGACGAATTTTGGGACCAATGATCTCAGTCTTGATGGCTACCACTGGAACGACAATTTGGGCGGCCGGTTGGGTGACTGGGTATCCTTGGATGGGGTGACCATCTCCAATCGGGAGACGATTCTCTTCATCATCCAAGCGGACAGCATCATTACCAACGAACAGGCGTTTCGCGATTGGTGGGGGCCGCGGCTGCCGGCAACGACGCGCATCTTCTTTTACACGGGGGGCGGGAACGGGCTGGGGTCGGGGGGTGACAGCATCCATTTGTGGGGTCCCGGAGCCACCAACGACAACGATTTCATCGACAGCGTTGAATTCGGAAGCGCCCGGCGCGGCAGTACTTTTACTTACGATCCGTCCACCGGGTTGTTCGGTTACTACAGCGCAACCAATGATTCCGAGACGTTTCGTTCGGCACTTTACCATGATCTTGGATCTCCCGGAGTGACCGCCGGTCCGGTGCCGATTCAGATCCTGGCCCACCCGGCCAGCGTGGCCACGTGCCCGGGCATCGACGCCTCCTTTTCCGTCCGGGCGGGAGGGCTGCCCCGACCGAAATATCGCTGGTTTTTCAATGGGGTGCCCATCGCAGGAGCCACGGCGCCCACGCTGACGATTTTCAATCCCCAGCCTGCGCACGCCGGATCCTATCAAGTCGAGATCAGCAGCGCCACCAACCTCTTGCGCAGCGAGGTGGCGACGCTGACCGTTGATGCCACGCGCGGGCCTCCGACAATTCTCGCTCCCTTCACGGACGTGGAGGTGCTGAGTAATGAGACCGCGCGGTTTTACTCGCCCGTGTGCGCGCAACCGCCGCCCACTTTCCAATGGCTTTCCAATGGTGTGGTTCTCACGGGAGCGACCAACCGCACGCTCGTCATCAAAAACTGTCAGCCCGCCATGTCCGGCACGCTGTTCTGCGTGAACGTCACGAACATCCTGGGCGGGCTTGGCATTTGCGCCCGGCTGAGCGTGCTGCCCAAGCCGTCCCTGGTGATCACCGAGGTCATGCCGTCGCCTTCCACCAACTGCGGCCTTTCCTCCGATTGGTTCGAAGTGACCAACTTCGGCTCCAATGCAGTCAACCTACTTGGCTATCGTTTTGCCACGGGCAATGGCTTCGCACCCTCGCTGGTCGGGGCGCGTGTCGTCACCAACAACGCGATCGTCCAACCGGGCGAATCCGCCGTGTTCGTGCGGCGACTGGATGTCAGGCGTTTCTTCGAGTGGTGGGGCGACGCGCTGCCGCCGAATCTCGTCCTGGTGCCCTACTCGGGAACCGGCCTGCGCGGCGGGGTCGATGGACAGGATCAGCTTTGCCTTTGGGGTCCGGGTGCTGACGATCCGCTGGACACGATCGCCCAGGTCTCATGGGCCGGCAGTTCCGTTGGAGTGAGCAAGTACTACCTCGACAACGTGGACGGTCTCGATTTCGCCAGCGTTCCGGGAGTGGGAGGCGCCTTTGTGGCCGGGCAATGCGGCGACCTTGGGTCGCCGGGCTACACGACCAACCCGCCGCCGCGGATCGTGGGCATTGACCGCGATGATGGGGGGACCACGTTGCGTTGGCGGGCTGTACCCGGCGCCACGTATCAACTGCAGTGGAAGGAAGATTTGAGCGCGTCCCGGGGAACATTGCTGGCGACTCGCACGGCGACAAACTGGGTGGAATCGTTTCGTGATGCTGGTGCCAGGCAGGCCACCCGGCGCTTCTATATTCTGGAGAGACTGCCGTGAAGATGACGGGGCGACTCGACGCCGTCCACGGTCGTGGCCGGACCCGTCCTGGCGGGCTCACGCTGATCGAACTGCTGGTGGTGGTGGCGACCATTGCCCTCCTGGCGGCACTCCTGCTGCCCCCGCTGGCGCAGGCCCGAGCCAGGGCGCGCCAGGTCGATTGCCAGAACCGGATGAGACAGTGGACCTGGGGATTGATCTCCTATGCGGACGACCAGGACGGCTGGATTCCACGGGAAGGTTTCTCCACCAGCGGCCAGGTGGCGTGGGACAATTGGAACGCGCTTCGCAATCCGCAAAGCGCCGATGTTTGGTACAATGCCCTGTCCAACCATGTGGGGGTCTCCTCCGCTGCGAGTTATGCGCCGGTGGAGCGGCGCCATCAGTTCTATGAGCGAGCCAGTTTATTTCAATGTCCCAGCGCAGTCGTCCCACAATCCACCCCCCTCATCGCCCTCTTTTCCATGGCGATGAACTCGCAGCTCATCGAGCCCGCTCTCACCCTCGATCCGACGACCCACTCGATTCAATTCTCAAGGATTACCCGCCCCGCGTCCACGGTGCTCTTCCTCGAAAACCTGCTCGAGGGAGAGCAGCGGGTCTCGCCTTGGCAGGCGGCGACTTTTCTGGGGCAACCGGCCGCCATGGCGACCCGTTTTGCCGGACGGCGCCACCAGCGAGGCGGCAATCTTTCTTTCGCGGACGGCAGCGGCCGCTGGCTGCGGGGCGATCAAGTTGTGGAAACCGCCGGTGACGGAGCCGGCCAAAAGAAGCTGCCGGAAATCGATGTTGTGTGGGATCTCAAGTAGGCATGCCCGCGACGAAAACATGCGGCCAGTGTGCGGCGGAGATACCCGAGGATGCCCTGATGGGCTTGTGTCGAGCCTGCCTGTTTGTTTACGCCGCCGGGATCCCGGAGGAAGCGCCGCCCGGGCCCGCACCGGGCGTGGAGGCTGGGGAAAAAACATTCGCCGACTATGCGTTGGGCCGCCAGTTGGGCCGCGGCGGGATGGGCGTCGTCTATGAGGCCGTGCAGATCAGCCTGCGCCGGCCGGTCGCACTGAAGATGATCTTGGATACGGAGGTCACGTCCAAAAGCGCCAAACGACGATTCACACTCGAGGCCGAAACCGCAGCGAGTCTCGACCACCCCAATATTGTCCCCATCTATGAGATCGGGGCGCATCAGGGCCAGCCATTCCTCAGCATGAAGCTGATCGTGGGCGACGATTTGCGGAAGAAAATCCTTTCCGGGGACTTGTGCCTGACACCCACTGGGACGGGAGCGGGTCAGGTGGACTGGCGGGAACGAGCCGTGTCGGTCGTCCGCGTGATGGCGACGATCGCTCGAGCGGTCCATCACGCCCACAGCAAGGATGTGCTTCATCGGGATCTCAAGCCGGCGAACATACTGCTGGATCAAGACGGGCAACCGCACCTCACGGACTTTGGTCTCGCCAAGGTCCTTGGGCCGGCCGCTGCGGATCCGTCCTCGGCAGTCACTGGTTCCGGCACCACGCTCGGCACGCCGGGCTATATGTCACCCGAGCAGGCCTCCGGGGACCGGCTCACTCCGGCATCGGATGTCTACAGTCTGGGCACCATTTTTTACGAAATGCTGGCCGGTCGGCTGCCCTTCACCGCGAGCACGCTGCTTGAGTTGCTGCGTCTGGTGGCCGAGCAGGAGCCCACGCCGCCCAGCAGCCACAACCCCCGCATCGATCGGGATCTCGACACGATTTGTTTGAAATGCCTCGAAAAGACCGCGGGCGCCCGGTATCCGACGGCCCAAGCGCTGGCCGACGATTTGGAGCTCTGGCTGATTGGAGTGCCCATTCGCGCCCGCCCGATCGGACCCCTCCTCAGAACGACGCGTTGGGCCCGGCGCAATCCGCTGGGGACGAGCCTCATTGCCAGCTTGTGCATCTGCCTGGCGGTGTCGCTGGGGCTGTTGCACCTCCGGCGTCTCCGCGACAAGGATGCCGCGGATCAACGCGACTGGGTGACCGATCGAATCGGCCAGATGATCGACAATGCCTGGGAGAACGAGTTCGAGGAACGCTTCACGATCACCTCCCGGGATTTGGCTGCGCTTGTCAATGGTCCCATTCCCAAAGCCAACGCTCTGACCCTGACTTTTGCCCTCAACATTCCTGATCATCCGGTGTCCGTGGCCACGTCCTATGCGCGGTTCCTGGGTGAAATGGAGAAACAGATGGTTCGGGTGCTCGGCCGGCAGGTCAACTTCGATCTGCACCTTTACAAGGCGCGCAGCTGGGAGGCATTGAGCGGGGCCCGCAAAGGGGCCGATCTGCAAACCGTGACCTACCTCACTTATGTTCGCCTGCGTGAGGCGTCACCCCAGGTTCAACCACTCGTCGTGGAGCGATTCCGGAGCCAGGGCGCCGTTTATGCCCGGGCGAATGCCGGCATCTCCAACCTGAACCAGGTGGCTGGCCACAGCGCGGCTTTTGCCCACACCAACTCCATCGTCAGCTTCCTCGGCAAGGTTGCGCTGGCCCAGGCGGGCGTGTGCGCGCCCGGGCTGTCGTTCTACACCAACCTGAACGCGCGGCGGCAATACGAGCCGCACGCCGCCACGGCCGCTGCCGGGGCAGACCTGATTTCCTTCGGCAATGAAGGGTTTGCCCACCGCGACGTCCTGGCCAGGGTGCTTACGGGCGAATTCGAAGTGGGCGTGGCTCCGTGGCGGCGCTTCCGCTTGCGCCAGAACGATGGAACCGGGCTGGTGGAGCTTTGCCGCTACCGGATCACTCCGGACGTGTATGTCTCCAGAGCCGGCCTCCCCGCGGAAGTCGTCCATGCGTTGCGCGCCAGCCTGCTCGCCATCAGCGATTCAAAACTTCTCGCCGGCGCCAAGCCCGGCATGCGTGACGGCTTCGAGGCCGTGACCGATGCCGACTTTGACTCGTTTCGCCACCTGCTCGCCAACGAATTCACATTTTTCGAGACGGGCCGGTAACGCACTCCCTGCCATTGATCCGATGGCTTCCCGGAATTGTCACGGTCGCAACCTCCCTTCACGAATTCCCCTGTAGCGAGGGAAAGCCGTCAGCGGCAGCCCAGCTGAGAAGAGCGAGCCGGGTCGACTTGGGATCGAGATAAACCGATCGCCGTCTCCGATGAGCATCGTTCGAAACTTTGGGAGAGCATCAATGAAAAATCGCACTATTCGATGGCCAGCAGCCGGCCTGTCCGGGGTGGCGCTTGTCGGGGCGTTGACCCTGTCCGTTTCAGCGCAGGTCCGCGAGGTTTGGACCAGCGGTTATCGCGAGGGGATGCTGGCGGCGCTGCGGCTGGATGATCAGGACAACCTTTACCTGACCAGTCAGGACTCGGGCGATTTCGTGACATTAAAGTATTCGGCGTCCGGCAGCCTGGTCTGGTCGAATCGTTGCGTTGGCGGTTCTGCGATCGGGGGCGGCTCGGTCCTGACGGATACGGAGGGCCAGACTTGGGTCACGAGAGCGACCCGGATCACGAACGGTGTCGTGCGCAACCCCGCAGTGATATTCAAGTATGGCGCGAGCGGCGAGCTGGCCTGGACGCGGCAATTTCAGACCAACGTGCTGAGTGCGGCGCTGGCGATGGACGCCGCTGGAAATGCGTATGTGGGGGGGCTATTGGCGACGTGGTCCTTTTACGTCGTGAAGTGTTCTCCCGAGGGGAGTCCACTTTGGGAGCGGTGTTATGAGCCCACCGGGAATTGGTATGTGGATCTCAATGGCTTCAGTCTGGGCCCCGCCAACGAGTTACTTCTGGCCGGGGTTACGTACAGGCCGGACTACGCGTCGCCCAGGCAGGCTCTCATTCAGTACGACGAGGCGGGTCGATTGCTGTGGTCGAGTGAAAACACCCCGATTCCGCGTGGCTATCGTCCAGCGGTGGCTGCGGATGGCCGCGGGAATACGTTTGTATCGGCAAAGTCCTTTTCAGCCGCGCAGTTCGGCCCGGGGGGCGCGCCCGGCTGGACGAAGACGCGAAGCGGTTCCCGGGCGGGATTTGATTTCTCCACTGCGCAAATCGATCCGGCGGGCAATCTCGTGATCGCCGGCACGGACGCCTTCTATTACACGCTGTGCCATGATTGCGGGGATTCCGGGTATGACTACGATTTGACGCTGACGAAGATGGATCCCGCCGGGGTGGTCCTCTGGTCCGAGCGGTCGCACCCGGATTATGGTGGCGGCCGCCTGCAATTTGATGGCGATGGGAGCTGCTATCTGGGCGGGACATATTCCTCCTATAGCGATGACGACGACGTTCGCAGAACGGGAATCGTTGTCGCGAAATACGGGCCCAATGGCGCGCTGCTCTGGCGGACAAATTATTCCAGCGGGCGGCTGGCCGGAATGGAGGTTGATCGGAGGGGGACCCTTTACCTGGTTGTGCAAGACGGGCCCGGCACCGAGGTTCGAAAATTGGTGCAACTTCCGGGTCCACCCGACGTTTTCCGGCAACCGGAAAGCCGGGCGATTCTCGATGGCGACAGCATCACCTTCAGCGTGGGCGGAGCGGGGTTTCCGTCGCCTGTTTTTCAATGGTCGTTCAATGGCTTGGTGCTGCCGGGCGAGACCAATGACACGCTGAACCTCGCCGCGGCCGGCAAAGATCGGGCAGGCGCATACACCGCGGTGTTGAGCAATCGCTGGGGAGCCGTCACGAGTGCCGTGGCCACGCTGGCGGTGGATTTCGCGCCGCCGACCGTGGCGGTGTGGGTTGGGACCGGCGAAACGCAGGTTTTGGCGGGTGCCGCCGTAACGCTTTGCGCCCAGTCCACCGGTGGTCCCAAACCAACCCTGCAATGGCGCTTCAATGGCGCCGCTCTGCCCGGAGAAACCAACGCCTGCCTTGCGCTCAGCGAGGTGCAAATCGGCCAGAGTGGGACGTACAGCATCGTGGCCAGCAACGGCCTTGGGACGGACACGGCTCTGGTCAGCCTGACCGTCACGCCGGTCGTGATCTACGATCAGGGTGCCACCCAGTCCGTGGCCGTGGGCACGTGCATCAACTTCTCGTCCGCGGTCGCGCTGGCCGTGCCCTACACCCTGCAGTGGCAGTTCAATGGCCGGGCGCTTGCTGGGGAGAACCATCCGTGGCTCTCGCGGTGCCTGCTGAGCCCGAACGAGGCCGGAAACTATGCGCTGGTTGTGAGCCATGCAGCGGGCAGTTACACAAGCGCCCCGATCGAGCTCACCCTCTACTACGCCCCGCCTACCAACCCCAGCCCCTACTTCCTTTCCGGCCGGGAAGCGGCACTGGTGGGTGAGGATCTCAGCCTGGCCGCCGCCTACAACGGCAGCCCGGGCTTCATTCAATGGAGATTCAACGGGGCAACCTTGCCGGGAGAGACCAATCGGGCGCTGCCGTTGCTCGCGGTTGCCCCGAATCAGGCGGGCCACTACTCGTTTGTCGTGACCAACCTTGCGGGCGCCGCAACCAGCAGCGTCGCGACGGTTACAGTGAGCTACCAGTCGCCCATTTTCCAGACGCAGCCGGCCAGCCAGTCAGTGGTCGAGGGGACCAAGGCCCGAATGGCCGCGTCGGCTGCAGCCGGCCCGCCGCCAGTCTATTTCCTGGAACACAATGGCGTGGAAGTTGCGGTGCCATTCACCCACGAAGGCTGCTGCAGCGAAGGCGGATTCAGCCTCATCGAGACGACGCTGGCGGATGCCGGCGGCTACCGAATCATCGCCAGCAATTTCCTCGGGACGGCTGCCAGCAGTGTGGCTGCATTGACGATCACGCCCGCGGGGCCGCTCGACCGGTGGGCGCAGCGCAATCCACGGCCTCAGTCGGAGCCTTTGCTCGCGGTGGCGCACGGCCCCGACCAATTTGTCGCCGTCGGGGCACGCGGGGCGATTCTAACCTCCTCGGACGGCACAGAGTGGGCGCTGCAGAATCGGCGGGCGGATGTGACGTTGAACGGCCTGGCCTACGGCGCCGGACTCTTTGTCGCTGTCGGTGAGGGCGGCACCGTTCTCTCCTCTCCGGACGGCACAAACTGGTCCTTCCGGTTCACGGCGGCAGGGACGACATTGCGCGCGGTGACGTGGTCGGCCGGGCGTTTTGTGGCGGTGGGGGGCGCGCCTGGCGTGACCACACTCGTCATGCATTCCTCCGATGGCCTGAGCTGGTCCCGGATTCCCCTCAACAGCTTTTCCGCTGGACAATCGGTCACTGCCGGGAATGGGGTGTTTGTTGCCGCCGGCAGTGCGTCGGTCCTGAGGTCGCCGGATGGCATCATCTGGGAACTCGCCCTGGACGTGAGGGCGCCGGTGGAGTGCGTCACGTATGCGAACGGCCAGTTCGTGGCCGTAGGGGACGACGGGTTGGTGCTGGTCTCCGCCGACGGCGCAGTTTGGCAAGAGCGCCCTCCGGTGACGGCGCGGCGGCTGCTCGGCGTGACCCATGGGGCTGGCCGCTTCGTCGCGGCCGGCGCGCGCGGAGTCGTGTTGGCTTCCGCCGACGCGAAAACGTGGGCGGTCGTCTCCTCGGGCACTCCGGACCGGCTGGAGTCGATCGATTTTTCGAAGGGGACCTTTGTCGCCGTCGGAGAGAACGGCACCATTCTGACCTCCACCAATGGCACGGCCTGGGCGGCGCAAAACTTCGGTGTGACGCGGGACCTCGATGGCATGGACGTCGCCAATGGCTTGCTGGTGGTTGTCGGAAAAGGGGGCACGATACTGACCAGCACAAACGGCCTGACCTTTGCCTCGCAGAACGCCGGGGTGACCAACGACCTGCACGGCGTCCATTGGGGCGGGGGGCTGTGGGTCGCGGTCGGAGAGCCGGGAATCGTGCTCACCTCCACGAATGCGGTGAACTGGGCCGTCCGCACCACAGGCACCACTCACTCGTTGAAGGACGCCACCTACGCGACCAACCAGTGGATTGTGGTCGGCACCGAAGGCACGATCGTGCGCTCAACCGACGGCCTGAACTGGACAGCGACGTCCACGGGACCGCCGTATGACCTGAACGACGTGGCCTACGGCAACGGCCTGTTCCTCGTGGCGGGTGACGGACCGGGCAGCAGCAACGGTTCGCTCTTCAGCTCCGTCGACGGCGTGTGCTGGAGGCAGGCTGAGTTCTACCCGGGCAAGAACATGCGCGGCATCACCTTCGCCAACGGACAGTTCCTGATCGCGGCCAACGACGGCGCCATTTTCACGACCACCAATGGGTTCACTTTTGCCACCAGATCCGTCTCCAGCGAAAACCTCCGCGCGGCCGCCTGGGCCCAGGGACTGTGGATTGTGGTGGGAAACGACGGCACCATCCTCACGTCTCCCGACAGCCTGCAATGGACGCGCCGCGCGTCGCGCACCTTCGAGAACCAGCACCAGGTCGCCCTGCTCGACGGGAAGTTCGTGGTCGTCGGCAACCGCGGAGGCATCCTGCAATCGGGGCGATTCGGGGCCGAGTTGGAACCGCCTGTGTTGACCGGTGGAGGTGGATTTCGTTGGCCGTTCAAAGGCGTGATCGACCAGGTATATCAGGTGCAGGCATCCACCAACCTTGTGGATTGGGACGGGCTGTGGACGTTCACCAACCGGTCCGAGCACGGTGAGTTCTTTGACCCGAACGGCTGGCGATGGTCTCGCCGATTTTATCGGCTGACGCTGCCGTGAGCCGCCGCTCCACGGCCTGGCTCTCCAGTTCCGGCGTTGCCCCAACGGTGTCCGGCCGCGAGTTGCCATCGGCCACGATGCCACGCGCACGCGGAGGCCACGGCGAGGTCGGCTGGAGCCGACCGGCTTCAGGTGCATTGCATCATGCCTGGCCGAGAATGACCGGCGGCTTCGTTACGCCTCAGTCGATAATTCACGCGGTTCTGCGTCTCCGGCCGGCCCTCGGCCCAGGCCGTTTTGGGCGCCACAGGACCCCAGTCATCCGGGGGACCCTGCAACTAGGGCCGGGGCACCGTGCGCCAGGACCGCTGTGGCTGGGTGCCGGGGTCCGACGCGAGGATGCGAAAGCTGTTGGTCATGGCGATGGTTTCGAGGTTGATCCAGGCGACGGGTTCGAGCAGTTCGTCCACGCGCTGAACCTGGCAGGACTGGCCCGGCGGCCCGTAGAGCACGAGGCCGATTCCCTGTCCGGACACGGAAGTCAGTTCGAGCGTGCACGAGTCGGCGACGAATTCGGTTACGCGATAGGCTTGGGCGTCCGCGGGTGCGGGCTCGACGATCTGAAACGTATTGGTCAAGGGAACCCGGCGAAGGAAATGCCACGCTGCGGCCGGCGGGGAATCCTCGCGGACTTCCATCAGGTAGCTGAGCCACGGCCGGGCACGGAGGACGAGATTGCTGGCGTTCATCACGGTGCGCGGATCGGCGGGCGAGGCTCCGGCGAGGTTCAGCGCGACGCCGGACAGCACGAGCGGTTCGCCGGGCCACAGGATGACGCCTCCATTGGTCGCGGTCATCCGTGATTCGAGGGAGGCATTGACGAAGCAGGTGAGGGCGTGCAGATCCACCACGCTTCCCGGGTCGGCGGAGACGAGGCGGAGAGGGCCGCCGCGAATATCGGTCAGAGCGCCGAGTTGAAGCTGGCCGCCCGCCAGAGCTTGGATGTCCAGACCGACACACGTGGCGGCCGTCAACTGTCTGAGCCCGGGAAAGGCGGCGACGGTGCCGGCGTCCCGGACCAGCCAGTTGGCGGGAGCACAAGCCGGGTTTTGCAGGAATTCCAGGATGCCGGGTGCGGAAACGTGGGCGCTGTTGCTGGCCGCGAGCGTGCCGTTGTCGAAATTGGTCAAGGCGGGGAACTCCAGGACAGCCGCGTTCGCGACGATGCGGTTGAGTCGTTGCAGCGCCGCGACGGAAATGACGCCGTTCGATTGGACGGTGACGCTGACGGTGGCGCCGCCGGTCATGTGCGGCATGGAGTTGACCCCGCCGTTGCGCGCTTCCATCGCGACAGGCCGGCTGGTGGCATCGGATCGTTCCAACGCGGTGAGGTCCATCCGGCTGCCGGCTCCGTCGGCCACGAACGTCACGGAGCCCTCCTGGATCAACTCCAGGCTGGCGAGGTTCATGCGCCCGCCTGCGAGGGCCTGAATTCGCAGGTCGCCGCAGGCGTTCCCGGTGAGATGAGTGAGGTCTGACAAATCCAGCTCGCTGCCGGCTCCGTTGACCTCCCAGGTGCTGACTGAGCAATCGGGCGCCTGTTGGTGACGAATGAGATTGGGCAGACGAAGGACGCCACCGTTGCGCACCACGAGATTTCCCGAGAACAGGTTGGTGATGCCCGGCAGTGCCAGCGTGGTTCCGCTGACCGTGAGGCCCCGGACGAGGCGAAGTTGGTCGACGGAAATTTCGCCTCCGGATTGAAGGGTGACGTTGACCGTCGGGCCTCCGGTCAGGGCGGGTGTCAGGATGGCGCCGGAATTGCGGGCGTCGAGATTCACGGTTCGCTGCGTGGCCGAAGATTCTTCGAGGGCGCTGAGATCGATCACACTGTTGGTGCCGTCGGCGAGCACGTTGACCTGGCCTTCGCGGATGGACGCCAGCCGGGGTAGCTGCAGGCGCCCCTGATCCGACGCCTCGAGCGCGAGCGCCCCACAGGTGCTGCCGGTCAGGTTGGTCAGGGCGGGCAGCGACAACATGCTGCCGATCCCGCGCGCGGCCCAGGAATTGACCGTGCAGGCGTTGCCGTTGATGTGATGGGACAGTTGCGGCAAGGTGACCGACGCGCCGCCGGTGGCAAGGACCGGGCCGCCGGTGAGATTGGTCAACGCGGAGAACACCGCTGTCAGCCCTTGAACAGTCAGGCCGTTCAGCCTTCGGAACTGGCCGATGGGCAACACTCCTCCTGGTTCAAGCGTTAACCGCACGGAAGGGCCTCCGGCAAATTGGGGCAGCACGAAGGTGCCTCCATTCCGGGCCGTGACACCAAGGGTCCGGATGGCTGTCGACGCCTCCCCCAGGCTGGCCAGCTCAATCCGGCTCTCCTGCCCGTCGGCCAGAAAGTTCAACGTCCCGTCGGGCACGGTCGTGAGCTGATTCAGACGGAGTTGACCGCCTCCAGTCGCCGACAAGGTGAGAAACCCGCAGCTGGCGCCCACCAGTCGGGTCAGGGCCGGCAATTCCAGCGTGCTGCCCGGCCCCGTCACCTCCCACGTGTCCGCGTCGCAATGCGTGCCATGTTGATGCTCCCGCAAACCCGGCAAGACCACCGCCGACCCGCCCCGCACGCTGATGCTGCCCGCCGTCAGATTGGTCAGCGCCGGAAACGTGAGCGTCCGGCCGGTCACCGAAAAGCCGTCCAGTTCCCGCAGGTTGGCAACGTCGATTCCGCCCGCGGAGTCGATGATCACCCGGGTCGCCGGGCCGCCGGGGTAATGGGGCATTTGGACGGATCCACCTCCGCGCGCCTCGAACGACAGGATCCGTGCGATCGCGGTGGAACCCTGCAGCGAACTCAGATCCACAACGCTGTTCGAACCGCTGGCGAGGAAGCTGGTGGCCCCTTCGCCAAGTGATATCAGGCCCGTCAGATCGATCGTTCCTCCGGCTTGCGCCTGAATGTCTAGGGCCACGCAGGCGCCGCCGATGAGATTGGTCAACCCTGGCAATTCCAGGCGGGTGCCGGCGCCGTTGATCTTCCAGAAAACGGTGGTGCAGGGTGCGCCCCGCGCATACGCTCCCAACTGAGGCAGATGCAGCCGGGCTCCGCCTGAGACATCAAAGTTGCACGCTCCGGCGTCCGTCGGCCCGGTTGCGGTCAACGCCGTGCCGGACCCGGTCACGGAGAGGGTGACCGTCGTGCCCAGGGAGAGGCCGCCGGACACTGTCGAGTTTCCCTGCGTGACCCGGAAGGTCCCGCTGACGACCGCCAGTCCGCCGTCGCATTGGAGGCTGCGAATGGTCACGTTCGACACGGAGGTGATGCTGACGCCGGCGGGAACCGCAATGACCACGTCGTCGGCGGAGCTCGGGAGGGTGTCCGTGCTCCAGTTCTCGGCCCGGGACCAGAGCAAGTTGCCGCCGCCACCGTCCCAAGCTACGGTCGCTGCCTTGGCGTCGGCCGCGAAGGCCAGCGTGGCCAAGGCCAGGAGTCGGAGCCAGCGGGCGGCCATGGATTTGATGCTCATTCTGTCGAGGAAATCGTGTGCGTTCCGACTTTACGACGCCGATCCGGCCCTCGCGTTACAGCCGTGGCGACAGCGTTTTGTCGTCACGCCTTGGTCTGAACCAAAATTCAGGTTCGAGCCAGGCCCTGGGTTTCAATGGACGGGCGGCTCGGTGAAAGCTGCGCGCATACCTCGTGATTCGCCATGCAGTTTTTAACCGGAATCTGTTACCTTCCGATGGTCGGCGGCATTGACTAGTACATGTTGAATCTCGATGACAGCGCGTTGTTGAAGGAATATGTCGAGCACGGCTCGGAGGAGGCTTTTGCTGCGCTCGTTGCTCGCCACGTCGACAAGGTTTATTCCATCGCCCGGCGCCACACGCTGCATGCGCATCAAGCCGAGGAAATCACCCAGGCGGTCTTCGTCATTCTCGCCCGCAAGGCCGGGCAGTTGAACGAACGGGTGATACTTTCCGGTTGGCTGTGTCGAACGGCCCGGCTCGCGGCGGTGAGCTTTCTTCGCGGCGAGATCCGCCGCACCCGCCGCGAACAGGAGGCGCACATGCAGGGATTACTAAATGAAAGCGACTCAGCCGTGTGGCCGCAAATCGCGCCGCTGCTGGATGCAGCCATGGCTGGGTTGAGCCGGGCAGACCACGATGCGGTGGCTCTGCGGTTCTTTGATGGCAAGAGCATGAAGGAAATCGGCGCCGCCCTGGGGGCGAGCGAGGATGCCGTCAAGATGCGGGTTAATCGCGCCGTTGAGAAGCTGAGGGCTTTTTTCACCCGGCGGGGGATTGTGTGTTCCGCGGCCGCATTGACCGCGGCGATTTCGGCCAACGCGGTTCAGGCTGCCCCGATCGGCCTGGCGATTTCAGTGTCAACGGCCGCCGCGCTTTCCGGGACGGCGCTCGCCACCACGGCCACCACGACCTCCTCCCAGGTCGCCGCTTTGATGACCGCACCGAAGGGCTTTGTTGCCGGGGCGGCAGCGCTCGCGGTCGTGACCGGTGTCACCCTGTATTTAATCCAACAGTTGACGGCCGCACCTCCCGTAAGGGTGGGTGACGCTGGCCTCGCTCAGTCTCAACCGGCGGTTCGCGCTGCTTCGGGCGAACCGCTGCCCGTGGTGCTGCCGAATGACTCCTTTCTGGCCATCCTGCCCGACCCACGGTTTCTCGTGGAGCTTGATCCGAGCGTTCGGCGCACGACCAACTCCGCTTCGGCGATGCATATCAAATGCCTTGTGGCCCCCACGTCGGCCGGGGCCGCGGACTTCCTCAGAAGTCTGACCAGCTTTGTCGGCCGGGGCCTCGCGGCCTCGCGGATCGGTGTCTATGCTGTCACCAACGGTTCTCCGCTCATCGGACAGCGTGTTCGCGTCAGCGGGTGGATGAAAACGCGCGCGGTCGGCAATTGGGCGGGAGCGTCCCTCAACGTTACGAAGGCCAACGGTGACGGCGGGCCGTGGGACCTGATGCATGACCGGCCGCTGCACGGGACGAAAGATTGGCAAGCCGTGGAGTTCATCATCGAACTTCCGAAGGGGCCCTGCGCCATCACCCTTGCGCCCACGCTCTATGGCCCGGGCGAGATGTGGGCTGACGGCTTCCAAATCGACCTCGCGCCGCCCGAGGCCTCCGTCACGGACGTTGGGCGCTGGACGATCTGGAGCCAATGTCCCACAGACTTTTCGATTGCGATGGATCCTGGGGTGACCCGGAACGGCCGCCCGACGTTGCGGATTGCGTACGTTTCCTCCGAGCCGGCGGAAAAATATTCGTTCGTGTGGTGGGGGAAGCACGAATACGACTTGGACGTGTTCCGAAAGTATCTCGGCCACCGGGTGCGCATGAGTGTCTGGATTAAGTCCGAAGACGTTCTCCCGCGAGGCGGACTCGATTTCGAACCCAAGGATCTCAAAGGGAAGCGTCTCGAAAAAATCGTCTCCGCGGACCGGGTTGTCGGGACGAGGGATTGGAAGGAGTATTCCGTCGTGTGTGACATTCCGGAAGAGACCAGGGATTTTCAAACGGCGGTCTTTATGTATGGCGACGGAAAGATGTGGGTGGACACGAACTCATTCCGGTGGGAGATCGTCGACCGCCCAGGGTCCGGGCCACGCCTGAGCCCGGCTTCCTGGCACGTCACGCAACCGGGCGATCTCATTTTCGCTTCGTCCGGCAACAGCCGGGCCTCCGAAGGCGTCGCCAACGTGATCGACCAGAACAAGCAAACCAAGTATTTGAACTGGGACAGCGGGCGGGATGGGCAGGAGATCGGCTCGTTCTCGCCTTCGGGCTTCGCAATTCAGCCGGCCGTGGGTCCCACGGTGGTCACGGGAATGGGGATTCAGTCGGCGAATGATGCGCCGGATCGCGACCCGGATGTGGTGGTTCTCGAAGGATCCAATGACCTGCGACTGACCGACTATGAGAGCGGCACTTGGACGCCGATCACCACGATCAGCAACATCGCGGCCGGGTTTACCGGACGGTATCAGTCTCAGGAGTTTTTCTTTTCCAACCCAATTCCCTATCGCAACTACCGCTGGCGGGTCGAGGCAACTCGCATCACTCCCAACCGCTGTTGTATGCAGGTCGCCGAAGTCTGGCTGATGACGTCCGGTCCGCCGAACTAGCCGGCGGCGCCAGGTCGCTGATGGCTCAGGATAGTTCCCCAACAAATGAGGACCGCAGGCATCAAAGCCAACGCCGGACGTGCGCACAATAGGCGTTGAACTCTCCGCCAAAAGTCCTCTGCAGCGCCCGTTCTTCCGGTTTGATTTGGAATCGGTTCATGTAGAAGAGAAACGCCGGCAATCCCAAACAGGCCGCGAGATTGGCGGTCGCCACGGCCCAGCCAGCTAAAATCACGAGGAAGCCGAGATACATGGGGTTGCGTGTGCGGCGGTAGATTCCCGTCGTGACCAGGGACGACGACGCGTGAGGTTTGGTCGGGTTGAGTGTGGTTTTGGCCTTTTTGAATTCGAGGAAACCGAGGGTGCAGACGACGAGTCCTGACAACGCGAGGCTCGAGGCCAGGACCCATCGGAAAGGAACTTCCGCATGGAGTGCTGGCGCATAAGCGGAGCCGAACCACATCGCGGCGGCGAGGGCCAGCACCAGGACCAAGGGCGGGACTCTTAATTCAAGGGAAGACACAGATGTTCCTGGCAAGTTTTAAACTGAATGGTTGCACGTGGCTTGAGGCAATGAATCCGGGATGCGGTTCCGCGGAGTGCGGGACCCGCAGAAATGTACGCACGACTCGAGGGCCGGAAGCATCCCAACCGCCGGAAATATCCAGCTTTCTGCGCCCGAGGACGGGCGCACCCCGGAGGGCGGCTCATGATTGGATTCATCAAGGAGCGGCAGGGGATCAGGCCGCCCCGGTCCCGGCCGGGGCGGCCCTGGTTTGGAATGCCGGAGCCAGGTCACTTCCCACACTGGCAGGACGTGCACCGGCATCCGTCCGGCTCGCACGAACAGTTGCAGGTACAGTTACATTGACAGGCGGCGGCGAGCTGCGCCTTGGTCTTGCGGCTCTTTGTTTCAGACTTGCGATGCGATTTCATGTTTATGGCTTTGCGGATGTCACGGCCCGGCCCCGACATCATTGTCGGGATTGGCCGGCCGTTCACCAGGGCTAACGGGCCTGCCGGGATTTTATTACACCTGCCGGGGAAATATTTTAATGGCAACGCGCCGTGGGGGTCGAGTCGTCGCAGGTGCAGTCGATGCAACCGTGGACACTACATGCCCCGCAATTCGACGTCAGAGCCTTGCGCAAATGTTTCCGCGCCCGATGCAGCCTCACCGTCAGGTTGTTCTTCGTTAAGCCCAATTTGGCGGCAACGTCCTCCGGTGGCTTTCCTTGCAGGTCAACCTCCTCCAACAACTCCCGATACTGTTCGGGCACGAGCGTCATGAGGCGGCGAAAGCACCGGCAAAGCTCGCGTTGCTCCTCCTCGTCCGGCGTTTCGGGAAACTCCTGCTCGAACCGTTGCAACGCGCGGCTGCGCGCCCCCTGTTTCCGATAAACATCGATGATGGCCCGGCGCAGAATTCGATAGAACCACGCCGCTGTTTCTTCGTCGGTGGCCGGTTGCCGATCGGCGGACAGCGCCTTGAGCAGGCTCTCCTGCACGACGTCTTCGGCCAGATGATGATCGCCGAGACGGTCCCGGGCGAAGGCCACGAAGCTTTTGAGATTTTTGATAATCGCGCCTTCCACGCTTGCCATGTGGCGACGCTAGCAGAGGCGGGGTGATGTGCCAACGCATTGTCGGCGCCGAACCGGCCGGAGGCGAATCCGCGGGCTGACTGAGGCCAGGCGATAACCGATACAAGGCGTCGTGCCTGTCGCGGGGCGATGATGCACTGGCTAATGGCGACCTCCCCATGAACCATGGGGATTTTTGATTTACGATTTACGATTTGCGATTGCGAGTTCACCGCAGGCCGGCGGGCGCGGCCGCAGCGCCGTTGACGGGCGCTCGCCAGTCTCCGCGCCAGGTCCGGGTCACGCCCATGAGATCCGTCGCGCGCAGCCAGACGTGGCGACCCTCGAGGTTGCTAAATTCATCCGGAAGTTGCCAGGCGTCGTAGAAGTAGGACCGGCCGTTTTGCAGCCGGACGGTCGACGATGGCGAGCGTCGTCCATCTTGATCGATCCAAACTTGGAACTCTGTCGCCGTGGCATCCAGCGTGGGCCAGGCGACGAACAGCTCGAGCCAGATGTGGCCCTCGAACGGCCGGAGCTTGCCGATGGCGAGGGGCTTTTCGTAGTAACGATCGCCCGCCGTTTCGTTTTTGTTTGCGACGGGCAGGTTGAACCAACACCATTGAAATCTCGCGCCGGTGGCGTGCAGCGGGTCGAGCGCGCTGTAGCGATGCGCGGCTTTGACGACGCTCTCCAGCACCCCGTGCGCGTTGTAGCGCCACGCGCTCGTGTAGTCCCCGCCGAGAGGCCCCGGATGGAAGTTCATGTCGCTCGACCAGAGCGTGACATCGTCGGCAGTGAACAAATACAAGCCAATGAGCAACTCGAGCAGCCAGCCGGGCAGGGGACGGTCATTTTGCTGGATGCCTTGCAAACCTTCGTTCGTGTAGCGGGACCAAGCGCCGATTTTACAGTTCGCAAGGAAGGGCTTGGTCAGCGAGCTGTCCGCCGGATATTGCCCCGCGCGGCGATGATGCTGGAGATACATGCGCAGGGCGGTGCGGTAGATATTGTCGAGACATTGTCGAGCTTCGCCTTTCTCCAGCTTCAGCGTCTGGCCGTACGCTTCGGTCCGCCGAAGATCACTGAAGGCCGGCTGGCCATCGTGCAACTGGAGCGAGCCGTCGGGATCGCGCTGGTAAAATGGTTCGTGTCCCCAAATTGCCTGTTGATAGCCGTCCATCGAGAGGATGCCGTCGTTGTCCTGGCATGCCACCAGAGTCGGGTCCGGGCCGGCGAGAAAATCTTTTTCCGGTCGCAGATACTCGGGCTCGCCATGCCCGCCTTGGCGCATGGACTCGTAGAAACACCCGACGGAGAATTGCCACTGGCCGTAGAGCATCGGAATGACGCGCAACCCACGCGCGCGCGCCGACTCGGCCATGCCCTGGTAGAGCCAGCCATTGCAATTGCGTTGATGGACGAATCCTTCCGTCGTCTCGATGTCGATGGCGGCATAGCCAACAAACTCGCCATCGCGATCGGTCGGCCAGCGTTCTGATTCAAACGTATAGCGGCCGAGGGCGCGATAGGCCGCTTCGTCGTTGGTGTAACAGTGTTTCTCGCTCAGAAACCGGAGGGCCGGAATACGCGGGTCGGCGGAATCCTCCTTCTCCAGCTTCCTGACCAGCCGTGCGGCGGCGGCGTACCACAGCGGGTCGGTCAGCAAGCTCCACTTCTGGAGCTGAGACAAATTGCGCACGTTGGTGGGAGCGTCTTCGCGCTCCCGATAGCGCGGGATGGCTCCGATGCTGGTGATCCCGCGGGTGAAGTGAAGGTTCGCCGCCGCGGTGTCATACCAGGGGCCGTCGACGTGGATGCGCCGGTCGGAAAGCTTGAAGGCGGGAAAGCGGGCGAGCAAAGCGACGCCGTGGGCGGTCTGTTCGGGGAATTCGTAGTCGATGCCTTCCCCGTTTCTGCCCGGGGCGTTCCGGCGCTCGAATCGGAGGCCAGGTGCGGTGTTGGTGACAAACGCGTGGCCATCATAGTCAACGCTCGGCGTGACGTGCAGGCCGCTCTCTGCCGCCACCGCGAGGGTTGTCGTGATCACGACGGCGAGAATCGCGGTCGCTTCGGTGCGGACCCGCGGGGCATGTCCCAGGGCTTTATGGATCATCGTGGATAAATCAGGATCCCGACGTGTTGGCGCCACGCAGACGGCTGCCTGCAGACCCGGCCCGTCGGGCGGCGGCGATAAAATTGGCGACGGCCGCCTCGGGCGCGCCACTGGGTCGCGCGACTCCGAGAACCAAGGGCGGTGGTGCCGGTCTGAGCGGACGAACGGTGAGGCGTGGGCCAGCAAAACATTTGAAGCCTTCCGGAACCAGAGCCACGCCCCGGCCGGCCTCGACGGCGGCGATGAGACTGGTGGAGCCTTCGTGTTCCTCGGCAATTTGCACCGGGAGTTTCCCGGAACCGAACAGGTCTTTGAGCCACGCATGATATTCGGGGTAGTCGGCGAGACTGTAGGTGACCAGACGTTCCGGAGCTACCTGTTCGAGCGTTACGGTCCTGGCCCGGGCCAGTGGGTGCGACGGATGCGCCGCGAGGCAAACGGCGTAGCGGCATAGCGCTTCGAAAACCAAGCCAGCTAAGGCGCGCGGACCCGGCTGCACCAGCAACGCGACATGGATTTTACCCTCGCGCAACCGACGCAACATTTCCTGCGTAGACAGATCATGCAGGACGACGCGCACGCCCGGGCTGGCCTCCTGAAAATCGCGCAGAACCCGGGGCAGGAGCTCCACGGTCAGGGAAGGAGCGTAGGCCACGTGGACTTCACCGCGCTCGCCGGACGCCACGGCCTTCACCGTCTGCACTGCCTCGTGCGAGCGTTGCAAAACGGCGCGGGCTTCGACGAGAAAGACGCGCCCCGCTTCGGTCAGGCGCAGGGATTTTGCGCCGTGGTCGAACAAGGCCACGCCCAGTTCGTTTTCCAGGTCGCGAATTTGCCGGCTCAATGGCGGTTGGGAAACGTGCAGGCGCGCCGCCGCCCGGGTGACGTTTTGCTCTTCGGCGACAGCCACGAAGTAGCGCAAGTGGCGGAGTTCCATTCGCCGGCGATGATACCGGCCGGGAGCATTGCGCCAAGCAGCAAGGCAGCCAACGGGCGAGGTATGCTCAGCGAAGCAACACGGTATTGGCAGGCGTGACGTCGGAAGCGCTAGGGTCTGTCCGTGAACAGACGATTGAACTGACCTTGAAACGAGAAAGACGAGATCATGAAAAAACTGCTTCGCATTCATCAGAGTTCGAGAATGCACTGGGTCGGTGATGGCTTCCCCGTGCGCTCGGTGTTTGACTACAACGGCCTGGGTCGTGAGCTGAGCCCGTTCCTGCTGCTCGACTATGCGGCGCCTCATGTTTTCGCTCCAGGCGAGGAGAGACGAGGAGTTGGCGCCCACCCCCATAAGGGCTTTGAGACGGTCACCGTGGCCTATCAGGGCGAACTCGAGCACCGGGATTCGAGCGGCGGCGGCGGAACCATCGGCCCAGGGGATGTGCAGTGGATGACGGCCGGCAAGGGCATCGTCCACGAAGAATTTCACTCAGCTGCGTTCACCCGGACCGGCGGCACCCTCCAGATGGTGCAGCTTTGGGTGAACCTGCCGGCGAAGCACAAGACGGCCGCGCCGGGTTATCAAACCTTGTCGAGCGCCCAGATTCCGGGCGTGTCGCTCCCGGAGAATGCCGGCGTGGTTCGTGTCATCGCTGGGGAATATGCCGGCGCCAAGGGACCAGCCCGGACCTTTACTCCGATCCAGCTCTGGGACGTGCATCTCCGGGCCGGAGCCGCGGTGGAGCTGCCGCTGGCCGAGGGCCACACCACGGCGTTGCTCGTGCAAAGCGGACGTGTTGTGTTGGAGGGCGAACGCGCCGCGGGCGAAGGCGACCTCGCGATCTATCATCGCGCTGGAAACGGCTTGACCCTGCAGGCGACCGCTGACACCCGGCTACTGGTGATGAGCGGAGAGCCCATCGCGGAACCGATCGTGGGTCACGGCCCATTCGTGATGAACAGCCGCGCCGAGATTCTCCAGGCGTTCGAGGACTATGAGCTCGGCAAGATGGGCGAGCTCGGGTGAAGGCGTTTGCATATTGTGATCGGGATTTGGCGTTGGGAGTGGCGGCCAGCGGGCGGCCAAATGCCCAATAGCCATTTGCAGATTTCAAATTGGAAATTGCGAATGCCGACGTTCATGACCGCGAGCACGCAGGGAGGGCGGGCGCTCCGCCGCCCGCTGGCTGTCCGCTCGGCGGTCCGCGTCGGCGGCGCGCTACGGAGAGCGCGCCCTACCTTGCGGTTCATGGGGAGAGAGGCCAGACCTCCAAAATAGACGTGAGTTGAGGCCACGAACCCATTGTTGATTTTCGATTCCCCATTGCCGATTGCCGAGTCGGGCAAAAATCATTCGCAAAACATTGTCACCAGTCCAGACTCTGCCGATGCAGGGACACGTCGTCCGCACCATCCGCCTCACTTGATCCGCAGACCGCTGGCGCGCGCGTTTCCGGGTTGAATCCCACGTTGCCGAAATTTCGGAGGGCGAGGTGGTATCCCAGGTTGCGGGGGATGTTCCACCAGAGGCCGGTGCGCGACCGGGCCATGCGCTCGACGATGGAGGGCAGCGAGTAGAACTGGCGCGCGGCCCACTCCATGCCCATGAGCAGTTCGTGCGGTGACATCAACGCGGGCTGAAAGACGACGTCTTTTTTGCCGTTGTACTTGGACCAATCGCGGGTCAGGATGCGGCCTTCGGCGTCGAGTCGCCGGAAGATCGGCGTGTTGGGAAAGGGGATCAACACGCTGACGGTCGCGGAATCCAACCCGGCCGCGCGATAGAGCTCGACCGTGGTGCGGAAGATCGAGCGATCGTCATGATCGAATCCAAAGACCACTCCGGCCTGCACGGCGATGCGATGGGCGTGGAAGCGGCGGATGACCTCGTGATATTCGGCGGCGTGATTGTGCCGCTTGTTGGCGCCGTTCAGGCTGGCCTGGGAGATTGATTCGAAGCCAAGGAAGAGCGCCTTGCACCCGCTCCGCGCCGCGAGCGACAGAAACTCGTCGTCGAACGCCACGTCCGCCGTGCACTGGCTGGTCCACCATCGGTTCAAGGGGGCGAGGGCGGCGAACAGCTCCTTCGCGTAGGCGCGATCCGCGGCGAGGTTGTCGTCCCAGAAGATCAAGGCTCGTCCGGGCATGCGGCGGATTTCGTCGACGAGTTCGCCCACGGGCCGGCGGCGCATCCGGCGCTGGTACATCTGGGGAATCGTGCAATAATCGCAGGCGAACGGGCAGCCGCGCGAGGCGATGGTCACGCCTTTGCCGTAAGCGCGCCCCTGGATGAGATCCCAGCGCGGCGCCGGCATCTGCTTCAGATCGGGCAGTTCGTTTGAGCGATAGATTCGCTGCAGGTCGCCGCGCTCGAAATCCGCGAGGAGCTGCGGCCACACCAGCTCGCCTTCACCGACGACCACGGCATCGGCGTGTTGGGCCACTTCTTCTGGAAGCAAGGTGGCGTGGGGCCCGCCGATGACGACCGCGACGCCGCGCTGCCGGAATTGCTTTGCCAGCCCATAAGCGTGCGGGGCGGCGGGCGTGTTGGCCGTGATGCCCACCAGGTCGACGTGCCGATTGAAATCGACCCGTTGGATAATTTCGTCCGTGTGGCTGACCTCCCAATGCTCCGGCGTCCAGGCCGCGAGCAATGGCATCGTGAGCTGCGGGAACCGAATCAGCCGGCGGTGCCGGACAAAGAGGGACGCCTCGGATTCCGCGGTGATCAGCTCGACGCGATAGCGTCGGCGGACCGGGGCTGTGGGAGGTGCCTTCATGGAGCCCGTGGCCACGAGTCAACCATCCGGGCCCGCCGTTCCGCAAGGATGGAACCATGAATTGCCCGGAGCGCGGGCGTTCAGCCCGCAGCGGCTCGAATTGCGGCGGGCGTGGAGTGACTTCGAACCGCGTCGTCGGCTACAACCCCTGCTGGTAAAAAAATGCGCGGTCCCCTCAGCGGTTCCTGCGCGCGCCGCCAATTCGATCCCTTGCAGTCCGCGGATCCATTGCTAGAGTCCGCCCACGAAATTGAATTGCGTATGACCACTGCCGCGACCCCCTCGCTGTCTTCCCGATTGCTTTCCGAATTTGATCTGCGTGGATTGCGACTGCGCAACCGCGTGGTGATGGCGCCGCTGACCCGGGCGCGGGCGGGTCGGGCGCGGGTGCCGAACGCGCTCATGGCGCAGTATTACGAGCAACGCGCCTCGGCCGGGCTGATCGTGGCTGAAGCGACCGTCATCTCCGAGCAGGGCTTTGGCTGGGTGGATTCCCCGGGAATTTACAACGAAGCGCAGGTGGCCGGTTGGAAGTTGGTCACGTCGGCCCTGCAGGCTCGCGGCACGCCGATCTTTTTGCAGCTTTGGCATTGCGGCCGGGCGTCCCACAGCAGTTTCCACAGCGGTCGACCGGCCGTCTCGGCGTCCGCGATCAAAATCAACGGCGACTACATCCATACGCCAATCGGCAAACAGCCGTATGAGACGCCGCGGGCATTGGAGACGGCAGAGGTCACGGCGGTGGTGGAGGATTACCGCCGGGCGGCGGAGCGCGCACGCGCGGCGGGTTTCGACGGAGTGGAGATCCATGCCGCGAACGGCTATTTGATCGATCAGTTCCTCCAGTCTCGAACGAATCAGCGTTCGGACGGGTATGGCGGCAGCATCGAGAATCGCTACCGGTTCCTGCGCGAAATCGTCGAGGCCGTCCTGACGGTGTGGCCGGCCAATCGCGTGGCGGTGAGGTTGTCGCCCAACGGAGTCTTCAACGACATGGGGTCTCCCGATTTTCGCGAGACCTTCACCTACGTCGCCAGCCAGCTGGATTCGTTTGGATTGGCCTATCTGCACATCGTGGACGGATTAGCCTTTGGCTTTCACGAGAAAGGGAAGCCGATGGTTCTGCCCGAGTTTCGGGCCGTGTACCGCGGGCCGCTGATGGGCAACTGCGGATACAGCCAGGCGACGGCCGAGGCGGCCCTTGCCGCCGGGCACGCGGACCTGATCGCGTTCGGTCGGCCGTACTTGAGCAATCCGGATTTGGTGGAACGATTCGCGCACGGGTGGGAGCTAAATCCACCGGCGGACCTGAAGGTCTGGTCGGCACCGACGGCGGAAGGTTACACGGACTTTCCGTTTCATCCGCGGGCGTGAAGCCCCGCGACCCTGCAGAGTTCTTAACGGGCCGTGGGGTGCGTTGACTCCCGGGCCGCCGCGGATCGGGACCGGACCACCTGATAAAGCAACCAGCCGGCCGGACCGAAAAAAAACGTGAGGATGAGGCAGGGGACGACCTGCCAGTGAGGCAGGTGGCGCGTGGCTGCATCGCGCACCTCCCAGACGCCGATTAACAGGTCGAAAGCCAGGTAGTGGAGCCAGCCGCCGAGCAGGATCCAGGGATCGCGAAAGAGCGCGGCGACGCCTGCGAGCGAATTGAAATCGCCATCGACGCGCCCGATTCTCATGATGAGGATTCCCGCGTAGATCACCGCGAAGAGGAGGGGCGCAACCTGTCCGGCCCAGCGCAGCACCGAAGGATGGCAGGGACGCAGAATCAGCATCATCCAGCTCAGAACGGCAACCGTGTTGGCGACGACGAAGAGGGTGTTTGGAGTCACCCGTTACCCTCCTGGCACCCGGGGCCGCGCGCTGGAGCCCTGCAGACCTGCGTGTTCATGAGGGTTGAATTCGAGCAGGTTTTAAGACAAAGATCGAGGATGATGAAGCCCGCGGACCGAATTGTATGCACTCTGGCGCGTGTAAGTCTGATGTTTCTGGCCGGGGTGCTAGAGCTCGGCCTGCGCGCGGAGACGCCGGCGGCGTCCGAGGGGGCGACCGGCCCGGTCCAGGATTTTGCGCTGCTGGATCACCAGGGCGCCTACCATCACCTCTACTATTACGCCAAAGATCCCGGGACCAAGGCCATCGTTCTGTTCGTGCAGGGCAATGGCTGTCCGCTTGTGCGCAAGCGCGTGCCTGAACTGAAGCGTCTGCGGGACGAGTATCGCGAACGGGGGGTGGTTTTTTGGATGATCAACGCGAACTCGCAAGACACGCGGGCCGAGGTGGCGAAGGAAGCGGCGGAGTTCGGCATCGATCTCCCCATTCTCCTGGATGAGGCGCAGCTCACGGCGAAGGCGCTTAACATCACCCGCACCGCCGAGGCGCTCGTGATCGAGCCCAACACCTGGCGCGTCCGCTACCGCGGCGCCCTGGACGATCGGATGAGCTACGAGACGCAGAAGCCCGGGACCGGACATGCGTATCTGCGCGAGGCGCTCGACGCGATGCTCGCCGGGAAAGCGGTGCCGACGGAAGTGACCTCGGCGCCGGGTTGTGTCGTCACGTATCGCCCGGCGTCGGTCGCGTCCTACAGCCAGACCATTGCGCCCCTGCTGAAGGCCAACTGCGTGGCCTGCCACACGCGCGGCGGCATTGGGCCGTTTGCGATGTCGAGCTACGAAAAAGTGCGCGGCTGGACGGAGATGATACGGGAAGTGTTGGTCACGCGCCGGATGCCGCCCTGGCAGGCCGACCCGCACGTGGGCAGGTTCGGCAACGATTTTTCGCTGTCGACCGCCGACACCCGGACGCTGGTGCAATGGATCGACGCCGGGGCGCCGCGGGGGGCGGGTGAGGATCCGCTGGCTGGTTATCAGCCGGACCTGCCCGAATGGAAACTGGGCCGGCCGGACTACGTGGTGGACATCCCGGCGCAGTCGGTCGCGGCCGAGGGCGTGTTTGACTATCGCTACGTCACGGTGGATGCGCCCAATACAGAAGACGTGTGGCTGCGGGCGACCGAGATTATTCCGGGCAACACGCGGGTGCTGCACCACATCATCGCCACCACCATTCTCGCGGGCGAAGAGCAAAACAAGAACGGGAAATCCCTCACCGGCTATGCGCCGGGCATGGGGCCTGATCTCCTGCCGGCGGGAGTCGGCATCCGCTTGAAAGCCGGTTCCCGAATTGTTTTTCAGCTGCACTATACCGCGTCCGGCAAGGCGGAAACAGATCGGTCGCGTCTTGGGTTGTATCTGGCCAAGGAGCCGCCGGCTCACGAGCTGCGCTCCGGGGTGCTCATCGACTACAAGTTTTCCATCCCGCCGGGCGCGCGCGAATTCGTTGCGCGAAAGTCGCGCCGGTTCGACAAGGACACGCTGCTCTACACCATGAATCCGCACATGCATCTGCGCGGAAAATGGATGCGCTACACGGCGCGTTATCCCGATGGTACCGAGGAGGTGCTGCTCAGCGTGCCCAATTATCGCTTTGACTGGCAGCGCAACTACGAGCTGAAGGAGCCGAAACGCCTGCCGAAGGGCACCGAGCTGATTGTCGAAGCTGCCTGGGACAATTCCGCGCTGAACCTGAACAACCCGGATCCGACCAAGGCGGTCGGCTGGGGCGACCAGACCTTCAACGAAATGTTCTTCGCGTCCTTTCGCTATGTCTATCCGGACGCCAGGCGCTCCGGCGAGAAGCAGACGGCGAGCGTTTCGCCGGTCAGTTCCAGCCCGACGGCCCGCTGAATTGCAAGCCAGCGCTCATCGGACCTATGAGCCTGTCTGAACAGGTCAGACAATCCCCAATCGAATATCGAAATTCGTAAATCAAAAATCGCTCACGGCTGTCGCGGGGTGACGAGGCGATAAAAGCGGTTGGTGGTGGCGGTGAGGTCGGGCACCTGTTCCACGCGATTGGTCGCGCGGGCCGGGACCTCCGCCAGGACGAACCATGAGCCCGACGGAAGGCCGTCCGTGTAATGGACCGTGTAAGTACGATTGGACACCGCCAGGAACGAAACGGTTGTCGTGGGAGACGCGGCCAGCGAGTCGATCTTCAAATAGCTTGCCCGATCCATCGGGTCCGTCCCGGCCACGTGTTCCTCCCAGTTGAGCAGGCCGTCGCCGTCGGGATCGGCGAGACGATCGGCGCCCGTTGCGCTGCCGAAGTGGGCGCGTTCCCAATCGTCGGGCAGGCCGTCTCCATCGGTGTCGGCGTCGAACGTGAGGGTGGCGGTGGCGCTGAGGATGCCGCTGGGGCGGGCGAGATTGGTGACGATGATCGCGTAGCTGGTCCAGGGCGGGGTGGTGTTTGTGCCGCTGAGGGTGAAGTAGGCCGTGCGTTGATTGAGCACGTAGAACGCCCCGGGGAACGTGGTTGGCAACGTGCTGCCATTGCGGCGCAGGCGATACCCGAGGGGGAGGGTGGCGCTGTTGGTGACGGTGACGCTCAGCACGACGGTGGCGCCCGCGACGACATTTTGGCTGAGGGGCGACAGGGTGATCAGCGGGTCGACGAGCAGGATCAATTGGGCGGGCGGCGTGCTGACGGTGCCGAGCGCGTCGGTGAGTTGGCAGGAGTAGGCGCCGGCGTCGGCCAGTTGGGCGTTCGGGATGGACAGACTGCTGGTGGTCGCGCCCGGGAGAGACAGGCCATCCCGTTGCCATTGGTAGCGGATCGGGCTGGAGCTGACGGCCAGCACCTGGAAGGTGGCGTTGCCGCCGGGGCGCACGGCTTGATTGGTTGGCGAGGAGAGTAGCAGAAGCGGCGTGGACACCGTGAGGTGGGCAACGGCGCTGGCGACCGAGCCGGCCTGGTTGAACACCGTGACGCTGTAGTTGCCGGCCTGTGCAAACTGCACGCTGGACAGGGCGAGATTGGAGCTGGTCGCGCCGGGCAGGGCCCGCCCGTTGAAGGTCCACTGATACTGCAGCGGCCCGGTCCCGGTTGCGCCGATGCTGAACGACGCGCTTTGCCCCGGGAAGACAGACTGGCTGCGCGGCTGGCTGACGATGGCGGGCGTCTGGCCGCCGGCAAACGCCGTGCCGGGCGTGGGCGTGGCGGCGTCCCAGTTCGCGGGGTCATCCCCGTAGGCGCGCGCGACGCGGCGCTGCAGCGAGGCGCCGCTGCCGTCCGCGGCGACGGGCCACGGCGCGCGATCATTGTAGCGGACGGCGTCCACCGCGATGTAGGCCACGCCATTGGTGTCGGAGTCATCCGGCTGCTGGAGTTCCAGGCGCTCGCCGCTGTCCTGCAGGTGGCTGGCGTACGGCCCGAGAATTTCCACCTCGAGGGGCAGGCCGTAGCGGGCGCGGAACGCGGCGGGATCGGTGGCGACAAGCAGGAGCGTGCCGCCGGCGCCGATGCTCAGGTTGGTGGGAAACGTGTAGCCGACGCCGGCGAGGCGCCAACCGTTCGTTCCCTCGAACAACGCCACGGCGCTGGCGGAGACATTGCGCAGTTCGAGAAATTCGTCGGCCACGCCGGTTCCGCCCGGCGCCGGATGGTAGTGAATCTCACTGAGAACAACGGGACCCGTGCGAGGTCCGGCGTTGGGCGCGCCCGGGCTCGGCGCCTCCTGGGCGGGGAATTGTTCTTCACCGACGCTGTTCACGTAGCGCCCGAACGTGACGCCGCGAGCCGCCGCCCCGAAAGCAAAGCCGTGGCTGTATCCCGTGAGGTTGGTCTGGGCGTCGCCGCTGGAGAGCACAATCTCGTCGCCCCGGCTTCTGAGCGAGAAGCTGTTGCTGGCGCCTGGCGCGGAGTTGAAGTCCGCCTCGGTGAAAACCACAAATCCAAGTGGGCCGATGAAGGTTCCATCCGGGATGCGGAATTTCTCCGGCGTGGCCGGGTCGTCGGTCAGGAACCAACCGCCGACGTCGACTCGATTCGTGGTGGGGTTGAACAGTTCCACCCAATCGACCGCCGGCAAGTCGGTGTTGGCCATCACCTCGTTGACGCGGACCGGCGGGATGGCAGCCGGCGGATCGTCGCCTCCCGGCGAGCCGCCGGGCGCGCCGCTGGCGCGCCAATTGTCGGGATTGTCATGATCGAACGTCGCCGTGTCCGTCACGGGCACGAGGGAAAAGTCAAAGTTATCGGCGGCCAGCGGCCATGGCAGCGCATCGTCGTAAGTGAAGGAGAGCACCGTGCCGCCAGTGGGGTGGGTCAACGTGATCGTCTCGCCGCCGTTGTCCAACCGGCCGGTGTAGACTCCCTGCACGACCACACCGGGATGTTTCAGCGCGAGCTGTTCGGGGTTGCGGGCCAGGAGAAAAGTGGCGCCGGAGGCGAGGAACGTGTCGGGTGGAAACTCGAAGGTGATGCCGGCGGTGAAGGCCAGGCCTCCGAGGTTGAGCGCATGGGCGCCAACGTTCTTCAATTCGATGAACTCGAATTCGTCTCCGCTGACCGCGCCGCGCGCGGGCGGATTGTACATCAGCTCGCTGACGATGAGGCTTTGCGCGAGCCGGGCGGTGCCGCTCGTTCCAGCCGTGAACTGGGTCGGACTGCTCCAGTGACTCCACCGCCCGCTGGCGTCTTTGAAGCGCGCGCGGGCGCGGTAAGTGTGGCCCTCGCGCACGACCGTGGCCGGCAACGCCAGGGTGTTGTCGAGCGCCGTCAGTTCGCCGCTGGACCAGACCTCCGTGATTTCGTAACGCCAGGCAGCGCCCGGGGTGAAGTTGGGCACGCTGGGGTCGAACACTTCGCCGAGACGCCACTGCATGGCGGCGAAGGCGCGCCCCACCGGCGAGACGAAGGCGTCGCCCTGGAAGGTGAGACCGTCGGCGGGAAAGCCGGGTCCGCCGGTGTAAGTGACGGTCGGGGTGGCGGGGATGGTGGGGTCATTGGCGAGCGCGGTCAGGCGGGCGCCGCCGTGGGCGTCGAGCACGAGAAAGCTTTTCACCCAGCTGACGAGTCCGGCGAAGTCGGGCGAAGCGAGGGTGCGAAAGAACGGTTGCGGCGGGCCCAGGCCCATGTTGGGGACGGGGTAGGGTGTCTTGTAATATTGGCCGACGTTGCCGTTCGCGCGGGGCGCGGTGGGGTTGGCGGGGTTGTAGTCCCACCGCCGCCGGTCCACCTCGACAAACCCCGGCTGGGTCGGCCCGCCGTCCGTGATGAGCGACAGGAACTCGTCGACGAGCTTCCAGGACTGATCGGCGTTGAGCAGCAGGTCCTGCAATTCCCGGGCGCGATTTTGGAAGGAGATGAGAATGTTGGTGTGCTGGAGGCAACGGCGAATCTGCTCGTAGGCAACGATGGACTGAGTGGCTTCGGGGCCCCAGCGATCGAATTGTTCGTAGAGCAGGTCGCAGTCCCATGGCTCGAGGTGCCATAAGCCGCTGATCGGGTCGCGAAAGTAGACGACATTTTCCTGGTCGCGGATGTCGGTGTTGTTGACCGCTTCGTTGACGGCGCGCCAGGAAAAGTAGCGGGCGAGATCAACGTTGGTCGCCCACCAGGCCTCGGGCTGGAGTGTGGTGCGGTTATAGCCCGTGGCGGTGCTGACGAAGGCATTGAGGTCGCTGAGATTGGCCGGCTGACCAGAGCCCTGGCCGAGCAAACGATTGCCGCCGCTGGTTGTTTGCATGCGAAAGATGTTTCCATCCGGCAGGCCGTGGGCGTCCTTGAAGCGGTTGTCTTGATTTTCGAACGCCATGTAGAGCCCCCAGAGGTCCCCGTCATATTGGGTGGCGGGCTGCTCGAGCGCGTCGTCGATCACGCGCAACTGGAAATAGCTGGCCCGCGGAGAGGGGACGCCGGCGAGCTCGGTCAGGCGGTATTGCATGCGCTCGTCCAGGCCGGCCATGCCGCGATTCCACGGCGCCCACGAGGACGGCAGGCTGCTGACGTTGAGGATTTCGACGGCGGTGGAGGATTCGCCGTAGTCGTCAGGCATCTCGAACCAATGGCCGCGGTTGAACTGAAACTTCCACTTGTTCTTGCCCGTGTTGTAAGTCGAGTTCTGGCCTTTGGCCCGGTAATGGACGTGATCGTAGACTTTGCCGTCCACCACCAGCGCGCCCTCGAAGCGGTAGGTGCCGTCGTTGAACGCGGAGTTGTACTGGCAGTTGTAAACGTCGTTGCTCCGGCTGATGAGATGATACGGGCGCACCTGGCGCGTGATGTTGGTTCCGAACGTCTGCGGCGGCGTCACGCCAGGCTGGACCGCGCCGGTCCACGCCGGAACTCCGTCGTAGACGAAGTAGGCAAAATTGGGCGAGGCATCGTCGGCGTAGGGCACGCGCACGCCGAGCCCGGCCGAGTTGGTGGCCTGGATGCGATAGCGGATGAGGCGGCGGTGCTGTTGAACGGAGGCGGGGACCTGGGCGGTGAACACGCCGTCGAACGCGCGGACGTCGCCCCCGTTGCCGTCGTCGCGCATGACGACCGTCGTCCAGTTCGTGGCGAAGGCAGGATCCGTCAACGGAAGATAACTGCCCGGCAGCACGACTTGATATTCCAGGAACACGGCCGCGACGCCGCTGGAGTCCGTGACCTTCGCGGTCACGGTCACGAGCTCCCCGCTGGCGGGCTGGTTGGGGGAGTGGCCGACCTGCCGGACCAGGGGCGGGGCCGGGCCGGCGACGAGGGAGTTGCGCGCGCCCGGCGTGGGGGGCGCGGAGCGCCAGGCGCCGCCGAGATCGTTGTCGAGTCCTTCGTGAATGAGTTGCATCGACGCGTCGTTGTCGCCGACGGTGGGCCACGGAAAACCGAGCCCGTAGTGGACCACGTCAACCACGGCAGCGTTGGCGTCGACCAGCTCGAGAGTCTCGCCGTCGTTGGCCAGGCTGCCGGTCCAGGGCCCGAGCGCGTTGGCGCCCAGATTGGTGGCCAGCGCCGACGGATTCTCCGCGACCACGAGATAACCTCGGGGAGCGATGGTCGTGCCGGCGGGAAAGGTGTAGGTGACGCCGCGGGTGAACGACCAGCCCGACACGTCGACGGCGGCTGGCAGGGGGTTGTAAAGCTCGATGAACTCCACGAAGCGGCTCTTGGAGTTGACCGGATCGACGTGGAGTTCGTTGAGGACGACGCGAGGGAACGAGAGGCCGGGGCCGTTGGGTTCGCCCGGCGTCGGCGCCGTGAAATAAAGGGTGTTTGTCGCCGTGCCCCGCGCGGAAAGGGTCGCGCTCAGGAGGAAGTCCGCGTCGCCCGCCCCTGCGTTCAGCCCCTGCAACGCCAGGAGATTGGCTCCGGCCCGAAGTTGTCCGAGAAACACGCTGACGTCGAAGCTTTCACTGGCGCCGCCGGCCGCTGGCGCGGCCGAATCAAAGGCCAGAGTTGCGGGCGCGTTGCGGCGGGCGATCTCCACGCCGTTGAGATAGGCGACGAAGCCGTCGTCGTAAGCGACGTTCAACGTGAGCTCCGAGAAGTTGGTTTCCGCCAGCGCGAACGGGATTCGAAACAACGCGCTCGCGTTGGCTTGATGCATCGCGGACAGGCGGGTGGCGAATGTTCCGACCGGCGCGGTCTGAAAGCGGAATGTGCCGGCCGCGTATTGGGCCACGTTGACATCGGTGGTTGGCGGAAAGGCCGCCGTGTTGTCGCCGTAGCGGCTGCGGCCGACAAAGGCGAGGGCGCCGGCCGCATTGGGCGTGACCACGCCGAGATTGTTGGCCAGGCGTTCCGCCGCGCCGTAGCCGTAGGCCACGATGGTATAGGACCCGTTCGTGAGCGCGATCGGCGCCGGCAACGCCTTGAACCGTTGCCCGCCGAGCAACGTGCCCGGGGCGGCGGCGGTGAAGTTGGTCTGCACGATGATGCCGGCGCCGGCGTCGTCGCCGGGAACTGCCGGAGTGCCTGCGTTGTTCCGCCGCCAGAGTGCGACGGTGATGGTGATGCCGGCGCCGATGCCGTTGCCGCTCTCATCGAAACAACCCAGGTCGGTGACTCGCACCGGCGTGGTGACGTCGAAGTCCAACCCGAGGGCGCCGCCGTAGGCCTGGTTGCCGACGGTGCCGGCCGGCACGCTGTAGGCGGTGACGACCGGACGGGGGTTGGCGTCAAAGCCGGCCGGGAAAAATCCGCCGCCCCACGACGCGTCGTCAAAGGCGGCGCCGCCACGCCAGGTGTCGGCGACGGGGCCGGGTGGGACGAGATAGCGCATCGGCGTGTTGGTGTCGATCAAGGCGTCCGTCCGGGCCGAAGGGCCGCGCCCGAGGCCAAATGACGCGCCGGCAAATTGCGGCCCATAGTTGAACTCGCTGGCCACGGTCACTCCGTCCGGCCGGATCAACCCGAGATAACCGCCCGCGGCGTCGAGCGCGAAACTGGCATGAAGGGGCGCGCCAGGCGCGCTGCGATTTTTGCCGGAAGCAAACACCAGAGCGAACGCGCCGGCATTCAGGTTGGTTGCCGGAAAACGCCATTTGGCAGGAACCGCGCGATCGTCGGTGAGATACCAGCCGTCGAGGCTGGCGGCGTTGCCACTGATGTTTTGGACTTCAATCCAGTCCGGGGCCGAGCCGTCTTCGTCGAGCACCGTCCCATTGTTGACCGCGACGAACTCGGTGATGCGGAAAGCTGGCGGCGGGTCTGGTGCCTGGGCCGACGCCAGCGTGGACATGAGCAGGCCAATCCAGATAAGGGCGGCGGCGACGAAGGGAACGGCACAATGAGTCATGCGCAATGGGGCCATGGGTTGGAGATCGGGCTGACGATGTCAGGGAACGGCGGAGAAGACAAGGCGGTGTTCAGCCTCGAGTCTAATGCCAGTGCATCCCAAACCGGTTGGCCCGGGGCGCGGATCCCGCCATCGCGGACTCCGCAGCGGCCGAAAGCGGCCACTCGGCTCGAACTTTACCAAGGGGCCGCCAATTCCAACTGCTGCGGGCAGAAAACCCGTGGTCCGGACATCGGACGAAGGGTCACCGACAACCTGCGGATGCACCGGGCTGATGCGACGTCAGCCCGGATGCTCGCCGCCCTTGGGGGCCACTGAACGGTCCGGTGCACTCAGTCTGGAGGCAAAAATGGATGGCAAAAAGGTGGATGGCAAAAAGATGGATGGCAAAAAGATGGATGGCAAAAAGATGGATGGCAAAAAGATGCGGGCCAGGACTTACGAAAATATTTCAGTGGTAATTCAACTCAACGGTGCTGGGCGGGCTGTGTCCCACGGCCACGCGGAGAGCCAACCGGCCGTCGTTCGGGACGACAACATCGTGTGAGCCTTGGGTGGTGGTGATCCTGTAGCGGCCGGAGCGCAGGCCGGTGAAATTGACCGTGGTCTCGTGCGAACCGGTGCAGTCTCCCCGATTCTCGAGCGTGAACGCGAGTGTTCGCCGATTCGGACTGATCGCACGTTCAGGCTGGCATCTGCGCGCGTCCACTCCCGCCACGGTTCGGTTCCCGAACGAAACCGCAACTTCACGACCCCCAAGACCCGATTGCTGCGGACAAACTCCAGCCCGCTGGCATCGCCGATACGCTTCAGGCTCGTCAGGCCTTGCCCGGAGCGGAGAACCGCAAACGGGGAGGCGTCGTCTCGCGCCATCAGTTGGTGCTGCGTTCCGAACCAAGCCAACCCCAACGAGACGACCAGGTCAGCGACGCGAAACCGGACAAATGCTCCCGGTGCCGTCGCATTCATCGTCAACGAATCGAGCTTGGAGAGCCGCGGGCGGCTGACGCCGGGTTACGCCAACACGCCCTGCACGACATTGCCGGCGATGCCGGTCAGGCGCATGTCGAGACCCTGCACGCGATGGGTGAGCTTGGTGTGATCGAAGCCAAGCAAGTGGAGGAGGGTGGCGTTGAGATCGTTTACGTGCACGGGATCGGCCACCACATTGAAGCCGAGATCGTCGGTCTCGCCGTGCACGTGTCCCGCTCTCACGCCACCGCCGGCGAGCCAGAAGGAGAAGCACCGGTTGTGATGGTCGCGGCCGTCGTTGCCGCCCTGGACCATCGGGGTGCGCCCGAATTCGCCGCCCCAAATGACGAGCGTGTCGTCGAGCAGGCCGCGTTGCTTGAGGTCGCGCACGAGACCGGCGCTGGCCTGGTCGGTATCCTGCGAGTTTTGCTTCACGCCGTTGGTCAGGTTGCCGTGGTGATCCCAGGCCTCGTGAAACAATTGCACGAAGCGCACGCCACGTTCGATCAGGCGGCGGGCGAGCAGGCAGTTCCGGGCGTAGCCCGCCTGTTTCACGTCCTTGATGCCGTAGAGATCGAGAATGTGGGCCGGTTCGTTGGCGAGGTCGGTGAGTTCCGGCGCGCTGCTTTGCAGGCGGTAGGCCATCTCGTAGCTCTGGATGCGGGCGGCGATGTCGGGATCGCCGGCTTGTCCGTAGGCGGCGGCATTCAGACGATTCAAGGCATCGAGCGATGCACGCTGGGTTTCGTCGTCGTAGCCCTTGGGATTGGACAAGTAGAGCACGGGATCGCCTGCGCTGCGGAAGGGCACGCCGCCATAGATGTTGGGGAGGAAGCCGGAGCCGTAGTTGCTGGCGCCGCCGCTGGTGCCCTTCGCACTGATGAGGACGACGTAGCCGGGCAGGTTTTCGCTTTCGCTGCCCAATCCGTAGAGCGTCCACGCGCCAAAGCTCGGCCGCCCGAAGTTTTGGTTGCCGGTGTTCATCAGGATTTGGGCCGGCGCGTGATTGACCGCGTCCGTCTGCATGGAACGGATGAGGCAAAGATCGTCGGCGATCGCGCCAAGGTGCGGGATGACATCGCTGAGCTCCATGCCGCAGGCGCCGCGTCTGGAAAACTTGAACTTCGGGCCGAGCAGGGCGGAGTTTGGCTTGATGAACGCCGCGCGATAATCCTTGAGCAACTCCGCGGGCGGCAATTGGCCATTGCGTTTGGCCAGCTCGGGCTTGTAGTCGAACAGCTCGAGGTGGCTCGGGGCGCCGGCGTGAAACAGGTAGATCACGCGTTTGGCGCGGCCGGTGTAGTGCGGAAATCGGGGCGCGAGCGGGTTCAGGGTGGCGGCCGTCGCGTTTCCGCGGAGGAGGCCGTGCAAGGCAATGCCGCCGAGGCCGACGGCGCAGTCGCGCAGAAACCAACGTCGGCTGGTCAGAAGCGCCCGTTGTTGGAGAGTGTCGATCATCGGTGACCCTTTCAGTTTTTGGCGATGGTCTCGTCGAGGTTGAGCAGCACGCGGGCGACGATGGCCCACGCGGCGATTTCGTTGGGTGTGGCCTCGGGCGGAATGGCCTGCGGTTTGGTCAACGCGGAGAAGGCAATGTCCGCAGCCCGGAGTTCCCCGCGTTTCAGGCGATCACGCCGGCTGTGCAGCAGATCGAGAATCGAGGTTCGTTCGGCATCGGTCGGCCGGCGGCTCGTGCAGAGGCGAAACGCGTGCTCGACCCTCGCCGGATCGTCGGCGCCGCCGTCCCGCAACACCCGCAAGGCGAGCGCCTGGGCAGCCTCAACAAAGATGGGCTCGTTCATGGCGGTGAGGGCGGCGAGGGGTGAGTTCGATCGCGGCCTTCGCGTGCAGGAGGTGTCGCCGGTGGGCGCGTCAAAGGTCATGAGCGCCGGGTCGGGCATGGAACGTTTTCGAAAAACGTAAAGCGCGCGGCTGTAGCGCGTGGCATCCTCGGCGGGCTTCCAGTAATCCGGCCGGAAGAAATTGAAATCGAGCACGCTGGCCGGGACCGGCGGGAAGATGCTTGGGCCGCCAAACTTGTCGGCGAGCAGGCCGGAGGCGGCGAGGACGATGTCACGCACCACTTCCGCCTCGACGCGGAAGCGCGGCCCGCGCGCGAGCAGGCGATTTCTCGGATCGCGCTCCAGGAGGGCAGGGGTGGCGCGCGAGGATTGGCGGTAGGTGGCGGAAGTCACCAGGGTGCGCAGCAGCTTTTTCTGGCTCCAGCCGTGCTCCATGAAATCGACTGCGAGCCAGTCGAGGAGCTCCCGATGGGACGGCTCGGCGGAGCGCGTGCCGAGGTCTTCGGCGGTCTCGACGATCCCGAGGCCGAAGACCGCCTGCCAGAGGCGGTTCACGGCCACGCGGGCGGCGAGGGGCGAGCGCCGATCCACGAGCCAGCGCGCGAACTCAAGCCGGGTTGGCGGCACGTTCGTCGGCAGGCCATGCAGCGCCGCCGGGACCTGCGGCGGGACGATTTCCTTGCCTTGATTCCAGGTGCCGCGCTCGAGCCGGCGGGTCGGCCGTGTGTCGCCCGGCGAGCGCTCGGCGAGATGGAGCGCGGTGGTCAACGCCTCCGGCCAGGCGTTCCACTGTTTCGCGATGCGATCGTTGAAGACGGCCATGGCCGGCGTCGCCAGGCGCCAGGCGTCGAAGATTGCCTGCTGTTGCTCAGGCGTGCGTTGGTCGCGGGGCGTTTGCAGGGCGAGCACCGCCGAATACGGCGTGCGGTCCACCTGCGGATCCGGGGACTGCGTCAACGCCACGCGGAAGCGTCCGATCATGGTGTTGCGATAGCCGTTGCCGCCGTCGCTGTGCTCCAGCAAGAGCGCGACCTTCAGCTTCGTCCCCGCGGGCAGCGTAACCGGCCGCTCGAATTGTGCCACCGCCACCGAGTCCGAGTTGCGCCGGCCCGGCCCGCGGTCCGCGCGCCACGCCGTCCGGGCGTCGCCGTCGCCGAGGAACGACACCGGCCCGCGCAGGCGGCGATTGTCCTTGTCCGCCGGGTTGGCCCATTCCGGTTCCATGGCGGCGATGGGCTCTTCGAAGTCGCAGGTGGCCTTGGTCAATTTGAGCCGCTGCCATTGGTTGCTGCCGGGTGGCTTGGCTTCGACGATGAGCTCGGATAACGCCCACGACCCCTTGTAGCTGCGGCCCGGGCCGTTCATCGGCAGGTCTCCATGCGTGAGCACTTCAAGGCGAAGACCGGTGACGTTCTCCAAATGCGGCTCGGCGAACAGATGGATGTCGCCGCTCGTGGTCGGGTGGCCCAGCGTGAGAATGCTGCCGTCCGGCAAAATTTCGGGATGATTCAGCTCCGAGGATGAGTGCGTGTCCTCGGCCTGGACAATGGTCCACTCGGTTTTCGCCAGGCGTGTCCGCACGTCGTTCTTCCACGCCGCCAGTTGTTTCTCCCAATCGGGATGCGCCTTCTTCAGATCGTCGGTCGCCTGCTGGATGCCGGCGCGAATCTGGGCCACAGCCTTTTCGCCGTCTGGCGAGTAGACCCACGACTTGGCTTCGTACGTGTTGTTCACGAACGCAAACATCCCGTAGTACTCCTTCTGCGTGATGGGATCGAATTTGTGGGAATGACACTGTGCGCAGCGCACGGAGAGCCCGAGCACGCCGGACCCCATGGCGTCCATTCGATCAAACATCGCCTCCATCCGCCACTCTTCGGGGATGATGGCGCCCTCTTCGTTCAGCATGCTGTTGCGAAGAAAGCCGGTGGCCACCCGCTGCTCCTGGGAGCTTCCTGGCAGCAAGTCACCGGCGATCTGCTCGATGATGAATCGATCATACGGCAGGTCGGCGTTGAACGCATTGATGACCCAATCGCGCCAGGCCCATTGGTCGCGGGGCAGATCCTTTTCGAAGCCGTTGCTGTCCGAATATCGCGCCACATCCAGCCAGTGGCGGGCCCATTTCTCGCCGAACCGCCGATCCTTCATCAGCCGGTCCGCCAGCCCGGTCGCCGCCGAATCCAACCCTTTCGCGGATACCTCCCGGGCGAACGCATCCAAGGACTCCGGCGCCGGCGGCAGCCCGATGAGGTCCAGGTGAAGTCGGCGACAGAGCGTCTCCGGGTCGGCGGGCGGCGAGGGCGTGAGATTTTCCTTCTGCAATCGGGCGGCGATGAACGCGTCGACCGGATGGGTCGGCCCGGGCGGCAGCGGTGCCTTGACCGGCGCGATGAAAGCCCAATGGCCGGCATACGGAGCGCCCTCCACGATCCACTGCCGCAGCTTGGCGGCGTCGGCTGCCGAGATCGGCTTCTTCTCTTTCGGTGGAGGCATGACCTCGTCGGGATCCTTCGAGGCAATGCGCGCCAGCAGGGCGCTTTTCTCCGGCTGGTTTGGCACGATCGCCGGCCCGTCACTTTTCCCGCCTTTCAAGGCCGCCTCGCGCTCGTCGAGGCGCAGCCCGCCCTTGCGCGTCCCGGAGTCCTGGCCGTGGCAATGAAAACAATGCTCGGCCAGCACGGGTTGAATGTCGCGGCTGAAGTCCACTGATTCGGCGGAGAACGGCGAGAGGAGCGCCAGCGAAATCACCGCCACCATCGACGCGCAACGGACAACACTGCGGCACGGGATCGGATGCAACATATGTGGTGGCACAAGCAATAGACCCCGGGCCGGGCAAATTCCAGAATGGAATTCGGGGACGGAGGGGCGGTTGCGCCAATCACAATCGGATCAACGCAGCAGGGGCGTGGGCCGAAGCCCACGCCCCTCGATCGAACTCTCCCGTGCGACTCAGCGGAAGTTGGCCTGAACGGTCAGGTTTTTGGTCATCGTCGCCGCCGGGAGATGGCCCGCGCCCCGGCTTCGGATGGCGTGGGTCATTTGAAGTTCGCGGTGACCTTCATGGCCTTGGTGATCACGATGGTGGTCGGGTTGGCCAGCCCGGTTGTGTCGCCGCTCCAACCGAACCAGGACGAGCCGGCGGCTGGCGTCGCGGTGAGGGTGACGACGGTGCCGGGTGCATAGGAAGCGGCCGACGGGCTGGCGGTGACCGTGCCTTTGCCGGCGGTGGCGATGCTGAGCTTGTAGGTGGTACCGGTGCCTCCTCCTCCGCCGGTGTTTCCGCCGCCGCCGGTGCTGTTGCCACCTGTGCTGGTTTTCAGATTGACCGTCGTGGTGGCGAAGCCGCCGAACGAATTCCAGACCGTGGCCTGGGTCGGGGCGGTGTCGAGGAGGATGGATCCTTTGAAGACGCCTTGCTCGAACTGCATGGTGCCGATGGGTGCGGCATCGGGACTGGTGCCGTAGGTGAGGATGGAGTTCGTGAAGCTGGTCGTGGCCTGCACCTTGAACATTTTGGTGTCCGTCAGGTAATCCGCCTGGACAATGGTCACCGTGGGAATGGGGTTCACGAACACCGTGGTGGTGAGCGAGCCGCCGTTGTAGGTGGCTTTGAGCGAAACACCTTTTCGGCCGCTGACCACGGTGGTGTTGGCGGTGAACGTCGCGCCGTAAGTGCCGGACGGCACGGTGACGCTGGCGGGTACCTTCAACGTGCCGGTGTCGCCGCTTTGCAGCGTGATGACCGCGCCGGCTGCGGCGCGGGGGAAGTTGTTCAAGCTGACGGTGACGGTGGTGGGGTTGCCGCCGACCACTTCGGTGGCGGTCAGGGCGGAAAGCGAGATGACGGGGGCAGGGCTGAGGTTGACGCTGCCGCTCACCGTGGTGCCATTGACCGACGCGGTGACGGGTACGGTCGTGGCTACGGTGACGGGCGCGGTGTTCACGCTGAAGCTCCATGTGGTGTAACCTTGCGGCACCGCGACGAGGGCAGGGACGGCGACGAGGGAGGCGTCGCCGCTGGAAAGGGCGACGTTTGCGCCGCCGACTTGCGCCGGGATGTTTAGATTCAGAGTGCCGTAAGTGCTGAAGCCGCCCTCCACGGGGTTGAGCAAGAGCGAGGCCATTTTGACGACCGGCGTAAGCGTCAACGCGGCGGCGCGGCTGACGGAACCGTCCGTGGCGTAGAGCTTGAGGCTCGTGGGCGTGGTGAGGGTTGCGCCGCCGGTGGTGAGGCTAAAAGCGACGCTACTGGCGCCTTCCGGGATGAGGATCGGGGAGGGCGTGGCAACGAGCGAGCTGGCCGTACTCAGGAAGGAAAGGTTGACGCCGCCGGCGGGCGCGGGGCCTCCGAGGGTGGCGGTGCACTGCACGATGTCACCAGGCGCGACGTTCGCGGGCGCAAGCGTGAGCGACGCGAGTTGGGTGGGCGGAGGCGCACCTGGCGCAAAGACTACCGCGATCGCGCCGGCCGGAACGGCGAGGCCGGTGGGGTGATAGCCGGAGGGAGTGTTATAGGCGTAGCCGACGATGTTGCCGTCCACGTCGACGCCGGTGGCGACGCCATGGGCGTAGCCGGCAGGCAAATACTGGTTGAGGTCCACGACGCTATCGGCCGTGCCGCCCCAGGCGAGGGCATGACGGATCGATCCGTAGGCGCCTTGCGCGCCGACCCAGCCTTCCCCGACTTGTTGCGTGCCATTGAGCGCCGTGACTTTGGAGTCGGTGTAGCCGGCGGGATGCAAATCGACGGCCGAATCGGCTGACCCATTCCAGAGCATGGCATGTTGAGCGTAGGCGATTCCATTGAGCACCAGACCCCAGCCGCCCTGCTGCGTTCCCGAGGTGCAATGCGCCTCGCTGGCGACAAAGCCGGCAGGATTCAGATCCGTGGCGCTGGCCGCCGAGCCGGACCATTTCACCGCGTGACTCGAGGTGTGATAGCCCTGCGAATCGCCGTCCGGATAAGCGACCGTTGAGACGTAGCCCACCTCCTCGCCATCGTGACATCCCTTCGCGCGCGAAAAGGCATAGGGCCAGCCGAGGGGATGGAGGTCAACCCCGCTCGCCGCTGAGCCGTGCCACGAATAGGCGTGGCTGGCCGTGACGAAGTAGCTTTGGTTCTGGGCATAGCCGCACTGCTCGCCGTTGTGCACGCCGAGGCAGTAGGAAAAGTTGTAGCCGCTCGGATGCAGATCCACGACGGAGCTGGCCGAACCACTCCAGACCAATGCGTGTGAGCCGAGTGTGCCGTAGCCCCAGCCGCCTTGCTGGAGATCGTCAGAACACAGCGCTTGAGAGTAATAGTAGCCGGCAGGATTGAGGTCCGTGACGGCAAGTGCGTTGCCGGAAATCAAGACGGCGTGGTAATAGCCGCTTGTCTGCAATGCCGAACCGCACTGGTGCCCCGCCGATCCGCTGTCGAGACGGCCGCCCGAACTGTCCGCGGGAGTGAGATCGTTGGAGTGATACTCTTGCGGGTGAGCGGAGAAGGCCACAAGGAATGCGCCCAAGGTCGCCGAGAATGAGAGTTGACGCGTCCGCGCGACCGACTTGATCCATTTGTTGTATTGATGCTGCTTCATGACTTGCATTTTTTTGACAAGCTTCCGACATCCGCATCCACGCGGAACCGCCAGAGCTCTGCGCTCTTTAGCAGCGGAAGTGCCAGCTCATCACTCGAGGCTCGAAGTCGCGGCGGGAGAGAAAGCGTCGCGGTGAAATTCTCACCGGTTTTTGTTGAGGGAAAACGGCTTTTTGTTGAGCGACGCCTAGCAGGCAAGTGGCGCAAGTTTTGGATGCAAGTCGCTGCTCCGCGAACGGTACGTTCCGGAAGCGGAACACGAGCGGACCAGAGTCGGAGCAGGAAACCTGACGTGCACGCGCGCGCCGGTGCTCCGTGCATCCGGGCTCTGAGTGAGCAGACCAGGAGGTTGCAGTGCATCCCGAAGGTGTCGGCCCGGGGCGCGGATCCTGCCATCGCGGGATCCGCCGTGTCCGAATGCGGCCACGCGGCTCGAAGGCTACTAAGGGGCCGCCGATGCTAGCCGCTGCGGGCCGAAGATGCGCGGTCCGAGCCAACGACTTTACCCTGGACGGCGGGGAAGGTGGGCCTCGACGCCGTGAAACGTGATCCGACGTGCCTGGAGCGCGGGCTTTTAGCCCGCAGCGACTCGAATAATCGGCTGCAAACCCTGCGGGTTGAAAAACCGCGGTCCGGACAACGGACGAAGTGTCACCGACAACCGGCGGATGCACCGGGAGGTTGGGCCGGCGGAGAAAGCGATGGACAAGAACACGGGGGTCTCCCAAGGTCCCCGGGTGACTCAGATATCCGCATGGCCATGCCGGCTCGCGACGTGGCGTGCGATCAAGGTGATTTCGATCCTGATGACGGGCCTGAACTGCGGGTGCGCGCGGGTTGGCCTGCACGATCAGCGCCTGGTTTCGAAACGGTCGATGATTTTCGAGGATTCCCCGGCATTGGTAGGCCGGCCGACCATGACCATCCAGGTGGAGCCGGGTTCGGCTTTTTCCGGCGGGGCTCAAGCCGGCGGCTGCACCTCGTGCAAATGAAATGGACATTGGCACGCGCGAAGTGCCGCGCCTTGTCCGGGCTTGGTCGCGTCGCTCTCGGCCTGAGCCTGTTTCTGAGCCAGGTTGAATCGATTCAGTCCGCTCCCGCGACAAACTCCACTCCGTCCACCCAGTCCGCAGGTGACGTTGACGTTTCCGATTTGGAATTGGCGGAATTTGGGAGCAGCCAGACCCGTCGTCTTTCGGAATTCGACGGCAAGATCGTGATTCTCGATTTCTTCGCGTATTGGTGCGCGCCGTGTCTGAGTGCGTCCCGGGAATTGGAGCGGGGGATTCGGCAATACTATTCGACCCGGGGCGGCAATCCCGTTGGGGCGGCGGTGGAAGTGTTGCCGATCAACGTCGAAGCCGGCAATCCGGAGCGAACGCGGGAGTTCATGAAACGCGCCGGACTCGAACGGGCGTTGCAGGATCCGGATGGCCGCATTCTCGAGCGGTTTGGGGGCGAAGGCTTGCCCTTCATTGTGGTCCTGGATGGACGCGGATCCGGCCCGGGCCGCTTCGCGTGGCGGGTGGTCCATCGGCAAGCCGGCCTGGACAGCGCCCGCCATCTGCGCGCGGTCATCGACACGATTGGGTCCGGACGATCCACAGCCTCGGCCGACTCGGCGATGGAGCGCGGGCGGGGGATGCCGTCGGTGGGCGCGGGTGGTGCGGCGAGCCGCTCGGCGGAGGGCGCTGCCGAGATTCTGGAGACCGACGGAATTCAACTATCGAGCTTCAAGATCTCCGCTCGAGAGGTGCGACCCTGGTGGGAAGGGCGGTTGACTCTCACAACCCAGGGATACGCCGTGAAGTATCGCCCGGATATCGTCATTCCGAATCTTTCGTTTGCCCGGGATCGGAGTGAGCGGCAGGTGGCTGGCAACGTGGCTCTGGGGGGACGGGTGACTGAAAAGTGGCGCTGGCTGGCGACGGGGGGATTGTCCGACGGCTTTGCGGACTTCAAGTCGGTCTGGCTGGAGGAGTATTACCGGCAGAGTTTTTCCCGGCTGAAAGGCTACGAGAAGGTCGAGCCGTCGGGCTTCAATCTCGGGGGTGGCTTGCGGTGGGAGTATCTGCCCACGACGGGATTTGCGCAGGCGGAAGTAGCCTATCAGAAGGATTCGGTTTCGCCGAGTTACGACAAGCCGGTGGGCGCGCCGCTCATCCGAGGGTTGGATCGGATTGAGACCTGGTCGGGGCGGTTGGCGTCGGAGAATGTGGTCACCCGCCGGTTACGGATGCGCCATGAGTTGCAGGTGGTCGATTCGACCGAACGCGACCTGAGATACTCCGGCCAGAGCCAGTTCAACTACGCGGTGGCCGAGCGCTGGACGCTGAAGGGCGCGGTGGGCGGGACCTGGGAACCTCCCGATTTCTCAGCCTATCTTGCCAATGGCACGGTGGAATTTGACTGGGCTGACTCGTGGGCTCTCCGCGGGTTTGCCCACTATTACACGGATGACGGGCTCATTCGCGATCCGCGCGTCATCTCGAGCGCGCAGCCTTCCCTGGTGACATATCTGCTGGGGTTGGGCGTGCGTTACTCGACGGCGCGGGTCGAGGTCGATGTTGCCGTCGGTCCGTATTTTACTGACTACGCTCGTCTGCCGTCGAGCGGCCGGGATTTTAAGGATCTCTATCGCGATCGGGTTTGGTGGTTTGCTCAGTTAGGCATTGCATTTCATTTTTGAGTGACTAGCGTGGGCCCGAAGTCGGGAAGGTCACCATCTCCATGAAAACGCAACTCACTTCGCAACGTCTTCCTCTTTCCCTGGGTTCGTGCGCCCGATCGATCCTGGCTGGCACCCTGGGTGTGATGCTGGCGGCTTCGGCGCCAACGGCATGGGCCCGCATCACGCCGGTTGGGGGCATTGCCTATAATTTCACGGTGACCGATCGTCAGACCGGCCAGCCGATCCGGCTCTATCAGTTCGCCGGCAGCGTCGTGGTCCTGGATTTTTTCGCATATTGGTGCGGGCCCTGCCAGGCGTCGTCTCCGGATTTGAAAGGGAACGTGGACGACTATTATCGCGCGCGCGGAGGCAATGCCTACGGCGTGCCGGTGGTGGTGTTGTCGGTCAACATTGAGAGCCAGAATCCAACGGCAACGGATTCCTTCGTCGATGGATTTGGACTGCACCTGGTGGGCGATGACTTCAGCCAGCTGGCCTACAACCAGTTTTCGGACGGATATATTCCGTTGTTTGTGGTCATCAGTGGTGTTTCCGGGAATCCCGCGCTGGCTCAATGGCAGGTGCTGTATCGCAATTCGGGCTACCCGGGGGCTGCGTATATTCGCAGCCTTGTGGACACGGTGGCGCCCCGCAGCCAGCCCGGACCGGCCCTGGTCCGCATCGACCCTTTGCCCCAGCTCAAGCGGGCGGGCGACACGGCTTCGTTCAGTGTGTTTGTCGACGGGACGCCTCCGTTTACGTATCGGTGGTTTAAGAACGACGCACCGATTTTTCTCAACTCGAACCGCCTGGTTTTGGGTCCGCTCACGGCGAGCGACCGCGGAGTCTACAAGGTTACGGTGACAAACATTTACGGGGCGGACACCAGTGGTTCCGCGGGGCTGATGGTCTACGATCCGGTGACGACAAACGTCCTTGCGAGCACCGACGTTCCCAAAGCCATTCCCGATTTTCCGCAACCCGGGATCAGTTCCACGCTCACCGTGGCCGAGGATTGGGAGATCAGTCGATTGGGCGTGAGGGCAAACGCCACTCACACGTGGGCGGGGGATCTGGCGGTGTCCCTCACCTCCCCGTCCGGCACCACGGTGATCCTCCGTCCGGCCACCGGCGATTCCGGCACCGCGCTGAACCTTAATTTGAGCGATGTCCTTGAATTTGTCGGGTCGCGATCCGCCGGGACCTGGACGTTGGGGGTTGAGGACACCGAGCATTTGGACGTGGGCACGCTTCAGTCGTGGTCGCTATCCATCGCCCATCCTCCTGCTGGCATCGCCTATGGTCAATGGGCGGCCCAGTATCCCGGCCTCAACCTGCTGGATCCTTCCGCCGACGTCGATGGAGATGGAATCCCCAACTTCGTGGAGTATCTCATCGATGGTTATTCCCCGACAGCGGCCGACCAACTGCCGCTACCCACGGACGATCCGGAGGATTCGCAATGGGTTAAATACGTTGTGCGCCTGCGCCCGAATACCGAGCGGGCTGTGCTCTCGATTCAATACGCGCGCTCTCCGGTCAACGCTGCCTGGAGCGAGGCGACCGCCGGGGGATCGAGCGTCTCCGCCGATCGATCGGTCCCAGACGTCGTCACCGTTAAGATCCGCCGCGCGTTCACCCCGATGTTCATCCGGCTGAAAGGAGTTCAGCTCTAAGAGTCTGCCTGAAAATCTTCAGACGGGCTCCAGCGGATCTTTCCCGGGTCGCGCAGCCTGGGCCGGGGGGGGCACGCGTCGATTCCCGCGGCTCGTCCCGCGGCTTCGCTCCTCGGCCACGGGGAAAAATTCGCGAGGCAGGGTCAGGGCCAGCGCAGGCGGTAGGTGCGCTGCGTGGCGTCGCCGGGTGTGACCGGGTCCTGGAATTGGTAGACCGGGTGGGCCACGCCAAGATATTCCCATTCGGGGTGATTCAGGTTGGTTGAGACGAGGACGCTAAAGTCCCACGCCGTGGCATCCGCGAGGGAAAATTGAAACGTCCCGTCGCAAAGCTTGTTGGCGTCGGTCATCCTCAACCAGGGACTGTTCTGCCAGTAATTCGCCAGAATCACATTGAGCTCCGATTGATCCACGATTCCGTTCTGGTCGCCGTCGCCCGGCGTGATCGCGTTCTGCATGCCCGGGATGGGTGCGTGTTTGCCTGCGGGCGCGGAGATGGCTGCGGTGGCGCCGCTCTCAGGAACATAGCTTCCAATCGGCGCCGGGATCATGGCGGACGAGCCCGGCGAAGGGATGAAATACCCGGGGGCCGATGAAAGCGGACTCGCCAAGCCGGCGATCGGAGCGTAGGCCCCGGCGGGCGCGAGGGTCGCAGCTTCGGACCCTTCCGGCGCATAGCTGCCGGGGGGCGCGGGGATGATGGCCGCGGCTCCCGGTCCTGGCGCGTAGTAGCCGGCGGGCGCGCTCAGGGTGCTGGCCATGCCCGCGATGGGTGTGTAGGTGCCAGCGGGGGCCAGAATCGGCGCGCTCGAACCCTCCGGAGCGTAGCTGCCGGCCGGGGCTGCGATAATGGCGATGGCGGCCGGTCCCGGCGCGTAATATCCAGCGGGAACAGGTAGGGGCGAACCCATGCCTGGAATTGGACAGTAGGTTCCGGCCGGCGCCTGGATGGGCGCGATGTTGGCCGAGCCAGGTGCGTAAAATCCTTCGGGCGCCGGAGTGGGAACCCGGGCGCCGCTCGTTGCCACGAAATATCCGGGAGGAGCCGGCGAACACGGCGACACTCCGCTCGCGCTGAAGTAGCCTGGCTGGCAGGCCTGTGGAATCGCCTGCACGACGATGGTCTGGCTCACGGTCGCGCTGAGCGATCCGCAGGCATCCACGGCGTGCCATCGTCGGGTCTGCGTGTAGCCGTCACCGCACGCGCTCGGGATGATGGTGTCCGGCGATTCCTGCACGACCGCCGGGGCGGGGTCGCAATTGTCGATGGCGGTCGGTGCGGTAAAAGCCGGCGTGGCCGGAAAGTCGATGGTCCCGTCCGGGCCCGGAGCGCCGATCCTCGGCGGCGTCGTGTCATCGATCGTGATGACTTCGGTGCAGTCTGCGGTCGCGCCACACGCATCGGACGCGCGATAGCTCCGCGTTACCGTGGCGGGACAGGTTCCGATGGTCGTCTCGCTGAGCAGCGCGACCGTGGTGCCTCCGCATCCACCGCTGACACTGCCGCCTTGGTCCACGAATGAGGTCAGGTCGGTGGCCGGAGGGGGCAGGTCGCCGGCGCATTGGACGGTGTGGGGCGGCGGGGCGGTCGCCGCGAGCGGTGCGGCAATGGCGAAGACCGCGCTCACCGTCTTGGCTGAATTCATTGGCAGGACACAAGGCCCGGCGTTCCCGGAACACGCGCCGCTCCAGCCGACAAATGTGGCATGGGGATTTGCGGCGGGGGTGAGGGTCACGACGGTGCTCGCAGGATAGGACTCAGAGCAATCAGCCCCGCAGCTGATCCCGACGGGGTCGCTCGTGACGGTGCCCGGGCCCGTGACAGCGACGGTGAGCAGGTAGTCGGTAGGGATTAGTGGGGTCAGGTTGATGCCATCGAGAAGGGTGGTGCCGACGCCCGCGGCCGATTTGAAAACCAGCGTGTAATCACCGGCCGCCAGCGTCACGGGCACCGAGCGGGCATGCCAGGTGGGCGTTCCCTGGGACGCGCTGACAGACAGGTTCAGCGGTGGCAGGCCTGCGCCGAAGATGGCCACCGAGTAGGGAGTTCCTGAGACGCCCAGCGCTGAGTTGTCGCTCCATGCCAGCAGATAGGTCCCGCCGGCGCTGATGGAGAACGTCTGTTGCAGCGCGGTGACCCCGGCCGGGGGCACCGGTCCGAAATTGCTCCAAATGGCCACATACTGTTCTCCGTCCATCGCGGTGGGCCAACTCACCGTGGACCCGGGGCGGAACATCAACGGAGTATGCGAGCCAGCGCCGATGGACCATCCCGTCGGAATTGCGCTGACGCCGACGCTGCCCGGCGGCTGCGGGGGCGATTCGAATCCTCCGTTGATGAACGTGTCTGCGATGGATGTCCACGGCAGTTGGACGACAAGCGCGGCGGCCAGCCAGGCGGTGGCTCGAGCTCGGGGGCGAACCAGTCGGTGAGAGAGGCGCTGCGACGAAGGCTCAATTGGACGGAAGGTTTTCATGGCAAAGGAAGGCGTTCATCACCCTAACAAGCCGGATTGGTTCCTGGAAATTACGGGAATCGAAACACTTTTATGTGACTTACGTCATTTTCATGATTAGTCCTCTCTCGGGGATTTGACGGCGGCGGCGGCTTGGGGCCTCGGATCCCGTGCGCCACCCACAAGTTTTCGCCGCACGAACGCGCTTTCTTTCAGGGATGTTTGGCTGTCACTCTACGCCTGCAAACGCCGGCTCGGACACGATCGCGATTCAATCGGCAACTCTATGAGAAGGACATCGGTTCTTTCACTTTTACTCTGGGCCCCGCTTTGGGCCGCGGCTGCGGCCGCGCCCGATGTGGTCCTTCTCGAGGCGGAGCAATTTACCGACTTGGGAGGGTGGGACCTGGACCAGCAGTCGATGGAGCAAATGGGTTCCCCGTACTTGCTGGCTCACGGGCTCGGGGTGCCGGTGAAGGATGCTGCGACGACGGCCACGTTTCCGGAACCGGGCGCCTATCGCGTGTGGGTGCGAACGCGCGATTGGGTGGCGCCGTGGAAGGCGCCGGGTGCCCCCGGCCGTTTTCAGCTGATGGTCGATGGCGTGCCGCTGGCCGAGACGTTCGGCACCCGGGGGGCGGAATGGCATTGGCAGGACGGCGGGACGGTGCGGGTCAGCGTGGAGGCACGCGTGGCGCTGCATGACCTGACCGGCTTTGAGGGGCGCTGTGACGCGGTGATCTTTAGCCGTGACCCGGGCTTCACGCCGCCGAACGATTCCGGCGCATTGGTAAAATTTCGGCGCGGCGCGCTGGGTTTGGCGGAGGAGCCGGCGGACGGAGGCGAGTTCGATCTGGTGGTTGTGGGCGGCGGCATTGCCGGGACGAGCGCCGCAGTTTCGGCTGCGCGCAACGGGTTGCGGGTCGTGCTGGTCCAGGATCGCCCTGTGCTCGGCGGCAACGGCAGCTCGGAGGTGCGCGTCTGGCCGGAGGGTGCGACGCGCCAGCCGCCGTATCCCCACATTGGGGAGATTGTTGAAGAGCTCGTGGCGGCGAAGTATCCGGGCGCAGGCAATGCGAAGGGCGCGGCGGTTTACGACGACCAGCGCAAGCTCGACCTGGTGAAAAAAGAGGCGCGAATCACCCTGCTTACCGAGCAGCGGGTCGTCGATGTTTCGACCCGGGAGGGCCGCATCGAATCCGTCACGGCCCAGAACGTTCGCACGGCCCGCCGCGTCCGGCTGCGGGCGAGACTCTTTGCCGATTGCACGGGTGACGCGACGGTGGGATTCCTGGCGGGGGCGGATCATGAATCGTCGCGGGAAGGTCAGATGGGCGCGAGCAACCTGTGGAATCTGATGGACGCGTCTGATCCGGCCCAGGTCCTGAAATGCGAGTGCAAGGACAAGGATGCGCTGACCATCGCGGTGAACGAGGGCAAGGTGGAGGCGCCGTTTCCGCGCTGTCCCTGGGCGGTGGACCTCACGACCAAGCCGTTTCCCGGGCGCCGCAATTTCAATCCCTATGGGGCCCGGGATCCGCTGGACAATCTCGGGGGCTGGTTTTGGGAAAGCGGTTTCGACCGGGACATGATCGCGGACGTGGAACGAATCCGGGACCAGAACTTTCGCGCGATGTACGGCGCCTGGGACGCGCTAAAAAACGTGGACAAGCTCTACCCGAACCACCGGCTTGGCTGGGCGGCCTTCATCGCCGGCAAACGCGAGTCACGCCGTCTGCTCGGCGATGTCATCCTTTCCGGTGAGGATTTCCGCCGGGGCACGGTCTTTCCCGATGCCGCCTTTCCCTGTTCGTGGCACATCGACGTGCACACGCCGCATCCCGACTACGCCGGAGCCGCGAAGGGCGATGAGTTCATCTCCACCTATACGCGGGGCGCGGGCTACACCTACAAATCGCCGTTCTGGGCTCCGTATCGCGCGCTCTACAGCCGGAACGTGACAAACCTCTTCATGGCCGGCCGTGACATCAGCGTGACGCGCGAGGCCCTCGGCGCGGTGCGGGTCATGCGCACCTGCGGCATGATGGGCGAGATCGTCGGCAAGGCGGCGGCGATTGCTGCCCGGCAGCGAACGTCGCCCCGCGGGGTTTACGAGAAGCACCTGCCGCAGTTGCAGGAGCTGATGAAACGATCAGGAAAAGGGATGAGTGATGAGTGATGAGTTGGAATTTGGAATTTGGAATTTGGAATTTGGAATTTGGAATTTGGAATTTGGAATTTGGAATTTGGAATTTGGAATTTGGAATTTGGAATTTGGAATTTGGAATTTGGAATTTGGAATTTGGCGTTTTGTTAGGGTGTGGCGCGGATCTTGATTTTGCGGAGGGGGGCGCCGGATTTGTCGAGCAGGCGGAGGGCGGCTTGCCAGCTGTTTTGCTCGTTGATGATTTTGAAGACGATGACGTTGACGCCGGGCTGCAGGGTGACGCGGCCTTTGTCGGCGTCGAGCTGGAGGGGGCGCGCTTCGGTGAACGCGTAGATGTCCACGCCGTTGAAGTAGATGCGGCCTTCGTCATTGCTGCCGACAGCCATGATGACGTCGGGGATTTTTTCGTCGCACTCGACATAGGTGACGATGAATCCGGCCGCGTGGTCGTTCTGGGTTTTGAGCGTGGCGTTGAAATCGAAGTAGTTGGTCGGAGCTGTGACCTTGCGCCAGGTGAGCTTGCGGCCGCTGACGGACACGTCCTCGCCTTCCCGCGGTTTGAGGGCGGCCTCGCCCTTGATCTGTTCCGCCAGGAGCAGGTCGGCGCCCATGCTGCCGGCCGGCAGGGGGAGAGGAGCGAGCATAAGCCAGTCGCGGACGTATCCGTCGACGTCGAGGCTGGCGGCGTTGGTGCGGGCGGTCGCGAGGCTGGTGGCACCCAGCGCCAGCGCCAGGACGGCGGCGGCGTGGAAGATGAGGGAATGGGTCTTCATCGCTATTCGTAAGGGTTCGCCTTTTTCACCGGGACGGTGATGCCATCCTTGGGCGGAGTGGTCAGCGTGGCCAGGAACGCGAGGATGTCCGCCACGTCCTGTTCCTTCAGGAGAAGGCCGAGGGGCGGCATGGGGGAGATGGAAAGAGTTTCAAAGCCCTTGGCCAGTTTGGCGTTCGGCTCCATCAGGCTTTCGATGATGTAGGCGCGGTCGGCCCGCACGGCGATGCCGTCGAGAATGGGGCCGACGTCGCCGCCTTTGCCGGCGACCGTGTGACAGGAGGCGCAGGCGGCGACCGGGCTGTTGTGAAAAAGGTCTTCGCCGCGCCGGGCATCGCCGGCGGTGACTTTGACCTCATTTTCTCCGACCCCGGACACCTTGTGGATGCGCCCCAGGAGGGTGAGCGCGTCGTTCAGGAACGAGTCTTGCGTGTTGGCGGTGGCGCGCTGGAGTTGGGCGACCACCGTTTGAATTTCGGGAATCGTGGGAAACTCGAGCAGCTTGACGAAGGCCGCGGCGCGCGTGAGGAGAACGGGATCCTGGATCACCGGGCTGCTGAAGAACAGGCGCCGGCCGGTTTCGTTGGCGGGCAGTGCGCGGATGGCGTTCCGGCGGACGGCGGGGTCCTTGTCGAGCAGGGCGGCCCGGTGGGTGTCCGGGTCGAGGGCGCCGAGTCCTTCGAGGGTCCAGAGGGCGTGGATGGCGCCGGTGCCGCCGGTGCCGGAGCGGACCCGTTTTTTCAGGGCCGGCGCGACGGCGGCCACCTTGTTTTCCACCAGGAGCCGCTGGGCGGTCAGGCTCCAATACTGATTGCCGCTGTCGAGGGCCGCCACCAACTCGGGGCCGTTGGCGGGGCTCAACGCCCGGATCGGACTGGCGGGTCCGTCCTTCCAGACCACGCGGTAGATGCGCCCGTGAGTCTGATCGCGCAGATTGTTTTCTGTTTGATAAGCACCCCCCTGTCCGGTGGTGGCCTCGATGCCGGCGGAGGTGAGGCTGGGGGTCGGGTTGTGTTGGATGATGAAGCTGTAGAAGTCGATCACCCAGACGGCGCCATCGGGGCCGATGTCGGCGAAGATGGGCGACATCCATTCGTCGGTGCTCGCGAGGAGATTGAATCCATCCGCCGCCTGATAGCCTCCGCCATCGGGTTGAAGATCCATGATGCCGATGAGCTTGGCGGTGGGCTCGGTCACGAGCGCCTTGCCCTGGAGGCGCGGCGGCAAAGCGTCGCTGATCATGAAGGCGTGGCCCGCTGCCGCGGTGTAGCCGCCGAAATTATCCACCATGCGGACATTGGGCGTGTTCGGATGCATGCGCATACCCGGGGCCAGCGATTTGGCGGACGGCAGCCGCCGGACATTCGGCGCGGCGCCTTCCGGCGTGTTGTCGGAACCGAGGCGGTAGCCGGGCCGGAAGCCGCCGCCACCCCGGCGACTGAACCGCGGCTGGGTGGGGTTCAGAATGTGGGCGGGCAGGGTGCCGAAAAAGGTGGGGTTGCCATTGGCGGTGGAGCCGAAGACATCGCCCGCGGCGTTGAGCCCGAAACCCCAGGTGTTGTTGTTGAACTGGTGCAGGAACTCCAGGGCTGAGCCATCGGGCTTGAACCGGAAGATGCCCTGGCCGAACTGAAGTTCCTGGCCGCCGACCGTGCCGCGGAAATTCGAGTAGCCCACCGCGCCGTAGAGCCAGTTGTCGAAGCCGCGCCCGAGATTGCTTTGCATGGCGTGCGTGTCGGCCGTGCCCCAGCCGGGCAGGATGACCTGGCGGACATCGGCGCGATCGTCGCCATTGGTGTCCTTGAGGAACAGCATGTGGCGCGCGACCGAAACCATGACGCCGCCGTTCACGAAGACCAGCGAGGTGGCGAGGTTGAGCTGGTCGGCGAAGATCGTGAACTTGTCGGCCTGGCCGTCGCCGTTGGTGTCCTCGCAGATTTTAATGTCGGCCTGGCCGGGCTGGCCTTCCTCGACGAGCCCGTGCGGGTAATCGCGCGCCTCGATCACCCAGGCCCGTCCGCGCTCGTCCCAGGCGAGATAGATCGGCTTCACCACGTCGGGTTCCGCGGCAAAGAGGCGAAGCTCAAAATCCGCCGGCACCTGTGTGTAGCGCATGCTGTCCTGCGGGCTGAGCGGTGCCTGGTAGGCGACCGGCTCGGGCCGGCGCTCGTAATTGGGCACGCTCCCAGGCAGGCGGCGGAGCGGCGGGCGGGACGCGAGGGAAGCCGCCCATTCCGCCTTCGATCTTGGGCTCAAAGCCTGGAGGACGGCCTCGCGCAATGCTGGGTCGGCCGGACGCTCTCCGTCGTTGACTTTGATGACCGCTCCGCCCGTTCGCTTGAACGAGTCCAGCATGGCGAGTCGAGCGGAGCCGACCTCGGCGTCGGGCAGCGCCTGCACCACGCCGTCGAAGTGGCTCAAATAACGTTCCGTGAGTTGGGCCACGTCGATTAGGGGATCAAAGTAGATCCCTTCGGGCGCCAGCGTTTGGCCGGGTAGATACGAGTAATTTGTGCGGGATCCGCCCGGAATCGGGCTCGCCCCCGGACCGCCCGGGCGGATTGAGCCCAGGTAGAGAACATGGAGCGGCCGGTCGGGGGCGGCGGCTGGCGCGGCCGCGGGAAGGGCGGTCAGGCCCCCGGCGATGACGACCAACAGGAGGGCAACATTCTTCATGAGGGCGGTAAGGGGCGTCAGGGTTTCAGTTCGTGGACGGCATGCTCCCTCGCGTGCGCCCGGCTCGTCAATCGAGAGGTTTCGTTCGGGAGACGACGGCGACGGGTTGAGGGTCACGGCGTGCCTGTTTTAAAAATCAATTGCGCCAATCGGCAGAGGCCCTTTTTCCAATGCTGGAAATCGTGGGCGTGCTCGTCGACGTGCCAGACGTGCGGGACCTGCTGCTCGCGGAGGTAGGCGTGGACATTCTGGCTGATGCGAATCAGTCCGTCCCGCTGGCCGCACGAGAGGTAGAGCAATTTCAATTCGCGGGTGGCTTTCGCGGGGTCGGGCACGAGCTGGGCGGCCGGCCGGGTGTTGGGCGCGGCGGAGAACGCCCCGATCCAGGCAAACGTGTCGAGGTGAGCCAGCCCGAAGTTCAAGGATTGTCCGCCGCCCATGGAAAGCCCGGCGAGAGCCCGGCTGGTCCGGTCGGCCTGCACGGAGTAGCGCGACTCGATGAAGGGGATCAGGCTGCCCAGCAGGTCCTGGTCGAATTTGCCAAAGGCGGGCGCGGTGGCCATGGCGTTGGTCCCGGGCCGGTCATCGGGCTGCGCCCGTCCGTTCGGCATGACAACAATCATGGGAACCGCCAGGTGGGAGGCGATGAGGTTGTCGAGAATGATCTCGGGATGGCCGCCGCGACGCCATTCCTCCTCGGTGCCGCCGATGCCGTGCAGGAGATAGAGCACCGGATACCTGGCGGCGGCGGAATAGCCCGGGGGCGTGTAAACCACCGCTTTTCGTTTGTTGCCGACCGACTGCGAATCGTATTCAACCGTCTCAATATTTCCGTGCGCGACGCCCTCCCGTTGTTGATCAAAGCCCTCCGGTGGATCCGGAAAGGCCGGCTTGTCGTCCGGCTGCAGCTCAATCGGGCCGCCAAAGCCCCGGCCTGGCCCGGGCCCGCGCGAGGCGGCCTGACGCCTGGCGGTGGCCTCCGCGCGGCCAAAATTTCCTGCGGTGCGGGTGAGCTGGATCTCGTCGCCGGCGATGCGTCCGTTGAAGACGACCTTGAGCTCCCGGCCCTGGATTTGGAGGGGCTCGACGAAGGTCACGGTGTTGCCGTCGACCTGGCCTTCCTTCAGCTCGGACTCGCGGGGCTGGTCCGTGGTCTCGACGCTGGCCTTGCCCGCGAGAACGGCGCCGTTCTGCTGGAGGGTGAAGGTGTATTTCTGGAGGCCGCGTTGCGTCTCGAATTCGGCCTTCCAGGTGCCGGTGAGATCGGCGGCGACGGCGGCGAACGATGCGGTGGCCACTGTGACGATGGCGAAGACGAAGGCGAACGATTTCATGTCGGCGGAGTGGATGGGTGGCGGGCGAGGTCTACTCCTTGAAGAGGAGTTGGGCGAATTGATGCAAACTGCGGCGCCAGGATTGCCACTCATGGGCGGTGTTGGGGGACTCGTAGAACACGGCGTTGACGCCGGCCGCGCGGAGGGCGGCGGTGTTGGTCCTGGGATCGCCGCCGAAGCCTCGTCCGCCGGCCCGGTTGGTGCCGAGCTCGCGGCTGCCGTAGCTGATGAACACCAGTTTGACCTTTTCCTTGAACGCCGCGAGATCGGTGATGTTGGTCAGCGCGATGCTGCCGCCGCTGAAGACGCCGATGTGCGAGAAGGTGTCGAGGTGGGCGAGCGCGATCGACCGCGTCTGCATGCCCCCCATGGAGAGGCCGGCCATGGCTCGATGCGGCGCGTCGGCGATCGTGCGAAAACTGGCGTCAATGTGCGGGATGAAATCCTCGAGGAGCGGCTTTTCAAACGCGGCGAAATTGAAGTTACGGCCGGGCGCGGTAGCGGCGGCGTTGGTCCCGGCGGCGGTCGACGGCGTTGCGTTGGTGGGGGGCGCGTTTGTCGGCCGGGCGCCGGCGAACGGGTTGCCGCCGAATTCCATGGCGACAATGAACGGGCGGGCCAGTCCACCGGCGATCAAATTGTCAAGGATCAACCCGGCATGTCCCTGGCGTCCCCACCCGGTTTCGTCCTCGCCGGCGCCGTGTTGGAGATACAGCACCGGGTAGCGACGGCCAGGGTTTTGTTCGTAGTCGGGTGGAGTGTAGACGAACGCGTGGCGGTTGGTGTTGCTCGCGTTGCCCCAGTAGTGAATCTCGCGAAGCTGTCCGTGCGGGACCGGCCGGAGCTCGTAGATGTGCGCGTCGTGGGCGGGCACTTCGACCGCGCTGCCCCAGCGGCCGGCGCCGTAGAAATAGTGGCTGTTGGGATCCGGGACGTCGGCGCCGTCAATATTGATCGTGTAATAGTGAAAGCCCTCGTCGAGGGGGCGCGTTGTCGCGATCCAGGCGCCGTCGTCGCCTTTCACGAAAGCGCTGCTGTCCCGGAAACTGACGCCCACGTTTTGGGCGTGGGGCGCGACGATGCGGAACCGGATGCGTCCCTCCGAGTTGACCTGCGGGTAAGCCCGTCCGGCCTGGTTGGAGGGCGCAGGTTTCCAATCGTCGAGGGGAGCCTTTCCCGCCGGAGGCGAATCCTGGGCGAGGCAGACCATGGGAACGAGCGCGAGGGCAAGCGAGGCGGATGACAGCGGGAGTTTCATGGTTGGAGGGCTCGGAGGCTCTGACCACGGACCCGGGTCCGAGGTTTCGGGCTGTCGGAGTTCGGGGAATTTGTCATCTCGAATTGGAAATTTGGAATTGGATATTTAAGGGATGGTGCCGCCCGGTGGCGGATCGTCACTTGAAGTTCTCAATCCTCAAAATCCGAGCTTTCATGGGAACTTAAGGCCTGCGACGCGCGCCTGAGTTTGGATCATGAATGTGGGCACCGCAGGTAGAGATGGCGCTCCCGCCTTCGCAGAGCTTCGGCGGGCGGTAGCCGTCGCCAGCCGGCTGGCCGCAGGGCAGGCCACGCCGGCGGCGTCCCGCGTGCGGTTAGAACAGTTCGCCTTCCTTGAAAAACCTCCGCAGTTCCACTGCCGCCGTTTCGGCCGAGTCCGAGGCGTGACAGACGTTGACCATGACGTCGACGCCGAAGTCGCCGCGGATGGTGCCTTTGGCGGCCTTCTTCGAGTCGGTGGGGCCGAGGAGGTCGCGCAGGCGGGCGACGGCGTTGTCGCCTTCGAGGGCCAGGGCGATGACTGGAGTGCGCTGCATGAACTGCTGCACCTCGGGGAAGAAGGGCTTGGCGGCGATGTGGGCGTAATGTTCGCGGAGGAGGGCGTCGGCAAATCGGAACATTTTGATCCCGCGAATGCGCAGGCCGGCGGCTTCGAAGCGGCTGGTCACCTGGCCGACATTTCGCTTCTCGATCGCATCGGGTTTAAACAAGACGAGCGTGGTTTCCAATGACATAAGGGCCCTTGCGTAACGCATTGCCGGGCGCAGGTCAATCAGCGGGATTGCCGGAGACTTCCGCCCCCGTGTGGGATCAAACTCGGCGAATCGGTTGCAGACCTGGCCGCAGTGGTCGTTTGCGAACGGGGATATCTTCGCGTCACCGGGCCGCAAGGCCGGCGCGTTGGCGGCTTCTCAGCGCGCCTGCAGGCGATAACCCACGGCGGGCTCGGTCAGGATCAACCGGGGGTCGGATGGGTTGGCCTCCAGCTTCTCCCGGAGATGGGCGATGTGGACGCGGAGATAGTGCGATTGCCCGACAGCCTTTTCTCCCCACACGTCGATCAGCAGCTGGCGATGGGTGAGGACTTTGCCGGAGTGCGTCACGAGCAAGCGGAAGAGCGCATATTCGATGGGGGTGAGTTTGACTTCGACGCCGTCTTTGAGCACCCGGCGTTGTGCCAAATCCACGACGACGTGTCCGAGGTGAACGACGGCCTCGGTGCCGGCCGGCTGGAGGTGACGCAACGCGGCGCGGAGCCGGGCGAGCAGCTCGCCGCTGTTGAACGGCTTGGTCACGTAGTCATCGGCGCCCGCGTCGAGGGCGGCGATCTTGTCGTCCTCCTGATCCCGCACGCTGAGAATGACCACCGGGACGCGACTCCACTCCCGGATGCGGCGCAGCACGGTCAGGCCGTCGAGGTCGGGCAGGCCGAGGTCGAGCAGGACGACGTCCGGCTTGCGCTGCGCGGTTTGCGCGAGGCCGTCCTGGGCCGTGGCGGCGTCGAGCACGCGGTAGCCATTGGCTTCGAGAGTGACGCGGAGCAGGCGGCGGATCTGCGGCTCGTCATCGATGACCAGCGCGGTGGGCGCAGGCTTGGTGGGGTCGGGCTTCATCAACCGGCTTCGACCATCGGGGGTTTCTCGGGTTGCGGCAAGGAAACGGTGAAGAGGGCACCGCCGCCGGGCCGGTTTTCGGCGCTGACCCGGCCGCCATGGGCTTCGACGAATCCCTTGACGATGGTCAGGCCCAGCCCGCTGCCTCCGGTCGGGGCGGAGGGCGCCCGGAAAAACTTGTCGAAAATGCGGGGCAACACCTCCGGGGCGATGCCCGGTCCGCGATCGGCGACCGTGAGCGTCAAGGTGCCGTCGCCCAGCCGCGCCTGGACTTCGACGGGGCACCCGGGCGGCGTGTGGGTGGCGGCGTTGAGCACGAGATTGCCGAGGGCAATTTGCAGGAGCGAGAAATCGAGGCGGGCGAGCAACGGTTCGGGGGGCAGGCAGGCGGTGACCGGGTGGGCGGCGGTTTCGCGCTGGAGATCGCGGAGCGTGGTTTGCACCAGGTCCCGCGCGTCGTGCCAGTCGAGGTGGGGGCGCACCTTGCCGGATTCGAGGCGGGCGACGTCCAGCAGGTTGCCGACGACACGATTCAGGCGGGCGTTGGCCTCAAGGATTTCGTTGAGCAGGGAACGGCGCTGTTCGGGTGTGGCGTGGTCGGCGATGGCCAGGGAGGAAGCGGCGCTCGTGCTGGCGGCGAGCGGCGTGCGCAGCTCGTGGGAGATTGAGTTCAACAACGTGCGGCTGAACTTCTCCGATTCCGCCAGCAGGCGCGCCTGCTCGGCGCCGGCCCGCAGTTCGATTCGATCGAGGATCAACGCGGCCTGGCGCGCGAACGTTTCCAGCAAATCCCGTTGGGAAAGGGTCAGGCTCCGCTCGGGCACGGCCACGGCGAGCACCCCAAACGCCTTGCGCTCGGTGGTGAGGGGCAGATGAAACGCCTCCGCCCCGGGCAGGTTGTCGGTAAAGCGGCCGGCGGCTTTGCGCTGGCGAAACGCCCAGTCCGCCACGCCCAGCTCCTTTTCCGAGACGGCCAGGGATCCGTCCGGGTGGGCAGCCAGCCGGTCGCGCACGGGCAGGATCACGGCGGCCGTGGAACGAAAGACGCGATGCACCTGGGCGACCAGCTGCCAGACGACCTCGTCGCGGGACGTCACGTCCGCGAGATCGCGGGTGAACTCATAGAGCGCCACGGCGCGTTCCTCCCGCCGTCGTTCGGCCAGGTCCTGGGCGCGGATCCTGGCGACAAACTGGCCGAGCACGATGGCGACCACGAAGTAGAGGAAGAAGAGGACGAGATCTTCGAGCTTGCTGATCACGAGGGTGAACAGCGGAGGCAGGAAGAAGAAGTTCCAGGTGAGGGCGCTCAAGGCGCCGGCCAGCAACACCGGGCCGCGCCCGACCTTCAGCGCCACCAGCACGACGGCGAGCAGGAAGAGGAGGCCCGGTGCGCGAGGGCCGGCGAGCTCCTTCAAGCCGAGGTTGACGACCGCGGTGCCGGCGATCGCGGCCGCGGCGAACAGGTACTGCCGAAAGTCCGAGGCCAGCTCCAGGCGCCAGAATCGTCGGGTCGGGGCCGCGGCCTTCTCGGCCCGCACCAATTGCACGTCGATATCGCCGCTGTCCCGGGTCAGGTGGCGCAGCTGCCGCCCGGCCCGCCACCAGTTCAGCCAGCCGGCGGCCGCCGGCTTGCCCACGATCAGCTGGGTCACATTCTTCTGGCGCGCAACCCGGAGCAGGCCGCGCACGACGTCGTCATCGGTTGTGGTCATCACTTCGGCCCCAAGCTCCCGGGCCGTGGCCAGGTTTTTCTCCAGCTGCGCCTGCGCCGCGGCGCCCAGCGGGCGGGATCCTTCGACGTGAACCGCGAGCCAGCTGCACCCCAGGCCATCGGCCATGCGCCGGGTCCAACGGATGAGCGGCTCGGAGAGCGGGCTGGGTCCAACCCCAACGAGCAGGCAGTGACCCGTCTTCCAAGGCTCGGCCGGCGCCTGCCGGGCGCGAAAGTCGCGCGCGTCCACGCCGACGTGATCGGCCACCAGGCGGAGCGCAAGCTCGCGCAGCGCGGTGAGGTTGGCTTCCCGGAAAAAATTCTGCGTTGCCGCGGCCGCCCGTCCTGGCAAATAGACCTTGCCATCGTGCAGGCGCTGGACCAGTTCCGCCGGCGGCAGGTCCACCAGCTCGAGCACGGCCTCATCGAGCACGCGGTCGGGCACGGTCTCGCGAATTTCCGCCCCGGTGATTTGGCGCACCGTGTCCGCGCGGCTTTCGACGTGCTGCACATTCAGCGTGGTGAACACGTCGATGCCGGCGTCGAGGAGTTCGCCCACGTCCTGCCAGCGCTTGGGGTGACGGGTGCCCGGAACGTTGGTGTGAGCAAGTTCGTCCACCACCGCGAGCTGGGGGCGGCGGGCCAGAACCGCGTCGAGATCGAGCTCGTCCAAATCCACGCCCCGATAGCTCAGCCGCTGGCGGGGAACCAGCGGCAGCCCGACGGCGAGGGCGTCCGTCTCCGCGCGCCCGTGGGTTTCCACGTAGCCAATGACGAGATCACGTCCGGACCGCTGTTCGCTCCGGGCCGCCTGCAGCATGGCGTACGTCTTGCCGACGCCGGGGCACATGCCAACAAAGACCTTGAGCCGCCCGCGTTGGTGGGCGGCCTCTTCCCGCTGGATGGAGCTGAGCAGCGCATCCGGGTTGGGGCGAAGTTCGTCAGCCACGGCGTGAGTGTAGGGGAAGCCGGAGAAATTTCAGCGGGAATTCACCATGCGTCGTTTGGTTGCAGGAGAGGCTCGGCCGGGCCCTGCACCCGGCGTTTGGGCCGCCTCGCCCGCCGAGGCGCTCGCGCGCTCGCGCGCTCGGGCACCTGCCCGCTTTGCTCCGGCCGGCAGTCCACCTGCCGGACTGGACCGTCGGCGCGCGGCGAAAGCCCTTCCTGCGTTCCGGTGCCTAACGCTCCGCATCCCTTCATCGTCCGTTAAATGCGTCGAGCGCGAGGTTGAGCGGCAACACATTGACGCCGGGTTCGCCGAGGAAGCCCCAAGCGCGCCCGGTCGTGTGCCGCCGCACCAGGGTGCGCACCTGTTCGGCGGACAGGCCGCGGGCTCGGGCGACGCGCGCGACTTGCAGCTCGGCATTGCGCAGGCTGATGTGCGGGTCAAGCCCGCTGGCGGAGGCCGTGACCGCGTCGGCCGGCACGGGGTCGGAGACGGCGAGTCCCTGCTCGGCGCGGTAGGTGGTGAGGCGCTCCTGGAGAGCGTCGTTCAGTTTGCGGGAGGTCGGGCCGAGGTTGCTTCCGCTGGAGTTCGCCGCGTCGTAGCCACTGCCCGCGGAGGAGGGGCGTGGATGGAAATATTTGGCGCCGGCGAAAGGTTGGCCCAGGAACCGGGAGCCGCGCACCGTTCCGTCAGTCTCCTGGATGAGGCTGCCGTTGGCCTGGTCGGGGAAGGCGAGTTGGGCGACGGCGAAGACAATCAAGGGGTAGAGTCCGCCGCAGACGGCAGAAAGAATCACCGTGGCGACGACGGCGCGGCGGAGATGGTGCAGGAGCTCTTTCATGGTTCAGACGAGGTGGAGGTGAGTGATGACAAGGTCGATCGCCTTGATCCCGACAAAAGGGACGATGATGCCGCCGACGCCATAGAGGACGAGGTTTCGCTGGAGGAGAGCGAGTGCGCCAACGGGTCGGTAGGGCACGCCACTGAGGGCGAGCGGGATCAGGGCGACGATAATGAGTGCGTTAAAGATGATGGCGCTGAGGATGGCGCTTTGCGGCGAAGCCAGCCGCATGATGTTGAGCGGTGCGATCGCGGGAAACGTCGCCATCAGCATGGCCGGGATGATGGCGAAGTACTTGGCCAGATCGTTGGCGATGCTGAAGGTGGTGAGCGATCCCCGGGTCATGAGCAGCTGCTTTCCGATCTCGACGATTTCGATGAGCTTGGTCGGGTTGCTGTCCAGGTCAACCATGTTGCCGGCTTCGCGGGCGGCCTGCGTGCCCGTGTTCATGGCCACGCCAACATCGGCCTGCGCGAGGGCCGGGGCGTCATTGGTCCCGTCGCCCGTCATGGCTACGAGATGGCCGGCGGCTTGCTCGTCGCGGATGCGCTGGAGCTTCGCCTCGGGTGTGGCCTGGGCCATGAAATCATCCACGCCCGCCTCGGCGGCGATGGCGGCGGCGGTGAGCGGGTTGTCGCCCGTGATCATGACCGTCTTGATGCCCATCTTCCGGAGTTGGAGAAAGCGTTCCTTGATGCCGCCCTTGACCACGTCCTTGAGTTGAATGACGCCGAGAACTTCGCGGCCCTCGGCCACGACGAGCGGCGTGCCTCCGGATCGCGAGATCTCGTCCACCGAGCGGGCGACGGCGGGCGGAAAAGTGCCGCCGAGCTGGTCCACGTGAATGCGGATCGAGTCGGCGGCCCCTTTGCGAATGCAGCGGGCGGGCTGCCCCGCGGCTGCCGGGAAATCCACCCCGCTCATGCGTGTCTGCGCGGCGAATGGCACGAAGGACGCGTGCGGCGCGGCGACTTCCCGGCCGCGCAGGTGGAAGCGCTCCTTCGCCAGGACCACGATGCTCCGGCCTTCCGGCGTTTCATCGGCCAGCGAGGCGAGTTGCGCGGCGTCGGCCAGGCGCTCGGCGGTCACGCCCGGGGCGGGCACAAACTCGCTCGCCATGCGATTGCCGAGCGTGATTGTGCCGGTCTTGTCGAGGAGCAGCACGTCCACGTCCCCGGCCGCCTCGACGGCCCGGCCGCTGGTCGCCATGACGTTGCGCCGGATCAGCCGGTCGATGCCGCTGATGCCGATCGCGCTCAGGAGGCCGCCGATCGTCGTTGGGATCAGGCAGACCAGCAGCGCGATGAGCACGGGCAGGGAGAAGGCGATGCCCGCATAAACGCCAAACGGTTTGAGCGTCACGCAGACAAGCAAAAAGATCAGGGTGAGCGCCGCGAGGAGAATCGTCAGGGCAATCTCGTTAGGCGTTTTCTGGCGCTTCGCGCCCTCGACCATCCGGATCATCCGATCGAGAAACCCCTGGCCCTTTTCGAGGGTCACGCGCACCACGATGCGGTCACTGATGACCCGCGTGCCTCCGGTCACCGCGCTGCGGTCGCCCCCGCTCTCACGAATCACCGGAGCGGACTCGCCCGTGATGGCCGCCTCGTCGACGCTGGCGATACCCTCGATGACCTCGCCGTCGGCCGGGATGACATCGCCCGCCGCGCACACGACGAGGTCGCCCTTCTGCAGGCTGGGTGCGGGCACCAATTCCTCGCGGCCGTCGCGCAGGCGGCGGGCCACCGTGTCTTTCCGGGCCTTGCGCAGGCTGTCGGCCTGGGCCTGGCCGCGCCCCTCGGCGACGGCTTCGGCAAAATTGGCAAACAGCACTGTGAACCAGAGCCAGAGCGCGAGTTGCGCGATGAAACCCCGTTCGGCGGCGGGCGCGGCGGCGATTCCGACGGTCGTGAGCGCGGCGCCGACCTGCGTGACGAACATGACCGGGTTCTTCACCATCAGCCGGGGATCGAGCTTGCGCATCGAGCCGGTCAGCGCCGGCTGGACGATGTTCCAGTTGAAAAGGGAGGAATTCCTGGGTGTCATAAGTCGGAATCAAAGATTAGAAGAGCTGGCGTTGCATCATGAGGAAGTGCTCGACGATTGGGCCGAGGGCCAGCGCAGGCAGGAAGTTGAGCGCGCCGACGAGGACGATGGTGCCGAGCAGCAGGGCGACGAAGGTGCCGCCGGAGACCGGAAACGTGCCGGCGCTGGGCGGGGCGATCTTCTTCCGGCCCAGCGAGCCGGCCATGGCCATGATCGGGACAATCATGAGGAATCGGCCGATCAACATGGCGAGGCCGAGCGTGGTGTTGTACCAGGGCGTGTTGGCGGTCAGACCGGCAAAGGCGCTGCCGTTGTTCCCCGTGGCCGAGCTGAAGGCGTAAAGCATTTCGCTGAGGCCGTGCGGGCCGGCGTTGTTCAGGCCGGCCTGGCCCCATCCTGAGACCGACGCCCAGGCGGCGAACCCGAGGATGGACACGCAAAGCACGAGCAGCGAGAGCATGGCCATCTTCACTTCGTAAGCCTGAATCTTCTTGCCCAAATACTCCGGGGTGCGCCCAACCATCAACCCGGCGATGAACACGGCGAGGACCACAAACACCAGCATGCCGTAGAGGCCGGCGCCGACGCCGCCAAAGATGATCTCGCCGAGTTGCATGTTGAAGAGCGGCACCAGGCCGCCCAGCGGCGTGAACGAGTCGTGCATCGCGTTCACCGCGCCGCACGACGCGTCCGTCGTGATCGTTGCAAACAGGGCGGAGTTGAAGAGGCCGAAGCGGACCTCCTTGCCCTCCATGTTGCCGTCGGCCGGCATGACTCCGAGATGATGATGGATGGGGTTGCCGGCGGACTCGGCCCAGGCGCAGACCACCGTTCCGGCGAGGAACAGGATCATCATTGCCGACCAGACGGCCCACCCGTGCGCCTGGTTCTTCGTCAGGCGCCCCAGGTAATAGGTCAGTCCGCTGCCGACGCAAAAGATGGCCAGCATCTGGAGGAAGTTGGAGAGGGGCGTCGGGTTCTCGAACGGATGTGCGGCGTTGGCGTTCGTATAGCCGCCCCCGTTCGTTCCCAGCATCTTGATGGCGACCTGGGAAGCCATCGGGCCCTGCACGATGACCTGCTCTGAGACCGCCTGAGCCACCATCCTGGGCTTGCCATCCGGTCCAGCGACCGTCCTGCCTTGTTCGTCCTTTTGCTCCACGGAGATGTCGAAGGGCTCAACCAGCCGGGCCTTCGTGAAGGGCTTGAAGTTTTGGATCATGCCCTGCGAGACGAGGACCAAGGCGAGGAGGATGGAGGCTGGGACGAGCAGGTAGTAGGCGACGCGCACGAGGTCCACCCAGAAATTTCCCAGGGTCGCGGCGCAGGGCCGCGCCACGCCCCGGACGAGCGCGGCGGCGAGGCCAAGGCCGACCGCGGCAGACGCGAAGTTATGCAGCGTCAGCGCCACCATCTGGGACAGATACGACATGGTGCTTTCGCCGGCGTAGCTCTGCCAGTTCGTGTTGGTGGTGAAACTCACGGCGGTGTTGAACGCCAGGTCCGGCGAGAGCGGGCCGAGCCCCTGGGGATTCAGGGGCAGGAGATGTTGGAGCCGCAACAGCCCGTAGGTCAGGGCGCAGCTGACCACGCTGAAGATCAGCATCGCGATGGTGTACTGCTTCCAATCGTGCTCCTGCTTCGGGTCCACGCCGAGCAGCCGGTAGGTGAGCCGTTCGCACGGCTTGAGCAATGGATCGAGCCACGTCCGGCCGTTCGCGTCGAGAACCTGGACAAGGTAGAGGCCGAGCGGTTTGGTGATCGCGGCGAGAGCCACCACAAAGAACCCCAACTGGAGCCAGTCATTTGTCTTCACAGGATTTCCTTAAAATTTTTCCGGGCGCAGCATGGCGATGAGCAGGTAGAGGAACAGAGCCGGCACGAGGATGGTCGCGAAGAATGTTTCCATGGATCTTTTGGTCGAGGTCAGAGCGAGTCGCAGGCGCGCGCATACGCGGCGCAGGCGGCGAAGAAGGCCAGGGTTACTCCAAGATAAATCAGGTCACTCATAGTTCAGCGTTGGTCTTTCCGGCCAGCGGCGGCCATTCGACGACGCCAATCGTGGCTCAGTTGGCCGGGAAGGGGTAATCAAGAAGCAGGGGCACAGCGTTAATATTTCGTAAAGACCTGGACGCGGCCTCCCCGCTCTGGATGGTCCAAAAGGAGAATTTCGCCCTCCGTCATCGTCGGTTATGCTGAGCGGGCAAGATGAGCTGACCTGCGTGGGGAAAGATGGAACGAAGGCAACATCGCATGAGGAATAAGCAATTACACATCGTGGTTCTCGGCGCGGGTTTCGGCGGCCTGACCTTTTGTCAGGCGCTGCGGGATCCGGCAGTGCGCATCACGCTGGTCGACCGCCAGAACCATCACCTGTTTCAACCGCTCCTCTATCAGGTCGCGGCGGCGGGGCTGTCCGCGCCGGACATCGCGCAGCCCGTCCGGTCCATCCTCGCCCGGCATCAAAACGTAACCGTGCTGCTCAACGAGGCGACGGAAGTGCAGTTGGCCAACCGGCGGGTTGTGCTGAAGGATGGCGTCCTCGACTACGATTACCTGGTGCTCGCGCTGGGTGGCCGGACCAGCTATTTCGGCCACTCCGAATGGGAGAAATTCGCGCCGGGTCTCAAGTCGCTGGACGATGCGATGAACCTCCGGCGAAAGATATTGCTGGCGTTCGAGCGGGCGGAAAATGTGATCGATCCCGTCGAGCAGCAGCGGTTGATGACGATGGTGGTGGTGGGCGGCGGGCCGACCGGCGTCGAACTGGCGGGCTCATTCGCGGAGCTGGCCCGGCACGTTCTTAAGTCGGATTTCCGGCGCATCAACACCACCAGCGCGCGCGTCGTTTTGCTTGAGGGCGGTCCACGCCTGCTGGCGCACCTGCCGCCGTCGTTGTCGGAGAGCGCGGCGCGCCAATTGAGAGGACTGGGCGTGGAGGTGCGTACCAATTGCCGCGTGCAAAACATGGCCGAGGGACGGGTCGAACTGACGCCTGCGGGCGCCGGGGCGGCGGGCGAGGTTCTTTGCGCGGAAACGATCATCTGGGCCGCCGGCGTTGCGGCCAGCCCGATCACGTCCACGCTCGGCGCGGAACTCGACTCGTCAGGCCGGGTCAAAGTGAACCCGGACCTCAGCGTCCCGGGGCATCCGGAGGTGTTTGCCATTGGCGATCTCGCCCGAGTGCCGGACGAGCGGGGCAATCTTGTCCCAGGCGTGTCGCCCGCCGCGATGCAGATGGGGCGTCATGTGGCGCGCCTCATCGCCGGCGAGCTTAAGTCCGGATCACCGACGGGACAGCCGCGCGCGCCGTTTCGATATTTCGACAAGGGCACGATGGCGACCATCGGACGCTCGGCGGCGGTCGCCAAGATCGGGGGGCTGGAATTCTCCGGGCTCTTCGCCTGGCTCGCCTGGCTGCTCGTCCATCTCCTGTTCCTGATCGGCTTCCGCAACAAGGCCACCGTGCTGTTGCAATGGACCTACTCGTACTTCACCTACAAGCGCGGCGCGCGCATCGTCTGGCGCAAGCTGTAGGCGGAGCGATTCGGTTGGGCGGCAGCCGTTCGCCGAATCACCCCGCCCAGGGCCTTCGTTGTTCGTCGCTGCGCGCCTGGTATCCCGACCTTCGTCGGAAGCCTCCGTCAGTACCGGCCGCGGGCGGTTATTTGCGAAACGCCAGGACCGTCTGGATTAGGACCTCGATCTCGGCATCGGAGATCTTGTCCCCGAAGGCCGGCATCTTGGCTGCCCCGGATTTGTCGGTCCGCCCTTCCTTGATACTTTTCCGAATTTCGTCGGGCGTGGCCTTGCTTTCGCGGAGGTCGTGGGCGCCGGCTTTGCGGCCGGCCGGCGTGCGGGCGCGGCCGTCCGCGCCGTGACACGGTCCGCAATTCTTAAGGTAAATCGGGGCAGGGGTGCCCGTGCCGGCGGGCGCGGCGGAGGCCGGCGGGCGAACCACGTCGAGCAGCAGCAGCAGTCCGAGCAGCGCCCAGTGCGGACGAAACTGCCTGCGTGGACTGCGGGTCACCGCGGCGGGCGTGGAGGTGAGGCAACGAGACGACAGCATTTTCGGGCGATACTCATACGCCAGCGGCCACGGATTGCAACCCTCAACGCGGGCACGTGCGGATCGCCTGGGCTCGACGCGAATGCCGTGATGTTCGATTCAAGGCGTGGACGGCGCCGGCTGGATTTTCTAGACTGGGGTGGCGATGCAAACGGCGGAACTGCTCATCTTGTTGTTAATCTCGCTCGCGGGTTTCGGCTTGCTGGCGCGGAAGCTCCGGCAGCCCGAACCGATCGTGCTCGTCCTGGGCGGCCTCGCCTTGAGCCTGATCCCGGGTTTGCCAAAGGTGGAGATGCAGCCGGATTATGTGTTCCTCCTGGTGCTTCCGCCGCTGTTGTACGCCCAGGCGTGGTTCACGTCGTGGAAGGATTTTTACGACAATCTGCGCGCCATCAGCCTGCTCGCCGTGGGCTTGGTGTTGTTCACGACGACCTCGGTCGCGTACGTGGCGCATGCGTTGGTGCCCGACCTGCCGCTCGCCGCCGCCTTCGTCCTGGGCGCCATTGTCTCCCCGCCGGACGCCGTCGCCGCTTCCGCGATCGCCCAGCGCCTGCGTCTGCCGAAGCGGCTGGTGACGATCCTGGAAGGCGAGAGCCTGGTCAATGACGCCACCGGTCTGGTTGCCTACAAGTTCGCGCTGGCGGCGCTTGCGACCGGCAGCTTTTCGCTGGGCAAAGCCAGCGCCGGCTTTGTGCTGGTGGCAGCGGGCGGCGTCCTCGTGGGTCTGGTGGTCGGCTGGCTCTTCACCTGGTTGTTGTGCTGGATCCGGGATGATCTCATCGACATCGTGCTGTCTCTAATCGTTCCCTATGTCGCGTATCTGGGTGGTGAGCGGTTGCATGTCTCGGGTGTGCTGGCGACGGTGTCCGCCGGGATCTGGCTGGGGGCGCGGAGCCCGGAGCTGCTGTCGGCTTCGACGCGCCTGACGGCGACGGCCTTTTGGAACACGCTCGTGTTTCTGTTGAATGGGGTCGTCTTCATGCTTATTGGACTGCAGCTCCCGGCAGTCGTGCGCGGCTTGCAGGAGCGTCCCTCGGGCGAACTGCTGACGGCCGCGGGAGTCATTGCGCTGGTGGTCATCATCACGCGCATCCTGTGGGTTTTTCCGGGCGCGTATCTGCCGCGCTGGTTGAGCGCCAGGATTCGGCAGCGTGAGGCGAGGCCGCCCTTGAGCAACGTCGCGGTGCTCGGGTGGTGCGGCATGCGGGGCGTGGTGTCGCTCGCGGCAGCTCTGGCCATTCCCCGGTTTCTGGCGGACGGAAAGGATTTTCCTCAGCGCGATCTCACGCTCTTTTTCACCTTCGTGGTGATTTTGGTGACTCTGGTCGGGCAGGGGCTGACGCTGCCGTGGTTGATCCGGAAGCTCCGGGTGGGAAGCGGTGACACGGAGGAGGCGTTGGAGCGGGAGGCCCGGCGGACGGCGGCGCGGGCCGCCCTGGCAAGGATCGAGGAGTTTTCGGCGGGCGAGCGTTTGACGGCGGAGGCGGTGGACGGCGTGACGGCCGTTTACCACGAGCGCTTGCACTACTTGAGCGACGAACTGGCGGAGGCACTGGGGTGGAGCCCGTCGCGGCAACGGTCGGTTGAGGGACGCCGGATTCGCCGCGAGGCGCTGGACGCCGAACGCACCCACCTGATCGCGTTGCATCGCCAGCACCGGCTGAGCAAGGACCTTTTGCACAAGCTCGAACGCGAACTCGATCTCGAGGAAGCCCGGCTCGGCTGAAATGCACGGCGGACCGGGCGGCGAGACGCCGCCTGACCTGCACGCGAGGACGCGTGCGCTACAAGGGCAAGGCGGGCCATCGGGCCCGCCTTGCCGCGTGTTTGGACCGTTGCTGTGACGGTGTTTTACTCCACCCGGACGCGGAAGAAAACGGTGGGATTGGCGCTGAACGCGCGGGTGAACTGAGCGGGCGATCCGTCTCCCGTTCGAGTTTCGAGGGCGGTCCACACCGGGTTGGTCAGGCGGAGCGCCTGCTCGATGACGTAGTGTTTGCCCACCTCGGTGGGGAAGCGAAAACCGATCTGATTGGCTCCGGCGGGGACCGGCGTCAGGGTGAGGCCCTGAGGCGGAAGGCGGAACAGCGGTTTGACCCGCGTGTCCGCGTTGAGGGTGACGGTAACCAGCGGGCTCGTGGTGGAGGCCGGCACTTCGTTGACGACCCACCGGTCGAAGGTCAGCTCACCGAAGCGGCCCGGGGCCTGCAAGGTGACGATTCTGCCTTGGGAAAAGACGCGGGTGAAGTCGCCCTGGCCGTCCTGCCGCCCGTTGAGGTCGGCGAGGCTGAGCGTGATCAGCGGAGTCAATGGATCCGGAGGATCCACGATGAGCTTGCGTCGCTGGGAGCTGCTGGTGTTGTCGAAGTGGAGGCGGACGTCGATCTGCAGATCGGTGATGGCAAGGTCGATGCCGTTGTCGGTGGATATTTCCCTGGTGATGACCACGTCGGCATTGAGGGCGGGCTCGGAAAAGAACAGAAGCTTTTCGGGTAGGTCGTCTTCTCCGGTGAGCAGGACGCGCAACAAGGACTGTTGTTCCGGGCTGAGCTCGCTGTTGGTGGGCGGGAGGGAGTCGAGGGCGTTGAAGATGGAGTGCCAAACAATCGGGTTGACGGTGCGTGCGGTGTAATGGCGGAAGAGGAACTGCTGGCCGGCGGCGGTGAGATGGGACACGCCGGAGTGTTCGAAATTGACACCGACGATGGCGCGATGGGCGAGGGGACCACCCACGGGTTGGACGGACATGCGGCGGGTTTTCAGATCCGCGATGCGGATGTTTTCCCGCGTCAGGGTGAGCGGGTTGAGATCGAAAAGATTCACGACGACCCGTCCGTTCCGGTTGAGCTCGGCCAGCTGGGATGGGGTCAGGGAGAGCGTTTGCGTCTCGGTGGGCTCGGCGGAGTTGAAGTTGTCGAGCGTGCGGGAGGCGATCTCGCGCAGCTCATCCGTGAACAGGCCCTTGAGGTTACCGAATTCGGCTGCGCTGAGAACCTGGTCGTGGCCGGAATCGACCAGGATTTTGAACCGGTTGAAGAGGTTCGTGAGTTGCAGGTTGCCGGGGTAGGCCTCGAGCTGGCGATAGTTGTACGATTTGGCGAGGTAATACTGATATTGGATCAGCCGGTTCAGCGCGCGGCTTTCCATGGCCTTGATGTGGAGCAGGGCGCCGTGGTCGAGGGCGGCGAAACCTGTCTTGAGCTTTTCTTCCAGCTCCAACGCGGCGACGGCGTTCTCCGCCAACTCGTCGTCCAGGGAGGCGATGATCTGCAATGCGGCGGTCAGGCGCTGGACGAAGTCCGTCTTCTGGGCGTTGAGCGACTCGAGGTCGGCGACCAGTTGTTGAAAGACCGGGTCGGAAGCCTTGAGTTTCTCGAGCTCCGCAGCCAGCTCCTTGTCGTCGACCTGTGCGTCCTTGAACACGCCGGCCAGCTCCTTCAATTCGGCTCCGAGAAACTTGCTGCATTCTGTCGCTTGCTTGAGCCGATCCTGCTTGGCCTTCTTGACGCTGTTGGTTGAGTTGTTCGAATTGGTGTTGGTCGTGGCCGGCGCGTTCGTGCCGAAGCAGGCGGTGATGTTCTTGTTGGTCATCACGCCGAAGGCCTGCGGCACGAGCTTTTCGGCGCTGTCCAGCGGGTGATCCGGATCGACCTGGGTCAGCAGTTTGAGGCCCTCGCCAATGCGGCCCACCGTCGGCTGACCCACGGGGACGAGGTCCGCCACGACCGAGAGGACGCCGATGGCCTTCTTCCAGAACGGAAGCTTGTGGCGCTCCTCGACATTTTCATTGGCCCGCCGTTCGAGCTCGGCCAGCTGGAGCGCGAGCCGTTTGCGCAGGCCGTCGATTTGCACAGTAATGGCCTCGGCCTCATCCTTCAGTCCGGGAATGGCGAGCTGGGCCTGGTCGAAATCCGCGAGGAGCTGGGCGTTTTCCGCGGTGAGCGCAGCCAGCGCGTTCGTCGCGGCGGCCAGGCGGGCCTGGAGATTTGTGGCCGTGTGATTGAGCCAGTAGCTGAGGTAAAGGATGGGAATCGAGGCGTCGATTTCGCGTTGGAACGCGAGGAAATTGGCTTCGAACGACAGCATCGGAACCCACCCCGCCGGGTTGCCAAAGTAGTCGAGATTCGAATCGATGCGGTGCGCGAGCAGATCCTGCTCGGTGAGGAGTTGATCGAGATTCACCTTTTCGGAGAACGCCTCATCGCTCAACTCCTCGACCGGGACATCCGGCGTCTGGTAGGCGCGGAGCACAGTGGTGTATTCGCCGAGGAGCTGGCGCGCCTCGGAGACGCGTCCGTTCAGATAGGCATCGCGGGCGAACTGCACCACGTGCCGCAGGATGAAGGAATGAAGCCAGGACGCGCTGTTGGTCTCGACGTTCGCTGTGCCCGGCAAACCGGGGACGCCGTTGGGCGCGGTGGCGTTGATGCCGGCGATCTTCTGGGCCGGCTGGTCGTGAATCGATGTCTGAATCTTGCCGTTGATGAAGGCCCGGTCAATCGTGCGCCAGACGTAGGGCCGGTTTGCGCCGAGCACACCCCCGACGTGGTCCGCTCCTTTGGCCCCGGAACCGCCTCCGTCCAGAACCGCATGGGCCGAGAGATTCAGCGTCGAGCGCAGTTGTCCGCCACGTCCGCCAACGCCGGGGAAACCCGAGCGAACCGCTTTCTCGCCGCGCGCCGTTACTTGCGACCCGCAGGTTGAAGTCACGTCGCCATCCTCATTCACCCGTTGTTGAAAGATGACCACCTTCGCGCCATCGGTGTCGCAGATGCGATTGCCGGCCCGGCTTTGCAGCCTGGTCCAGTCGGCGGAACCGAACGCCAGCGCGTCCTCATTCATGCCATTGCGCCCTTCGCCCGCCGGGCCGCCGGTGCCCCCGCGCAAAACAAAGCGCGTCGGCGTGGTGACGTCGGAGAAAAACCGCTCGACGAAAACGTCCACGCTGCCGCCGTCGTGGCCCGGGTCGCCGTCGCGTCCGGCCGAAAGGGTGTCCAGGTGGAAGTCCGCTCCGGCGGGGCGGCGGTCGCGGGCCTTGGGCGTGGTTTCGATCCGGCCGGCGCCTTCAAAGCGCAGTTCGCGGGCGTGGATGGACACGTTGGCCTGGGGCAACAGCAGCGGGCTGCGAATGATGAGCTTGTCGGCGTAGAGGTCGACTTGGCGGAGATTGGGATTCGGGTGGAGCCCGGCATCCTGGTTGTAGGTCTCGTAAAGGTGGTTGGGGTGTCCGTCCGCGAAGACGAGGGTCTTGCCGCTGATGGTGAGGTTGATGGTGTCGTTGGTGTGATTGTTGAACGGGCGGATTATGCGATTGGTCTGGCCGCTGGCGACGACATCGACCAGGTCCGGCGGGTTGCGTACTTCGGTGATCTGGATGTAATCGCGGCTCTCGTCCGCGGGAATGTTGGGGTCGGCGGGCTGGGGGGCGACGTCGAGGACCACGTCCTCGGCGGGACGGGCTTGGACGGGGGTAATATCGAACGTCCCCAGCAGTCCTTGCGGCGTTCGCAGGGTGACGGTGAAGGGCAGCCGATCGGTGGCGGCGGGTGAATAAGTGAACCGGCCGCTCGCGGCGTCGAGCGCGATGGCGCCACCGGGCGCGGGTGTCGCGCTGGCCTGCAGAGCTGTCCCGGCTCCCGGACTTTGCGGGTCGCCGGGATCGGCGGTGTGCACCAGAAATTCCAGCGTGGCGCCCGCGTCGACGCGCTGGCCCGGCACGTCGCGAAAATAGAAACGCGGAAGACGCCGATAGGTGGCGGTCATCGGCGTGAGGGCGCCGCCGACGACCAATCCGGTGGTGGTCTCAGGCTCCCGCCACGCGGCGAGGTTGACAAACTGAACGGCGTGCGTGCCGGCCGGGAGGTTGGTCACCGTGCCTCCGGAGACCTGCACCGCGCCGCCATCCACGGACCATCGCGCGCCGTCGGCGACGGCTTCCGGAGGTTGGATGGTGACCGTCAACGAGCCTGGGAGCGACAGGCTCGCTGCGGTGGCCCGGACGAGTGTGAAAAAATACGCGCTGGCCCAGCCGAGGGAACGCCACCGGAGGCGTTCGAGGGTGCGGTGACGTGTGTCCGCCCGTGGGCGGAGGTGGGTCGATGAGTGGGTTTGCATACAACTTACTTGGTTTTCGCGGGTTGATTCGCTGTTGCCGGTCGTTCGAGTTTGGAGTGCCACGCACTGAACTTTCAGGAATTCGCCGACCCCGCCTTACAGCAAAAAAGAGGAGGCGGCCGCATGGGTTTGGGTTATGGCTTGAACGACGTCCGGACGAGGTCGCGGTGCGCCGATTTTCCGATTGTCCGCGCGGCCGCGGCCGCGGTTGACGTGAGTCGGCGCGCGTCGTTTAATCGCAGCCCATGTCCATCCCTCCATTCAAAAGATTCCTCGGCGCGGTGATGTGGGTGGTTCTGCTGACGGTTGCGGTAGTGATTCGTGTGGCGGTGAACGGGGCTGAACTCAGCGTCGCGCCGGAAACCGATCGTGTCGGATTTCCCGCGGGCTACATGACCAACTTCACTGTGCTCCGGACGGTGGAACGCGACGGCGGAGCCAAGTTGGTCACGATTTACGGAAACGCGCTGGCGGCGTCCGTCACCAACAAGGCGCACCTGCCATATCCCATGGGATCCGTGATCGTGATGGAAACGTGCGCGGCGATTCGTGGCCCGGGCGGGGGCGCCGAGCGCGAGGCGACGGCTGGTTCAAAGCGCGGAGCGATTCTCGGTCTGCATGTGATGCGGCGCGGGCCGAACTTCGGCGCGGCGTATGGCGACCGGCGGAGCGGAGAGTGGGAATATGTGGAATATCGCGCGGACGGTTCCTACCTCACACCGCCGCAGAAATCTTCGGCCTGTGCCGAATGCCATCGCAAGGCCGGACCGGACCTGGATTTTGTCTACAAGGCGCGGCTTTCGAAGTAGCGGAAATGCGGCGAAGTGCCGTGGCCCGTCGGGGATTGCAAGGGTGTCTCGCGCAAGGCTTTTAGGAGGGGCGCGTCCTCGGCGGGAGCCGTTTCTGCGTATTATCTGGGTATTAAATGACAATCAACGCCTAGACGTCCCGGAGCGAAAACGCGATGAATTTCGGCCGACAGCATCGGGTAGTTAGCGTGGTCAGAGAATGATCCGGGCAGATGCGTGAAAACTTTAGTTTCCAGGATTCAGCAACGCGACGTTTCTGGAGGGAGTGCGTCAATGGATGGAGGTCTTCCTCTCGATCATGCATGGCACCGCTGGCTGGTTGAATTGGCTGAATTAGACGGGTGGGGGATCCAAGGCTGGCTGTTTGGCCCCCAACCCAAGGTCGTTGCGGGCGGATGGCCTGCACACCCAGATACGAAATAACCCAACTATGAACGCGAAATCCACACTCAGAAGGCTATGGGCCCTCGGCGTCGCCGTCGGCGCGCTTGTGACCACCTCCACCACCTGGGCGGCCGCGCCCGCTTTGCAGGGACAAATCACCCTGCGGCCGTTGACCCCGCAGGAGATTTACGACTACGGCTTGACCGGGGCGCAGGGGGCGAGCGGGTTGCAGACCATCGCCGTCGGCCAGCCGGCCTACGTAGATGTGTTGGTCAACGTGAATGTACCCGACGTCGACATTACCAATGTCACGTGGACTTTGAGCGCCCAGCCAGCGGGGTCGACCGCGGTTTTGGAAGCAAGCCCCCTGGGCAGCAACATTCCCCCATACGAGATCGCCGACCAGATCAATCAGTCCGGCGCGCGGGTTTATAAGGTCGCCGCGCGGACCATGCTCCGGCCGGATGTCATGGGCGCCTACCAGGTCAGCGTGAGTCTCAAGACCGGGGCCAGCGGCAGCACCAACCTCACGCAGAAGATCACCGCCAGCAAATATCTCGGTGTGAATGCCTCCTGCGTCCTCTGCCATAGCGGCGGCATCATTGCTCCCAACCGCTACACCAATTGGATCGAGACCGCCCACGCGCACACGTTCGAAAATGCGATCAGCGGATCGACCACGGACTATTTCGCCGCCGCGGATCTGCCGTTCCGGACGCTGGGCTACGACGGGAACACGAATGCGGCCAACGGCGGATTTGATTTTGCCGCGAGCACCAACGGCTGGACGTTCCCCGGCTCGTTGACGCCGAACAATTGGAGCACGATGCCGGAAGGTCTGAAGAATCTCGCCAACGTGCAGTGCGAAAACTGCCATGGACCCGGTTACCAGCACGTTTTCGGTTCATTGCCCACGTTGGGCGACACCAACTACATCTCGGTCTCGATGAACGCCGGGACCTGCGGGCAATGCCATGACAGCCGGACGACCCACGCGGTCGCCACCGCCTGGAACACGAAAGTCACCGAGTGGAGCCACTCGGGCCACGCCCGCGCCCCGCGCTCGCCCTCTGGCGCCGGCCGTGAGCAGTGTGTGCGTTGTCACACCGCCTGGGGTTTTGCGTCCTTCACCCGGACCGGCAACCAGTTTAATTCGAACACGGTGTATGAAGCCATCACGTGCGCGGCGTGTCACGATCCGCACTCGGCCACCAACATCCATCAGCTGCGCGTCACCGACCGCCTGACGTTGCCCGAGGGCACCACCGTCACCAACGCGGGCAACGGCGCCCTTTGCATGACGTGCCATCATTCCCGCAATGGGTCGGCCGAGCAAAACATCGCGAACTTCCAGGCGCTTCGTCCCACCTGGGCCGGCGGCTCGAGCTTCGGCGTGCACGACAGCACCGCCGGCGACATGATCGAAGGCGTCAACGCGTTCACTTACGGCAAGGAAATCCCCAGCGGATCGCACAACGCCGTGTTGAAAAACGTCTGCGTGGCCTGCCATATGCAGCCGGTCGCTCCGGACCACCCGGCCTTCGGCAAGGCGGGCGGCCACACCTACAGCATGACCTATGATGTGGTCTCGGGCGGCGTGACCAACACCATGGATCTCGTCGACGCCTGCGTGAAATGCCATGGGCCCATCGAAGAGTTCAACTTCGCCCGGAAAGACTATGACGGCGACGGCGTGATCGACGGCGTGCAGACCGAGGTGCAGAACCTGCTGAACAAGCTCTCGCGGATGCTGCCGAACTCGACCTATCGGGCGGATGGCAACTACATCGCGGACGGCTTGGTCAAGTCCGGCGTCTCGGCCAAAACCAACTGGCCGGTCAAGTTCCTCAAGGCGGCGTGGAACTGGCAGTTCGTGAATGTGGAAGGCAGCAAGGGCGTGCACAATGCGCCGTATGCGGTGGGCGTGCTCAAGGCGTCGATCGCCGACCTGACCGGGGATGCGAACACCGACGGTCTGCCGGACACGTGGCAGGTGCAGTACTTCGGCAGCGCGACGGTGCCCAATGCGGCTCCGAATGCCACGCCGGCGGGTGACGGTGTCCCGAACTGGCTGAAATACGCGCTCGGCCTCAACCCGACCGTCTCCGGACTTGTGGTGCCGAACGGCGTGGTCTGGGCCAATGGCACGTCCATCGGTGGCGCCACCAACACCATCCACATCTACACGGCGGCGGAAGTCGCCTTCGACACCGAGGTCGGAAAATCGTATCAGATCCAGTCGATCTCGGCTCTGGGTGGTGGCTGGGCGAACGTCGGGTCACCCATTCCCGGCACCGGCCAGTCCATCAGCTACGTGACCCCGATGCGGGCCAACGTTCAGCAATACTTCCGAGTCATGTCGACGCCATAACTTCGAAGTAAGGTTGGTTTAGAACCCGCCTCCTCGAGCTGCGAGTCGCAGCTTGGGGAGGCGGAGTTCTTTTTAGTGACGAGTGGCGAGTGGCGAGGGGCGACTGAGGGGCGACTGAGGGGCAGTCGCGGTGGGGAAACTGATCTTTAACTCCGCACAAAATCCAAGCCGGCATTGACCTACTCGTCACTCACCCCTCGTCACTTATCACTAATCATCACTTGGCCGACTCTTTGAGCTGCCGGAGGGCCTCGATCTGAGCCGTGGATTTGATGGTCAATTCCCGCAGTTTCTCCACCTGGCGCGCCTGCAGTTCCTGCAGCTTCTGCAACGCGGCCTGGCGCTCCGGACCGGACGTTGTGGTGTCGAGCTGCGCAAGGCTTTGTTCGGCGGCTTTGATTTGCGACTGCATTTCGCCCAGCGCGGATTGAAGTTCTTTCATGGCCGATTGGCGCAGGGTGCGGGAGCCTTCGTCGAGGGAAACGTCGGCGAAATTGGGGATCTGCCGTTTCACTTCCGCCAGCGCGTTGGGATCGGGGGCCGCGGCCGGAGTTCCGGGAGGGGGTGATGCCGGAACGGACGGCGCCAGCACCCGGCTGATGGCTCGTGAGATGTCCGATTCGAGGGCCGGTTCCCATTCCGGCACGAGGCGCGACAATGCCTCCTTGCGTGCGCCTTGCGCGACGCTGACGCCCAGGTAGCACGCTGCGCCTTGGTCCAGGTTGAACGGTTTCATGCCGTCGGCGAGTGCGGCGGGAGCGTCGGCTGGCGATTCCAAACGGGTCAGCGTGATTTTGCCTGCGGCCTCTTGCTGGTACGCCTCCAGAAGACGGGCCGACCGCTTCGCGAAGCTTTTCATGGCATCGGTCACCGCCGCCGGGTCGAGGACTGCGTAATATCGGATCTCGACCGCAGCCGGGAGCCGTTGGAGGAGGGTCTTCGTCGCTGCGCTGAGGGCGCCAGATTCGTGGGTGGCGCTGTCGGCGCCGCGGGGCGGGGCGGCGCTCGATCCGGGTGTTTGAGCCGATTCCGCTGGTGCCATGGGCAGCGCCTGCCGGTGGGATTGCCACATTCCGGCGAGTCCGATGCCCACGGCAATGCCCACACCTGCCACGGTCAGCGTGCGGATCGGGGCCGAGCCCTGTTGATTGATGGAGAGGACATCCCGGGCTGTTCGGCGGCGCCGGCCGGCCGTCCCAGCATTAGTACGGAGTGACGCGAATGGCTTCATGCGTGATAACTGCGAGCACCGTTGTGACAAACCCGACTATGCCGATTCACTTGAGTCGAGCGAAGGAAAAACACGTCCGGCGCGCGACGACCAGAGGTCTCATCCGCGCCGGGCTCCGGCCATTCTCCAACAAGGCGTGTCGAGCTTCCGGCAATATAGGGAAAGCTCCGACGTCGCCGGTCGCTAGCCTCGCAGGCAGCCTTATGTCGATGCACCATGGATGCCGCCACCGACCTCTGCACTCCGCCGCGCCATTGGGCCGACCCAGACCCCTCCTGGACGCCGGCGACTTCGCCCGAGCCCAGCAATTCCTTCTCATGAAGCGCACAAAATCTGTCCCGCGGTTGGTCCAGTCCGTGATCGTCCTCGCGGCAGCGCTGCTAAGCCTCGCGTCCGGGCCGGCGACGGTGGCCGACGAAATGCAACACCTCAGCATCAGGTTGCCCGGCGGAATGCCGGGCCTGCCGACCATGGGGCCGATCCAGGCGGTGTCCAACGGCATTAGCGTGACGTGGTTTGGCCCGGCCGGCTATTACCAGCTTTTGGAAAAGACCAATATCGGGGGCGTCTGGCGCAAGCTGGGTGGGCTGCGCCTGACCAACCAGGCCATCCTCAGCTCGAATCACGCCGGGTCCTTCTTCAGCGTCTCCGGTCCCAATGCCAAATACGCCGGCTCCCGCGCGTGCCTCGAGTGTCACCCGGGCCCCCATGCCGCGTCTCTGTCTTCCGCCCACGGCGGAGCCTACACGAATGCCATGTTTGCCTCTCTTGGCGGGCAGACCAATCAGACGTGCCTCGCCTGTCACTCGGTCGGCTACGGGTTGCCCACCGGATTCACGGTCACAAATCGCAACGGCGCCTGGACCTACTCGGCCCACCTGGCCGGCGTGCAGTGTGAGAATTGCCATGGGCCGGCCGGGCGCCACGCGGCCAATCCCAACGACTTCACCGTCCGCCCGCGCGTCGAGATCGCCGCGACCGTCTGCGGGGGTTGTCATACGTCCCAGTCGGTCCCGGCTGGTGTGACCAACATCCACCCGGCGATTTACGACGATTGGAACACGTCGAAGCACAACGTCGTGACGCCCGATGTCGCCGCCAGTCTGGCCGTCGGCACGACCAATACGATTGCGAGCTGCGGCCGGTGCCACTCGGGCACGGTGCGGCAGGCGCTGTTGAGCAACGGGCCGCTGCCGGGCGGGCACGAAGCTGGCGCGATCGGCGTGGCGTGTGCCACCTGTCACGATCCGCATGCGATCCACACCTACACCAACGTGCTCGCGGGGGTGGTGGCGTTCACCAACCGGCTGACCGGCTATTCGTATCTGATCACCAACAACACGGTCGGCGCGGTTTACACCAACCAGCTGCTCGCGCCCTTTGCCTCCCTGCACGACTTCCGGGCGACCGGCAGCTTCGCGACAAATCACGACGCCAGCGTCAACGGCTGCGGCCAATGCCACAACGACCGGGGCGCCTCCTACCTCACGACCCGGTTTCCGCCGCATCACTCGCCTCAATACAATTTTCTGCTCGGCACGGTGGGCGAGATGTTGGACGAAGCGCGCCCGAACTTTCCGTCGGCGCATTCGCGGATTGAAAAGCAGTGCACCGGGTGCCACCTGCAGACGGCCAGCGGCGACTCGGGACACAAGTTCCGGCTGACCTCCTTCGAGATGTGCGCCGACTGCCATGGCACGGCGGGCAATGCCCAGGGTTTTGCCGGTCTCCTCAGCGGGATCATCACCTCGTTGCGGGACGACGTGAAGGCCTCGCTGGATCAGTGGGGGGCGACGCAGTCACCCGTGGCCATCCGGTCCTACGGGGCGCTGGCGTGGGAGTATGAAAATGCGGGACAGCTTTCCAGCGTGGACGGCACGGCGCATGGACCCACCGCGGCTGAGCAGGCCAACATCCCGGACAACATCAAAAAGGCCCGGTTCAATCTCTACCTGGTGGCCAACGACGGCAGCCTCGGAGTGCACAACGGCCCGCTCGCCATCTCGTTGCTGCTGGCCGCCCAGAGCTGGCTGGACGAGGTGACGGATGAGTAATCCCGGACACGATGAATTTGCCCCGCCAGAAGGCGTTCGCAGCGGTCCGCGAACGCCCCTCGGGACGGTAAACTTTTGTTTCCTCTAATTTCATGACGAATCGCAATTACCGAATTCTGGATCGGCTCCTTCGAGGCCGGGGCTCCCGGGTGGCCGCGGCGCTCGGGGTCATCGCCGTGGTCATCACCGTGGTGTCCTGCTCCACCGTGAAGCGTGCCGTGGTCACGCTGCCCATGATTCCCGGCGCCGAATACGTCGGGTCGAAGGAATGCGAGCAGTGCCACGAGAAGATCTACCGGGACTTCATCGGCACGGCGGATCATGCCCGTCTGATGTCGGCCGGGCCCAACGCGCTCGGGGTCGGCTGCGAGTCCTGCCACGGGCCCTGCAGCCAGCACGTCCAGTCGGGCGCGGACACCAAGCCGCCATACATCCTCACGGGTGGCCGGCCGGGTCCCAATGCGCGCGGCGCCGTCTCCGTCCTGCCCGGTGGGCGGGTGAAGGAAAATGTCTGTCTCGATTGTCACCTCGATGTGCGCGGTCAGTTCAACCTGCCGAGCCATCACCCGGTGGGCGAAGGCAAGCTGAGCTGCACGGATTGTCACTCGCCGCACAAGGGTTCGATTCACCGGGGCGGCGGCATGGCGTTGATGGACGCCAACGAGAATTGCTTCCGCTGCCATCCGCGCCAGCGCGGTCCGCACGTGTTCGAGCACGAGGCCACTCGCGAGGGGTGCACGACCTGCCACACGCCGCACGGCTCGGTCAACGCCAAGCTCCTCACGGCGCGCAACGCCAACCTCTGTTTGAAGTGCCACTTCCAGCGCGACAGCGGGGGCGCCATCACGATCGGCGGCGCGGACCACTCGCGGTTTGTTGAACGCCTGCAGCAAGGCACCTGCTGGACCGCTGGCTGCCATGAGGCCGTTCATGGCTCGAGCGTCGACTCCTCCCTGCGCTTCTAACCCAACTTCCCAACATGGCGATGAAATCGAGAACGACCGGGCGGATGGAATGGCGGTGGGGCATTGGCGCGTCTCTGGCCGGAGTCTGCGCAGCCTTGTCCCTGGCCGCCGACGAGAATAAAACCCCGCCGCCGCCCAAGCCCGCGCCCGGAGGCACCAACGCGCCCAGCGCTCCGGGCACGAACGCGCCCGCCGCGGCTGGCACCAACGCGGCGCCCGCGGCCGCCGCCGAGGCTTCCGAAGCGGCCGAAGCGCCCGAACCGTTGACGCCCGAGCAGATGTTCGAGGGCGGCACCAACACCTACAGCAATTGGATCGACTTCGGTTTCGGCGGGTTCTGGACCGGCGGCGATCGCACCCAGGCCCAGGCTTCGCGCCGCGCAGCGCGCGGTCTCTTCGGCGGCATCGAAGACTTCCGCTATCAGCAGGCGATCAAAAAAGCCACCCTGACGATCGACGGCCGGGCCCTGGCCGACCAGAAGGACTACAAGCTGAGCCTGGACCTTCGCCAGGAAGAGCTTGGTTATCTTCGGTTGTCCTATGACCAGTTTCGAACCTGGTCCAATGGAGATGGCGGCTACTACCCGCCGACCGATCAAAAGTATCCGCTGTCCGGCGACGTGCTCGCGCTGGATCGAGGCAGCCTCACGTTCGAGGGTGGCCTGACCTACAAGGAATGGCCGCAGATTCGTCTGAGCTACAACCACGCCTTCCGGGACGGCGACAAGGCCTCCACCGCCTGGGGCATCACCCATCCGGACCTCAACGCCGTCCAGGGGCTTGCGCCGTCAGTCAACCGGATCGACGAGCACAGCGACTCGCTGCAGATCGACGTCAGCAAAACGATCAAGGTGACCGAGGTCGGCGTGGGCATTCGCTACGACACCGGTCAAACCGACGACTCGCTGCGCATCACTCACTCGCCGAACGAGCCCGGTCAGCAGCGCGTCACGGATTCGCAAAAATGGAACTACGATCTGTTCAACGTCCACGCCTACACCGAAAGCCGCCTTTGGAGCAATGTCGTGCTCTCGGCTGGCTACGCCTATTCCGGGCTGGACAATGATTTTTCCGGCAGCCGCATCTATGGCGCGCGCTTCGGCGTGCCCTATGCCGCCGCCGCGCAGAACGGCGCCGGGTATTACGGCCTGAACGGTGGGTCCCGGCTCGACCAAAATGTCATCAACCTCAACCTGATGTATCGACCGACGCCCGTGCTGTCGATCGTGCCATCGCTGCGCGTGCAGCAGGAAACGCTCGATGCCAGCGCGCGCGAGATGCAAACGCTCGCGGCGTACGCGCCGGTGCCTCGCGCCTCGCGCAGCGACAGCGATCGGTTCGACGTGCGCGAGCGGCTGGACGTCAATTACACCGGCCTGACCAACTCCACGCTCTACGCCCGGGGCGAATGGACCGAGGGCAGCGGAGACCTGACCGAGAATGGCGGCCTCGGGCTCGTCAACGGCATCGGGGTGCCCACCGTCCAGCGCCAGACGGACGACAGCCGCTTCTTCCAGAAATACAGCGCGGGCGCCCGCTGGTATCCGGCGCGTCGCACCAGCGTGGATGTGGGCGGGGAATACCAGGATCACCACTACGACTTCGATCACAATGTCGACAGCACGCCGAACGACCCGGCCAGCGCGAACCGATATCCGGCCTATCTGGTCATGCAGGACATCGAGACCTTGGGCGGCAAGGCCCGGTTATCGATTCGACCGTGGCAAAACGTGACCTTGGTCAGCCGTTATGAGTATCAGTTTTCGACCATCGACACCCAGCCTGCCAGCGCCTCCGGCCTTGGCACCGTGGAGTCGTCAGAAATGCGCAGCCACGTTCTGGCCCAGGATGCAAGCTGGACGCCATGGTATCGGCTCACGCTGCAGGCGGGCATCAATTACGTCCATAGCACCACCACGTCGCCCGGCTCGCGCTACACGCGCGCCGTGCTGGACGCACAGAACAATTACTGGGTGGCCAGCTTGTTCTCCTCGTTTGTCGTGGACGACAAGACCGATCTGAACCTCGGCTATCTGTATTACCGGGCGGACGACTACAAGGATAACTCGGCGTTCGGTGTGCCTTACGGCGCTGGCGCGGAGGAACACAGCATTTCCGTCGGGCTGACGCGCCGTATTCGGAGCAATCTTCGCGTGGCGTTGCGCTACGCCTTCTACGACTACACCGACGAGCTGTTTGGCGGGCGGAACGATTACCACGCGCACATGGCGTCGTGCACCTTGCGGTACCTGTTCTAACGCCCGCTGAATGCGGGTGAGAGACGAGGCGGTGGTAGCGCCGGCGTCCCGCCGGCAAGTGACGACGCATCCTGCCTCGCAGGTGCGGACGCGGTGAAGTGAGGTGGTCTCTGGACTGGGCGGCGAGACGCCGCCTGAACCTGCACGCGAGACGCGTGCGCGACGTCGGTGGTAGCGCCGGCGTCCCGCCGGCAAGTGACGACGCATCCTGCGTCGCAGGTGCGAACGCGGTGAAGTGAGGTGGTCTCTGGACGGGGCGGCGAGACGCCGCCTGACCTGCACGCGAGACGCGTGCGCGACGTCGGTCGTAGCGCCGGCGTCCCGCCGGCAAGTGACGACGCATCCTGCGTCGCAGGTGCGGATTGGGTGAAGTGAAGCGGTTTCTGGACTGGGCGGCGAGACGCCGCCTGAACCTGCACGCGAGGACGCGTGCGCTACGTCGGTGGTAGCGCCGGCGTCCCGCCGGCAGGTGACGACGCATCCTGCGTCGCAGGTGCGGATAGGGTGAAGTGAAGCGGTCTCTGGACTGGGCGGCGAGACGCCGCCTGACCTGCACGCGTGACGCGTGCGCTACGTCGGTCGTAGCGCCGGCGTCCCGCCGGCAGGTGACGACGCATCCTGCGTCGCAGGTGCGAACGCGGTGAAGTGGTGCGGTCTCTGGACTGGGCGGCGAGACGCCGCCTGACCTGCACGCGAGACGCGTGCGCTACGTCGGTCGTCGCGCCGTCGTCCCGCCGGCAAGTGACGACGCATCCTGCGTCGCCTCAGTGCTGGGTGCGCCCGCAGATCTCGCGGATGCAGGTGCGCAGCCAGCGGTGCGCCGGGTCGGCATCCAGGCGCGGGTGCCAGAGCAGGGAAACAGTAAACTCCGGAACGGCCAGCGGCAGGGGAAAGATCTGCAGGCCGGCCCGCAGTCCGGTCGTGTGTCGGTCCGGCACGGTGGCAATCAGGTCCGTGGCGCGGGCGAGGCCGAGCGCGGCGGAGAACCCGCCGACGATCGTGACGATGGTGCGCTGGAGACGGAGCGACGCGAGGGCGGTGTCGATGGGGCTGGTTTCGTGACCGTGTCGCGAGACCAGGATATGTCGGCCGGCGGCGTAGCGCGCGGCATGGCGCGGGCCGCGGGCCAGGGGATGTCCCTTCCGCACGGCGCCGATGTATCGATCGCGAAAGAGGGCCTGCGTCTGCAATTCGGGGGCGGTGTTCGGTTCGATCACTCCCGTTTCGAGGTCAATCAAGCCATCCCGCAGGGGCGCGCTGTCCTTGTCGGATTTTTGCAGGAAGCGCAACCGCACGCCGGGCGCCTCCGCCTCCATCCGGGCGACCAAAAGCGGCGCGAAGCTCTCCACAAACCCGTCACTGGTTCGGATCGTGAACGTCCGGACCAGGGTTGTGAGGTTCAGCGCCGCGGCGGGCCGCAGGACGGAGGTCACTTCATCGGTGAGCTGGCCCACGCGGTCACGCAGTGCGAGCGCGCGCGGCGTCGGCACCAGACGGCGGCCGGCTCGGACCAGCAACGGATCGCCCACGGTCTGGCGCAGCCGGGCGAGAGCCCGGCTCATGGCGGAGGGGCTGAGCTGCAGGCGGCGCGCGGCGCGCGCCACGCTGCCCTCGCGCAGGACGACGTCCAGAGTGACCAGCAGGTTGAAGTCGGGTCTCGACATGCGCGCATGCTGGGCCGGTTTTGACATGGCGTCAAACGCACGCTTCAACTGCAAACGGTGCGCGTTCCGCCACATGCCCAGTTCCGGTAGGGTTTCGCCATGAAGATTGCAATGGAATCAACACCTGCCGCGTTGGACGCGGGATCGGTGGCGGGGTCGGTGTCGGTCGGCCCGCCAGCCTCCACAAGACGTTCGAATCGATTGGCCCTCGCCGCGCTTTCGCTCGCGATGCTGTTGTCGTCGCTGGGCACCGGCCTGGCCAACGTCTCGCTGCCGGCCTTGTCGGCGGAATTCGAGGTGTCACTGGCTGCGGTGCAGTGGGTCGTCGTCGCCTATTTGCTGGCGTCGACCGCGGTGATGGTGAGCGTGGGGCGGCTGGGAGACGTCCTTGGTCGGCGTCGGCTGCTCTTGGCCGGTCTGGCGATCCATCTGGCGGCATCCATTGCCTGCGCGGCGTCGCCCGGCCTGGCGGCGCTCGTGGCGGCCCGCGCCGTCCAGGGGATGGCTGCGGCCGTGTTGATGGCGCAGGCGCTGGCGGCCATCGGCGACTTGGTGCCCCGCGAGTCCACCGGCCGCGCGATGGGATTGCTGGGAACCACGTCGGCAGCCGGCACGGCACTCGGGCCTTCCCTTGGTGGCGCATTGATCGCGTGGGCCGGCTGGCGCGCCGCGTTCATCGGCTTGGTTCCGCCCGCAATCATCGCGCTCATGCTAGCCGCGCGCCACTTGCCAGACGATCGCGAAAGCCGCCCGCGTCGTCCGGTGGAATTTGACGCCGGAGGAACCCTGGTTCTGGCCGCCACGTTGACCGTCTACGCCCTGGCGATGACGCAGGCCCGAGGTCGTCCCGGTTGGTGGAATGGGATTTTTCTGGTGGTGGCCGCGATTGGCTTGGGAATCTTCGTCCGGATCGAACGGCGCAGCGCGTTGCCTCTGGTTCGTCTCGATTTGTTAAAGGATTCGGGGCTGCAAGCGGGTTTGATCCTGAGTGCGCTGGTGTCCGCAGTGATGATGGCCACCATGGTGGTGGGACCCTTCTACCTCGCACGCGTCCTCGGCCTGGATCCGGCACGAGTCGGATTGGTGATGTCGGTCGGCCCGCTGGTTGCAGCAGGGGCGGGCGTGCCGGCCGGTCGTTGGGTGGATCGGCTGGGCGCTACGCGGATGACGGCGTTGGGTCTTGCCGGCGTGGCCACGGGGACGATCCTGCTGGGTCTGATGCCGGAGACGGCGCGCGTCTGGGGTTACCTGGGCCCAATCGTGACGATGACCGCTGGCTACGCGCTTTTCCAGGCCGCCAACAACACGGGTCTGCTGCGAAACTCGACGCCGGAACGGCGCGGGTTGATATCCGGTCTGCTCAATCTCTCGCGCAACCTCGGCTTAACGACCGGCGCATCGTTGATGGCGACGGTGTTTGCGTTCGCTGTGGGCCGCGGAGATGTGCCCGCCGCGGATCCGGCTGCAGTGGCGTCGGGCTTGCGGTTGACGTTTGCAGTGGCGTCCGTGCCGATGGTGGTGGCGGTGATCTTGGCGGTGCGCTCGTGGCGTAGCGCCGGCGTCCCGCCGGCAGGTGACGACGCATCCTGCGTCGCAGGTGCGGATGGGGTGAAGCGAAGCGGTTTCTGGACTGGGCGGCGAGACGCCGCCTGTGACTTGCACGCGAGGACGCGTGCGTTACGTCGGTTGTAGCGCCGGCGGCCCGCCGGCAGGTGACGACGCATCCTGCGTCGCAGGTGCGGATGGGATGAAGCGAAGCGGTCTCTGGACTGGGCGGCGAGACGCCGCCTGACTTGCACGCGAGGACGCGTGCGCTACGTGGGTCGTAGCGCCGGCGTCGCGCCGGCAGGTGACGACGCATCCTGCGTCGCAGGTGCGAACACGGTGAAGCGAACGGTCTCTGGACTGGGCGGCGAGACGCCGCCTGACTTGCACGCGAGGACGCGTGCGTTACGTCGGTCGTAGCGCCGGCGTCGCGCCGGCAGGTGACGACGCATCCTGCGTCGCAGGTGCGGACACGGTGAAGTGAAGCGGTTTCTGGACTGGGCGGCGAGGCGCCGCCTGACTTGCACGCGAGGACGCGTGCGTTACGTCGGTTGTAGCGCCGGCGTCGCGCCGGCAGGTGACGACGCATCCTGCGTCGCAGGTGCGGATGGGGTGAAGCGAACGGTTTCTGGACTGGGCGGCGAGACGCCGCCTGACCTGCACGCGAGACGCGTGCGCTACGTCGGTTGTAGCGCCGGCGTCCCGCCGGCCGGTGACGACGCATCCTGCGTCGCAGGTGCGAACACGGTGAAGCGAAGCGGTCTCTGGACTGGGCGGCGAGACGCCGCCTGACTTGCACGCGAGGGCGCGTGCGCTACGAGTGCGCTACGAGGAATGCGTCTACCTTGCCCGGAGTTGCAGGCGGCAGCGATAGAACGTTTGGGCGTCCGATTCGGTGGAGAGATAGGTGACGGTGGTGTTGTTGCCGAGCACGTTGGTGTAGTTGGGAACCCCGCGCCAGTTGGCCAGGGCCAGGTTCGTGGCGGACTCGAGCGTGTAAATGCGATCGTAGCCGGCGTAGCCGGCGCCGGCGGCGGTCACGGCGAAGAAGGAAACGGCGCGATTGACGGGACCCGAGCGATTGATGGTGAGGTGGAAGAATCCATTTCCGGCATTGGGGTTCGTGCCGGCGCTGTATTCGTCGCGGTTTTTCACGCCGTCGCCGTCCGGGTCGCCGTTGCCGTTCTGGCCGAGGTTGCCAAACGTGGCCAGCTCCCAGACGTCGGGCAGTCCGTCGTTGTCGCTGTCGAGGACGGTCGTGCCGAAGTCGAGGCGCTGGGCGTGGCCACGCTCGGGGATTTGATACGACAGCTGGACGAGGATGGTCGCTCCGTTGCGCACGAGGAGAATGACCGTATCGCCGGATGTCAGGAGCCGGGGGCATCTCAGTCACCGGAATAGGAGTAGCTTTGCAGCGAGATGAGGATGTCGCTGACGGACTCGATGAACAGGTCGAGGCCCTGGTTGGGGTCGTTGAGCAAGGTGCCACCGGGGATGATCAGGACCCAGTCGGTGTTCCAGACGCTGCGGCCGACGAGGCGGCTGCTTTTGGTGGTTGCGGTGTCATCGTAGATACCGTTGTCGTGGAAGGCGCGGAAGCTGGAGAACCGCCGGAGCTGGGCGAAGCTTTCGGCCAGCGAATCATTGACCGGGATCCAGGTGGGATCGTCGACCTCGTTGGCACCGATGGGGAAGGGTGCGGGGATGGCCTGGTCGACGACGCGCCATTCGCGGGTCGACAGGGTGTTGCCGGTGGGGGAGCGGAGCACGTCCATGCCGACGGGGAACAGGAAGATGCGCGGAGCCGTGGCGAGGCCGGCGCTATTGTAGTCGCGAGGGTGGCGAACAGCGGCAACAGCAGCAGCGACCGGATCAGGGGAGCAGGTCGCCCCGGGCGGGCGGATGGTTCGACGAACCAGCGGAGGAGAATCGCTTCACAGCAGATCGGAGACAGGGGGCGATGGGACTCGCCGCAGACGCCTAACGATTAAGAACGGGAGAGTTGTTGACGCGGGTGAGTCGAAAGGTGCCGCTCGTCACGAGGTTGGAGCGGTGCACGCCGGAGACGGTTTCACGATAAAGGCCGCCGAGCACGGAATAGCCGTATTCGATGGCGGCGGAGGCCGTCTCGAGCGAGCTGGGCGGCAGCGGCGTGAATTGGAGCTCGAGCTGGCGGGTGATGCGGTAGGCCTCCGCCTTAAAGTTGCGAAACGATTCGTCGAGGTTGTCGTGATCGGGATGGAACTTGTGCTGGAAGGGATTGGTGGGCGCTTCTGGTTCGAGCGTGAGTGTGGCCCGGGCGGTCGAGCCGATGCCGAATCCGCCGGACATCGCGAGGATGTTGCTGGAGCCGCCATCGAAATCAAAATCGACCGTGCCGATGCGACGGCCGACGGGGACGCCATCGCGGAGCGACGCGCCGCTGAACTGCGGCAGGAGCGTGTCGTCGGTCAGGAGCACATAGCGCCCCGGCTTTTCCGTGACCGCACGGCCGGCCGGATCGTTGGTGGTGGTTCCGTTCTGCCACATTTGAACGACCTCCTTGAGGAGGAACGGATGGCCGGTGCCGTCCACGTGAACGAGCAGGCGCAGGTCGAATCCGGATCGCGTCGGCGTCAGCCGGGCGGGTTGCGACGAGTTGACCTCATTCACATTGGTCAGGGTCACGGTGCCGACCCAGAGCCCGGCGGTGGCATCGGCGGGGCCGGCGGCCGGGCTGCTGTTGAGCCCGGGCCGCGCGGCGGTCAGCTTGCCGGCGGTGACGGCCACGAGGTAACGCGTGCCGATGTCGTCCTTCACTTCGAGCACCGATCCGTAATTGGTGCCGGCGAAATCCTTGCGGCGGATGGCGAGGGCGTTGTCGAACGCCTCGCCGCCGGCGAGGGACAGGCAGAAGGGAGCGCCGAGATTGACCCAGGCCACGCGGTTGCTGATGAAGTCGGCGTGGGAGAGGGGCGAGTTGGCGCCGGTCTGCAGATCCTGGAGGCAAATCTGGCGGGAGGCCGGCGATTCGTTCTTCAGGTGTTGGGTGATCTCATTGAGCAAGGTGCCGTAATCGAGGCCGTCGCCCGGTTCGAGCAGCAATCCGAGAGATCCCTGGTAACTGGAGGCGCCCTGGCTGAACGCCCAGTAGGCCTCGCCGGATTTGATCAGGTCCGTGCCGGCCACGAGCGACCACTGGCCGCTGTCGCGCAGCTGGTAGATGCGCTGCCCGGCATGTGGGGCTGCGGGGGAGAAGAAGGTCGAGAACGTCGGGGGTGTCGCCGGGTTGACCGGGAAGCCGCGCAGGTTGAACGAATCCGCCACCCACGTCACCGTGCGGACCACCGGCCGGCCGGTGATGGTCAGGGTGCGCGGTCCGTTCGTCAGCTTGACCAGATACGGTCGAAGGGCGTTGACGGTGTGCAGGCGCGTCAGGAATGCCTCCGGGCGCGAGGCGGGAAAGTAGGGCAGCCAACCGGGCTGATTGAAGAGCTGTTCGGATTGGTCCTGGATGAACTCGACCGACCCGCCCGGCAGATAGGTCCAAACGCTGGACACGGGAAGATTGCTGAAGACCTCGGCGATCTCGGGGCGGTTGGGCTGGACCTCCACCCAGATCGAGTTCCACCCGTTGCGGAGCTGGAATGTCTGGGTCACGGTCTGGGCCTGGGCGGACGCTGCCAGCAAGGCGGGCAGGAGAAGGCGGCACAGGAGGAACGAGTTCTTCATAACATTCGGTTGATTCAAGCCGGTTCTACGGGTCGCGGGTGACGACGACTCCCGGGAGCGACGGCGGCGGTGGGGGCGGGGGTTGGGCCGGACGGTCGGCACGCTCGACGCGTTCGCGCTCGATTCGGATCCCCAGGCCGGACCTCATCGTGGCGGCGAATTCGGCTTCGGCTTTTTCCGCTTTCTGGCGCGCGAGTTGGTGGCGCAGGATGTCTTTGACCTCCGCGATGGGGCGGCGGGCCGCTCGCGTCGTAGGCGGCCTGGAGTTCCTCATCGCTCACCGACGGCGTCGCGTTGGTGAACCCGCGTTCCCGAAACTGGGCCGCGATCAGGTTCTTCAGCCGGGCTTGAAATTCCGGGGTTTGATCGAATCCGCTGGCCTTGGCTTGGGCATAGATGACCTCGTTTTCGATGAGGCGATCCAGCGTCTGCAGCTTTTGTTCGAGGGTGGGACCGGCCGTTGGGTCCGGGCCGAACCGCCGGCGCAGTTCGGCTTGCAACATCGCCAAGGAAATTTCCTGGCCGGCCACCACGGCAACGGCGTCGGAACTTAACGGAGCCGGCGGAACGGCGGCCGTGGGCGGCGATTGCCGACAGGCCGGAACCGTGGCCACGACCATCAGGAGGGTAAATAACCTGGGCGCAAGCGACTTCATGGTGACAAACAACCTCCAATGCGCGAACGCCGCGGGAAAAGGGCCAGGCCACGTGAACAATTTTTTCGCCGGCCGTGGCCAAGGCGAGAGCCAGTGAAAAAATGCTGCGCTACTTCGCGGGCCGGTGTGAGCGCCAGCGCTCCTTCATCTCCGCGACCGAGAGCGGCGCCATGCCCAGACCAAGCCGGAGCGTTTGCGCAGACAGGACCTCAGCCTCGCGCCTCAGATCGGCCAGGGGGCCTGTGGCGGGAGAAACGTCCCAGACGTAAACGGCCGGGCCGGTGCCGTAGGTGATGACCTCGCGGCCGTCCGGGCTCCAGTCCCCGCCGCCGAGGGAGGCAGGATGGGGCAGGGGCGGAGTGACCGGCTCGCCCGAATCCGCATCCCAGACCCGGGCGGTTTTGTCCGTCGCCAGAGTCAACACCAAGTGGCTGTCGGGGCTGAACACGGCCTGCATGACGTAGGAGGAATGGGGCAGAGGCGGAGTTTTGGCGAGCCCGGTGGCGGCATCCCACACCACGGCGGAGGTGTCTTCGCTGGTGGTGACGATGGAGCGTCCGTCCGGGCTGAAGGTGGCGAAGAGAACGCCGTCGCGATGGGCCAGGCCAGGCCCCAGCGCCCGGCCGGAATCGGCCGACCAGAGTTGCGCCATGCGCGGCAGTTGAGTGCTGTCGGTGGGCGCCGTGACCACCCGGGTGCCGTCCGGGCTGAAGGCGGCCCAGCTCAGCCGGCAAATGTGCTCGAGAGGCGGAGTGATGCGGGCGCCGGTCTGGGCGTCCCAGATCTGCGCGGTGCGATCGTCGCTTGCCGTGACCACCCGTCGACCGTCGGCGCTGAGTTCTGCGTGCGAGATGCGGCCATGATGCTCGAGGCGGGGCGTGAGGGCGCGGCCGTCGCGGGCATCCCAAAGCATCGCTCTGCCCTCCGTTCCCGCGGTGAGGAGCCGGTGTTGGTCCGGGCTGAACTGCACGGACGTAACGGGCAACGTATGGGCCTGGATGGACCGCGTGAGCTTCGCGGCGTGGACGTCAATGATGCAGGCTGCGCCGTTGGTGCAGCCGACGGCCACCTCGCGGCCGTCCGAGCGGAAGGCGCCGCACATGGCGCCAGCCGGCAGCGCGTGCGCGGCCATCAAGTTGCCGGTGGCCCGATCCCAAATCTTGAGCTGGCCATCACGGCCGCCGGTGGCGATGTGGCGGCCGTCCGGACTGAACAGCGCGAATGCGACCCGGTCCTCATGGGCCAGGACGAGACGGGACGGCGGGTTCGTGCGGATGTCCCAGACGCGGATGGATTCATCCTGGCCCCCGGTGACAAGGCGTGTGCCGTCCGGGCTGAAGCGGGCGACCGATACGTACCCTCCGTGGTGGAGCCACGGCGTGAGGGGCTGGCCGGTGCGGGGATCCCAAAGGCGGGCGGTGGTGTCCCAGCTCGCCGTGACCAGACGTTGTCCATCCGGGCTGAAGCCGGATTTGCTGATCCCGCGACGGTGGCGAATGGTGTCGCCGATGGGCAGCCCCGTCGCCACATCGAAGACCCGGGCCACGCCGTCCCAGCTGGCGATCGCCAGCAGATTGCCATCCGGGCTCAGCTCGGAGTCGAAAATGTCGCCTAACGGACGGGCGAGCCGGCGCTCGGGTGTGCCCGTGGCGAAATCCCACACCACGACGTCCGCCGGCTGGTTCCCGACGGTGGCGGCAAAACGGCGTCCGTTGGCCGAGAGGCTGATGTGGTTGACCAGGGGCGGCCATTGGAGCAAGGGCGCGAGCGGCTCGGGCTGGGACGATTGCCAGCGAAAGATTGAACTGCGATGGGCCACGGCGATGGCGCGGCTGCCGTCGGGGGTGAGGCGCGCTTCGCTGAAGCGGGTGCCGGGCGCAAGCAGCGTCAGCAATTCGGTACCCTGCGTCATATCGTGGATGGCGAGCCCGCGCGAATTTCCTTTGAGGATCAACGCCCGGGCGCGGGATTCCGGGGCTCCGTCGGCTTCGGAAGCGACGTGGTTTTCGCCGGCTCCGCCGCCAGGTCCGCGCGGCACCGGGGCGGGGTGGGCTGGCCCCGGAAATCGATGGAGGTCCGTGGAATACGGCACGAGCTCGACCAGACCGGCGCCGGTGGCGATCTCCCAGAGCGAAGCCAGCCCGTGCTCCTGCGTGGCGATGACGCGCCGGCTGTCCGGCGTGAACTCGGCGTTGTAGACGAATTCATCAAGGAAGCCGACATGGAGCAGGGGCGGGGCGAAGCGAAGGACGGCCGCGATGCGTCGCCGGTGGATGTCTTCGCGCGCCGCGTCGCCCTGCTCCAACCGCATGGCTTCGACGAACCAGAGCAATGCGGCGTGATAATCGCCGGCGGCCATCAGCTTGTTGCCGCTGCTGACGTTCAGGAGCACCAGCTGGCGGCGCGATTCCTCGGTCCGGGCCAGGGCGACTTCCCGGGCCTGATCGGCTTCGCGGCGCAGGACCACCTGTCGCTGCTCCGCCTCGACCGCGCGCCGGCGCGCGTCCCGCTCGCGAATGAAGAGGACGGTGGCGATGCCGAGGCCCGCCACGAGGGCGACGGCGGCGGTCAGGCCGGAAAAAAATGCGGCCCGATGACGGCGAACCAGCTTTTGAAACGCGTCCCAGCCGCTGGGCGGGCGGGCGCCGACCGGCTCGTCATCCAGGTGCCGCCGCAGATCGACGGCGAACGCGCCGGCGCTTTCGTAGCGCCGCGCGCGGTCCTTCTCGAGGGCCTTGAGCACAATCCAGTCGAGATCGCCCCGCACGCTGGACAGCAGCTTGAGCGGCTCCGTTCCGCGCTGGGCGGCGATCACGTCCTGCTCTGCGGGTGGCAGTTGGCGGAGGCGCGTGGACGGCCGCGCGGGATCCGTTTCCCGGATGGTTTTCCGCAGGGTATCCAGGCCCGCGCGCCACAACGCCAGGCCGTCAAAGGGCGTCCGGCCGGTGAGCAATTCATAAAGGAGCACGCCCAGGGAATAGATGTCGCTGCGGGTGTCGATGTCCACTCCGCCCAGGCAGGCCTGCTCGGGGCTCATGTAGGCCGGCGTCCCCAGCAACAGCTCAACCTGGGTCAGGACGGTCTTTTCCGTCAGCTGCAGGTCGGCGATGGCTTTGGCGATGCCGAAGTCGATCACCTTGGGCACCGGCGCTCCGTCGTGCAGGCTGACCAGGATGTTGGAGGGTTTGATGTCCCGGTGAATGACGCCCTTCTGGTGGGCGTGCTGGATGGCATGGCAGACCTGGATGAACAGCTCCAGGCGCTCGCGGGTGGCGAGGTTCTCCCGGTTGCAGAATTCCGTGATGCGCACGCCCGGGACCAGCTCCATCACGAAAAACGGCCGGCCCGATTGGGTGGCGCCCGAGTCGAACACCTTGGCGATGTGCGGATGTTCCATCAGGGCGAGCGCCTGCTGCTCCGCCTCGAACCGCGCGATGATGGCGCGGGTGTCCATGCCGGGCTTGATGACTTTGATCGCCACGCGGCGCTTGATGGGTTCCTGCTGCTCGGCGCAGTAAACCTCGCCACAGCCGCCCTCCCCGATCTTTTCCAGGAGGCGATAACGACCGATGGTTTCGCCGGCGAGGTCGGGCGGCCGGACGGGAGCGGGTTCGGCGGCGTCCTGCATGAAGCCCCCGGCCGATTCATGGGCGCGGATCAGCTCCTCCAGCCTTCGTCGCCGGGCCTCGTCCCCGGCGCAGGCCCGGGCGATAAATTCCGCCCGCGCGATCGGATCGGCGAGTTCGCAGGCCTCGCTGAAGATCTCCCGGATCGATGGATTGGAGTGGTCCATGAGTGAAGCGCGCCGGAATGTCGCCGGCGGGCGTTCGCCATTAGATGCGCATTTCTGGCGGAAAAGGGGCCAGGCGATGAGAGGGCATGGCGGCGCCTTGCTCGGCCGTCAGGGGGCCTGGCCCGAGCGGCGGATCTCGTCGTAGAGCCACGCGCGGGCAAACGTCCAGTGACGTTTGGCCGTCCGGACGGAGATGCCCAGCGCCGTCGCGGCCTCTTCGTTGGTCATGCCCGCAAAAAATCTCAGATTGACCAGCTCCGCCACCTGGGGTTCCTCCTTCGTCAGCTTTTCGAGCGCATCGTTCACGACGAGCAGCGTGTCGTCGTTCGCATGAATCGCGATGTCCGCCTGATCGAGGTCGATGCGCTCGAAGCCGGCGCCGCGCTTGAGCGCATGTTTGCGCCGGGCCCGTTCAATCAGGATCCGACGCATGGCTTCGGCCGCCGCCGCAAAGAAATGGCCGCGGCCCTCAAACCGCGGGTTTTCGCTGCCGACCAGGCGCATCCAGGCCTCGTGCACCAGCGCCGTCGGTTGCAGGGTCTGGCCCGCCTGCTCCGCCGCCATCTTGCTCGCCGCCAGCTTGCGCAACTCGCCGTAAACAAGTGGAAACAATTCGTCCGCCGCGCGGCCTTCCCCGCGGCTCAAAGCATTCAGAATGCGCGTCGCATCGGGCATGAGATGCCGGGCAGCATAGCCAGACGAACGTGGGAAACAATTTGGAAGTGACGCCCAGACGTAGTCAAACCGGCCGTTCGGCTCTGCCCGGCCTGTTTCTTTGGCTCTGGCCGGGCCGTCCCGCCCGGCTAATTTGCCGGCGGCTTGTCCTGGCCTTGCGCCCGGGCCCATTCGACCAGCTCGTCGTGGCTCCACGGCTGGGTTCGCCCGGCGATCGCAGGACGAATCGCGGAAATCTCGCGGGGTTCGATCGCGCGTTTCCATCCGTGCCACGCCTCGCCGATGTACGTCAGCACCGACGACAAATCCTCGTCGGAATGGGTATTCTCGAGGGCCATCATCAAGCCCTCGCCGTAAACCACGCCATCGATCGGACCGGTCTGGCCCTTCAAGACGATGCGGGCGAGGACGGGCACGTTGCCGCCGCGAGCGAACCAGGGGGATTTGGCGAGGGGCGGCGCGAGGAGACGGTCGGTGGTGGCCACGCCCTGGCCCTCCGGACCATGACAGGCGATGCAGAGGCTTTCGTAGACCACCTTGCCTTTGCGTCCGGTGTCGCTCAGGTGCAGTTGCGACGCCTTCCGGTCGCGCTCGAGGATGAGGCTGACCAACGGGAGTGGGCGGGGCGGGGCCCGGAAGGCCGCGGGGATGACCGCGCCTCCGGATTTTTCGGAGGCGCGAAACGCCAGGAATACCTGGGTGGCCACCTGGGCGTCCGGTTCGTTGGTCATCCCGGCCAGCGCCTCGGCCACGCCGGCCTCGCGATGGATGAGGCGCGGCTCCATCAGCTGGACCGCCGCGCGCCGGACGCGTGGATGATAATGACTGAGGGACGCCAACGTGACGGAAGCCGGCAGCGCCCCGAGCCCATCGAGAGTCCACATCGCGTGGATTCGCGCATTGGGTGAAGGATGATCGGAGGCCATCTGCACCAGCGCGGGAACGGCGGAGGTGTCGCCGCGGGCCACCAGGATTGTCTGGGCGGTGTCGCGCCACCAGCCGCTCGCATGGGCCAGATGGTCGACGAGTTGGGCCGGAGTTTCATCCAGCATGCGCGGCGGCGGTTCGCCGGGCGGCGCGTTTTCCGGCAACAACCGATAGATCCGGCCATGCCGCACCACCTTGGTCATCCCCCAGCCCTTGATCCGATGGTAGCGATCAACCCACAGCGCCAGCTTGTACTTGCGGTAGTCCTCGACGTAGTGCTCCTGCAGCTCCTGGGTGACCTCGGTGGGAAACCACTCCTTCTCCTGGATGATCCCGCGATACATGTCGGCAATGTAAAGCCCTCCATCAGGGCCGTTGTCCGTCCAAACGGGACGGAAATAGGCGTCGCTGCTCCGGATGAATTCGCTTCCGGGAAACGCGTTGTAGGCGACGCCAAGGCCGTCCTTCCATTCGAACCGGCTCATGCGGATCAGCCGCCCGACGGGTTCGCAGGAGACGGCATTGCCCGACCACTCGGGCATGCGATGCGATCGAAGGACGGACTGGCCGGAGCACGCGCTGAAACGGGTCAGCACGGCGCGCCGCTGGAGGTCGTAGCCGCCGTCACTTTGGTCCCACACGGGGCAGATGCCCCACGTGCGTTCGTAGCCGGGTCCGTGTTCCGGGACGTCGAGGATCGGATAGCCGGCGGGCAGTTGAAACGAGTGGGCCGGGTTGGCTCCGCCGCCCCAGCTGCAAACCAACCTCCCGTCCTCATCCCGGGCCAGTCCGAATTGCGCGATGCGCCCACGGTCGTGGCTGAGGACTTCCAGGCGGCCGGCCTTCCAACGATAGCGCCGATCGTTCGTGCAAATCGTGTTGTCGAGGTTCCAGAGCAGGCCGCTTTGCTGGTGCTCGATATTCCCATGATCGTCCTTGCCCTGCCACATGACCTCCCGCCGATCCGCCACGCCGTCCCGGTTGTCGTCGAAATACGCGTAGAGGGTGGACGACTCGGTGAAATAAACCAGCACCCGATCGTGGAGCGGGAGGACCGCCCGGGGCAGGACGACGCCATCGATGAACACCGTGCGCCGGTCCATGACGCCGTCGCCGTCCGTGTCGACGAGTTTGACGACGCGCCCTTCCGGGGCCAGTTGCCGCGTTGCGTGCTCGTCCTGCATGTAGGTGCGCCACTCGCAGACGAACAACGCGCCGTTGCCGTCGAAGGCGAACATCACGGGGTCCTGCACCAGCGGCTCGCTGGCCACGCATTGCAGCCGGTAGCCGCGCGGCACCTCGATGGTGCGCAGGGCCTCTTGGGGTGGCAGCGCCGGATAGTTGGTCTCCGGATTCCAGCCGGCCTCGGCCGCGGCGGCGGCGGCCACGGCGGCGGCCGTTTCGGACGACGCAGCCTGCACGCCCGCTGGGTCTGGGATGATCGCCAGCGCCAGCGCCAGCCAGGCACCGCCGAGGAAGCGACGCTGCCCGCCATGAATGTTTTGCCGAGGAACGTTCTGGGGGCGCGACGGAGTTTTTGGTCGGATGAAGGTCACGGTTGAAAATCTCCGGGCCGCGCTGGCAATTCCAGAACATTGTGACGCGCGCCGGCGCGCAAGGCGGTCATCCGCGCGCCCGGCAGGCGGCATCTGCGGCTGGCTGCGGAGGGCGGGGCCGGCGGTCCGGGCCATGAACCCGGTTGCTGCTTGTTGATTTCTGATTTCGGATGGCCGAGTTGGACGATCCGCAGTCGTGCATCACAAACCGTCGATCAAAAATCTCCGGGTTCAGGGAGCGGGCGTTGCGTTGACGCTTGCGGCGCGCAGCACTTCGGCGAGCGCCGGCTTCGGTTGATTGTTGCCGTCGAAGAGCAGGGGGCGCCCTTGGCGACGCCAGGAGACGGCATCGTTGACACCCCAAAACGTGACGAGCTTCACGACGTCCGCATGCTTGACGAACGCCCGGAAGATTCCGGCGTAGGCGTCGGCCTGGCGGCGCTCGGCCTCGTCGACCAGGCCGCCCTGGGTTGTGGCGGCGTTGCCGGACACGTCCGCGCCCGTGTTGCGCTGGCCGGCGCGAGCGGTGTTGATGTCCAGCTCCGTGATGTGAATGGGGAGACCGAGCGTCGCCAGATCGGTCAGCGTGTCGTCCATGGTCTGGGAGGTGATTTCGAGGTTGAGGTGGGCCTGGGAGCCGATGGCCATGACCGGCACCTTTTGTTCCTGCAGCGAGCGGATCAACGTGACGAGCTTGCGGCGTTTCGCTGGGTTCTCGAGGCCGTAGTCGTTGTAACGCAGGACCGCGTCCGGGTCCGCTTCGTGGGCATATTGAAACGCCTTGGCGATGAAATCCGGACCGATGATTTGCAGCCAGAGTGAATTTCGCAGCAGGTTCGTCCCGGAGCCGTCGGCGAGCGCCTCGTTGACCACGTCCCAGGCTTTGATTTTTCCGCGATAACGACCGACGACGGTGTGGATATGGTCCCGCATACGGGCGAGCAACTCCTCGCGGGAGGCACGCGGCCCGAGGTAAACGCCGAAGCCGCCGCCGAACGCCCCGGGCGGTCGCTGCGTGGAGGGACTGCGGTTGGGGGCGTTGGTCGCGCGGGCGTCGGGACCGGAAGGAGGCCGGGTTGGAGCCAGCATTCCGGGTGGAGGTGGGTTGGTTCCGGCGAAGACCCAATCAGGCGTCTGGCTGTGCCAGATCAGAGTGTGCCCGACGAGATAAAGGCCGTTGCTCAAGCCGAAGTTTACAAAGGCGTCGGCGGGAGGGAACACGTAGCCATTTGTTCCTTCCTGCGGATGGATGATCTGCCACTTCAAGTCGTTCTCGGGCGAGATCTGGTTGAACTGGGCCCGGGTGAGTGCGATGTCCTGCTCGACCTGATCGGTGTTGCGGAAGAAGCTGCCGGTTCCGGTGACGACACCGCGGTTCACCGCGGCGCCAACGAGAAAGCGGGAGCGGAACGCGTCCTGGAGTGATGCCGGGGATTCGGCGGCGTGTGGGTCGGGAACGAGGCCGAACAGGAGTGCGGCGGCAACTGTCAAGATTGCGGGTGAGCGCCGACGGCTCAGGTCTGGTCTGGGGTCGGGCGGGAAGGCGCGGAAAGGCACGTTCATCTGGTGAGCGGACGTCGCGGAGGCGCGGGACCTTCACGCTGACGCGACGGGCAGGTGTGGCGGCGGTGCCATGGCCGCGAGATCCAGGTTTGGAGGGAGGCACGACGCGGCGCTGCGGAGAAACGCCGGATCGATACTCAGGACGGTGTCGTGGCTGCGGACGTTTTTGGCCACGCGAAAGGGAGTTTCGCCGGTGGATTCACCCTGGGCTTCCGGGACGGCCTCGATGTTTTCCGGAGCGATATGCTCGGCGGATTCCACCGAGTCGGCGCTGAACGCGAGGTTTTCGTCGGCCAGGCTGAGCACAATGGCGACTTCGCGATGGCCGTCCTGGAGCGTGTGCCGGGCGTCTTCGAACAGGCCGATGAGCCCTGCCAGCTCCTGCTCGCGGCGGCTGGCGATCAGCTCGAGGGCTTTTTTCTGCTCGCCGGCCTCCACGAGTTGCAGTGCCTGGTTGGCGGTGGCGTGAATGGCTTTGTGCGGCGCGTCCATGCTCGGCAGCGTCATGCCGAGCAGGCGGTCGTGCGTCTTGTATTGGTCGTACCAAAGGCCGAATTTGCACTGGTGCGGATCGCGGGCCATGCGGAATTGCCGGTTCTCGACCACACACGATTCGAGCTCCGTCAGCCAGTTGCGATGGTCTTGTTCGCGGTCATGCAGCAACTGGATGAGCCCGTTGATCTCCTCCTGAAGCGGCGGCAGGCCGAGTTTGATCCGCAGGTCGATCAATTTGAAAATCTTTCCCCGCAAATTGAAAATGCCGCGAATGGCCGGAGGCGTTTGCGGAATTGGAATCACCTTGGGTGCGGGCAAAATCTCCCGGACCAGCGGGGAGCCGATGGCATAGGAACCGCCTTTAATCTGAAAGACGACGAACAAGTCCTTGGCCTGGCGGGCGGCCTTGGATGAGGGGCAGGCAGGATTCATGAGAATTGCGGGAGTTTGGGATGCCACGGGCCGGACGGCTGCCAGCGGAAGTCTGCACCGTGACGACGGCCGGCCAGGCACCCCTGAATGGCGATGGCAACGGTCCGAGAGACGGCCGCCGGTTGGCATCCGTTTCGGCGGAACTCATCTGCCTGCCTTGCATATTTCGCCTTCACCCTGAACCTTGGCCCTGCCGTCGACACGGTGCGGACTTCGATCTGGCTGCAGTCGGCCGCGAACGCCTGGGAGGCCGACCCGCTGAAATTATCGGGCGCAATCGGATCTCATGAAGCGCAATTTTTTTACGATTTTTGACCCGGCCATGCCAACATGTGAGCCGCCGGTTTGGTGGGCGGCGCCCGCGTCCAGGCACATTGATCCGCTGGTCAGGCCGGGCTGAGGTGGGTAGGGTGACCGCGAATTGAACACCTCCAGCGTCGAACCGGCCGATGGCCCGCGGGCCCGGCCGGGCGCATCCGCGGGGCCGCGGCGGGCGGCGACAATTTTCATTTTCGTCACGGTCGCGTTGGACATGCTGGCGGTCGGGGTGATCATTCCAGTGTTGCCGAACCTGGTGGCGTCGTTGCTGGGCGGCGACGCGGTGCAGGCGGCGAAGGTCTACGGCGTGTTTGGAACGATCTGGGCGGTGATGCAGTTTTTTTGCGCGCCGTTGCTGGGGGCTGTCTCCGATCGGTTTGGGCGTCGACCAGTTTTGCTGCTTTCGATCACCGGCCTGGGGTTGGACTACGTCTTGATGGCGCTGGCGCCGACGTTGGGCTGGCTATTCGTGGGGCGGATGATTTCGGGGATCACGGCCGCGAGCGTGCCGACGGCGTTTGCCTACGTCTCGGATGTGACGGTGCCGGAAAAGCGGGCGCAGGCGTTTGGCATTGTGGGGGCCGCCTTCGGGTTGGGGTTTGTTCTGGGTCCTGCGCTGGGCGGCTTGCTCGGGGGCGTCGATCTGCGACTGCCATTTTGGGTGGCGGCGACGTGCAGTCTGCTGAACGCGAGTTACGGCTGGCTGGTGCTGCCCGAATCCCTGCCGGTGGAAAAGCGGCATCCGTTCGAGTGGCGCCGGGCAAATCCCGTCGGTGCGCTGCGGTTGCTCTCGAACCACCGTGACCTGCTTGGCCTCAGCGCGGTCAGTGTGCTTTCAAATCTGGCGCACGAATCGTTGCCGAGCGTGTTTGTGCTGTATGCCGGCTATCGTTACGACTGGCACGAGCGTGCGGTGGGGCTGAACCTGGCCGCGGTTGGAGTCTGTGCCGCGCTGGTCCAGGGCGGCCTGATCCGCTGGTTCGTGACCCGCTGTGGCGAGCGCGCCGCGCTCCTGACCGGGCTCACTTGCGGGGCCGCGGGCTTTCTCATCTATGGGCTCGCCCCGACCGGCCGCTGGTTTTGGATCGGCATCCCGCTGGTGGCCTTGTGGGGCATGGCAGGGCCATCCACGGCGGGCTTGATGACCCGCCACGTGAAGCCGTCCGAGCAGGGGCAGTTGCAGGGAGCCAACAGCAGCCTGCGCAGCGTGACGGGCCTGTTCGGGCCGGCGCTGTTCACGTCGGTCTTCGCCTTGTTCATTGGACGCTGGCAGAGCTGGGGAGTGCCGGGCGCCCCGTTTCTGCTGGCGGCGCTTCTGCTGGCGTGCGCCTGGGCGGCGGCGTTGCGTGTGGCGAAGCCCGCGGCGGTTGGATCGGACAAGGCCTGAAGCGGTGGCGTCGGCGACTCGAGAAGGGAGACAAAAGTTCGCTGGAGGCAATTTGCCGCAGTCCTTGGTCTGAGGAGGTTCGGTGCACAGAAGCCAAGAAAGCTGAAATATTTGACAAAAAATGCGCGGTGCTCGGCGCGGAAGATCTCTCAAATCCGCCCCCAACAATGAAGCAAGCAACGTGGGCGGCGCTGATTTTGGCTGCCGGAATTTTTTCGACGCGCGCCGCCGGCACGCCGGACGCAGAGAACGGCCGGCAGCTGTTCACCAAAGTGTGCGCCACCTGTCATGGGACTGATGGGGAAGGCCGGGTTGTGGGCGGACAGCCTTTTCCCACCATTGCCGGTCTGCCGTCCTGGTATGTCGAGCAACAGCTGAGAAACTTTCAAACGGACGTGCGCGGGGCCCACGGACGGGACTCCATGGGTTTGCTGATGCGGCCGATCGCCCGATCGATCGAGTCGACGCAGATGGTGGCGGACGTGGCGGCCTACATCGGGAAGCTGCGGCGGGCGCACCCTGGCCGGACGGTGGAAGACATCGTGATCCGCAAGCAGGGCGAGGCCCTGATCGGCCGGGCCCGGGAGTCGTCAGGCCGAGCGGAGGAAATCACCATTGAGGTGGCGGGAGGCGGCGTGGTTACCGTGAGCAGGGCGGAAATTCAGAAACTGGCCAAGGTCAGCCTGGAGCACGGCGCGACACTCTATCAAAAGGTCTGCGCCTCGTGTCACGGGCAAAAATTTGAAGGCAGTCTGGACCCGGCCATCCGGGCGCCGTCGCAGCGGCCGCTGTGCGATTGGTACATGTTGAGGCAATTGAAGAATTTCAGCGCGGGGATTCGGGGGACCAACCCGAAGGATGCGGGTGGGGCGAAGATGGTGCCGATTGCCAAAGATGTTTTGCGGGACATGGGGGCGTCGTTGAATCTGTCCCAGGAGGAGGCGTCGGCCAGCGTGGTTGCCTACATCTTTGCGAGCCGTGACCTTCCCGAAGCCGCGCCGGTCGCGACGGCGAAACCCTGAGCCGGCTCACCCTGATCTTACTGCCTTTCCACTGCCAGCCATTCGATGAACCCCACCTCTCCCCACCCCGATCCGGACGCGGCCGACTCCGTGGCCAACATCTTTTTTGCAGTCACGCTGCTGACCTGTCTGGCTTTCGCCGGCTGGATCTTCCACAAGGTCCTCTGAGGCGCCCACCTTTACCCCGAGCTTTGCCATGTTGGAACGTCTTATTCTCAGCGGGTCCAGTTACGCGCCGGACATCGACTACCTGTTCCGGCTGATCACCATCCTCGTCGGGTTTTGGTTTGTGGTGGCGCAGCTGGTCTTTTTCTATTTCATCTTCCGCTATCGCCGGAAGCCCGGCGTCCGCGCGCAATACGTGACGGGCGAAACGCGCGGGCAGTTTGCCTGGGTGCTCGTGCCGCTCATCCTGGTAGTGGCGTGTGACGGATGGATCGACGTCGCGACGGCGCGGGTCTGGCACTCGATCAAGGAGGAACTTCCGCCGGCGGACCTGACGGTGCGTGTCACCGGGCAGCAGTGGGCGTGGACCTTTCGGCACCCGGGGCCGGACGGGAAGCTGGACACCGAGGATGACATTGTGACGGTGGATCAACTGCACGTGCCGCTGGATCGGGTCTGTCACTTTGAACTCGAGTCGAAGGACGTGCTGCACAGCTTTTCGGTCCCGATTTTCCGGCTGAAACAGGACGCGATTCCGGGCCGGACGATTAAGGGATGGTTCAAGGCGACGCGCTCCGGCCAATACGACATCCAATGCACGGAGATCTGCGGCATGGGGCACGCCATGATGGCCGCCCGCATTTTCATCGAGTCCGCCGCGGAGCATGCGGAGTGGATGAAGCCGAAAAAGGTGGAGGAGACCAAGAGTGTCTTTGAGTGACCCGTCCGATTCCATTTTGAACCCAATATGAGCCACGCCATCGCCTCACCGGTCGGGTCCGCCACCCACGAGCCCGGGCATTCGCCCGGCCACCACGGCCCCCAGAGCTTCTGGAGCAAGTATATTTTCTCCACGGATCATAAAATCATCGGGCTGCAATACACCCTGACCGGCCTGCTCATGGCGGTGGTGGGAGTGGCTCTGTCCTATGTGTTCCGGATGCAGCTGGCCTTCCCCGGTCAGCCGGTGCCCGGCTTCGGCGTGGTGGCGCCGCTGGAGTACAACGCGATGGTGACGAATCACGGTACGATCATGATCTTCTGGGTGGCCATGCCGGTCCTGCTGGCCGGCATCGGCAACTATTGCATCCCGCTGATGATCGGGTGTGACGACATGGTCTTCCCGCGGGTCAACCGCCTGTCCTTCCAGGTGTTTTTCGTCAGCGCCGTGGTGTTGCTCTCGGCGTTCTTCGTGCCCGGGGGCGCGTTCGGCGGCGCGTGGACGTCGTATCCTCCGCTGTCGGCCAAGTCGGCCTACAACCTGACACCCTGGGGCGACTCGCTGTGGCTGGGCGCGGTGGCCCTCGAGATCGTTGCGTTCCTCCTGGGCGGGATCAATTTCATCGTCACGGTCATGAACTCGCGCGCGCCCGGCATGACGATGTTCCGCATCCCCGTGCTGGTTTGGATGATCATCATCGCAGTGATTCTGTTCATGATCTCTGTCGGGCCGCTGGTGGCGGGCGCCGTCATGTTGCTGATGGATCAGACCATCGGGACGCACTTTTTTGATCCGGCGCGGGGCGGTGACCCGCTCTTGTTTCAGCATCTCTTCTGGTTTTTCGGGCACCCGGAGGTCTACGTCCTGTTGCTTCCCGTTCTGGGCGTGGTGGCGGAAATCTTCACCGTCTTCGCCCGCAAAAAGCTGTTTGCCACCAAGGCGCTGATCTACACGACGTTCCTCGTGGGCATCCTCAGCATGGTGGTCTGGGCGCACCACCAGTTCATCGCCGGGATCGACCCGCGCATGGCGACGATCTTCAGCGTGACCACGATCATCATTTCAATCCCGATCGCCCTCATGTTCTTCGCGTACATCGCGACGCTCTACGGCGGGTCCATCCGGCTGGCCACGCCGATGCTGTGGGCGCTCGGGATGGTCGCGGAATTCCTGCTCGGCGGCGTGACCGGCATCTATCTCGGATCCAGCGCGCTCGACATTTATTTTCAGGACAACTACTTCGTCGTCGCCCACTTTCATTACACGCTGATTCCGATTGTCGTTTTCGGCGGCTTCGCGGCGGTGGCGTATTGGTTTCCCAAGGTGACCGGCCGGATGATGAACGAGGGGTTGGGCAAGCTGCACTTCTGGCTTTCCGCCATCCCGTTCAATTTCATTTTCATCCCGCTCTTTTTCACGGGCATGTCCGGCCAGCATCGGCGCATTTGGAACTACGCGCTGTTTCCGGATGCCAACACCCCGGGGCTGATCAAGCTGAACCAGGTGGCGACCATCGCGCTCATCGTCATGGCGCTGGCCCAGCTGATCTTCATCCTGAATGTGCTCATCAGCGTCCGGCGGGGACGGCCCGCCGGGGCCAATCCGTGGGAGGCCAACACGCTCGAGTGGGCCGCTCCATCCCCGCCGCCCCACGGCAATTTTGCCGAAATGCCGGTCGTCTACCGCGGGCCGTATGAGTACTCCGTGCCCGGCCGCGAGTCCGATTTCTGGCCGCAACATCAGCCCAATTGAACGCCTGACCATGACTCCCCCACTGACGGCCAATCTTCACGCGCCCATCGCCACGACCCGGAGTGCCACCGGAATTCCCACCGGCCGCCTCGCCCTTTGGTGGATTGTGGCCTCGGAAATCGTCATCTTCGGCGGACTGCTGGTCTGCTACATCATGTTTCGGCTGCGTCATCCGGAATGGGCGCATGAGGCCGAGCACACCAAGGTGCTGGCCGGCGCCACCAACACGTTCGTTCTCCTCACCTCCAGCTTGAGCGTGGTGCTCGCGCACCAGGCCGTTTCCGAGGGCCGGCTGGAGCGGGCCTTTCGTCTGCTTTGGCTCACGATCGGCGGCGGGTTGATTTTCCTCTGCGTGAAGGCCTACGAGTACACGAGCGAAATCTCCGCCGGGTTCACCATCACCCGCAGCGTTTTTTGGGCCTTCTACTACACCGCCACCGGCCTGCACGCGGTGCACGTGATCGCCGGCATGACCATCATGGCCATCGTTTCGTTTGCCATGCGCCGCGGGCGAGATGTGCAACGCGTCGAATACGCCGGCATCTACTGGCATTTTGTCGATGTCGTCTGGATCTTTTTGTTCCCCCTGTTCTACATCGCCAGCGGTCTGAACTGATCCGGCGACCAACCTCCCGCGCCTCATGGACCACTCCGCCCACGAACATTCCTCGCACGCCCACCCGCGCTATATCCTGATCTACGGCTCGCTTCTGGTGCTGCTGCTCATCAGCATTTTCGGCCCGATGCTCGGCATCAAGGCCGTCATCCTGATCACCGCCTTTGGGATTGCGGTGGTCAAGGCGCTGATGGTCTGCGCCTACTTCATGCACCTGAAATTCGAAAAGAAATACGTCTGGTGGATCCTGCTGATGGCCCTGGCGTTTCTTCTTGTGCTTTTCGTCGGGGTCGCCCCGGACGTGATGAAGAAGGAGGGCGTGAACTGGACGAATCCCGGCCTGGGTCAGCCCGCCGCCGCCGCCGAGGCGCCGCACGCCAGTCACTAGCAGGCGTTTTGCGTGTGAATCCCTCCCGATCTGAACCGTTGCCGACTGGCGCCGTTCCCAACGGCCCGCATCCCGCCGGTCGACGGGACATCCTGCCCAGCCCGGTCGTCGCGATGCTCATGTTCGTCGCGTGCGAGGTGATGTTTTTTCTGGGCTTGATCAGCGCGCATTGGATTGCGCGGTCGAGCCTGGACGCCTGGCCGCCGGCGGGTCAGCCGCGGTTGCCGGTGGTCAGCACCCTGGCCAACACCCTGGTGCTTTTCGCCAGCGGTGCGTTTTTGACCCGTGCGAACCTGCGCTTTCGTCTGTCCGGCCGCATTCTGACGTGTCGGAAATGGTTCGGGATGAGTTTGGCCACCGGGCTGTTGTTCGTGCTGGTGCAAGGGTCCGAGTGGGTGCGCCTGCTCCATTTCGGCCTCACCCTCCGTTCCAGCATGTATGGGAGCTTCTTTTACCTGATCGTCGGCGCGCACGCCGTCCACGCGATCGCCGCGCTGATTCTCATGGCGACCGTGTGGCTGTCGTTGCGTCGGGGGGTCATGCCACTGGGCCGGTTCCAGGCCGCCCAGGTCTTCTGGTATTTCGTCGTCGGAATTTGGCCGATCATTTTCGGCGTCGTGTATCTCCGCTAGTCATGGGCACCATTTCCATCCTGCGGCGCCGGGTCTGCTTGATGGCCGTTCTCGCCATCGGGGTCACCCCGGTTTCGCTCTCGGCGTGTCCGGTGTGTTTTTCGGCCAAGGGTGAATCCCGCGTCGCCTACTACGCGACGACGGTCCTGCTCCTCTCGACCCCCGCCGTGCTCGTCGGTTCGTTTGTAATCCTCCTCCGTCGCCGGCTGAAAAAGATGAGCGACGCGGAGACGGCCGGCGACCCGTCCTCCGCCCCGGGCACGTCGAAGGACTAGTGCGCACGGCTGCGGCGACAGCTCGTCGGCCCGACGCGGCGCGGCGCTCTTAGGGTTTTGGGGGGCGCGTCGAATCGGAAGCTCCAGCCCCGCGCGGGCCAACGGCGTGTGCGCTGTTCCCGTCGATCGAATCGTAGACGCGCACGTAGTCCACGAGGAAGGAGTCCGGAAGTTTCGCCTCGGCAATTTTGCCTCCCCAGGTTCCGATTTCCTCGGTGAGCTTGAGATACTCCGGGACTTGGGAGACGCCGCCGGCGGCGGATCGCCAGACTTCGCGGCCATCGATGGAAAACACGTACTCGTTGGTGGTCCACCACAATGCATAGGTGTGGAAGCCTTGCATGAGTTCAGGACGGATTAGGTTGGTGCCGGCCTGGCGATGCGCCGGGCCATAGCCGTCCCAGTGCAGGTTCATCGTCACTTTACCGGTGCGCCAGGGGACCTCGACGATGTCGACCTCGGTGCCATCCCGGCCGCCGTCACCCACCCGGTTCACCCCTGGGGTCATGAGCCAGAAGGCGGGCCAATGTCCCGGTTGGGTGGGCAGCTGGCAGCGGGCGACCCAGTAGCCGAAGGCGTGTTCGAAGCGGCCCTGGGTGCGAATGGCGCCGGATGTGAAGCGGTCGCCGTCCCGTTTCGTCCGCAGGATGAGATGGCCCTGGCCGTCGAGATAGGAATCCTCCTTCACCCAGAATCCATCGCGCCGCTTCGAATCCCCGATGACATCCCACTTCCGGGGATCGAGCACGGTCCCGTCGAATTCGTCGTGCCACACGAGTTGCCAGCGCTGCCCTGGTGGAAGGCCGGGGAGCGTGTCTCCCGTGTCGCGATGGGCGGCCGCCCAGGCTTGCAGCATGACGATGGCCTGGCCGAGCACGCCGGCCGAGCCCCGGTATTGTTTCGATCCGCGCGGCCGGTTGTCGAGCGACCACCACTCGTAAAAATCCCCGTGGCGTAACACCCGCGCGATCATTGGCCTGAGCTCCTCGTAGGCCTCCTTTGGGTAACCGTGACGGATCAGCTGTTGGACAAGGCGCCCGCCGAACCAGCACCAGTCGCCGCCATTCTGATAAGAGTAGGGACCCATGCCCTCGTTTTTGAAGAATCCCTTCGGGTACGGGGGATAGATGGTCAGGCCGATGGATGACGCGCCCGCTTGCTTCACGTTGGCGCGCATGGCCGCGAGCGACGCCTCGATTTCCGCCGGGCTGAGCAGTCCGGCCTCGAGCGCCACCGCCGTGCCCCCCTGGTAGTAAACTGGCGCCTCGTCGAAATCCTTGGGGAACGGCGACTCCCCCAGATAGAGGTGTGGGATGAATTTTTGACGACGGTTGTCCCAAAGATGCCGCCGGACATTCTCCGCCAGCTCCAGCCGGAGTTTTCGCCAGCGCGGGATCGCGGGGGAATCTGCTCCAGGCAATCTGAGAAATGCGTCCATCGCGGTGAGATACAGCGCATTGTCATAGATGTCGCAGGCGCGGTGGGAGTTGGCATCCAGCTCGACTCCCCAGCCGTGCTCCGGTTGCACGTCGCCCCAATCGGCCGTGGTGGCCCCCCAGACCAGGCCATGGTCGGGATCCCATCGCTCGGTGTGCACGTAGTCGAGAGCCATCTCGAGGCGCTGCCGCACGGTTTTCCCGTTCACCAGCTCGTCGAGCAGCGCCTGATCGCCGGTGGCCCGCACGTATCTTTCCACGGCCAGCACGAGGGACGATTCCTGGTCAGTTTCGACCGTGTTCTTGTGGGCCAGTAGCTGTGGTGCCTGGGCGCTGCGCCGGTATTTGTAACCGACCGAGGCGCGCTCCTTCGGTATGTAGCCGTCCGGCACGTCGCCGTTGGGCTCTTGAAACTTGAAGAACGTGAGCAACGCAGACCGCAAATCCGCGGGTGGATTCACGGTGACCGAGATCTCAAGAAAGGTGTTGAGGTCGCGGATCCAAACCTCGCCATAACCGCTGCCGGCGGTCAGCCCCGACTTGAGCAGCGCCCGGGCCCGCTCCAGCACGTCGGTCAGGTCGCGATCGGCGAGAATTTCCGCTGCGACGTGCGCGGGATCGGCGGGCGATTTGGGCGAGCTGGCCGGCGCCGCCCCGTCCGTCACCGCCGGGTTGGCCAGGATCACGAGGGCGACGACAAGTCCGCGAAGAATATGCCTCAACGTTTTCATGCCAGGGATGGGGAGTTTGGGTTCTGGGTGAAGCTCATGGGGCGACCGGACATCGACGATGCCGGCCTCGGCCTGTGGGCGCAAGTGTGGGCTGGGTGCATTCCATCCTGCCGCCGTTGCCATTTCATGGTTGCAAGAATCGACGCGCCGTCAGGCCGGTGAGCTTTGACGGCGGTCAAGGTCCAACGGCGTGCCGCGCGCCTGCGCCAGCGCCGGAGACCAGGCCCGCGGCGGTCCTTGCTGCGGGTCAAGGTCAACTGGGTCTCGATGGCGAGACTTGCACCCATGACCGCGCACAAAATGTTCCTCGGTTGGGTGACAGGGTGGGTGCTGCTGGCGCTGTCGGCGTCGGCTGTTCGCGCCGCCAGCGCGGAATCGCCGCGAGCCAGAGCCGCCATTTTTGTCGATGGACCATCGGGGCCGGGTGTCGTTTGGGCGCGCCAATTTTCGAATGCCGTGACGGCGGCCGGTTACGACGGGTTCGTGTTTGACCAGACCGTGCTGGCCTCCGGTGAATTCTTGCGCTCGAACGGTTTCGATCTGGTCGTGCTCGGCAATGCGCGGGTGATGCCGGCCAAGGCGGCGGGATCGGTCGAGACGTATCTGCGAGGAGGCGGCGATCTGCTGGCTTGCGGATTGCCAGTCTGGGCCGACGCGCGGTTTGACGTTGGCGGGCGCTGGCTGTCGCGCTCGGAGTATGATCGGGTGATTGCGTCGCAGTCACCTTCGGCGGTCCTGGAAAATTTCGAGCGGGCGAATGGGTTGGAGTGGAAACGCCAGACGAACGACCGCCGGTCGGGCGTGCGGGCGGAGATCGTGCCGGACGGCGGCAGTCTGGCCATGCGCGTGGTCATCGAGAACCTGACCGGCTGGGAGACGCTGGCCGGGCCGAGCTGCGCCCAGGCCGTTCCGGAGAATCACCGTCTCACGTGTTTTCGGGCGCGCGGGAGCGTGCGCACGCGTCAGTTGGCGGTGGAATGGGCGGAGCGCGACGGGTCGCGTTGGATTGCGACGGTGGAGCTGGGCGAGGAGTGGCGTTCGTATGCGCTGCCGCCCGAGGCGTTCCAGCCATGGAACCCGCCGCCCGGAAGGGGCGGGGCGGGCGATCATCTCGAAGTCAGTCGCGCGGTCCGCTGCACCATCGGGCTGGCGCACACGCACACCGGCTCGCAGGGCGGCCGGCAGGAGTATGCCTTCGACGATCTCGGGACCGCGCCGAACCCGTTTGGGGCGGCCACCCGTCCGGAGGCCGGAGAGCCACCCCGACTTGAAACGCTCGCGCCCGGTTACCTGTTTCACCCTGTGCATGGCCCGGCGGCATTGTCGACCGATGGTGGCGTGGGTGCCCGTGGAATCGAGGCAATGCCGGGGATCGAGCTGCTGGCGATTCATCCGCGGCCGCGGGGAGTTGGGTATGCACAAGGGCGGCCATGGCGATGGGAACCATTGCTGGTGGCCCGGGCACCCGAGGTTGCCGGGGCCATGGCGCATCGCGGTGCCGTGGCAACGTTGCTGATCCACGACGCGGCGCCATTTCGGGGAGGCGTGTGGGCGGCGTTTACTCCGGCTGCGGCAGACTTTTACGGGCAGCCAGCGGTGGAAGCGGTGGTCCGGGACGCGTTAAAGCGGATGCGCCGGGGCCTGTTCCTCATCGAGGGCGGAGCCGATCAGTTCACAGTGTTCGACGACCAGGCGGTGCGCGTGGGCGCACGCGTGGCGAACTTCGGGCGTGGCCTGAGACCGGATGTCCGGGTGACGGTGCGGGTGCGGGACAAGTCCGCGGGCGCGACGGTGTTGGAGAAAGCGTGGATCCTGGACCTGGGAGCGGGCGAGTCGCGAGGGGTCGACGTGACATGGCGGCCGGATCGCTGGCCGCCCGGGGGCGGTGCATTCGAGGTGACGGCTGAGCTGTGGATGGATGGCAAGGTGGTGGACCGTCTCCAGCATGAACTGCGTGTCTGGCGGCCGTCGGCGGAGCCGCGTTATGTCGAGGCTCGGGACGGAGGGCTCTTTGTCGAGGGGCGGCCATGGAAGGCGCATGGGGTGAATTATATGCCGTCGAGCGGCATTGGCGTGGCGGACCACTCGTATTTTGAGCACTGGCTGGGACGCGGCGCGTACGACCCGGAAGTGATCGAGCGTGACCTCGAGCGAATCCGGGACCTCGGAATGAATGCGGTCAGTGTGTTTGTCTATCACCAGTCGCGGAATGGGCATCTGCTCGATTTTCTGGGCCGATGCCGGGCGCTGGGATTTTGGGTGAACCAGTCACTGCGCCCGGGGACGCCGATGGAGTTCCGCTGGGAGGAAATGCGTGAGTTAATCGAGACGTTTCGGCTGGCCACCAACGAGACGGTGATGGCCTATGACCTGGCGTGGGAGCCGAGTCATTACGATCACGCCTACCAGCAGCGTCAGTATGCCCGCCTGTGGGCGTCCTGGGTCAACCAGCGGCACGGCTCGGTGTCCGCAGCGGCGGCGGCCTGGGGTGTGCCGGCTCCGGGCGTGACCGCAGGGGAGGGCGGCGGGCGGACGATTTCGGTGCCGCCAATGGCTCAGTTGACCCAAGACGGCCCGTGGCGCGCCCTGGTGGCGGACTACCGGCGGTTTCTCGACGAACTGGTGGGGGCGCGGTATGCGGAGGCACGTCGGCTCGTCCGCTCGATCGATCCGCATCACGCGGTGAGCTTCCGCATGCAGATGGCGGGAGACCCAACGCACAATGCCGAAGGGTTGTTGCCCTACGATTTTCGAGGATTGTCCGGGGCAGTGGACATTTGGGAGCCCGAAGCTTACGGGCGGATCGGCGATTGGCGGCGGGTCCGCGGAGGGCACTTTACCGCAGCCTATGCGCGGCTCTGCCGCCCGGATCTCCCCGTGGTATGGGCGGAGATGGGCTACAGCGTCTGGAACAACCGCACGATGGCTCCTGCTCCCGACCGGCAGCGTTTTGCCGCGCAGTATTACACGGATTTCTATCGCATGATGCGCGAGTCGGGAGCCGACGGCGTCTTTTTCTGGTGGTATCCCGGCGGCTATCGGCTGAATGAACGCAGCGACTACGGGGTCATCGAACCCGATGGAACCGACCGGCCGCTGTCCGGCGTCATCCGGAGGGAAGGAAGACGTTTTCTGGCGGAGCCGAAGCCGCCGGTCCCAACGCGATGGTTGGAGGTGGATCGGGATCTGGATGCACGCGGATTGGCGGGGATTTACGAGGCGGTCCAGGACGAATACTGGCCCGCGGTGGAGGCGGGTGAACCGGCGGGCCTTCGTTGGGCGCGGCGGCAATGACGGTGGGGCCTGGCGGGCGGGACATTGGCGATCGGCGGGTTGGTGTCTGGCGTGTGATCGCGTGTTACTTTTGTCGGAAAAGCGGTCTGAAAAGGGGTGCACACAGGTTCAATCGGACCCTTCTATGTACCCGTATCTCAAAACAACGATGAAGCTGGCCGGGGCCACGCTGGCGACCGCGTGGGCCGTGGCGGGATTGGCCACGGCCGCGCCGCTGGGCACGGCGATGAACTACCAAGGACGCCTGAACTCGGGCGGAGCAGGGGCCACTGGCACCTACGACCTGCGCTTTCGCCTGTTCAACGACGCGACGGCCGGCAGCCAGGCCGGTTCAACAGTGGTCGTGGCCCCGCTGGCCGTAAATGGCGGGTTGTTCATGGCGTCATTGGATTTTGGCCCCGGCCTGTTTGATGGCACCGCCTACTGGCTGGAGGTGGCTGTGCGGACCAATGGAAGCGTCGGCGCCTACACGGTCTTGACGCCCCGCCAGGCCCTGAACGCCGTCGGCAATTCATTGTGGGCGGTGAAGGCCGGGTCGGCATCAACGGCCGCCGGCGTTTCCATCAACGCCATCTCCACTTCCGGACTCCAGGACAACTCGGTGACCGCGGCGAAAATCGCCGCCGGCCAGGTGGTCAAGACGCTGAATGGCCTGTCGGATTTCGTGACGTTGGCGGCGGGTCCCGGGGTGTCGCTGACGCCGGCGGGAGGCAACACGCTAACGGTGGGTCTGAGTGCCGGCGGGAGCTGGTCGCTGAGCGGCAACGCCGGCACAAGCCCGGGCGTCAATTTTCTCGGCACGACGGACAATCGGCCGTTGGATCTGTCGGCAAACTCCACGCGGGCGCTGCGGCTGGAATATCGTGGCCACGCGACCGAGATCGGCGGGCTGCTGTTCAACTCCTGGAGTGTGAATGTGCTGGGCGGGCTGGATGTGAACTTCATCGGGAGCGATGTCGTCGGCGGCACCATCGCTGGCGGTGGCTCCGGCTCCGGCTCGTTCCTGTTCCCGGGGTATTCGAGCAATGCGATCACCGCGGACTTTGCCAGCATCGGCGGCGGCGCCGGCCATTTCGCCCGCGGCATCTACGGCACGATCCCGGGCGGTTACGCCAACGAGGCCAACGGCCATTACACGTTCGCTGCCGGTCGACGCGCCTTTGCCGATCACGATGGCGCGTTTGTGTGGAGTTCCTACACCCAACCCGCCCACAGCTTCAGCCCGACCCGCTTTCATGTGTTCGCCCAGAACGGGTTTTCCGTTGACTACGACGCGCAGCGACCCGATGGAGGCGGCTCGCACTGGGCTGGGTTTGGCGTTTTCCCCGGCCAGACGCTGTCCACCTGGACGGGGGCGTTTCTCGAAGACAACGGGGACTGGCATTCGCGCTATGTCATCGCGTACGGCGAGGGTGGCGAGCAGGCGTATCTGGGGGGCGATGGCGCGGGCGGCGACGTGCAAATTGGCAGCCTGAATCCGGGCATCGCGAACGTCGCGGCCTATAATCCGGCCAGCGGCCGTTACATGAATTTGTTCGTGCGCACGCTGAGCATCATGGGCGGCGCGGACCTGGCCGAGCCGTTCGAATTCTCTGAGAAAGAAATTCCGGCAGGCTCGGTGGTCGTGATTGACGATCGAGCGCCGGGCCACCTGACGTTGAGCACCTGCGCCTATGACACGAAGGTGGCCGGCGTCATCAGCGGCGCCAACGGCGTGCAGCCGGGAATTCGCATGCATCAGGCCGGAGTGCTCGACGGGACGAGCAATGTCGCGCTCACCGGCCGGGTGTACGTCCGGGCGGATGCCGCGCATGGCGCGATCGCCGTGGGCGATCTGTTGACCACGTCGCCGACTCCGGGTCACGCCATGAAGGTTTCGGATGGCCCGCGCGCGCAGGGAGCGATCCTGGGGAAGGCCATGACGCCGCTGGTTCGTGGGCGGGGGATGGTGCTGGTCCTCGTGACGCTTCAGTAAACATCGAACGCCGTCAATCGCCATGAATGCGTCTGTTCGATTTGGGAGGGCGCTCCTGCTATTCGGGGTGCTCGCTGGTTTTGGCGGGAGCACCTCGCCGGCCGTGCGCGCGGCGACGCTGGCCGATTTTGGATATCAGCACATGACGATCAACGGGGTGCTGGCGGCGGGCCAACGACCGCTCCTGGTTATCCTGGCCGATGTCGCCAACAGCGGGGTGTTCGCTCATCCGATGGCGTATTACGATACGCTGGCGTTCAGCATCCTGACCAATCGTTCGCTGAACGGGTTCATGCTCGAGAACTCAGGCGGGCTGTTCCTCTTCAAGCGGGCCAATGCCGGCATCATCGGCCCGGTGAGCTTGACGGCCACGGAGCGCATGCAGGGCTCGACCAACGACCAGATGCGGGCCGGGCATTGCCTCGCCGCGGCCGTGCGGGCGGGGTTTGATTTCAGCCCACTGGATGCGGATCACAACGGTGTCATTACCCAGGATGAGGTCACCATTCTGATCGTGGAAAACAACAACGACGGGGATTCCGGCGCCGCGCGCTGGGCGGACCAGGCCGGACGAAGCGGCGCCTTCACGCCGCCCGGCTCCTTGGTGGCCTTCCGCACGGGTGTCTGCTTCGTGACCCACCAGGTGAGCCTGGCCACGTTGTGCCATGAGGTGTCGCACCTGCTCGGAACGAAGGATCTTTATGGCGTCTGGAGTGAGGAATGCCTGGGGGACTCGCTGACCCTGATGAGCTGCACCATCACCTGGAGCAACAATCCGGCGATCTACCACCTCGATCCCTGGCACAAGCTGCAGCTCGGATGGACGCAACCCCGGATCTTTTCGCTGCCGGCCGGCGGCGTGGCGGTGATTCCGGCGGCCCAATTGAGCGGCCCGGACAAGCCGGTGCTGCTTTACGATCCCAACCGTGGAACGAGCGAGTTTCTGCTTCTGGAATATCGGACGGCGGGGCATCCGGCCGGGTCCGGCCCGGACTATGACGCGAACGTGGCGGACAGCGGCCTGGTGATCTGGCGCGTCCGGCAGGAGGCGAATCACGAGCCGTCGTTGGTTCCGCGGTTTGACGCCGGCCCGTTGCCCGCGCAAAACCTGTGGCGCTATTGCAACAAGTGCCAGGGACTGCATCACATCGGCAGCGCCGCGACGCCGATTTACGGGCCCTGTCCGGCCGGGGGCGTGCACGTGGCCACGGGCAGCTCGGCGTATCAAGTGGTGCTGGGCAACTCCTCGGCCGCCGGCCAGCACGGGTGGCGCTGGTGCAGCAAGTGTCGCGGGATGTTTTTCGGGCCGGGCCAGGCCGCCAGCCGCTGTTCGGCCGGCGGCACCCATGACGGCGGCGGCAGTGGCGATTACAGCTTCGTGCAGGGCGTCCCCGAGTCTCCCGGCCAGCATGATTGGCGGTGGTGCAGCAAATGCCAGAGCTTGTTCGTCGGACCCAACCAAGCGACCAGCGCCTGCCCGGCCGGCGGTGTTCACGACGGGGCGACCAGCGGAAACTACGCGGTCCTCCTCGAAGGTCAGAATTATGTGGTCTGGACCGAAGGCGCACCGGCCTTTCGCCGCGGCGGCGTGACGGCGTGGCATGGCGGGGAGTCCACGCCCTATTTGACCTGGCTGGACGGCACGGCCACCGCCACCCGGATTGCGGTGCAACCTTTCGCGGTGGATGCGCCCGCCATCACGGTGGAATGGCTGTCGGAATCGGAAGTCTGGGTGGATTTCGCCTATCCTGGAGGGTTGTTCTTTCCGGAGTTCGGCACATTCGTGTATCCGTTCAACACGTTCGCGGAAGGCGTGGCGGCGGTTTCTTACGGCGGACGCCTCACGATAAAAGCCGGTCACTCGCCCGAGACGGGCTACGTCAGCAAACGAATGACGATTGAGGCGGACAACGGACCGGTCACGATCGGGCCGTAGGCTCAGGCCGGGTTGTGTCGGTTCCCTGAGCCGGCGAAACGGCGCCCGCCGCCGGGCACTTCCCGGGCGGCCGTTCGGCGGCGCGTCGTTTCGTGAGCTTCGCGAGCTCGAGAACGAGCAGCGGCACGAGGCCCAGGCCGAGCAAGGCCAGCCGTTCAAACCATCCGGGCATCTCCGTCTTCAGCAGGCGGCCGAGCAAATCGACATGATGGAGTGACAACTGAAGGGCGAACGATCCGGCCACGACGATGAGAAGCTGAACGTTGGTCCAGATCGACAGATTCCAAATGGACTTTGTCTCGCTGCGAAAGCTGAAGGATTTGAACAGTTCGCAGAAAACCAGCGCGGTGAACGTCAGCGAGCGCGCGGCCTCGAGCGAGGCCGTCTCCAGCTGCCAAAAATACACACCCAGGCAGACGGCCGCGGTGGCGCCCCCGGCCACGAACATCCGGCCAAAAAACGCGCGATCCGCGAGGTGGGCGCCGCGCCCGCGCGGCGCGTGGCGCATGACCTCGCCGTCGATCGCGTCCGTGGCCAGGCAAAGCGCTGGCAGGCCGTCCGTGATCAAGTTGATCCACAAAAGGTGAACCGGCAGCAGCGGGGCGGGCCAGCCCAGCACAATCGCCACGGTCATCAGCACGAGTTCCGCCAGGTTGCCTGCAAGCAGGTATTGGATCGTTTTCCGAATGTTGGTGTAGATGCCACGTCCTTGTTCGACCGCGGCGACGATGCTGGCGAAATTATCGTCGGTGACGACGAGGTCTGACACCTGTTTGGTGACCTCGGTGCCTTTGCGGCCCATGGCGATGCCGATGTCGGCCCCCTGCAGCGCCGGCGCATCGTTGACGCCATCGCCCGTCATGGCCACCACGGCGTCATTGGCTTTCCAGGCCCGGATGATGCGCAGCTTGTGTTCCGCGTTGACCCGCGCATAGACGGCGATGGGCGGGACCCGGCGCCGAAGTTCGTCCTCGGAAAGTTGATCGAGCTCCGGGCCGGTGACCGACGCGTCCCCGGGGCGCGCAAGGCCGAGTTCGCGGGCGACGGCGAGCGCGGTTGCGGGGTGATCCCCGGTAATCATGACGACGCGGATGCCTGCGGCGCGGCATTGCTCCACGGCGGCACGGGCCTCAGGACGGGGCGGGTCCTGCATGCCGGCGAGCCCGACAAAGATCAGATCGCGCTCGAGGTCGACCGCGTCGGCGCGGGCCGCCGTTCCGTGGGGGAGATCGCGATAGGCGGCTCCCAGCACGCGCAGGCCCCGCGCGGCCATGGTCCCGTTGCGGCTCTCGATGACCTGGCGATCGCTTTCGGTGAGGGGCCGGACGCCCTCTTCCGTGTAAAGATCCCGGCACTGGCGCAGGAGCACATCCGGCGCACCGTTCACGAATGCCCGGAGATTTCCGGCGGGCATTCGGCGGATCACGGTGCGCCGTTTGCGGCTGGAGTCGAACGGGATCTCGTGATGTCGCGGGAGATCCCGTTCGATGGTCTCGCGCCGCGCGCCGGCCTTGTGGCCGGCGGCGAGCAGAGCGCCCTCGGTGGGATCCCCGATGACCAGCCAGCGGTCTTCAGCCAGGACGAGCTCGGCGTTGTTGCAGGCGAGCAGGGCGGTGGCGAGCTCAAGCAATGGCTCCGTGTGCCCCGCGCCGGTGGCCCGGCCTTCAAACAGGATTTCCCCATGCGGCCCGTAGCCCTCCCCAGTGACCTCGAAAGTCTGGCCGGCCACAAACAGCTCGCGCACGGTCATCTCCCCCGCCGTGAGCGTCCCCGTCTTGTCCGTGCAAATCACATTGGTCGATCCCAGCGTCTCCACCGAAGGCAGCCGTCGAACGAGCGCGCCACGTCGCGCCATGCGCAGAACCCCCAGCGCGAGCGCGATTGTGACGATGGCGGGAAGCCCTTCCGGCACGGCGGCGACGGCCAGGCTGATGGAAGTCATGAGCAGCTCGAGCCACGGCAGGCCGCGAACAAGCCCGAGCACGAAAAGCAGTCCCACGACGACGAGTGAGGCGCGGACAAGTAGTTTCCCAAACCGATCGAGATTTTCCTGCAAGGGTGCGCGTTCCTCGGCGACTTCGCCGATCAACCGGGCGATGCGTCCCAGTTCCGTGTGCGCGCCCGTGGCCACGACCAGCGCGGTGCCCCGGCCGCCGGCCACGGTCGTGCCTTTGAACAGCAGGTTGACTCGATCCCCGAGGGGCAGCGCCGGGTCCGACAGGGTGCCCACCTCCTTCTCCACCGCCTCGGATTCGCCCGTGAGCGCCGCCTCGACGCAGGTGAGGGCGCTCGCGTCCAGCAGTCGAGCGTCGGCGGCCACAATGTCGCCGGCTTCCACCTCAAGGATATCGCCGGGCACCAGTTGCGCGGACGGGGCCAGCCCCAACCGTCCGTCGCGCCGGACCCGCGCCTGCGGAGCCGTCAGCCTCCGCAATGCCGCGATCGATCGTTCCGCCTTGAACTCCTGGGTGAACCCCACCAGCGCGTTGAGGACGACGATGGTGAGAATGGCAGCGGCGTCCACCCACTCCCGCAGCGCTCCTGCGGTCAACGCGGCGGCAATCAGCAGCCAAATGATGACGCTCTCGAACTGGGCGAGGAGAATTTTCCACGGACGGATGACGTGAGTGGCGGGCAACTCGTTGGGTCCGCGCATCGTCAGACGCCGCCCCGCTTCCAGGGTGGTCAGGCCCCCGCGTCCGGCTCGCAGGCGCTCGAGCAGAGTCTCGATCGGCTCCGTGTGAACTGCGATCGGCGCCGGAGTCGCGGGCTGCGTTGATGGGAGGTCACCAGCGGGAGCGTTTGCGGGCTGGCGGAGGTTATTCATCCTCATCCCCGGTGGCTGAAATTGGGGCCCACGATCCCGTCGGCCACCAACGGGCCGGCGCCACACCCGGTCAAGGTCGTTCCGGGGTTTGCAGGGACACCCGTTGGCGTTCGCCGTTGAATCACAACCCAAGGATAGCCATTCGCCGGGCAGTTGCCATCGGCCAAGTTGCCATGCCGGGATCAGGGTAATGATTACGTGGTTGTTTATTTGATGGATTTGTCCGGGGGAAGAAGAGCAGACTCCGCCCGTCCTATGATCCGCAGCGAGCGAAGCGGCCAGGCCGGGGGACAAAATTCCGGCAAGGTGCGACGACGCGCGACGCTGGGTGAGGGATGGGCGGGGATGTCCCGACGCGAGGCGATGGAGGGAATGCGTCGGGCAAAAGCAAAGCGGGCTCCTGTTTTGGAGACGAGCGCGGCGGCGTTGATAGCCGAGAACAAACGATTGCGTCGGGCCCAGGCGCGCCTGATGCGGTCGATGACCCGGCTGGCCGATTTGTATCACCACGCGGCGGTGGGTTGCCTGACGGTGGACCGGAGGGGACGGATCCTGGAAGGCAATTTCACGGCGGCGCGCTTGCTTCGCGTACCGCACGAAGCGTTGGTGGGGCGTGACTTCCCGCAGCTTCTGGCGGATCCCCCGTGGTCAACGCTGTTGCGGCGTTGGCATCAGGCCCCGGCTGACGATGGTGTGGTGGCCTGCGACGTGGTGCTGCGGCGGGCGGATGACTCGCATTGGTCGGCGCTGGTGGTGGTGGGGCGGGGCGATGGTGAGGCGCCGGCGGGCCGCGGATTTCGGGTGGGGCTGGTGGAAAACTCGCGGGCACGGGAGACCCAACGCGCCCTGGTTCGCATGAACGCCACACTCGGGGATGAGGTGGTCACTGACTTCGAGCGGGCCCAACGGGAGCTGGGGAGCGATCTGCACGACGGCCTGGGTCAGCACCTTCATGGATTGCTTTTTCTGGCCAGTGACTTGGAGCTGCGCCTGCGCCAGCGCGCCGCGCCCGAGGCCGTCGAAATGAAACGAATCGTAAGGTTGTTGGAGGCTGGCATCGGACAGGTGCGCGCCATGGCGCGGGGATTGTGTCCGGTCGAGGCAGGGCCCGAGGCGCTGATGTCCGGCTTGCGGAGGCTGGCGCGGGACTTGCGCGGCCTTCATCGACGGGACGTGCGTTTCGTCTGCCGTCACCCGGTGCTGGTCGGCGACCCGCTGGTCGCCGGGCACTTGTTTCGCATCGCCCAGGAGGCGGTCAGCAACGCCATGAAACATGCGCAGTGCCGCCGAGTCACGGTCTCGCTGACCGCCACCGCGGAGGGCATTCGCCTGGCGGTGAACGATGACGGAACTGGAGTTCACCGACGAGGCTCGGGCATGGGTCTCCACGTCATGCGGTATCGCGCCGAATTGATTCGCGGTTCGCTCGTGGTCCAAAGCAGCCCGGGACACGGCACGGACGTTCTCTGTACCGTCGCGCACCATCCGACCCGCCCGGACCGGTCCGCGGCTCCGGTGGCCCTGCGCGTGGGAAGTTCGGATTTTTTGCGAGCTCTCCCCCGGCCCTCCGCATGAATGCCCGATCAGCAGGACAGAAAAGAAAGGATTCGACGACGATGACGTCGCGGCGCCGGATTTTACTGGTGGAAGATCATCCGATCATGCGCGAGGGGGTTGCCGCCTGGATCGATCGCCAGCCCGACCTCCAGGTCTGCGGACAGGCGGGCGACGCCTCCGACGCGTTCGGAATGCTGGAAACGCTGGCGCCCGATCTGGTCGTTGCAGATCTGGAATTACCCGGGCGCAGCGGCCTTGAGTTGATCAAGGACATCAGCGCGTTCGACCCGGAACTGCCGGTGCTGATTTTGTCGATGCACGACGAGACCATCTTCGCGCTGCGGACATTGCGCGCGGGCGCCCACGGCTACGTCATGAAAAAGGCCGGGGGCGACGAGCTGGTGGCGGCCATCCGGGCCGTGCTGGGCGGGCGGAAGGCGTTCAGCTCCGAGGTCACCCAACAGGTAATCGAGGATGTCGCCGGCCGCCGGCGCGGACACCGATCACCACTGGCGATGCTGACCGATCGCGAATTCGAGATCTTCCAGATGATCGGATCCGGCCGCGCCACGAAGGAGATCGCCCGCCAGCTCAATCTCAGTCATAAGACGGTGGACGCCCACCGCACGAACCTTCGGCAAAAGCTGAAGATCAAGTCATTGCCCGAGCTGATTCGGTTTTCGGTCGAATATTCGCGGGGCGAGTCGGGGTTGCCGGGGGGCCTGCCCTGACCTCGGCGTAATTCTTGTGTAACGCCGGTCATGGGGTTGCGTCGTAGGAGGCAGCACACAGGACTGGGGCGTCCGCGCCTTGCCATGGTCGAAGGGGGTGAACGGGGGGCGACATGGTTTCGAAAAAAAGCGGAGCGCCTGTGGAGCAAACTCATGAAACTCATCGGAGATCAGCCGCGCAATTCATATTTATTAATCGAAGCCTGGAAACGCTTGCTGGCGTTGTTCCGCGGCCGGACAGGGAAGTCTGGGAGGGCCGGGCGGAGGTGCCTCGGACCGGTGGTCAGCCCGGCGGCAGCGCTATTATTTGTGGTGGCGCTCAATGCAGGGGGAGGATTGATGGCGGCCCGCGCGGACTCCGGCGGCCTCGCGTCCGAGGGGGCGATTGTTTTCGGCAACCTTCTCCACAGCGGGTTGGGGCGTGCCCAGTTTGATTCCGACGCACGGGGGTTGGTGGTGACCAATCTCGGCGCGGGCGGACAGGATGGGGTCGAGATTGCGCTGCAGGAACTGTCGCGAACGATGACGCTGCAATTGGAACCGGTCCGGCTGGTGGGTGGGGATGCCCGACGGCTGCGGGTCAGCGCGGACGGAATGGTTCATGATCTGCCCGATCGCCCGCTGGCGAGTTTGATCCTGGTCGGCCGGCCCAATGGCATTGGCGCGGGCGTTTCCAACAATCTGGCGGGATGGCTGGGGCGTTTGCGCTGGGAGATTTTTCGGGGTGGAACCCGTGTGAGCCAATTCGAGCTGGCCGCAACCGACGCGATCTCGCTCGCGACGACGGATGCGCAGGTCAGCCGCATCACGGTGGGGTCGTCCGCCGGGCCCGGAAACGAGGGGGCGCTGTGGGAGGTGGAATTTACCGGGAGCTTCACGACCTCCGCGGGCGGAGGGCCTGGCCTCACGGGAGATCGATTGCGAATTGTCCCGTTGAACGTCTCCGGGCCTTTGCAAAACCTCGCGCGCGTGGCGCTCATGGGCAGCAACCTGGGGGTGGTCCGGATCCGGGAGGAAGACGCGCCCCGCTTTCAACCCCAGTTGCGCATTGAGCGATCCGAGCCGCACCTGCGGTTGTCGTGGGACACGCGCAGCGCCAGGCTGGAGCGCGCCTCCGCCCTCCGGGGGCCGTGGGTGACGATCGCCACAGAGACCAATCGAGCGGATGTGGCCGGAGACGGCGCCGCCGCGTTCTTCCGCGTTTTGACCAATCCGTTTGAGCCTTGTCGGCTCAAGCCGATTCCTGCGCTCGGCTACGAGTGCAAGCGAAACGTGCTGTTCGTGATTGTGGATGACGTTGGGGTGGACCAGCTCCCGATTTATACCAACTACTACAATTCAAACGCGGCTGCGGCGGACGACATCATCGTGAAGTCGACAGCGCTCAACCCGTTCGTGGTTTTGCCCACGGTGGAACGATTGGCGGCGTCCGGGGTGACGTTCCTGAACGCGTGGTCCAGCCCGACCTGTTCGCCGAGCCGGGCCGGATTCTTCACGGGGACCTGCTCGTTCCGGCACGGCGTCTACAGCCCGGCGGCGCCGAAGCTGGCGACGGACGCCACGACCCTCGCTGCGGTGCTCGGGGCCAGCGGCTATGTCAACGGGCTATTCGGCAAGTGGCACCTGGGGGCCAGCCTGAGTCAGCTGCCGTCCGCGTTTGGCTGGAACCGATTTGAAGGGGCCAGCGGCGGCGATTTGCCGGACTTCTACGATTGGATCAAGGACATCACCACGCTCAGCGGCGGGTTGCCGATCTGGGCCCAGGCCTCGATCACCAACTACGCGACGCTGGAAAATGCGAGCAACGCGCTGGCGTGGATCCCCGCCCAAACTGCGCCGTGGATGGCGACCGTCTCGTTCAATGCGCCGCACTGGGCCAACAAGGGGGCGGGGAACTACTACCAAAACCCACCGGCCGGCTTCTCCTATCAAAGCCACACCAGCAACAACAAAGGCAAGTATCGCGCAATGCTGGAGTGCGCGGACCTGTCCCTGAGCAATCTCCTGGCCGGTCTCAGCGCGGATATGCTCGAGCGCACCACGATCGTCTTCATTGGCGACAACGGCACGGAAGCAACCATCGGCGATCACTTTGCCAGCGGCCACGACAAGAGTTCGTTGTATGAAGGCGGCGTCAACGTCCCGCTCATCATCGCGGACGGTTACACCTACCTGCATGGTCAGGCCAGCCCGTGGGTGAAGGGTCTCGGACGGGTCGTCGCCCCGGGGCGGTTTGAGACGAACCTGGTTCAAACCATGGATATCTTTGCAACGGCCGCTGAGATCGGACGGGCCGATGGATCGTGCGGGGTCGATTCCGTCAGCATGGTGCCTTACTTGTCCAGCGCGAGCGCCGCGCCGCAGCGCCAGGTGAGTTTTGCGGAAACCTACGCCAATGGGCAGTGGAATGTCGCCGTGCGCGACCAGACCCATAAACTCATCGTCAATGACTACTGCGGCTCCACTCCGACCTACGAACTTTATGACCTCTCGGCCGATCGGTGGGAGAAAACCCTAATCCCGGAAGACGGCACGAGCGCCATCGCCACCGCGTTGCTGGCGCAATTGGCGACCCTGGTCGCGGTGCCGAGCGCCTGTCCGGTCACTCCGCAGTACGCCGTGCCCACGATCTGCCCCTGACGCCACTGGAAGCCGACGCGACGGGCCTGGAGCGGGGTTCGGTCCGGCCCTTCCAACCACGGGTAACGACGGCCTGCCGCGTTGCCGGGGGTCGGTGCGTCCGGGGAAATCGGGCGACGCCCGCCTCCCGCGTTCCCGGGGCGGGCTGAAAACGAGGCGTTATTTCGCGGGACGCCGTCCTTCGTCGAGATCGATGAAATCGAACATGGTCTCGACGGTTCCGGGTGGCAATCCGATCTCGGCCAGACGCTCGTGAAGTCGCTGGGTGCCGGCGTCGCGCCAACCGCGTTTGGTCATGAACGCGTTCCAAACCTCGATCTCCTGGGCGTCCGGTCGTCGTCCGTGGGAGCAGGCCCACTCGAACAATTCGTCGTCGCTCCGCCCGCCTTTCATCACCTCCGCTTCGAACGCGACATAGTCCAGTTTCAGAAACTGGCAGCAGCGCCAGTCGAAGCTGCCTTTGACCGCGCCGCGCATCTTCTGCCATTCCACGGGCAGTTGGCCAGCGGCGCCGACGCGGATTTTGTCCACCATCCGGCCGAAATAAACGACGCCTTGGATTTGGGCGAACGGGCTGCGCAGCCCGGGAATGAGGGTGGGGTAGGGATGGGGCATGGCAGTGATCAAAGATTTGGGGCGAAGGAAAGTACCATCACGCAGGCAGCGTAGGCGGCGCTCCATCGGGCGGGCAAGCGGATACTCGATGGGAATGGCTGCAGGTCTGGCGCCTTGGTCGCGGTCGCGCCCGGCCGGAAGTGGGCGTCTGTCCTGAAACGGGGCAGGCGGCGGCGCGTGGGGATCGGCGCCCCGTCAGCCCGGGCCACCGGGCCGCGGTGCAACGGACTGGCGCGCAGGCTCTGCGTGGGAGTTCGTGGGGAGCCGGTTGCGGAGCCCCAAGGGCTGCAGGAGTGGAGCGGGAGTTGCTCGGGGAGAACCAGGAGATCGGGGCATGTCGATGGGTCACGAACAATGCAAATTACTGTTGGTCGAGGATCAGGAGGATTTCGCCTGCCTCGTCCGCGATGTGCTGGCGGGCGCGCCGGGGCGCTTTTGCGTGACGCATGTGGACCGGTTGGAGACGGCTCGCAGCACGTTGGCGAACACGTGCTTTGATGCGCTGCTGCTGGATCTGAATCTACCGGACAGCCGCGGGCTGCAGACCTGCGCGGCCATCCAGGCGGCGGCTCCCGCCATGCCCGTCGTGGTGCTCACCGGCCAGGATGATGAACGCATGGCCATCGAGTCCGTCGCCATGGGGATGCAAGATTACCTGGTGAAAGGTCGGATCGACTGGTGCCTGCTGTCCCGGGCGATTCGCCACGCGATTGAACGGAAGAAGACCGAGCTGGCGCTGCGTGAGCGCGAGGAATTTTTCCGGCTGATTTCGGAGAACATCGGCGACTTCATCGTCGTCCTGGATCTGCAGGGGCGCCGCCTCTACAACAGCCCGTCCTACCGCGCGATCCTGGGCGACCCTGAACAGCTCGTCGGCAGCGATTCGTTCGCCGAAATCCACCCGGATGATCGTGCGCGGATCCAGCAGGTTTTCCTCGAGACGGTTCGCACGGGGGTGGGGCAGCGGGCGGAATATCGGATGGTTTTGCGCGATGGAACCATCCGCCACATCGAGTCGCGCGGGAACGTCATCCGCAATCCGCAGGGGGAGGTCATGCGGGTGGTGGTCGTGTCGCGGGACGTGACCGAGCACAAGTCAGCCCTGGACCAGCTGCAGCAGGCGTTGGGGGATTTGAACCGGACCCATTCGCAACTGCACGATGCGCAGTCGCAGTCGGCGCAGACGGAAAAGCTGCAGGCGGTCAGCGCGTTTGCCGCGGGCGTGGCGCAGGAAGTGGTCAGCCCGCTGCAGGCGATCAGCCTGGGGATCGAGTTTCTCTCGAAATTTCGCGTGTCCGATGATGCCAACGCCGACAAGGTGCTGGGCGAGATGACCCATGCCATTCAGCGGGCGGACGCCGTCATTCGTGGGCTGATCGACTTTTCGGCGGTGCACCAGGCGGAGGTGAAGTTCGAAAGCCTGAACCGCGTGGCCCAGGTGGCGTTGGCCACGGTTGAGAACGAGCTGAAGCAATTGGGGATTGAGACCTGGTTCGATCCGGATCCGGACCTGCCCCTCGCGCGGTTTGAGGAACGGACGATTCGACACGTTTTGATCAACCTGTTCATGCATTCCATGGCGACCATGCCGGAGGGCGGCCGGCTGGAGGTGTGGACCCGGGTGTGGACGGAGCACGAAAGTGGAGCGGGGTGGAGTCCCACCGGCACGCCGGTGGCCGTGGAGGTGGAAGTGCGGGATTCCGGCGCCGCGTTGTTGAGCGAACGACCCCCGCCCGCCGTCCTGCGCCACGGGCCCGGTGCGGAAAAATCTTCCATGGCCCTCAGCCTCGCGGTGCTGCGACGAATCGTTGAGCTGTGCGGCGGCCAGCTTCGCATCGTGAGTGAGCCGGGCTTCGGCAATCGACTCCAGCTCCGCCTCCCCCTCAGCTCGCGCGCCGAACCGTGAAGGGTCAACGTTCAACGCTTAACGCTCAACGTCTGGCGTTTGAAATTTCCTAGCTGACCACCGGCCATTTGAAGGTGGAAGTCAGCTTGATGCGGCGGCCGGTGGCGGAGGATTCGCGGGCGGCGGTGATGATTTCGAGCACGTGCAACGCGTGTTCCGGGTTGACGAGCAACTCCTTGCCGGTGGCGAGGCACTCGGCGGCGAGGGCGGCGCCCTGTTGCCAGATGTAGCCCTGCGCGTCGACGGCGTTCCGGGAGAGCTGCGGATTCTGGCTGGTGGCCAGGTCGACGCCGAGCGGTTCCCAGTCGTAACCGACCAGGCCCATGTAGCCTCCGGACCCGAGGATCTGAATCGTATGCCGGCTCTCGTCCTTGCCGGAGTGCCCGTGAGGGTTGAAGTAATTAAATCCCGACTGGGTGTGGGAGATGACGCCGTTTCCGTGATCGAGCAGGACCATGGCGTTGTCTTCCTCCGTCACCTTGATGCGGCCCTTGTCGGAAACGGTGCGTTCGGGAGTGACGATGCTGACCATGGCGCTGACCGCGCGGGCGGGGCCGAGCAGGCCGGTGAGGCTGGTCAGATTGTACACCGCGAGGTCGGGCATGCTGCCGCCGCCCTTCTCGTAAAAAAATGCCGACCAGCCGGGGCCTTCGTGTCCGTAGAACGCGTGGGCGGCGGCCACGCGGCCCAGTTGGCCGGCGGCCAGGGTGCGGGCCATGAACGCGAACTGCGGGCTTTGCACGGTGATGGGTGCGCCCCAAAGGCGCAGCCCCTTTTTGCGCGCCATCTGCAAAAGCTTCTGGCCGGCCGCCAGAGTGTTGGCGATGGGTTTTTCGCTCCAAACATGTTTGCCCCCCTCCAAGCCGCGCCGGTTGATCTGCTCGTGAACCTGCATGTCCGTAAGGACAATCAGGAATTCAAACGGCACGCCGGCCAGCATCGCGTCGATGTGCGGATAGGTGTGGGCGACGCCGAACTTGCGGCCCTGCTTTTCCGCACGGTCCGGCTTGATGTCGCAGAGGCTGACCACTTCAACGAAGGGCGACTTGGTCAGAACGGGGAGATAGGCGTTCGAGACGGAGCCACAACCAATCACGCCGGTGCGGATGCGACGGCCGGCGGCCTGGCCAGCGGCGGGCCATGGGGCGGACGCGCCGGCCGCCACGGCCGCGCCGGCGAGGAGAGTGGTCTTGGCAAAATCACGACGGGTCACGGAGGTTCGGTCAGTGGTCATGGAGTGGGTGATATGGGGATTCGGCGGATTTGACAAGCGCGGCCAGAGCGGCCCCCTGCCAGCCGGCTTCGGCGCCCGTGGTCGCGCGCACGATGGGCAGGTCGCGCTGGCAGTCGGCCCAGATTCGGCGGCGGGTTGCCGTCGTGAACCAATCCCAATAGGGGCCTTCGCTCAGCCCGAGGCCGCCTCCCACCACGAGGATCTCGGGGTCCAGGGCGCCGACGACAATCGCGAGCTGGGCAGCCAGAGCCTCGGCGGCGGAGCGCACGACCTGGGTCGCAGCGGGGTCCCCCGCGCGCACGGCCGCCAGGACGTCGTGCCCCGTGGCGGCCCGCCCGCCCGTCTCCTGAAATCGTTGCACCAGCGCCGGGCCCGAGGCGACTTCCTCCAAAGTGGGTCCCGCTTCGCCGGCGGATGGAATCCACAGCCGGCTGCTGGCCATGGTGCCGGTGGCCCCGCGGGCGCCCAGGAATGGATGGCCGTCGAGCATCAGACAGCAGCTAATCCCAGTGCCGATGGTCACGTAAACAAACACCCGGCGGTTGCGTCCGGCCCCCAGCAGGCCCTCGGCGCGGGCGGCCGCGCGGACATCCGCTTCCAGCGCGATGGTGGCGGTGGGGGCCACGCGCTCCAGCTCCATCCGGACCGGCAGGCTCTGCCAATCGATGCAGTTGGCGCTGGCCACGCGACCGTCCTGATCGATCAACTCGCAAAGACCGACGCCAAACGCATGCGGCCGAGCGCCGCGGGCGCCGGCTTCCGTGACCAGGGAATGCCCGAGTCGCAGGACATCCTCCAGAACGGCGCGCCCACCGCGATTGGGGCTGGTGGCCACCGCCTCACGGGCCAGCACCGAGACCCGGCGGCCGTCGGGACAAACCTGCAGCAAGCCCGCGGCGATTTTCGTGCCGCCCACGTCGATGCCGATGGCGCAGGCGCCCGCGGGAAAAGCTTCCGGCGCGCCTTTTGGATTTGGGCTTGAGGTGGCCACAAGAAGTTCAACGACGCGCGCGTTTCTTGGTCGCGCGAGGCGCGGCCGCTGCATCCAGGAACACGTGGACCTGCGGGTGTCCCTGGAGGAAGGACGCCGGGCAGCGCGCGGTGCGGGGGCCGGCGGACATGGCGGCGACGGCGGCGGCCTTGTGAGCGCCATAGGCCATGATGAGAATGCGGCGGGCGGCCAGGATGGTCGCGAGGCCGACGGTCACGCCGCGCGCCGGCGCGTAATCCCCGCCGAACCAGGTTCGGTTGGCCTCGATCGAAATGTCGTCGAGATCGAGGACCCGGGCGCTGGAGTTTTCCTCGCTGCCCGGCTCGTTGAAGCCCAGATGCCCGTTCTGGCCGAGACCGAGAATGACCACATCGAGACCGCCGGCGTCGGCGATGCGGCGCTCATGCCGCTGGACGCTGGCCAACGCATCGGTGTCGCGGGAGCTGACGGTGAAGTATTGCGTGGGAGGCACGCCCCACGGGACGACCGCGGTGCGGCGGATCAGATTGGCGCAGTTCCTGGCCTCGTCGAGGGGCACGCCGACATATTCGTCGAGCGCGAAGATCTGCAGGTGACGAAGGGGCAGGCGCCGCTCGCCGATCCGGCGGTAGAGCTCCAGCGGGGTGTTGCCGGCGGCGAGCATCACCCGCCGCACTCCCGGGGTGACCAGCCATCGGGCCAGAAGTTCGGCGGCCGCGGCGTTGGCCACGTCCTCTGTGGGGTGGGTTGAGATGTTCATGCGCGGGCGGTGGAGGCGCGGGTGTCCGCGGCGCCACGGGCGAGGGCGCGGATGTAGGCGGCATTGCACCCGCAACAGCCGCCGGCGTAGCCGATCCCTTCCTCGCGGGCAGTGCGGCCAAACTCGACGAAGGCGCGGCGCGAGATCTGGATGGTTTCGAGATCGTCGGGAAACGCGGGGAGGCGGGTGAAGCTGTGGCAGGCGTCGGTGGTTTGGAACGCGGCGGGCTGGGCGGCGAGCGGGATGGAGGTGGCCGCGCGCATTTCGCGGAGCAACGGCTGCATGCGTTGCGGGTCCTGCTCGCAATTGGCCCCGACGGCGATCGCGCCGAGATCCGCCATCACCTTCGCACATTCGGCCGGGGTATGATCGTCGCTGCATTTGTGGATGAGCGGCCGAAAACTCATGGTGGCAATGGCGGGCAGGCCCGCCCCGGCGGCGCACTCCAGGGCGACCTTGATCTCAGCCAGGTGGAAAAACGTCTCCAGGATGAGGAAGTCCACGCCCGCATCCTTGAGCAGACGGATCTGCTCCGCGAGATGGTCGCGGGATTTGTCGAGCGAGCCCAGACCCTCGCGTTCAGTCAGCTGGGTGCGCGAGACGCTGCCGGCCACGAGGGCCGCGTCCCCCGCCACCTCCCGGGCCAGCCGGACGGCGGCGAAGTTGATGCGCTCGGTGTCGGCGCCATATCCCGCGCGATTGAGCTTCTCGCGCGTGCCAAAAAAGGTCAGGGCCTGAAGAACGTTGGATCCGGCGCGAAGAAACTCGCGATGCAATTCGCGCAGGGCGTCCGGATGTTCAATGGCGACTTCGGGTGTGAATTGGCCGCTCCCGCGGCCGGTGCCGACCTTTTCCCGGCCGGAGCCGCTGTCGACGTAGCCGCGTCGTTCCAGTTCGATGAGGTAGCCGCCGTCCCCGAGGACGACGCCGGATTTCATGAGTTCAATGATGGAAGGCACAGATTAAAGAGCAGGGTTGGGAGTGGACGAGGCGCCGGCCCGTGCGCGGGGCGGGCGGCTCGGGCTTGGATGCTGACGGGCTTTGGAACCGGGACGTTCATGCCAGGGTGACGCTGGGGGTGGGCGCAGCGGCGGGCGGCGACTCCCTCGACAGGGCGGCGACGGAAGCCAGGGCGAACACAATGCCGGCCATTTCGCGGCTCCCAAGTTTTTCGTGAAACAGCACGAGCGCCACGGGCACGCTGACCACCGGGTAGAGAGCGGTCAGGGGCGCGATGATGGCCGCCTGGCCGCCGCGGGCAAACGCGGCGAGGATCGCGAGGTTGCCGAACGCCAAAAAGAACCCGAGGGCGAGAACCGTGGCCCACACGGCCGGGGTCAGCCGCGCGGAGTCGGGCCAGGGCGACCGCAGAGCCAGCGCGACGGCCACGGGCACGAATGCGCCCAGATAGACAAGCGCCGCCGCCTCGCCTGAGATGTGATTGGTGGCGACCTTTTGCAGGAAACCCGACAGGCCCCAGAGCACGATGGGCGGTAATGCATAGGCCACGGTGCGGGAAAAAATCGCGCCGTCGGACTGCACGTTGAACAGCCAGATCGCCACGAGCGAAAGCCCGAGGCCCACGATCTGGACCCGGTTCAGGCGCTCGCCCAGCAACACCACCGCCAGCGCAATCGTGGTCAGCGGATACAACGCCGTCAGCGAGACGACCGTCGCCACCTTTTCACCCCGGGCGAACGCGCCGTAATAGGCGAGGTTGCCGAGGCACGAAACGACGCCGCCGCCCAACGCCAGCGCCAGGCCGGTCCGGCTTGAGTTTCGCACTCCCGCCCTCCCCGATCGCGTGCCTGCGAGGACAGCCAAAATTGGCAACAAGCCCAGGGTCGAGAGCACCTGGCTCTGATCCGCGGTCAGAGCGGCGCCCAGGGCCTTGGATAAAACCGCCCAGATTCCCCAAGCCACGACCGCAAGCGCCGTCCACATCATCCACGACGATGGCCGGGGCGTCGCGCTCATGCGGGGAACAACGGCGCGAATGGCGACACTCGCTCGGCGCCGACGTGGCGGGCTCGGCGGGCCGGACAGAGACATGAACGTCGCGTCATGGATTGCAAGAGTCTTACGTCACCCGGCGTGCGGGGGCAATGCCGGTTTTGCAGGCCGGGTGCGGTCCTGGCTTCTGGGCGTTGCGCCGGGGTCGTTCACCCGCAGCGGACGGTGCCATCGACGATTGTCCTCGACCATCGAGCACCGCGGGATTAATGGGCAGGCAGCATGCGCGAAGGGCAGCCTCATCGGAACCCGCCGACAACGACCCCGCGGGATGATTCACGCCGGAGAGTTCGCTCGCTTTTGACTGCCGGCGCGGTCGCTGCCGCCGCCGCGGTGCTGTTCGCCACGCTCTGGCTCGGAGGCCGCATCCGGAGCAAGGAATTGCGCGCACGTGCCCCAGCCGTCGACGACAATGCCCGGCCGGAGAGGGCTCGCTCCCCGTTGTCCGCGGAAGGTCCCATGTCCATGGCCGCGGAATCCCGAGCGTCTGCCGGATCGGCGCCCAGCGTGGCCGCCGACCCGGCCGCCGCCGATCGACTCGTCGTGGCCACTTCGCTGGCCATCGCGGCGGACGATTTCGTGGTGGATGCCTATGTCAATGGGCAGCGCTTGCCCGATTCGGCGCGCGCGTTGGCCGCGGAAGTTCACGGGGCCACCGGTGAACGCATTCAGGCCAGCGTACGCGAGGGCGACTGGCTGGTGTTCAATGTTGTCAACAATCGTCTGCGCTGGGGCGGTGCCTGCTACTTCGCCCTCACCGGCCTGGCCGACGACGGCGCCATCGGGTTTGTCAGCGAGGTCAGCGACCAATGGTCGGTTTGCGACGATCCGGGGCAGGCGCCTCGCTTTATCCGCGAGCAAAATTATCTCAGCGATCGACGCGCGCAGCCGATCGAAAATCCCTGGTCTGGCGGGACCAAGATGATGTCCAAGTTGGTCTCCGGCTGGTCGGGCCAGCCAATTTGGGGTGCCCCGACCAATCGCAACATCTGGCTGAAATTCATCGTGCCCGGCGCGCGGTGAATGTTGAGGGATGAGTGATGAGTGATGAGTGATGAGTCGAACCGTCGGCTTTGGTCACTCATCCCTCGTCCCTGTCCTCACGGTCTGTATGGCGTCATGACGCGATAGTACCGGCGGGTGCTCCAGGCCGGGTCCGGCACGCGCTCGAGCGCCGTCTGGGGCCGCGCGAGAACATCGGAAAGCTTCTGCCAGAGCCCGCTTTCGAGGTTGTCGGTGAACTCGACCGTGTAGGTGCGATTGGACACGGCGATAAACTCAACCGCGGCGAAGCCGGTCGCGACGTCCGGATCAATTCGCAGGTAGCTGGCGGGATCGGACGGGTCGGTGCCGGCAATGTACTCGTCATGATTCGAGAGCCCGTCTCCGTCGAGGTCGAGGAGGGCATCGGCGGCGCTGGCTGGGTTGAGGCCACGGGCCAGCTCCCATTCATCGGCCATGCCGTCTCCATCGCGGTCCGCGAGGATGGTGATGGTGAAGTTGTGGGCGACGCCGACGGTGGTGGCGGCGTTGCTCATGACCAGGCGACAGCCGATGTTGGTCCACAACATGCCCGGCGGAAGCGTGAGTCCGGCAGCGGCGGTGTTGAGCGTGAAGAAGTCGCGAGGCTCGGGTTGGGTGTGGACGCCGTAGATTTCTCCCGGGGACACGCGGCGCCACGAAAAGGTGAAGGGGCCGGGGTGGGCGCGCATCTCAGCGCTGAGGTGGACGGGGGCGCCCTCGGTGACGGCGGGGTTGCCCGGGCCCCGGACGAGCGAAGGCACGACCAGGATCGTGAGCGGCGCCGCGACGCTGATCACCTCGCTGGTGGCGTCCTGGACGATCACATCGTAGAGGCCGTCGTGGGTGAGGTTGGCCTGGTTGATGGCGAGGGTGGCGTTGGTGGCTTGGGGGATGGGCGCCTCATTAAAGCGCCATTGATAGCGCAACGGCGCGCGGCCCGTGGCAGTGACGCGGAAGGTCACGTTGCTCCCGGTCTCGCCGAAGGTCGCATCGCTGCTGGATCCGCGCAGGATCACTCCGACGGGCTGGCTGGTAATCACGACCCCAACCACGGCCGTGAGCGTGGCGGGGAGGGAGGCGGCGGACCCGGCGGCGCCGAGCACGATCACTTGATAGGTCCCGGACTGGCTGGCCTGGATGTTGGTGAGGACCAGCGTGGCGTTGGTTGCACCCGCGAGACTCGCGCCGTCGAACCGCCACTGATAGCTGAACGGGCCCGCACCGGTCACGGTCACCCGCAGCGTGACGGTCGAGGAGATGAAGACCGTTCGGTTGGTCGGTTGGTCGGTAATGACGGGAGGGGAACCGCCGGCGAAGGCGCGGCCCGGAGTTTTGGGCGCCGCGATCCAGTTGGTCGGGTCGTTGCCATAAGCGTTGGCCACGAGTCGTTGCAACGACAGCCCGAAACCGTCAGCGGCCGGCGGCCAGGGCAGCGCGTCTTCATAGGCCACCTTGTCCGCGAGCACTTGTGGAACAAAACCGATGTCGGGAGCGGGGGCGACCACGGGAACGTCGGGGCGCACCAGTTCGACCGAGTCGCCCGAGTTGTCGAGCTTGCCTGCGAACGGCCCGTAGATCGGCACGCCGGCGTCCACTCCCTGGCGGCTGCGGAACGCAGCCAGGCGCGTGCTATCGGCGGGATCGAACCCCACCACCAGGAGGTGGCTGTTCGCGGACATTGTCACGTTCGTAGGAAAGGTGAAGTCGACGGCATCACGCAGGCGCCAGGTGTTGGTCGGATGGGACGGGTCGAACAGTCCCTGGCTGGCCGGGGAGATGTTTTTCAGCTCGATGAACTCGTCGTCCGTGTTGTCCAACACGTAGCCTAGGCGGGCCTGGTCCGGCGGATGGTACATGACTTCGCTGATGACGACGGGGCCGACCGCCGGGCCGGCATTGGCGCTGCCGAGTGACGGGACGATCTGGGCGACCAGATGATCGGCGCCGCTGCTGACGACGTGCCGGCCAAAGGTGACGCCGGTGAGTTGGGCGCCGAAGTCGAACCCGTGGTGATAGCCCGTCAGCCGGGCGATGGCCGCGTCTCCGGAAAAGAGATGAACTTCGTCCCCGCGCGAGTTGAGGGAAAAGGACGCGTTGCCGTTGGCGGCGACGTTGAAGTCGGCCTCGCTGAAAACGACGAAAGCACCGGGGGCGATGGCAGTTCCCGTGGGGATTCGGAATTTCATCGGCTCGGCGAAGTTGTCTGTCAGGAACCATCCGGACAAATCAACCGTGGTGGAGGTGGGATTGAAGAGCTCGATTTGATCGACCGCGGGTGGATCGGTGTGGGTGAGGATTTCGTTGATGACGACGCCCGGGAGGGCGGGCGGGATTGGGTCATCGAGGCCGGGAGAGCCGAAGACCTGGGCGCTGGGGCGCCAGCCGTGTTTGGTGTCCCAGGCTTCCGGGATGGCCGCCGGATCGTTGATGACCAGGGAGAATCCGGGGCCGTCGGTCATGGAATACCAGGAATCCTGGTAATGAAAGTCGAGGAGGGGCTCGCCGACGGGGCCTTCGAGCACGAGGTGGTCGCCGTTGTTGTCGAGCTGGCCGGAATACGTGCCCAGGATGCGGGGGCCGTTGCCGTAGCGACTGAGAAATGCGGCGGCGTGGCGAACGACAACGCCCGCTTCGCCAGGGGCGAGCGTAGTCTTCGGAAACGTGAACTGAATCCCGCCACGAATCTCGAAGCGCAGCAGGTCGAGCGGGGCCAGGCCGACGTTCTTGACCTCGACGAATTCGAAGTTGTCGGGGGCGTTCGTGTCGCCCGCCGGGGGCGGAGCGGGGTGATAAAGAATCTCGGTGATGCGAAGGGCGGGAGTGGCGACGACGTAGGTGGCGGCCACGGGCGGGCTCCAGGCGGTGCCGTTCCGGGCCCGGGCCACGATCCGGGTGTTGTTCGTGAGCGTGATGGGGCCGGCATACGTGCGGGCGGTGGCGGCGACGCTGCCTCCCGGCGCCCGGGGGTCGGAGGTGTCGAGCGTGTAGTAAATCGTCCCGGCTGGAGCGGTGATGGCAACGGTCAGGCCCGGGCTGATGTCGCCGCCGGGATGGCTGAGCGTTGGGGGTCGAGTGAACTGGGTGTCGATCCAGCTGAACCGATTGCTGGTCCAGTTTTTGATCCAGGTGACCATGCCGGCGAAGGTCGTGATGGGCACGATGCCCGGCGGGTTGGGCCAGATATAACTGCCCATGCGCGGCCAGCGTTGGTAGTCGCGGTTGGCGGCCTCGCTGATCTCGGCGGCGATGCGGTCGATGCGCGGCTGGAGATTGGCCGGGTTGAAGAGATTGGTGCGGAGTTCGCCCCAGCGGTCGATGTAGCGCTGGTTGAAGTCCGGGTCCTGGAACAGGCGTCGCATCCAGGGATAATTCGCATCATCGACGATCGGATAATACCAATTGGCGGTGGCTTCGCCGTCGGCATAGTCGGCATTGCCAAAGCTGAGGTTCCAATCCCAGATCGGATCCATCTTCAGCCGGCCACCGCGATCCTTGTGCATGAAATTGGAGAGGCGATAGCCGTCGATGTTTTTCGGGAACTCGACGATCCACTGGTTGTCGATGAACGAATCCGGGTCGAGGTAGTTGGTGTAGGCTTTGGTCGTGGCAAAGTTGGCCGGCGCCAGGCTGGCCCCCAGCTGGCCGAGCCATGCCTGGATCCAGCTGATCTGTGCGGGGGCCAGCTCATTCTTTTTGGGATCCTCAATGCCCAACGTGATGATCGAGCCAAAGCCGTTGCTGGCGGACACCGGAACGTCATCGGCGTCCTCCAGCCGATCCCGTTTGAGAATATATCCACCGCTGATGTCCGGCTCAGCCACGGTCTGTGGGGTCATCTGGGCGATGTTCACCCGGTTCTTGTCGATCTTGATCTTCTCGAGCAGCACGTAAACGCCGACGTAATCCCCGTAGCCAAGCGTTCCGCCGGATTGATCAAGAAAGACCTCGACGTAGCGGCGGCGGACGGCGTAGTGGCCCATGGCCTCGTGAAGCTCGTAGGCGAGCACGTCGTTCATGAAGGATTTGTCGGTGTAGGGCGCGTAGAGCACCCAGTCCGACTCGGATGGCAGGCCCAACAACGAGGCGGGCTGATCGTCGCCGGCTCCGTCACGGAGCTCAACGCTGTACGATTTTTTCGGGAAGCCGGCGGAGCTGGAGCCGCGGACTTCGATGCCGGCCCGGACCTGGGTGGCGAGCGGCCCGAGGATGTGGCTGCGGCCGGACGTGCTGGAACGTTCGATGAAGGTCATCGAGACAGGACGCTTGATGCCGTCGTTGGCGTTGATGGAGGCGTTGCCGAAAGCGTCGATGACGACGAGGGGCAAGGGCGACGTGAAGGCGAGGAGGTCGGAGCCGAGCAGGGTGTAGGTCTGAACGCCGGCTGCGCCGGGCAGCAGCCCGGCCTGGTAGGCGCGGGCCTTGACCACGGCGGAGGCGGCCACGGTGAGCGGAGAGCTGTAGAGTGGCGAGGTCGTCGTGGGCTCGGAGCCGTCGAGCGTGTAGCGCACTGGCACTCCCGCGCCGGCGGAGAGAGTGAGGCTGAGTGAGTTCGTGTAGACGCCGCCGGGCGGGGTGAAGCGGACCTCCGGTGACACGCCGGGCCCGCTGGTCGCGTTGGCGCGGCCCGGAGTGGGCGTGGCGAAATAGCCGGCCAGGCCGGGGGCGCCGGCGACGCGCCCGTAGGAAATGTCCGATTGCTGGGGCGGGTAGGCCGGGATGAAGGCCGACACGATGTTCGTGCGCGAATCGAGCAACGCGAGAAACTCGCCGCCCTTCTCCAGTTTGAAATTCGTGTGCAGCTGGGCCGCTGCATTGGTGCGGTTCTTTTCGGAAGCCCAAACAACCAGGTAGCCGTTGGGCGCGAGGCTGACGGCCGGGAACCGCCATTTGGTCAGGTTCGCGGGATCGTCGGTCAGAAACCAGCCGCTGAGCGCCGCCACTGACGTGCCGGTGTTGAGCAGCTCAATCCAATCGCTGGTCTCCCCATCGATGTCATTCGTGCCCTTTTTGTTGTCGGCCATGAATTCGTTGATGACCACGGTGGGTGGCGGGGCGTTGGGATCGAGGCGGTAACTCCAGCTCCCCCCGGCAAAATTGTGAGGCGGCGCCGCAAGATCCTGAATTCCGGTGGCGACCGCCCAGGCGACCTGAACGGACCCCGTCGCCGGCGACGGAAACTGGAAGCGATAATCGCGCGGCGACGCGCTGATGACATTGGTCGCCGGCGTCCCGTTAATCAGCAGATCCGCGGCATCCACTCCGGTGACGTTTTCGCTAAAAACCACGTCGACTTGTCGAAGGGTGGTCACGATGGAGCCGGGGGGCGGCGCGAGGTCGTTCACCGCCGGCGGATCGTCGGCGACGGTTGAGAGCGAGCAGTCGAAGCCCAAATCGCTGCTGCCGAGGGTGGAATTGAAAACCTGGATCGTGAGGACGTTGATGCCGTCGACGAGGATCTTGGACGGGACCGGGTTGGTCACGACGTAGGTGGTGAACGGCGCCGGCTCCACGATCGAGCCGATGGCCAGGGTGGAGCGCGTAGGCTCGCCCGCGGCGACGTTGTAGCGCACGATCTCGACCCCGTTGACCCACGCGATGAAGCCGTCGTCACAAAACGCCCCGAGCTGCAGGGCCTGGATATCCGAGACGTTGGCGATCGCGAACGACTTTCGCAGAAAAATGCAGGTGTAGTTGTTCTGCATGTCCGTCAGCTGCGTGCCGCCCGGCAGGACGTCTCCATACCAGAAAGGAGCGGAGGTCGTGGCGAACGCGCTGTCGGAAAAATCCCGCCGCCGCCACGCGGTGGAGTCGGGCGAGGAAGCTTCGTTGGTCCCGCGCAGGAAGCGCCAGGAGCCGCCCGTGGAAACGAGGTCCGCGCCGGCCATTGGCCACACGAGACAAAACAACGTCAGGATGAGCCAACGTGGGTGCATCATGGGCGCCAAATTAAACGGGGAACGCGGGGATTGCCAGTCTGTCGTTCGGTTTCCCGCCGGCCCAGGGCATCCCGAAGTTGTCGGCCCGGGGCGCGGATCGCGCCATCGCGGGATCCGCAGCGGCCGAAAGCGGTCGTGCGCTCGAACATTACTCAGGGGCCGCCGATTCGAGCCGCTGCGGGGCAGAATGCCCACGGTCCGGACATCGGACGAAGTGTCACCGACAGCGTGCGGAGGCACCGCGCCGGCCTGAATTTGCCTTCTCAAGCGCCGGAAGACGTTGAACTATGCCGGCACGATGAATCTTCCACTGGTGCGCTTGTTGGGATTTTTGCTGGCCGGCCTCACGACGGCCCATGCCGTGGAGCCAGCGTTGCTGGCGGACGGCGCCAAAGTCGAAGTCCTGGGAGACGGGTATTTGTTCACCGAGGGGCCGGCCGCGGATCGGGACGGCAACGTTTACTTCACCGATCAGCCGAACGATCGCATCGTCCGATACAACGCCGCCGACGGCTCGTTTGCGGACTGGCTGAAGCCGGCCGGCCGCAGCAACGGCACGTTCTTCGACGCCGCCGGCAACCTGATCACGTGCGCCGATGAGAAGAACGAGCTGTGGTCGATTGCTCCGGACAAGAAGATCACGGTCCTCTTGCACGACGTGGGCGGCAAACTCCTGAACGGACCCAACGATGTGTGGATCCGGCCGGACGGCAACCTTTACTTCACGGACCCCCTCTATGCGCGGGACTATTGGCGGCGCGACAAGACGTCGCAGCAGCCCGGCCAGTTCGTGTATTTCTTCGCCGTCAAGACCCGCGCCCTCCGCCCGGTGGCCGCCGACCTGAAGCAGCCCAATGGAATTATCGGAACACCGGACGGCAGGACGCTCTACGTGGCGGACATTGGCGCCGGAAAAACCTACGCGTATTCCATGGCAGCTGACGGCGCGCTGTCCGAAAAGAAGCTCTTCTGTTCCATGGGTTCGGATGGAATGACCATCGACGAAGAAGGGAACGTTTACCTCACCGGCCGAGGCGTCACCGTCTTTGCGCGCACGGGCGAGCGGCTTATGAACATTCCGATCCCCGAGCCGTGGACGGCCAACGTCACGTTCGGAGGGCGAGATCGTCATCTCCTGTTCATCACCGCGGGGAAAAAGATCTACGGGGTTAAAATGAGGGTGCGCGGGGCCTGACGCGGGGGAGGAATGGGTCCGCGCGACGGCCGGGGCGGCCGAGCTCAGGAGCCGAGGGCGGAGCTTGTTCTCCGCGGCGCGCCGCCGGGGCGATCCGCCGCGCGGACGGGTGGTCGGGGGCGTGGTGGTCGGTGAGAAAAAATGGCCGCGTGGATCTACAGGATGTTGGCCGCGAGTTCGGCGAGTTCGGAGCGCTCGCCGCGCTGGAGCTCGACGTGGGCCGCGATGGGCTGCTCGCGAAACTTGCTGACGACGTAATTGAAGCCGTTGGACGAGCCGTCGACGTAGGGGTTGTCGATCTGATACGGGTCGCCGGTAAAGACGATTTTCGTGCCGTGGCCGACGCGGGTGACGATGGTTTTGACCTCGAGCGGGGTGAGGTTTTGGGCCTCATCGATGATCATGAACTGGTGGGCGATGCTGCGCCCGCGGATGTAGCTGAGGGCTTCGACCACGACCGTGCCGTTGCGCAGGAGGTCGCCGTTGCGCCGGCTTTCCTGGCCCATGTTGAGATCGCCGAGGAGCTCGAGGGCGTCGTGGATGGGCTGCATCCAGGGCCCCAGCTTTTCCTCGAGGGTGCCTGGAAGGAAGCCGATCTCGCGGCCCATGCTGACGGTGGGGCGGGCCACAACCACCCGGCGATATTCGCGGTCGACGACCGTGCGTTTGAGCGCGGCGGCGAGGGCGATCAAGGTTTTGCCGGTGCCGGCCTTGCCCATCAAAGTCACCAGCTTCACGCGATCATCGAGGAGCGCATCGAGGGCGAAGTGCTGTTCCCGGTTGCGCGGCTTGATGCCCCAGACGCCCTCGCGGAAGTCCGAGATCGGCACCAGCTTGGTCGCGGTGGGGTCGACCTTGGTCAGGATGGCGCGCTTCGGGCTGCCGGCTTCGGAGACGGTGCAGTATTCGTTCGGAAAATACTTGCGACCGGGCGGCAGCACGAACTCCCCGGACGTTCTCAACGCCGCGAGCTTTTCCGGCGGGACCGTCAATTCGAACGTTCCGGTGTAGAGGTCGGCGATGTTGATCCGGTCGGTCTCGTAATCCTCGGCCTGGAGACCGAGGGCATCGGCCTTGATCCGCAGATTGATGTCTTTGGTGACGAGGATGGTCGGGATCCGGGGCGTGGCGCGCTGCACGGCGAGGGCGGTGGCCACGATGCGGCTGTCGACCGAGTGCCCATTGGGAAGGGCCGGCAGGCCAGGGGTGCCCTTGGCTGGTTTGGCCCGGTCCCGGGCCGGCGTCGCCTGGTGGAAAACGACGCGGAGGCGCCCGCCAGTGGAGAGGGTGACCCCGTCGCTCAGGTGGCCCTGGGCCCGGAGCGCGTCGAGCGTGCGGGAGAACGTCCGGGCGTTCTGGCCCAGTTCGGTCGACTCGCGCTTGAAGCGATCCATCTCCTCAATGACCTCGATGGGAATAAGGACATTGTTCTCTTGAAAGTTGAGGAGGCTGTTGGGGTCGTGGAGGAGGACGTTGGTGTCCAGGATGTAGTTTTTCACTTCGTACGTCGGAGCGGCTCGGAGCATTCCAGGTGACTCATCCGGCGGTACCAGGATTTGATCCTGGGATGGACCGACGGGAGTTTGTAGCGCCCGGAATAAAGGAAATTGGCCAGCATGCCCCAGAGATCGAAATCCACGAAGCGGGGCTCGTCTTCGAGGAGGAACGGACGGTGTCCCAGCATCTGCTCGAACGGCCCGAGGAGGGACGTGAGTTCGGCGGTCAGCGTCCTGGCGCCGGCGCGCCACTGCTCGAGGCAGCCGCGGCCGAACTTGCGCTCCTTGTGCCGGCGGTAGGCCAGCTGTTCATCGGGGCGGACAAATTTTTCGAACCAGGCGTCGTTCAGCTTGAAGGTGACCGCCTCCACGTCGTTTTCGATGTAGCGCCAGAGGAGGGACTGCACCCCCTCCCAGCGGGCGGGGAACAGCGGCAGGTTGAATTTGGATTCCAGATATTTGGCCAGGACCTGCGTGTTGTCGCCGGTCTCAAACAGGACCTGCCGCCCGTCCCGGAGCACCGGCACCTGATAGTAGCGCTGCCGGGTCAGCTTCCAAACCTGCGACCGTTCCGACGGCGGCACGTTGACCAGCCGGTGGGGGATTCGCCCGTATTCAAGGAGGCGCCGCTGCACGAGGCAGTAGGGGCTCCACGGAATTTGCAATAGTTCAATCATTCGACAGCGACGGTTTTGGGCGCGGCGCCCTGCTCGTCGGGCGCCACGAAATTGTTAGAGTGCGCCCCCGCCAGTGACAAGACGAGATTCGGGATCGGGGAAGTCGGCCCCGGGACTTTACACGTCGGAGATCGCTCACTAGAGTCGCCTCATGGCTTCCGAATACGATCCGGCCGAGTTTGTGGACAGCGATTTCCAATCGGCCCGCCGGACGGCGGTGACCACGGGCCAGCAGCCGGCCTCGCCCTTCGCCGGTGTGGCTGGGAAGGCGCCCACCCGGGAGGAAATTGAAACACGCGTCGCGGACATGCAGTCCAAGTTGTCCGAGCTGAAGCGCGCCCAGCACGATCTGGAGCGCGAGCGGGCGGAGCTGGAGGAGACCCGTCGCCGCCAGGCGGAGTTCACCAAGGGACGTCAGGAAATGGAACAGCATCTCACGCGCGGCATCGGGCTCCTGGAGGAGGCTGAGTTCGCGGCGCGGCGCGACGCCGAGCAGATGTCCAAAACCCTGGTCGACCTTCGCGAGGCCTTGATCAAGGTCCAGTCGGTCCACGAGGAAAGCTGGACCAAGGAAAACCTCAACGCCGAGCTGTCCCGATCGCTGACCGTAATTGAGAACGCCCGCATGGAATGGAACTCCGCCCGCTTGAAGTTCACGCGCCTCAGCGAGGAACCTCAGCCGAATCCGGCCGCGCCGGTCGCGGGTGGTGACAGCCTCACCCAAACCATCCTGCGCGAGAAAAGCTACAGCGAGTTGTGCAAGGTTGGGCTGGCCCTGACCTGGCCGGTCGCGCTGGTCGGCGCGGCCATCCTGATCGTGCTGCTCTTCGTGCTCCGGCACTAGGTGGACCGGCCATGGGATTGTTCAGGAAGAAAGCGGATCCCATCACCGAACGCGCGCGCGATTTGGACGACAAAATTGCCGCGCTGCAGGCTGAGATCAAGAAGCTGAGCCACCAGGCTTCCGCCCCGCCCACCGCGCCCGCCGCGCCGACCGGCCCCGGGCCAGCTGCTGCGCACCCCAAGGCTCCCGGAGGCAGCAACCCCGCCGCGAATAATCCGCCGCCCGGCCAGGCTCCGCCCGTCGACCGGCCCTCCGCAATTCCGCGCTTTACCAACCCGGAGCGGCCTTCCCCCAGGCTGCGCTCGACCGCGCGCCCGCATCGGCCCGCCCCAACCCCGCCACCCGGCTCGCTGGAGCCCGTCTTCGAGCAGCTCAACCAACCGGAGATCCAGCCGGACGGCAGCTTGCCATCGCCCGAACCGGAAGAGCTCGGCACCCGCCGCGATGACATGTCGTCCCTCTGGCAGCGGTTTCTTCGGCATTTTCGCGGCCCCGTGACCTCCAACCCAAAGCTGGTCAATTATCTGGCGGCCGGCAGCATCCAGGGTCTCCAGCCGCTGCGCTACGAGAAGCGCGTCGCCCGCAACCGGTTCATCGTCTTCGCCGGCCTGTTGCTCCTCCTGCTCTGGGGCCTCATCGTCATGTTGTTCAGCCGTCACTAGGACCCACTCGCCCCCACGGCGCCTGCCGGATGAAACCCAGTCTGATCCGCGTGGCCCAGGTCGGCACCACCGACGGCGAATTTGTCGCCTCGTTCAGCGCCCACGGGCTGGTCTCGCTCGACTTCCCGAACCGGCGCAGGCCCGTCGTCACCGGGGATCCAAGCCCACCCCAACAGCGGTCGTCCCGGCGTCAGGCGCGACGCGGCGCGCCGGGCTCGGTCGACGAGGCGGAGTTGCAGCGGTGGCTGAGGTTGACGGGGGACGCCTTGCGGGCGGCGTTGGCTGGACAGCGGCCGGCTGCGTTGCCGCCCCTGGATTGGAGCGGGCGCACGGAATTTCAGCGGGCCATCTGGAGCGCGCTGCTGCGCATTGACCCGGGCCAGGTGCGCACGTATGCGGAGATCGCCGTGGAGGCGGGCAGCCCGCGAGCGTTTCGCGCCGTCGGCCGCGCCTGCGGGACCAATCCAATTCCAATCCTCGTGCCGTGCCACCGTGTGGTGGGAGCGCACGGGCGGATCGGGGGATTCTCCGGCGGGCTGGATTGGAAGCGTCGCCTGCTCGAGCGCGAGGGCCGATCGGCCCTGCCGTCACTGCGCGTCGCACCCAGGGGCGCTGCGCCAGATCCGGACCCGTGACCGGCACGTCAGGGTTGCGGATGTCGCGTCGCGGCCTGCATTGCCTGACCGGGGCGCCGCTGGCGGCGTGGTTCCGGCGGGTTGGCTAGTAGACGACCAGCGAACGGACCGGGCAGTGCTTGATCCGCTCCCGCCCTTTCAAATCCTGCAATTCAATGAGGAAGGCGGCTTCGAGGATCCGGGCGCCGATTTTTTCCAACAGCAGCGCGGCGGCCTCCGCCGTTCCGCCGGTGGCCAGCAGATCGTCGATCAGCAGCACGCGGCTGCCTGGGCGAACCGCATCGGTGTGAATTGCCACGGTGTTGCTGCCGTATTCGAGATCGTAACTCTGCTCGTGGGTGTGGTAGGGCAGCTTGCCCTTTTTTCGAACCGGCACGAATCCCGCGTTGAGCTTTAATGCGGCGGCGCTGGCAAAGATGAACCCCCGGGCGTCGATGCCGACCACGGCGTCCACCTCGCCCGGGCGGTGCCGGTCGATCAGCAGGTCGATGCTGGCGGAAAAAAGGGCGGGATCGGCGAGGACCGGGGTGATGTCCTTGAACTGGATGCCGGGCTTCGGAAAGTCCGGAACGTTGCGAATGGCGGTGCGGAGATCGGCCGGCGTCTTTTTGGTCATGGGCACATCTACTTCTGCTTCGCTTCGATTTTTTCGATCATTCGTCGAAGCTTGTTCAGAGCGATGTTCTGAATCTGCCGTACTCTTTCCCGCGTGACACCAAATTTTTCGCCGACCTCCTCCAGCGTCTTTTCCGAGCCGCCATCCAACCCGAAGCGGTAACGGAGGATCGTCGCCTCCCGCGGGTCGAGCGTCTTCACCATCTCCTGCAGCATCCGCGTGATGGTGGCATCCTCCAGCTGCTCGTAGGGCGTGTCCGCGTTTTCGTCGGCGATGATCTCCGAATAGTTGTTGGAGTCATCGTCGCCGATGGGGGCGTCCAGCGACGCCGGCCGGATGGCCGCGGTCCGCATCTGGGCCACGCGCGACGGCGTCATGCCCAACTCCTCCGCGAGTTCCTCGTCCGTGGGTTCGCGCCCGAACTCCTCCTGCAGCTTGAGCGCGACCCGGCGCATGCGGGAGATCTTGTCGACCAGGTGCACGGGCAGCCGAATGGTCTTCGACTGGTTGGCCAGGGCGCGTTTGATGGACTGTTTGATCCACCACGAGCCGTAGGTCGAGAGCTTCCCGCCTTTTGAGGGATCAAAGCGCTCCACCGCCTTCATCAAGCCGATGTTCCCCTCGGAAATCAGATCCAGCAGCGGCAGCCCGAACCCTTCGTAGTCGTGGGCGATCTTCACCACCAGCCGCAGGTTTGCCTTGATCATCTGCTCGCGCGCCTTCTTGTCGCCCTTCTTGATCCGCGCGGCCAGTTCGATCTCCTCCTGCGGCGTGAGCAGCTTGACCTGCCCAATCTCGCGCAGATAAAGCTTGAAGGCCGTATCCCCGTCGTAACCGCCGCGGTCGCGAGACGCGGGCGACTCCGTCGCCGCGGCTCCGTTGGCGGTCGCGCCGCCCTTCTCCAGCTCGCGCGGACGACGCAGGAATGCCGTGTCCCAGGGATCCTTGCCCGTGACGCTCCCGGCGTTCGCGGGCGCCGCCGGCGCAGCGACGACGGCAGCCGCGGCGTTGGTTGCGCTGGTCGCGCTGGTCGCGCTGGTCGCCGGGGGAGTTTTGGATCGCGGCGAGATGCTGTCCCGGATCTTTTTGGAAGCTGACTTTGAGTTCTTACGCACGGCCATAAAATGTTCGCCAATTAGAGGCTCCACTTTCACATCGGCAAGCAATTAAACCGCCTGAAATCTCGGGAATGACCCGGCGCTCGTTGCTCAACGGGATGTTCGGCGCGCCCAGTCTGGATCGTCCCACTCCCGCCCACCCGCTTTCTGCGCGCGCCGCGGAGCGATGAAACGCCCCGCGAGTTCGGCGTGAGTCAGGATCCCGTGGGAATGCACCCGGCGCGCCTGCGTCGGGCCCGAAGTCGGGCGGGCGATCACCGAAAAGTATCGATGCCTAGACGCCGCGCGGAATCAGGCTCGTGTCGCCTGACTGACGCACAACGGACGCGGTGTCTGGCTGCAGAAGGTGGAGGGTCGCGCCGAGGCCGGCCGGCGAGTGGGGAAGGACCTGGACTCGAACCGGGATGTCCACGGCGGGTTCGTCCGGCCAGGCCACGGTCAGGGTCGTGGCTTCAAACGGCTGTCGTTTTAATTTCGTCATTTCTCGGCGATCCAATGCGGCCTCAGGTCCAACTGATGCCGTGCCCAGGTTTTCCCCATGCCAAGGCCATCGGCAATCGAGGGTGACGGATTAAGAGAAATGCGCGTCGCCGCGTCCCGGAAAAAAACGGACAAGCCGTCGCTCAGGGTCGCCGTCGAAATTGAAATCTTAAGAGCGAAGCCCGATCGATCCCGCCGGCTGGCATCGAGTGCACCAGACCGTGGTGCGACCGCCGACTTCCTCCCGGCGCAATTGCGTGCCGTCCCGGGGACACCGCCCACCGGCGCTCCATCGATGGCGGAAGAGCCACGTCGGAGGCGGGTCCGCGTAGTCCGGCGTGACATGCCGGATGGCGCCCGCCGCCACTCTCCGGGTCTCCTGCCACAGAACTCGGGCCTGCCGAATCAGTCGTCCGCTGCGCGCTTTTGGATGAACCCGCGCCCGCCAGAGAATTTCGTCGGCCATCCAGTTGCCGATGCCGGGAAAAAATTCCTGCATCAGCAAGACGGCCTTGATCGGCGAGCGGGCCCGCCGGCGCAGCACTTTCTCGACCTGTTCCCTGGTGAACTCTTTTGACAGGATCGACGGCGGGCGGCGCTGCCACCACTCCGGCGGGTGCTCACCCGAATCCAGCCGAACCCGCCCGAACTGGCGCGGGTCCGCGAACACCAGTTTCTGCCCGTCTTGCTCCAGCACGAGATGGTCGTGCTTCCCTGCGGCTGACAACGGCGCCTCGGCCCGAAGCTCGCCCGTCATCCCCAGGTGCAGCCCAAGCCAGTAGCCTCCTGAAAAACGAAACAACATCTGCTTCCCGTGGGCCAGCGACTGTTCCAGGGTCCGCCCGCGCAGGCAACGTCCGATGGCTTCAGCGTCCGTTCCCCGAAACACTCGCGTCTTCGCGTGCACATGGACGGCCCGCACTTTGTGCCCCAAGCCGGCGTTCCACCGGCGGCGATGATGTTCCACTTCCGCAAGTTCAGGCATGCGCACCTCCATTCCTGACCGTGAATCGACGGGCTTGCCGCGAGCCGATCCGATCGAGGCAAGCCCGCAAACCCCGGGCCAACTCGCCGGCCGACGGCAGCGAGCGCCCGCCGATGAGGATTTGGTTTTCGTATTCGTCCAGCGCGATCGTTCGCGTTTCGGAAAACAGCGCGCCCAGCCGCCGCACGTCGGCTCCCCAGGCGCGGGCCGGCACCGGCGGCAGCAGATTGAAGACAGCCCAGCCATCGGCTTGCAGCCGGGCGCGAATGGCCTCGGGCAATCCGCCGTCCCGCCAGCAGATGGCTGGCTTGGTGACGTCCCCGTCGCGCGGAAGGGAAAGATCGTCGACGATCATTGCCCAACGCCGGCGTTGACCTCTCAGCCAGGCGAGCGCGTCGGCCCGTTCCCAGCGAACGAACGGCGCCCATTGGGGACAATGTTGCCGAAAAAGCGCGTGGGCGCGTTGATCCAGGTCGCACGCGGCGATTTCCTCCCGGAAGCCGAGGGCCTGTAGCGGCGCAAGCATGCCGCCGCCGGCGAAGCCCAACAATGCCGCGCGCCCCCGCGTTACGTCTCCCGCGTCGGCCGCCACGTCGCGCAACATCATCACGCCCGCCAGCAGATCAAACACGCTGTGCGTCGGCCCCGCAGTCACGCGCAGTTCGCTGATGACCACGCCGTGCTGGCTCAATCTCAAGCCGTGTCGGGTGCGGGTGATGTGCACGTGGCATTCAGCAGGGAAAGCGCGCCGGGCTTCAACCAAAACATTGCGGGGACATTTCGCGCCGCCGGGTGGCAGACTTGCCGCGACCGATCGCCGATGCTTGCCCGCCGGGACCTGAGCCAGTGAAGCGCCGCGACTGCGCCGGCGCGCCCACGGACGTCAGCTCAGCTTCAAGGTCATGAGGTAATCATCCAGGACAAAGCCCCCGCCAATGTCCACGACCACGGCTTCAGTCGTGGCAAAGCCGGCGCGTTGGTAGGCGCGAATGGCTTTGGCGTTGCGCTTGTTCACGTTCAGGTGGATCTCGAGGGCCCCGCTTTCCGCCGCGAGGGCGCGCGCACGCTCCAGCATGGCCTGCCCAAGCCCACGCCCGTGAAGTTCTGGCACGAGGTAAAGTTTGCTCAGCTTCATCCGGCGCTGTGCGGGTTCCGCTACGCAGGAAAGAAAGCCGACGGCAGCGGGCCCGAGCCGCGCCAATTCCCAGCGTGTCCCGGCGGCCAGATCCTGACGAAGCGTCGCCTCGCCAAAAAACCGATCCAGCATGTAGTCGATCTGGGCCGGGCTGATGATGCCCGGGTAGTGCGCGTGCCAGATGCGCCGGGCGAGATCCTGCAAGGTGGCGATATCGTCCGTGGTGGCTTGGGTGAAGGCGAGCGTCACACCCGGAATTTGGCCCCGGAACGCCGCGACGCGGAAGGCGAAAAAATCCGGACGCGGCGTTCGAAAGAAAGTGTTTGCGCGAGACTGTCAATCCGGCGTGGATAGTGGAGTCATGATGTTGGTCGTGGGAATTATGTGCGGTCCTCAAGCGACGGCTTTGGTGCCGGGGGCGCAGGCGAGGGCAGGGCGGGCCGGACTCGGCCGGCTGCTCGGGACGCTGATCCTGGCGCTTGGCTTCATCCAGGCAGGTCATTCCGCGGACCAGATGGATGGGCGTGACCCCGGCACCGTGCGCATGGCGGAACGGTTGCGAGAGATCGCCGCAAAGGTGAATCCGCTGGGCAATCCCTTCCTGAGCCGCGAGCGGGTGGCGGCCCTGGAGGCATTGATGGCCAGGAACCCGGGCCAGTCCAACCTGGCCAAGGTCCAGTTCGATCTCGGCGCTGAATTGCTCAACGCCGGCCGCAACGCCGACGCGCTGGCCAGGTTCCGGTTGGTGGAGGCGCTAGGCCGCGCCGAGGGCAGGATCGACGCGCGGGACGAGGTCAACGTCTGGCTGAACCAGGCCCTCTGCCATTTGCGCGACGCGGAGTTTCAAAATTGCCTGAGCAATCACAACGCCGACTCCTGCCTGTTGCCGCTGCGGGGCGGGGGAATTCACAGCTGGACCGATGGATCCCGACGCGCCATTGGCGTCCTGACCAACTTGCTGGCCGCGCACGGGGATTCGCTGGCTGCGCGGTGGCTGTTGAACGTGGCGAAGATGACGGTGGGCGAGTATCCCGACGGCCTGCCCGAGGCGTGGCGCATTCCGCCGGCGGCATTCCGCTCGGAGTACGATCTGCCGCGCTTTGTCGATGTGGCCGGGCCCGCCGGCCTCGCCTTTCGCGAGTTGTCCGGCGGCAGCGTGGCCGAGGATTTTGACCGCGACGGTTGGATCGATCTGATGATTACCTCCATCGGGTTGGGCGACCAGATGCACTACCTGCACAATCAAGGCGACGGACGGTTTGAAGATCGCACGCGTGCGGCCGGGTTGACCGGGCTCGTGGGCGGACTGAACCTGATCTCGGCGGACTACAACAACGACGGGTTCGTCGATGTGCTGGTGTTGCGAGGCGGCTGGATGAAGGACGAGGGCGCCTTCCCGAAGTCGCTCCTGCGGAATAATGGAAACGGCACATTCTCCGACGTGACCGAGGCGGCCGGCGTGCTCTCCTTCCACCCGACCCAGACCGGCGTATGGCTCGACTTCGATGGAGACGGGTGGCTCGATTTTTTTATCGGCAACGAGTCCAGCCCGGGCGGCGGGCGCTCCCACCCGTGCGAGTTGTTTCATAACAATCGCGACGGCACCTTCACCGAAATGGCGGCCGCCGCCGGCGTGGCGGCCCGCAGTTACGTGAAGGGCGTGACGGCCGGAGATTTCAACAATGACGGACGCCCGGACCTCTATCTGTCGGTCAAAGGCCGCCGAAATCTTCTCTACCGAAATGATGGCCCGGCTGAAGGCAACCCCGGCGGCTGGAAGTTCACCGAGGTTGGGGCGTCCGCCGGCGTGCAGCTACCCCTCGAAAGCTTTCCCACCTGGTTTTTCGACTATGACAACGATGGGTGGGAGGACTTGTTCGTTGCCGGCTATCACATCCGCGACGTGGGAGATGTCGCGGCAGACTACCTCGGCCTGCCGGGGCAGGGCGAAAAATCGCGGCTTTACCGGAATCTCGGCAACGGGCGCTTCGAGGATGTTTCCAGGCAAGTGCACCTGGACCGCGTCCTTCTCGCCATGGGCTGCAACTTCGGCGACCTGGACAATGACGGATGGCTCGACTTTTACCTGGGCACCGGGGACCCCGACCTGCTCACGATCATTCCCAATCGCATGTTCCGCAACGCGGAAGGACGGCTCTTCCAGGACGTCACCACCAGCGGCGGATTTGGCAACCTGCAGAAAGGACATGGCATCTCGTTTGCCGACTTCGACAATGATGGAGACCAGGACGTGCACGAAAACATGGGCGGCGCCGTTTCCAGCGACACCTATCCCAATCTCCTCTACCTCAATCCCGGCAACCGCAACCATTGGATCAAACTGCAACTCGTGGGCGTGCGCGCGAATCGATCCGCAATCGGCGCCCGCCTGAAAATCACCGCGTCCGGCGCCTCCCCCCCGTCCGGCCACCGCACGATTTGTCGCACGGTCAACACCGGCGCCAGCTTTGGCGGAAATCCCCTCCGGCAGGAAATCGGCCTGGGCCAATGCACCAACATCATCTCCGTCGAGATTCGTTGGCCCGGCAGCGGCACGGTCCAGTCTTTGTCCGGGCTGGCTGTGGATGCCGGCTACCGCGTGACCGAAGGTCGCGCGGAGGTCGAGCGGATGACTCTCCGCTCATTTTCGTTCGCGCCGCCGGACGCGCCCGGCGCCATGAATGGACATGGCGGCCATCAACATCATCACTGATCGACGGTGACGACGGCGCGGGAGATGGGTCCGGACACCCCGAAGCGATTGGCCGTTCGCGCTTCGACTTGGTTTCGTCCGGAATGGAGAGTCCACGCGAACACGGCGCCCCACGGCTGCCACGGACCGCCATCAACGCGGGCTTCATACCGCGAAAAATTGGGGGTGAACGTCTGCAGCGTGATTCGAAGGCCGTCGCCAGCCGACTCCAGCCCCAGCGCAGCCTGCCCAACGGGGAAATACGGATCGACCGCGGGATCTTTGGGCAGCGTTCGCACGTGCCACGATGTGCCCGCGCACAGCGCGTCCTTCGTGATGAACATCTGCCCGTAGTCGTAACCCGAGGTCAGCAAATCGTTGTTCGGGATGTAGCCAATGAACCCGTATTTATCGAGCTCATCCGGTTCCACGGTCAGTTGGCCGAAGTCGGGAAAAGTCTGCAGCGCGATGGGCAGATCCGCCTTGCGCAATCGCCGGCCTTCGCGCCCGACGACGAAGGTCAGGTTGGTGCCGTGCTGGTAAAACCACTCCTGGCGGATCTCCCACGCGTTGAGCGGCACACCGGCGCGCTCCAGATGGAGGTCGCTCGTCGGATCCAGCATGACCCATTTGCGGTGTTGATTGGACCAAATCTCGATGACCGAATGCTCGGTCGATCCGCCCACTTTGTTGACCCCTTGATGACGGCGCAACGCCAGCGGCCGGTCGATCCAGCCGAGACTCGCCGCGGCCGACAGAAGGACCTCGGCGTAATGCGCGCAGTAAAAGGTGTGCCCGCCTTCGATCGCAGAAAGAATCGCTAGCGCGCCATGGCAGTTGGTCGACGGCCGCCCAAATTTCGGGAAGCGATCGTGGGCCCAGTGCATCAACAGGCGTTGTTGCGCAAATTCGTCCGCGCCCGATCGAACCACGTCCGCCAGATGCTGCCGCTCCCGCAGTTCGGCCAGGCGCGGATTTTCCCACGAATCAAAGCGGAATCTCCGGGAGAATTCGTTCGTAACCAGCGGCAGCGTCTCCAACGCCTCGACCGTCCCCAGGCCGCCCGCCACCCGGAACCGGTCGCCAACCCGCAGGGTTCGTCCGGAGTCCGCGGCCGCGGCGCCTTGACCCAAAAGAATCACGGCCGCCGCCAGCTCCAGCCCAAGCGAAAATTTTCTCGCACTCATCACTCGTCACTCATCACTCATCACTCATCACTCATCACTCATCACTCATCACTCATCACTGCTGCTATTGCGTTTCCCCCTTGGTCACCCGCAGGAAAACCTCTTCCAGCCCAAGTTCGTCCTCGCGCAGTTCAATGAGCCTGGCGCCACCACGGACGAGAGTCTCCGCCACGATGCTGTGATCCGTGTCGTGTGCCGCCAGGGTCACCTTGAATTTGCCGTCGACGGCCTCCACCTGGCTGACCTCGGGACGCGCGCGCAGCAGCTCGGCCGCCTGGTCGGGGTCGCTTTTGACCCGGACCCAGACGACCAGCCCGGTCGACATCTGATCGCGTACTCCCTGCACGGGGCCCGTGTAGATGAGCTTGCCTCGCTCGATGATGGCGACCCGATTGCAGAGCGTCTCGAGCTCGCTCAGGATGTGGGATGAAATGATGATGGTCTTCCCCATCCGTTGCAGTTCCTGGAGGATGGCCATCATCTCGATGCGCGCCCGCGGGTCCAGCCCGCTGGCCGGCTCGTCCAGCAGCAGAAGTTTCGGGTCGTGAATGAGCACGCGGGCGAGCCCCAATCGCTGCTGCATGCCCCGGGACAGCGCCCCGATCAGGGCGCCGCTCTTTTCGCTGAGACCCACCAGCTCGAGCACATCCGTCACCGTCTTCTCCCGTTGGGCCGTCGGGATCTTGTAACACGCACCGAAGAAATCGAGATATTCGGTCACCTCCATGTCCTTGTAGACCCCGAAAAAGTCCGGCATGTAACCGATGACGTGCCGGACGGCGTCCGCGTCGCGGACCACGTCGTGGCCGAGGATCAGGGCCTGGCCCGAGGACGGTGCGAGAAAGGTGGCCAGGATGCGGAGCGTGGTGGTCTTGCCCGCGCCGTTGGAGCCGATGAACCCGAAAAGATCGCCGCGGTTGACGGTGAGATCGAGATGATCCAGGGCGGTCATGGCCCCGTAGAGACGAGTCAGGCCGGTGGTCTGCACCGCCGGCAGGGGAGGGACCGACGGTGCGGACGGAGCGGCGGGGGCGGACGGAGTGGGGTTCATGAGTGAAATCAACGGGGCGCGGACAGGACTCGAAAAACGGTGTCGCGCTTGGCGCGATTGGCGGGGAATCGATTGAGCGCCGGAATCTGTGCGTAGCCCGGCGCCCAGGCGACCAGCACCGCCTGCTCGGCGCTGACCACGTCGGAAAGGTCGAAGCCGCGCGGCGATGAAAACGTTTCCTGGTAGCCATTCGGATCCGGATCGAGCTGGCGGGCGAAGGACGCGGCCATGACTCCGTTGGTCCAATCATTGATCCGGCCGCCCTCAGTGGCGGAGAACACCTGCTGCCGGGCCGACGCCACACTGGTGAAATGGCTGCCGTGATTGTGCATCAGGGCGTCAAGCCGGCTCGTGGGTAGTTGGGTCCGGACAAAAGTTTTCGAACTGTGGGCCGGGAGTTGTCCCAAGTTGAAGATGTCGCCACCGATGACGACCTGGGCCGCCACCAGCGGCCGATCCAGGCTGTTCGCGATGCGGATCTCGCCGGCGGTAACTTCGAGGCTGATTGGCGCCGGCGCGCGCCTCCACCAGTCCGAGATGAAAAGCTGGCTCGTCCAGACCGGCACCGACATGGTGCCCGCCACCCCGTCGGCCCTCTGCTCAATGCGACCCTGGGCGACGTCCTGTCCACCGTAGCTTCCCGTATACTCGCCGCGAAACGTGGCGTTGGGCACCTCGTTCACAAAGGCATAGCGGGCGTTGACCGGCGAGTAGATGGAGCCATAGGTGCGCCCCCGGATTTCCGCGCCGCCCGCGCTGTCCGCCGTCGGGATGATGTCGACCACGTGCAGCTCGCTCCACTCCGTCTCGCCGGCGCGCAGCTTGTAGCCAATGAAATAGATGAGCAGCGAGAAGAAGACCACGTAGAGCGGAAAGGTCACCCAGGTCAGCATTTGCCGGTTTATTTTCTTCAACCACCACTGATCCACCGGCCCAATGACCAGGAGATAGGCAATGAGCAGCAACAGCAGCCAGCCGACGGGCAGCTTGCGAATTTGGCGGCTGTCGATCATGGCCCCCATGACCGCTTCGATGGGGCGGCTCGGAGTCCGGTTAGGCCACTCGACCATCAGGAGATCCGGAGCGAGATCCACCGCCTTGGCCCAGAAATACGGCGCGTTTTTCCAACCGCGAAACGGCTCCAGCTCCGGCGCAAACGTGAACACCGTCAGGCGACCCAAGCCGCGGCGCGCCGTGATGACGAGCGGTTGTTGGGGCGTGCCGATCAGGATGGACCCATCGCCCGCGCGCACCTGGAACCGGGCGACCTGCAGCGGTCCGGCGCTGGCAAAGTCGGGGTCGGGCTTGAGGGCGGCGAACGGATTGACGCCGGCGTCGGTATTGCGCCGCGCCAGGCGCGCGAAGTCGTAGGTCCGCCCGTCGATGCGTTCGGCGCTGGCGACCCACCGCTCCAATGCACTCTGGCCGGCGGCGGACTCGAGGCCGGCCACGACGCCGGGGAGCAGTCGCGTCAGCCACGCGCCGGGCCCGGTCAGGTGGCCGGGCTGCTCGACGGAGACGATCAAGTGCCCGCCCCCGTGCAGCCAGGACACCAGCGCGGACACTTGGGCCGGTTTGAGATCAAGGGCCCGCTCCGATGCCAGGTAGAATGTGTCGAGCCCGTCGAATGCCAGGGGGCTGTCCGGGACCAGGGCCGGCTGGAAGCGGCCGATCGCCGGACGCATGTTGGGCTGGCGGGCTTTTGTCTCGGGCAGGGACGCGATGTGTCGGGATAATGCCGCCGCCACCGGCAAAAACCCCGCGTTGAGCCGGCGCAGATTGGTTCCTTCCGCCTGCGCCCGCAGCCGGCGTCGCTCGTCGTAAAGGCGCGCCGACCACGTTGGATTCCAGCTCACGCTCGAAAATACCGGGATGGTGAACCGCTTGGTCGTGCCTTGGGGCAGCTCCACCCGCATGGTCCGTTCCTGACCGGACGACATTTGGCCCGGTGTGACCTCGACCGTGCCGAAGAACGTGTCGTCGTCGTTTTGAACCTCAAACGTGACGGGCAGCCAGCCGCCCTGGGGCACGAGGCCGTCGTAGCCGACAAACATGTCGAAGCGAACGGCCGCTTTCGTGGAAACGGAGGTTGCGCCCAGCAGGAGGAGGAGGAGGACGAGAAACAGCGCGCGGCGGGCGGCGGCCCGGAGATTGGCGGTGTCGTCCATGGGCAAATACGTGAGGAACTTATAGGGGTGTCGTGCCCATGACGCAAAGAGAAATAACTTGCGTGCCCGGATTTGGCGCCGATACCCTAGCCACGCGTTTTCAAGCAACGCACCGCCAGCGCCAGTGTAGCTCAGTGGCAGAGCAACGGTTTCGTAAACCGTAGGTCGTCGGTTCAATCCCGACCACTGGCTCCACCCCGTTGGATCACTCCTCGACGCTGACCCGATATAGGGTCACGCCGAATTCGTTTTGGTTGGTATCTGTCCTCACGGTTGTTCCGACCTGCCCGGCGATTTGCGTCAGCCAGGGCACGAAAGTCGGTCCGGTCCGGGTAGTGCTCCGCTCAATACGATAGAATTTGCCGGCAACGCTTTCCCATCGAACTTCAACGCCGCCGGGCGCCAGTGTCGGCGGAAGGAGCCGAAGGGCCGAGGTTGCGTCGGCTGGGTGGGTTCCGGCGCGCCACTCGTGAAAGTTCGTCATCGTGTCACCATCCGAGTCGGCTCCGTCGGCGGAGCCGTCGGTCGGAAGCCCCATCTGGCCGAGCCACCGGATCAATTGGTTGGTCGTGGCGCCCTGGGATTCGTAGGCGCCCATGTCCGGCCGCGCTCCGATGCGGCGCGGCCGGCCGTCGAGATCGACGCTGTTGGATCCGATGTCGCCGTTCCCGGAATCGATGCACGGCGAGGCTTCTCTCAACCGGAAATCGCCTCGATCGGGATCAGCGAAGTCGGGCGTGACGCTAAGATTGGCCGTGCCGTTCGTGGGTAAAGGCGCGGTGCAGGAGTAGCGGATTAAGGATCCGACATGATTGGATTCCGCCGTGCGGGCGCGGTTGAAGTAAATGATGCAGTTCTCGGCCGTGCCTCCGACGATTCCTCCGCCGCGGCTGGATGAATCGGTAGTGAAGTTTTGCACAACCGTGCAATGGATGAGCGAGCTTTCGGCGGAGCCGCCCCCGAGGTAGATGGCCGAGTTGCTGGCGACGAGGGAGTTTTCGACCCTGCCGCCTGAGGTGCCTCCGCCGTATTGGCCGCCCACGTTGCCCAGGACAATGCAGCGATTCACCGACGCGTAGTAACTTCCGCCGCCTTCGTAGCCCGCACGGTTGTTAACCAGAAGACAATCACTCAAGGAGCCTCCGGCGGCTGCGCCTCCGGCGTACCACCCGAAGTTGTTTGTCACCGTGCAGTGGTGCAGGACGCTCGCAAAGGCTCCGCCGCCGTGAAAATCGGTGGTATTTCCGGACAGGAGACAATCACTCAAGGTGCACGAGAGCGCCCCGCCGCCGCCAGTGCCGCAGACGTTCTCGCCGCAATCGTCCCGGTGCGTGTTGCCGATAAGCATGCAGCGGTGCAAGACGCTGCCCGATGCGCCGCCGCCACCGACTCCTCCGAAGATCACGGAATTGCTGCTCAGAATGCAGTTGTCCAGCGTTCCGGAGTAGGCTCCTCCACCCAGCGTGGAGGCAGAGTTGCCGACGAGGACGCAGTTTGAGAGCACCGCGGCAGTGGACTCGCAAAGGACCCCGGCGCCGGCGCCCGCGAATCCGTTCGTGAGCGTAAAGCCTGTGAGCGACGCCCCGTTGGTCAGATAAACGCACCGGGAACCGCCGCCGCAAATCAAGGTCACGGCCGGTCCATTGACGCTGCGCACCATGACGGGCTTGGTCACGGCCACGCGGTTGATGCTTCCGCCGATCGTCACGCCGCCGGTGTCGTAGAACCCATTGGTCACCACGATCTCGTCCCCAGGCGTCGCGGCTTCGACCGCGTCCTGAATGGTGCGGGCTGCCTCTTGCCAGCGAAGATAAGGGGGCGAAGGAGTCGGGTTGAAGGGGTGGACATACCGCACGGAAGCCAGCACGGGGAATGAATGGCCCAGCACCAGCAAGTTCAGCACGACCGGAATGAAATATTTTCGGAATTCCATAGACCTTGTCCGTCCTTCGTTAGAGCCGGAACGGCGGTTACGCTGGTTAGGCGTCGAGGTCGAGATGTCCGGCGCGGAGAGGGCCCCGCGCCGGCGCCGGCCCGAACCTCTCAATCTTCGTCGCACCGCGAACCGCGACCGTGCTTAAGTCCATAATCTCGACGGAAGAAGGACGCGTCCACATCGATATCCAGCTGAATGTGAGAAAGGAGCTTGCCCTGATAAGAGGTCACCCCCGCGGTGGTCGAGGGCTTCAGCTCCAGGACCCAGAGATTGTTGAAGCCGACGACGCGGCCCCGACTGTCCTTGGGGAACTTGACCGGATCGGCGGTGTCGATCCCGAACGCCTGCATGAGCGGGTAGATGACCGGGCTGTGGGAGCACACCACCGCGCGACTGCCCAAGGGGAGGGTATTGATGTAATCGATCTGGGGCTGTCGGACGGACGAGGAGGAAGTCCAGCCGGGATCGCACTCGGCGGGGGCCGAGGGGATGTTGATGACACCGTCACCGGGCGCCTGATCCACGTCCTGCCCGTCGAGCGTTCCGTTTCCATCGAGGTCCCCACCCAAGCCGGCCAGCTTCGCGATCTTTTCCACACTCTCGCGCGTTCGAATTTTGTGGCTGGCGATGACGTGCGTCAGGGTGCATGTGATTCGTTTCGACTCAAACCAGTCGGCGAGCGCGGACGCGCGGACGCGACCGAGCGGGTTGAGCGCCTCCACGCAGCACGAGCCGTCCTCGTTGCAGTTATTGAAGACGATCGTAAAGCTGGGGTCGGAGTTAACCATTTCGGGCACGTCTTCGCAGTGACGCGTGAGGTAGACGATGACTCGGTCGTTTGCGGCGGCATTAGGGGGATTTGCCGCGGTGGATTTGGGGGCGAAAATCGCCAGCGCGGCGAGAAAACAGGTTGCGGCTCTGAGCGACAGAACTGAGGGCGTTTTTGGTTTCATGGTATTCGAGGTGGTTAGTGTTTTGGTGATTTCCCGGTTTCCGGGCCTTTCGAGAGTTACTGCAGGAATCCCCGCGCGGGGTCACAGAGAATTTGCCGCAATCGATGGTGTGGGGCCGTCGTCCTCGGCCTGGAACCGCCGGCGGGTTGCGACGGGGGGAGTCAGCAGAGGCAGCGAGCGACGCGCGGGGGCAGAAATCGGCAGCGGACCCGGGCCGAGTGGCGGACCGGATTCCAAAACGATGCCCGAGCGCAGGCGATGCTACCCTCTCTAAAACACGACCTGAGCGCGGGTGAGGATGACGTTTTCATTCTGGCGGGTGACGGAGCCTGTTGCACCGCCGGTGAAGTCGGTCTGAAGAAAATTGAGCATGAGGCGGACATTACGGTTCAGGTACCAGTTGAGGCCGACGCCCCAGCTGTTGGCGCGGGTGGCGGACTCGGCAGGGTCAGCGAAGTCCGGGAACACATCGTTGTCGAAATCGAGCACGGAGTAACGGGCCACGAGTTGCAGAGCGCCGAGACCGCCCGCGTGCGGAGCAAAGTTCCGTTTCGGCGTAACGGCTTTGAACGAGGCGTCGTCGCCGGTGAGCAGCCACGACGCATTGACGGACCAGCCTTGATGATGCGCGCGCAGCGCTGTGGCGTTGCCGTCATCGCGGCGGAGTTCCTGGCTGGTGAGTCCATACTCGGCCTGGAGGCCAAAGGGGCCGCGGTAAAAGTAGGCCTGAGGGCCGAGGCGCCAGTGATTGCCATCCGCAGTGACGTTGGCCGTAGCGGGGGATGAACCATTGCCGCTGAGGTACGCGAACATGTCCTGCTGGCCTTCGGTGCCGTAAACGCCACCAGTGGGCAGTCCGCCAGATCCTTCCGACTGTTCGTAGGTCCCGGCGACGCCGAGGCCGAATCCGCGCAGGGCGGTGGGGCCGTGGCGGAGGAACGGATGCAGGAACAGGCGGGCGGCGAGTTCGATGTTGCCGTCGGTGTCGGCGTTGCTGGCGGCCCGGTCATCGCCTGTGCCGTTGAATGCGCCAAGCGCGTAATTGACGACGCCTTCGGCGGCGAGACGTTGAGTATCCGCCTCGGCGCCCGTCCAGAGGTCACCTTGGACCAAGACGCCGAGTTCACGCACGGGCCAGAGGCCGGCGACAAGGCTTCGCTCCACGAACGGGACGTTCGCGACGGACTGCCAGCGCTCCAGCGCGCCGGGCGGCTTCATCTTGCCGACCATGAACTGGAGGCCGTCGGCGTGGTGATAATTCATCCAGGCGTCGCGGATGACTGGGGAGGATCCGCCGAACTCCGGCGTGAACCGAAACTCGAAGTCCCGGAACAGGGTGCCCTCGAGGATTGGGCGGGCGCGGCGCAAGAAGAATCCGTCGTTGTCGTCGATGCCGCCATCGCGGGGATACCAGCGGGAGTCGACGTTGAGCAAACCGCGCAGACGCACGGTGAAGTTGGTCTCGGCCGAGCGCATCACGAAGCCGGACGACCCGATGGAAAGTGACGGTCCTGGCTTGGGAGTGGCGGCATCGGCGCCGGGAGGCACGGTGGCCGTGGCAGCTGCCGTGGCGGGGGTGGTGGATTTGGTTTCGAGAGATTGTAGCAGCTTTTCGAGCTGCTCGACGCGTTTTTCCAGAGCTCGAATGCGTTCGTCCCGTTCCTCCGCGCAAAGGGCCAGGGTCGGCAAGGTCGCGAGCATGAGAACGGTCCAGCTAAGTTTGTGACGTAAGTTCATGTGGACGAGATGGAGATGCGTTCGGATTTGAGCAGTCCGGCGGGGTGATTCGAGGCTCAGTGTCCCGTGGTACGGCCATCGAAGACGTGCGATTCGCGCATGATCTTTCGGAGCGGGTTGAGGGCTTGGTTGGACATGGTTTTGAATCCAGTAACTTTGCCTTCCGACGAAGAAAGTCCTTCCAGGACGCTGGGATCACTCAAACCGAGCAACCAATGCTGGATGTTGGTCGCGGTGCTGGCATCCATGGCCTGGGTAGCGACCCAGCATCGGCCGACGTCCTCGTTGAGCGGATACGTGGCCAGAACGACCAGGTCGGGGTTCTTGATGACGATGTTGCGATTCGCGGCGCCGAGTTCAAATCGGCCGGAGCTGACGGCCTCGAGGACGGCGTCTTGGGCAAACTGGTTCTCTTGACGGCCGAGATCGGTGGCACGGATTCCTTGGTGCGCCAGAAACCATTTGGCCAGGTAATAGCCGGTCGTCGAGTTGGTATCGCCGAAGGCGAAAGATTGATTTTTGGCCAGATCCTTCAGTGATGCGCCTGGCGTCGCATCGAAGCGCTGTGCGACGTCGCTGCCCTTGCGGGCGAAGATCGCGAGGGTCACGGCATTGGTGTTGTCCTGAACGGCGAGCAGGCTGACGGGCGCGCCTTTGTCCTGCAATTGGATGTAGGAAGATGGGCCGATTCTTCCGAAGTGAACCTTGTTGGAGGCCAGGGCATCGATGGCCGGCTGGTAGCGGTTGAAAATGCGCAAATCGACGGTGACCGTCCGGCCGAGCTGGTCGGTCAGACCATCCTCCAAGGCCATCAATGCGGGCGCGAGGGTTGCCAGCAGATTGGTCGGGTGCTTGTAGAAATACGTTCCAAAATTCAGGTGCAGAGGCTGGCCGACGCTGGCCTGGACCGTATGCTTGCCGGCGAGCGCCCGCATCATCTCGGATTCAACGGTGTAGGAATGAATCGCGTCGGCCTCCCAGAGGCGTCCGAGCTCGCCGATCAGCATTTGCTGGAGCAGTCCGTTGCGTCGCTTGAGATCTTCGCTGCGACCAGCCTCCCGGCTTGCCTCCTCCTCGAGCCCCTTACTTTTGGCGGAGATGTGAACCGCCACCAAGGTCGAGAGCGAGGCGACCGCGATGAGCAAGAGCAGCACGGACGAGCTTAATGCCGCCAGCTTCGGGTTTCTTCGGCACCAGCGCCAGAACCGTTCGAGGGTGCGGACGGGGCGAGCCTGGATAGGCTCGTTGTGCCGCCACCGATCGAGATCCTCCGCCACCGCGAGAGCGGACGCGTAGCGGCGCTGCGGCTCTTTCTCGAGGCATTTCATCGCGATGGTGGCGAGGTCAAAGTCGAGCCCTTCGCGGAGGGTGCTGGGATGTTTGGGCTCCTGCTCGATGACCTTCTTGAGCGTTTCGACCGGAGTTTCGGCGCGGAACGGCGGGCTGCCGGTGAGCATGGTATAGAGGACCGCGCCGAGGCTGTAGATATCGGCGGCGACGGTGATGTGCTTGCTGTCGCCGGCGGCTTGTTCGGGGGCCATGAAGCTGGGCGTGCCCATGATGGCGCCGCTGGCGGTGAGGTTGCTGGCGTCGCGGCCCATGACCTTGGCCACGCCGAAGTCGGTGAGGTGCGGTTCCCCGCGCGCGTCGAGGAGGATGTTCCCGGGTTTGAGATCGCGATGAAGGACGCCGTGGCGATGCGCGTGGTCGACGGCCCGGGCAACGGAGGACACGATACGCGCGCTCTCATCCTGGCGGGCGGGAAGCGCGGTGGAGGCGCCTGCATTGCCCGGTTTGCAGGCAAAGCCGAAACGGTCGATGTGTTTGTCCAGACCGCTCCCATCAACCAGCTGCATGCTGTAGAAGTGTTGTCCGCGGAGCTCGCCGATCTCGTAGATGGGAACGATATGCGGATGGTGCAGGTTGGCGGCGGCCTCGGCCTCCCGATGGAAGCGTTGGATCATGATGGGGGAGGCAAACTCGCCCGCCCCGATCATCTTGAGCGCCACGAGTCGGTTGAGACGAACCTGCCTCGCTTTGTAGACGACGCCCATCCCGCCACGCCCGAGTTGCTCGATGAGTTCGTAGTCGCCGAAACGCTGTCTGTCATCGGAGGATTTGTGGGCGGCCAGTTCGTCGGGCCACGGCCCGAATCCCAAATCGATCAGGCATTTCGGGCAATGACCAAAGGGCGCGGTCGCTGGCACCTCGGTTCCGCAAGTGCGGCATGAGTTGGTCATGGACATTTTGGCGCTGAGTTGAACTTCACCTTCTCCTACAGGGATCGTGCACCGAGGTAACACTTAAACTGCAATCGGCGAGCGTCTCCAAGCCGGCAGCGGCGGCATCGCTGCCCTCGCCGCCTGGAACTCCGGCGGGCGAAACGGGCCGACGGCTACTTCCGCGTGATGGCTTGCAACAGGTGGCGGAGTTCGTCCTCAACCCCGCGCGGATCGTTGAGCGTTTGGGCGACTTCTCGACGCAGCAGTTCGCCGTAGCGCCGGCGCAGGCGCATTACGGCCATCTTGATGGCGGACTCGGAAAGGTCCAGTTCTGCGCCGAGGGCGGCGTAGCTGACGTCGCCCTTTGCGCCGGTTAAGCACACTTGCAGCGCGGCGAACAGGGGAGCCTTGCCGGCCGCCTCGAACTCGGCCTTGAGATCCTGGGCAACCTTAGCGAGCAGCGCCATGGCCCAGGCGTGGTCGAAGTGTTGCTCCGGGGTCGTTTGCTCGGCCGGCTCGTTCCGGAAATGCGTCTCCAGAGTTGTGTCATCGATCGAAACAAACGCGATCCGCCCGCCGCGTTTGGCCGTCATCCACCGATGATGTTCGTTGGCGAGGAAATTCTTAAAGCTGGCGAGCAGATAATTGCGGAAGCGGCCGCGCTCGGGCGAGGCGGTGGCGAAGGAGTTGCGCTCGAGAAACGAGGTGAAGAAGTGCTGGGTTAAATCTTCGGAATCCGCGGGGCTACGCCCCTGCCGGCGAGAGTAGGCGTAAAGCGGATACCAGTAGGTTTGGCAGAGCGATTCCAGCGCCGCCATGGCATCGGGCGACGTCGCGCCGCCGGCCGCAAACACCGCGCTCCAATGCGTGGTGTGAAACCCGCCGGCCCAGGACTTGGCCGTAGGCGGCGTTGGATTTGATTCAGGCGTTCGGTGAGCGATGCTCATGGATTCAACCCTTCAGACCTCGCCGTTCTGTTTGTTTCGTCTTTTCTGGAGCGCAACGGATGGAGTGGCGCTACTCGCTTTGAACGTTCAGATCAAAATCATAATGGTGGCCACAGGGAAGCCGAAAATCCCGGCTTTTCGTCCGGCACGAGGCGGTAGTCGACCAAGGGAAAGTCCGCTGGGGTCATCCGGGAAAGTCCGCTGGGGTCAGATCCGTATTATTGACAAATGCAGGCTCAAAGTCCGGGCTTGAACCCCGACTCGTTCGTTAGTGCTGACGGCAGCGGAATCGTTCCGGTCGCGTCTGTGGAGATCAGTTTCGCCACCTGGTTTTGGCCCATGACCACGCGGGACCATTGGTCGCGCTCGGACATCACGCGATACTGACGCTCGTCCGCGCGCCCGATAGAAATGGAAGGTAGAGGGCGACCGGGTGTCGCCTCCCGGCTTTGCACCCCAATCGATCGATTCGACCAGTTCAAAGCTGCCGTTCAGCAAAAGATTGGTTTGTTGGCTGAGCGCCTCCAGCTCGATGGTGAAACTGGCCACCAGTCCGAGGAAAACCCGGGTCAGGAACGACGCGATTCGAAACGGGTTCACGGATGATGACGAAGGACTAAAGGCGTTCAGGAGCTAATCGCAAATTTTGTCACGCTGCTCAGCCAGAAGTTCGCTCACCGTTTTGGTGTGCGGTATTCCGCGCGAGGTTCTGGCGCGAGAGTCGCCCGGTCATTTCGCCAGCCGGTTGAATTGCCGCGGCGCCGCGATGGAATTGGTGACGGTGAATCGGCCGTGGGTCAGCGCCGGCCCATCGGGCACGTCGGCAAAGTTGAAGGGGAGGGCTCCCTCGACGGTGTTGGCGGACTGAAGCCGGTAATCCGGATACGCACTGCTCCACTGGAGAACGACTTTGCCGGGCGCGGCGTCCTTCGCAATGTGCAGCGTCGGGGGCGGGCAGGGCGCACCGAAGATCTCCAGCGAATAGGAATCGCAGGCCAGGTTGGTCACGAAGGCGCTGACGACGAGCACAAAGTTGGTCCGTGCCGGGACCCGGAACGAGAACGGGAAAAACGGCGGGCCAAAACCGCTGTCGCCGAGATAGGTGGCGCACGGCCGGGCCGGATCGAATGGGCCGACGTAGGCGGCGATGCCCATCGAGCCGACGGGCGCCGTCGGGCAGTCATACTGCACGCGCGCGGTGACGCAGAGCTCACTGGCGCTGGTGTTGGTGAAGACGTGGGTGATGTTCCGCGTCGGGGGCAGGTCGGGAAGTAGATCGGTGATGGGATCCAAGCCGGGGCACGCCGCCGGCGGAGAACAGATGGTGGGCCCGGCGAAGGACAGTCGCTGTGCGCTGGCCGGGGTGTTGGGGGCGAACCGGCCGCTGACCACCAGGCAGCTTTCGCAGGCGCCTCCGCCGGAGCGGCAGTCCAAGCCGGGCGCGGAAAACGGCACAACCCCGGGGAAGGCGAAACTCGCACCGTCGGCGAGCACGCCGGTGATATTCGGATTGGCCGGCGCGCTGTCGGTCAACGAGTCTCCGCTCTCTTCGTCGCAGCGGTAGTAAACCAGCAGCCCCGGTTCATCTCCCGCGAGCGGCCGGCCCAAGTCAGCCTGGATCTGCGCCTGGCTGCGCGCGATGTTCCAGATGCGCACCTCGTCCAATTGTCCCGAGTAGTTGCCGTAATCGGCCTGGACGGATCCGCCAAGGCTGGCGCTCGGATGAACGTTGGGAAATAGGCTGGCGGAACCTGAGCGCACAAGCTCGCCGTTGACATACAGCCGGGGCGCGCGATTGGCATAGACGAGGGCGACGTGGGTCCAGCCGGAGAGCGCATTGGAATAAACCAGCCGTGAGGGCAGATGATTTGTGCCCTGCTCATAGGCGCTGATGCCGTTGCGGCCGATGGAGAGGCCCGCGCCCACATGGGTGGGGCCATAGGCCAGATTGCCGCGATCGGGAAAGATTGCGAAGCGCTGCGCTTGGTGCAGGGGAAGGGAAACGCCGGAAAGGCCGGCGTTTGTCTCGGCGGTCACCGTCCGATTGCCCGTGGGGTTTGCCCAAAGTTCGATCGTGAAATTGTTGGCAACACCGGCAAAAGCGTTGGAGGGCGCATCCACCTCGCCGTTGCGTCCGTCAAATTCCAGGGCGTGGCCTGAGGCCCCTGTCAGCGTGTAACGGATGGCCATCGGCGGGAGGTTCGAGCCCGTCAGGACCAGCTCGAATTGGGCTCCGGCGCCGCAGGGAAACCCGGCCTCGGTGCGGATTTGAAATGGCGTCGTGTTGGCACCATGCGCGTTGGGGGCGAGGTTTGGATATTGCGTGTCGGCCCGGGTCACCAGCACGCCGTCGGTCAGGCTGCGCAGAACGCCGTGGAGATCGGTCAGCGGGCCGCCGCTCCGGTTGGTGATCTCGAGCCAGAGCGAGGAGCAGTCGTTCGGGATGAGCGCCTGGCCTCCGCTCCCCGCGACGGACGGCGGACCGCCGCCTTGCGCGGGCAGGTTTGTCACTGTCAGCGTCACATCATTCCCGTTGCCCCCGAGATAGCTCATCACCACGGGGATTCCGCTGATCGTCCGCAACGCGCTTTCCGGGAAACCAGAGAACGCCCCGGCGACCGCGCCCGGGGCAATCTTCTGAATCAGGGTGATGACGTCGCCTTCATGCGGCGGATAGGAAAAGCCAAAGCTGTGGGCCGAATTCCCCAGGGTGACGTTATTCAAAACGTAGAGGGAGTCGTTGCCGGCGGTGGGATGAGGGCCAAAGAACTGCGCGGCCAGGACGCCGCCCGCCTGGAAGTTCGCGGAGTTCCATTGCATCGCGCCCCCCTGTGCGCCGGGTCCCGGGGGATCCATCCGGACTGCCCCGCCATTCTCCACGGTCACATCGCCCGCCGCGCCGGAGCCGCGCAGGACCGAACTGACCTTCACCGTGATCGGGCTGTTGCCGAAGTAGCCGTCCACTTTGTACGTGCCGTCAAAGAGAGTGACGGGCCCTGTGTAGGCCGGGCTCTGGCCGGTGACGCTAAGCGAGGCGAGGCCACGTTTGTGGAGCGTGCCGGGCCCGCTGACCACGCCCGCAAAGGTGCAGGAGACACTGTTGCTGACGGTCAGTATCCCGCCGGGGCCGATGTCGAGGCGGCCGTCACCCTGAAGACGCCCGAGTGTCTCAAAGTTTGTCGGGTTCATCGTCCATAGCCCGCCGTTCTCCACCGTCACACTGGCGCCGGCGGGCAGCACGGTGGGAACGGCATTGAAGAGATTGCCCGCGCGGCCGGTGCGGAGAATCGCGCCGGGACCGGTCACGACGATACTCGCCGAGATGGATCGTCCGGCGCGGGTGGCCTCGAGCAGGCCATCGGTGATCGTGGTCGGGCCGGTGTAGGTGTTGGGGTCGCGCAGGCCGGCGATGACCAGCGTGCCGGGCCCGGACTTGGTGAGCCCGCCCGGGCCGCTGATATTTACCGTTGAACCGAGCGTCCCCGCGCCGGTGCAGGTCAGGACGCTGAGCGGGTTCGGCAGGTGGATGCCCGAGTTGCGTTGGAGCACGATGCTGCCGTTCCAGGTGTTGGTGACCGGGAGGCCGACCGTGGTGAGCGCGGCCGGGCCGGTGGAATTGAGCGTAAGCGTCTCCCCGGCGATCTCGAGGCCGTTGAAGCCGCCGTCCAACGCGAGCGATCCTGCGTTGTTCACCAACGTCCCCGAAGCCGCTGTTCCCAGGGCGGACGGGTGGGCGGCGGTGAGTGTGCCGTTGTCGACGATCATCGGGCCGGTGAAGTCATTGCTGCCGCTGAAGCGCAGGGTTCCCGGTCCCTTCTTCACCAAGGCTGCGGCGCCGCTCACCCGCGCGGAGACATTGAGCGTAACATTGGACTCAACGAGGAAGACGTTTGTCGGCGCGGCGCACTGCAGCCGGCCGGAAATTCCGGCGATATATCCGGACGGATACGAGACAGGGTTCGGCGACAACACCTCGAGCTGATTCGATCCGCGGTTGGTCAGGGACAAAACACCGCCCTGCGTGTCCACAAACCCGGCCCCGCGGAAGCGAAGCACGTCCGGGCTGACATCGTGGCCGTTCAACAGCCAGCTGCCCTCGCGCTCGATCGAAACTCCGGTGACGCCCCCGTTCTGCAACTGCCGCAGGACGGCGGTGCCTGGTGGGGCGCCTGACGCGTGAAGGACGACCTCGCCCGGGACCGCGAGGACGCCGTCGGGCTTGGCCAATTCGAGCGTGCCCTGCGAGCCGACGCCCCGCGAGGAGATGAGGGTTCCGCCGCCGTAGGTATTTGGTTGCTGGCCGGAAAGCCGCACGATGCCAGAAGAAACCTGCAGGCCGGCCGGCCCAAAACTGTCACCCTGCCCGCCAGGGCCATCGATCGTGCCGCTGATTTCGAGGGTGTCGGCATTCTGCAGGCCGCCAACGGCGCACGCCGAATTCAGGGTCAGCGATCCCGTGAGGGTGATGTTGCCCGAAAACTCGATCCCAAAGGGGTTTTCCACCACGATCGGTTCCGGGCACGTGAAGGTTCCGCCCTCGAACACGAGGATCCCGCCTTGCAGGCGAGTTTCGCCGCCCGGGCCCGTCGCGCCGAGCGCTCCGCCATGCTGAACGTGGACATAGCCATCCTTCACCAGCGTGGGCCCCAAATAGGTGTTCTGGTTTTTCAGAATCAACAACCCGGACCCGTCCTTGATGATGCCGGAAACGTTGGCGCCCAGGGGGCCAAGGATGTTGCCAAACACTTCCAGCTGGCCGGAGCTGTCGAAAAACTCCACGGAAAACGTCCGGGTTTGTGAGCCCAAATTGAAGGAGCAATCCGCCCGGCAGCCGCCTTGGGCGACGACGTCGCCTGCCAGGTTCAACAGCCCGCCGCCGTGCAGGTCGCCGTCCGCGAGGAACAGCCGGTTGACCGTCGCGCCGTTGGTCAGGAACCACGCGCCGCCGTTCGTCACGATCATCGAGAGCACGGGCGGATATTGTCCGGGGAGATCGTCAGCGAGAGAGGCACTCCCGAGGAAGGTGGCGTCGACGATCACGTCGGAGGAAATCGCCCGGGCGGCGGAGGTTTTGGCCAGATGCATCGGGCCGCCCTCGACCCGCGTCGAACCGGTATAGGTATTGGCGGCGCCGCCGCGCAAAAAAAGCGCCCCCTCCCCGCGCTTCACCAGGCTGCCCGGGCCCTGGATGACGCCGCTGATGGTGATATTCGTGACGAGCGGAGTCACGATCAGTTCCTGATTGTTGGCCAGAGTGGTCGTGCCGCTGACCTCCAACTGGCCCGCGGAAATCGAGTTGAACCGACCGCCGCCGCCGGTGAATTGGACGTCACACCGGAGGCGGTTGAGGGCGCCGGCATGATTGTCGGTGACGCCCTGGATGAGCGTGAGCGCATTGCCGTCGAGGGTGTAGCCGGCACCGGTGAAGCTGAGAGTGTCGAAGGTCAGGTTGGCCAAATCATTGACCATCGAGCGAACGGTGAACGGATTGCCGATGGGGAAAGTCAACGAATCCCCATTCTGCGGCGCCCCCGCCGGATTCCAGTTCGCCGCCGTGGACCAAAGGCCGTTCGGGCCGGCGCCGATCCAGAGCCGTGCCGCCGCGTTGGCCCTTGGGCATTCGCCGAGGCCACCGCAGAGAACAAGGAGGAGGACGCCCCAAAAGCCGCGCTTCCCGAGGAGCGCCGGCGGGTCGCCGGTACGTTGAAGGATTCGTGAGCGGAATGCTTGATGCACAATTGGGCTGGCAGGGATGCTGGTGGTCCCAGACAGGACGCGGAAGCCGGCGGTCGGGATCTGGAGCTGTTCGTTCATGGTGGCAGACCGCGCGGCCCAGGACGGCTGAGTGGCGCTTACCGGGATCTCCGCCTTTCGTCGGCGATTGTTACAGGAATCCGAACGATGAAGCGCGAGTCCCGCGAGCAGTTGCGCCATCGCCCTCTTACGGCCACCGCAGGCGATAGAATCGGCGTGGCGCCGCCGGCGCGTTGGTGTCCCTAAACTCGTAGCGCGGCGTGGCCGGGCCCAGAAAAACCCAGTCGGCAAAGTTCGTGGTGAATTCCACGCTGAAGGCGCCGGCGAGATCGTTGGTCAGCGCGAAGGTCACTTCGGTGCCTCCCAGGCCGGCTTCGTTGGTCATCTGCAAGAACGGGCTTTGGGCCATGTAATTCGACAACACCAGATCGAAGTCCGTCCGGCCAATCGCCCCGTTGCCGTTGAGGTGAGCGAGCACAGCGGCGAATTCCGTCGGGTCCACGGTGCCATCGCCATTGATGTCGCCGGGCACGGGCACGCCGTTTGTTGGAGTGAAGACGGTGTTGAACGTGAAACTTTGCTCGGGCGCGAAAGCGGAGCCGGCGAAGGCGGTGTCCACCGCCTGCACGCTCCAGTAGATGGTCTGGCCGTAGGGCAGCGCGGTCATGGAGTGGGTCCGGGTTTCCTGGACGTTGCCCATGGCGGGCAGACGCCGGAGGCCGGTGGCTGCGGCCATCGAACCCATGAGGTCCGAGGCGCCCGGCGCTGTGCCGATGCGAAGGTTGTAGGTTAAGCCGGGCGCGGGCGTTTGCGCATCGCTGCTGGCGTCCCAACGGAAAGTGAGGACATTGCCGTCGAGCGTCACCCCAAGACCGTTTGGGATGGAAGGTGGCGTATTCGTTGGCGGCCCTTCGTTATGACACAGCTGGGTAATTCGGTTTCCCGAGGCAGGAAGTCCGGCCGAGACAAAGTCGAGCCTCCCGTCATTGTCGTAATCGCCCCAGGCCGCGCCCGATTGGAAAACTCCCGGCTGCATCTCGGCGTTTTTGGCGAATCCATTCCCCGTATTGCGCCAGATTTGCGTCACGTTGGCCTGCGGAAGCGCGCTCGCACTGTTCGTGATCCGGCCCGTCAGGAGAATATCCAGCCGGCCGTCGTTGTCGTAATCACCCCACGCAGCCGTGCCGGAGTGGAAACCAGGCAGCCCGGCGTTGATATTGGTAAAGCCGGCGCCGGTGTTGCGCCAGACTTGAGCGGTGAGATCGGGGCTGCCGCCGGTGAAGCCGGACAAGAGAATGTCCAGCCGGCCATCATTATCGTAGTCCCCCCAACCGACCGAAGCCCGCGCGAGCCCCGGCAAACCCACATTGATGTTGCTGAAGCCAACGCCGGTGTTGCGCCAGATTTGGGAAATCAGGTTTGTTCCATCCGAACCCGCCAGTAACAGGTCCAGCCGGCCATCGTTGTCGTAGTCACCCCAGGCAACAGCGCCGGTTTTCACGCCCGGCAGGTTCACACCGATCAGTTGGAATCGGCCGCCCGTGTTGCGCCAGAGTTGAGTCAGGGGCGCAGCCCCGCGGCTCCCGGCCAGCAGCAAGTCCAGCCGCCCATCGCCGTCATAGTCGCCCCACGCGGCCGCGCTGTCCGTCAACCCCGGCAGCCCGGCTTGAATGTTGGTGAAGCCAGTGCCGGTGTTGCGCCAGATCTCGGAAATTGGTCCCGTCCCGTCGCTATCGCCGGTCAAAACAAGGTCCAGGAGTCCATCATTGTCAAAGTCACCCCACGCCCCCGTGCCTTGACGCACGCCGGGTAATCCGACGTTGGCGTTGACGAACCCGACGCCCGTGTTGCGCCACACCTCGGAGACTTTAACGAGCCCGTTGGTTTGTCCGGTCAACAGGATGTCCAGCTGTCCGTCGTTGTCGTAATCGCCCCACGCGACCGAGCTGAAATCCACCCCGGTCAAGTCTGCGGGCGCCGTGCTGAATGGAATGATGAACGTCATGTCCTCCCCGGTGACCGACGCGCGGGAGTTCGACGCCACGCAACGGAAATGATACGTGACGCCCGCCGAGAGGCCGGTGATGTCTCGGGAGAATTTTTGGAAAAAGGGCAAGAACGGGGGGAAGAAGCTGAATTGCGGCGACGTCGCGTTTCCGTAATTCGTGGTCGGGCCCCACTCGAACCAGGCTGCGGTCTGTTCGTCATGCGAGTGGAACTCTCCCTGCAACGTCGCGCCGTTCCCGAACGCCGGACTGACGAGAAACCCGTCAGCCTGCAACGTTCGCGCCTCGGGGCCGAGCGTCTGGAAACTCTGATCGGCGCCCAGGGCGGCGCCAAAGCTGTTCGAAACCACCGCGCGAAAATGGTAAACGCTGCCGCCAGCCAGGCCAGGGAGGAGCTGGCTGAAATTTGCTGCCGCGATGCCGCTGCCCATCGGCAGGGGCGGCGTGACATTGCCGTAGTTGGTCGTGACGCCCCACTGGAAAAAGCCCGTCGCCGCGAACCCATGCGGATTGCCCTGGCCGTTCAGTGTCGCGTTGGTCCCGGTCACGTCCCCCGCGGGAAGCGTCACGGCCGCGGGTTGCGCGATGCTCACCTGCAACGATCCGTCCTGGGCCAGGTTGTCCTCCCAACTCAGCGCCTCGCCCGGCCGGGGCAGGGCGAGGGAGTTGAAGGAGCCCGAGTACGAGGGCGCGGGGAAGAGTTGAAAGCGGTCGCCCACCGCGAGCGCGCCCGGACCGATGTTCGAGACGACGAGCGCGCCGTCATAAAGAAGGTTTCCGCCGACCTGAATCACGTCGTTGGTCAACGCGGTGGCGATCTTGCCAATTCTCATCACAACGGATCCCCCGAAAGTCAGCGTGGTGGGATTGTTCAAAACGATTCTCCCCATGGGCGCTCCCAGGATCAACGATCCGGGGCGGACCGTGCCACCGGCCACGAGGACGGGGCCGTTGATGGTTCCGCTGCCCGCCAGCGTCGCCCGGGCATTAATCCGGCAAAAATTGGCGAAGGTATGGACGCCGTTGTCGGCGAGGGAAAGCGTGGCGGGGCTGCCGCCGTCACCCACATTGAAATCGCTTCCGTTCCCGAAGAGGCTGTCCTTCATCGAAAGAGTTCCGCCGTTGAAGACAAAGCGGCCCAAGGAATTCGTCACGAGCAGCTGATCCGCCTCGATCAATCCGGCGCTGAGCACGTTGGTCCCGCGGCGAATGCTGAGCGTGGCGGTGCGCGCGGCGTTGGTGACGCGCAGCGTGCCGCCGTCCACGGTCAGGCGGTTGTCCCTGGAAAAGGTCGTGTTCAAGCCAAGCGTCACACCGCCGCCGGCGAACACGCTGCCGCCGTTGCTCACGATCAGGTGATTGCCCGGCCCGATATCGCCGATGCGCAGCGTGTTGCTGTTGCTCCAGGTTGAGCCGGCGCCGGTCACGAGCACGAAATTGTTGCTGGAGCTGAGCGCGCTGCCGATCGTGGTGACCGTGCTGTCGACCCGGGCGCCGTTGCTGATGACGAGCGTGCTGGCTTTCGCGCCGGAACCGACGACGAGCGCGCCATTGACGGACCAGCGCGAGCCCGGGTCGGCGACCAGGACGGAATTGTTACTCGAGCCCGCGTCAAACCCGACGGCGGCCACTCCGCCGAGCACGTCGGCGAACATCGTGCCGCCGTTGAGAATGCCCAGCCGGCTGGCGATCCCGTTGCTTCCGATGAGCAGGGTGCCGCCCAGCCGCCAACGTGCAGTGGAGCTGACCAGGCGGACCTCATTCGATCGGGCGGAGGCCGCCTGGCCGATGGTGCTGAGGCCGGCATTGGTGAGCAGGCAATTGTTGGACAGGATGAGCGAGGTGAACGAGCCATTGGCGCCAACGACGACACCGCCGCTGAGGTTGTTGGTGACGTCGCTCAGCACGCGGATGGCGCCGTCGGGCACAATCTGGGCGTGGCCCGTTATTCCCGAGAGCAGGGCCAACGTAAGGATCCGTCGGAAAAACATTCGGTTCATTGGGGTTATTGCGGGCGGAGATCTTCAAGGCGAACGAACGCGATAAAAGCGCAGCGGGGCGTCGGCGCCTTGCGGATCGATGAATTGAAACCGGCCCGGGGAGATTTCCGTGGCGGCGCCGAGAATGCTCCACTGATTCAGCGGCCGCGAGACGTCTGCGCTGCCCAGCACCGTGAACGTCGCCTGAGCCGGGCCCGTGAAGCCGAAGCCGAGCCTGCCGCTGCTGGCGGTCACGTCGGTGAGCTGGAACGGTGGTGGTGCGGCGGTGGTGATGTTGACGACGACACCCACTCCGGGTATGCCGCCGGCGATCACCGTCGCGAGCACGTGGCCGATCGGGAAATCCTGCAGCGGCGCCGAGGAGAAGTTGGTGGCGGTCCAGCTGGCCGCCGGGATGAATCGGACCTGGTCATTGTCGAGGCGCCGCAGTTGCACGAGCGGATGATCGGCGGGCGAGGATTGGCCGCCATTGCCGCCCGAGCCTTCGCCGGCCACGCCGCGGAACTGGATGCCGGTCAGGTCGAGGGTGCCGCCCAGCGCCAGCGGAGTGCCGGCGGTGGCGATGCGGGATCGGAAGAGAGGAATGATGCCCCGCCGGAGATCGAACAACTCCGCGTTGGTGGCGCCGCCGTTTCCGGTATAGCCGCCCACCAGCAGGACGCGATTGTCTGGCATGAGCGTCGCTGTTGGCGCAAGGCTCGCCACGGTGCCGGTGGGCAAGAGGGACCACGCGCCGGTGAACGGATCGTAGAGTTCGGCGCTGGCGAGGTAGCCCACGCTGTAGCCCCGGGCGACCAACACCTGCCCGTTGGGCAGGAGCGTCGCGGCGTGGCCGGACCGGCCCTGGTGCATCGGGCTGGTGTCGCTCCACGTGCCGGTTGCCGGATCATAGAGCTCCGCGGTGGCCAGCGATGGAAAGAAAACGTCGGTGCTGCCGCCGGCCACCATGACCTTGCCATTGGGCAGGAGGGTGGCCGAGTGGGACGCGCGCACCGCGCGCATGGGGCCGGTGGCAGTCCACGTACCAGTCGTGAGATCGTAAAGCTCGGCGCTGGTCGAGCCGGAGCCTCCGGCCACCAGCACCTTGCCATTGGGCAGGAGCGTGGCGGTATGCCCGACACGATTGGTCGTCATCGCGCCGGTGGGGGACCAGGTTTGCGTGGCTGGATTGAACAATTCCGCGCTGGCCAGCGCGGCGGGATTGAAAAGTGTGTTGGTCAAGCCGCCCGCAACCAGGATCTGGCCGTTCGGCAGCAGCGTCGCGGTATGCGAACCGCGTGGCGTATTCAGCGGGCCGGTGACACTCCACGCGCGGCCGGCCGGGTCGAAAAGCTCGGCGCTGCTCACGGCGGCGACCGTATCGGTATAACCGCCGGAAACCAGCAGCTGGCCACTGCCCAGCAAGGTGGCCCGGTGTCCGGTGCGCCGGGTGTTGAGCGGCCCGGCGCTGGACCATCCGAGCCCGTTAAATATCACCGTGTCCTGAAATCCCGCGACCAGGACCTGACCGTCCGGCAGCAGGGACGCGGTGTGGCCGAACGGTCCAAAGCCCGGCGGCGCGGTGGGCAGCCAAGCGCCGCTGTTCGTGACCACGAAGACCTCCGCGTCTGCGACGGGGATGCCGATGAAGACTCCTCCCGCCACCAGCACATTGCCGTTCGGCAGCAAGGTGGCAGTGGCGACGCCGACCGGGTCGGGGCCGGGAACGTCGGTCCATGTTTCAGTCGACGGATCATAAAGGGATGGCACGCTGACGCCCTGGCCGCTGGCGAACACCCGGCCGTCCAGGAGCAGCGTGGCCGTGTGTTGCGAGCGTGAGTTCAGCATTGAACCAGTGGCGGTCCAGGCGCGCGTGGACGGATTGTAAATTTCCGCACTGCGCTGATGGCCAAACGGGTTTTGGCTCAAGCCCCCGACCACCAGCACGCGGCCGTCCCGCAGCCTCGTGGCAGTATGCACATAGCGGTTGGTGGTCATCGGCCCGGTGAGGGTCCAGACTCCGTCGCCCGGATTGTAGGTTTCCGCCAGCAGCGGGTTGGTGTTATTTGTCGAGAGACCTCCCGCGACGAGCACCGAGCCGTCCTGCAATAGCGTCGCCGTGTGGTCAGATCGGGGAATGGAAAGCGCCCCCGAATCGGTCCATGTGCCGGTGACCGAATCGTAGAGTTCGGTGGTGGCGGTAAGTCCGCCGAAACGATTGCCGCCGGTGACCAGCACACGGCCGTTTGGCAGGAGGGTCGCCGTGTGATCGGAACGGTTGGTTTTCATCAGCCCCGTGGGCGCCCAGGTTCCCGTGATTGGATCGTAGAGCTCTGCGCTCACCCGCAGCGGGGTGAATCCGCCGCTGCGCCCCCCGGCCACGAGGACGCGGCCGTTGGGCAGCACGCTGGCGGTGTGCCCCGAGCGCGCCTCGAGCATCGGCCCGGTGGGGGACCAACGCCCCGTCGTCGGGTCATATAGCTCCGCGATGGCCACCGTCCGTCCGTCCTGGTCGACGCCGCCCGTGACCAGGACCTTGCCGCTCGACAGCAGGGTGGCCGCGTGCCCGCTGCGCGGAGTGAGCATGTTCGTGCCGGTTGCGGCAAACGTCTTGTCGAGCCCGAAGGAAGCTCCCAGTGCGTTCGAAGCCACGGCCCGAAAGTGGTAGGTCACGTTTTCGGTGAGACCCGTGATCGAATGACGGACGAAAATGTTGGTGGCGCCGGCGCCGAGGAATTCCGCCGCGGTGGCGTTGCCATAGGCAGGTGTCTCGCCCCACTCGAACCAGGCGGTCGAGTTGGTCAACCCTGGGTTGGTCGCGCCCTGCAACAGGGCGCCGTCGATTTGCACTGCCGTGGCCGTTCGGGTCTGGATCGCCGGCCGAAGAACGACTCCTGGAACCCAGGTGACGCCATTATGGAGGATCGCGTTGCCGAACGAACCGCTGCTCGTCGCCGCATTGTTCGCCAGCGTTCCGGCGCCGTCGCCGAACCGGTGATACGCCACCAGGCCGAGTTCGAATCCCAACAAGCCGCGAGTAAGATTGGTTTGAATGGTCCCCAGGTCTTGATCGGCGAAGGCCCAAATCGCCACTTCGTCCATAGCGCCGCGGAAAAAGCCGCCTGCGCCGCCCGGGTAGCGGCCGAATTTTAGGTCCTCAGCTGTTGTGCAGGATCCGGGCGGGCCGGTCCAAGGCAGCGCATCCTTCAGTTCGCCGTCCACATACAGAAACCCGCCGGCGTCGTTGACCGCGAAGGCGAGATGATGCCATCGGCCGTCGTTGACCAGGCCGCCGTTTAGGCCAAAGCCGCCGTCCCAGACGAAATTGTTGACGCTCCGGGTGTAGAACGCCCGGACGGCGCCGTTGACGAGCGCGATTTGCCAGCCGTTGGAGGAGCCCGCCTCGTATTTGTTGAGGATGCCGGCTTCCCCGGTCGACTGCGTGGTCTGAATCCACACGGTGGCCAGGAGGGGATGACTGTTGAATCGCGAGTCGTTCGAGCCTTCGACGAAGTCATCAACGCCATCGAAGCCCACGGCGAAACCGCCGTGGCTGGGCGTGAGCGGCGCCATGAAGCGCTCGACCTCACCGAAGGCCAGACCGACGTGGTTGGATGCGACGGCGCGAAAGAAATAGGTGTCACCACCGCGCAAGCCCGTGATGACCTCGCTGAAATTGGTCGCGGTGAAACGGCTGCCGAACGCCTGTGGCGTCGTGACCGTGCCGAGCGCCGGGGTGGCGCCCCACTCAAACCAGCCGAGGGTGGGGAGGCCGAGCGATCCTGCGCTGCCGTGCAGCGTGGCGCGATCCGCAACGAGATCCGTCGCCGGCTGAGTGTCGGCGCGGCTTTGCTTGATTAACAGATCGTTCACGCTGAACTGGCCGGGCGCGAACGTGAACACCCGCACTTCGTCGATGATGCCGGGGAACGACGGAATTCCCGCGATCTGGAAGGCGCCCGTTGGGGCGGTCGGGGTGAGGGTGCTGACGGTCCCCGCCGCCGTTCCGTTCAGGTACAGGCGGGTGGCGCCGCCATCTCGGACCAGGGCCAGGTGTGCGGCGAGCGCGCGTCCGCTGGTCGACCCGATGCGAATCGCGCTGCCGCCAAACTCGCCAAAGAACGAGAGCTGAGGGCCGCCCAGCGGTGGGTTGGTGACCTGCAGTCCAAGCCCCCAGCCGTTGGCACCGGGGTTGCCATTGTGCGCGATGACATAGACCCCGTTGTTGGTGTTCAGGACCTTGACCCAGGCTTCCAGCCCGAAGTTGTCCTGGGCCGCGGTGGCCGCCCCGGCATTGGTGTAGAATCCCGTGCCGCCAAACACGACCGCGACCTGGCTGCCGATTCTTTCGGCCGACGGAAACACATCATTGGTGTAGCGGGCAGCGCCGATTCGCCGGAGGCTGTTTCCGCCAAGGAAATCAATGGTCGTGGTGTTGACGGCCTGGCCAGACGCAGCCCCCGGGTCGTCGTCGCCCAGGCGATACCAGGCGAGGTTGGTGACTTCGCCACGGGTGGGAGTGGATAGGAGAGTGGCGGCAAGGCCGAACAAGCAGGCCCGGAGCAGGCCGGGGCGCAACGTCAAAGACATGGTCATGGCAAGGGCCTCCGCCCCGGAACCGGCACGGAGCCCCAACCGCTACTCCGCCTTTGGCGGCCAGATGTTACAGGAAAAGAGCAGGGTTACCGGCCCGCCTCCCGGGCCTTGTCGGTCCCCAGGTCGGTCCAGTCCAAATCCAACGCACGCAGTTGTCTTCTAAGTTCCGCGAGATCCCACATCTGCAGGCGCTGCGCGTCCACGCTCACCACCACCCGCCGGCCGTCCGGGCTGAGGGCCAAAGGGAGCACCCCCGTGGGCAGTAACAACAGCGGCTCCAAAGTGTCCGCCTGATACAGGCCGGCAGTCCGTTGGTCTTTCGTCAGCCAGAGCGCCCGTCCGTCCGGCGCGTAAAGCAGGCGGATGGCGTTGGTCAGCGCGCGGGTCCGCTTCCACGACGTCGTGTCCCACAACTCCGCTCCCGCGCGAGATGACGTGATCGCCACCTCGCCGCCACGCGGGGAGAACTGAAAATTGCCGAAGCTCGCTGGATGCGGCAGTTTGGCGGCCTCAACCAAATCCGGCAGGCGATAAACGTGGAGCGAAGTCCCAAATGGCCGGTAGATTCCCAGCCAGCGGCCATCCGGGGTCACATCACTGATGCCGGAAATCGTCTTCGTCCATCGGTCGCTTCCCGCTGCCAGTTCCTCGGGCGTCAAGATCTGGGCGCCACTGGAGCTGACCATGATCACGGAATTTGAGTAGACGCTCAGCGACGTGAACCCCGGCGGCTGGCGGAGCGGCAGCGGCGACAGTTGGGGTGGGGCTGCCGCGGCGGTCGCCGGGGTCAAACGCCAGCGGAAGCAGGCGGCGTCGTCCTGGGTGTCTCGGCTCGCAAACAGCTCGCGCCCGCCGGCCGCGAAATGGAGAAAATGCGCTTCGTAGGCGTTGGTCTCGAGTGCGCCCGGTCCCTGGCTCGTCAGGTCCCAGACGCCGGCCCGTTTGTCGCCGGAAGCGGCCAGCCAACGTCCGTCCGGGGAAATGCTCGCCTGCCGCAGGCGGACGCCCAGATCCTCGGTGAACTCGCGATGGGCGACCGGCGGTTCGAAGGAATACAACGACAACACGCCGGTCTCGGTCTGTGTCGCACAACGACGGCCATCCGCACGGATTTGGAAATGAAAGCTGTTGAGACCGGCGGTGAACACTCGCCGCTTCGTTCGCGGGTCCCAGCAGATTAAGTCCCTTTCCCACCCGGCAGTAAATAGGTACGCACCGTCCGGGCTGAAGACAGCCCTCACCGCCTGCCACTTGTGACGGCCGAGCACCTGCGCTTCACCTGTCTGGACGTCCACCCAATGAACGGCGCCCCCAAAATCCGGCACGACCAAGGCCCGTCCATCCGGGTGCCAGGCCAGAGTTGTCACCTGATCGTTAAAGGTGTGCGACATCAATTTGGGGGTGGCGGGATCGGTGGCATCGTGGATCGAAAGGACGGCGCCCCGATCCACCAGCGACAGCGCCGCGAGCCGTGCGCCCTCCGGCGAATAAGTGAGAAGGATCAGGTCGTTGGTCAGCGGAAGTTGGACCAACTTGTTCTCACGCTCCAGGTCCCAGACGGCAACCCCCTCGCGGGCCGTTCGGGCGACCACACGCGGCAGATGAGGATGAAAGGTCAGCGCGCCAAATGACGCATCGCGGAGCAAGAGCACCCGTCTTTGCTGCGCCACTTCCCAAATCTCCCAGTCGGCGCGCAGCCCGTTTTTGGCGTAATCACGCTTCACGGCGAGGAAGCGGCCATCGGGGCTCCACTGCCGGACGAACGTGGGCAGATTGGTGCTGGCGGGCAGCGTGGCCAGAAGACGGTTGTCCGAAAGAGCGCGGATTTCAACAGGTCCGGTTCCGTGGGACGTGGCGAGCCGTTCAAATGCCGGGTCCAGGTTCGCGAGGTTGGCGCGGGGGCCCAAATGGATCTCCCGCTCGAAACGCAGGTCTGGCAGCGCCAGCGCGGCGAAAACTTCCCGGCGCAAATCGAGCGTCCGGGCGATGGCGGCGGCGCGCTGAATGGCATCGAGCGCCTTGACCCGATGCCCCATCTCGCCGCTGCGGACCGTCGCGCGCGCCTGCTCGAGCAGCGCGGTGTAGAGCTGCTGCTCCGTGCGCCGTTCGGCGGCCTCTGCCGCGCGTCGGGCCGACTCAATCCGGATAATCGCGATGGGCGATCCGATCGCAATGATCAACAATAACAGAACGCCCAAACCCACCGCCGCGGCCAGCGCGGGCTTGCGCCGGCACCAGCGCAGAAATCTTGGCAGGGTGCCGAGTCGCCGGGCGTGAATGGGCTCGTCTGGGAGAAAGCGGCCCAGTTCGTCCGCCAGGGCCCGCGCCGACCCATAGCGGCGGGCCGCCGGTTTCTCCAGGCATTTGAGGCAGATGGTCTCCAAATCAGGTGGCACGTCGGGATTCAAACGACGCGGGGGAATCGGGTCGGTCTCCGCCACCAGGCGCAGCGTCTGCGTCAGGGATTCCGCGAGGAAGGGCGCCCGGCCGGTGAGCAGGTGGTAGAGGATGGCGCCCATGGAATACACGTCGCCGGCAACACTGCCCGGGTTCCCGCCAGGCCTGGCTTCCGCCTGTTCCGGCGGCATGTAGTTCGGCGTGCCGAGGACCTGCCCGGCCAGAGTCAGATCCGCGTCGCCATCCGACCGGCGGGCCAGGCCGAAGTCCGCCACTTTCGCCCGGCCCGTCGCGTCAACCAATACATTCGACGGCTTGAGATCGCGGTGCAGCAGATGGCGCTCATGCGCAAAGTGGACCGCCTCCGCCACGTCGTGGGTCCACTGCGCGGCCCGGCGGGCGGGCAGCGGGCGGTCGCGGGAAAGCTCGGCCAGGGTGCGCCCCTCCACCAACTCCATCGAGAAGTAGGGCAGCCCGTCCTGTTCGCCCACTTCGTAGATGGATACGATGTTCGGGTGGTTCAGGCTGGCCGCGACCTCAGCCTCGCGCCGGAAACGACGCGGGTCGACAGCCGACGATGCGGCCTGCATCACCTTGACCGCTACCAGGCGATTTAGGCTCACCTGACGCGCGCGAAACACCACGCCCATTCCGCCCCGGGCGATTTCCTCGAGCAATTCGTAATCGCCAATCCGCCGGGGTATGCCCGAGGGCGAGGCGGCCGCGAGACCCGCAGAGCCCGGTGCCATGGGCCTGCGGGGCGCGGCCAGACGGAGCAGGCAAGACGGACAATTGTCTCCCAGCCACGCGGAGCGCGGCGTGCCGCAATCGGCACAGGCGTCCGATGGATTGACCGGATTCTCTCTCACAATTTTACCAGAGCCCGAGGGGACTCCGCCAAAATCGGGCGGATGTTACAGCGTGGTTTATCGACTCAAGACCTGAAGCAGAAACCGCAGCTCCTCGTCGACCTCCGCCTCACTGGCGACCGTCTCAGCGACTTCCTGCCGGAGCAACTCCCCGTAACGCTGCCGCAGGCGGTGAACGGCGACGCGGAACGCCCCTTCGCTCATCGCGAGGCGTCGGCTGATTTCGGCGTAGGCGATTTCCTCGCGCTCGCCGGCGATCAGGCGCTGGGCCTCCAGGAACAATGGTCCCTTGCCATGGGCCTCGCACTCCCGTTGCAGCGCGTCCATCGCCTGCTTCAACACCGTCAGCGCCCAGTGCCGGAGAAAATGCGTCTCCGGCGTCCCCGGATCCGCCGGTTCCACGAACGGGCCTTCCGCGAGCCGCGGCGCGTCGACCGAGATAAAGGTGAGATGCCCGCCGCGCTTCTGCCGATGATCGCGCCGCCATTCGCGCGCCAGGAAGTAGTCCAGCCGGGACAGGAGAAATCCGCGAAAGGTTCCACGGTTCGGGTCGGCCAGCCGGAGTTGTTCCCGGCCGATCAAATCCGCAAAATATTCCTGCGTCAGGTCCTGCGCCTCCGCCAGCGAGTACCCGTTGCGGCGCACATAGGCGAACAACGGATGCCAATAAGCCTGGCAGAGCGTCTCGAGGGCGCGCCGGGCCGGCGGCGAATCCAATTCCCCCGCCGACAGCACCACGCTCCAGCGCGTCGTGGCGAAGACGCGCGGGCTCGCTGCATCTGGCTCGGGGGCGAAGTCGGACATGACAGGATCCTCTCTCTTTTCGCAGAAAGACCATGGGTTAGCAAGGTGTTCCACCTGTGGCGGCGGGTCGGAGGGTCACCGACGGCCGTGCATCGGCAGCGAGGTTCGTCCATGGCGCTTTCCGCTACGGGCCCGGGCGGCGCGTGCACGCATCGGAAGGTGATCCCGCCCCGTGAACCCAAGCAGTCCAAACCTGACTTTCCGAACGGAACTATTTGGAACCGCCGCGCGATAAGGGCAGGGGGCGTCGGCTATTCTCTCCTGATGATGGTTTCATTTTCCGGTGAAACAATTCCTTCCCGCCTGCGAAAGAATCCAGTGGGCAAAATAGTTTGCATGCCCAGCAGTCGTGAACCCAACGCCCGTCAGATTTGTCGTCGTATGAACCTGCAAGCCATTGCCCTGGTCAAGTCAGCCGGCCGCCGGCTCCGAGTCGATCTCCTGCGATCCACCTGGATTCAGCGAAGCGTGGCTGCGCTGCTGTTCTTCGCGGGTGCCCAAGGTGTTCCCGTTCACGGAGCGCACGTCGGCTTTGACTCGTTCGATTATCCGGATGGGAGCATCGCCGGCCGGAGCGGCGGCGGGTTGTGGGATTGGAACAATTTTAGCGGAGTCCACACGGGAAGGAATTCTGATTGGGACACTGTCAGCGGCAGTCCTACCATCCAGAACGGGGCGTTGGTCACTTTGGGGAGCGCGGCGTTGCGGGAGTACAATGGGCCGGGCGAACGGTTGCCCAACACCACCGACGAGGGGGTTGGGGCGGTGAATGAGCTGAACACGCAAAAGGTGGTCTACTACCGGGTCCGCATGACGCGCAGCGCAGGAGCGGAAAGAAGCACGGTTGCGTCGCTGGACTTCGGGGTCGAGCGCGTCTCGTTTGGAGTCTTTTCGACGGGCACCGCCCTCGGCATCGAGGTGGGCGCCAGCAGGAATTTTTCCTTCGTGATCCCGCAACCGGGCCAGACCTACACCCTGGTTGCCAAGATCGATTACCCTGGGAACAAGCTCCGTTTGTTTGTCGATCCCGACCTGTACCAAGGCGAACCGGCCACGGCCAGCGTGGAGGTGAGTTACCCGGACACGTTTTGGAGTACCGCCGTGCAGTTGGCGGGCACCGGGGCGGGCGCCACCACCTGGGATGATCTCGCGGTGGCCACTTCCTGGGAAGGCGTCCGCTATCCGGTGATGGTGACCACAGCGGCGGATCCGGATACCGGCGCAGGCTTCCAGGCGGCCAGCGCCACCGTCTCGCTGCGTCAAGCGATCCGCCAATCCTCAACCAACGGCTACATCAGTTTCGCCCCGTTTCTCAACGGTCAGACCATTCGGTTGCTGCACGGGGAGATTGCCATCACCAATTCGGTCATCCTCGATGGCGGGGGCCTGCCCAACGGCATCACGATCTCAGGCGAGGGAGCGTCCCGCATCTTTCAGATTAAGGGCGGCGCCACGACCGCGGTGCTTTACCAGCTCACGCTCACCAAAGGAACTGGGGGAGCGATCTATGGCAACAGTGCGGGAACGCTAGGATTAAACGGCTGCACTCTCTTCGGCAATTCGGGCTCGTCGGGCGGAGCCATCTACAATTCCAACACCGAACTTTATCTGAACCAGTGCACCCTGGTCGGAAATGCAGCGGACGAATTCGGCGGCGCCATCTGCAATCTGCAGGACAACTCTCCCAAGACCTGCACGCTTCGGAACTGCACGGTGGCGGGTAATTCCGGCGGCATCGGAGGCGGGCTCTACACCCAGGGCGCGGTGACCTTGCAGCAATGCATTGTGGCAGGAAATTCCGCTCTGACCCCGACATTCCATCCGGACGTCGATATTGCCATTGGTCCGCTGACGGCCCTCGGGGTGAATTTGATCGGCATCAATTCCGGCGGGTTCCCGGCCGGTACGCTCGGCGGCACATCGCAAAGCCCGCTGCAGGCCCGGCTCGCCCCGCTGGGAAATTATGGCGGCCCGACCCTGACGTGCCCGCCGTTGGCTGGGTCTCCCGCCATCAATGCAGCGGGCACCGTCAATCCCGGCGGCACCGACCAACGCGGGTTACCTCGCTTCGTCGGTGGCGCCCTGGACATCGGCGCGGTGGAAAGCGTCTCCATCGAGATTCAAAATCTGGCCGATTCCGGCCCCGGCTCCTTGCGCGCAGCCATCGCCTCGGCGCCGGCATACGCTCTCATCGAATTTTCACCCGCCCTATCCGGTCAGCGTCTGCCACTGGCCGGGACCGAGTTATTGATCGACAAGCCGGTGGCCATCAGCGCCGCCTCGTTGCCCGGCGGATTGATCCTGGATGCGGGGCGCCAATCCCGCCTCTTTCGCTTCACCACCAATGCGGTGGGCGCCAGCCTGGATTCCTTGACCCTGACCGGAGGCCAGGCGACCGGCGACGGCGTGCATCTCGGCACCTACCTGGGCGGCGCCATTCTCAACGAAGGCAGCGTGAGCATTTACAACAGCACGCTGCATGGGAATTCCGCCGGTCGCGGCGGCGCGATCTACAACGGAGCAGGTGACGGCGCGCTGCGCGATATCGGGGCCCGGCTCCTCCTCCGCAACTCCACCGTTGCTGAAAACGCGGCCGTGGAAGGAGGCGGCCTCTACAACCTGGCGGGATCGTACGAGCTCAACCACGCCACGATTTCACGCAATGCCGCCCTCGGCGGGCCGTTGCCCGACCAGAATTACTTCGGCAATGGCGGCGGAATCGCCGGCGCTTCGTCCCGCCAAACCATTCATCACAACTCGATCGTCGCAGGTAACAGTGCCAGAGATGGCCGGGACATTTTGACCGCGCTCGTGGCTTTTACTTGCACGGGGAAAAATCTTCTCGGCCCGAACAGCCGGTCCGCCGAATTGGATCCGGCGGCTGTCATCTCCGTTACGGATCCGCTCCTCCTTCCTTTGGGGCGCTACGGCGGGCCAACACCGACGCTGCATCCGCGACAATCCTCCCCGGCCATCGACGCTGCAGGGCCCGGTGTTGCCGTCGGCACGGATCAGCGCGGGCTCCCCCGGCTGGTCAATGGGGCTCTCGACATTGGGGCCGTGGAAGCGGGCCCCGCCCTGGTCGTGTCGAGCGCAGCCGACAACGTCGCCGGATCGCTGCGTCAGGCCGTGGCCACGGCCAACCTCGCGGCTGGTCAAAGGATTGTTTTTTCGCCCAGCATGGCCGCGGCGAGCCTGCAGCTCGTTTCCGGTCAGTTGACCATCACGCAGTCCGTCATTCTGGACGCCTCCCTGGTGGCCAATCCGGCGGCGCGGACTGTCCTCGATGCGCAAGGGCTGTCCCGCATCCTGGAGGTCGGCGCCGGGGCCAGCGTGGCGCTGGATTCGCTCGTTCTAACGCGGGGAATGGCGACCGATGCGGGTGGAGGCATCCGCAATCTCGGCACTCTCACGGTCAACAACTGTTCCTTCGTCGAGTGTTCGGCTCCAATGGGAGGTGGCATCTATAACCTGGGCGATTTGGATCTCCAGAACTCCACCTTCGATCGCAATCAAGCCGACACTGGCGCCGGCCTCTACACCGATACCGACCTCAACACGCTGCAAACCGTCGTCAAGAATTGCACCTTTGCCCGCAACCAGGCCCTCGTCAGCGCCGGAGCCATCTATAATTACGACGGACGGGCCACGGTGCTCCAGTGCACCATCAGTTCCAACACCGCACCCGTGAATGGCGTCGGCGGTATCGGCGGGTTTGGCGATGCGCTGACTCCCACCACCATGGGGTCAACAATCCTGGCAGCGAACACGGGTGGGGACGTCGGCTTGGTGGGGTCGACGGAGATGAACTCGTTCCAAAGTTCAGGCCATAACCTGGTCGGGGGCGGCAACGCTGTGGCCGCCTTCAACGGCTCCGGCGATGTGCGGGGCGTCCGCGACCCGCGGCTTCTTCCCTTGGCGAACTATGGCGGCCCTACTGCGACCATGCATCCAGCGTCCGGCTCTCCAGCCATCGATGCCGGAGGCCCGGTCAATCCGGGCGGGACCGACCAGCGCGGTTTTATCCGTTTCGTCGGGAGCGCCCTCGACATCGGTGCTGTGGAGGCCGTGTTCGGTCCGCAATTGCCCTACCTGGCCGTCACGCAATTGACCAACCAGCTGGAGGTCAATTTCGATTTGTTCGATCCAGAGACCCAATTTCTTCAGGTGCGGATGGAATTCTCCCGGGATGCGGGCGCCACCTGGGCCGTCGCGACCAATGCCACCGGTGCCTTGGGAAGCTCCGTCGAACGCGGAACCCGGCGCAAGATTCTCTGGAACGTCCTTCCTGACCTCGGGCCGGTCTTCACCACCCAGTTGCGCGTGCGCCTGCTCGTCACCGGCCACGGCCCGCAACCCACCGTGGCGAGTTCTGACAACCTCACAATGGATACCCGGCCGCGCACGGTGCTCGTGAAAGGCCGGGTGGTGGACACGCTGGGCAACCCGGTGGCCGGAGCTGCGGTCACCATCAACGCGCTGCCCTCGGTCGTCACGGCGGCCGACGGCGGTTACTCGGTGGCGAATGTCCCGCGGGCCGGCGGTACCTTGATCGCGTCGAAGGCCATTTACTCTCCGCAAACCCGGACCCTCAGCAGCATTGCCGGGATCACCGAGCAGGTGCTGGCTGACATCACCCTGACGCGCCTGGCGTTTCAAGTGTCGGACATCACGCGGGATGTGGAGGGGATCTACCTGGGAGGCGACTTTTCGTTCGACGTGCGGGCGACCGCGCACATCGACTGGGGCGGGCGCACTCGTGGGAGCGTCCGATTTTATCTCGGCTCCACCTTGCTCCAGACGGTCCAGAATCCCGTCGGCGATGAGGCGACCATCACGTTTAACACCGCAAGTCTCGCGAGCGGGCTTCTGCCCTACTCGACGGTGGAACTGCGGGCTGAAGCGGTGGCGTCCAACAACGAAGTCAGCCGCAGCGCACAGGAAACTCTGCAGTTCGTCGGCGCGGCCTGGATGGATGCATTGCCCTTCCAGGCGCAGCAGGTCAGCGGGCGGGAGCCTCGCTATATATTTTCGGCCAAGTGGCCGGTGGAAATCGCGGAAGCCCTCGACCTCGGCGTGTTTGGCGATCTGGGCGTTGATCTCAGCGCCAATCTCGGGATGGTCTATGCCCCGCGCAGTGGCGAGTGGGAGCTCTGGCTCGGAGATGCGGACCAGGTGCGTTCAAACTGGCGGCCGCGCAGCTTCGGCGACGACGATGCCGGAGGCTTTGTGATCGGCGGCGAGAGGCTTTCGCTTGATACCCGTGCGTTCGCCAGCGGACTGGCCTCGAGCCGCGGCCTTGGGTTCAACCAGCTCAATGTCCAGTCCACGCTGAGTTTCAATCAGCGCCTCGGGGAGCTGTGCGTGACAGACTTCATTCCCGGCAGTTCCGGCGCCGTGCGCGGCATCGGTGGCGTGCTCGAATCGGCCGGGTTCGACTTCAACAGCCTGCAGTGCGTGCGCTTCGACCTGGACGTCTATGGCACGCTGCGTCTCGCGGCGACGGCTCCGACCGGCCAACTGAGATTTCAAGACGGCAGCTTCACCGCCGGCGGGACGTTGTCCGGCTACTACAAACCGGAGCTTGGCCGGCTCGTCGAATTGCTGGCGAAGATTTCGGGCGGGGTCGATCTCACGCTGGGCGTGCCGAACTTTGAATATCGCGAAACGACCGTTCGTGCCGTGGCCGAGTTCAAGGCGGCCACGACGATCCCGTTTCTGCCCAACCTGAGTTATGAAACCAAATGGGTGTTGCTCGACGAGACTTTCCCCAGGGGACAAGGCGGCGGCGGAGCGTTCGCGGTGGCGAGTGCGGGGGGCGGCCCAGAGCGCAGCTTTCGGGCACTGGAGGTTGCGAGCACACGAATTCTCAGCGGCCTGCCATCCATCGCCTCGGGCGAGGTCTTCGTCGCGAATGATGCCCAGCCCCTGGCGCGCCCTGCCGGCGACACAGAGCCTGTATTCCAGGCAGCCAGTCAGCCAGGCGGTTCCTCCCAGACCAATCAAATCCTGGTCCAAAATGTCTTCACCAATTCGCATCATGCGCTGGCGGCGAGAGGCCAGGAGATGCTGCTCGTTTATTCGCGTCCCCAGTCGCCGGCCTCGCAAGAGCTGGTTTGGATGCGTTTCGACGGCACGTCGTGGAGCGCTCCCGCGGTGGTGCCAGGCGCCGTGTCGGCGGCGATTTTGCAACCCACCATTGCCTACGATGGAAATGGAACCGCGGTCGTGGTTTGGCAGCAATTCGCTTCCACGCCGGCACCCGGCGCGGACGTGGCCGCGGTGACGGGGACCTTGGAATTGGGTTGGGCGCGCTACGCGGGCGGCACCTGGACCCCGGCGCAGTCGCTCACGAGCAACCTGGTTTATGACGGCGAGCCTGCCTTGCGCGGAACGTTGCCCAACGGAGACCTGCTCCTCGTCTGGCGCCAGGCCCTGCCGGGAGAATCCTTCGCCACACGGGGCGCCATCTCCTCCCGACGCTGGAATCGCGCCACGCAAACCTGGGCCGCGCCGGAACTGGTGGACAATGTTTTCACTGGCACGAGCGACTTCGCCTGTGCCAGCGGCGCGGGCAAAGTCGTGCTCGTCTGGAGCGCCGATGCCGACCAGAACTATGGAACCACCGCCGATTCGGAATTGTATTATCGCATCTGGGCCAACGGCAGTTGGGGTGCGGCGGTTCAATCCACGGCGGACAGCGTGGCGGATCGGACGCCTCGTGTCGCCATCGACGAAAACGGAACAGTCTTCCTGGCGTGGGTGAGGAACGAGCAACTCGTGTTCTCGACGAACTTTGCGGCACCCGCGGTGGTGCCGGCCAACCCCGGAACACCTGGCCTCTCGGGATTGCAGCTCTCCATCGGGCCGACGCAAAACCCGCTGCTGTTTTGGCAGGAGACGTTCGGCCTCGGCAGCGACGGGCGCTATGCCGTCTATGATTCGGCGGCCGGACTCTGGGGCCAATCCGCACCTTTGTGGAAAGATGCGGATGCGGAGCGGGGCGTGGTCATCGCCTGGGATGATTCCGGGCGCCTTGCGCTGGCCTATCTCAAGGAGCGCCTGGTTGCCACGACGCAGGAAGTCGTCGCGCTCGACATCAACGGCAGCCCCGTGACGCTGACGCTCTCCAACGTGACCGAGACGGCGTCGGTGGATCTGGCGTTTACGCGAAAGGCCCTGCAGCCGAATCTGACGCTGAGCAAACTCGCCGTTGCGGACGAGAATTTCCTGCCAGGGAACATCATCAGCTTGAGCGCCACCTTGGAGAACACCGGCGATCGCGCGGTGCTGGATCCGCGGGTTCAGTTCAAATTCCGGCCGAACAATGTCTCCCCGGAGATCGTGATTTCCAACATCACTGTGAGCGGCTGGATGCCGGCCCAGACGACGCAGCATTTTACCGCCACATGGGTTCTGCCGGCGAACATCGATCGAGGCCGAATCGTCGCCGTCGCGGATCCGCTGGGAGCCATCGTCGAATCGGATGAATCCGCCTTGGACAATGAAAAGAGTCTTGAGCGCGGGGGAAGCGACCTGGTGGTTGCCTTGAAGAGCAAGACGGTTTACCCCAATCGCACCGCGCGCATCGTTGGCAGTGTCTTCAATGCGGGCGCGCCGGCGTCGTTCCCGTTCCCTGGCACGTTCAGGATGCGACGCAGCGACGGGATCGTTGTCGCATCGGCAGCGCTGCCGTCGGTGCCGCCGGGTGACACCATCGAGATCGCGTTGGATCTGCCGGCTGGTTTCCAAACCAATGTCTTCGCCACCTACACCCTTGAAGCAGATGCCGTGCAGAGTGGTGACACCGATCCTTTCAACAACACGGCGCGCTTCAGCATCGAGGTGTCGCCCGAGTATCTCGATCCCATCCCTGTCACCAACGGGCTCCAACTCCATTTGACCGCCGATGCCGGGACGAGCACGACCGCGAACGGCGCGCCGGTGGCGAGTTGGATCGACCGGCAGAATGGGCATGAGTTCACGAACGCCAACGCCCTGCGGCCCACCTACGTGGCGGATTCCGGCGGCGGCCAGCCGGCCATCGACTTCACGCGCAACAGCGGATTCGTGGGCAGTTTTGCTTCCACGGCGGGCGCGACGATTGGCGATGCGACCATCTTCGTCATCGGGCGGTTCGCCGGCTACGCGCACCCGGCGGGCAGCGCTTCCTATTTCTACTCGATCGACTCCGCCACCGGCGGCAGCGAGCCCACGCTCGGGCGTCAGCAGCGCGCTGGCACCGGCCCCGATGCTTTGTTTCACAACCGGGGGCAGCCCGCGCAGGCCACCTACTTCGGCACGAACATCGTGGAGGATCCGGCCGGCGCGTTCACCCTCTACACGGCGAGGTTCCGCAGTGCCGCGAGTGGGGGCGGAATGGATGCATTGATCAATCTGCAGCCCGCCCAGCTCGTCAACATCAGCGGCTCACCCGACTCGGGCTACGAGGCCGATCCGTCGAAGACACGCATCGGTCTCTCCACCGCGAATGACAACGGACTGGATGGCATGATTCGCGAGGTGATCATTTACAATCGCATCCTGGCCCCGCAGGAGATGACCGCACTCCACGCGTATCTGTTGCGGCGGACACAGGCCAGCACCGCTCCCGTCATCCTCGCGCAGCCATCCACCACGGGCGGCTGCGTCGGCGGCTCGGCGAGCTTCTCCGCGTCGACCGATCTGTCGACCGCCACGTTCCAATGGCAGCGGCGACTCCCCGGCGCGAACGCTTTTGAAAACATCCCGGGCGCGACGTCCGGGACGTACGGCACGCCCACTCTTGCGCCTGGCGATGACGGATCCGTCTTCCGCGTCATCGTCAGCGGCAACGGCACGAGTGTGATCAGCGGAGAAGCGATGCTCTCCGTCATCTCCTTCCAATCGTTGACCGCCTTCTACGACTTTGACGGGCAGACGCTGGAGAATGCTGCCATCTTCGGCGCCGCCTATATCGATGAGGAGCTCGGCGTGCTGGAACTTAATCCTGTCGAACGCAATCAATCGGGCGCCTTTCTCACCACCGATCTCGCCCCCGCTGCGGTTGTGGAAGGCTTCGCCGCGTCGTTCCAGGCGCGTGTGGCCGCCGGGTCGTCTCCGCCAGCCGATGGCTTCAGCTTCAACTGGGCGACAAATTTGCCGGCCGGCACTTACCAGAATGCCGAGCAGGGCGTCGGGTCTGGACTGCGCGTTACCTTCGATACTTTCTCCGACACAGCGATCGAGGTGTTGTGGGCCGATCAGCTCGTCGCCCGGCGTTACCTCACCGTTCCTGAACTTGTGCGCGGGCCGGACTTCTTTCCGGTGCAAATCCGCCTGACTCCCGATGGCCGGCTCGACGTAACCTACGCCTGCGAACCCATCTTCTCCCGGCTGCCCATTCCCGGCTACGCCCCGCAACGAGGCGCGCGCTTCGGGATCGCGGGCCGGACGGGTGCGGCTTTTGAATCCCACGGCATCGACAACCTCGCCTTGGAGCTCTACTTCGATCCCGCCAGTGTGCCGGGGCGGATTACCAGCATCCAACGCCAATTGCCGTTCGGATTGCAAATCAACGGCCGTGGCGCTCCCGGTCGCTCTTATCCCCTCGAGGCTTCGACGGATCTCAGCCACTGGACCCGGCACGCCAGCGTGACCACCGATGCCGCCGGGCTTTGGCAGTGGGTTGAAGCGAGCGTCGCCACGCCGCCGTACCGCTTCTATCGACTGGGCCGCGTCGTGCCTGCGTTATACAACACCGGACAGAATGACGCCGGACTGCCCCTGGCAGCGGGTGCCACCGATCCCCACTACCAGCTCGTCACCAATCCGGACAGCGCTTCGACAAGTGCAGTAGTTCATGACGACATCTTCCCCGTCGATCCGAACGGGCCTTGGCTGGCGAATACCGCGACTTCTCAGTGGCTGTCTTCCCGCCCCGACAGTTTGGAGGCGGCGGGCGGAGATTACGTCTACCGGACAACCGTCGACCTCACAGGCCGCGACTTGAGCCGGGTGCGCCTGGCCGGACGCTGGAGTTCGGACAACTCATCCCAGATCCGGGTCAACGGAGCCACCACCGTGTCCGTCACCGGGGTGGAGCATTTCTTCTTCTGGACGCCCTTTACCTTGGATTCCACGACGGCCCAATTCGTGAATGGTGTCAATACCATCGACTTCATCGTGAACAACGCGGCCAGTGGTCCAACCGGGTTGCGCGTGGAGTTCACCGAAGTGATTGCACCCTGACTTCCGCCACGAGCGGCTCCCTGGAGCGTGGGCGGGCTTGCGCTCATGGCCATGGGAGTAGGCCGGAAGATCTGGGGGGAAGCCTCCGGTCCTGTGGCGCAACCTCTCGTCGTTTGTAATCACACCACGGACGATCGCCAAGCCTCGGCGTGGTAAAGTCCACGGCCGGGCTGGTCATTCCCGCTGGCTACAGCTTCAACCACGATGGCACCAACATCGGGCCGCCGCCTAACAAACGCAGCGCGCTGAGTCCCGGGGACAACTTCCGTCGGCGGTCCCTTGACTTCGCCATGGCGTTGCGGCGATGCTTGCCATCGTGAGCCCGCAGACGTTAGCGCGTGGAGGGTGAATCATGAAGACGACAATCCGATTGGCGGCCATGGCCGGGATTCCCGGCGTCTTGCTGGCCTGCTTCCTCGGCGCATATGCCGTCGCTGCTCCCGCTGCCACCGGGAGCAATCTCGTGGTCAATGGCAGCTTCGAATTCGGCCTGGACCCTGGCGTCGTCCTCGAACTCAACGCGGTCGACTCCAACACCATCGCCGGGTGGACGGTGACGAGCGGCAGCGTTGACTACTACGGCACCGGTTGGGCGGCCGGCGACGGCAGCCGGTCATTGGACATGAGCGGAATCTCCGTCGGCATCATCAGCCAGACGGTTTCCGGTTTTCTCGTCGGATCCACGTATCAGCTCTCGTTTCTCATGGCAGGAAATCCAGGCGAAATCCCGCCCTTGTCGGCGGTCAAGCGCTTGCGGGCCAGCGTCGGCGCCGCCTCGCAAGAATTCTCCTTTTCGGCGTTGGGGCGCGGTCCATCGGACATGGGTTGGAAATTGCAAACCTTCAACTTCACCGCGACGGCGCCAGCCTTGACCTTGAGCTTTGCCAGCCTGACGGACGGGACCGGCGGTGCCGCGCTTGACCGGGTTTCCATCGCGCCGACGACCAATGCGCCGGCGTGGCCGCCGCTGGACAACCTGGTCGTCAATGGAGGCTTCGAAGTCGGGACGGACCCCGGTTCCGTTCTGCTGGTGAGAGCCCCGAATTCCGCGGTCATTTCGGGGTGGGTCGTCGCCAGCGGCAGCATCGACTATTGCGGAGCCGCGTGGGGTGCCGGTGAGGGCACGCGCGCGCTCGACATGAGCGGAGTCTCGGCCGGCTCCATTCTGCAGACTGTGACAGGATTCTCGCCCGGCTACCGGTACCGGCTCTCTTTTCTGCTGGCGGGAAACGCTGCGTCGGCACCGGCCATCAAACGGTTGCGCGCCGTAGTTGGCACGAATGCTCAAGAGGACGCCTTCGACGTGACCGGACACAGCAGCTTCGACATGGGTTGGAAGGTGCAAACGCTGGATTTCACAGCCACTGATCCCACGATGCCGCTGAGTTTTCTCAGTCTGACCGATGGGTCCGGCGGTGCCGCCTTGGACGGGGTTTCCATCATGCTTGCGACCAATGTCTCTTTTCCAAAAGTGGCGCCGGCCATCGCGGCGCAACCCGGAAACGTTGTGGTCTTCGAAGGGGGCAATGCCGCTCTTTCGGTGGTGGCGGCGGGCGTGCCTCCGCTCACCTACCGGTGGCGATCCGGCGATGGATTCATCAATGGAGCAACCAATCCCGTCCTGAATTTCAGCGGTGTGACCGCAGCCCACGCCGGGCAGTACGCGGTCGTGGTTGCCAACGAGTTCGGCTCGCGCACGAGTGTCGTCGCCACCTTGAGCGTGACCAACTTCTCCAACGCAACCTTTGATGTTGCGGATTTCTCTCCCGAAACGAATCCAGGGACCGTTTGGAGCTATGGCTGGTTGGACACCATTGGCAGTCCGCTCCAGCTGCTGACCGATCGGGCGAGGGTTAGCTTCAACGGTTTCATGGTGGACTCTTGGAGATACGGCCCGGGCAATCCGCTTATTTTCTGGAATGGAACGACAAACACCGTGACCACCGAGGGAGGTCAGGGCGTCTACCTGCCGGGCACGGTCTGGGTTTATCCCGGCGGCGACGTCGCCTCGCAGCAGTTTGGAACCATTCGTTTCACGGCGCCAGTCGGGTGCGCACCTCGCTACCGGATCGACGCCGTTTTTTCCCCGATTTTCTCGGGCCCGATTTCCGGCGACACGGAGATTCACCTCGTGCGAAACGGGGTCGAGATTTTCTCCCGGTTTCTCCCGCCGAATACGGGCACCACCTACACGAACTCCCTGGATTTTTCGCCGGGCGATCGGTTCGACTTTCTCGTCGGCCGCGGCGCGGATGGACGCGATTATGCCAGCGGCTTGAAGATCGCCGCCCGTTTCATTCCAGACATCAGCGCCCACGTCCCGCCGTTCATCCTGGCGCAGCCTCACGATCGGCTCGCCTTGCGAGGCGCGGAGGTGACTTTCACCGCCATGGCAGGTGGCAGTCTCCCGCTGACCTATCAATGGTACTTCGATGGCGAGGCCATCGGGGCGGCAACGAATTCGTCTCTCGCGCTCGGGCCCGTCACCTTAAGCCACGCCGGCAACTACTCATTCGTGGTGGCCAATGGATTTGGTGCGGTCACCAGCGCGGTCGCCGTGCTCACCGTGCAACTCCCGCCGACCGTTGTCCGCGTGGACAGCGTGACGGCTCAGGCTGGTGGTGAAGCGATCGTGCCGGTTCAATTGCTGTCCCAGGGAAACGCGAACGCGCTCGGCTTCAGTCTGAGCTTTGATCCGAGCCTGCTTTCATTTGCGTCGGCGGCCCTCGGCGGGGACGTCCCGACAACGGCGGAGTTGATTGTCAACAGCAACCAGGTGGATTCCGGCAAAGTCGGCCTGGCTGTTTTGCTGGCTCCGGGAACGACGTTCGATTCCGGCACGCTCGGGCTCCTGGTGCTTCGGTTCGCGGCGTCAGTTGTCACCGATTCCCCGATCACGCCCGTCCGCTTCGGCGATTTTCCAACGGTCGAGCAAATCTCCGATCCGTTCGCTCATCCGCTCCCGGGCACTTACATCGATGGCAATGTCACGATTGGTCCCGTGGATATTGAGGGAGACGTCGCGACGCGGCCGTTCGGCGATCGCGCGCTGACCATAATCGACTGGGTGCAGCTGGGTCGCTTCGTGGCGGGTCTCGACTCGGTATCGTCGGCGGGCGAGTTCCAGCGCGCCGACTGTGCCCCGCGGGAGACGCGTGGAAATGGAGCCGTTACCGTGATCGACCTGGTGCAAAGTGGCCGTTATGCGGCCGGACTGGACCCGCTCGCGCCGAGCGGCGGGCCGAGGGAGGCGACTGCTCAGGAGGGAGCGGGAGCACTGGCGGGCACCGATCGCATTCTATCGCTCGGGAATGCGCGCATCACGACGGGGCAATCCAATGCAGTGCCGGTGCAGCTGAATGCGGACGGCGGTGAAAACGCGCTGAGCTTCTCCCTGAGCTTCGATCCCGCCCAGCTCGGTTTTGGAGGTGTATTGCCCGGCGAGGACACGGCGGGTGCTTATCTGGCTGTAAATACAAATCAGGCGGCCGCCGGTCGCATTGGCGTGGTGCTCGCATTGCCACCGGGCACCACACTGGCCCCCGGGACCCGGGAGGTCGCCAACGTCATTTGGACGGCGCGCGGCGCCGCGCCGGCCACTGCAACCGTCGCCTTCAGTAATCAGCCCGTGCCCCACGAAACGTCTGATGTCCTTGCCCACCCTGTGGCCACGTCGTATGCGAATGGCACGGTCAGCGTGACGCCGTTGCCCGGCCCGCAATTGCAATTCCTCCGGTCGGGCAACCTCCTCTTCATTAGCTGGCCCTCGAGCGCGGCCGGCTTTGCATTGGAGGCCAGTGCTGGGCCGCTGGGATCGCCCTGGAGCCTGGTTTCCGGAATCATCGACTTGGGGGAACAGAAGATGGCCATCGTCACCATCGCGGACGGAGAGAAGTACTTCCGACTGAGGCTGCATTAAGCACGACGGTTAGCGCGACGGAGGCGTCGACGGCGACTGCAGATCCCACCAAGGCCTGGCCGGATTGAACCCTGGAGCGGTCACGGCCGACGGGCACAAGTTCGAGGGCCAAAGCCCGAGGCATCGCGATTTGTCGCGCGATTAGCAGCAGCCGTTCGGGCCGCACCCGCAGCCGCCGGAGGAGGTGCCGCTGCTGGCCGGCTTGCCGGTCACCAGCCCCCAGCCGCCGAGGATGACCCGCCGGATGGGCACGCCGGTCTCCGGGTGTTTGGTCAACGGAGCGTCGTTGGCGCTTTGCTTGATCTCGAATTGCTTCACTGCCTCGCCCTTGCGGGCTGGGATTGTTTCATAGAGGTAGGTCATAAATGGGAGATAAAGAAGGCTCGATGTCGCCAGCCGCGCCAGCGCATCCGGACCGGTCGGCTCCTCCGCCTGCCAGGGCAGCCACGCGGCGCGGGTGGAGTGGAGCTCCAGCACTTCGCGCAGATAGCGGTGTTCGGCGGCTTCGCGACGTTGAAGCAGCGGATCGCACGAGCCGCTGCGGAGAAGGCTTTGGTTGATGATCCAGGCGAACGGCTCGATCTGCGCCCGTCGCAAATCCGCCTGCAACGCGGCGGCCTCATGCACTGGGGTGGCCTCGGGAAGCGTGACGAGCAGGATGCGGGTGAAGGCCGGATCGCGCAGGCGCTCCAGCAGACGGAGCACCGCCTCGGGTTGTGTCTGGCGGGCCTGCCGTTGCAATTCGCGGTTGTAGGCTTCGCTGGCATCCAGCAGGAGGAGCGTGTGGCCGGTGGGCGCGGTGTCGAGGACCACGAAACGATCCGTGCCGTCGGCCACCGTGCGGGCGAAGGCCCGGAAGACCGCGATCTCCTCCGTGCAGGGCGAGCGCAGATCCTCCTCCAGCAGCGCGCGGCCGGCCGGGTCCATCTGTGCGCCTTGCGCCTGCATGACCTCGGCCTGGTAGGCCGCCGTCTCTTGCGCCGGATCAATCCTGCTGACGGTCAGTCCGTCCACCTGCCCGGCCAGGGTCTGCGCCACGTGCGCCGCCGGGTCGGTGGTGCTCAGGTGCACCGCGTGACCGCGCTTCGCCAGCATCACGGCGAGGGCGGCCGCCACGGTGGTCTTGCCGACGCCGCCTTTGCCCATGGTCATGACAACGCCGCGGCCCGGGCGCTCGAGGTCGGCCACGAGCGCTTCGAGGCTTTCCATCCCGGGCGGCGTCCACGGCCGGGCCGGCTCCGAGGCCACCGACTCGCTTGCTTCGCCATCCAGCAACGTGCGCAGTCCGCGGAGGCCCAGAATGTTGATGGCCCGCAACGGGACGATGAACGTCGGCAGGCTGCCGATGAACTCCTGGGCCGACTCCAATGCTGCGCGCCCGCGGCGCTGCATCGCCTGCGACGTCGCATCCTCCGGGCATTGGGATTCGAACGTGCCGTTAATGACCAGGCACTGATTGGCCACGCCCAGGGCACGGAGCTCGGCCGAGGTCCGTCTGGCCTCCTGGAGCGCGGACGATTGTTGTCGGCCCACCAGCACGAGGGTGGTCGCCGAGGCGTCCGCCAGGATCTTGACCGTGCCCTCATAGATCGCGCGCTGCCTTTCCAGGCCGGCGAGCGGTCCGAGGCACGACAGGCCGGTCGTGTTGTTCTCCAGGAATTGATCCCAGGCCCTGGCCAGACTCATCAGGCGCAGGGTGTGGCCCGTGGGCGCGGTGTCGAAGATGACGTGCTCGTACTCCCGGGTGGTTTCGGGGTTGCCGATCAAGCCGGAGAACTCGTCGAAGGCCGCAATCTCAACCGTGCAGGAACCGGACAGCTGCTCTTCCATGCTGCGGAGCGCCGCCTCGGGCAACAGGCCGCGCATCGGGCCGATCACGCGCTCCCGATAGGCGGCCGCAGCCTCCACCGGATTGATGTTCAACGCCTGCAAACCGGGAGCGCCAGCGACTGGCGTGGGGCGGTTGGAGAGCGTTGTCTCGAGGACTTCGTCCAGGTTCGAAGCCGGGTCGGTGCTCACCAGGAGCACCCGTTTGCCGGATTCCGCCAGCTTCAGCGCCGTGGCGCACGACAACGATGTCTTGCCGACGCCGCCTTTGCCGGTGAAGAACAGGTAGCGCGTCGCGGTGGCGGGGCCGGGCCGAAAAGGCGGAAGGATCACGACGCCCTTTCGGCGCTCCCGCCAGGCGCGGTCCGGGCCAGCGCCTCGCGCTCCGCGTCGGTCGGGTAGCGTCCCTTCAGATGGATTCTGCCATCCATGAAAATCAGCGGCAGCGCATTCATGCCTTCCGTGTCCAGCAGCTTCTTCACCTCCGGGTTTTGAACGAACGCCATCGGCTGCTGGCCCAGGTTGTAGCGCTCCACGGTGACGCCATTTCGGCTCAGCTGTGCGAGCAGCGCCGCGAGGCTGACCAGCGCCGGATCAATGTCGGTCCCGCAGAGGCCGGTTGAGCAGCACATCGGCGGATCGTAAACCTGGATGGTTTTCATGGGGGAGGAGGAGGAACTATTTGGCGGCCTTGAGCTGATCGCGGCGGCCGTCCGCGTAGGCGTTGAACACGCGGCGGATTTCGTCCCGCACACGCCGGAACACGGCGAGCTTCTCCTCCTCCGTTCCGGTGGCGTGGGCCGGGTCGTCGAATCCCCAATGGTGCCGGTTCAACTGGCCGGGAAACGTCGGGCAGGCCTGGTCGGCGTTGCCGCACACGGTGATCACCGTCTCGATGTCCCGGGTCAAAAACTCATCCATGTGCTTCGAGCGGTGCGCCGAAATGTCGACGCCGATTTCCCGCATCACCTGGATGCCTAACGGGTGAACGTAGCCGGCGGGCCGCGAGCCGGCGCTCTGCACGTCGAGGATGTCGCCGGCGACAGCGCGCAGAATGCCTTCAGCGAGGTGGCTGCGGCAGGAGTTGCCGGTGCAAAGAATGAGAACGGCGGGCTTGGTCATCGGGATCGGGAGGTGCGTTGGTTGTTTTTGCCCGGGCGGGCGGAAGCGGTCGGGCGGGACTTGAACGCCGCGGAGACCCAGCAGCGGTCGGCCTGCCGCGCTTTCAGCTTGCGGAGGTCGTCCCGAAAGATCGGTTTCGTGGGGAGACAGTCCTGCAGGCAGCGCAACTGCCAGTCCAGCTCCCGCGGGCGCTCCGCCGGCAGGGCGTAGATCATCCACTGCTCATGGCGCCGCGGCTCCACCAGCCCGTGCCGGCGCAAATAGGCCAGGTGCTTCGAAGCAGCCACCTGGGTCAGCCCCAGGATGTCCTGAAGGTGACAGACGCAAAGCGGCGCCTGCGCCAGCAGGTGGACGATGCGCAGCCGCGTTTCGTCGCCGAGGCAGTTGTAAATTTCGATTAGCTCCGGCCGTTGCATACCGATGCCGGGAATATACCCATAGGAGAATATGCGTCAACGAAGTTATCCGGCGCCGTTCCGCCGGGCGGCCATCCCCCTCGGGTTCCGCTCCGGGCCGCCGGCACTTCGCTACGGCAGATCGCGGATGCGGAGACGCCGGTGCTGCGTGTCTTTGCCCTCCTCGTAGTTTTGCAGGCCGATGTAACCTGAGCCGGTGCGCGCCTGGAGATCGGTCCAGGCGTTGACCAGCTCGCCGTTAATCCTCACGATGTAGGTCTGGCCCACCGCCGCAATCTCATACAAGTTCCACTCCCCGACCGGCCGGGTGGGAACGTGGGTGGGCGGTTGGAATGGGTAAAGGCTGCCCGTGCGCCAGGCGGGCGCTTTGTTTTCCGGGTCGTCGCCAAGTTCCACCTCGTGACCGTGACGGACCGCGCTCCAGGGATCCGATCCGGGATGGGGAAAGCGGACGAAGACGCCGCTGTCGGAGTCGCGGTGTTCGCAGCGCCATTCGCCGCGCAGGACAAAGTTGGTGTACAACCGGCCTGTCTGCCACCAAAGCCCCATCCCGCCGTGGCTGGTGGCGATGCCGTCCTGAGTGGTGAAGAAGCCCGGCCCGCACTGGGCCCAGCCGGCGGCGGCAGGGTCGGTGAAGAGATCCCGAAAGCCGGATTCATCGGTTGTTGCCGGCAGGACGGATTGGAGTTGCGGCGGCAGGGGAATCGACGGTCGATCGCCCGGCTGGGCTTGGAGGGCGGCAAGCTTGCGCTCCCGGGTTTGGTTCCACAGGTCGACGGGTGTGGTGTTGGTCCGGGCGGGGCCTGGCGTGCTCCGCCCGTTGGCCACGCACCTTTCAAGTTGGCGCATCAGGCGCGAGACGATTTCGGGGTGCCGCGCCTCCAGGTTGTTGGTCTCTCCGGGGTCGGCGGCAAGATCGTAGAGCTGAAAGGGAGGAAGTTGCGCCGCCGCCGGGGTGTTCGGTCGTGGCTCGCTCCAGCCGCCTGAACCTGGCGTCAGGGCCAGTTTCCACGAACCTTCACGGACGGCGAAGGAGCCGTTGATGGAGTGATGGACGACGGACGGTCGCGCGTGAGGGTCGCTGCGGCCGAGGAGCGCCGGCAGAAAGCTGATGCTGTCTTCGCCCGCCTGAAGTGGAATGGAGACTCCGAGAAGGTCGGCGACGGTCGCCATAAAGTCCGTGAGGCAGATCAGCTGGCTCGAATACGTGCCGGGTTGCACATGGCCCGGCCACCGGACAAAGAACGGCACGCGGTGGCCGCCTTCGAAGATGTCGGCCTTGTGTCCCCGATACGGCCCGCTCGGATGATGGCCGGCGGCGACGAGTTCCTCCCAGCCGGCGGAAGGCGAGCAGCCGTTGTCGCTGGCCAGGAAGACCAGGGTGTTGTCCGCGACGCCGTGGCGGGCGAGCGCGTCGAGCACGCGGCCCACCTGGTCGTCGGTTTCCATGACGAAGTCGGCGTACGGATTGAGTCGCCCGCGGCCCCGCCACCCGGGGTTCGGGAGGATGGGCGTGTGCGGCGCCGTGAGGGGAAGATAGAGAAAGAACGGCTCCCCTCGCTTTGCGGCCGGGGCCTGCCGGGCAATGAACGCGATGGCTTCCCGGGTCAAGGTGGGGAGGACGTCCTCTCCGGTGAAGCCGGGCGCGGCCGGCCCCTGCCGGGTAAAGCCGTTCGTGCGGCCGGCGATCATGGGAAAGCGGCGGTCCTCCGTCGGCAGGGCGGTCACGTGATCGTCGCGGATAAACGTGTACGGCACCATGTCGAGCGAGGCGCTGATGCCGAAGAATTCATCGAAGCCGAACGTGCGCGGGCCGTTTCGAATGGGCCGGCCGTAGTCCACGTTGAACACCTGGGAGCGGGTTTCGATGTCGAGTTCCGCCACGGGTCCGTTGGTGGCCCAGCCGAGGCCGAGGTGCCACTTGCCGATGCAGGCGGTGCGGTAGCCGTTTGTTCGGAGAAACTCCGCGACGGTCAGCCGGCCGGGCTCGATCAACGCCGGACTGAGGCCACCCAGCACACCGCTCTGCAGACGGCCGCGCCAGCTGTAGCGTCCGGTGAGCAGACCGTAGCGCGTGGGGGTGCAGACCGACGAGGGCGTGTGCGCGTCGGTGAAGGACCGCCCCTCGGCGGCCAGCTGATCGAAGTGCGGTGTTGGGATACGACTGGAAGGATTGCTGGCGTGGACATCGCCGAGGCCGAGGTCGTCCGCGAGGATGAAAACGATATTGGGTCGCGGGCCGCGGGGGGCTGAGCCGGGCACTGCAGCCCCGAGCGCCAGCCCGAGACCGCACGGGATCCAAGCCACGCAGGAAAGGAGTCGTTTCATCAGCGGAGTAAGCGCGGTTTTAGCGCACACGCGCGGGGAGATCGAGCGTCCGTTTTTCAGCGGCCAGAGGGATGCCGGATGGAAGAGGTGGCTCGGGGCGCGCCTGGTCGGAAGTTCCGGCTTTTCATTTGGGCGGACCTTGGTTCTGATGCGGTCATCGCATGACTCTGAACCGCCGCGTCCGGGTGGGCATCATTGGCTCACAGTTCATCTCCCATATCCACACGCTGTCCCTCAAGCGGTGCGCCCAGGCGGAGGTGTTCGCGGTGGCATCGCCAACGCCCGGCCATGCAGAAAAGTTTGCCGCGAAGAACGGCATCCCGCATCACTTCACCGATTACCGGCAACTGTTGGCGATGCCGGAGATCGACCTCATTGTGGTCGGCGCGCCCAACGACGTGCACTGCGCGGTGACGCTGGCCGCGGCCGCCGCCGGCAAGCATGTGGTCATGGAGAAGCCGCTGTGCCTGAACCTGGCGGATGCGGATCGGATGATTGACGCGTGCCGTCGCGCGCAGGTGAAGCTGATGTATGCCGAGGAGCTTTGTTTCACCCCGAAATACGTCCGGCTGAAGCAGCTCTTGGACAGTGGCGCCCTGGGCGAGCCGACGTTGATCAAGCAGTCCGAGAAACACGATGGACCCCATGCGCCGCACTTTTGGGATGTGAACCGATCCGGGGGCGGCGTCACGATGGACATGGGCTGTCACGCGATTGAGTTCTTCCGCTGGATGCTGGGGCGGCCTCCGATCAAATCGGTTTACGCGCAGATGGGCACGCAGGTGCACGGCGACAAGACGGAGGGCGACGACAACGCGCTGATCCTCCTGGAATTTGCCAACGGCGTGACGGCGCTGGCGGAGGAGAGCTGGACCAAGCTGGGCGGAATGGACGACCGCGCCGAGGTGCACGGATCGAAGGGTGTGGCTTACGCGGATCTGCATCACGGCAACGCCATCGAAACCTTCAGCGCCGTCGGCTATGATTACGCGGTGGAGAAGGCCGGTTCGACCCGGGGCTGGACGTTCACCATCTACGAGGAGGAATGGAATTACGGCTTTCCGCAGGAGATGGCGCATTTCGTCGACTGTGTCCAAAACGACAAGCCGCCGCTGGTGACGGGGGAGGACGGCCGCGCGGTTCTGGAGGTGATCTTCGCCGCGTACGAGTCCGCGCGCACCGGACGGAAAGTGGCTCTGCCTTTCAAAACGGATGCGAAGAAACCGCACGATTTGTGGAAGCCAAAGGCATGAGGGCCGGGCGCTGAGGCCTTGATGGTCCGATTGCGGCATGGCCAGCGCCGGCCAGGCTGGCCTGGTTGAAAATCGATTTATGAAAACGGAAAAGAAATCGGTCTCCGGCGGGATGACCCGCCGGAAATTTGTCGGCCGCGCGGCGGCTGCCACCACCGTGTTCGGCGCGGGGTTCACCATCGTGCCTCGCCACGTCCTCGGCGGACCGGGCCAGACCCCGCCCAGCGAGAAGCTGAATCTGGCCGGCATCGGCATCGGCGGCCAGGGCCGATCCGACCTCAGGGATTTGCAGAGCCAAAACATCGTGGCGCTGTGCGATGTCGATTGGGACTACGCCGCGCCAACCTTCAAACAGTATCCCGGCGCGAAACGCTACAAGGATTTCCGGCAGATGCTGGACCAGGAAAAGAGCATCGATGGCGTGGTTATCGCGACTCCGGACCACATCCACGCCGTGGCCTCGATGGCGGCGATCCAGCACGGCAAACACGTTTATTGCGAAAAGCCATTGACCCGGACCGTGACCGAGGCGCGTCTGTTGGCCAAAGCAGCGGCGGACGCCAAAGTGGCGACCCAGATGGGCAATCAGGGCATGGCGTTCGAAGGCAACCGGCTGCTCAAGGAATGGATCTGGGGCGGGGTCATCGGCCCAGTGCGCGAGGTGCATGTGTGGTCGGATCGCCCGACGCACCGCGGCAAGATGCCGCTCTGGTGGCCGCAAGGCGTGGAACGTCCGAGCGACACGCCTGCGGTGCCCTCCACATTGGACTGGGACCTCTGGCTGGGGCCGGCCCCGTGGCGCCCTTATCACCCCGCCTACGTGCCCTTCAAATGGCGCGGGTGGTGGGACTTTGGTTCCGGGGGGCTGGGCGACATGGGCATTCACAACCTCGCGCCCGTCTTCGACGCTTTGAAACTCGGCCCGCCCGTCAGTGTCCATGCAAGTTCGTCCCCCGTGTTCGCCGAGACCGTGCCGGTCGCCTCCATGGTGCATTACGAGTTTGCCGCCCGCGGCGACATGCCGGCCGTGAAGGTCCATTGGTACGACGGCGGACTGCTGCCCGAGCGGCCGGATGAACTGGAGCCCGAGCGGCCGCTGGATGCCGAGGATGGCACCATCTTTGTCGGCGACAAGGGCAAGATTCTGGTGCGCGGTTGGGGCGGCGAAAAACCGCGCCTCATTCCGGAGTCGCGTCATCGGGAAACAAAATTTCCGGAAAAATCCCTGCCCCGATCGATCGGGCACCACGCCGAATGGGTGCGCGCGTGCAAGGAAGGCACGCCGACGGCATCAAACTTCAGCTTCGCGGGCCCGTTGACGGAAGCGGTGCTGCTCGGCAGCGTGGCCATCCGCATGAACGGCGAAAAACTGCGCTGGGACGCCCCCAACCTCAAGGTTACCAACTCCAGCGACGCCACCCGGCTGCTCCATTACCAGTATCGCGACGGCTGGAAAATTTAATTAGTGACGAGCGGCGAGCGGCGAGTGGCGAGCGGCGATTAATAACTCGTCACTCATCACTATTCCCTCATCCCTATCTTTCCGTTTCCCATACCCGATTCGTCTGGGCTTCGATGAAGCCCTGGTTGGTGGGTTCGATTCGCCAAACCTCGACCGTTCGCAACGTCGTGGGGGCGCCCACGGTGAAGGCGACCACGTCCGGCCGACCCGCATGGTCGGCGTGGGCCGCGATCATCGCCTGACGATCGTTGACGAAGACCTCCACCAGGTATTGATCCACATAGATTCGGAGGTCGACATCTTCGCCGGGGGGCAGGTCCGCCGGCGAAAACGGCGCTTCCGTGGTGCCGACGCGCAACGCGCCCGTCTCGGGCCGGAAGACAATGGGCAACCCGCCGCCTTTGCCGTCGGCGAACAGGGTAAACCCGAACAGCTTTCGCTCGGCCTGGTCACGCGCGATGGTGATGCGAATTTCCGCGGCTGCGCCATTGGTCAGTTCCGCGATTTTTATTCCCGGGGGAGTCCGTTCGGCGAGCAGCGTGTGGTTGAGTTTGTCGACAACCACCGGGCCGGTGCGGACCGGATCGCGGCGCAGGGACGCGAGCTCGCGCAACGGCCGGATGCGCAGCGAGCCGTCGTCCGCGAGGCTGAGTTCCCGTGGCAATGATTCGATGGTGCGCGAGCTCATGCGCCCGTCGGGCCGATCGACGGTGGCGCACCAAGCCCACATCACGCGGCGCCCGTCGGGGGTGAGCACGCTCTCGGGCGCAAAGAAATCCACACGCCACGATTCCCGGCTGAACAGGCTCTGGCTTTCCCGCCGCCAGTTCATCCGCCCGTGCCGCTCCGGAACGAACTGCTCGGCCCTTTCATCCCAGTGACCGAGGTAATAGCGGCACCCCAGGTCGTGGCTGATGCAAAGCAGCATCCATTTCGAGCCGAGCCGGAAAAAGTTCGGGCAGGAAACGTCCTCGCCTCGGGCCACATCGGGCAAATCCCGCTGCAGAAACGGGCCGACGTGGGTCCAGTGCTTGAGATCGGTCGATTTCATGAGCGGCGGGTTCTCGCCGCCGGAGATGGCGTAGTAGGTGTCGCCGATCAGAAAGCAGTCCGGATCCCAGTGACGCAATTTCGACGGACTGCCGTCCGGTTCCGTGACCTCGACTGGATATGGCTTTTCCCATGCTGAAAGGCTTTGATCGGTGGCGACGGCGATCTGGTTCCGGCCGGAGGATTCCCCGTGGTAGATGGCGGCGGGCCGGCCCTCCTTGGTGAGAAAGCCGGTCCCGCTGAACATGCCGTGCCCGGTGAACGACGGCTGGAGCTTTGTGGGCTGCCACGTCCAGTGCAGCATGTCCGGGCTCGTCACGTGGACGAACGAAAACGACGTCCGGCCTTTCCACGGGTGCGCCAGGATGTAGTGCAGGTGATAAACGCCATTGAGATAGAACGCGGCGTTGGGATCGCCTGGCAGGCTGTCGCCGCCGGGGTGCATGAGGTGAAATTGCAAAGGCGTGGCGCCGGCGGTGGCCAGGGCCGCGCGGCGGCCGGCCAGCAGGGTGGCGCCTGTGCCGTTCAGCACGAGCCGACCGGCCCGCACCTCCGCGCCGCCGGAGAGCCGGGTGGATGCAAAGCGGCCGGTTCGCTCGGTCGCGGTCGAGTCGTCAAACGTCCACCACGCCCAGGGCTTGAACGGACCTTCCTCGTTCGCCTTGAGACCCGCGAGCTGTTGCGGGTCCAGCGCGCTGGCGTAAATGCGCGCGTCGTCGATCTCCCCGGCGAAAAACTGGTTCTGCCCCCGATGGCGTGGCCCGATGACGACGAGCGAATCGTCATCGAAGAACTGCGGCTGGGTGATGGTATGTCGGGCATACTCGCGGCCGTTGCGATAAACGATGACCTCGGGGCCGCGATAGACGATGGCCAGTTGGAGGAGCGAACGGTCGACGACCGTCTCGGCGGCGACGGCGTCCTGCGTGCGCAAGGTGCGTCGGTAAAAATCGCTGCCGGCCATCCATTTGGCCGAAGCAAGCTCCCCGAAAACGATGGCGTCGAAGTGGGCGGAGGCATCCTCGAGCGTGAGCACGCTGCCCCCGCGCTGGGTGAGGTTGGCCGGCGTCGCCCAGACGACCAGGGTTTTGTCGACGATCGGGACGGAGGACGATTGGGCAACGGTCCAAGCAGGGGCGGCGAGCAGGGCGCCAACCGCGAAGCGGAGCGGGTTCATCGGCCGAGGGTAGGGGAGGACGCCGAGTTTGGCGATAGCGACGATCAGGGCAGGGCGGACAAAACGAACCTCCCCCACCCCTCACCCCGGCCCTCTCCCCACTGAGGGGAGAGGGGGAGGCGCAGCGGCTCGATCGCAAGAGGCAGAGCTTTGGTGCGCGTCGCGCGCCGGGCGGCGTCCAAGTGATCGCCGAAGGGAATTCGGCCGGGGCTGTGACTGCGACGCGGCCGTGCGTGTGAAAACGTCTCGCGCGCTGTCGGTCGGATCTCCCGCTCCCCTCCATGGGGAGAGGGTTGGGATGAGGGGTGAGGCGGTTTGTGGGGCGCGCTCCTGTCCGAGCCGACAAACGGATCTTTCTATTTTCCCGCCACCACGATCTCCACGCCGGCCTTTTTCAGGGCCCGTCCGAATTCAGCGGACGGAGTGCGATCGGTTACGATGACATCGGCGTCGCCGAGGTCGCAGAGCTTCGAGATGCTCTGGCGTCCGAACTTGGAGGAGTCGATGCAGAAGATGGTTCGGCGGGCGGCCTGGAGCATGGCGCGTTGCATCTCGATGAGGAGCCCGTGCGAATTGGCGATGCCGTCGAGAGTGATGCCGCCGCAGCTCATGATGGCGACGTCGGCCCGGATGCGGTGGATGGCTTCGACGGCGAGGGGGCCGACGAGCACGCCGAGGCGGGGGTAGATGACGCCGCCGCTGACGACGACTTCGAGCTTGTTGGCCGCGGCGAACAGGTTGGCCACGGGCAGCGAGTTGGTGAAAATCTGGGGCGTTTTATCCTCCAGATACCGGGCCACGTGATAGCACGTTGTGCCGGCGTCGATGATCACGGTCTGGTTGGGCTCGATTAGCCCGGCGCATTCCTCGCCGATCGCCTCCTTTTCATCCAGCTGATGCGTGTCCCGGGCGGAGAAGGTGAATTCGTCCGAGCGGGGGTTGACCAGTCGTGCGCCGCCGTGGGTGCGCCGGACCGAGCCCTTGCCCTCGAGCACGCCGAGGTCGCGGCGGACGGTGGACTCGGAGGCGTCGACCAGCTCGGAGAGCTCCGCGAGGGAGGAGAACTCCACTTTCACCAGGTGATCCTCAATCCGCTTCTGTCGCTCTTCGGCCTGCATGGCTGGCAGGACTCTGGAAGATTTTGGAAGATCTTGCAAGAATTCAATTGACAGATTTTCATGGTCTGGAGAAGGATGGCGGTGATGTCTGCTGCCTTGTCTTCTCCGCCCCATCGGGCCGTGGTTGAGCATCTGGTTCGCCAGGCGGTGTATGCCCGGATGGGCAAGCCGCTGCCGAAGCCGGCGGCGGCGCCGAATCCGCTGGTGGTGAACGTCAGCGCGCGGCACTGCCATCTGACCCAGGACGCGGTGGAGGCTTTGTTCGGCAAGGGGCACCGGCTGCAGGTGCACAAGTGGCTTTATCAGGAGGGGCAATTTGCCGCGAAGGAGACGCTGACGCTGGTCGGCCCGCGGAGCCGGGTGATCTCCAACCTGCGTATTTTGGGGCCCTGCCGGAATTTGAACCAGGTGGAGCTGGCGTATACGGACGGCATCGCCCTGGGCTTTGATCTGCCGCTGCGGATTTCCGGCGACATCAAAGGCACCCTGGGCGGCATGCTGATGGGCCCGGCGGGGTTTTTCGAAATGGAGCAGGGGATCATCCGGGCGATGCGCCACGTGCACATGCACCCGACGGATGCGGACTACTACGGAGTGAAGGCCGGCGACCGGATGAAGCTGAAGATTGGCGGGCCGTGCGGAATCTCCCTCGACGAGATGCTGGTGCGGGTGGATCAGAGCTTCAAGCTGGAGGTGCACATCGACACGGACGAGGGCAATGCCTGCAATTTGCAGCCCGACACACCCTGCGCGCTGGTCCGCTAATGGCCGGCCTATTCTTTAAAACCAAAACCAAGAGAAACTATGAGCGAAGCTATCGGCATGATTGAAACGAAGGGCTACACGGGCAACGTGGAAGCCACCGACGCGATGGCCAAGGCGGCCAACGTCAGCATCTCCAAAACCATCGCGATTGGCGGCGGCCTGATCACCGTGATCTGTCGCGGCGACGTGGCCAGCGTGAAGGCCGCCGTCGACGCCGGCAGCAAGGCGGCCAGCAAAGTGGGCGAGCTCGTGGCCAGCCATGTCATCGCCCGCCCGCACGAGGATCTGGCCAAGGCATTCCTCGGGGATGTCCCCGTCAAGAAATAGCGGCCGAGCTGCATAATTCCGCCTGACGATCCACTCCTGAAGACTCCTGTAGACTCCTGAATTCTGAATTCTCCTACTATGGCAAACCAAGCGATTGGCATGATTGAGTGCAAAGGTCTCTGCGCCCTGTTCGAGGCCACCGATGCCGCTCTCAAGGCGGCGAACGTCTCGTTCACCGGCTGGGAAAAGGTGGGCTCGGGCTACGTCACCGCCTTCTTTCGAGGCGACGTCGCCAGCGTGAAAGCCGCCACCGACGCGGGCGCGGCTGCGGCCTCCCAGGTGGGCCAGATCGTCAGCGTGCAGGTAATCCCTCGCCCGCACGATGGCCTCAGCGGACTCGGCAAATGGCTTCAGTGATTAGGATTTACGAGGTTGGATTTACGATTGGCGCGGTCCTTGCGCCGATTCGAAATCCGGATTGCCGGGGTGCTTTATGCGGGTATTGACGGCCGTGGCCCGATCCCGCCGAACCCTGGCTTCCGTTCGCAACTCGTAACTCGTAATTCGTAATTCGTAAATCGATTGAAGGTTTTAGTCGCCAACATTGGTTCCACGTCGCTCAAGTGGCGGCTGTTCGACTTTTCGAACGGCGGCGAGGCGCTTTTGCACAAGGGCGGCTTCGAGCGGGTGACCGACTACGCCAGGGCGATCGAGGATTGCCTGGCGCAATTGAAGGAAGCCAAGGCGATCGCCGGCGAGAACGAGCTGGCGGCGGTGGGTTTTAAGACGGTGATTGCGAGGGATGTGACCGGCTGTGTGCGCCTGGACGATCGGGTGCTGCGGGCGATGGAGGAGTACAACGGGCTGGCGCCCGCGCACAACCCGCCGTATATCGCCGGCATCCGACTATTTGCGAAACGCATCCCGAGTGTGCCGCTGGTGGGCTTGTTTGAGACCGCGTTTTACCAATACGCACCGGAGGCGATGATGCGGTATGGCGTGCCGGACTCGTGGCATGCCCTGGGGATCCGGCGGTGGGGGTTTCACGGGGCCAGCCACAAATACATCGCGGAGCGAAGCGCGGAGCTGCTTGGCCGGCCCGACGTCGCCCGACGCGCCCAGAACCTTTACCTGGATGGCGGCAAGTCGCCCGTGACCGGCCCGGCCCTGCGCGTGATTTCGTGCCATCTGGGGGGCACTTCGAGCATCACGGGCATTCTGAACGGCGTCGCGCTGGGTAACAGCCTCGGCATGAGCCCGCAGTCGGGGCTGCCGCACAACAATCGGGTGGGCGACCTGGATGCTGAGGCGTTGCCCTATGCGGTCAAAGCGCTGGGCTTGACGGTCGAGGCCGCGCAAAAACAGTTGTCGAAGGAAGGCGGGTTGCTCGGATTGAGCGGCGGGCTGTCGAACGACATCCGGGACATCCAGGCGGCCGCGGTCAAGGGCAACGCCCGGGCGCAGCTGGCGTTGGATGTGTTCGTGAGCGAGGCGCGCCGATGGATCGGCGGGTATTTTTTCCCGATGAATGGCGCGGACGCCGTCGTGTTCACGGCCGGCATCGGCGAAAATCGCGACGCCGTGCGCGCGGCGATTTGCGCGAATCTGGACCAGCTCGGCATCGAGCTGGATGCCGCGGCGAACGCCGCCGTCCGGGCGAGCGAGGCGGTCATCAGTACGCCGCGCTCCCGGGTCAAGGTGCTGGTCATCCCCACGAACGAGGAGTTGGTCGTCGCGCGCGAGACGCGCCGTCTGCTGGGAGCGTCATGAGAAACCTCGCTCACCTCTTCGCCAAGAATCGCGCCTGGTCGGAAAGCGTGCATGAGCGCGATCCGGAATTTTTTGCCAAGCTCTCGCGCCAGCAGTCCCCGGATTACCTGTGGATCGGCTGCTCGGACAGCCGGGTGCCGGCGAACCAGATCGTCGGGTTGTTGCCGGGGGAAATTTTTGTCCATCGCAATATCGCGAACGTGGTCGTGCACACGGACCTGAACTGCCTGTCCGTGGCGCAGTTTGCCGTCGATGTCCTCAAGGTGCGCCACATCATCGTCTGCGGCCACTACGGCTGCGGCGGCGTCCGGGCGGCCTTGCGGGGCGACCGGCATGGCCTCGTCGACAACTGGCTGCGGCACATTCAGGACGTGCGCGACAAACATGGGTCGTCGCTCAAGGCGTTGGATCACGAGGGGGAGCGCGTGGACCGCCTGTGCGAGTTGAACGTGATTGAGCAGGTCCTCAACGTCTGCCAGACCAGCATTGTCCGTGACGCCTGGCAGCGGGGGCAGGAGCTGACTGTGCACAGCTGGATTTACGGCCTGCATGACGGCTTGATCCGCGACCTTGGCATGGCCGTCACGTCCTGGAAGGAAGTGGAAAAAGCGCATCATCGCGCCGTGAGTTCGCTCGGCCAGCGCCGCGGACATCGGCGGGTTGGGCTCGTCCGGCCCGACCGTGTTTCCGCCCGGCGAACGCCGGCGGTTTTAGTGGCGAAAACCCGCCCGAACTCGGGACCGCCCCGCAAATCATAAATCGTAAATCGCAAATCAAATTATGGCACAACAAGCAATCGGCATGATCGAAACCCGCGGACTGGTGGCGTTGGTCGAAGCGACCGACGCGATGCTCAAGGCCGCGAACGTGGAACTCGTGGGCCCCATGGTCCAGGTCGGCAACGCGCTCGTGACCGCGACCGTGGTCGGCGACGTGGCGGCGGTCAAGGCGGCCACCGACGCCGGCGCCCAGGCCGTCAAGGCGATCAAGGGCGACCTCGTCAGCGTCCACGTCATCGCCCGCCCGCACAACGACGTGGAAGCGGTCCTGCCCAAGAAAAAGTGATCGAAGAACCTGCAATCCGAGAGCCGCGACCCGCAAGCGTCGGCCGGGGGTCCGTCGCGCACTCCCGTGTGAGTGCTGGCGTCGCCGGGCCAACGTTCTCCCGGGTGCCCGTGTGGCTTCGGGTTTCGGATTTCGGATTTCGGAATTTTTCCTATGTTCCTCGCCCGCGTTGAAGGGTCGGTCGTCTCGACCAAGAAGGAGCCGAGCATGAACGGCCGCAAGCTGCTTCTGCTCCGGCCCCAGCTGGTCGACGAGAAGGATCCCACCCGGTTCCGTCCGGGATCCAACACGATCATCGCCGTCGACACGGTGGGTGCGGGCACCGGCGAGCTGGTCATGTTCAGCCAGGGCAGCAGCGCCCGGCTGGCGGGCGGAATGAAGGATTCCCCGGTGGATGCGGTTATCATCGGCATTGTGGATGCCGTCGATGTGCTTGGCCGGCCCATCTACAACGCGCGCAGCCAGGCGGAGTGAGAATATCGGCCTGAACAATTCCTGAGGCAGAACTATGAGTGCCGTGAACGAAGCATTGATCCGTGATGTGGTGGCCGATGTGTTGGGCCGCCTGGGGGGCGGGGCGCCGGCGGCCCGGGCCGCTGCGCCGGTGCCTTCGGCCGCGCCCCCGGCATCCGGCGCCAAGGCCGATTGTGGTTGCGGCGGGCGCGGGGCCGCGTCGGCGCCGGGATTGCGCGGCAAGTTCGGCGTGTTCGCGGAGGCCAGCGAGGCCTGTGCGGCCGCGCAGGAGGCCTTTCAGCAGCTGCAGCAGAAAGGCGTCGCAGCCCGGCGGAAGATCGAGGAGATCGTCAAGACCCTGGCCGAGAAAAACGCGCAGGAATGGGGCCGCATCGAGCTGGAAGAATCCAAGATCGGCCGGCTTGATCATAAGATCGAGAAGCTTCAGATCATCAAGCTCGTGCCCGGCGTGGATTGGCTCCGACCCGACGGCCGCAGCGGCGATCACGGGATCACCCTCGAGGAATACACTCCCTTCGGGGTGGTGGGAGCGGTGACGCCCAGCACCCACTCGATCCCGACCTTGAGCGGAAACATCGTGAACATCTGCGCGGCGGGGAACGCCGTGGTGTTCAACGCCCACCCCGCGGCCGCGCGTTGCGCCGCCACCGCCGTCCGGGTCTACAATGAGGCGATCTTTCGGGAGACCGGCATCGAGAACATCGCGTGCATCATCGAGAAGCCGACGATGGAGAGCTTCTCCGCGCTTTGCAAAAACGACGCCGTCCGGCTCCTGCTGGTGACCGGCGGCCCGGGCGTGGTCAAGGCGGCCATGCAGACCGGCAAGCGCGCGATCTGCGCCGGCCCCGGAAATCCACCGGTCTACGTCGACGACACCGCCTGCCTGAAGCGCGCGGCCAAAGCCATCGTGCAGGGCGCCAGCTACGACAACAACCTGCTCTGCATCGGCGAGAAGGAGGTCTTCGTGCTCGATCCCATCGCCGACAAGCTGATGGCGCAGATGGAGCAGAACGGCGCAGTCCGGCTGACCAATGCCCAATTGGATGCCTTGACCAAGGCGGCGTTCACGATCACGCCCGGCCAGGGCGGCGGCTGCGCCCACGCGTCGGTGAACAAGGATTTCATCGGCAAGGATCCGTCCGTGCTCGCGCGCGCGGCCGGGGTCAACCTGCCGGCCGGCACGCAATTGTTGTTTGCCGAGACGGACGCACAACATCCGTTCGTCGTGGAAGAGCAGATGATGCCGTTCCTGCCGATCGTCCGGGTGAAAAACCTCGAGGAGGGCGTGAAACGATCGCTGGAGGCGGAGCACGGCTACAAGCACACGAGCATCATTCACTCGCACGACGTCGAGGCGATGACGACGATGGGCCGGGCATTGGACACGACGTTGTTCATCAAGAACGGCCCGTGCATGGCCGGGCTGGGCCTGGGGGGCGAGGGTTACCTGAGCTTCAGCATCGCGACCCCGACGGGCGAGGGCGTGAGCAACCCGCGCACGTTCACCCGCGTCCGCCGGTGTGTGATGGTGGATAACTTGAGGATTTACTGAGAAGGCAGGAGCGAGGAGTTAGGAGCTGGAAGCTGGAAGCTGGAAGAGCGCCGTGGACATTGACGGGGTCCGATGAAGAATCAACCTGCAAAGAGTTTTCGAGAACTAAACGTGTGGCGTAAGGCGCACGAGTTGGTGTTGTCCATCTATCGGTTGACCCGGGACTTTCCCAACGAGGAGCGATTTGGCCTCAGCTCGCAATTGCGCCGGGCGGCGATTTCTGTTCCAGCGAATATTGCGGAAGGTTTTGGTAAACGCACCAAGCCTGATAAGATCCGGTTTTTCAATATCGCGCAGGGCTCGCTGGAAGAAGTGCACTCCTATTTGATTTTAACCCAGGACCTCGGATACGGAGATTGCACGGTGTTGATCGACGATCATGGGAGTGTCGCGCGGATGCTCATGGCGTACAGCCGCGCGATTCAAGATTCTGACTCCTAGCTTCTAAATTCCATGTTGCTCGCCCGTGTCGAAGGCAATGTTGTCGCCACCCGGAAGCACCCGAGCTTCGAGGGCTGGCGCCTCGTCGTCTGCCAGCCGATCAGCCCGGATGGCCGTCCGGAGGGCGCGCCGCAGATCGCCATCGACGCGCATGGCGCGGGCATGCACCAGCGGGTGGTCATCTCCAGCGACGGCGCCGCCGCCCGCAAGGCCGTCGGCGATGAGCAAAGCCCCGCGCGCTGGCTGGTCCTCGGGATCGTGGATGAATCCGAACCGGGGGTGATGGTGTGAACGCGCGAAGCCGGAATTCAGAAGCTAGAATCCAGAAGTCGAGCCAGCCGGGCCGGGTTGGTTTGAGTCGCGGCCGCGAGGATTCCAGCTCCTGGCTTCTGACTTCCAGCTTCTCTAAATGAAACTCGGCACTGTCATCGGCCGCGTCACCCTCAGCCGGGCCTGTCCCGGGCTGGAGGGGGCGCGCTGGCTCCTCGTGTCGCCTTTCACCCGCGAGCATTACGCGCGGGGGGCGGACGGCCCGGTCACCATGGGCACGGACCCGAGCGTGGTGGTGTATGACGCGCTGGGCGGCGCGGTCGGACAAACCATCGGCTATGTGGAAGGGCGCGAGGCGGCCCAGCCGTTCCAGACGCCGCCACCCATCGACGCGATCAACGCCGCGCTCATCGACGAGATTTATTACAACCCGATGAAATGAGAACGCCGCCGGCCGGATTCGGCCTGCGACCTGCGGATTTCGGATTTCGAATTTTAATTTTATGCCTGCTGTCATCACTGCCAAAGAAGTTGAAGAACTGATCGCCCGGGGCGGCGATCCAAAGAGCCTGCCCGCGGACGCAATCCTCACGCCCAGCGCGAAGGATGCGATTCGCGACTTCGCCAGCGCGCGCCGTGGCTCTGGTGCCGCCGCGGCGGCCGCGGCTGGATCGGGCGCGACGCCGACGGGTCCGCTGAATTCGAAGTCGTCCAAGGCGGATCTCGAGGCCTACTTCAATTCCCCCGCCGCGCACGCGCTCAAGGAACAGCTGTGCGACATCGGCCGGCGACTGTGGCAAAGGGAGTACGTGGACGGCAACGGCGGCAACATCGCCATCCGCGTGGGGGAAGACATCGCGATCTGCACGCCGACGCTGGTCAGCAAGGGCTTCATGAAGCCCGAGGACATGTGCCTGGTGGACTTTGACGGCAACCAGCTGGCCGGGACCAAAAGGCGCACCAGCGAAATTCTGATGCACCTGCAGATCATGAAGCGGCAGCCCAAGGCGGTGGCCACGTGCCATTGTCATCCGCCCTACAGCACGGGCTTCGCCGTGGCGGGCGTGCTGCCGCCGACCTGCATGATCCCCGAGTTCGAGGTGTTCGCGTCGGTCGCCATCGCGCCGTATCGCACCCCGGGCACGCCCGAGATGGGCAAGCTGGTCGCGGATCTGGTCGACAAGCACAACACCATCCTGATGGCCAACCATGGCGTCGTCAGCTGGAGCCACAACAACGTTGAGGATGCCTACTTCAAGATGGAGATCCTCGAGGCCTATTGCCGGACCATCCTGGTGACCGCGCAGGTGGGCCGGCCGGCGAACACGATGACGCCGGGTCAATTGCAGGACCTCCTGAAGATCAAGCAGAGCCTTGGCATTCCCGATCCGCGTCACGGCCTGAAGGAATGCGAGCTGTGCGACAACGCGGAGTGGCGTCCCGGTGTGCAATGCGCCGTGCCGGCACAGACCGAAGCCGCGGCGGGCTACGACGCGGACGCGGAGGCGGCCGTCAAGGCGATCACCGACCAAATCCTCGCGCAGATGAAGTAAGGCGGGCCGGCTTTGGCCCCGGCTTACGGAGTCAGGACGACGCGATAGTAGCGGGCGCCCGCGGCGCCTGGCAGAGTGTCAGTCCAGGTGGCTGTCGTGCCGGCGGCGGTGATCTGGGTCGGGACATCGGTCCAGTTGCCCGGCCCCAAATCGTCCCGAAACTGAACGCGATAATTGCGTCCGGGAGTGGCGCTCCAAAGCAGCTTGGTTGCGCCATTACCGGATCGGGTGAGAGTCGCCACCCGGAAAACGGAGCCAGCATTCGTCGGGTCGGTTCCGAGCTGCAACTCGGCGAGGTCGCATCCGCAGGTTGTCGTGACACTTCGGCCGCTGTCTGGACTGCGGGCATTCGGCCCGCTGCGGCTGGAATCGGCGCCGCCTGAGTAAAGTTCGAGCCGCGTGGCCGCTTTCGGCCGCTGCGGATCCCGCGCTGACGGGATCCGCGCCCGGAGCCGACAACTTCGGGATGCGCTGGTCTGGTGTCGTCCGCCAAGCTTGGCGCAGCATTGGCCAACGTGTGTGCGGGAAGACCGGAAGCCAGCACCTAAGTTCGAGGCGCGTGGAGCTGTTTCCACGCGATGACAACGAACCTCAACGGAAAGGGTCGTTATGGCAACCAAGCCGTCCGATCGCTGCAAGCCGGGCCGAGCCTCCAAATCGTCCAGACGCGCGCCCACGTCTCCCTCACTTCCCCCCCTGCCGGAACTGCCGGAACTGACGGGCGAGGCGATGACCTCGCCCCGGTGGATCATGCCATTCGCCGAAGTCGGGCTGAGCGACGTGCCATTGGTGGGAGGCAAGAATGCGTCGCTGGGCGAGTTGGTCCAGGCGCTCGGACCCCGGGGAGTGCGGGTGCCGGAAGGATTCGCCATCACCGCCGAGGCCTTCCGCTATTTTCTGAAGGAGGCGAAGCTCGACCTGAAGCTGCGCGACCTGCTGAGCGACCTCGATGCAAAGGATGTGCCCCAGCTGCGGCTGCGAGGCAGTCAGATCCGGCATGCGATCCTCGGCGCGCCGCTCCCGCCGGACCTGGAGCTGGAGATCGTCGAGGCGTATGACGCGATGCGGGGCCGGGGCTTGCATCCGACCGACGTGGCCGTTCGTTCGAGCGCGACGGCGGAGGATTTGCCGGATGCCTCCTTTGCCGGACAGCAGGAGACGTATCTCAATGTGGCGGGACATCTGGAGTTGCTGGACACCTGCCGTCGCTGTTTCGCTTCGCTCTTCACGGATCGCGCGATCAGCTATCGCCAGGACAAGGGGTTCGACCACTTCAAAGTCGCGCTGAGCATTGGGGTGCAGCGGATGGTGCGGGCCGATCTTGCGTGCAGCGGCGTGATGTTCACGATCGACACCGAGACCGGATTTCGCAACGCGGTGTTGATCAACGCCGCCTACGGCCTCGGCGAAAACATCGTGCAGGGCTCGGTCAACCCGGATGAGTACTATGTGTTCAAGCCCACCCTGCAGACCGGCCACAAGCCCATCCTGCAAAAAATCGTGGGCACGAAGGAATTCAAGCTGATCTACGATGTGGGCGGCGGGAAGCTGGTGAAGAACGTGCCGGTGCCGGCCGGAGACCGGGCGCGTTTCGCCCTGACGGACGACGAGGTGCTGACGCTGGCGCGGTGGGCCTGTTTGATCGAGGAACATTATTCGGCCCAGCGCGGTGTGCCGACGCCGATGGATATCGAGTGGGCCAAGGACGGCCGCAATGGCGAGCTCTACATCGTGCAGGCGCGGCCGGAGACGGTGCAGTCCCAGCGGACCCGGGATACGATGGAGACGTTTCATCTGCGCGAGCCCGGCCGTGTGCTGGTGACGGGTCGCAGCGTGGGCGAGCGGATTGCCGTGGGTCCGGTGCGGGTGATCAAGAGCGCCGAGTTCATCGACCAGTTTCGCGACGGCGAAGTGCTGGTCACGGACAAGACGGATCCCGACTGGGAGCCGATCATGAAGAAGGCGGCGGCGATCGTGACCAATCGCGGCGGGCGGACGTGCCACGCCGCCATCGTCAGCCGCGAGCTGGGCGTGCCGGCCATCGTGGGAACCGAGCATGGCACCGAGCGATTGACCGATGGCCAGGCGGTGACGGTTTGCTGCGCGGAGGGCGAGGTCGGCCGTGTGTATGAAGGGCGGCTACCGTTCGAAGTGCAGCGCGTCGATTTGCGCAACCTGGCCCGGCCCCGCACGCGCATCATGATGAACGTGGGCAACCCGGAGGAGGCGTTCGCGCTCAGCCTGATTCCGAACGACGGCGTCGGGCTGGCTCGCGAAGAGTTCATCATCACCAGCTACATCAAGGTCCATCCGGTGGCCCTGCTGGAGTATCACTCGATTGCCGACCGGCAAGTCCGGGCGCAGCTCGATCAAATCACTGCCGGCTACACCGACAAGCCGCAGTTCTTTATCGATCGCCTGGCGCAGGGCGTGGCCATGCTGGCGGCCGCGTTTTACCCGAAGGACGTCATTCTGCGGCTGAGCGACTTCAAGACGAACGAGTATGCCAACCTGATCGGCGGCCGCGCCTACGAGCCGGTGGAGGAAAACCCCATGATCGGGTTCCGGGGAGCCAGCCGCTATTATCATCCACGCTACCAGGCGGCGTTCGGGCTGGAGTGCCGCGCGGTGCGCAAGGTGCGCGAGGAGATGGGCCTGACCAATTTGAAGCTCATGATCCCATTCTGCCGGACGATCGACGAAGGGCGGCGGGTGCAGGTGGAGATGGCCAAGCACGGCCTCAAGCGCGGCGACAACGGGCTGGAGATATACGTGATGTGCGAGATCCCCAGCAACGTGGTGCTGGCCGAGGAGTTCTGCGAGCTGTTCGACGGCTTCAGCATCGGCTCCAACGATCTCACCCAGCTTGTCCTCGGGGTCGACCGCGACAGCGAGATCGTCGCCCCCGTGTTCGATGAGCGAAACCCGGCCGTCAAAAAAATGGTGGCGGAAGCCATCGCTGCGTGCCATCGCTGCGGCCGGAAGATCGGCATTTGTGGGCAGGCGCCGAGCGACCATCCCGAGTTCGCGCGGTTTCTCGTGGAGCAGGGCATCGACAGCTTGTCGTTGAATCCCGACACCGTCCTCAAGGCCACCCTGGCCACACTCGAAACCGAGAGGGCCCTCGGCCGGGCGGCCGGAGGGCTCAAATCCGGCTGAGGCCAGGCCGCGCAAAAGAAGCGCACCCGTTTGGGCGGGGCGGGTTGGCCATTGCCCGCTTCGCGGGAGACCGGTCCCGCGGAGGCGCCCGCATTCCAGCAAACGATGGGGACTGGACGATTGACCCGCGGGCTGGAGATCCGCAGGATCCGGCTTGTGCCCGGCCGGGCCCGGGCGAACCGAAACCATTATGAAATCCTGCAGGCGAATTTGGATCGTTGCGTTGTTGCTCGCTTCCCTTGGTGGAGATCCACGGCCGGCGTCAGCCGCGGAGGCCCGGGCTGCGGCCACGGACCGGACGCACAGCAGCTTGGATCTTCCGGTGGCCGGCGAGGAGCAGATGCCCGCGGGAACGGTCAACCTGTCCGAAGCGGAGCTGCCCGCCGCCTTTTCCCTTTACGAGAAAATTTCCGGTCGCTCCGTCATCCCGGCGGACCGGCTTCCGCATCCCCGGCTGACGTATCGGATCGACAAGCCGATGGCCCGGCGCGAGCTGTTGCAGGCGCTGGACACGTTGATGTCGCAGTATGGAGTGACCCTGATCGTGATGGGGACGAATTTCGTCAAGGCGGTCAACGAGACCGAGGCCACCCGCGAGGCCGCTCCCGAGCTGTCGCTGCCGGCGGATCTGCTGCCGGATTCAAACAGCTACATCCAGTGCACCGTCCGGCTGCAACATCGCCCGGTCAACGACGTCGTCCCGGTGGTGCAGCCATTCGCCCGGCTCTCAAACAGTTTGATCACCATGCCGGGCGCCAACACGCTGCTCATCCGGGATTACTCGGCCAACGTGCGCCGAATCCTCGGCGTGATTCGGGTGTGCGACACGCCGGACGACGCCCGGCACCCGGACGACGCCAGCCGCCGCGGGCGACCAGTGCGATAAAGGCCCGGGCCTGGCCCGCGCGGCGCGGCGCAACGAACCTTATTTGGAGGCGCCCGCCCGGGCGATGTCCTCGAAGCTGGGGGCGCGATACAGTCGAAGTCCGCCGTAGCGCGAAAACAGGCCGCGGCTGCCGACCAGCATGCGGCCGTCAGGAGAGAAGAGCAGTTCGCGCACGGAGCCACCCAGGCGCCGGATGGTCAGCAACTCCTGCTGCGTGGCGACGTTCCAAAGCTTGAGCGTGCTGTCGTCGCTGACCGTCGCGAGCGTTTTGTTGTCCGGCGAAAAGGCCACCGACCAGACCCTTTGCTTGTGACCGGAGCACGATCCCAGCACGCGATTGTCGACGAGGTCGACGAGACGGATGACGTCGTCCTGGCCCACCACGGCCAGGACACGGCTGTTGGGTGAGCACGCGGCAGTGGTCACGTTGGCACTCTCTGCATCGAGGGCGATGCTCGTCCGCAGGCTGCGGGTGTCCAGGCTCCAGACGTGGACTGCATTCGTGCGGGTCAGCATGACCAGCGATCGATCATCCGGCGCAAGAAACGTGCGTCCGCCGTCCGTGGTCAAGGTGGCGTTGGTGCCGGCGGCCAGATCCCAGATGCGCACGCTTCGTCCCCGGTTGAGACCCCGGAGTCCGGTCGAAACCAGGCTGCGCCCGTCGCTCGTCAGCTGCAGCGAGTCGGTAAAGGGTTCCGGCGAGTGCAGGAAATTTGTCTGGCCTGAGGCCAGGTTGATGACCTCGATTTCGTCGCCCGTCGCGATGGCCACGGTTTGGAAATCCGGAGTGAGTGCGACCGGAGTTTGCACAAAGCCGGGCCGGGGCCGGCTGGGAGGCGGGCCGGGCGCCGCGCCGGGACCCGGCGGCGGCGCGGACCTTGATCCGGGGGCCTGCGCCTGGGCCGGCGCTGGCGCGGGCGGCGGACCGGGGTCGGGAAACGGCGATGTCCCGAGCGGAATTTGCCTTTCGGGTTCGCCGGTGGCGAGGTTGAGGAAGACGAGAGCATGTCCGCTGCTGATCGCGGCGAGAAGCCGGCTGTCGCGGGAAAAGGCCAGCGGCTGCCAGCTCCCGGCGATGACGTCGTCGTTCGCGGCGGGCCGGATGGGCCAGAGCCGGACGGATCCGTCGCGGGCGCCGCTGGCCAGCATGGTGCCATCGGGAGAAAATGTCACCGCGCGCACCTCGTCGCCGTGTCCTTGGAGAATGGTGGTGCGCTGGCGGGCGGCGAAATCCCAGACGCGGATCGAGTAATCGGCGCTGGCGGTGGCCAGCTGGCGACCATCGGCTGAAAACGCCAGCGCAGCGATGGCGCCCGTGTGCTCGATGTGTTCAGGATCGTCCGGCATCACGGTGTGCTGTCCGTTGCGGGCGTCCCAGATGCTGACGACAAAGACGCCCCACTCCGACAGCGAATTGCGCGCGGCCACCACCGAGCGACCGTCGCTGGAAAACGTGAGGGCGTGTTCCGATCCGCCTCGCGGGCCGAGGCGGGCAAAGAGGCGCAGGTAATCAATGGGCGGGTCGTCGGCCCGGGCCCGGGAAGTACTCCGCACGAGATTCTGGGCGCGAAAGTAAAGGTTCGTGGACTCGGCGAGGACGACCGGAGAACGGTCGCCGGAGCTCGCGAGCACGGCGAGCCCGTCTTCGGTGTCAGCAACGATTGACTGGCCATCTGGAGAAAGAGCGAAGGGGGGCGCGGCGTTGGAAATCCGGCGCAGAGGCTGCCAGCGGGTGGTGTCCAGGACCACTGGTCCGTCCCGGCTCAGGCAGAGCACGCGGGTGCCGTTGCTGGAGACCGTCAGGGGCCCGGTGTGATTCGACAGCGCGTGGCGCTCCGTCCACGTGGCGGTGTCCCAGACGCGGAGCGTGGACGGACTGGCGGCGAGGAGCGTGCTTCCGTCCGGGGTGACGGCGAGCCAGATCGCGCCTTTGTTGAGCTGGGTCAGGAGCTGGCGGGACGCGAGATCATAAATGCTGAGGCTGGCGACCCGGCCGACGGCGAGCCAGCGTCGGCCCGGGTCGAAGGCCAGCGCTTGGACGGAGCCTTCCTGTGAGGGCAGGGCGGAATGGGCGTCGCCCTGGCATTGCTGCCAGAGGTAGCGCCATTCGAAGCTGCGAAGGTCGGGCTCGCCGGGTCGTGGTTGATGTTTGACGAGCAGGCGCAAGGCCCGCGGCAGGTTGCCGTCCGAACGGGCGAGAGATTGCTGGGCGAGGTTGATGTCGGCCACGTATTCGTTCAGGCGGGCGAGTGCGTTTTCGCGTTCCGCTCGGTTCCGCTCCGCCTCGGCCTGGGCGCGGAGACCGGCCTCGGCCTCCTGGGCGCCGCGCGCCTGATGCTCCGCCCGGGTGGCGCGCACGGCCAGCCACGTGCTGACCGCCGCCCCGGCCACGAGCACAAGCGCCACCGCCGCGGCGGCGAGAACTGCCGTGCGATGCCGGCGCACCAGCTTCTCCAGCCGATAAAGGTTGCTCGGCGGGCGGGCCTCCACCGGCTCGTTCCGCAGGTGCCGCGCGACGTCGAGAGCGAGGTCGTTGGCGGAGGCGTAGCGCCGGGTCCGGTCCTTTTCCAGGCATTTCATTGCCACCCAGTCCAGGTCCCCTTGCAGCTGATGGATCAGGCGGGCGGATTCGACGTGCCGACGCTCGGCCGTGCTCGTCAGCTCGGATTCGACCAGACTGGCGAGGCGGGTGGACGGCCGCATGGGCTCGACCTCGCGGATCGTCCGGCGGCACTGGTCCAATCCCGAGCGCAGGAGGGATTCCGCGTCGAAAGGCGTCCGACCGGTCAGCAGCTCGTACAAAAGCACGCCAAGCGAATAGATGTCGCTGCGGGTGTCGACATCCAGCCCGCTCATCTCGGCCTGCTCGGGGCTCATATAGGCAGGCGTCCCGATGAACGCCGTGAACTGCGTGAAGAGCGTGCGGTCGGTCAGCCGCTGGTCGGTGGCCTTGGCGATGCCGAAGTCAATGATCTTGGGCACGGGCCGCCCGTCGTGCAGCGTGACCAAAATGTTCGATGGCTTGATGTCCCGGTGAATGATGCCCTTTTGGTGGGCGTGGTGGATGGCCTGGCAGACCTGAACAAACAACTCGAGCCGGCTGGCGGTTGGCAGATGGTTCTGGTCGCAGTAGTCCGTGATGCGAACGCCCCGGACCAGCTCCATGACAAAGAACGGCAGAGCGGACTCCCAGGCCGGCTCGACGGGGCCGGACGGTGGGAGGGGATCGATGCCGGGTGCGGCGCCGGGTGCGGCGCCAGGCGCCCTGGTGGGTCGGTCAACCGCCGCGGCCGGTCGGCTGGAGGTTCCGGTCGTGCCGGCATCCAAAAACTTCGCGATGTTGGGGTGCTCCATCAGGGCGAGCGCCTGCCGCTCGGCTTCGAAGCGGGCCACGACGCTGGCCGTGTCCATCCCGGGCTTGATGATCTTCAGCGCCACCCGGCGGCGGACGGGCTCCTCCTGCTCGGCCATGTAAACCACGCCGCAGCCGCCCTCGCCGATCTTTTGCAGCAGTTTGTACCGGCCCACCCGATCGCCGGTCCGATCGGTCAATCCCGGAACCACCGCGGTCCCGCCCGGCCCAACGCGCGCGCCGGCGGCCGCGGGGGGGCGATCCAGCGCCGGCGTTTCGAGGAAGGATCCGACGTCGCCTGACTCGTTGAGCAGCTCCCGCAGGCGGTCACGCAGTTCAGGGTCGGCGGCGCACGCCCGGTCGAGGAACGGCTCGCGCTCGCCAGGCGGCAAGGCCATGGCCTGTAGAAACAGATCCCGTTCGTTAAGAGAGCCGGAGCTCATGCGTCCTCCATCATCATGCGCAATTTCGCCCGAAACTCCGCCGAGGAAATGGCCTGGTCCCACCCGAATTCGCAGCTGCCCCGGGCCTGGCGAATCGCGAACGGACCTTCGACGCTCGCACTGGGGTCACGGAGTGCGGCGCAACGCGCGGCTTTCGCTCGCAACGTCCGCCGGCACCCGGGTCCCGGGCGGTCGCCACGACGCATCCGAGCTGATGGAGGCCTAACCCTAATGCCTTTCGGAAATTCCATGGGAGCAAAGTACTCAGATAATGCGGAACTCGATGGGAGCGCAGATCGACTGGTTTCGTCGCAGGCGCGGCCAGCCAGTGACGGGTTGGCGGACGGCCCTGGGGCAACTGCGAGGCCGTTTGCGCTGGGTGATGCACTGGCCCATCAGCTTGTAGATGCGGTTGGTCATTTGTTGTTTCTGCGATTCGCTCAGCAAGTCGTCGCCCATCTCCAGCATGAGCCACAGAGGTTGGAGCAGTTCCAGCACTTTGACGAAACTCACCCGCAAGGCGGGCAGTTGCCCGGTTGCAACTCGAGCCCGTTCGGTGGCGACCAACGCACTGGCCAGGATGATGGCCGCGATTTCCTGGGCCGCCGTTTCCAGCGTGTGGCTTTGCAGGACATCGGTCTTGCGCAACTGCCGCTTGATCTCGCGGTAATACAGTTCGTGTTCCCAGCGTTGCGTGTAGAGTTGGGCCAGTTCGTCGGCTGGAGCCTCTTTCCAATCCAGCAGGCTGGTCCACAAACGGACCCACTGAGGGCGGAAGCCTTTGCGCACGACTTGCGCGCGAATCTCCCGCAATTCCAGCCACTGCACGATGCGATTGGGATTGCCCTTTTGGCGCAGGCCCACGCGGATCAACCGACTCCCATCCTGGTAACGACGCCGTGTCTGAACCTTGAGATTGGTTCGGACGCGAATCAGAAAATGACTGCCCACTTGCTGGCAAGCGGCCATCGCCTCGGCGATAAACGCCGCACAGCCGTAAAGCCGGTCGGCCAGCAACAACGCCTTCTTGGGCAACTGAGCCAACAATCCACGGGACAACTCCCACTCCGACTGGCCTCGTCGTCCGATGGATGCCGCCAACGGGTTGTGCAGTCCGATCTCCAACAACACCACGGTCCAAAGCTTGGCAAAGGCCGCGCGTCCACGACGGCTCTTGGCCTTGGTCATCTGCTTCTTGACCTGCGGCGTGTTCGTCACGCTGAACTGCGTTCCGTCGATGGCCACCAGACGCCACTGCCGCCAAAACGCTCCCTTGTGCCTGCCCGTGGCCCGCGGTCGCAGGGCACGCCGCATGACGTCGGTGAAGACCTCCCACGGCAATCGGGCTCTCCGATCGCTCAACGAACTGTCGGCAAACCCGTAGTTGAACAACTGAAAGAAATGCTGAGCCAACGTTCCGGCACCGTTCATGAAATGAAAAGTGAGAGCGGGCAACACGTGCGTCAACGGAACTCTTGGTCGACGGCCCCGTCGCTTGGCGACCGTTGGAACATAGCCGCCGAGCAACTCTTGCCACGCCCCCATGAAGCCCGTTGGCTTTGGGGCGTCGGTTGTCACCGCTTGCCGTGTCGATCGTGTTTGTCGCGGAGACCGTTTCCTGCGCGGTCGGCCAGAAGATGCGTTTCGCATCCCCAGCGTAACTACTCAGCTTGTGAATAAGTACAAGGCAAATTTTGCCTAGCAAACTGGAATTTCCGAAAGGCATTAGGCCTAACCCGCATATTTCATGCTGAGCTTGAATCGCGAACACCTTGATGGGAGGACGGAGGGTAGGGCGGGCGCTCCGCGCACGCCGCAAAACCGGTTCGCATGGCGGCGTCCCGCAGTGCGGGGCGCCCTACCTTCACCATGAAATATTCAGGCTAATACTGCCGGCTGCCGATCGCGTCCTTCGCGGTGGCCTGGTCGAACACCTGATCCTTGACGATGGTCTTCTTCGACACGGGCTTGCCATCGATGAGATTTTCCACGGCGTCGAACACCATGGGGCCAAGCAGCGGGCTGCATTCAACCGTGCAGTTGAGATCGCCGGCGACCATCGCCTGGAAGGCGGCCTTCACCGCGTCAATGGACACGACCAGGATGTCGGCGCCGGGCTTTTTCCCGGCCGCCTTGATGGCTTCAATGGCGCCAATCGCCATGTTGTCGTTGTGCGCATATACGGCGGTCACGTCCTTGCCGAATTTCTGCAGCAAGGTCTCCATGACCTCCTTGCCCTTGCCGGTTTCAAAGTCACCGCTCTGCGCCGCGAGGACTTTCATCTCCGGGTGGCCCTTGATGGCTTCGGCAAAACCTTTCTTCCGATCGATGGCCGGAGCGGCGCCCGGTGTGCCTTCCAGCTCGATGATGCTGGCTTTGCCGCCGGTTTTTTTGGCCAGCCATTCGCCCGCCATCCGGCCTTCGGCCACAAAGTCCGAGGCGATCAGGGTTGCGTAAAGGGAGTCGTCCGAGACCGTAATCCCGCGGTCGACCAGGATGACTGGAATTTTAGCCTGCTTGGCCTCCTTCAGGACGGGCTCCCAACCGGTTTCGACCTTGGGCGCCAGCACAATGGCCGAAACCCCCTGCGCGATGAACGAGCGGATGCTCTTGATCTGGTTCTCCTGCTTGCCCTGCGCATCGGAGAACTTCAGGTCCACGCCGCGGTTGTTGGCCTCCTCCTTGATCGATTTGGTCTCGGCCACGCGCCAGTCACTTTCGGCGCCCACCTGGACGAACCCGACCACCATCGGCTTGCTCTTGTCGGCGCCTTCCTTTTTGCCGCAGCCCACCGGGCCCAGGGAGAGGCCGGTGGCCAGGATGAGGAAGGTGGAGAGCGTGAGCAGTGGAGTGGAGAGACGATGAGTCGGGGGAAGGATCGGCGTTCTCATGATGTTCAATTCGTGGCCCTAGCTTGGGCCAAGGCGCCGGGACGCGCGAGTCAGAAATCGTTGCAGGCCGATAAAGGCAAGAAGCAGTGCGCCAATCGCAATCCGCTGCCAGGAGGAATCGAAGCCGCCGTGATAATCGAGCCCGGCCAGGATGGTTCCAGTGATGAGCACGCCCATCAAGGTGCCGGCCATGTAGCCCACGCCACCTGTCAGGAGCGTGCCCCCAATGACCACCGCCGCGATCGCGTCCAGCTCCAGCCCGAGACCGGCCGTGGGATCGCCGGACAACGTGTGCAGCGTGAATACCGCGCCGCCGAGCGCCGCGCAAAAACCGCTGATTGCATAAATCGCGATCTTGGTCCGCGCCACGGGCAGTCCCATGAGCAACGCGGACTGCTCATTGCCTCCCAGGGCGTAGACGTTCCGACCAAACCGGGTGAAATGCGCGACGATCAGCGCGACGAAAAAGGTCGCGATGAACGTCAACGCGGTCGCCCGCAACGCCGCATGGCCCACAATGGGCAGGCTGAAGCCCGTCACGGCGTCGTAGAACGGGTGCTGGATGCCGACCGATTGCGGGCTGAGGACAAAGGCGAGGCCGCGGGCCAGGAACATGCCCGCCAGGGTGACCAGGAACGGCGGCAGCTGAAATGCTTGGATGAGCGCGCCCATGCCCGCGCCGAACAAGGTCCCGGATGCCAGCGCCAGCGCGACGGCTGCGGCCGGGTGGATCCCGTGCTGCTGCACGGCGGTGGCGACCAGCACGGCGGTGCCGGCCATGACCGCGCCCACACTCAGATCAATGCCGCCGCTGAGAATGACAAACGTCATCCCGATGGCGATGACTCCGAGGTGCGCGTTGTTGATGAAAAGGTTGACGGCCATCAGCGGCGAGAGAAAGCCGCGAAAGGCCAGCGAAAAGGTCCCGAGCAGCGCCGCCAGGACCAGGGCCGTGGTCAGGATGGGCAGATGATGCGGCCGCACCTTCATGCCGAACCTCCCGCCCGCCGCCGAAACCGGGCTCTCAACTGATCCGATTGCAGCAGGCAAACGCCGAGGATGACCAGCGCCTTCGGAACCGGGGCCACATCGGAAGGCATGCCCTGGCGAATGAGGGTCGTGGTCAGGGTTTGAATCAGGATCGCGCCGATGATGGAGCCGGTCAGCGAGAACCGGCCTCCAGTCAGGACGGTGCCGCCGACGACAACCGCGGTGATCGCATCGAGCTCGAGCAATTGACCGAGCCGATCCGGCTCGACGCGGCCGATGTCACCAATCGTGATCAGCGCGGCCAGGGCCGCGCAGACCGAGCAGAAGACGTAGACCGCCAGTTGCACGGCGCGGGCGTTGATGCCGCTGAAGCGGCTGGCGGTGGCGTTGTCGCCGACGGCCTCGATGAACAGGCCCGTGGCCGTGCGCCGGCAGGCCAGAGCCGTGACCACGAAGAATCCGCCGGCGAGCCAGAGTGGAACCGGAACGCCGGCGAGATAACCTCGGCCCAGGTCGAGCAGCAGCGGTTGACTGATCGCGATGGGATTTCCACCGGTGATGCGCAACGCGATTCCGCGACCCAGCACCATCAGGATCAAGGTGGCCACGATGGGCTGCAGGCCGGCCAGCGCCACGAGGCCCCCGTTGATAACGCCGGCCAATCCCGCCACCCCGACGGCCACCGCCAGCAACGGGGGCCACGACCAGCCGCTGTCCGCGGCCAGATGCGCCACCAGCGCGCCCACCACGGCCGCGACCGAGCCCACCGATAGATCGACCCCGCCGGTCGCGATCACCAGCGTCATGCCGAGCGCCAGAAACATCACCTTCACGCTCAGCCGCAGCACCGTGACGAGCGGCCCATAGAGATGGCCATCCCGTGTGCCCAGGGCGAAAAAACCGGGATCGAAGATCGCGTTGAAGGCGAGCAGGAACGCCAGGCCCAGGATGGGCCAGACGAGGCGGCTGCGGCGCGCGCGATGCAGCCAGTCAGCGCTCATCGGATTCCGCGATGCTGGCCATGATGCGATGTTCGTCGAGCGGCCCGGCCAGCTCGCCCACTTTCCGGCGATCCCGCAGGACGATGACCCGTTCGCTGACGCGCACGATCTCCTCCAGCTCGGAGGAGATGTAGATCACGGCCAGGCCGCGGGCGCGCAGGGACTGCACGAGCTTTTCGATCTCCGCCTTGGCCCCCACGTCGATGCCCCGGGTGGGCTCGTCGAGGATGATCAGCCGGGGCTGGATGGCCAGCCACCGGGCCAGAAGGACCTTTTGCTGATTGCCCCCGGAGAGGTTTCGAATCGGCGTTTCCGGGCTGGGCGTCTTGATGCCGAGCGCGCCGATGTAATGCTCCGCCAGGCGCTGCTGCTCGTCGCGCGCGAGCAGGCGGAGCGCGCCGCGACTTGCCTGCATCGCCAGGATCAAATTTTCCCGCACGGACAGGTGCGGGAGAATCCCCTCGGTCTTTCGGTCCTCGGAACAAAAGGCGAGCCCGCGGGCGATGGCTTCACGCGGCGATCGCAACGGCGCGGCCTGGCCGTTGATGTTCACCTCGCCGGCCGTCCGGCGATCGATGCCAAAGAGCAGACGGGCCGTCTCCGTGCGCCCGCTGCCCAGCAGCCCTGCCAGACCCAGAACCTCCCCCGGTCGCACGGACAGGTCCATCGGCTGAAGCGCGCCGCGGCGGGACAGCCCGAGCGCTTCAAGCCACGGCTGGCTTTTCGGGCGACCTTCGCCGGGCGGGCTGGCCGCGGCCGGCGCTTCGGCGGAGGCGACCGGGGCCGATGAGGTGGAGGCAGACGGGTCGATCCGGCCGGCGGGTCGGCCCAACATCTGGGCGATCAAGTCGAGGCGGGGCAGCTTCTCCGTTTCAAACTCGCCGACAAAGCGGCCGTTCCGCAGCACGGTGATCCGGTTCGTCACCGCGTAAACCTGATCCAGGAAATGGGTCACGAAAACGATGGCGAGACCGTCATCCCGCAGCCGGCGCAGGATTCGGAACAGCGCTTCGCACTCGCGATCGTCGAGGCTCGACGTGGGTTCATCGAGCACCAGCAGCTGCGCCCGGACGTCGAGGGCTCTCGCGATCGCCACCATCTGCTGGACGGCGATGGGATACGAGCGGAGCTCGCGTCCCACGTCGAGGTCCAGATCCAGCCGGGCCAATGCCTCGCGGGCGCGCGCCCGCACCGTCCGCCACCGGATGAACCCCAGCCATTCCGGCTGGCGTCCGAGCAGGATGTTTTCCGCCACGGAAAGGGTCGGGATGAGGTTCACCTCCTGGTAGACCGTGCTGATGCCGGCGGTTTCGGCCTCGCGCGGCGAGCCGGGCGTGATCTCCCGACCGTCCAGCCGGACAGAGCCGGCGTCGCGCTGGTAAACCCCCGTGAGGATTTTAATCAGCGTGGATTTGCCGGCGCCGTTCTCGCCCATCAGGGCGTGGATCTCCCCGCGACGCAACGTGAGTTGCGCTCCATCCAGCGCGCGCACGCCCGGAAAAGACTTGGTCACGTCGCGCGCCACGAGCAGGTCGGTCGTCACCACGGCTGCGAATTGTCATGGGATGCCCCGGCAAGGCGAGAAAAACTTCACCCCAATTGATGACCCGAACGTTGAGCGTTAAACGTTGAACGTTGAGCGTTGAACGTTGAACGTTGAACGTTGAACGTTGAACGTTGAACGTTGAGCGTTGAACGTTGAACGTTGAACGTTGAACGTTGAACGTTGAACTTCGGACTTCGGCCTTTGCAATGCCGCTTGCGTCAGCCGACCGGATTCCCCTAACGTCCGGGCGTTCCAGCTCGTGCCGTTCCGCCCGACGTGTTGCCGCGGAGGGCGGCGTGGGGTGGCTGCGCGACGACAACTCGATTCAATGCATGAACAACGCTATTCGCTTCAAATTGTTTGTCATGATGGTGCTGGAGATCGCCATCTGGGGTTCCTGGCAGGTGCAGATCTTCAACTACATGCCGATGCTGAAGTTCGAGGGCTGGCAGCAGAATCTCGCCGGCAGCATGTTCGCCATCGCGTCCGTCGTCGGCATCTTCTTCAGCAACCAGTTTGCGGATCGCAATTTTTCCGGTGAAAAGTTCCTCGCCTTCAGCCATCTGATCGGCGGCGCGGCGTTGATCGGCGCGGCCTTCGCCACGAGTTTTGGGCCGTTCTTTGCGTTCTTCCTGCTCTATGGGCTGTTCTATGTTCCGACCATCTCAGTCACGAACTCGCTCGCGTTCGCCAATCTGAAGGATCCGGCCAGGGATTTCGGGTTCGTCCGCATGGGCGGCACCATCGGGTGGATTGTGGTGTCGTGGCCGCTGGTCTTCCTCTTGAGCGCCAAGTCGACGGTCGAGGAGATGCGCTGGATCTTTCTGGTCGGCGCCATCATCTCGTTCGTGCTCGCCGGCTTCAGCCTGACCCTGCCGCACACGCCGCCGCGCCGGGCGGGCGAAGGGGGCGCTGAATCCCTCGCCTGGCTCGAGGCGTTTAAGCTGCTCAAGCACCCCTATGTCCTGGTTCTCTTCCTCGTCACGCTGATTGATTCCACCATTCATAACGGCTACTTCGTGTTGATTGGCGGGTTCCTGCAGGACCCGATCAACATGCCAAACAACTGGATCTCCGCCATCACCACGATTGGGCAGGTGGCCGAGATCCTCACGATGCTCGTCCTCGGCACCGTGCTGAAAAAGATCGGCTGGAAGTGGACGATGATCATCGGGATTCTCGGGCACGCCATGCGCTTCGCGGTGTTCGCCTTCTTCGACAAGCCCGAATACCAGGCGATCATCATCGCTGTGCAGGTTCTGCACGGCATCTGCTACGCCTTCTTCTTCGCCACCCTTTACATCTTCGTCGATGCGGTGTTTCCGAAGGACATCCGGACCAGCGCCCAGGGCATGTTCAACCTGCTGGTCCTCGGCGTCGGCCTCGTCATTGCCAACTTCTGGTTCGGCTCGCTCAAGACTCAATGGACCAATGCCGCGGGCGTGGTCGATTACCACAAGCTCTTCCTCGTGCCCACCGGCCTGGCTGTCGCTGCGATGGTCCTGCTGCTCGTGTTTTTCAAACCGCCGACCGACCGCCCGGAGGAAGTCGGCGCCGCCAAAGCCGCACATTAGAGAGGGATGAGGGATGAGGGACGAGTGATGAGTTGAACGTTGAACGTTGAACTTTGAACGTTGAACGTTGAACTTTGAACTTTGAACTTTGAACGTCGGAAGTTGAGCGTTGAGCGTTGAGCGTTGAGCGTTGAGCGTTGAGCGTTGAGCGTTGAGCGTTTCGGCATTTCGGTGTGGGCCGGGTTGCGGATTTGATCCTATGAATACCTCGCGTCGTTTTTTTCTTCGCCAATGTGCGGCGGCCACCGCTGCGCTCGCCGCCGGCGGGTGTGCGTCGCTGGGGCGCCAGCCGCGTTTCAACATCTCCCTCGCGGAATGGTCGCTGCACCGCGCGCTGTTCGGTGGGAAGCTCGATCATCTCGATTTCCCCCAGACCGCCCGCCGTGATTACGGCATCGGAGGGATCGAGTTGGTCAACCAGTTCATGATGAAAAAGGCGCAGGACCCGGCCTATCTCGCCGAGTTCAAACGCCGCGCCGAAGGCGAAGGCGTCAAGATTCTCCTCATCATGTGCGACGGGGAAGGCGCGCTGGGCGATCCGGACGCGGCCCGGCGCCGGCAGGCAGTGGAGAACCATCACAAGTGGGCCGACGCGGCCAGGTTTTTCGGCTGCCACTCGATTCGCGTGAACGCGGACGCGAAGGGGCAGGGGACCTTCGAGGAACAACAAAAGCGGGCGGCGGACGGCCTGGCCGCACTGTCCGAATACTGCGGCCGCCTCGGGCTGAATTGCATCGTCGAGAACCACGGCGGGCTTTCCTCCAACGGGCTCTGGCTCTCCGGCGTCATGCGCCTGGTCAAGCGCCCCAACTGTGGCACGTTGCCCGATTTCGGAAACTTCACGGAGTACGACCGCTATCAGGGTGTCACCGAGATGATGCCGTTTGCCAAGGCCGTCAGCGCGAAGACGCACGACTTTGACGGCGCTGGCAATTGCGTGGAGACGGATTACCGCCGGATGTTGAAGATTGTGCTGGCGGCCGGCTATCGGGGATATCTGGGCATCGAATACGAAGGCGACAAGATCGGTGAGCCGGAAGGGATTCGCGCGACCAAGGCCTTGCTCGAAAAGATCCGCGAAGAGGTGGGGTAGGTGGTAGCGCAGGCATCCGGCGTCCAGCACCGGCGGCGTTCTCGCCGCCGTGAGCGGGAGACGCCTCGGGACTCGGCTCCACCGGCGCTGCGGTCCGCCAGGGGAGGGGTCGCAAGCATTCTGTCTGCGCCCCTGCCTTGGGCCGTCCGGAACTGGAATTGCCGATCATTTCCATTGCGGTTCGCCGGGAAGTTTCAATAGTAGCGCCATGCGTTCCCCTTGGCTCGATCTTCGTGGTTTCATTTTCGCGTGCCTGGTTGGCGCGCCGGTTGTGGCGGCCGCGGCGGCTCCGCCTCCGCCCATCAAAGCACTGCTCTTCGTCGGCGGCGGCTATCATGACTACGCGCGGCTTGCGCCGCACCTTGCCACCAATCTTAGCGCGCTCATCCGGGTGGAGTTCACCGTGAAGGATTCCTTGAACCCAGTGCGGAGACCGCAGTTCGCCGATGGCTTTGACGCGGTTGTTTATGACTGGTGCTTTGACGAGGCGCCAGACGACGTCTTGGAGCACGTCCTCCAGACGACGGCCGCCGGAAAGCCCACCGTGATGATTCATTGCGCCGTCCATGCCTTTCGTCGGTCTCCGAAGATTGCGGAGTGGGAGACGTGCTGCGGCATGCGCTCAAAGGTCCACGACCGCTACCAGTCCTTCACCGTGGTCAAGCTGGACGCCGCCAGCGCGATCACGAAGGCGTTTCCTGATCCGTGGACCACGCCCGGCGACGAGCTTTACCAGACGATCTCGATTTTCCCCGACTCGCACCCGCTGCTGAAGGCGAAGAGCCCGCAGGACGGTCGGGAGCACACCGTCTGTTGGACGCGCCAATACAAGGCCGGGAACGTCTTCAGCACGACGCTCGGGCATGACATGAAAACGTCCGCGTCGCCGGATTACCTGCGGCTGCTCGCCCGCGGGTTGCTTTGGACCTGCAGCAAACTTCAACCGGACGGCACGCCTGCTCCTGGCTACGCGGGTCCCGCCTGGGGCCAGGGGAAGTAACCGCATGGCCGCGCGTTCCAATCGCCTGTTCGTGGCGTGCACGATGTCGCTGGTGGCGTCGGCCGTCGGGTTCGCCGTCCGCGCCTTCCTGCTCAACGGGCTCGGGACGCGGTTCAATCTGTCGGAAAGCCAGCTCGGTTCCATCCAGGGCGCCGGCCTCTACCCACAGGCCGTGACCATGATCCTCAGCGCGCTCGTCGTGGATCGGATCGGCTACGGGCGCACCATGGCCTTCGGCTTCGGGTGCCATGTGCTTTCCGCAGTCGTCCTCATGACCGCGAACGGCTACGCGGCACTCTATCTTGGGACATTTCTCTTCGCGCTCGCCGGCGGCGTTGTGGAAGGAGTGATCAACCCGGTCACGGCCACCTTGTATCCCCGGGAAAAAACGCATTACCTGAACATCCTGCACGCGGGTTGGCCGGGCGGCATGGTTCTGGGTGGCCTCGTCGTCATCCTGGTGGGCACAGCTGGCGGCGAAGACGCCTGGCGTTGGAAGATCGGGCTCTATTTGATCCCGACGTTGATTTACGGCGGGATGATGTGGCGCGAGGAGTTTCCGGTGCAGGAACGCGTCGCGGCCGGGGTGAGCTACTTCGAGATGCTGCGCGAGTGCGGCTGGGGCGGTTGTTTTCTGATCTGTTTATTCCTCGGATACGCCATCGATGAAATCCTCCGTGTCTTTGGCCTGAGTTTGCCGGGCCCGGCGATCCTCGGTTTGGGCGTGGTGCCCACCGTGCTGTTCGCGTTGAAGATTCGCAGCTTTGGGCGGCCGATGTTCGTGTTGCTGATGGCGATCATGACGTTGCTGGCCACGACGGAGCTGGGCACGGACAGCTGGATCGCGAATCTGATGACGCCGGTGTTGCGCGAGGCGGGCCCGAACGCCGGCAACTGGGTGCTCATTTACACGTCGGCGATCATGTTTGGCCTGCGCTTTGTCGCCGGCCCGATCACCCATCGCATCTCGCCGCTTGGCCTGCTGGCGGCCTGCGCGGTCATCGCCGCCGGCGGGTTGACGTGGCTGGCTCATGCCGGATCCGCGCCGGCCGTGGTCTTCCTCGCGGCAACCTGTTACGGGGTGGGCAAAACGTTCTTCTGGCCGACCACGCTGGGCGTGGTCTCCGAACAGTTCCCGCGAGGCGGCTCGCTCACCCTGAGCTCCGTCAGCGCGGTCGGCCTGATCGCGGTGGGCGTTCTCGGAAGCCCGATGCTGGGTGCGATTCAGGATGATTCCCTCGATCGCCGGCTGGCCGTCGAACAGCCGGCGCTGCACGCCCGCCTGATGGAACCTCCACAGCAGAAATACGGGCTGAGCTATCGTCCGATCGACAAGTCCCGCGAAGCCGCGTTGACTGCGGCGGAACGGGCCGAACTCGAAGGTGTGCGCTCGCGCAACAACCAGGCCACGTTGGGCAAAGTGGCCGTGCTTCCGCTGATCATGTTTGCCTGTTACGTCGGCTTGATCATTTATTTCCAATCGCGCGGTGGCTATCGGCCCGTGGAACTCGTGCGAGGCAGCCGGCCGGTTTGAGCCTTCTCCGCCGCTCTGCGGGGGAGAAGGTGTCCCGCCCCGCTTGGCGGGAGGGACGGATGAGGTGGAGTAGTCCGCGGTTCATGGCCACAACTCACGTCCATTTTGGATGTCGCGGGCACTCGTGAACCAGAAAAGGTAGGGCGCGCTCTCCGCAGCGCGCCGCCAGTGTGGTCCGCCGTGTGGACTGCCGGCTGGCGGCGGAGCGCCAGCCCTACCTGCGATGCTCGTCCGGTGTGCGCCCGTCCAACGGCCAGGATGATTCCAGCCCTTCTTGCGTTTCTGCGTTTCCGGCCCTGCGCGAACCCCCCATCCTGCGTCCACGGTTCCGAGTCGCTTGAAACGATGAAGGTTCAAACTTTTCACGTTCGCTCCAGCTACGACAGCTGGCGATGCCAAGGATCCGTGGACACGGGCCTGGGCAACGCGGCTCACCGCCGCCGCTGGAATCTGGACGTTATTCTTCTGCTGGATTGACGATTGCCTGTAAGGAGGACGCAGCGTTTTCAGGAATGAACGGTGAAACGATCCCGCGGGTGTCCCGAACAGCTCGCGGACTGACGCGGGATTCGAACCAAAACCCAACCGTTATGAACCTGACTCGACGACAATACCTCACCGCCGCCAGCGGCGCCCTCCTCTCCGCCACCGGACTACCCGCCATCGCGGGTCACGCCGGACGCGATCGCGACGACGCCGAGGTGCTTTACGGCCATGGCATGGTCTGGAACCGCGAGCTGCCGGGCGTCGCGGGTGAACTAAAACTCTCGTTCGATCTGCGGGTGAATCTGGAAACCGGCACCGGCTTGGGGACCGCCCATGACCCGGTGCACCCGGATTGGAACGTGCACTTCTCCATCGACTCCGTGGAGCGCGAGGCGTTGCCGCATGGCAACAGCCGATTCACCCTCGTTGGCGCGGTCACGAAGGCAGCCAATCCCAACAACGTCGGCTTGCCCGTCCGGATTTTGGCGCAGACCCGCGGCGACACCACCGCCATCGCCATCGCCCTGGGCGAAATGGCCTTCGCCGGCGCCGGCCTCGTGGTTATCGCCATCATCGCCATCCTCATCGGATTGCTGCTGCCGGCGGTGCAGAAGGTGCGGTAGGTGACCGGTCGCACCCCCACCGGTTTGCGTTCCTCCAAGACCAGGGGGACACTCCGGAGCGCAGCGGCGAGTTGGGGCGAGGCCAACATTACACCGGCACGCCGGCCGCGGCGTTCTCGAGAATCAGCAGGACTGCCTTGTTATTGTTGGCCAGAATCAGATCCAGCGCGGTCTTTCCGTCCAGGTCCGGATGAGAGGTGTTGAGCCAGACCCGCACCGTCTCGGCCTTGTGGAAGAATTCGTGAAGAATTTCAGCGCAGCGTTTCACCGGCTTCAAGGCGGGCTGAGACGCTTCAGCCGAGGGATTCCGGTGGACGCCCTTATAATTCAGCCGCAGACCATCGGCGAGTCGCTTGAGGGGTACGCCGATGTAGGTGGCGAGCTTCTGTGCGTCGATCCGTCCGCTTGCTTTATCGTGCAGTTCCGGAAGGACCACTTGTAATCCGCCAACGCCGCGAAGGAGAGCTTGGATCTTTTCCTGCATGAACGGTTCCGACGGGCTACCTGATCCTGAATGCGAAGGAAGGGGCTCTAAAGGGTCACGCCGCGGCGTATGACTGGCCGGCCCTCTTCCTCCGCACACGTTGGCACGGCCTTTACACCAGAAAGATCGGGCAGTCGACAGAGGACTTGGACTGCCTAAAATAAGTGCAAGCAACCACCGACTCGATTTAGGCTGGTGTTCGTTAAAGAAACACCGGGTCACTCGAACAACCTACTTGAATGATATGGTTGGCTCTCCTTTGGCGTGAAGCGCAAACCGGAAGTAGCCATCGCCAAGACTCAAGCCTTGGAATTTGTGACTCTTAAGGCCGACGCTTGCGACGAACAGGTTGTTTGTAAAGGTTCGGGTCCCATTTGTTTGGATTTCGTTTTCCAATTTGGCAAGCGACAGGTGCGCACGGTCCTCTATCTTCTTCTGAATAATGGGGTGGCCTAGCCATGCCAACGAGGTGACCAAGATATTCTTGGAACGTGCGGTCCATTCTATATTTGTTAGTTGGAGCGATTTCAGAGATGCACCTTGTCCAACAGGCTCTTCGATTACCGCTGCATTCGCCCAAGCATAAAGCACGGTCCAATCCTTCACGCTATTTTTTTTTCGAATCGGAAGGCGGAGGACGTATTTATCGTCCTTCGCACACCAGAGCGAAGTGGGCCCAGGCTCGTAATGGTTCGTGACGTATTGCAGGCTATTTGTCCACGCATTGTAAATCTCCCGATCAATCAACATAGTCAAATTCGTAACTGCAAGATCAGTGACCAACTGAATATCAACCAGTCGCCGCACCTCCGCGGTTGTTGAAATCGGCAGTTTGTTGGGATTTGAACCTTGGAATGGGATAGGCTTCTTGTCGGATAGAACCAGGCGGACGGGTGTGGTCAATTCGACCGGCAAGCGCAGCACATTTCTCTCGCCAACCTTCGTCCCCATGGCGTTTCCAAAAGCCAAGTTGGTTGGCGCGATGTCCAGATATGCATCTACCCGTACGCTATTGGATCCCAGGACGTTGGTGCCCAGGAGAAGCGGTCGCCCTAATTTGACTAATTCGCTACGAATGCGGTTTCCAAAAGTTCTCTGTCTATCACTTTTCTCTACGATCGGCTGTAGGAGCTCATTTTCCGGAATTAGTTCGAAGACCTTGGCGAGAGTCTTCACAGTCATTGCGGCACTCGCGTCCACAGGGATAAGCTGCACCAGATTAATTCCCAAACCAGGCAACTCCAATGATTTCACTGCCACCTTAGTCCCGTTCCTGTTCAAGGATATGTTCAGCTTTGCATTGTTATCTGTAGAAAGTTTTGCGGATATATCCACGACCGTCGAACCTTTCGTCGTCAGCGCGCCCTTAACACTTGCACCGACTGGGAGAGGGCTAAGGAGGTCGGCGCTAATATCCCAATCCAAAAGGATTGATGTGCGCAGTTGATCGCCATCAATCGTAAGTGAATCAATGTTCTTTATCCTTCCTGTGTAGTGGACGACATAACGGGCTTCAATTGTCGTCGAGATTACTTTTGTATATCGATTGACCAGGATGTCGGAAATTGCCTGCCCTTTGTCTACGAATTCAATGATTTCAGATTTTTCTGGAATATGATCCACCACCACTTTGGTTACTTCGCTCAGCCCACCAGAAAACAAGCCGAGCCCAATTCTTTCAAGTGTAGTCACCTTTCGGCTTTCCTCTCGGGCTAACGATATAATTCGCTTTACCTTAACCATTTTGACCACTGCTTCGGTTGCGATTGAGCCATTGACAGGCGGGCTTTCACCGCGGGCGACAGGCTCAGAGGCAATTTGCTTTTCTACGAGATCTTTGATGGTGGCAACCGGCAGATCGATAGGAACAAATATGTAGCTTTGAGGGGGCGGTGGAAGATGTCGCACTACTGGTTTCGTGTCATCGATGCTTGCGCAACCCTGGGCCAAAACAATAATGCCAAGAATGCCGGCCCAGTTACACCTGCCGAGCAAACGATTCCGAACTTGGTCTTCCTTTTTCACCATGGACCGGATGCTAACTTTCTTAAGACATTCGGACAAGGGAAAGTCCCGACAAGTTCCGAACTATCCAAGAGGCAATGAATATCGTTCCGATGGTCGGGATTGAAAGGCGCCCCGAGAAACTCTCGACCTGATTCGCGTTGACTCGACTGCACGTCGGTCGATCCGAGTTGTGTTCGTCCCCTCTCCTCCACCCGCCAAACATTTGTCAAATATTTGGTGATGGGCGCCACAGTGACCCACAGTGCTCCCAAAAAGCAGACGACGGGCGGGACGGGGTGTAAACGGCCAGGAAAAACGGCTTATCCCACATGTGCGGGATAAGCCCTTCTAAATTGGTTGCGGGGCTAGGATTTGAATCCCGCAAGGCGGGACCCCGCTCTGCGGGGCCGAGGTTTTTTGCAATCCGTCAGTCGGATCACATGCCCGTAAACGAACGAAAGCCAACTCCGCCCTTTTGCCGCTTCAGCCAGTTCTCGAGTTTGCGGGCGTCGCTCAACGCCAGCGGCCCTTTCTGCCAGACCGATTCCCACGGCCTGTGTTTCCGCGTGAACGGTGAATAACCGGCATTGTGTTGGCGCAGCCGTTTGGCTGGGTTGTTGGAGATTCCAATGGAGAACATTCCGGTCGGATTGCGCAGAACGTAAACCCAATAGCCTTCGTGGCTCACAGGTCCTCCTTCTGTAAAAGACCGGCCCTGAAACGTTACCGTTTCAGGGCCGTAAATTGGTTGCGGGGCTAGGATTTGAATCCCGCAAGGCGGGACCCCGCTCTGCGGGGCCGAGGTTTTTTGCAATCCGCCAGTCGGATCACAAGCCAGTGAACGAACGGAAGCCAACTCCGCCCTTCTGCCGCTTCGGCCAGTTCTCGAGTTTTCGGGCGTCGCTCAACGTCAGCGGCCCTTCCTGCCAAAGCAATTCCCGCGGCCTGTGTTTCCGCGTGAACGGTGAATGACCGGCATTGTGTTGGCGCAGCCGTTTGGCTGGGTTGTTGGAGATTCCAATGTAGAACATTCCGGTCGGATTACGCAGAACGTAAACCCAATAGCCTTCTTGGCTCACAGATCCTCCTTCTGTAAAAGACCGGCCCTGAAACGTTACCGTCTCAGGGCCGTAAATTGGTTGCGGGGCTAGGATTTGAATCCCGCAAGTCGGGACCCCGCTCTGCGGGGCCGAGGTTTTTTGCAATCCGTCAGTCGGATCACATGCCCGTAAACGAACGAAAGCCAACTCCGCCCTTTTGCCGCTTCAGCCAGTTCTCGAGTTTGCGGGCGTCGCTCAACGCCAGCGGCCCTTTCTGCCAGACCGATTCCCACGGCCTGTGTTTCCGCGTGAACGGTGAATAACCGGCATTGTGTTGGCGCAGCCGTTTGGCTGGGTCGTTGGAGATTCCAATGTAGAACATTCGGGTCGGATTGCGCAGAACGTAAACCCAATAGCCTTCTTGGCTCACAGATCCTCCTTCTGTAAAAGACCGGCCCTGAAACGTTACCGTTTCAGGGCCGTAAATTGGTTGCGGGGCTAGGATTTGAACCTAGGACCTTCAGGTTATGAGCCTAAGGCTGCACAACTAATCTCCAAGGACTTAGCCGCCTGCACCCGGGAATTATTTGGCAAATGTTTGGAAACCGCCCGAGACTGCTCCGCAACGAACCACGGTGCGCCACAGCGCGCCCAACGAAACGAAGCGGTATGAGTCTCGAGATTCGAAAGTCCAGCAAGTGGTGGTACGGCGTGTTCATGGTCAAAGGCCAGAGAACCGTCATCAACCTCGGCGTCCCCATCACCGGCAAGCGCCCGCCGAAGCGCACAATGCTTGGCGACGATGAGTTTGAGCGGTCTCGCGGAAGAGCCATGGAAGCCTACGCGAAACAGCGCAAGGAACTGGACGAGGATAGGACAGGCCAGAAGGCCTTGACCAAACTGGCGGAGATGAAGACCGGGCGGGAGGTCACCTTCCCCACGCTGGCCGAGTTGCCAGAACGCTGGGGGAAGATTCCGCGGCGCAAGGCCACGGATGAACGCTATGCCACCCAGTGCCGGAAAACCCTGAAACGCTTTGCAACGTTCGCGGGTGAACACCAGCGCGGGGTCTCGGAGTTCGTCACTGTAAAACCCGAAACGGCGAAGGCATTCATGGCGGCGGAGGCGGATCGAGGTGTCTCGCCCAAGACCTGGAATGATACCCTCAAATTGCTTCGGGCCACGTTCAAACATCTTCACCCGCACCTTCACGACGGCAGCAACCCGTTTCACGGACTGGTGACCAAGGCCACGGAGACAATCAACCGGGAGCCGTTCACTGCCGAGCAACTCAAGGCCATCACCGAGTCGTGTGCCGACGATGACTTCATCCGTCCGATCGTCGTCACCGGAATGTGCACCGCGATGCGACGAGGTGATTGCTGCCTGCTCAAATGGGACGACGTGGACCTGGCTGCCGGGTTCATCACCGTAAAGACGGCGAAGACAGGCGAGACGGTGGACATCCCTGTCTTCCCTATGCTTCGTGAGGAATTGAATCGGGCGCGGTCGACGACAGGCGCCAAAGGGTTTTGTTTTCCGGATGCGGCCTCGATGTATTCAGCGAACCCGGATGGCATTACGTGGCGGGTCAAACAGGTTTTGGCAAAGGCCATGGAATCCGAAACAGGCATCGCTCCATCCAACCTAACGACGCCTGAGGAAGTTCGCGACCAAGGTATCCGCTACATCGACCGAATTGGCGACACAGCGAAAGCCCGCAAGATGCGAGCCGTCTTCACTGCCTACATGGACGATCGGACCCTCGACGAGGTGGTGGCGGCAACGGGCTGCAGCCGGGGGACCGTTTCCAATTATCTGAACGAACTCGAACGAGAGACGGGCTGCTCGATTGTTCGCGGCAAACGTCGAGCGCTGAAAACCGATGGCCTGCAAACAGAGCGGGAGAACGGCAAACGCCGCGCCTCCATTCACGACTTCCACTCCTTCCGCGTAACATGGATCACACTCGCCCTGGCCGCCGGCGTGCCATTGGAATTGGTCCAGCGGGTAACTGGGCACCGGACGGTCGAAGTCGTCATGAAGCATTACTTCCGGCCAGGGCGCGAACAATTCCAGCGGACGTTGAACGCGGCAATGCCGAAGCTACTGATGAACGGGCAGAAATCCCCGAAGGACGAAATGCGGGAGATTATCCACGCTCTGACCGTTGGTTCCTTGGATGCGGATAAGGTGCGGCTCCTGGATTTGTTAGCTCATCTTTAAACCAACCAGGGCGAGCGCCGTGGCACGCTGCGGCATGAAACGCACACCGCAGCGGCGCCGCTGCCTTCATTGCAAGGAGCTGTTTGCCCCGGACCCACGAACTCGCCACCGGCAGAAATTCTGTTCAAGAGTCGAATGCCGAGGGGCGAGCAAGGTCACAAGCCAAGGTATATGGGAAAGCAAACCCGAGAATCGTGACTATTGGCGCGGAACCGAGCACACGGAGCGCGTTCAAGCGTGGCGTCGTGAGAATCCAAATTACTGGAGGCGAGTTGGCCGGCGCACGCAGCGTACGTTACAAGATGAGAGGCGTGTAAAGGCGCCTAGGCATCAACAGACAAAACCCAACTCGGCGAAGCATGCGTTACAAGATGAGTGCATACCGCAGGACCCTTTGTTGGTGGGGCTTGTGGCGACATTGAGCGAAAGTACGTTACAAGAGGAGATCGCTGCGACCTGTCGGCGCCTGATAAAACAGGGACGTGCGATTCTCCGGAGACGAACAAACGCTGGCTTTTGAGCGGTTTCATCCGTGCCCAAGCCGACCCCAACGGCTTGGGCGCGCATGAGCATCAGCGACGCAAACGTCTCCCCTTTCTTGGCCGCAGCCTACGTGCGGATGTCCACGGAGCATCAGCAGTACTCGACCAGCAACCAAATGGACGTGATTCGCGAATACGCGAAACGTCGAGGGATGGAGATCATCCGCGAATACTCTGACGAGGGGAAAAGCGGTTTGAACATCCAAGGGCGGGATTCTCTCGCGCAAATGATTCGGGACGTGCAAGGCGGAGAGGTGCAATTCACCTGCATCTTGGTCTATGACGTCAGCCGGTGGGGCCGATTCCAGGATGCCGATGAAAGCGCCTTTTACGAATACACCTGCCGTCAGGCAGGCGTTTCGGTCCACTACTGCGCAGAGCAATTCGAAAACGACGGAAGCCCGGTATCAACCATCGTCAAAGGCGTAAAGAGAGCGATGGCCGGCGAATACAGTCGCGAGCTGTCGTCCAAGGTCTTTCAAGGTGCGTGCCGCTTAATCCATCTTGGCTACAAGCAGGGCGGAACCGCTGGCTTCGGACTTCGCCGGATGCTGGTCGATCAAAACGGCCAACATAAGGCGGTCCTGAAAATGGGCGAGCACAAGAGCCTCCAGACCGACCGCGTCGTACTGGTGCCTGGCCCGGAGGATGAGGTGAGAATCGTGCGATGGATCTACGATGAATTCACTGAGCGACGAAAAGTTGAGTCCGAAATCGCCGCCGCCCTGAATGTTCAATGTGTGCTGACGGATTTTGCGCGGTCCTGGACGCGGGCAACTGTTCACCAAGTCCTGACCAATGAGAAATACATCGGCAATAATGTCTACCATCGCACTTCGTTCAAGCTGAAGCGCACCCACGTCACGAATCCGCCCGACAAATGGATCCGGACGGTCGGAGCTTTTCAGGGCATCATTGAACGCGAGGTCTTCGACCGGGCGCAGGAGATTATCTTGGCGCGAAGTCAGAAGCTCACTGACGATCAGTTGCTAGGGCATTTGCGTGAGGTCTTGAACAAGCACGGCCGGGTCAGTGGAATACTCATCGACGAAGCCGAAGGGATGCCGTCGAGTTCCGCGTTCCGCCACCGATTCGGTTCGCTCGTCCGGGCCTACCAATTGATCGGGTATGATCCGGAGATCGATTATCGGTTTATCGAAATAAACAGGCGATTGCGACAGGAGCACGCAATCATCGTCGCCGATGTGACCCGACAGATCGAGGCCCGCGGGGCGTCTGCCGCGTGGGACACGGCAACGCAACTCTTGCGGGTGAACAATGAATTGCGGGTTGATATCGTCATCTGCCGGCACGTCGAGACGCCCGCTGGGTCCTCAAGATGGGTCATCCGACTCGACGAAGGGCTCAAACCTGACATCACCGTTGCTGTGCGCATGGACGCCACCAACGAACACATACGCGATTACTATCTATTGCCCGGACTGGACATGACCTGGGAGAATTTACGCGTCGCTGAGGAAAACGGGATTTATCTCGACGCCTATCGTTTTGACACGCTGGACTACTTTCTGAGCCTGGCGGAACGTATCAACCTTCAGGAGGCCGCATGATTGAAAAAGTGCAGATGATTCCGATCGAGCGGATTCGCATCATCAACCCACGGCTGCGGGAACGGAAGAAATTCGAAACCATCGTTCAAAGCATCCGTAACCTCGGATTGAAAAAGCCGATCCAGGTCAGTCTTAGGTCGACCGATGAGTCAGACGGGCCGGGGTATGATCTCGTCTGTGGTCAGGGCCGAATGGAGGCGTTCATGGCGCTCGGCCACAAGGAAATCCCGGCGATCGTGGTCGAGGTGTCCAAGGAAGACCGGTTGCTCCGCAGCCTGGTCGAAAACATGGCGCGACGCCACACGCGGCCGTTGGAACTGATTTGGGAAATCGAACGGCTCAAGACCCGCGGCTACAACAACTGTGAGATCGCGAGGAAGCTCGACATTTCCGATACGACTGTCAGCGGTTTGCTTTCCCGCTTCTTCTCCAAAACATGTGGGTGATTTTGAGGGGTTTTTCACTGGAGAGTGAGGGATGACCAGTTCGCATCAGCGCTAGTTGAGGCAAACAGCCGCGAATGTCGAGCGGCTCGAAGGCTGCCAGCTTGAGGTGCGGGCGGACAGGAATCGGGGGGCCTGGTGGGACCCGCGACGTGACCGCGCCGTCTATCCGAGCGGGCGGGCGAGCGGCGGCGACGGGCTTCGAGCCTCCAGCTCGCGTCGCCGCCGGTCGCCACCGCGTAACGGACTCGCTCCGCCCGCTCGGATAGGCGCGCCCACGACGTCCTCCAGGTCAAACGACCTCCGGGGCTGGATACCATCGACGTTCTCAGAACGGCGGCAGCATGCACGTGAGGATCTTCAGGCGCAGGTATTCCTCGTCGCGCAGACCGTAGGCCCGCCGCTGAAGGACGCGGATCTTGTTGTTGAGTCCCTCGACAAATCCCAACGACACTTTGTTCTCCGGCTTGCAGAAAGCGGCGATTCCATCCCAGTGGGCTTCGATCATGCGGGCGAACTTCTGATACGGCTTGAGCCGTTGCCACTTCAATCCGGCTTTCCAGTTTTCGAAGAACCGCAACGCCCAGCCCTCTCGTCGATAACTCCACAGCTGTCCGAAGGATTCCTTGAGCAGGTAGGCCACGTGAAGGCGCCGATTGGCCGCCAGCAATTCCCGCAGAGCCCGCCGTCCGTCCAGATCCAAGTTCTCCCGATTGGACAGCAGCGTGTACTTCTGTCCCTTGATGAATCGGCGTTTGGAGCCCGTCAATCGGGCATATTCGCTCTTGCGCACCTCGTCCAACGCCTCCCCCAGATGGCGCATAATGTGAAACTTGTCGAACAGGACGGCCGCGTTTTTGGCACACCGCGCCGTGGCCGTGCGGAACGGCTTCCACATGTCCATCACCGCCAATCGAATCGACTCCGACCGTTTTGGGCCCAACCACTGGTAGAACATCTCCAGGCTCGCCTCGGAACGATCCTTGCCGCCAAACCAAATCGGTCGAAACCGCAACAAGTCGCTCACGACAATCCGATAGGTGTGTCCTTTGCGAATCGAGATCTCGTCGATGCCAATAACCTCGGGCGTTTTCAATCCTGCCCGCCGCAACTGTTCGCGCATGTAATGCTTGTCCAGTTCCTTGACCGACTTCCAATCCAGGCGCAACTCCTCGGCCACGGCCTTGATCGACGAATCGCGGCATCGCCGTCCGACGTAGTAGGCGAAGCGCTTGGTGTAATACGGACAGTCGGCCAACCAACTCAGCTTCTCGCGTTTCACGCCGCACTGGCCGCACGCCACGCGCCGCATCTCGAACTCCAGGAAGATCCGCAGCAGGCCGCACGACAGATCCCGCGCCACCCACGGACGACGATCGTAGAAGCTCCGCCGCGCTCGACCGCAGTGGCGGCACACCGTTTTTTTCCGCGGCGGCGAAGGCGCACCACGCGCTCAAGCGGATCACCGAAAACCCCGTGCACTTCCGCCAGGGGAACGAAGCCCGGAAAACGGTACGCGTCGCGCAACTGCCGCTTTGGTTTGGCCATGCGCGGAATTGAAACACGTTTTCTGCAGCCGCAAAACTCATAAAACGCCTGTCAATACGGCCTCAAATTGCGATCACCCCTCAAAATTCACCCACTTCTTTTGGAGAAGACCCGCTTTCCCTAAGCCAGGCAGGCGAAGAACGGCTGCTGGAAGCGGCCATCACGGGGAAGATTCCGCTCTGCGTGGCGGTCGACATCTCGCGAACCGACAGCGTGGAAACCCAACGGGAGTTGCTGAAGGCATATGAGAGCAAGCAACTCAACTACGTCTCGATTCGCGCAGTGAAGCGACTGATCGACCAACGGCGGTTCTTCGGGAAGCAGCGGGGCGCGGCATCGCGCAATGCGCGCAAAAGCCGGACAAGCGCCGAAAGCCTGGTGAACACTTACAAGCGCGAGCGGCAGAAGCAGAAGCTGCTCATCAGGAAAGCCAAGATTTGCGACGCGAAACTGGTGTTTATCAAGACGGCGTTCAGCAAACTTCTGGCTGACGAGAATTATTTAACCCTGTTGCGGGCCGAATCATTGTCGAGCATGCCGAAATGTCTTTGGGAGAAGACGACCAACAAATCGAAGGAGTCGGAATGAACGATCCAAAAACTGGAATTGGGATGCGGAAGGTGAGCATGGCGCTGGACGCTATAGTGCCGGTTCGCAAAGAGCGGCAGGGGCTCGGCAACCGGTATCAAGCGATTCTCGCCTCCGTCAAGGAACTGGGTTTGGTCGAGCCGCTGGTGGTGCGTCCTGCGAAGGAGGCGCCAGGGAGGTTTCTGCTGCTTGATGGACACTCTCGATACTTCGCATTGAAACACCTGGGATACACCCGTGCCGATTGCATCGTGTCATCTGATGGCGAGGAATTCACGACGAGCAACAAGCCGAAGGAGACGCAATGAGCGATGCGAAAATTGGATTTGAGATGCAGAAGCTGAGCCTGGCACTTGATGCGATACTGCCCGTCCGAAAAATCAAAGAACCCCAGGAAAGCGGCACGCGATACAAAGCGATTCTTGCTTCCATCAAAGAAGTCGGCTTGGTGGAACCCTTGATGGTTCATCCGGCGAAAGAAGCATCCGGCAAGTATCTGCTGCTGGACGGGCATTTCCGATACTTCGCACTGAAGGAATTGGGCATCACATCTGCTGACTGCATCGTGTCCATCGACGACGAGGGATTCACGTACAACGCACGGGTGAACCGACTCAACCCGATCCAGGAACACAAGATGATCATGAAGGCGGTGCAGAATGGAGTCCGGCCCGAGAGGATTGCAGCGGCCCTGAACATTCCCGTCCGCGTCGTGCGGGCATCGATGTCGCTCCTGGACGGGATTCACGCCGACGCTGCCGACCTGCTCAAAGACAAGGGAATGTCGCCGAAGAGCATTCGGTTGCTCAAAAAAGTGACCGCGGTGCGGCAGATCGAAATGGCGGAGTTGATGACGAGTACGAACAATTACACGAGCGGATACGCGGAAGCTCTGGTTTTGGGGACACCAAAAACCCAACTCGTGAATCCCGACGAATCGAAAAAGAAGACGGGATTGTCAGCGGAAGACATCGCCCGAATGGAAGAAGAAATGGAGGGCTTGGAGCGGGACCTCAAGGCGGTTGAGGATTCGTACGGCGAAAACATGATGACCCTCACCCTCGCCCGCGGGTACATCAAAAAACTGCTCGATAACGCGAAAGTGGTGCGTTTCCTGAACGCGAACCACGGGGAAGTTCTTTCGGAGTTCGAATCAATCGCCGCAGCCGAGACGCTCTAGCGAGACAAAGGAAGGCTTCCCCCCACCGTTGTCCCACCCCGGCTAGGAAAATGGAGGCGAGATCCAACTCTGTGAAAGGGCAAGATGAAAAGAATAGACTTTTTGGTGCCGATTGGTGAAAATTGGTGCAACTTGGTGACACCAATGCGCAAGAAAAGTAAACGCTTCACCGTATCGCTCTCAACGGGCGACTACCGGAAACTGCAACGGCTTGCGAATACCCACCGGCCGCCGTTTTCGCTCCAATACATTGTTAACTGGGCGATCCAGGGCGTTCTCGATCGAGCGGAAGACCCCCAGCTTCAACTGGACTTGGGCCATCCGTTGAAAGGGGCGGCACGATGAGGACGAAAGACTCGATCAAACTTCCCGACTCCGTGGTTCATGCGGTTCTTTGCCAGGACAAAGTCGAGGAGTCCCCTCACAACCTGTACAAGTATCCTGCCCGCTTCGCTCCTTCGTTTGCGCGGGAGGTTATTAGCGAGTTTTCGAACGAGGGCGACCTGGTTCTGGATCCGTTCTGCGGTGGGGGGACGACCCTCCTTGAGGCTATGGGTCTTCGACGGCGGGCGGCGGGCATGGACGTCAGCACTCTTGCGGCGTTCATCACCAGGGCCAAAACTACGCCGATTTCAATCCATGATCGCTATGCACTTGAAGCATGGCTGGGTTGCATGGCCGATGAAGAACCGTGGGTGCCTGCAGACGTATCTTGGGTCACCCAACAGGAGGAAGATCACTACAAACGCAACCTTCCGTACGAAGCCTGGACATTTTTTGAATGGGCCGTCAGCAAGGTTGCGCTTCTTCCGAAGCCTCGCCAGCAAGCGTTTGCCCGGCTTGTCCTCCTTTCGGTCGGCCAGTGGGCTATTGACTGCAAAACCAGCATGCCTTCTAGCAAGGCCTTGAAGGATGAGTTCTCAGCCCGGTTGCAGGGTGCGATACAAACCTATACAGATTTTCTTAGCACAGCGGCACGAGCAAATAACCTCCCCCGCTGTCGACTTGGCTCGCTGCGGCGGATTATCAATCGAGACGCAGAAGGAAGCGATGACGAAGGGCGAATCCCTCACTCTTGGTTACCAGCAAAGCTTGTGGTTACATCGCCGCCATACCCAGGAGTTCACGTGCTTTACCACCGTTGGCAGATTAAAGGGCGCAAGGAGACACCGGCTCCCTTCTGGTTAGCGAATCAGCGCGACGGCGCAGGGGCATCTTTCTACATGCTCGGCAGCCGGCATGAAGACAAGTTGTTAACATACTTCTCGAGGTTGCAAGCGATCTTCGCTTCACTGCGCTCGCTACTGGCAGAAGATGCGCTGGTATTCCAACTCGTTGCCTTCTCAAAACCTTCTTGGCAGCTAACCGCTTTCTTGGACGCCATGGCACACGCCGGTTACGGCGAAGTTTCCGTGGACTCGGACGCCGAGTGCGTGGTAGACGGACGCATTTGGCGGTTCGTGCCTGGCCGTAAGTGGTATGCGCGGACGCAAGGCAAAATTCCCGCCAGCAAAGAAGTGCTGCTTATTCACCGGCCACTAATCGGAACGAGTAAAGCCGGCATCGTTAGTGCATGACGTCCATTAACCGGATAAGGGTTGATGCGACGCGATTGATTTCGTCCTGCATCTCATCGTCGGCTGGAATGCGAAGGTCTGAGTCCTCAGGGTCTGCATCCTTCTTCTTCTGTGACTCTTCCTTTGCAAGATACATTTGGTAAAGGTGGTACGCGATGTGAGACGTGTACTTGGTTCGGCGTTGATCAATTGTCTGTTCGGCTGCTTTTTGGGCAACAAGCTTGTCCATGTATATTCTGAGGATGCCAAAATCGCTATTGATGCAGAGTGTTAACGGCTTGTCTTTGCTGGGATCGGTGAAGGCTCCTGCGTGGGTGGCGTCCCAATTTTCATCACCCCATCGCGTTCCTGTTTCCCAGTCTTTTTTCTCTACTATTTTAAGTTGGTACGGTGGCCGCCGCTGGCCGCGGACCGGCACCTCGGTGTTCAATGACAATTATTCTTCACTTCAGTGACAACTAAAAATCACTGTGCTGCCGGTATGGTTTTGGTTGGTTGATGGTCCAGACCCTCTGGGCCAACCCCTTCGGCGGAACGGAGTCCCCTGGAGCCGAAGGCGACAG
>JBGATF010000052.1:0-45204 GCA_044229355.1 Limisphaerales bacterium
AATCACCGTGGTGGCAACTACCGCCGCGGTCCGGCCGGATGAACGAGCACTCACGTCGGCACAACCGTGCTGCTACGCACCGGCGAATTCTGTGGGCTCGCTGAAACGCGGACGCGGCGAAACGATCTTCACAAGCCGACGACATCGCCCTCCCCCGACACCGCCCAAGCAGGCGTTTTCGCCGAGATCCTGCAGACCGAGATCGCCGAGCTGGAACGGATCGAGGCCTCCGCCGAGGAGAGCTGGTCGCAACGCTGCGAACGCACGCGTCGCGAGGATCGGACGCCGCCCCCCGCATTGACCGCGCTGCGCACCCGTCTCGACGAGGCGCGGCGACTCCATCATGCGCTGCAGGTCCGCTTCCTCGAGGAAAACTGTGATTGAGCGATCGAGGCCGGGCCGACGCAGGATCGAATCAACGAGATTCGATCACGGCGTCACTTCACGTTGACGGTCCGAGTCCGCATCGGTATGCCCGGGGGCGGGCGGCAAGCGGCGCCACCATGTTCCAGATTTTCTGGTGCGCCGAGCCGGCGGGGGCCAGGCGGCCACCGGATCAACCGGAACGCGCAGGCTCACGGATGCGCCCCGTCGAAGATTCACGAAAATCAGCCCCAGCCGATTTTCCGCCAAAGAAAAGGAAGTACACAGGACCGACGGCACTGTCAGAGATTGGGTCGCGGCCGGCGTGGCACCAGCGGCCAGCATCAACTTTATCCATTGTTCCACGGAGAGATCCGTCTTCTTTCGCGCTTCAGTGGATTGTTCGATAGCCGGTGCATCGGAGACATCGCGCAAGTCGAGGGCAGCCGCGGCCGTTTTCACATCGCGGAATCGAAGTTTGCGCAGCCATCCGCCTTCAGCCAGGCCGTGATCCAAATTTATGGCGCTGCACTTAAACGGCGGTGGCGCCACCATCCGGCCGTAGGCCAGATACTCTTTGGCAAAGCCCGTCCGCGCAGCAGCCAGACTGCGCAAAAATCTCTGTCGATCCGGTGCCACAACGCCATCGGACGGCACCGGCATGGCGGCGATGACGCCGCCCCAAAGATACGAGCGGGCCTCAGCCCACGTGTTGATGTCGTCGCCAGCCGGGTCACTCCACGGACTGGCGGAATACACCCCCTGCACCGCCAGCGGGCCATGCTCGTGGTACACGTAAGCGAACAACGGGACGGCCTCCATCTTCCCGTCGGGCAGCCAGGTTAACTGCCTCACATACGGGAGCAGTTCCATGTCGAGGCCCAACCCGGCATTGCGCGGATAGTAAAAATCCAGGCTGCCGACAAACGGCTCGCTCACACATTCTGTTCCCACCGGCACATACGCACCTTTGACCTTGGAAGCTCGCTGCCGACTTTCGCGGAGCAGAGAAACGTGGTCGTCGGTGATCTGCCGCCCCGCGCCGGGCAGATGCGCATGACCGGCCGCGTAGCAATGGGTCGGCACGCCCGCGCAGGGGCCAATGTCATAGTAGAGACAGTCCGCGAGACAACCCGTCCGGTTCGCCTCCATCCAGATCTGGTGATGGCGCAGGGCTCGGTTACCGACCATGTCCTCGGCTGACTCGCAGAAAATCCGTCTCCACTCGGGCTGGCTGGCGCACATGACTGCCCAGTCGGGCGAGATGACGAAGGCGTCTGGAAAAATCCGATCGAGCTTGTGACTCTCGAATGGCGGCTGCCCTTTGAGAGCGAGGTGCGGGAAATAAAACGGACCGAACCGGTCTCCATTTTGATGCGCTAACTCCACCGAAGGCGCGTGCTGCCACCACAACTCCAGATGGAGCAACGGAGCCTGAAAGAAATCCCGTGTCCGCTGGAGCTGCGCTCGGATGTCTTCGCGGAAAGGCCACCAGGCGCCGGCCGCACCGATGTCTTCCAGCAACCACCGGCTGGCGTCCCCGCGCTCGAGGCGCTCGCGACGCGTGCCCGCTTGGCACCATTCCTGACGCAAAGCCCACGTCCGATATCTCTCGGCGGCCTCGGGCCAGGTCCCGTTCAGCAGCGGAGCAACGATCACCGGATAGTCAACGATCAGGCTATTTCCACGGCGCGAATCCCAGTTGAAGTGCGCCAGCTCGCACGAGAGAGAGTCGCGGCTGGCTTTGAAAAAGTTCAGGTCCTTGTCCGTCGAACGTCCATCTTCCGCGGCGATATAGAACCCGCCCTTCCCTTCGACATAATAGGCCATGAGCTGCATGGCCGAGCCGTGAAAGCCGTTCGGATACCGCGAGGCGGTCATGCCCCGGCCTTGCGGCAGCTTACTCGCATGGTCGAACAAGTGGATGGGATCGCGGAACACCGCGCCCATCATCGTGGAATGAAGCAGTCGATCTGCCTTGCCGTCGGCTGACAGCATCCCGATGCCCTGAATGTCCGGATACCGAAGCGCAAGGATGGTTCGATCTCCCACGTTCATGGCGGAGGACGTCAGCCGAAGCTCGTCTGAAAGGCGCAACAGCTCCGCCCGCGCCGTAAGCGTGATCTGATACTTGGTCTTCCACTCGAACGACAAACTCTCGCGCGAGTCGCCCGCCCCGCGGATCACGCGAAACGACTCGAAATCGGACACCAACCGTTGGTCGTCGATCATCAGAGCCCAGGCGCGGGACTCCGGCGGCTGGACTGAGATGAACTCCAGATTGCGCTTCTTGTTTAAGATTCTCGTGATGGCTCCGTTGACGGAGGAGAACTCCACGCGCAGAAAAGAGTTCTCGAGGGAGAGCGCTGCCGCGCCGTTGGCCGGTTCCCAACCGGCCAGGAGCATTGGGATAACAAGCAGGAGGAGACCGAAGCTTATCAGGCGCATTGGATCAAGGTGATCGACAATCGAAATGTTGTTCTCACGTCAGCCTGAGTGTTTCCCCTTTTATTCGCAAAACAAGGTTTCACGAGATCCTGGATTGGTAATGACCGGCTGCGGTCCGTTCCACGACGCCGTGGGCCGTTCGGACTTCTGCGCACGAATTGCCCCTTTGGATTTTGACCCCGAGTCTAATCATCTCAGGTCCGAACTCACCCGCAGTGGTTGAATGGCGAGCGGAAACCGAAAACCCAGGAAGCGGGTGAGCCCCGTCTGCGAGTTACGGGTTCGCAACGGCATCAATCCACGATTCAAATGTGGGTGGTTACTGGTCGCTATGGCGGACGCGGAAGAATTGTTTGAAGGGCAAGAGGAGCTGGGTCGGATATTGAACGACCCCGGAGTCGCTGGCCGTCATGGTCTGAATGGCCCCCCAAGGCCCGTTGAGATCACCGGAAGCCTCCAGGGTGTAAGACAGGCCCGGAATGCCGGCGTAACGCACTTCCACGGTGCCGCGTGTGGTGTGTTCGACGTCGCTCGGGGTGTACTCCAGGGCAAGAAATGTCGCCTCGACCGCCCCGACATCGGATCGGCTTCGCTGGGGTCGAGGCACACCACGCTGGTCCGCGGGCGGTGGCGCTGTTCCGCTTACGGCGTCAACAGCGGGACTTCCCGGCAGAGGGGAAAGGCGGTAGGTGAAGACTTCACGAATGTATTCCCGTTCGAGGGGACCGAGCATCGGGTCGAGCCCAGAACGGCTGGTGGGTCTCGTGAACACGACGCTCGAATCGGAACACAGATTGTCGCCGTCATCGAGCACCAGTCCGTTCGCGGCGGGAGAAAGTGGCGAAGCCACGATCGAGGCGCGCGCGTGGACCGCGCCGCTGCTGGGCTCGACCAAGAAAGCGTGGCCTAGAGCGCCCGGCGCGGCCCCATTTTGCCCGTTGACGCCGCAGGAGAGCCGCCCGCATGCAGCCAACCCGCCGGCGCCGCCCGTGCCCGCGAACGCTCGATTTGCCGCGATGGTGAACCACGCCAGTTCGTCGTCACCGGCGCCCGATTTGTGAAAGCCCGCGCCCGCGGCGAAACCAGCGCTGCCGCCCGAGCCGCCATCGGCACCAGGCGAGCCGTTGACGAGATTCGGGCGACCGTTGCCACCATTGCCGCCGCCCCCGCCTGTGACGTCATTCGCCGCAATGGTGACGTTGGTGCCGCTGACCGTTCCGGCGCTACTGCGCAGACCGCCGCCAAGCGCAGCGCCGCCATCGCCGCCTCGGCCGCCAAACCCCGAGCCGACGCCTCCGAGACCTCCCAGCCCGCCGCTCCCTCCCATCCCGACATTCGCGGTCAGGCTGGAGTCCAACAGAAACAGTTGTCCGCGGTTGAACACGCCGGCGCCTTCGGCGTCTCCGCCGGCGCCCCCTGCACCGCCGGGGCCGCCCTGACCCGCGGGGAAGCCGGGAGGGGCGGCTCCCTCCACGCCGGCGCGTCCGGCCCCACCATGAACCGTATTCGCATGAACAGCACTTCGGTGCAGTCCGGCGATTCCAGCGTTGAACACGCCGCCGCCGCTGGCCGCTCCGCCAGCTCCACCGGACGCTCCCGCTCCGTTGCCGGCTAGGCTCCCTCCGTCGCCACCGGCGGCCAAATTCTCCGAAATTTCGGCGTGGAGCAAAAGGAGTGAGCCTTCGTTAAACACAGCGCCACCCGCTCCCGGAAAGCCGGGCGCGCCTTGAAAAATTCCTGTCGCGCCACCCCCACTGCCGACCGCTTGATTGCGCGTGAACCGGGTGTTGTAAATCCCCGCGATGCCATTCGTCGCATTATAGAAGGCTCCCCCGTAGGCCACGCCGCCCATGCCGAGAAGGGCCGCGCCATGCCTGGCGTCATTCCCGGCAAACACGCAGTTGGTTGTGCTGAGGGATCCCCGATTGAAGATGGCGCCGCCGCGGACGCCGTTGGGCGAGGCAATATTTTCGTCAGGTCGCGCATGGTTGTCGACAAAGTCGATCCTCTCCAGCCATGCGTTGCCATCATTAATGATGGCTCCCCCTTCGATCGCCGATCCGTCGCGCAGGGTGAGGTTATCCAGCCCGAGCGCTCCCCCAGGCAAAACCTCAAAGATCCGGTGAGCGTTGTTCCCACTCAAGGTGACCTTTTGCCCCGCGCCGCTCAGGCCGATGGTGTTGGATATGACCAACGGTGCGGAAAGGAGGATGGTGCCGCTGCGGCCAAACGTCAGAAGTGGTTGTTCGGCCAGAGCAGTTCGTAATGAATCCTCGTCGAGAGTGTGGAGCGAGTAGTACCCAGATTCGACGGCTCCCATGTCGCAGCGAAAACCCTGCGAGCGACGTTCGCCACGTTGATCCAGGTCGGTGGTCCCGTCACATTCCCCAGCGTCGACAACAGGGCTGCCGACTTTGGGCCAAAAGCCGAATCCTGGATTGAACGGCTGAAGAGAATCCAGCAGCGGATCCATTCCGTTAACGCTGCCGGGGCCGTCGAGGTGAGCGCTGTCATCAGAGGAGATGTTGTGGCCCTCATCCATCAGCACGCCCCAGCAATTGCTGCTGCCTACCGTCGGCCCGACAATTGTATTACGGAGCCCCAGGCTCCCGCGGATTCGGAGCGATGCGGCCGGTCCAGCGTTGCCGGAAATCGTGACAAAGTTCAGCTGCCCGGTGCCGTTGGTTTCCACGGCCACCGCGCTGCCCGCGGCCCGTCCCGGCTGCCCGCCACCGCCATTGCCGGTGATGTAGGCGTCCCCCGGAATAACTTCGTTTGCCGCGAAGGTGGAGTTCGTTGCGCGCCAGGTCCCGACATTGAAGAGCCCACCGCCTTCACCGTCGCCTCCGTCGAGGTAGGAATTCACGGGCGGTGGAGAACACCCCAGGCAACCGTCAATGCCCGAACCGCCGCGGGCACGATTGGCAACCCATGAACTGGATCGCACGGTCAAATCTCCGGCGTTGTAGACGCCGCCGCCCAGCCCATTCCCCGCTTTGACATTGGCCGGGTGCGCCCGCCCGGCCCGCCCGCCCAAGGCCAGGTTCGTCTCGATCGATGTGTGTTCAATCACGGAAGTTCCCGCGAGGTAAAGGCCGCCCCCATAGGCGTTGGCCCAATCGCTGCCCGCCAAGGCCCGATTAGCGGCAATGCGGCAGTCCGCGATGATCGCCGGGCCTGCCTCGCACCCGACGGCGCCCCCTTGGGCCGCTCCGCCGAATCCAGATTGCACAAAGCTGACCCCACCGGACGCCGTGTTGCCTTCAAACGTGCACCACTTCAACTCCAACGCCGCTTGCGAATGGACCGCTCCCCCAAGAGCGGCCCCGCCGGGCACTCCGTACTTTCCGCCATTCACGTCCGCGCCTTTGGTCGAATTTTGGCGGAAGGTGCTGTAAAAAGCCAAAAGGTGACCCCCTGCCACCGAGATGGCCCCTCCGCGGCCGGTGCTCCCAATGCCGAAGAACCCGCCGCCAGAGACGGCGACGGCCGATTCGCCGCCTTCGGCGATGTTCGCCGTGAATTCGACTCCTTCCAGGTTCGCGACATTGGTGGTCCAGATCGCACCGCCGTCTCCCGTGCCCCCAGGAAAATTGATAATCCCGTCCGGCGATCGGCCCCCACGTCCACCACGGGCGTTGTTGTTCGAAAACAAACAGTACTTCAGGGATAATTCTCCTTCGTTCGCAATTGCCCCGCCGAGTCCGGCGCCACCTGGACCACTGACGCCATTGGTTCCAACGGCGCGATTGTTCATGAGCTGGCACTGGTTCATCGTCAGTGAACCCCGATTGAGGATCGCACCACCACGAGTGTCGCGCCCGTCGGTCAGGATCAAATAAGAGGCGCGCAGGTGCCCGCCGGGCTCAATCTCAAAGATGCGATTGGCGCCGCGACCGCTGAGTCTGGAGCCATCCCTGACGAAGAGAGTGACCTCGTTGGAGATGACGATCGGGCTCGTTAGTTCAATGGTGCCGTTACATCCGATGGACACGTCGCTCGATTCAGCGAGCGCGGCTCGCAGAGAGGTCTCATCGCAGTCCGATACGGTGACGGATGCAGCAGCCAAGCCCCCGCTACCGTGGACCGACCAGCCGACCAGCGCCAAATGGAACAGAATTTTTGTTCTCACAAAACTCCCTTCATAGAATCGATGTTGATGACGTCCTTCGAGTGGGGCTGCGGCAACGATACAGTGGGAATCACATTTGTCAGGCGGATTTTTGTTGTTTCGGCGTCTCAGGTCGCAACGCAGAATTTGCCGGGTTTAGCGGGAAGTCGGCCGGCTGAAGAACCATGCTTCCCGAAAGCCGGGTACTTTCAGTGAAGAAGGAGTTCGTGCCACCGCTTGCCACCCCACAACCCCACATAGTTCCCAGCACACAAAAGCTCCATCGCCTTCGAACAAAGTGCGAACTTCCGAACGTGAACATCGTGGGCGGACCGTGCGTTGGATGAGCTACGTCATTTCGACGCGGTCCCTGCTCGCCGGGCGCAAATGGAAAGACACTCTCCAGCCGCAGCTAAGACGCCCCCGCCCGCCGAAGGGTCCCCCGTCACTGCATCGTCCTCAAAGCCGCGGGAGATCGGCCCGCGGTTTACCGGGAAAACCCATCGGCGTCATCGGAGCGAATGGCAATTTCGAAAAGCCCGCGCGCACCGCACAGCCCCACACTGGATCGCCTTCGACCTTTCGATCCTTGGCCGCGATTACCGACGTTCCCTGGATCACAAAATGGATCACGATGCTGCCAATCGCGAGACGGGGCCTCAGGTCCAGGCCGATGAGGGTCATCGGCGGCTGGTTGTAGTCGCGCATCGCTTGGGCGATTGCGCGGACCACGTCCAACACCATCTGCGTCGCACCCGCCCCAAGGGCGTCATCAAAGTTCAATCCGTTCTCCGGCTCCGAGGTCCTGCTGGCCGGGTCCGGCCCGACGAAAAGCGCGACGCCCGCCTCGGCCATGCCGGGAGCCTTCTCTTTGTAGTAGGCGCACGGCACCATCACCCCGCGATGCTCTTTCTCAAGATAGTAAGGCAGCGCGCCGGCGATCAGGGCCCGACACATCAAATGGTTCCTCATGGCGTCGGCTTCGGGAACATCAACCGTCTGCATCTTGACGCCATGCACCTCGTCATCCCCGTGCTGGAACACCAACCCATAACTGCCCGGTGTCGCCGCATCCTGAATCAACTCCATGGGCCAATAGTGGGCGAGCCCGCGAAGCTGCTCGATTGTCGCCGGCACCAGCTCAAGCTGCCCAGCCTCCGTTGTCAGGGTCATCGGTTTCATTGATACCTAACCAGAATGACAGCACCGCGCGCCACGGGTCGAAATTATCGGATAGGCAGCCCGTGAAAAGCTCCAATTCAAGTTGTTGATTGCCCCTCGCCGACGAATCCACCACTTCCCGTACCCATCCGTGAGAATCCTGAAATCCGTGGTTAAAAACAAAGGTGGGCCAAGCCGCGAAGATCGCGGAGATCGCGGAGACCACAGATGCTTGCGTTTCGAATTCGACTTGGCTTTTGTTTGGGCCGAATGCCAGCCGAAGCAAAATTAGCTGATCGGGCAATGCGGAATACCCCAGAGCGCCTAAGGCGCGACCGGTTTACCAACATCCTGAGGATTCTCGCGCTCGCCATCTGTTCGTTGTCGCTCGGGGCAGCCCCATCGGCGTTCGGCGTCGAATTCAGCACAGTCGAATTTGGCGGCACGCGTTTCACCGTCAGCCGCGTCAACGTCCAGAAGGAACGCCTCCAGTTATTTCACCGGGATGATACCGGCCAGCCGCTCAAACGCTTTGACCGGCTCGCGCCCTGGATTGAATCCCGCGGCCAGAACCTTGTGTTCGCTATGAACGCCGGCATGTACCACCCCAATTTCGCCGCGGTCGGGCTCTTCGTCTCGGCCGGTCACCAATCGGTTCCGCTCAACACCGCAAATGGAGCGGGCAATTTCCACCTCAAGCCGAATGGGGTCTTTTTGCTGACCCCGAGCGGGGCTCGCATTGTGGAGTCATCGGAATATCTTAACGTCCGCGAGCGCGTCGAACTGGCCACCCAGTCCGGGCCGTTGCTGGTCCATGGCGGGAAATTGCACCCGGCATTCAACGCCACCTCCACCTCCCGGCTGGTGCGCAATGGCGTCGGCGTGCCTTCGCCCGACATTGCGCTGTTTGTCATTAGCGAGGGCCCCGTTAACTTCCACCAGTTCGCCACCCTGTTCCGCGACCGGCTGAGCTGCTCGAACGCCCTCTATCTGGACGGCGTCATCTCGAGTTTATTTGCACCCAAGCTCAAACGGAACGACGCCCGGGCCGACTTGGGACCAATCATCGCCGTCACTGAATGAAACCGCGCAACGACACCGGCGACGCAACGCGGACCCCGAGGCCACGCCTGGAACGGACAAGCAAACGGCGGAGAAGAGGCCCCCGCTCGTTAGGCGTCATTAGGTCCATCGGTTAGCGGAAGACAGATGCGCACAGAGCACGCACACGACCCCGATGCTGATCGCGAGGCATAAGCAACTCAGCAGCGCACCACCTCCCGCCGTATGAACGGCCGCCGCGGGAAGGCCAATCAACGCAAGCATGCCGACCAGCACTGGAATTGCACTCGGACGAGCGAAGTTGATCGTCCACCCCATCCATCTGACGCCCTTTGGAACGATCACTCGCGGATCGGCCCTGCAGTAATACACTCCCCATTTCCGATTACCCGGGTCCCTCCAACAGGCGTTGATTTCGTCTGGTGTCATAGATTTGCCTTCGGCTCTGAGCTGTGAAACCGTGGCCGGGCGCCCCATATCCTCAACGATCAACCAGCGCGCCATCCACTCGCAAATTTCTGCGTCGCGCTACCGCCACGGCAATTGGAACCGTAACGGCACCCATCCCGGCCCACAAGACGACAGCGAAGACAATGTGGTGTCGAAACGTGATGTGCCGCTGCCTATCCAACACCGCTCTGTTTTTGGGCGTCGGGGTGTCGTGCCAAGCCTGCCAGGCCCGAACCTCGTCACGCCGGAGAATGCACGCCCCCGCGCTGATTCCACAAGCGACAAACATTTCCGCAGCCAGCACGATTGCGAGCCGAGCCTTCACAAAATGTTCAATGGCATCTGGCGGTCCACGGTTGCCGACGTTTCTGCCCAGCGACGCGCCGCCAGCGGCCTCCAGCATGAAACCGAAGTGCAACCGGGGCGTCCACTCGACCCGCCTGCCCGAAAAACCCTCGCCCACGATCGCGCCACGTCCCGGACCCATCCGTGCGAATCCGGGAAATCCGTGGTCAAACGAAAAGACAGGAGATGACCACGGATGTCACGGATGTTCACGGATAACCGGGCTTCTTTCATGACTTGGTTTCTGAGGCACCGCAACGAACGATAGCCCTGAGCGACCACGACTCTGAAGCACTACCGACAACAGAGCTGAGAGGGTGAAAAACGTTTTCATGAAGACATACTGAGCTCGATCCAACTTTCGGGATTCCGGACCGCGCGCCAATGAATGCGCGAACCAAGCCGAGGTGACCTCGCGAGCTTCGGTGCAGCCGGCTTAGCTTGCGTTCGCATCGGCCTAATCAAGTGCAACTCTCCGCCGGCTGCGGGCGAACAGTCCGAACAATGTAAGCAGAACCCCCAGCGCTGTAGCGGTTATGGGAATGCCCCAAACGGTATAGAACGTATAGACTACTGCCCTCTTCCCGTACCTGGGGTCATACAACACGGGCAGATGCTCGCCCTCGCTGACGCGGGCGGGAATGCCGTCGGTGGAGAAAACATGCGTCTGGACGCCATTGGCCCGGGTGTAAGCGACCTGGGTTTGCAGGTTTGTGCGCTCGTATTCGACGACCTGTAAAATCTCGACTGTCCCCTCAGTCCTCTGCCAACCGCGCCACCGCCCAAGCGCCGCTGCGGCGACAATGAGGGAGCAAAGGCCTGTCGCCACGATCGTGAGGCGGATAAAATCCGGAATTTCGGGACGTGTCATTAGCAATTCCGCAACGCAGGCCCAGCCCGCCCGAGGACCGCGGAATGAAACGAGGCTGCGACCGCACCTCTGCCTCCCCGTTTTTTCGGCAATTCCGTCGCCAACAATCGCGCCACCTCCGATACCCATCCGTGAAAATCCGTGAAATCCGTGGTCAAACGAAAAGACAGGAGATGACCACGGATGTCACGGATGTTCACGGATGCCTGCTTCTTTCATGATGTGGTGGCCGGTTCAGGCCGCCGCGACTCGACGAGGCTGCGCCCGCCGCCAGCCCAGGAAACCGAGGCCCACGGTGACATCTCCATGCCTGGTCTCCGGTGATGAAGAAATACGACTCCGCGAGGGAGTGACCGCGTTCGGCAAGCCACCGTTGAGGCGAGCCAGCCCTGTGGCCGAAGCAAACCGGGACCTCCAATGCGGCATCACTTCACGGAGACGATTTCAGCTCGATCGTATGGATGAAGAGCTGTTCGCCCTTGGAGTCTGCCTGGATGGCCCACTGGCCGTCCGGTGCGACGACGCCGGAAGGGCAATTCGACGGTTTCCGGGCGTCCGGATCTGCGGCGTCGACCACCACAATCCAGACCCCGGCGCTGCGGGCCCGGAGGCGCAGGTTCGCCTCGTGGAACGAGTGGTTGAGCGGCCAGTCCGGCCCGGAATCCTGACCGGCGTTGGCAGACACGAAGATGATGCGCGCGCCAAGGCCGGCCAACTGTCGCGCCAGATACGGATCGGGCATGGGCGTGTATTCCGGGTTGGCCCACATGTCATTGCAGACCAGGCCGCCGACGGTGACGCCATCCAGCGCAAACGTGCGGAGCGGCGATGACTTGAACGAATCCATCTCGCCCTTGGCCGCGGGATTGGCCACGCGCCGGCACAGCAGAATCTTGCTGTGAAATCCGAGATACTCACCGTCCCGTCCATAGAATCGCTGCGCATCGTAGCGCTGGCCGGCGTCGTCGGCAAAGCACGTGCCCAGAACCAGGGCCACACCGGCGGACTTGGCTTGCGCTGTCACCTGGCCGATGGCCGCGCGCGTGGCCGCGACGTCGAACCCGGCCCAGTAGCCCGAGAGCGAGCCTTCCGGCGTGACGAGCACGTCGGCCTTTTCCCGCCGGGCGAACTCGACCGCGCGAGAGATGGCCGCGACGTTTTTATCGAGATCACGGGAGACTGGGAGTTGAGCTCCCGCCACGCGCAGGCGCACGGTGGGGATCGCAGGCGCCGCCGCGACGGAACCAGTCACCAAGGTGGCGACGGCGAAGATCAAAACGGGCAGTGCGCCGTGTGACCGTCGTGGCCCGGACCTCGGGACGGTTCGGCCGGGAAGAGATTGCCATGGCTTCCAACTTGGCGCCGTGTTTCCGCGGCAATCCGGCACGCGACGGCTCGAGGTGGATTTCGAGTGAAGAGACGAGAAAGCGGGTGACATCGCGCGAAGGCATACCCGGGTTGGGGTGCGGGGTAAAGTCGCGTTAATTGGGTGGTGATGCACCAGGCGTCAGACCGGTAGCGCACGCGTCCTCGCGTGCAAGTGGCGAAGCGTCCTCGCTTCGCTTCCAAACCCGAAAACCTTTCCGCGCACCGGGCGGCGAGGACGCCGCTGAACCTGCACGCCAGAGGCGTGCGCTACATCAGGCGTCAGACCGGTAGCGCACGCGTCCTCGCGTGCAAGTGGCGAAGCGTCCTCGCTTCGCTTCCGAACCCGAAAACCTTTCCGCGCACCAGGCGGCGGGACGCCGCTGAACCTGCACGCCGGAGGCGTGCGCTACACCAGGCGTCAGACGGGTAGCGCACGCGTCCTCGCGTGCAAGTGGCGAAGCGTCCTCGTTTCGCTTCCAAACCCGAAAACCTTTCCGCGCACCAGGCGGCGGGACGCCGCTGAACCTGCACGCCGGAGGCGTGCGCTACACCAGGCGTCAGACCAGTAGCGCACGCGTCCTCGCGTGCAAGTGGCGAAGCGTCCTCGCTTCGCTTCCAAACCCGAAATCCTTTCCGCACACCAGGCGGCAGGACGCCGCTGAACCTGCACGCCGGAGGCGTGCGCTACACCAGGCGCCAGCGGGTGGCGCCGCAGCCAGACTTCAGGGGTTGGCGACGAGGATGTTGTAAGCGGCGCCGATGGGCATGGGGGCGGCGTCGAGGTTGTAGATCGCCCACTGGCTGCCGTTGTAGTAAATGCCGACTGCGCGATCGTTGCGGGTGCCCGGCAGCCCGGCCGGGTTGAAGTTGTAGGTCACCATCAAAATGGCCGTGGGCTTGCCGTCGCAGTGCGGATGGCTGATGCGGGTTTCGGAGCCGGACGTATTGGCGCCGGTGGCCCGATGAGTGAAGATCGGCGTGTCCGTGTTGACGCCGGCACCAGGGACGCGGAGCTTGCCGCCTCCGCGAAGTTCAAGCGCGATGTTGGTGGATTGGATGACCACGCCATTGTTGGCCCGCACGGCGAACTGGGCCGCGGATGTCGACGCAAAATCCGCGTCCGTGCTGTCCGCCCAGACGAATGAGCCCGTGTGGTTGGCCTTGGCCCGACGTCCAGCCGCCATCGAGAAACCGCCGACAGCCGAGTTCAACGTCCCGCCGGGGATGGTGGCGTATGCGCCGGTGATATAATTCGAAAAGCCGCCGCCGACGGCGCCATACTCGGCGCCGAGGGCTTGATTTTGCCAGCCGCCGGCGATGGTCGCCCAATAGGATCCGCCATCGATCAAATTCTGGCCTCCCCCGACGACGGACGCCCCGGCCGAGCCATTATCGATGCGATTGTTAATTCCCCCGCCGATGGTGGCGTACGGCGAATCCTGGACCCGGTTGGTCGTGCCGCCGGCGATGGTCGCCCCGGTTGGCGCCACTGCTTCACGGACAATGGCATTGCGAATGCCGCCTCCAATCGAACTGTAGTCGGCCCCGAGGGCCATGAAGTTTCGAAATCCGCCGGCAATCGTGGTGTCGAACGACTGGCCGATGTTGCCTCTTCCGCCTCCGATGGTGGTGCCGACAGAAGAGACGATGAGGTTGGAAGCGCCGCCGCCAATCACCGAATTGTAGCCGCCGGAGTAGTTGCCAAAACCGCCGCCCACGATTCCATAGCTGCTGACGTTGGTGTTGAACCCACCGCCCCCAATTGCTGCACCGACCGCTCCCACGATGTTCGACAGCCCGCCGCTCGCCACCGCATAGTCATTCGTTACCGTGTTGTACTCGCCGCCGCCCAGAACGGAACGATCGCCAATATTCAAATTGGCATACCCACCGCCCACCACCGCCGCGTCCCCCATCGCCTCGTTGCCAAAACCGCCCGCAATGACGGCATGGGGACGGTCGGCAGAGTTGAACTCGCCGCCACCCACCACCGAGTAGATGGCATTGGCGTGATTATTTTTACCGCCGGGCACGGTGGCGTAATCGTCCGTCGCCCGATTCAAGGCCCCGCCCCCGACCAGCGCGGCGGTCGCCGTGGCGCGATTGGTCGAACCGCCGCCCACAAACGCGCCTCGCCCGACAACCGAGTTTCCGTGCCCGCCGCCAACGGCTGCATAATCGCCATCCACGGTGTTTGGACTAACGGCAGACCCGCCACCGCCGACCACCGCGCCGGAGCTGCCCGGCGTGATCGCGTTGGCCGCGTGACCACCTAACAAATTCGGGCTGCTTGCGCCCGGCAGGAGCCGGAGCGACGCCTGGTTGTTGGCCCGGATCTCCACCGGCTGATTGTCCACGCTGCCCAGAAAATTACCGCCGCCGGCGTTGCCGCCCAGCTTCCAAAATGTGCTGTTGGCGAGAGCGGGAGTCAGCTCAGCCGGCCCGATGGTGCCATCGGCGATGCTGGCTGCCGTGACCGCCGCAGTCGCCAACCCGGCGCTGGTCACCGCGCCGGGAGCCACCGCCTCCGCCGAGGCCGCTCGCAGCGCGTGGTGCGCCTCCGGCGTGGCCGTCAGCTCGGTGCGGGGATTCAGCGGGACATAGCTCGCCGCCTGGTTGGTCTTCACTTCGACGCCCAGCCACCGGGCCTGGCCGGAAAACGCCGGACCGAAGTCGAGCCGGACAACAAACAAGCCGTTTGATACGGCAGTGCCGTCCGCCGTCACGACATTGGGGCTGCCGACCGGGACACCCCCTGACCCGGCGTCGAATAACGTAAACCGGAAGTCGTACAGGCCGGTGGCCAGGCCGCCGCCGTCAGCGAGGTGCCCCTGGTAGGTGAAGGCCGTCCCGAGCGGCGCAGCACCCAGCAAAGGGGCCGTCAGGCCAAGGGCGATCAGTCCGGCGGCAATCGTTCCAAAATGGCGTTGGTTGGTTCTCACGACATTAAATAGCGTTTCGCACGCGCGAACTTTCATCTGAAACTGGTGAAGTTGCCTATGGGCAAGTAAAGCCCACCCCAAATGATGGCCTTGCTTACTTGTCGGCGCACGCCATCGCCAGCTTTAGAAAGGCCACCGCTTCCGCGGCAACGCCAGGCTCCTCAGGCCGTTCGCGAAAACGCAACAAGACATCGACTCCTGCGGTTGTCGGCCACCATTTGAACTTCGCGGGCGTTTTGGATCCCCAGCCGCAGATTCATGCCCCGCCGGGGACGCATGAAACGGGGCTGCACGTCGACCCTCGCCAGCGACGACGCCGTCGCATCCACCCGATCCCGAACTTTCAACGATCGCCGGGAGCAGCGCGGGGCTGCTTTGATTTGATGAAGAAAGGAAAGTCCGTGACAGACAAAATGCGAGCTGGTCAGATGCAAAATGGAAAGCGTCATGAACCAATTGGGCCTCGTTCTCATTTCGGTCATCGTTGCCAGCGTCGCCGGCGCCGCCGAACGCTCGCAGACGGGCTCGACCAATGGGGTCGGCACGCCATTGACGTCAACGCATGTCCACAACCTCTTTCGCGCCGGCACCAACGTCTTCTCCGGCAATTCCCCGGACGGCGATGCGGCATTTGCGGAGATCGCGAGGCTCGGGGTGAAAACCGTCATCAGCGTGGATGGCAGCAGGCCGGACGTCGAAGGAGCACGCCGGCACGGCCTGCGCTACGTTCATCTTCCCTTTGGCTACGACGGCGTCCCGGTCCATCGCGTGGCTGAACTGACCAAGGCCGCCCAGACCGCCGACGGTCCGATCTACGTTCACTGCCATCACGGATTGCATCGCGGGCCGGCTGCGGTGGCGATGATCTGCGAAGCCACCGCAGGGTGGACCACCAATCAAGCGGCCGCCTGGCTCAGGCAGGCCGGCACTTCGCCCGACTACGCCGGGCTCTATCGCAGCGCCATCCGCTTCCGACGCCCCGAGTCTTCCGAGCTCGCGCGCATTGGGGAGCTGCCGGAAGTGGCCAAGACCTCGTCCCTGGTGGACGCCATGGTGGCGATCGATGAGGAATTTGCGCGCCTCAAGGAGGCGCAGAGATCCGTTTGGAAGAGCATTCCCAACCAGCCGGACATCACGCCGGCCCACACGGCGACGATCTTGTGGGAACATTTCAAGGAGATCGCCCGCTCGGATGACACGGCCAGGCGTCCCGGCGACTACCGCACAAAACTCGGCGCCGCGGAACATGCGGCCGACGAGTTGCGTGCCGTACTCCGGGCGCCGGCAGCCAATCCCGCCGCGGGCGACGCCGCCTTCACGTCTCTCAGCCAGGCCTGCGGTGCCTGCCACAAAACCTATCGAAACTGAGGCCGGTGCACGCACCCTCCCGGAGCGACGGGTTTACCGTTTCGTGGGCGAACATGGCCGCGGCGCCGACACGCCCCGCAGCTCTTCGTCGACATCGCCTGTAAGGCCCGGCGCGATGGAGCGACTTTAGCTCCGGGTCCGGACGCGGGCCCGGCATGAATTTCACCGCATCCTTCCGCCGGCATTGGCCCGAATACCTGATCGAAGCCTGGGCGCTGGGAACGTTCCTCATCTCCGCCGCGTTGATCACGGCTGCGCTGGAATTTCCAGGCTCCCCGGTTCACCAGGCGATACCCGATGCCTTCACTCGCCGCGCGCTGATCGGACTGGCCATGGGCCTCACGGCGATCGCGATCATTTACTCGCCGTGGGGACAGCGCTCCGGCGCGCATTTGAATCCGGCCGTAACCCTGACGTTTCTGCAGCTCGGCAAGATCAGCCCATGGGATGCGGCGGGCTACGTGGTCGCACAATTCGTCGGCGGCACCATCGGGTTGTCCGCGGTAAAGGCGCTCGTGCCCGGACTGCTCGCGCATCCATCCGTGAACTACGTCGCCACCACGCCCGGTCCGGCGGGCCAGGGCGTCGCATTTCTCGCGGAAACCGCCATGGCCTTTGGCATGATGCTGATGGTGCTGAAGGCGAGCAATACGCCAAGGCTGGCCGGTTGCACGGGGCTGTTCGCCGGAACGATGGTCTTCCTCTACATCACCTTTGAAGCGCCGATCTCCGGCATGAGCCTGAATCCGGCCCGGACTTTTGCCTCGGCGCTGCCAAGCGGGATTTGGACCGGCGGTTGGATCTACTTCACCGCGCCGTTGCTCGGAATGACGCTCGCGGCGCAGTCCTTCGTTGGGCGGAACCGGACAGTACCCCGGGCTTGCCCGAAGCTTCATCACGGCCGCAGCCAACGCTGCATCTTTTGCCGCCCGGACCCCGTCGCCGGCGCGGCCGCAGGGGCCGGGGTCGAACCTGCGATCCACCCGGCGGGAACGGGATCGCGGTAAGCGCGCAATGGCCGCCAGGCGGGAACGATCTCCCGGCGGATTCCAGACGTCGTAAGGCCCGCCGCCCGGCGCCGACTTAACCCTCATGCAATTGATCGCTCGCGCCGCCGCCCCCTGCCTAGCCGCGGTATTTTTTCTTACCGCCTGGCCCGCGTCGTCTCCGGCCGCCACTCGTGCAATTGGACCGATTGAAATCACGGTCGGGCGATTGGACGCGGTCCTCCCATTCTACACAAACGCGCTGTCCTTTGAACTTCATCGAATCACGAAGACCAAAGGTCAGGCGGCCGAGAAACTCCTGGCGTTGCCGGCCGCGGAGACGCGCAGCGCCGAGCTGGGCCTGGGAGACGAACGGATCGTTCTCACCGAATTTCTCTCCCCGCCAGGACGGCCAGTCCCGCCAGACTCGCGCAGCAATGATCACTGGTTCCAACACATCGCCATTGTCGTGCGCGACATGGACACCGCCTACGCGCGGCTGCGCGAGCACCAGGTTCGCCATGTCTCAACCGCGCCGCAAACATTGCCTGCCTGGAACAAGGACGCAGGCGGCATCAAGGCGTTTTACTTTCGTGACCCCGAAAACCATGTGTTGGAGATCCTCTGGTTTCCCCCGGGCAAGGGCGACGAGAAGTGGCGGCGGCTGGCGGCCGCGACCGACGCACCGTTGTTTCTTGGCGTCGACCACACCGCCATCGTCGTCAGCGACACGGAACGCAGCCTGGCGTTTTATCGCGATGCCCTCGGGCTGGACATCGCGGGCACGGCTGAAAATTACGGAACCGAACAGGAACACTTGAACCAGGTCTTCGGCGCCCGCGTGCGCATCACCGCGCTGCGGGCCGGGCACGGTCCGGGCATCGAATTCCTGGAATACATCACACCGCCCGGCGGACGTCCATGGCCGGGGGACGTTCGGGCGAACGATTTGGTTTTCTGGCGCACCCATGTTGTGGCCGGGCACCTCCGCTTTCTCCAGGACGGACGCGGCGGGATGCACGCGCGCCCGGTCTCCACCTCGGCGGCTTCTGGCTCCTTCATTGTTCGGGACCCGGATGGGCACCCGGTCCAGATCGATGTCCCGCAGACCGGCCGGGTCCAGCGTTACTGACCACGGCCCCGGCGAAAGGATTGCATCGCCCACGGACCCACAGTTGATCAGCCCAACCCGTCGACTTTGGGACGGAGAACGTGTCGAGCAAGGAGGCAATGATGGACGGGCAACCGCCCCGGCTCATGCCTGATTCGACAGGCTCTCGAGTGCGAGCGGGGTGCCGGGCGGTCACGGGCCGAAGTAAACCTGTCCGGTTCGATTCGTCCCCAGAAAATAGCCGCCCCCGAAATTTTGGCGTTGCAGGAGCACTCCACGAATCGCCGTGCTCTTCATTCCTGGGCCCGGCCGCGGGGGGGCCACGGCGCCCGAGAACGACCCGGTCGGGCGCGCGATGACCGCGGCCACTCCGTTGGTGCTGGTCACTTTGTTGTCGGCGCCGAGAACGAATTCGTTGGTTCTCGCCTCGATCAGATCGTCGCCGGAGAGGATCACCACGCCGTTGGTCACCGAGAGCACCCGGCTGTTCACCGGGGCGGTGTAGGGAGAGGCGAGCGTGACAAATTCATTGGTGAACCCCGCCGGGTAAAGGCCGGCGTTTTTCGCTGCCCCGAGCCTGGTCCACCACAGGCCATTCGTCGCCACCAGAACGTCCGGCGCGAGTGGATCGACCGTCAGCCACCCCAGAACGGACCCGCGTCCGCCGGCCAACAGCACGTACATCGGAAACGATCCCGACTCGGACAAAACCGTCTTCAGAGAAAACGGCGTGCCGTCGCCGAGGCTGCCGCCAAACGCGACGCCGCCGGTCGGATCGATTTTGAGGTTGCCAAACCCGTCTCCGATGACCAGCGGGTGGTTGGTGTTCGGCTGGATTAGGGCATTGAAGTTGCCGGCAGCGGACGTGGCGGGAAATGCCTTGGAAAATGGGCTGCGGTAAAGCGTGACCGGAATGGAGCCGAGCGTGTCAGTCAACGTTCCTGCCATGGTGCTCGGCGAATCCACTACCGACAGAGCCAAAGTCATGGCGGCCATCCCCGGCTTCACCGAAACTGGGATGGTGACACTGCGCGCCAGATCGAACACACCGGAAATCGGGAGGCGAATTCCGTTCACGATCAGGTAGCCGGAAAATTTTCCGGAATCCAACAAGGTCAGGGACGCGAAGCCGCCACGCGCATGGCTCGGAGCAGCCGGGTCCAGGACCAGACCCTGATAGGTGCCTTTGAGGGATGCGTACGTGTTGGTGACGAAATTGGCGGTCACCACCAGATTGCTCTGCATCGGGATGTTCAAACCTGGGGTGGCGATGATTTGCCCTGAGCTCGCCACCCAGTTGCTGAATAACCAGCCCTTGCCCGGCTTCGCCGTCAGCGTAATGTTCCGCCCGATTTCGAACACCATTCCATCCACCGCCGGAACGATGCTGCCGACCCCATTCGTTCGCACGGTCAAACGGGACTCCACCCGGTGCAGGACCACGAGCCGCGCGATGCTTTCATTGCCGCTCAAATCGACTGCTTTCACCTGAACCACATTGGTCCCCACCGCCAGATTGATGGCCGCCGTCCACTGGGTCGTCCCGCTGGCCGGATCGAATGAGCCGTCGTCCACCTTGACCGAAACCAGCCGCAAGCCGCCGGCGTCGGCCGCGGTGCCGGCGAGGTTCAACGTATTGCTGGGCGAAATGAAAAACGCGCCCGGGGGGTAAGTGATGGTCAGGGTTGGCTTGGTGGCGTCGGGCGGAGGCGGGGCGGATTGAAAAAGCCGGGCCAGGCCGGGCCGGGTGACGCTGCCCACCTTTTTGAAGTCGCCTCCGAGATACAATTTCCCCCCACCGGCGTTTTCGATCAGGCGCACGTTGCCATTGGGCCAGGCCGTGGTCGGATTGAACGTGGTGTCCAGCGTACCGTTGGTCGAGATCCGGGCGAAATTGGTCCGGCCAATGTTGTTGAAAACACTGAAAACGCCACCGACGTAGAGCCGACCGTTGCCATCCGGCAAATACGAGAAAACATCTCCGCAAAACGTCAGCAGGGTTCCGGCCAGGGAGAATTTCTGGCACACCCCATCGCCGGGTTGAAATGACGTGTCCACCGAGCCGTTGGCATTGAGGCGCAGAAGCCCGCTGCGATTGGACGTGCTGCCGTAGAGCATTCCGCTCGACGAGGCCAGGCCCAGACCAATGAGAATTCTTCCGTCAGGCTGAAGCGTTGCTGCGGTCTGGAAGATCTCCTGCAGGTCCGTCGGGAAAATGTTGGGGACGAAACTGGTGTCGAGCGATCCGTCGGAATTGAGACGAAGGATTCGGTTGGGCCCAAAATCCCGGGTTTGCCCTCCTTCTTCGTAGGTCGGCTTGCCGAAGACGACGATCCGCCCATCGGGCTGCAGCAGCGTGTGCCGCACAAAGCCGCCGAAAAACCTGTTGCCCCGGGCGAAATTCGTGTCCCAGGCGCCGGTCGCGTCGAGCCGGCCGAGGGAGAATCCTCCGTTTTGCTCCGAGGAGACCAGGATTTTTCCGTCGTTCTGCACCCAGACCTGCTGGGCGGTGTAGTTGATGTTGCTGAAGGTCAGGTCATCGCTGCCATCGAAGCGGACGCGGGCGATCCTGGTCTGGCCCGAGACAACGAGCTGATTGCCGGGATAGAGGGCGACGGCGCGGACGCCGGCCGGCAGTGCGTTCGTTGGGTTGGGCGAGAACGAGGTATCGACGGCGCCGTTGGTGTGGAGCAGGACAATGCCGGGATTGACCTGGCCGTTCCACCGATCCCACGAACCGGCGGCGAAGACCCGTCCATCGGACAGGGGAAGAATCGAATAGATCGTTGTTGGCACGAGCGGGCTGAGAGCAAAGGAAGGGCCGTCGCCGGGATCGAACGACGTGTCCAGACCACCCGCCTCGGCGGCCTTCACCGTCCCCTGCCCCAGCGTCATGCCCGCCAAAACAAGCGCAGAAAGCAGCGCGACGAGTCGGCATCTTGCCCGGGTAAACGCCTGGAGGTTTCTCGCGGGCGGCCCGGACTGCCATCGACGTCGGCCAACACCGGACAGGATCGGGACATTCATAAACTTCTCAAAGGGCATTCAGGAGATTTAGGCGGGCGAACGAACGCCGGCGTGGCCGGCACGCGAACACCGGACGCCACCCCGCCCGCCACCCACGATCGCGCCCGGCATTTGCCGGCGGAAGAATGTCTGGAACTCAGCGGCCTTGGCAATGTCGATCCAACGGATCGCGCGGTGACGCTTCGGCGCGGCGGACGAAAAATCCGCGCTCCAGAGGCAGCGGACGACGCCTCACCCAAGACTCGGTCACCGCCCCCGGCCCGAAAACAAGCGCACGGCATTGTCGCGATAAATCTTTTTCAGAATTGGGTCGGGCAGCGCCCAGGCGTGCATCGGCCAGTGGTATTTGCGGAAGTAGGTCGGGTAAAAATGTTCGTCCGCCGTTTCGAGCAGGCGAAAGGTGACGCGATACATCTCCGGGTCCGGATTCATGTCGGTTCCATAGAAGATGCGGTCTTGAAAACGGGTGAGGAACTGCGTGACCGTCCGCGGGATGGGCGACAGCTCCGCGAAACGCGCGCCGATGTCCGCGTAGAGGTTCGGGCATTGGTCAAGCATGACGGCCAATCGGTTGAGATCCGAGCAGCAGTTGGCCAGATGGCAGGCGATGAAGATCGTGCGCGGATGTTTTTTCACCGCGCGCTCCAGGCTGTCCACCACCTCATCATGAGCCAGCACCCCCGGGCCCGTCGCCACGCGCCATTTCCAGCCGTTCATCAACCCGTCGTTGAATTCATCCATGGGTTCGTACATCCAGCGATCTTCGCCCACGTGAATGTTCACCGGCAGGCGCAGCTCGGCGCATTTGGCAAGGATCGGATCCATGCGAGGATCGTCGATGTGCAGGCCGAGGGTATTGGTGCTGGCCCCAAGGCCGCGGCCTTTATCGCTCAACTCGCCGACTCCCATCGCGCCAGCCTTGCGGCAACGCTCAAGCTCTGCGATGGCCGCGGGACCAAACCCCGGCTGATCGAAACCGGCGTAATCGATCCCGCACCACACCGTAAAACGGCGCGGAAATTTGCCGAACTTGGCCATGAGCTGATCGAAGCGTCGTCCGGTCGCGCCTGACAGGATCGTCGTCCGCTCCAACCCAACGGCGTCCATCGTCTGGACCCAGCGCTCGACGTCGGCTGCCATCGGCGCGTAATCGTGGGAATGAACGTCGATGACGGGATATCGCGCCTTCTCGACACGCGTCTCGGGGATGCGAAAGATCGAGCGCGGCTTGTAGTCCTTGAGCAGGATTTGCTCCGGTGGCGTTTGCGCTGCCGCTGGCCAACCCCACGCGAGGACGAGAAGCAGAGTCGCGCTGCGCAGGACACGGAGTGCGCAGGAAAGAAAGGAGTCCTTCATCGTTTCAGGATATGGGTTTGAACTGCCAATTCTACGTCGAGTCACTCGAACTTCGCCTCGCGAAGATCGAGCCGGTAAACCATTCCCTCGTAGCCGACCAGGTAGATTTCGCCGGCCGCATCCGTGGCGAACGACGCGATATTTTGCGGCGAAAGGCCGATCTGGCGGACCATTTCCAGCACGCGACCCTTCTGGCGCAGGCCGAAGACGCGGCGCGAGGTGTAATCCCCGCAAATGTAGACGCCGTAGAACGAAGACCCCGAATCCGCGCGATAGACATATCCACCGGTGATCGAGTTTCCGAACTTGCGCCGGTACGCGAAAACGGGCGGCACGTAGGCCGCCCCCTCCCGTCGATACCGGCTGGAGAACGGCTCGAACCCTTCGAAGACATTCCAGCCGTGGTTCTCTCCGCGACGGACAATCGTCACCTCCTCGACTCGATCCTGCCCAACGTCGCCGACCCAAAGGTCGCCGGTGATCGGGTCGAAGCTGAACCGCCACGGCTCGCGAAAACCGGAAGCCCAAATTTCCGGACGCGCCTCGGCGGACGCCCTCCCCGCAAACGGATTGTCCGGCGGGACGGCGTATTCCATCCCGGCGTCGCGGCGATCGACGTCAATCCGCAGGATTTTGCCAAGGTGGGTCGTCAGATCCTGTCCGTGTCCTTGCGGGTCCTGCTGCGGTCCGGTATCGCCCATGGCGATATAAAGAAACCCATCCGGACCAAAGCCGATGCAGCCGCCGCTGTGATCCTGGGTGGCGCTGGCGACGGACCAGAGCCGGCGCGACAGACGCCCCGAATCCATGCGGGCATCGGCATCGGCCGCCCGCTCCACGACTGTGGTGACAATGCGGCCCTGCTCGAACACCTGATGCTTCAGATAATATTTTTGGTTTTGTTCGAACCGCGGATGGAAGGCGAGGCCCAGCAGCCCGTTCGGCCCGCGCTCGTTGAAGAGGCCGGCCGACACGTCGGCGAAGAGGGTCTTTACGTCGTTCGACGCGCCTTTCTCCAATCGCCAGATGCGGCCCGTTTGATGCACCGCGAGGAATGCGTTCGTTGTGCCGGGCACCGCGCCAAACCACACCAGTCCGGACCGGACGTCCCCCGGCTGATGGACGAACGCGTGCGGAAAGCGCAGCGTCTCGCTGAAAAAGGGCGTGATGCCGACCGGCCTGGCCAGCTCACGAATCTCCAGCGGCAGGCCGCGGCTGCTGGTCAGGGCGCTCTCCGGCTGGCGCAACGAGACCAGATATTCGATCAAGTCCGTGAACTCCTGGCGCGTCAGCCCCGTGGGCAGCCCCTCCGGCATCAGTGAAACCACACTGCCCCGCTGCTCACGAACGTCCGCGGTGGAAATGTGCACCGCCTTGCCGTCCGCGCCCAGCAGGACCAGTTCCGAGGGTGTCGCGCTTTTAAGAATGCCGTCGAAGATTTCGCCGCCTTTGGTTTCGACGATGGTGGTGCCGTAGCCCACGGCGATGCCCGCCGAAGGCTCAAGCACCGCCTCGATCAGATCGCGACGGGAGGATTTGTCGCCCACGGCCAGGAGGTCCGGACCGGCTTTCGAGGCGGAGCCATCGACCGAATGACAGCGGGCGCAGGCCAGACGGCGCTCGTCGTGAAACAGGTCCCGGCCCCGGATGACGTTGCCGTCGCCGCGCATGGCGGCGTCGCGAAATTCACGGAGCGTGGGTGTGACGGAGATGGAAGAGGGAACCGCCGCCGCACCATTCCACACCGCGAACCCAACGGCCGACGCAAGCCACGCCAAGGCTCTGAGTGCGGACAACGCCCCCGGGTGATGCCATGATTTTAATTCCAGTCTCATCGATCGGGGCGGAATATTCCCGGATGAAGCTCACTCGGGCAATGGCGAATCCCGAGCCTGGCAAACCCATCACCGCACGTGATGCCCACGGCCTCCGGCCGCACCCTTGCAGTCGGGCTCCATTCTCCTTCGGCAAACGGAGCGCGAGGTTTTGGTCAGCGATCCTGAAAGCAGCCGGTCGATGTTTCGGCCCACCATCTTTTTGCCAACTCCGCAACCAGCCGCCAAGAATTCGCAAGCCACCGGAAGCGGTCCGTTGCGCGGTTCGATAATTTGCCGGTCATGTCGTCAAGATCGATGGAGGAATTCCGGCTGGGTCGGCTCGGCTGCGGGACATCGCCGTGCCTTGAGCCACAACCGGGTTGGGGTGGTTGGGATTGGCGGCGGTCCCTGGAGGGGCACCGGTGGAAACGGCCATCCTTGCCAGCCCCGTGAGATCCGGCGCAAAATCGCGCCGAATGACGAATAGCCGTGTCCGTCGCCCGCTGAACCTGGCGTCGACCGTCCCGCCCTTCGCCGAGGCGCCCGCGTGGAAAGGCGTCGGCGACGGGTGGCGGCCGCTCTTCGGCAGCTTCCGGGAGCTGGGCGTCAGTTTTGAGTGGCACGATTTCCAATCTCAGGAGCGGCTGGACTGGGCCCGAAGTTTTCATCCGGGTGGCGTTGAGGTTTGCCTGAATCTGGCGGGGCACGGCGAGGTTCGACGGGGTGCGACCGCAACGGACGTGAAAGCGCTCAGCCATCTCTTCTACCAGCAAGGTGACCCGCCACTCAGCGCCTGGCGCAGCGGTGGCGAGCGCCATCGGTTCATCACGGTGGAATATTCCCCGGAGTATCTGAGAACCCGATTCGCCGCCCAGGCGGAGAGCTTGCATCCCGCCATCCGTGACGTGGTCCGTGGAGTCGGCGCAGGGTCATTTATCTCTGCGACCCAATCGTTGACCAGCGCACTCGTGGCGGTCGTCAACAGCCTGCGTCACCCGCCGGTGTTTGCTCCGGCCCAGCCGGTCTGGTTCGAGAGCAAAGCCACGGAACTCGCCGCGCTATTGTTCTTCCGGCCGCCCGACGGCGAACTGTTCTGCACGCGCACGCAACGCGCCGGCCGCGAACGGGTCGAGCGCGCGCAGGCGCTCCTGCGCCGGCATCTGGCCGAACCGCCGAGTCTTGACGAACTCGGCCGCCAGGTCGGCTGCAGTCCGTTCTACCTGAGCCGCCTTTTCTCCCAGGAAACCGGAATGACCGTTCCGCAGTTTCTCCGGCAGATCCGGATGGAGCGGGCGGCGGAGTTGCTGCGGTCCGGACGATGCAACGTCACCGAGGCGGCGCTGGAGGTCGGCTACAACAGCCTCAGCCATTTCAGCAGCGCGTTTCACGAAACCTTCGGCTGCTGTCCCGGCCTCTATCCGCTGCGCACCCCGACGCAGCGCCCGCCGCCGCTCGATTTAAATATCCCCAATTAAACCTGGGACCGGATTTGGCTTCTGGAGCCGGGCGCTGGGACCCCGGCTTGGACCTTGCACGATGCATTTCGGCGACGCCGGCAATTGCAGGCTGCACGACGGTCCGGGCTGGAGCGCCGTCAATATTCCTGCGACCGGAGTTGCGCGCCAAACCATTCGAGGCCGGTGGAGGATTGGCATCCGACTTGCACCGTTCATTTTCACACAATCAAACGCAGCCACTCGTTGAACTCTACCCGGCAACGACGGCCGCTCATGTGAGTCATGAATGTGATCTTCAAATCCTTTTTCCGACTTCTTCGGTTGGTCGGCGGCGGCTCCCGGGTGTCGGAGTTCACGGCGCTGAGGGCGACCGATCCTCTCTCCGACGAAACCGCTCCGACGCCCGGATGTCGTTGGAACTATCTGGCTCTTCGGGAATTCGACTACCAATTGCTTCCGTCCGCGTTTGGCGGCCACGGGCGCATGAAAACCCGGCGGCCCCGCTTACCGGGCTCCGGGCGGTCCTAAGCCACCCCACCCAGCCGTCGAAACGGCACCCGTCCGGCCGTTGGGGTCGCGGCTGGACTCTTCCAAATTTCCGGCAACTTCGAGACGTGCTTTGGCCGCCTGCTGTAAAGAAATCCTCCAAGTGAAAACCAATTTTCCTCCGGGATTGCATTCAAGCCGGGGAATGATATGCCTGCGACGACGCGGGCTGGGGAACGTTGGTCATCGAAAGGATCGCCATGGAAGCGCAGACGCACGAATGGATGTTTTACGAACTGATGTGGCGGGTGCAGGCCTCGGGACGTCCCCTTCCCCTTCCCTGGTGGGTTCAACAATATTTCCGACGCTGGACGGATGCGTTCGATTCCGGCCTGTTCGACACGAAGGAGGGAGCCTTCGCGTCCAACGCGGCCTATCGCTATTGGAACATGCTCGGGGTGAAGGACGCCCCTCAGGAATGTCTGGTTGGCCAGGCGGGGGAGATCGAGCCGGTCTACGATGAATATGCGCTGAGTTGTTTTCTTTTCGATCCGGCCACCCGCTGGCTGGATTTCCCCCAGTATGCCTCAGCCGCCGCGGTGCCGCTGGCGCAGGAGCTGGAGAACGGCTACCTGCCGACGATCATCACGCGGTGGCACTCGGGCTTCGGAGTTGAAGTGGAAGAGCGCGCCTTCGCGACGACGGTCGGAGCGGATCAAAAGGCTGCGGTGCTGGCCCGGTTCAAACTGCGCGCCACCGGAGCGACACCGGCCGGACTGCAATTTGGAATCGTCATCTCGCCGGCCGGGCCGACGGGTTTTCAGCGCCACGATCGCGCCGGCCGGTACAGCGCCGATCGGCGGCTGACGTTTCTGCAATATTTGCCCGACGAGGCGCGCGTGCTGATCAACTCGAGCCTGGGGCCCATCTTCGATCGACCCCCGGCCAGTTTTGGCACCTGCGGCAATGGCAGCTCGTTTGATCCCCAGTTTTACATCGAACAAAGCCCGTTTCGACACCTGGCCGCCACCGGTGCGCTCAACGGGTGGAAGGTGGCGGTGGACAACATCGCCGGACTTTGCGTCGGCGCGTTTCTCTGGCCCGCCAACCCGGCGGCGGCCGGGCCCGATTTCATCCTCGATGTCCGGCTGCCGGTGGATGATTTCCGGGGCGCCAGCGATCTGGCGACCTTGCGCGCGGCCAATGCCGACACGCTCGAGGCCGCCAACCGCTCCTGGTGGCGGAACAAGCTCGACGGCGATGGGCTGCAGGTGACCCTGCCCGTTCGCGTGGCGCATCTCTGGAATCTCTACCGGACTTGCCGCGCCAATCTGTTGATCCTGGCCGACGACGGCCAGATTCATCCGGGCCCAACCATCTACGACGAGTTCTGGATCCGGGATTCCTCGGTCGAAGCGGTGGCCGCGGCGCTGGCCGGCGACCAAAATCTCGCGCAGCGCCAACTGGGCTACTGGCATCCATCCCTGTTCAATTTCGGCGATTCGGGCGCAGACGGCGTATCGTTCCGCGGATTCTTCGGCGGCACCCATGAGAAGAACGATCGCGAGTGGGACAGCAATGGGGAGGCGCTGTGGGCGTTCGGCCGCTTCGATCGGATTCGGGGCGGCGCGGCCAACTTCGGGCGCGGCCTGTTCACGCCCTACATCGTCGACGGCGCCCGCTGGATTCGGGACAACCGAACCGCGTTCGGCCTGCTGCCCAGCGGCTGGAGCGCCGAGCACATCGGCGACAAGGGCCAGCCGCATTACTGGGACGATTTCTGGAGCCTGGCCGGCCTCTGGGAAGCCGCCCGCCTGGCCCAACGCATCGGCGCCGGCGAGGCGGAGGAGATCTGGCGCATCTACGACTCCCTCCGCGACGCCACCGCCAACTCGATCCGCTGGGTTTTGGACCAGCAACGCCAGCGCGGCTTCTGGGAGACATTCATTCCCACCGGTCCCGGCGACGTCGGGCGGCTCGACTCCACGATCATCGGGGTGCTGTCGTATTTCCATCCCTGCCGTCTTTACGACGGCGCCAAGCTGGGCGCAGATATTGATCAAGCCGCGCGACTGACGCTCGAGACGATCTGGGGCCGTTTCGTCGATGGCGGGTTTCGTCACGACAGCGCGTGGAACTGCTACGGGCCGTATCTCACGCTGCAACTGGCGCACGCGTTCCTGTTGACGGGCCAGGTGGAGCGCATGGATCAATGCCTGCAGTGGATTGTCGGCAACGCGGCCTATGCGCGGGTCGGCCGCGATGGCACGCCCGTCTCATGGCAGGTCGTGCTCGGCGCCTGGAACGAACAGCACTGCTATCCCATCGCCAAAAATTTCGCCGAGATGCCCGACCGCTCGTGGTACATGGGCGATATTCCGCACGGCTGGGCGTGCGCGGATTTCCTCACCCTGCTGCGCGACATCCTGTTTTTTGAAGCCGATGAGGACGGCGACGCTCAGCTTTACGTCGCGCCCGGAGTGATGCCGCATTGGCTCGGCGACGGCGAATCGGTGGGCGTGACCAACGGACCGACCGTGTTCGGGCAGCCCTTCGGCTACCGTCTCACGCATCAGGCCAACCCACAGCGCGTCGTGCTTCGATTCACCCAGCTGCCCCCCGCCCACGTGCGGATGGTTTATCCGTGCCGGTTCGGCGCCCGCGTGCAGGCCGCGACGGCGGATGGCCAGGCGATTGGATTTTCCGGCCGCAACGTTTTCATTCCGCCGGGAGCCGTCGACGTGACGATCGATTACGGCCTGTGATCGGCGGGTCGAGTCAGGCGGCGTGGCCGGTCCGGCCAGCGCGCACGGTGCGGCCGGCGGTGGCCGACCACCACACGGGCAGGAGCCACACCGCGACGAGCAGGATGAGGCCAATGCCCAGCGCGCAAACCCGGCCGAGCCCGGCCATGCCGACGTTGCTCGAGAAGGCGAGCGAGCCGAAGCCAGCCACCGTGGTGGCGGAGGCCAGCCACAAGGCGCGCCCGACCGAGCGTCGCACCGACATCAAGTCGCCGTGATGCCGGCGCAGGCCGAGCTGCATGTGGATGCTGTAATCGACGCCCATGCCGAGGAGCAACGGCAGCGCCATCACGTTCAGGATGTCCCACTCCCAACCCAGCAGGGCCATCGCCCCCGTGAGCAGCAACGCGCCGCAGGCCAGCGTCACCAGGCTCAGCGCCACCTCGGTCCAGCTGCGAAACGCCAGCCAGAGCGAGACAATGACGAGACCGAGGATCGGGATCAAAACCAGGGGCAGCTCATGCACGACCATCTGGAACACCGTCGTGCCTAACAGCTCCCAGCCGGAGACGATTACGCCCTCGGCCAGCAGCTCCTTCGGCCAGCTCGCCGCGAATCGACGGGTGACCGCGGCATCGCCCGCCGGCTGCACCGGGCAAAGCGCCACGAAGCCGTTCGTGGAGCGGGCGACGACCTTCCGCAAAATCCAATGGCTGGCCGCGTTGGTCGGCCACGCCACCTCACTTGAACCGAGCGCGAGCGCGTTCGCCCAGGTCTGCAGGATGTTGCCGGTCATGACCAGGGCGTTCGTGGTGAATCCCGCCGCCGTGGCGGCGCGGGCGAATTCGTCGCGCTCGGCGACCAGGGTCGCCAGCGCGGCGCGATTGGCCCGCTGATGTTCAGGCTGCGGCCAGAGCGCAGTCGGCAGCGTGAACCCGGCGATCAACCCGTTCGAAACAGCGCGCTGCAGGGCCGCGTCGACCTCGGCCAGGCGGCGGCTGACCTCGGCCTCGTGGCGTCCGGGCACCAGGACCCAAAGCGGGTCCTGGGTGCGCCCGAAGCGCGCCTTGATCTCCTCAAGCGCGGCGTTGGCCTCGCTGTTGCGCGGCTTCAACACGTTTGGCGATCGATCAAAGCGCAGGCCCTTCCACGCGATCGCCGCCACCGCCAGCGCCACCACGGTCCACGTCACGGCCCAAATCCACGAGGCCGGCCAAAGCCTTTGGGGAGTGAACAACAGAAATCGTTCCCGGCTCTCGCCTTTCATGTCGGCCTCACGCCGCCACCGCAGCATCATGGGCAGATAGACATACAGCATGACGACCGCGGCAAGGACGATGCCGATGGCCACCAGCGAGCCCAACTGGGCCAGGCCCGGCAGGGCGCTCAGGTTCAGGATGAGAAACGCGCCCGCCGTCGTCACCGCCGACCAAAACACGCCCGGGCCCGTCAATCGCCGCAGCTCCTGTTCATTCAGCTCGGGATGAGACCTCGACTCCTGGTAAATCACGATGCCGAAATCCTCGGCCAGTCCGGCCAGGATGCAGGCAAACCCCATGCTGATGACATTGATCGTGCCGAGAAACAACCCGCCCAGGGCGGTGGTTCCGGCCAGGATGACGAGCAGGACGAAGAGCAGCCAGAACAGTGGGCGCATCCGCCGATGCGTCAGCCAAAACAAGACCCCGATCGTGGCCAGCGTGCCCCCGACCGATCCGGTCATGTCATTCTCCATGCCGCCGGCAATCTCCGTCACAAATGCCGGACGGCCCGTGTAACGAAGACGTAGCGAGGCCGGAATTTTTCCATCGCGCACGGCAGCCGCGATCAGCTGCCGAACAGCCACCAGCCACTCCCGGCAGGCCCGATAGCCGGTCAGATCGCGGCTCGCCTCCACAAAGAGGAGCCGGAAGCGGCCGTCCGCCGAGACAAACAGATCCCCGCCCCGCCCGCCGAACGACGGGGCCGCACCCGAGACCGACGCGGGCAGGCGGGTCAATCCGAAGGGATCGTAGCCGCGAACGCCGATTTCATCGGGCGAGAACGACGTGGCCAGCTGTTCGCGCGCCTCGGCCAGCAAGGCAGGCAGGCGGGCGGCGGCCAGGCGGTTGGTCAACTCGGCCACGACCGCGGGAGGTTGGTTCAGCCAGAGGGACCCAATCAACTCGGCGGCCTGCGCCGGGTTCTCCATCCACGGCGGTTGCCAGGTCACGCCCGCCACGAGTTCCGGCTGTCCCCGCAACACCTCCGCCAGCGCGCGGCACCCGGACTCGACCGCCTCCTCGGAAGGCCCATCGACCGTCAGGATCAGCTCGCGAGCGTCGGAGAAATTCTGCTGATAGAGCTTGAGCCCTTGCGCGACGCTAAGCTGCGGCGGAAGGAGGTTGAGAATCTCGATGTCGAAGCGCAGGCGCGCGACGCCCACCGCCATGAGCGCCAGAAACCCGAACCAAATCCAGGCACGGGCTTTTTTCATGCGCCGGTCTGCCTCGGCGGCAGGAGCGACCGCACCAGGGCGGCCACGCCGATGGTCACCGTCGTGCCGATGAGAGTGAGCCATGGCCACTCCACCTTGGCCTCGATGACCTGGCCAGCCGCGTTCACCTGCGGCCACCTGTAAAACGAGATGCCCACCATCACCAGCACGGACGTCACCGCGCCCGCCACCACCGGAAGCGCCCGGCCCCGGCGCCACCAAAGGACCAGCAGCAGGCAGCCGAGCAGCGCGCCGCTGGTCAGCCCGCGCAGGGAAAACGCCGCGTTCAAGACGTACTCCACCTCCCGGCTGAGATAGGCCACCAGGATCAGGATCGCCGCCCACCCCACGGTCGAGGCCTTGCTGAAGCTCAGAAAATAATCCTCGCTGCGTTCCCTCCGGGTCAGCGGCTTCACAAAATCCATGGTCGACACCGAGGCGAGCGACGTCAGGGCGGAGCTGACCGACGACATCGCCGCCGAGAGGATCGCCACAATGAGGAACCCTTTCAGCACGTGCGGCACGGCGGTCATCATGAAGATCGGATAGATGTAGTCATTGGCCTTGATGCCTGGCCTGCTTTCCGGGAGCGGGATGGCGAGCGGCGCCTGTTGATAGTAGACCCAAAGCAGCACGCCAACCAGGAGGAAGACGAGGAACAGCGGGAAGATGACGGTCGCGCTGAGGATCAACGCCCGGCGTCCATCCGCCACGGAGCGGCAGGCGAGCACGCGCTGGACAATCAACTGCTCGGCCCCGTGCGAGGACAGCACGACGAATGTGCCTCCGATCACGCCCATCCAGATGTTAAAGGGCGCGGCCAGCGAGAATTGGGGGTTGAACCAGTGGGTCTTTCCTGCGGCAGCGGCGCGCTCGAACACGGTGGCGAACCCGCCGTCGATCAGCGTCGGAATATAAAACAGAGTGAAGATGCCGCCCGCCATAAAGAGCACGAACTGGACGGCATCGGTCCAGATCACGGCCTTCACCCCGCCGATAAACGTGTAGATGAGCGAGAGGACGACGAACAGGAGGATGGCGCCGAGGATCGGGTCCCCGGTGCCGAAGCCCAGCAATCGATCGCCGAGCATGAGCCGGAAGGGAATGGACGCCACATAGACCCGGACGCCGGCGGCCAGCGTTTCGCTGAGCAGAAAGAAGCCGGCGATCAGCCGGCGCGCGCCTTCGCCGAAGGCATTTTGCAGGAGCTGATAGGGGGAATAGATCTCGCCGCGGAGATAATGCGGGACCATGACCACGGCCAGGATAATTCGCGCGATGACGTAGCCGATGATGATTTGCAGAAACGTCATGTCGCCGCCATAGGCCATGGCCGGCACGCTGATGATGGTCAACGCGCTGGTCTCCGCTGCCACGATGGAAAGGCCGATGCCCCACCAGGGAATGTTTTTGCTCCCGAGAAAGTAGTCGCGCGTATTTCGCTGATCCCGCCCAAACCAGACGCCTAGCCCCGTCACGGCCAGCAGGTAGGCGCCAATGACCAGCCAGTCGGCGGCGTTGAAATAATTCATTTCAACGTCTGCAGGAAGGCCTGGATGTCCGCCAGCTCCTGGACGCCAAAGATGTCGCCCATTGGCGGCATGGGTGACATGCCGAGATTCTCGTAGCCTTTGGCGAGGACCTTGTTTGGCTCGAGCAGGCTCTCGCGCACGTAGGCCGGCGTGGCCCGCGTGGCAATGCCGTCCAGCGCCGGCCCCACCGTGCTCCCCTGCCCCTTCAACTGGTGGCAAAGCACGCAGGCCGCGGTGTGCTTGTAAAAGATGCGCTCGCCCCGGCCTGGATCGCCCGCCGCCAACTTCGCCGCTGGATCCTCCGCCGGCTGAAGCTCACACAACTTCACGTCATCGAACCACCCTTCCCCCCGCGCCACGAAAAGAATGTTGATGCTGGCCCGAAGATTGGATCCGGAGTTGAAGTCGGCATCCACCCGCGTCCAGTCGCCATCCCGCGTAACCCGCTCGGTCTCGGCCCGCCCCAGGTGATCATTGAAACTGATCTTGCCACGCAGCCCCCGGCCTTTCACCCAGCCGGATAGGCGGTAGAGCGTGTTGGTCTTGACTGCCACATCCGCGTGGAGACTGGTGTCCGCCTCGCCGTTGGAGACGACGCATTTCACGGCCCTGGTGCCGCCATGAACCTGGCCCTCGCCCGACACCACGCTCCAGACGGCGTCTTCGTTGGCCCGACGACCGCCGTAGTCGCGCCGCGTCCAGCCCTCCGGCCGGCCGTCGGCCCCCACCGTCTCCAGGCCGGCGTTCGGGAGGAGGTTCGGGCCTTCCTGATACAGCTCGGCGTGGTGCCGGCGCGCGATCAGGCGCGCCGCGTCGGCCAGCCACTCGTCCGCCCGATGCGCCGGATTCCGCGCCAGGCTGGTGGCCAGGTTCTTAATGTCCAGGCTGGCCGGAAATTCCGCGAACTTGACCATCGCCGCCAGTTTGGTGACTGGATCCCGATCGCTGACCACGCCCGCGCTGAAAAACAGCGTGCGCGACTTGTCGTCGTGGGCGAGGGCCCGGACCGCATTGCGCCGCACCTTCGCGTTTCCCGCCATCAACGCCGCGCGATGCGTGGCCTCGTCCAACCGGCCCAAACCCTGCAACGTCCACAGCGCATGCACGGCTGGCACGCCCGCATCCTTCGCGGTCACCAGCGCCTTCAACGCCTCAGTCGCCTCGATCTTCCGCCCCTCCACCAAGAGGCGCTGCGCCGTCAGGCGCCAGAACGGATTGTCGTTCGACAGCGCCTTCACCAATTCAGCCACCGGCGCGCCCTGCAACGACGCGACAGCCGGCCGGCCGGCCTTTTCCCAGACCACGCGATAGATGCGACCCCGGCTGTGATCGCGGAGCGGATTTTCGTGCGCGCCGCCCACGCCGGTCGTGGCGTCGTAACCGCCGCGGCTTTGCGTCGGGGTGGGATTGTGCTGGATGATGAAATTCTGCCAGTCCGCAAACCAGACCGCGCCATCGGGCCCGACCTCGGCGAACACCGGCGACATCCACTCGTCGCTGCTGGCCACCAGATTGAACCCGTCCCGGGCCACATAGCCCGCCCCGTCCGGCTGCACGTCCATGAGCGAGATCACCTTCATGGTCGGCTCACAGACCATGGCCCTGCCCTGCAGCCGGGCCGGCAGGTTGGACGAGTAGATGAACGCGCTGCCCGCCGCCGCGGTGTAGCCGCCAAAGACGTCCACCTGCCGGAAATTCGGCGTGATGGTGTGGCACCTGTCCTCGACGTTGATCTTCTTGGCCGTGCGCACGCGAAAGCCCTTCGGAACAACCGCGGCCGGAATGCCGCCATAGAAAATCGGCGCGCCGTTGGCCGTCCCGCCGAATTGATCCCCGGCATCATTGGCGCTGTGGCCCCAGCTGTTGTTGGAAAACTGATGCAAAAACTCCAGCGCGGAACCGTCGGCCTTGAAGCGAAACGTGCCCATGCCGAATTGCAGCCGCTCACCGCCCACCTCCCCGCTGTAGCCGGAGTAGCCCACGCACCCATACAGCCAGTTGTCATGGCCCCAGTGCAGGTTGTTGGCCTGCGCGTGGGTATCGCCAATGCCCCAGCCGGTCAGAACCTCCCGCCGTACATCCGCGCGGTCGTCGCCATTCGTGTCCTGCAAAAACAAAAAACGCGGCGGCTGCGACACAACCACTCCGCCATTCGCAAACACCAGGCTCGTCGGAATGTTCAGGCGATCGGCAAACACCGTGAATTTGTCCGCCCGCCCGTCCCCATCCGTGTCCTCACAGATCTTGATGCTGTCATGGCCCTGGCCCGCCGGGTCGACGCCATGCGGGTAATCCCGGGTCTCAGCCACCCAGCACCGCCCGCGTTCGTCCCAGGCAAAGGCGATCGGCTTGGCGATGTCCGGCTCCGCCGCAAACAACTCGAGCCGCAGGTCCGCCGGAACCTGCGTTCGCTCCCGGCTGCCTCGCACCGAAAACGGCTGCTGAAATGTGATGGCCTGGGGCCGGCGCTCGTAGTTGGCGACGTTCGGATTGGCTTCGCGCTTTTCCTCCTCCCGCCCGCGCAGGAACGACTCCCACTCCTGCCGGCGCCCCGCCCCCGCCGCCGCCAGCACCTTCGCGCGCAGTCCGTCCAGAAATCCAGCCGACGCCCAGTCCGCCTCGCCCGGCCCGAATTCGGGCGAGATCACCTTCGCCATGTCCACGCCCCGCAACCCCCGCCATCCGCCCACCGGCGAATCGAGCAGAACCACGTCAAATCGCGCCACCCACTCCTTCGTGGCCACCTCGGAATCCTCCGTGTAATCAAACCAAATCGCTTCCCGGCCAAACTCCCGCATGAGCACATGACAATGCCGCGCGGACGCCGACTCCTCCTTGCCCAGATGGAGTACCCGAATCGGGCCGGGCGCCGCCGCAACTCCAGCGACGGTGATCAAGATGAACAGGCCACTCAGCCCGGCAGAACGGATCTTCATCATCATCGGCCTCATCCCCGTCCCCGTCCCCGTCCTCGTGTTCGGCTTCGTCTTCGTCGTCGTCATCATCATGGCAGGCAAACAGTGCGGTTCAGTCAAATGTTGCGGGAAATAAGACTTCGCCGCCGGACCGCATGCAATCCAATTGCGAAGGTAGGGCGCCCACTCCGCAGCGTGCCGCCGGGCCGTAGCCCGATCCCTTCGGCAGGACCCGCGTTTCGGGTGAAAGATCGCGCTGGGCCCGAACTTTGCGATTGAATCCGCGGACAAACCGAATACTCCTTTACCCGTCGCGCCGCGCAAGCCGCGCGAGGGCCATGGCCCACCAGATGCGAACAGCGATCCGATCGGACCGATTACCTCAGCCGCCGCCATCCGCGGGACGGCCGGGGTTCCTTTCATGAAGCCAACCGACCTGCGCGGCATCCTCCAATACATCCCGCGCTTCCGCGAAAAGATCTTCATCCTCGCCATCGACGGAGCCATCGTGACGGAGGACAACTTCGCGAACATCCTCCTCGACGTCGCCGTCCTGCGCAGCCTGAACATCCGCGTGGTCATCATCCACGGCGCCTCCGCCCAGATCCGCGCGCTGGCCGAGTCCCAGGGGATCACGCCGTCGGACCTCGAGGGAACCGGCGTGACGGACGCCGCAACCCTCCAACTGGCGCTGACCGCCGCCAACCGCCTGACGCACGAGATCCTGGAGGGCCTTTCGGCGAATGATCTGCGCGCGGTCACGACCAACGGCCTGATTGCCCATCCGCTGGGGATTCTCCAGGGCGTGGACCATCTCTTCACTGGAAAGATCGAGCGGGTGGACGTCGAGCTGTTCCAGAGCCTGCTCGGGCAGGGCATCATCCCGGTGGTGCCGCCCCTGGGTTTTGACGGCGACGGCAAGACCTACCGGGTTAACTCCGATCACGTGGCCGTTTCGATCGCGGAGGCGCTCAAGGCGGCCAAGCTGATCTTCATCACGACGAACGACGGCCTGTTGCAGCAGGGCCAGCTGATTCGTCAGATGCTGGCCAGCGATCTGGATCAGGTGCTGGCCCAGCGCCGATCCGAGATTCTGCCCGAGATGCTCTCCAAGGCCACCCATGCCGCGGCGGCCTGCCGCGCCGGCATCCCGCGCGTCCACCTGATCAACGGGCGGGTCGACGAAGGCCTGCTGGCCGAGGTGTTTTCCAACGAGGGCATCGGCACGCTGATCTACGCCAACGAATATCAGCAGATCCGTCGGGCGCTGAAGAAGGACATCCGCAGCCTGATGGTTCTGACCAAGACGGCGGTGCAGAATGAGGAGCTGGTCAAGCGCACGCGCGCCACGTTCGAAAAATCGCTCGGGGATTATTACATCTTCGAGATCGACAAGAACCCGGTGGCCTGCGCGGCCCTGCACCTGTACCCGGAACACCGCAAGGGCGAGCTCGGCTACGTCTACGTGAATCCCTCGCACGAAAACCAGGGCATCGGGCGCAAATTGATTCAGTTCCTTGAAAACAAGGCCCGCGAGCTCGGCCTGGCCGAGCTGATCGCGCTCTCCACCCAGGCCTACAACTATTTCATCCAAAAAGGAGGATTCAGCGAGGGCACCCCGGACGACCTCCCGCCAGCCCGCCGCGAACGGTACGAACAGAGCGGACGCAAATCCAAGATTCTCGTGAAGCGGCTGCGCGCCCCAACGGCCCCCACCTAACACCCCAGAGGCTTGTGTTTTGCCCGGTCGTCCCTAGAGTTTCGACATGAAGAGCGACGTGATACCGGTCCAGATTCGCGGGATTCTGCCGGCCAACAGCGGGTGTGCGATCTTCGTGGGCAACGACGAAAAGGTCTTCGTCATTCAGGTCGAGCACAACATGGGCGTTGTCATCGGCATGTTCATGCGGGACGCCCCCAAGGAACGGCCCCTCACCCACGATCTGGTCGCCACAATTTTCAAGGGATTCGGCATCACGGTCGAGCGGGCCGTCATCACCGACCTGAAAAACTCGACCTACTTCGCCCGGCTCATTCTCCAGCAGACCAACGAGCTCGGACGCAAGATTGTCGAAGTCGACGCCCGGCCCAGCGATTGCCTCGCGCTGGTCACCGCCCAGAAGCGTCCTCTGTTCGTCACGGCCTCGCTCTTCAACCAGGTCGAGGACATGTCGAAGTGGCTGGAGGAGATCAACGAGAACGAAGAAGGCGGCACCAGCGAGGCGGATTGACGCATGGCCCGAACGTCCAGCCCCTCGTCCTCGACGACCTCCGCGGCCACCGGTGACCGTCCTGCCTCCGTCTGCCTGATCCACGGCGACGACGACTATGCCGTCAAGCAGCGGGCCCGGCAGATCTTCCAGCAGTGGAGCCAGGAACTGGGAGGCATGGATCACGAGACCATCGACGCCCAGGTCACGAACGGGGGCGAGGCTCTGCGGGCCATTGCCCGCCTGCGCGAGTCGCTGCAGACGCTGCCCTTCTTCGGGACCGGCAAGGCGGTCTGGCTGCAAAACTGTAATTTCCTCGGCGACGACCGCACCGCGAGCTCGCAGGCCGTGACGGAGACGCTGGCCGAGCTGGCCCAGGAGCTGAAGGTGTTCGCGTGGGGCAATGTTCGGCTCATCATCAGCGCGGGCAAGGTCGACAAGCGAAAGACGTTTTACAAGTCCCTCGAAAAGATCGGCAAGGTCGAGGCGTTCGAGGCCTGGTCCATCGACGACAAGGACTGGGCGTCGCAAGCCGAAGCCGCGGCGGTGAAGGCCATTCGCGCGCGGAAAAAGACGATCGACGACGACGCGTTGACCGAGCTGGTGCAAAACGTCGGGCCACACAGCCAGCAGCTCGCCAGCGAGGTCGAAAAGCTCTGCCTTTATATCGGCGCCCGGGAGAACATCGCGGTCGCGGACGTGACCGCCATCGTGACGCGCAACAAGCAGGCGCGTTCGTTCGCCCTGGCGGAATCTCTGGGCGACCGCAACCTGGCGCGGGCCCTGCGCTGCCTGGACGAAGAGCTCTGGGAGATGCAGTTCGACAAGAAGAAATCCACCATCGGCCTGCTCTACGGCCTGATCAGCAAAGTCCGGAGCATGCTCCTGTTGAAGGAGATGATCCGGGAAGGATGGATTAAAGCCGATGCGGATTACAACCGGTTCAAAAGCCAGCTCGAACAGGTGCCGGCTGATCGGCTGCCGGAGGACAAGAAATTCAACCCGTTGTCGATGCATCCCTTCATGCTGCACAAGGCGCTGCCGCAGACGCGGCGTTACTCCAGCGCCGAGCTCGTCGCGGCCATGGAACGCCTGCTCGTCTGCAACCAGCGGCTTGTCTCCAGCAGCCTCGACGAGGCGCTCGTGATGCAGCAAACGCTCGTCCAGATCATCCAGGGCGACGTCACCGCCGGGCCCGGCGCTCGACGTCCCGACACCGCCGCGCCCAAAGCCGGCGCAGGCCTGGCCGGATGAACCCCTGGCTTCCAGCAGACCACACGTGGCCCCTGCTGGCGCTGATCGTGGGCGGCGTCGCCACCTGCATCCACCTGGAACAATCCTACAAATGGGCCGCCCGCCTCAGCGGACCGGTCCTCGCGCTCCTCGCCGGCATGCTCCTGTCCAATCTGCGCCTCGTCCCCACCGAAGCTCCCGTCTACGACACGATCGAAGACTACCTCGTGCCCATTGCCATTCCCCTGCTTCTCTTTCAGGCGAACCTGCGCCGCATCCTGCGCGAGGCCGGCCCGATGTTCCTCAGCTTTCACATCGCGTCCGTCGGCACCGTCCTCGGCGCCTTCCTCGCCGTCGCCCTGCTGCGGCCCCACATCCCGCGCATCGCCGAGGTCGCCGGCATCATGACCGGCAGCTACATCGGCGGCGGGGTCAACTTCGTCGCCATCAAAAACACCTACGGCGTTCCTCCGGAGCTCACCAATCCCCTTCTCGTGGCCGACAACTTCATCATGGCGGGAATGTTCGCCGTCCTGCTCACCCTCGCCGGCAGCCGCCTCTTCCGGCGCTGGTATCCGCACCCCCACTCGCTGGCCGGCGATCAGGCCGACAGCCAGGCGCTCGCCAGCCAATACTGGCGCCGCAAGGAGATCGCCCTCAAAGACATCGCCCTGTCGCTCGCCGTCGCCACCGTCATCGTCGCCGTCTCCCGCCTGCTCTCCGATCAAATCAAGGCCGCCACCGACTCGAAATTCATCGCCGCCTTTTTCGGCAGCCCGTACGTGCTCATCACGTTCTTCACCACCGCCGCCGTCACCCTCTTCCACCGCTCATTCGAAAAAATCAACGGCGCGGACGAGCTTGGCGCCTATCTGCTTTACCTCTTCTTCTTTGTCATCGGCTTGCGCGCCGATCTGATCGCCGTGGTCCGCAACGTCCCCCTGCTCTTTGCGCTCTGTTCGATCATGGCGATCGTCAATCTGCTGTTCACTCTCGTGGTGGGACGCGCGCTCGGTCTCAACCTCGAGGAACTGCTCCTGTCGGTGAACGCGACGCTCGGCGGAGCGCCTTCCGCCGCCGCCATGGCCATCTCCCGCGGCTGGAGCCGACTCATCCTGCCCGGCGTCCTCGCCGCCATCTGGGGCTATGTCATCGGCACCTTCGTCGGCGTCGTCGTCACCGAGGCCTTGCGACGCCTTTTCCCCCCGTAAGCCAAAAGTCGAAGACATCCCGCCACCACTCCGGTCCCTCGCCTCCGAATCCCTCGTGACCGGCCTCCGCCGCCACCCACAGCCGTTTCGCCCCGGCGTAGCCATCGTGCAACCGTTGCCCAAACCGCATCGGCACCACCACATCGCGCCCGCCGACCCATACGTAAATGGGTCCACGGTAGCGCCCCAGATTTCCGACCGAATCGAACCGGTCTTTCAAGATCAGCCCCGCCGGCAGCCATGGGTAATGCGTCCGGGCCACGTTGACGAGACTGTCATAGGGCGCCACCAGCAGGACGCCGGCGACGAGTTCCGGATGGGCGCCGGCCAGGTAGCAGGCCACGCCCGTCCCCAACGACTCACCGACCAGGAACAGGCGCGGGCCCGCGGCCAACGACGCCACCGCCTCGTCCGCCGCGGCGAAAAGTGATTTCTCCGTCGGCTCGCCCGAGCGCGCGCCGTAGCCGGGATACTCCAGGATGCAAACCTCCACATTGGCGGCCCGCTGCAGCAGGTCGGCGTACGAGGCCCGGTGAACCGCACAGCCGGCGTTCCCGTGCAGGACGAGAACGGTCCCGGTCGAAGGCCGTCTCGTCGACTCCCGCCTCCAGCCGATGCAACTTCCGGCCGCGTTGGTCCATGGCTCCAGCAACTCGGAGCGCGCGCGCCCGGCCATTTCTGCAGGGGAACCCCGGCTCGGAAAATAAAGCAGCTTCCGTTGCCAGACGTAAACCGCCAGCACCAGCAGCAGATAGCAGCCCACGAGGGCGACCAGCGTCGTCAGGCCGAAGCGTTGCAGGCGGAACCCGTTCATCGTCCTGCACCCTCTCCGCATGACCGTCCGCCGTCGAGCGCCAACCGCCCCCGCCGCCCGGAGCCAGCCGTACAACCTTTTGTCGCGTACGCGACAAAAGGTTGTCATCCTCCCGGCGTCGACCGTGCATCGCCATCGGCCACCGCGGTCGATTCGCCCAACCTTTCGCTACAACTTTCATCGCGTACGCGACGGAAGGTTGTTACTCTTCGGCCCACATGAACCCCGAGCCTGCCGGCCCGGCGGGGCCGCGCCAGCCCTGGCAACGCACCGCGCGCCGCATCATTCGTCGCTCCCTGATCCTCGCCGGCGTGCTGGTCGCCATCGTCGGCATCCGCTGTCTCTACGCCTTCCGCGACCGGAGTCCGGGCTACGCCCTCGACCTGCACCTCCCTATGGCCGGGGCCGTCACCGGCTCGCCACCGCAACGCCTGCGCGCCGGGTTCGGCCGGATCCGCATCACGCCGGATGTCGCCAACCCCGCCCAGCCCGTCTGGATCGCCGGCTTCGACCAGCACCGCTCCGCCACCAACGTCCACGATGATCTTTGGGCCATCGCGGTGGTGGTCGACGATGGCCACACCCGCCTCGGTCTGGTTGCCCTCGACGCCATCGGCTTTTTCCACGACGACGTGCTCGCCGTGCGCCAACGATTGCCCGCGGAACTGAAGCTCGATTACACGATCGTCTGCTCCACGCACAACCACAGCACACCCGACCTGATGGGCCTGTGGGGACCCAACCCCCTGCGGACGGGCGTCAACACCGCGTATCGAGGCCAGGTCATCGCGGGCGCCGTCAGCGCCCTGAACTCCGCAGTGACGAACCTGCAATTGGTCCGGATGGCCGTGCACGAAATCGCCGTTGCGCCCGCCGGGCTGTTGACCGATACCCGCAAGCCGGAGGTGTTCGATCCGAACCTGCGCGTGCTGCAATTTTTGCAGGTCGGCACTGGTGCCACGCTGGGCTCGGTCGTGGGGTGGGCCAATCACCCGGAAACCGTCTGGTCCAAGAACCGCTCGTTGACCGCGGACTTTCCCGGTTATTTGCGCGAGGCACTGGAGAACGGCGTGGAGGTCGGAGGCGCGACGCTGGAAGCCGGCGTTGGCGGGATCCATGTGTATGTGAACGGCGCGGTGGGTGGGTTGATGAGCACCACCCCGAACGTGACCGTGCGGGATCCGTATCTGCAGCAGGATTTCAAAACGCCGTCCCACGAAAAGGCGCGGGCGCTGGGCCGCCAGCTCGCCTCCCGGATCCTGCCCCGGCTTGAAGACACCAACGCGCCGGCCGCAGACCGGGTGCCGATTGCGGTCCGGGCGCGGACGATTGAAATCCCGCTTGATAATCCGATGTTTCTGCTCGCGCCCGTCATCGGCCTCATTGATCGCGGGCATGTGCATTGGAAAACGATGCGCACCGAGGTCGCGGTGGTCACGCTGGGCGACGTGACCCTCGCCTGCATTCCGGGTGAGATTTACCCGGAGATTGTGAACGGTGGCATCGAATCGCCGCCGGGCGGGGACTATCCCGGCGCGCCGGTGGAGGTCCCGCCGATTCGCGAGCTCCTGCCGGGCAAAACCAAGTTCATTCTCGGGCTGGCCAATGACGAGATCGGCTACATCATCCCCAGGACGGAATGGGATCGGGAGGCGCCGCACCTTTACAACGCGACCAAGGCGCCCTACGGCGAGATCAATTCCGTCGGGCCGGACACAGCGCGCCGGATTCACCAGACGATGCGCGAACTCAGCGGAACTGGCATCCGAAACGGGAGCGCGGCCTCCGGGCCGGCGGCGGCCCGACCCTGAGACGCGGTGGCGGCCAGCGTCAGGAACTCCGGTCAGCCGCCGATCCGGACGACATTCTTGATCCCCGTGGCCTTGCCGAGGAGGAGGTCGCGGTAACTCTCCATCGGAAAGCGGCCGGTGATGACGTTTTGGAGGGCCTGCGGCCAGCGTTGTTTGAACCGGCCGAGGTCCCGGATGGCCGACTCGAACGCCTGCCGATCGGCGTTGACCGTCCCGATGATCGCCTGGTTCATGAGGACCATTTGGCGCATGAGCGTGTCGGCCTCGATCGGGATGGCGGGTTTGATGGGAGGAATTCCGGTGAAGACAAAAACGCCGTTCAGACCGAGGACCTTGAGCACCTCGAAGGAGATGCGGGCCTGGCCGACGGCTTCATAAACGAGATCGATGTTGCCCACCATCCGGGCGAACTCCGCCGGAGGCGTGGTTTCGCTCGAGATGTACTTCGCGCCGATGGAATTGACGAGGGCAGCCTTGGGGTTGGGCTCCGCCGAACGGGAGTACACGTAGGTTTTGAATCCGTTCACGAGCAGCGTCATCGCGCCCAGGATGCCGACCGGTCCGGCGCCCAGCACGACGGCGGTCTTGCCGGCGCCCGGGCCGGCCGGGTTGGCGGGGTCCACGTCCCAGTTGAGCCGGCGTTGCACCTGCCAGACCTGGGCCAGGCCCTTCTCCGCGACGGTGAGCGGCTCGACCAAAACGGCAACATCGCGAAGCTCTTTGGGCACCAGATTCAAATGGGCCTGATCCTCGACGAAATATTCCGTCATGTAGCCATGCACCATCTTGATGCCCCGCTCGGTGAAATCCCCGGTAAAACAAAAATCCTGACGCCCATCGCGGCACGACGGGCAATTCGGGTGCGGGCACGGGCGGCGGACCGTCGGGACGACGAGGTCGCCCACGCGAAAGCGGTCGACGCCGGGGCCGGCCTCGACGATCTCGCCCAAGGCCTCGTGGCCCAGCACGAGATACTCGCTGTCGGCCGGCGGCGTGCCGTAGGCGAAGGTGCAAATCTCGCGATCGGTGCCGCAAATGCCGACCTCGATGGTCCGAACCTTCACTTCGCTGGCGGCCCGCAAGCCCGGCATCCGGTGGTCGAACAGGGCGACTTCGCGCCGTGCCGGAATCACGCCAATCGCCTTCATGGTTCCATTGTTCATGCTCAAGTCCTGGAAAATTCATCAACCGTGCCGAGCCGGCCCGGTGCAGTGGTCCGCCCACTATAGCCAGGGATCCCGTCGAGAAAACAAAAATTTGGGGAAGGGTGGCAGGGCGGGCGCTCCTGCCGTCGCCGATCGGCCTCGCCGAGGCCCCGCCCACCCTCCGTCGAGACTGCATCGCTGACCGCGGGCAACGCCGCGTCCATGGACCGACCATGGCCAGGGGGGCCGCACTGGGCGGCGCGCTGTGGAGTGCACGCCCTGCTATGGGAAGCGTCAAGCGTCCAGTGCTCGAGAAGGGTTTATTTGTTCATTGAGTTGGGGAGTTGGAATCGAGAGCAAACTAGAGGTGAGCCCGAAGGGCTC
>JBGATF010000053.1:0-45812 GCA_044229355.1 Limisphaerales bacterium
CTGGCGTTTACCTGGCAGCTGCCGGGTGAGGCGCAGCCGGAGAGCGGCAGCGCGGCCTTGTCGGGCGTCTACATGTCGTCGCTGGTGGATCCGGCCGGAGCTGGCATCCAAATCACCCAGCAGCCGACCGATCAGACCAATGTGCTCGTTCCTGGCCAGTCCACGACACCTTCAACCTTTACGGTGGCGGTGTCTGCGGTGGGCCCGAATGCGGGCAACGTGTTCTATCAGTGGGAGCGGGAGACATCGGCCGGATGGCGCGTGGTCAAGGGCGCCAACAGCGCCACCTTCTCGATCACGCCGACCCTGGCGGATGATGGCGCGAAGTTCCGTTGCGAAGTGTTTGTGCCCGGCGCAGAGGCCATCTCCGACACCGCCACGCTGCATGTGGCTGCTCGGAATACGCCGCCGCGCTTTACGGCCGGCCCGAACCAGGCGGTGAACGAAGATGCCGGCCCGCAGACCGTGGCGAACTGGGCGACGGATATCATTCATCACAGCGTGCCTGGCGGATTGCTTGCGGCCAACTTCGACACGGCTCCGGCCGGATCGCAGCTCGGTGGCAATGCGGCCATCTCGGGTGGCATCCTCCACCTGACGGACGCGGTCAACAGCCAGCAGAGCAGCTTCGTGACGCCGGCGTCGCCGACGCCAATCGACAGCCTCGTGCTGACCTTCAAGGCGCGCATCGGTGGCGGCACCTGCTGCGGCGACCGCACAGCCGACGGCTGGGGCGTCACGATCGGTGACGTCTCGGTTCCGGTCACCTTCCCGGTTGCGGCTGAGGAAGGCGCGGCCGTTACGGGCGGCTTCTCGGTCAACTTCGACAGTTGGGACAACGGCGGTCTGGCCGACGACGATGCTCACACGGCGCCCAACGTCGATGTGAAAGTCGATGGCAACGTGGTCGCCTATCAGGCGTTCGACGGCGTCCGCGAAGGCGGCCGCGCACCGAGCGGCCCGCTGATCAATGACCCGGCCACCGGCGCTCCGATGAGCTACAAGACCGGTGACCAGTTCACCAACATCCGCATCCAGCTCGACTCTGACGGCACGCTCGACGTGACGTTCAAGGGCGTGAAGGTCGTGGACAATGTTCAGACGGGTCTCACTCTTCCGTTGAACAACGCCCGGGTGGCCTTCGCGGCCCGCACCGGCGGTGCGAACGACAATCACTGGATCGATGACCTGCTCATCGTTGGCTCCTACCAGGGCGCCCAGTCGGTGGTCTACCCGCCGCAGAGCACGGGTATTCCGGAAGCGGGCCAGACGGTTCACTTCCTCGTGGAAAACGACAACCCGAGCCTGTTCTCGGCGCAGCCGGCGATTAGCCCGATCGGCACGCTCACCTACACGCCCGCGGCCAACGCCAACGGCGTCGCGCACGTGACTGTTCGCGCCCAGGATGACGGTGGCACCGCCAATGGCGGCAATGACACCTCGGCTGCGGCCACGTTCACCATCACGGTTCGTCCGGTCAACGATTGCCCGACGCTCGCCGCAATCGCGCCCATCGCGGTGACGGCTGGCGCTGCGGCCAACGGCCAGCTCCTGGGAGCGGATGTTGACGGCGACGCCCTGACCTACTCGGTGGCCACGGCGCCCGCGCACGGCACCTTGACCGTCAATCCGTCCACCGGCGCGTTCACCTACACGGCCGCGGCCGGCTACAACGGCCCCGATTCGTTCGGGGTGAAGGTCTCTGACGGCACCTGCAACTCGGCGGTCGTGACGGCTTCGGTCACGGTCAGCGGCGGCGTGCAGAATCACTGTCCGGTGGCGGTGGCCAACGTTGGCCCCGGCGTGGATGTGTTCCTGTGCGGCGCGGAGACGATCCTCGTGCGGGTGACCTGGCGGCATCGGCGGGACGTGCACGGACGGCACGGCGCACGTGCAGCTCGACGGCACGGACTCACGGGATGCGGACGGCACGGCGCTGACGTATTCCTGGTTCATGGTGCAGGAGAACGGCGCGGTGGTTCCGATTGGGACCGGCGCGACGGCGACGACGACGCTGGAGCCCGGCATGTATACGATCCGCCTGGTGGTGGATGACGTGGATGCCACGACTCAATGGACATTGAACGTCGCGTGATCCGCGCGGCGGAAGGGATCGCGGCGCTGATTGACGACATCAACACGGCGGGATTGGGCAGCCGGAATCGGCGTCCGTTGATCTCGCTGCTGAAGTCGGCGTCGGCGTGCTATGACCGGTGCCTGTGCGAGTCGGGAGTGAAGCAGCTGAATGCGTTCATCAACAAGGTGCGCGCGCAGATTCAGCCGCAGTATCCTGGCGTGGCGTCGGATCTGACGGCCAAGGCGCAGGCCCTGCTGGATGCCACGAAGTGTGGCAACCCGTAAGCGGGCCGGCTAGGACCTAGCCAAAATTCAGAGAGGCCGGGGTGCAAACCCCGGCCTCTTTCTTTTCCAGCACGCAGTCCTGTCGGCTGGTGGACGGCGGCACGGGATGCTCCCAGTGGCGGCCAGTGTGGCAGGCTCGTGTTGGCTTGCCGGTTCTTTATGTCTAAGCTCGGCGGCGCCGGGCTGATCCGGCTGCGTTCATTCCGATTTCGACGCGAGTGCCACCAATGAAAAAACACTGCCATCTGCGAATCGGCGGGCTGCTGGGGATCGCGGTGTTTGCCATCGTGTCCGGTGCCTCGCCGCAGGAATGGCATTCCATCCCGGGCGGGCGGTGGGCTTCATTGGCGGTGACACCTGAAGGTAAAGCTGGGTTTACTCGGCTCGAGCCCGCCAGCACTGGGGTGGCGTTCACCAACGACATCGATGAGGTCAGCGCTGCGGCAAACCGGGTTCTGTTGGATGGCTCCGGAGTGGCCGTGGGCGATTTTGACCGGGACGGGCGTCCGGATGTATTCCTGTGCAGCCTGAGCGGGCGGAACACGCTTTATCACAATCTGGGGAGCTGGCGTTTTGAGGATGTGACCGAGGCAGTGGGGTTGAGACGTGACGGTCGACACTACCGTGGGGCCGTGTTTGCCGACGTGAATGGAGACGCGGCCGTTGACCTGCTCATCTCGGTCCTGGGCGGAGGAGTCGAGTGTTTCCTCAACGATGGGAAGGGTCGTTTCATTGATGGAACGGCGCAGGCGCGGACGGCCAGCGATCTGGGAAGCATGACGTTGGCGTTGGCGGATGTGGACGGAAACGGGAGCCTGGATCTTTATGTGGCGAACAACCGTGCGGCCGATATCCGCGACCGTGGACAAGTTAACCTGCGGATGGTGAACGGACAGATGGTGGTGCCCCCGGAGTGGCGCAATCGACTGACGGTGATGGGAGGGCAGGTGCTCGAATACGGCGAGCCCGATCAGCTGTATCTCAATGACGGCAAAGGCCGTTTCACGCCGGTGTCATGGACTGGCGGACGCTTTCGCGACGAGGACGGCGCGCCGTTGGCGGGCCCGCCCCTGGACTGGGGCCTGACCGCGTCTTTTCGAGACATCAACGGGGACGGCTACCCGGACCTTTATGTCTGCAACGATTTTTGGACGCCGGACCGGGTGTGGCTGAACGATGGCAAAGGCCGGTTTCGGGCGATTGGCCGGCTGGCGTTTCGAAACATGTCGGCGAGTTCCATGGGGGTGGACTTTGCAGATATCGACCGGGACGGACAGGTGGACTGCTTTGTGGTGGACATGTTGAGCCGCGATTCGCGGCTGCGGAAGCGGCAGAAGCTCGCGCAGGCTCCGATGACGTCGCCGCTCGGGGCGATTGAGGATCGTCCCCAGTTCATGCGAAATACCCTCTATCACAACCGGGGGGATGGAACGTTTGCCGAGGTGGCGAACTTCGCGGGCGTCGCCGCTTCGGAGTGGTCGTGGTCACCGGTCTTTCTCGATGTGGATTTGGATGGATACGAGGACTTGCTGATTACGAGCGGTCATGCCCGGGACGTGCAGGATTTGGATTCCCAGGAGCAGATTCGATCCCGACAACATGCGTGGACCGGATTTGCGAGCGAGGTGGAGCGACAAAAGGCGTTTACGCGGGAGCTGATGGAGCACATGCGGCTTTATCCGCGACTGGAGACCCCGATCGTTGCGTTTCGCAACCTGGGAAACTTGCGGTTTGTCGAAATGACATCGGCCTGGGGGACGGATCAACCGGCGGTGCATCATTCGATGGCGACCGGCGATTTCGATGGCGATGGGGATTTGGATTTGGTGGTGAACAATCTTGGTTCAGCCGCCGGAATTTATCGAAACATCTCGTCGGCGGCGCGGGTGGCGGTTCGTTTGAAAGGCGCTGCGCCGAACTTTGACGGCATCGGCGCGCGGGTGACGCTTCTGGGCGCAACCGTGCCCCGCCAGAGCCAGGAAGTCGTCTCGGGCGGACGCTACCTCGGAGGATCGGATCCCATGCTGGTCTTCGCGCCCGGGCAGGTCGAGCGAGGCATGGTCCTCGAGGTCCGCTGGCGTCGTGGGTCGGTCAGCCAGTGGTCGAATGTCCAGGCCAACGCCATTTACGAACTGGCCGAGGGTGCGGGCGCGATCCCGACTGCGCCACCGGCGCCGTCGCCGTCGCCGTCGGCGCAGCATTTTATGGACGCCAGCAATGTCCTGAACCACCGACACGTGGAGAGCGACGCCAACGAATTCGCCCGGCAGAGCCTGCTGCCTTTCAAACGAACCCTGCAGGGGCCGGGCATCGCGTGGTTTGATCTGGATGGCGATGGGGCGGAGGAGTTGTTTGTCGGTGCCGGTCGCGGCTCAAGTATGGGCGCATTTCGTCCTGCCGCGGACGGCCGACTGGAGCCAATCGCAGGCGTGGATGGCGTTCGATTTCCGGGAGGTACATCGGCCTTGGTGGGCTGGGTCTCGGCTTCCGGCCGCCGGGGCCTTCTCGTTGGCGCGGCTGGTGACGAGCCGGGAAATGGGGCCGGATTGTATCTGTGGCGGCTAGAACGCGGCCGGCTGACCGCGACCAATCTCGCAGCTCTGGCCGCCGGTGGAGTCGGCGCGATCGCCGTCGGCGATTTCGACGCGGACGGTGATTTGGATGTTTTCATCGGCGGTTCGATCAGGTTGGGGCGATATCCGGAGACGGGCGAGAGTCGGATTTACCGGGCGGATGGCGACGGGTTGGTGCTCGATCCACGAAGCTCGAAGGCGGTGGCGGGCGCCGGGTTGGTCAACGGTGCGGTCTGGACTGACCTGACGGGCGACGGCTGGCCGGAACTTGTCCTGGCCGGTGAGTGGGGTCCCATTCGGATTTTCGCCAACCATCGAGGGGAGTTGGTCGACGAGACCCAGCGGTGGGGTCTGGCGGCGTTGACCGGTTGGTGGCACGGAGTCACCACCGGGGATGTTGATGGCGATGGCCAACTCGACCTCGTGGCTGCGAACTGGGGTCTGAACAGCCCCTATCGAGCCGCGGACGGGCAGCCGGTTCGTTTGTTTTATGGCGACTTTGGTGGCCGGGGCGCGCTGGACCTGGTGGAAACGGAGGTTGACCCGCGGACGCGAGAGTTGACGCCGTCGCGGACTCTCGAGGATCTCGCCGGGGCAATGCCATTCCTGCGGGAACAGTTTCCAACGCATCGATCCTATAGCGAGGCGGGGTTGTCTGCGGTGTTGAAGGCGGCGGCCAGCCCGCCGCGACAACTGGAAGCGGTCACCCTCGCCACGACAGTGTTTTTGCGTCGAGAGAGCGGCTTTGTTGCGCGCATCCTGCCGACCGAAGCCCAGTTGAGCCCGGCGTGGGCTGTGTCGGTGGCTGACCTGGACCTCGACGGCCGGGAGGATATTTTTCTGAGCCAGAATTTTTTTGCGACGCGGCCGGACATGCCTCGGATGGATGCGGGGCGTGGGCTCTGGCTTTGGGGAAAAGGTGGCGGGGAATTTTCGGCGGTGGCGGCCAGCGAATCGGGGTTGGACATCCCTGGTGACCAGCGGGGCGCGGCGCTGGGCGATTTTGACCGGGATGGCCGGTTGGATTTGGCGGTGGGGCAGAACGGCTCGACGACGCGGCTTTTCAAGAATGTGCAGTCCACGCGCGGTCTGCGGGTGCGACTTCTCGGCCCGGTGGGCAACCCGGATGGGGTCGGAGCGCAGATGCAATTGCGCGGGAGCGGGGGGGCGTCGCCAGTCCGGGAAGTACACGGTGGCTCCGGCTATTACTCGTGCGACGGCGCGGTGCAAATCCTTGGTCCGGGCGGTCCAGGCGCCGCCATGGAACTCATGGTGCGGTGGCCGGGAGGACGTGTGTCGGTGGAGAAATTGCCGCCCGGCAGCGCGACTGGGGAGGTCAGCGTGCGCTTTCCGAGCGGGCGGTGAAGCTGGCCCGCCTTCGGGGGTTGTCGCTGGTTTGGATTTGCGGGTTGGGCGGGAATTGGGCCCGTGAACCTTGGGTGGCTCCACCTCATGGGTCCCCGCCTTTCCAGCGAAGTCGTCATTTCTGGGGGTGCGGCCAGAGCGGGAGGGGTCGCGATTAATGAAGATTGTAAAAGAGATTAATTGACTTCCTGGTCGGCTGCCGTTTAGAACATGTCCCCTCCACGAGCTACGCGGCCAGCAAGGATGCAGCGCGTTTTCTGTAACTCGGGGCGCGCCCGTGTGGTCTCCGTTTGGACCCAAATCAGTCGAGCACAAAACCATAGTCACCCGGTTATCATATGCGTCAAAAAGCCTTCCACGTTTACTCCCTGGTCGCGCTGCTGCTGGCGTTGTTCAGCATCAGCGTCCAGGCTCAGTTGTCGGATATCACCCAGCCTGGGGATCCGATCGTTGGCACGTCCAATAACACGCCAGGTTCCGAAGGCGTGGCCAACGCGATCGACAATCAGCCGACGAAATATCTCAATTTCGACCGGCTCAATACGGGATTCACCGTGACGCCCCGGGTGGGCCTCAGCGTGGTCCAGATGCTCACGTTGACGTCGGCCAACGACGCCCCGGAGCGGGACCCGGCGAGCTACAAGCTGGAAGGATCCTACGACGGCTCAAATTTTGTCGTGATTGCTGAAGGGGCCGTCCCGGCATTCACCAATCGTTTCCAGAAGGTGGTTGCGCCGTTCGACAACAACACGCCATACCTGAGCTATCGTCTGACCTTTCCCCAGGTCGTCGGCCCGGGCGGAAACAGCATGCAGATTTCCGAAGTGGAACTGCTCGGGTTTCTCGCGCCGACCGATGTGACCCAGCCGGGTGACGCCATCGTGGGCACGTCGAACAACACGCCCGGGTCGGAAGGCGTGGCCAATGCGATCGACAACCAGCCGACCAAGTATCTGAACTTCGATCGCGTGGGCACGGGCTTCACGGTGACGCCGTCCGTCGGCGGAACGCTGGTCTCCGGCATCACGTTGACCTCGGCCAATGACGCGCCCGAACGCGACCCGGCGACCTACACGCTGGAGGGCTCCTTGGATGGCGTGACTTTCTATCCGATCGCCAGCGGCGCAGTGCCGGCCTTCCCCAGCCGCTTTTACAAGAACTACATCTTCTTCCCGAACTCGCGCGCGTTTGCCGCGTATCGCCTGGTTTTTCCCACGGTGACAGGGCCCGGCGGCAACAGCATGCAGATCTCCGAAGTGGAACTGCTCGGCGTGGTCTCCGACCTGGCGCAGGATGTGACCCAGCCGGGTGATCCTATCGTCGGCACGTCGAACAACACGCCGGGCTCAGAAGGCGTGGCCAATGCGATCGACAACCAGCCGACCAAGTATCTTAACTTCGACCGCTTGGGCACCGGCTTCACCGTGGCGCCTCGCTCGGGCCTGACGATTGTCAGCGGGCTGACGCTGACCTCCGCGAACGACGCGCCGGAACGTGACCCGGCGGATTACCTTTTGGAAGGGTCGTATGACGGGTCGAATTTCGTGGCCATCGCGAGCGGAGCGGTTCCCGCCTTCCCGAGCCGGTTCTTCAAGAACACCATTTTGTTCGAGAACAAGATCCCCTACCTGCAATACAAGCTGACGTTCCCGAACGTCGTTGGCCCCGGCGGCAACAGCATGCAGATTTCGGAAGTGGAGCTTCTGGGTGTGCTCGCCCCGACTGATGTGACGGTCCCTGGCGATGCCATTGTCGGCACGTCGAACAACACCCCCGGCTCCGAAGGCGTGGCCAATGCCATCGACAACCAGCCGACCAAATACCTCAACTTCGACCGCGTCGGCACTGGCTTCACGGTGACGCCTGGCGTTGGTGACACAATCGTGTCGGGCCTTTCGCTCACCTCGGCCAACGACGCTCCGGAGCGCGACCCGGCGACCTACGCGTTGAGCGGCTCAGTGGACGGCGCGAATTATCTCCCGATTAGCAGCGGGTCGGTGCCGGCGTTCACTGCCCGGTTCCAGAAGCGCTACGTTTTCTTCCCGGGCAATACGAAAGCCTTCAAGTCCTACCGCCTGATCTTCCCGGATGTGACCGGACCGGGCGGCAACAGCATGCAGATCTCCGAAGTGGAATTCCTGGGTGTGACGCCGGGCGTGGTCAACACGAACGAAATCGAGACTCTTATCCGCCGTCAGCCGCAGGACACCCCGGTTCTCGTCGGTTCAGCGGCGACGTTCCGCGTGGGACTGACCGGCCCGTGGAAGGTGCAATGGTATCGCAATGGCAACCGCATTCCGGGCGCCAACAATGCGACCTACACCATCGCCTCCGCCGTCCAGGCGGATGATGGCGCCGTCTTCTACGCTGTTGCCCAGAGCCCGCAGGGCATGCAGCGCAGCTCGGATGCCATGTTGAGCATCTTCAGCCCGTCGGCGGTGAAGAGCATCGGCCTCAGCTTCCAGGGTAGTGGCGCCAACGGCGCACCGACGGCGATGCAGCCCAGCGACATCACTGGTTTCCATCCGCAGGCTTACTGGAACAACCTGGCGGGCGGTTCCGGAACCCTCAACACACCCAACACCAGTGACAACACGCCCCACAGTTCGATCAACGTGACCTGGGCGACCTCTGGTGAATGGGGCGCCGGCACGGGTAACAGCGATCCGACAGAGCGCCTGCTGAACGGCATGGCGACCAGTGCGTCCACGGACGAAGCGAGCGCGCAGACGATCACCTTCTCCGGCGTTCCCGCTGGCAGCCACACGTTGTTCGTTCACACCGTCCAGGTGCCGCAGGAATTCTTCAACATGAACTTCGTGGCGGTCACCCACGGATCGGCCGGGGACGTCCTCCAGCGTCGGTACATCCGTCCGCAGAACTCGGACGAGCACAATGCGTCGCCCGGGTTCAGCCTGGTGACGGCGTCGACCGCGCAGACCCGCGGCGTGGGCAACATGCTGCGCTTTGACGGGCTTCAGGCCGGAGCGGATGGCGTCATTGAAGTTCGCTTCTATTCGCCGGGCCGGGTGGATCTTCCGGGCGGCGACCCGATTCGCGGCCCGGGCGTCAACGCTGTCCAGCTCGTGCTGGATCTGCCTTCGGCCGGCGACGCTCCGGCCATCACGCGCCAGCCGGTGTCAGCCAACGCCATTGTTGGCGGACAGGTGACCCTGCTGGTTGAAGCATCCGGGCCGAACCTCGCGTATCAATGGCTCCGAAACGGTCTGGTCATCAATGGTGCCAACGAACCGGAGCTGACGTTGTCGAATTTGCAGACCAACGACGTGGGCAGCTACTCGGTGGTCGTCAGCAACCCGGCCGGGCGCGTGGCCAGCCGGACCGTGACGGTGGGGGTGGTTTCGTCCAGTCAGCTGACGGCCGGCCTGTCGGTTTACCTGCCGCTCAACGATGGCGGTGGCGACGGGGCGACGGCTGCGAATTTGGCGCCGGGCGGCCAGGCGGGTCACATCTCGGGCGGGGCTGATTTCCAGCCCGGCGAGGTGGCAAACGGTCTGGCGCTCAATGGGGCCGACACTTACGTGCTGGTTCCGAACTACACCAAGGTGGGTGCCAACATGACCGTGGCCGGCTGGGTCAGCAGCTTCACCGGTGAAGGTCCGCTCGTGAACAACTGGGTGGAAGGACAAACCACCGGCTCGAGCGGCCAGTTCCTGGTGGACCTGTTCCTCGACAACGGCGTGCCGTCGGTGCGCGCTCAGATCGAAGTCGGGCCGAACCGCGTGCTCGCGACGGCTCCGCTGACTCTGGAACAGGCGGATCCGTTCCTCCTGCATCATTTCGCGATGACGGCCAACGGCGTGACGATGACCATCTATTGGGACGGCCAGCTCCTGACCGCGGTCGATTACCTCGGCACGATCAATTCGACGCCGTCGATTCCGTGGCTCGCGGTGGGTGCCAACCTCGGCGCGGGCTCGCCCCCGCCGGTGACCGGCACGCCGTTCTACGGCCAGCTCGACGAGATCGGCCTGTGGGGCCGCACCCTGAGCGACATTGAAGTCGTCGGGCTTTATAACGGCGGCCTGGCTGGCAAGGCGCTGCCGGAAATCCCGGCGGTTTTGAACATCAATCGCTCGCCAATCGCCAATCCCGACAGCGCGGTCACCGGCGTGGCCCAGGCGGTCGAGATCGACGTGCTGGCCAACGACAGCGACCCGGATGCGGGCGATGTGTTGACGCTGGTCTCGGTGACCGTTCCCGCTCACGGCACGGCCAGCATCACGACGAACAGCACGGTGGCTTATGTCCCGGCCGCCGGGTTCGCCGGTTCAGACAGCTTCAGCTACCGCATCAACGACGGCCACGGCGGCATCGCCTCCGGCTTGGTGACAGTGACGGTGCGCGACGCGATTCCGCCGGTCGTTTCCTGCCCGGGAGATATTACGGCGACCGCAACCAGCGACACGGGCGTGGCGGTGAATTTCACCGCGACCGCCTCTGATGCTGGCAGCGGGCTGCAGAGCCTTGTCTGCGCGCCAGCTTCCGGCTCGACCTTTGCGGTGGGCGAAACGATCGTGACTTGCACGGCCCGCGACAATGCCGGCAATTCGGCCAGTTGCAGCTTCAAGGTCACGGTGACGCGCGACACGGGCAATCATTGTCCGGTCGCAGTCGCCAACGTCGGCCCGGGCGTAGACGTGTTCCTCTGCGGCGCTGAGACGGTGGTCATCGCCGGTGATTACAGCGGCATCGGCGGCACGTGCACGGACGGCACGGCGCGCGTGCAGCTTGACGGCACGGACTCACGGGATGCGGACGGCAACACGCTGACCTATTCCTGGTTCCTGGTGCAGGACAGCGGCGCGGTGGTTCCGGTGGGTTCCGGCGCGACGGCCAGCACTGTGCTCGAGCCGGGTATGTATACCATTCGCCTCGTGGTGGACGACGGCCACTGTCAGGACCATATGGACGTCGACATCCACGTCATCACTCCGGCCGAGGGCATCGCCGCGCTGGTGGACGACATCAACAGCACGGGCCTGGGCAGCCGCAATCGTCGGCCGCTCATCTCGCTGCTGAAATCGGCTTCGGCCTGCTATGACCGCTGCCTGTGCGAGTCGGGCGTGAAACAGCTCAACGCGTTCATCAACAAGGTGCGCGCGCAGGTTGAGCCCTCGCGGCCGGAAGTCGCCGCCGACCTGGTCGCCAAGGCGCAGGCGCTGTTGGATGCCACGACCTGTGGCAGTTCCACTCCGTAAATTGACCGGCTGAAATAACAGCCGCTACGCAACGAGGCCGGGGTGAAAACCCCGGCCTCTTTCATTCCGGTTCGTGCATTTAGTTGCCTGTTTAAAACACAGAGACACGGAGAGCAGATCACAGAGGGGTTGATGATGGAAGACGACGTTTTATCCATAGCCGTTGACGATGCGATGAATCCCATCGACCAGCCTGGCCTCGTGGAAGTTGATCAGGAGCCCGAACCGCAAGCCCAGCAGTCTCAAATGTGAAAGAGTTTGCGCCTTGTCGACCGGGTGGACGTCGCTTTTCGCCTTCAGCTCCACGACCACCTCGCGGTTAACCAGCAAGTCGGCTCGAAAACCGCACTCCAGCTTTACCTCGTCGTAGACGACCGGCACGGGTACCTCGACTTGGACATCGAAGCCACGCTTCGAAAGCTCATAAGCCAGGCAGGTGCGATAAGCCTACTCGAGCAGGCCGGGGCCCAGTCGGATGTGCACCCCGATGGCAGCACCGATGATCGCTCCAGTCAGATCGTTCGATTTCACGGTTATTCGTTCAACCAGGTCAAACCTCCAGGAATTCCTCTGTGTTCTCCGTGCCTCTGTGTTTCCAACTCCGTTCGATAAATCCTGCTGACCTGCGCCAAGCCGGCTGTTGCCCCCGGGGCGGCGGCTTTGCTAGCTTGGACGCCGTTTCGCGGTTTGCTCAGGCCGGGCGGGCTGCGGCTGAATTATATGTCTGAACTTTCCAAAGCGTACGAGCCCCAGGCCGTCGAGGCCCGGTGGTACCAATACTGGCTCGATCAACAGTTCTTTACCGCCGACCCCGCCCGCGTTTCCGACGCGCGCCCCGCCTACTCCATCGTCATCCCGCCTCCCAACGTCACCGGGGTGCTCACGATGGGCCACGTCCTGAACAACACCATCCAGGACATCCTCGCCCGCAAGGCGCGCATGGACGGCAAGGAAGTGCTCTGGCTGCCGGGCACGGACCACGCCGGCATCGCCACGCAGAACGTGGTCGAGAAGACGCTGAAGAAGTCCGGCGAGATCCGGCACCGCGATGACCTTGGCCGCGAAGCGCTCGTCGCCCGCATCTGGGAGTGGAAGGAAAAATACGGCGGGATCATCCTGCAACAACTACGCGCTCTCGGCGCAAGCTGCGACTGGACCCGGACCCGGTTCACCATGGACCCGGAATATTCGCGCTGCGTCACGAAAGTGTTCGTGGACCTTTACCAGAAGGGCCTCATCTATCGCGGCAAGCGCATGGTCAACTGGTGCCCGGTGTCGCTCACGGCGCTTTCCGACGAGGAAGTGACCATGAAGGAGCAGCGTGGCTCCATGTATCATTTCAAGGTCGAGGTGGCCGAACAGCCCGGCACGTTTCTGACCATCGCCACCACCCGACCGGAAACGATCCCGGCGGATACGGCCGTGGCGGTGAACCCGAAGGACCCGCGATATCAGGGGTTGATCGGCAAGCATGTGTACCGCGCCCTTCCACTCGACCAGCCCAAGGAGCAGCGACGGATTCCCATCATCGCCGACGACCACGTCGACTTCGAGTTCGGCACCGGCGTGCTCAAGGTCACGCCTGCACACGACAAGGCGGACTTCGAAATCGGACAACGCCACGGTTTGCCTGTGCTCGATGTGCTCACGCCCGATGGCAAGATGACGGCGGACGCTGGCATTGATCTCGCCGGCCTTGATCGGTTCGCGGCGCGCAAGAAAGCGGCTGAAATCTTGGAAAGTGCGGGCGCGCTGGAGAAGACCGAGCCTTACACGAACAACGTGGGCTTTAGCGAGCGGGCCGATGTGCCGATCGAGCCGCGCTTGAGCGAGCAATGGTTTTTAAAATATCCCAGCGTCGAAGCCTCGCGAAAGGTGGTGGCCGAAGGTCGGATGAAGTTTTTCCCCGACCGATGGGCGAAGGTCTACGACCACTGGATGGGCGGCATTCAGGACTGGTGCATCAGCCGCCAGCTGTGGTGGGGGCATCGCATTCCAGTGTGGCGACGGGTGATGGAAATTGATGGAACAAACCCCCATGGGTTGGGCCACGTCGTTGCACCGCTCAAATCGGCCGGGATCCCGGTTCGGACCGTGCTGAACGGGGCCGAATGCGATGCGTCACTCGCTGGCCTCAGGCCGGGTGACGTGGTTTCCGCCAGCGTTGCGACCATTGATCGCGACGTCCAGGCGCAACTCGAGAAACACGGTTTCACCCAGGACCCCGACGTGCTCGACACGTGGTTCAGCTCGTGGCTGTGGCCGTTTGCCACGATGAACTGGACGGGAGACAAGGCCGTGGATGGGGCGAACGCGACGCTGAAGGCATTTTATCCGACAGCGGATCTGGTGACCGGGCCGGACATCATTTTCTTCTGGGTCGCCCGCATGATCATGGCGGGCTACGAATACATGGGGGACCTGCCGTTTCGGAACGTGTATTACACGGGGATTATCCGGGACAAGCAGGGGCGGAAGATGTCGAAATCGCTGGGCAACTCGCCCGACCCGCTGGATCTCATTTCGAAGTATGGGGCGGATGCGTTGCGCTTTGGGGTGATGCGCGCGGCGCCGCTCGGCCAGGACATTCTGTTCGACGAGCAGAACGTCGAGCTGGGCCGCAATTTCTGCAACAAGCTGTGGAACGCGTGCCGCTTTCGACAGATCCAGGGCGGCGAGGTGCAGGGCGAGATGGAGGGCGGCCGGCTGCGGAGCGACGACAAGTGGATCCTGCTCAAACTGCATGGGGCGATGAAGGAGCTGGAGCAGGCGTTTGCCGATTACAAGTTCAGCGACGCCACCGCCACGCTTTACCGATTCTTTTGGACGGAGTACTGCGACTGGTATGTGGAGAGCAGCAAAGCGGTGCTGCAGGGCTCGAACGAGGCGCTCAAGGCCAATGTGCTGGCGGTGATCGACTTTGTCCTCTCGCACACCTTGCGGATGTTTCATCCCTTCCTGCCATTCGTCACGGAGGAGCTGTGGCATGGGATGGGGTATGCCGAGGACATGCCGGACGCGCAGGGTGGGAAGAGCGTCATGCACGCGCCCTGGCCGAAGCCGTTTGATGGCGATTTGCGGGATCACTACGGCCTCGATGATTGCTATCTCGACTTCGTGAACTCGAAGATCGAGCTGGTGACGGCGGGTCGGAACCTGCGGGCGAGCGCGAACATTGCGGCGAACAAGAAGTTGAAATACGTGTTCAAGCCCGGCCAGGAGCTGGCGCCAAACGACCTCGAAGTCGTGCGCATGATGCTCAATGCCGAGACGGTCGAGATGAATGGCGACTATGAGCCGAAGAAGGGCGACCTGGCGGCCAAGGTGCAGCTGGGCGAGCTCTACCTGTCGACCGAAGGGCTGATCGATGTGGCGGCCGAGATGGCGCGCCTGGGCAAGGAGCTCGAAAAGATCGAAAGTGAGATCCTCAAGGTCGAACAGAAGCTGGCCAATCCGAGCTTTGTCCAGAAGGTGCCGGCGGAGGTGTTGCAGGAACATCGCGACCGCCGGGAAACCTGGCTGGCCAAGAAGGACCATGTGCAAAAGCTGATGGACGGACTGAAATGAGCGCTTCCAAGTCTCCCTCCTATTCGCGGGCGCTGGCGGTGGCGGTTGACGCGGCCCGGGCGGCGGGCGCGGTCATGCGCCGAAACCTGCGCCTGACCAAGAAGGTCAACCTGGCCACGCAGCATGACATCAAGCTGGAGCTGGATGTCCGGTGTCAAAAGTTGATCGAGCGGACGTTGCGCGCGGGGTTGTCGGGCGTGCCCATCCTGGGCGAGGAAGGTGTGCTGGGGGACCCGGAGGCGGCGACGCGCTGGGTCGTGGATCCGATCGACGGCACGGTCAATTTTACCTACGGCATTCCGCACGCGTGCGTGTCGATCGCGCTGCAGGTCCGCGCCGGCCGCGCCGGCCGGGCTGGCGGATTTCAAACGGCGGTGGGAGTCGTCTATGATCCGTTCACAGACGAGCTGTGGACGGCGATTCGTGGCCAGCCGGCGCGGTTGAACGGCCGGGTCATCCGGGCGAGCGATCGGGGCCGTTTGAACGAGGCGATTGTCGCGCTGGGCTTCGCGAAGGAGAAGGACACCTTGCAGCGGATGTTGCCGACAATGCACACGCTGATTCATCGCGTGCGCAAGATCCGGATCATGGGCGCCGCCGCGCTGTCGTTGGTCTACGTGGCAACCGGCCGGATGGACGGCTACATCGAGTATGGCCTGCGCTTGTGGGACATTGCGGCGGGTGGCTTGATTATCGAATGCGCCGGGGGCGGGTTTTGGAGCGCACCGGTGGCCGGGGAGCACGCGTATCAGATCGTGGCGAGCAACCGCCGGCTGGGGAAGGCGCTGCGGCGGCTGGCGTGATTATGCGGATGAACCGCGGTGAAGTTGCGGCTCGTCAAGCAGGAGCGATGGGGTAGGGTCGGTTCATGGCGCGTGAAACGAGCTGGAATCAATGGGTTGTCCGGCTGAACGCGTTCGTGCAGCAGCATTGGCGTCGCATTTTGATCCTGCGCGACCGCCTGCGCATGAGCGAGGAGACGGTTTCCATGGTCGCGGCCGTTGTGGTCGGTGTCATCGGCGGCCTGACCAACCTCGCGTATCACGTGGTCAACCAATTGACCAAGTGGTTGGTGCTGGGCCAGACCGGCGACCTGCTGGAGATTGCGCGGAGCCTGGCGCCGTGGCAACGGGTCCTGGTGCCGACGGTTGGCGCGGTGGCGGCCGGCCTTGTGCTGCACATGGGGCTGCGCCTGATGGGCAACCCCGGCCTGTCCAATCTTCTCGAGGTGGTCGTCGCGGGCGACGGGCGCCTGCGCATGCGCCCGGCGCTGATGAATGCGTGGTCGTCGCTGATCAGCATCAGCACCGGGGCGTCCGTGGGGCGGGAGGGCTTGCTGATCCAACTCTCGTCCACCCTGGCTTCGAAGCTGGGCCAGCTTGGCCGGTGGGCCCCGTATCGGTTGCGTCTCCTGGTGGCGTGCGGCGCTGCCGCCGGCATCGCGGGAGTCTACAGCGCGCCGATCGGCGGGGCCGTCTTCGCCGCGCAGCTGGTTCTGGGAAATTTTTCCATGAACCTCTTCGGGCCGGTTTTGGTGTCTTCGGTGGTGGCGGCGGTGGTCTCCCGCACCTTTTTTGGAATTGGCCATTGGTTCGACGCGCCGGTGTTCGAGTTTACGCGCCTGACGCAGCTCCCGTGGTTCCTGCTGCTCGGCGCGATGTCCGGCGTGGCGGGCGCCTTTTTCCTCAAGCTGCTGAATTGGAGTGAAGGGGCGTTCGCGCGGCTGTCCGTGCCGCTGCCGCTGCGCATGGGGCTGGCCGGTCTCATTGTCGGCGTGATCGCCCTGCCGTACCCCCAGGTTTGGGGCAACGGCTACGGAGTGGCGTTCGAGCTGTTGCGCGATTCGCCTGGCTTTCTGTTTGTGCTCGGCCTTTTTCTGGCGAAGCTCGCGGCCACCTCCGCCTCCGTGGGCGCCGGCACGGTCGGTGGCGTGTTCACGCCCACCTTGTTCCTCGGCGCCTGTCTCGGAAGCATGTTCGCCGCTGCGCTGCATCGGGCCGGCCTGATGCTCTCGCTGCCGGTCGGATGTTTTGCCCTGGTGGGCATGGGCGGGATGCTCGCGGCCACCACGCATTCGCCGCTGCTCGCGTTGCTGATGATCTTCGAGCTGTCGCTGAATTATTCCCTGATGCCTCCCCTCATGCTGGCGTGCGTGGTGGCGACGATCGCGGCGCGCCGGCTGCACCGCGAGTCGATCTACACCGAGCCGCTTCGCCGAAAAGGCATCGGACTCGAACGGGACAGCCCGCGGCTCGGCGCGGCCATGGAAATGAGCGTGGGCGACTTCATGCACCCGCCCGTCCCCCCCGTCCGCGAGAACACGCCGTTCCGCGAAATTGCCGATCGTTTCCTCCGCTCCACCTACAATTTTCTGCCGGTGGTGGACGAAAACCAGCAACTGCTGGGCGTGGTCGCGTTGCATGATCTGAAGGAGTACCTGCAGGAGGGCGAGGAACTCAGCAGCGTCATCGCCCTGGACATCATGCGGCCGCCACCGGAGTGCTTGACCCCGGGCCAGAAACTGTTCGACGCGCTGCCGGTGATCATCGCGAGCGAGCTGCGGAATGTTCCGGTAGTGAGCGGGGCAGGTCAAAGCCGGCTGGTGGGTGCCGTGGCCCGCCATGAGGCCCTCGGCTTTGCCTCCGAAGCAATCGTCGCGCGTCGTCCGGCGGATCGTTGAGTGGCCCGTCCGGCTTCGCGGATTCCGGGCCCGGCGCGCTGCCGACGAGTAAAGGAGCGGTGGGGAAAGAAAAAGCCCGCGGCCGTGTGCGCCTCCAAGCGGCGGACCCGACCGCGGGAATGAAATTGACGACAGCCGCCCGCGCTGGCCGGGCGTCGGCCGAAGAAAGCTCGGCCTACTTCTCCTTATGTTTGTCGTGGCAGGCCTTGCAGGCCTTGGTCATCGCCCCGAACGCCGACTTGGCGGCGGCGCCATCTTTCGCCTCGAGCGCCTTGAGCAGATCTGCGCTGCCATTGCGCAGCGCCTTGGTGGCGGCATCGGCCCAGACCCCATCCGGGCAACGGCCGTCATCCATGAGCGTGTAGCTGGCCTCGTTGAGCAGCGCGGCGCTCACGGTGAGCTTGTGCCAGGCCTTGTCGTCCGCCGGGCCGGCGTCGAGCCCCTTCTTGAGCGCGTCGCAGTTGGGCTTGACGACGCCTTCCATCAGAAACTCGGTGGTTAGGGGCCGGGTCTTGCCTTTTTTAACCTGGGCGTTGACGGCGACGCCGGCCGCGAGCGTGAGGGCGCAGACGGAAAGGGTGAGTGGGAGACGGCGGATCATGATGGTTCCTTTGTTTGGTTGTTTGAAACGGTGTTGAGTTGCGGGCAGTGCTTACCGGGTTTCAGGCGAGAGTGGCAATGAGAAAAGTTTGAGCAGGAGCAATGACGTGGCGTGACGCTCGAGGCGCCGCTGTTGTTTGTGTACATATGCTGTTTCGGGCCGGCCAACCGAGGGTCGGCCAACGAAACTTTTGGGTTTCAACGAGGCGAACTCCGTGGCTCAATCCGGCGCTCATGTTCGAGCTGCTACGATCGGATTCGGTGACGCGTGCGCGCCTGGGGCGGTTGACCACGGCGCATGGAGTGGTCGAGACGCCGGTGTTCATGCCGGTGGGAACGCAGGGCAGCGTGAAGGCGCTGGACCCGCGCGAGCTGGATGAGGTGGGAACGCAGATCATCCTGGGGAACACGTATCATCTTTTTATCCGGCCGGGGCTGGAGATCATCACGGAGGCGGGCGGTCTGCATCGGTTCATCAACTGGTCCAAGCCGATCCTGACGGACAGCGGCGGGTTCCAGGTGTTCAGCCTGGCGAAGATTCGCAAGATCAAGTCGCATGGGGTGGAGTTCCGGTCGCATCTGGACGGCTCGTTGTTGTTTTTGGGGCCGAAGGAGGCGATGGAGATCCAGCGGGTGCTGGGCTCGGATGTGGCGATGGTTTTTGACGATTGTCCGCCGCACACGGCATCGGCCCGGGAGGTGCGGGCGGCGGTGGAACGGACGGTTCGTTGGGCGGAGGAATGCCGGGGGCAACCGCGGGGGAAGGGCCAGATGATTTTCGGGATCGTGCAAGGCGGCAGCCACGCAGGGCTGCGGGAGGAATGCGCCCGGGCGATCGTGGGCTTGAACTTTGACGGCTACGCGATCGGGGGCGTCAGCGTGGGCGAGCCGGAGCCGGAGATGTTCAAGGCGGTGGAATACACGGTGCCATTCCTGCCGGAGAATCAGCCGCGCTACGCGATGGGGCTGGGCACGCCGGCGCAGATCGTGGAGTTGATTGCGCGGGGCGTCGACATGTTTGACTGCGTGTTGCCGACGCGGGTGGCGCGCAACGGGACGGCCTTCACGCGCAAAGGAACGCTGAGCATCAAAGGTGGAGCTTACAAGCGGGACTGGGGTCCGATTGAAGAGGGCTGCACCTGCTATGCCTGCCGCCACTTCACGCGGGCCTACCTGCGGCACTTGCTGAACGTGAACGAAATTCTCGGCCTGCGCATGCTCAGCGTGCACAACTCGCATCTCTTCGCCAGCGTGGTGGCTGACGTGCGCGCCCATCTTCAGGCGGGAACGTTTGCCGAGTTTTATCGCGAGTTCATCGCCAACTACGTGCCAACCCGGCGCGTGCTGGCGGCGCGGAAAGGGCTGGACCAGCCCTGAGTCCCGTGGGCGTCACGCCCCTTCGCCGCGGACCGTGAAGGCGGCTTCATACAGCGCGATGAAGTCGTCGACGGTCGTGGCCCGGGGGTTGAAGTTGGCGGTCCATTGGCGGGCCGCCTCCCGGGCGAGCTCCGGAATGGCGCCAGCGTCCACGCCCGCCTCGGCCAGCGAGCGAGGGAAGCCCGCGGCGTTCAGGAGCCGCTCGAGCCGGGCCACGAGCGCGGCGACGGCCGGCTCCTCGCCTTCGGTGACGCAGGCGATCTCCGGGGCGGACGCCAGCTCGGCGTAGGCGCGTCGAGTTTCCGGGACGTGCGCGTTGAACCGGACCACATGAGGCAGCATCACACCCACCGCCACGCCATGCACCAGATTGAAGCGGGCAGTCAGCGGATTGGCGGCGGAATGGGCGGCTCCGAGCATGGAATTCTCGATCGCCGTGCCGCCATAGGCGGCGCCGAGCGCCATGCCGCCGCGCGCGACGCGGTCCTCCGGATGGGCGAGCACGCGTTCCAGGTGAGTCGCACACAGCTTGAACGACTGAAGGGAGAACATGGTGGAGAACGGCGTGCGCGCCGTGGTCACCGCGGTTTCCACTGCATGGGCGATGGCGTCAATGCCGGTGCAGGCCGTGACTCGGGGCGGCTGCGAAAGGGTGAGAAGCGGATCGAGAATGGCCACCCGAGCGGCCGCCTTGGGATCGAGGCACGCCATTTTCTGGTGAGTCTGCTCGTCGGCGATGAGCGCGGCGCTCTGACACTCGCTGCCCGTGCCGGCCGTGGTGGGGATGGCGATCAAGGGCAGCATCGGCCGCGTCGCCTTGCCCACTCCCCAGTAGTCCTTCATCTGCCCGCCGTTCGTCAGCAGAAAATTGCAGCCCTTCGCCGTGTCCATGGAGCTGCCGCCACCCAGCCCGACCAGCAGATCAATCGAGCGGTCCCGGGCGACCGCCAGGCACCGATCGACGTCGCTCGTGGTTGGGTTTTCGTGCACCTGATCGTAGACCGTGACGTCGAGCCCTTCCGCCCGGAGCCTTTCGGCCACACGATCCGGATGGCCAGCCTTGACCAAGCCAGCGTCCGTCACCACGAGAACGCGGCGCCCGTCGAGTTCGCGGGCGATGCCCCCCACCTGCTCCACGACGCCCTCGCCAAAAACAAGGCGTGTGCGCGGGCGAAAATCGAACGTGGCGTGCCCCACCGGGCTCTTGGCTGGTCTGAACGACTGCATGACCATGTTCAGACTAGATCACCCCGGACGGTGTTCAACCGCCTTTGCCATTGCTGCCCTTGGCGGGCCAAACAAAGGCCGGCGGTCATGGTCTCGGGGGGCGCAGCTTTTGCAGGAGGGCCTGCGCGTGCTCATCGTGCGGCGCATGCTTCAGCCCCGTCTCAAGTGCGGCGACGGCTTCGGTGGAACGCCCGGCCTGCAGGAGGAGCTGGGCGAGCTGGAAGTGCAGCACCGCCTTCGTCGGACGAACGGTGATGGCGCGTTGCAGTGTGGCGATGGCGTCGCTCGGCTGCTGGTTCTGAAACTGGGCGAGCGCAAAGTGGGAAAGGATGACATCGCTGTTCGGTTGCACTTCGAGAGCCCGGGCCAGGGTGATCAGCGCGGAGCCAACGTCACCGCGGGCGGCGAAGGTGAGGCCGAGTTGGTCAACGGCGACGGCCCAACGACGTCGAATCGGATCGGATTCGGGGATGTCGGCCAGACGCCGGGCGATCAAGGCGCGCGCCGGTTCGTCGCGGCTGAACCCGACCTGCAATGCAGTCAACGCCAGAGCCTGCAAATCAGGATCGTCGATGGCGGCCAGCGCCCGCAGGCGCGACCAGGTCTCTGAGTCGGCTTCGGTCGAGCCGGGCCGGACCTGTTCGGCGATGAACCGCGCGAGGCCGGCGGCCTGGGCCATGGGATGGCCCGCGGCGGGATCGAGGTAGCGGATGGCCGCGTCCCGGAGCGACGCCGGAGAATTGGTGTCGAGCAGACGCTCCACGAGCGGCGGGTGGGGCTTGAGACGGCCGTACCAGTTGTCGACGTGGGATTGTTGCCAGGCGAGGTCGTGGTCGCGGTGACATTTCTGACAGGCGTTTTCAATTCCGATGCTCTGGTCGAAGGCTGGCCGGGGGATGGGAATGGAATGATCGGAACGCGCGAAGGTGAGGTGGCGGCCGACGCCTTGATGCTGCAGGTAGGGCATGTGGCAGGCTACGCAGGAGTTGCCGGCGGAGTCGGGCTTGTGGTGGGAGTGCGCTTCGGGTGCGAGGCCTTTGCTGGCGTGGCAACCGGTGCATTGCCGGTTGTCGAAGCGTCCCTCCAGTGGTCGGCCAAAGACGTCACGGTAGGTTTGGGAGTGGGGGTCGTGGCAATCCAGGCACGTCATGGAGCCGTTGAGATAACAGTCGCTGAATTCGTGATTGGATTGGTAGCTGAAGCGGCGGACGCGACCGTCCGGCAGGAACGGGCTGTCGGTGAGCAGACCCAGCTTCAGCGAAAAGTAGTCCTCGAACCCGGCGCCGGGCAGATACGGTTCGTCCCGGAGCGCGTCCTTCGCCGCGTGACACTGGTGGCAGATCTCCATCGACTCATGCTTGCTGGCGGTGGCCAGCGCCGACAGGCCAAGGTCAGCCTGTCGCTCCCAGCCGGGCCGACGCACGATGTCGACGTGCCGCCGGCCGGGCCCGTGACAGGACTCGCAATTGATCCGCAGGGTTTGAAAACGCGTGGCCATGCCATGGTCCCTGTCGTCGTGGGCCAGCGTGATTTGGCTGCCGTGGCAGTTCTGGCAGTTGGAAAATTCAGATGACGTGCCCAGGACGCGACGCGGTGGCCAGTTGGCGAGATCGTCGTTCAGTGAAATCTGATCGGAAATGGGCGCCCAGGTCATGTCGCGGGCGAGTTGGACGAACCAGAGATTCTCCCGACGGATGAAGTCAAAGGGGAGGAAACGGTAGGTCCCGTCCGGCTGACGTTGGAAGAACGACTGCGTGCCTCCTCCATTCATCTGGCCGCCGCCGATGACCGCATCGACGCGGATCGTTTTGCGCGGTGCGCCGGGCTCGTCGATGTGAAACACGCAGTTGCCATCCGGCGTCCGGGACGGAGTGACGATGGCGTCGCGGAAGCGCAGCGGTTGGTTGTCGAATCGCGCGATCGGGGACACCTCGTTGGGCGCTCCGCCAGCCCGGCCGTGGGTGGAGCTTTTCCAAAGAGAATATTCCCGGGCGTGGCAGGTCGCGCATGCCTCGGCGCCGAGAAAATCTTCGAACTTTGGAACCGTTTTTTCCGAGCTTGGTCCAGGCGTCGAGCCCGCCGTATGGCCACCTTTGGCCCGGGCCGTATCGTCTGCCGGACGGGTTGTCCACCAGACCAAGAGCCCGATGCTGGCCAGAGCGAACCCGATCAAAAGTGGGGCAGCCAATGATGTTTTGGATCGCCTGGCCGCGTCGGGTTCCCCCTGGCCGGCTGAGTTCGGCGCGGGTGGATTGGATCTTCGGCGACGGCTCATCGTTGCGTCGGTCCTTGGAAGTTTCCGTCCCGAGCCCACGCCGGACCTTCGCAGCCGCAAAGCTCGCGCAGATAGCGGACCAGGGCGCGAATCTCGGCGGAGGATAGCGTGTCGCCCCAGGCGGGCATCCACGCGCTGCGCCCCAGGATGGCGCCGCCGCTGTGGATGCCATCGAACAGAGTGTCGTCCGGTCGTCGGGAGAGCAGCGCCCGATCGAACAGGCGGGCCGGGCGCACGGGTTGGACAAATGCTGCGTTGAAGCCGTCGCCTCTTCCGGTCGGCCCGTGGCACGATGCGCAGTATCTCAGGTAAGTGGCCCGCACCTTCGCGACCGGCGCCGGCGGTTCGACGCCGGCGGGCATCGTCGGGTAGTCGAGTGGAGAAAGATACGGCGCCGGATCTGGGAGGGTGGCGTCGCCGTGGCTGAGGTGGCGGGCGATCAGGTCGGCGACTCCGGGGCCCAAGGGCAGACGCGGCATGGCGGAATGCGCGGCGACGATGGCCGGCTGCGCGATGATGGCGTAAACGTAACCCGGTTGAAGGCGCGACTTCGCCAAGGACAGGTCTGGCCCGATGACGCCGCCCGCTCCATTCAGCCGGTGACAACCCAGGCACGCGAGTTTGGTTTCGAGCAGCGCCTGGGCTTTGCGATGGGCAAATGCCGACGGCGTTGTGTTCGAACTCATCAGGCCTTCGGCTGGCCACGGACGCTGGCGTGAAGCCAGGTGGTTCGCGATCGCGGCGGCTTCGTCCTCCCGGAGCCGGAAATCCGGCATGCGGGCGCCGTCGCCCGGCTGAAAACCGGAGCGGCGAATGGCGGTGGGGTGCCGGAGGTAGCTGGCCAGCCATGCGGGTTGGGCGCGACTGCCTTCGGCGATTAGTTCGGGGGCCGAATTCGTGCGGGGGAGGAACGCGGGGTGACGATGACACGCGGCGCAATTGAAGGCGCGGAACAAGCGCTCGCCAGCCTGGGCGGTGGCGGAAGGATGGGCCTGAAGCGCTTGAGAAAAGCGATTCCCCAGGTCGGCGGCGCGGGTCGACCCGGCCGCCGCCAGAGACCCAACCACCTCGGATATCCTTTGGTCGGCGTCAGGCCGGAGGGCTTCGAATCGCCGGCGATCGGGGGTGAGCGTGTAGAACTGTGCCGGCATTACCGAGGGGGGCACGCCGAATTGTTCGGGCGCCACCAGGTAGCGCGCAATCCAGGTCGGGTTCAGTTGCCAGGCGATGTTTTCGAACTCGGGCCCGGCCGTGCCGCCCTGGCCACGAAGCGTGTGGCAGGTCAGGCACACGAGCCCGTTGGTGAGGACGTGCGCGGGTTCAGAAGACGGCGGCACCTCGGGTGCCTTCTCGGTCAAGCCGGCCAGCGACGGAGGGAGATCCGGCCAGACGCCCGGCGGTGAGCCGGATGGCGACAGCCCGCGCAAGGTGCCGAGGTAAAGCGTCAGCGCCACGGCTTCGGCTTCGGTCAACGCGAATGCCGGCATTCGTGCGCGGCCAATGTGGCGGCGGACGGGCTGCGGATTTCGGAGGAACTCGAACAGGTAGCCGGGGCGATAGCGCAGTCCCGCGTGGCCCAGGTCCGGTGCCAGTTGCCGAATCGCGCTTCGGCTTCCCAGATCGGCGTGACACTGAACACAGCCGAGCTCCGCGATCAGAGCGTCAACGGCAGGAGATCCTGGCGGGATCGGCGCACCCTGGCCCCCGACGGGGGCGCCGTCCAGGAGGACCATGGCGAGCAGCAGATGTGCAAGACGCGGGAGCACGCCGAACTTGATGCGACAATCGATGCGAGAGCGCAATGCTGAAGCGAGAGCGGGCGACCCGCAACGCACGGCCCGGTCGGGTCAGCGTTCGTTTGTGCCGGAGCCTTCGGAACTTTTCCCCTGCTTGCGCTTCTCCACAGCCTGCCGCAGTAGATATTCGATCTGCCCGTTGACGCTTCGGAGTTCGGCGCCGGCCCACTTCTCAAGTTCCTGCCACAGATCCGAAGGGATCCGCAGCAGGAATGGTTTGCGCTCTTCCTTGGCCATCTGACCGGCTCGTGGGTGGGTTACTGATACAATGTGCCGGCGTTGACCACAGGCGAAACTTCGGTTTCACCGCACAACACGACGAGCAGGTTGCTGACCATGGCTGCCTTGCGCTCTTCATCGAGGTGAACCACCGATTTTTCGGAGAGCTCGCGCAGCGCCATATCCACCATGCTGACGGCGCCGTGGACAATTTTTTGACGCGCGGCGATGACCGCCTCGGCTTGTTGCCGGCGAAGCATCGCCTGGGCGATCTCAGGGGCGTAGGCCAGATGGGTCAGGCGAGCCTCGTCGATGACGACGCCGGCCTTGTGCATGCGCTCCTGCAACTCCCGCTGCAGCGCGGCGGCGACTTCATCGGCGCTTTCCCGCAGGGTCGGCTCATGTTCGTCCCCCCGGTCGTATGCATAGAGGCTGGCGATATGGCGGACCGCCGCCTCGCTCTGGATGTGAACGTAGCTTTCGAAATCGTCCACATCAAAGGCCGCCTTTGCGGTGTCCGCCACCCGCCACACCACCACCGCGGCGATCTCGATTGGGTTGCCGCGCTTGTCGTTCACTTTCAGTTTCTCGCTGTTGAAGTTTCGGGCGCGCAATGAAATTTTCGCCGACAAACCCCGATGGGCCAGGCGCACTCCCGCACCGGTCTTGTCCAGGGATGGGTCCACGCCGGCGATCGGAACGACCGCCCGCTGCCGCGAGTAGAACGGGTTGGCCCACCAAAACCCGCTCTCGCGAATCGTCCCGCGGTAGGCGCCGAAAAGAATCAAGACCCGGGCTTCATTGGGCTGAAGCGTGAAATGGCCGCACAGAAGAACAATCGCCAGGATTTCTGCCAGAATGCCGGGAATGATCCACAGCATCAGCCCAGGCGAATGGTACCGTGCGGTCAGGACGATCGTGGTGATAAACCACCCCATCCCCACTAAGAGTAGAACCAGATTCGCCACGAGCATTGCCCACCCGTTGAGCGCGATCGCTGGACGTTCCGCGCTGACCGTCTTGTCGCCGCTGGCTTTCATAACATGATTTTCAATTTGATAACCAAGTGATATCACTATGGTATCTATCACGCCCGTTGTCAAGTCTCGGGGGGTGGCTCCCAATACCTCGGGTGAGGACCGGAAGGACCAGAAAATTTCTGAAGGACCACGGATGAATCAAAAGGTCCCGATCGGCGTGTCGTTCAGTCCAGGACGTTGATAAACGCGCGGAGCATCAGCCGCGACCGTCGGACAGGCTTGGTCCATGATCATCGACTTAATCCGCGATCTAAAATCGTTTCTCCGTCGATGAGGGCTGGGTCGGGGCGGACGGTCGAATTCCGAAGTCGTTCGGAGTCCTCCAGCTGAAGTCAGGGTTTCCTGGCCTTTTCGAGCACATCTGAGAGGCGGATGGTGGCGCCGCCCTGGCGTTTGCTTTCGTCGGCAGCTTCCATGAACGCGAACAGTTCGATGGTTTCTTTTGCGCTGACTGGCGCCTGTTTGGTTTGGAAGAATTTTACGATCTCCACGACGAGCGGGGCGTATCCGTCGAATCCTCCGACGGGCGCTTCACCTTTCTCACCCGTGGCTTTGCCTGAATAGCCGTTGCTTTCCCGAAAAACTCCGGTCCGTCCGCCTTTCCAGTGTCCGATGACCTCGATTTTGCCGTCGGGAGTCGATTTTCGTTCCACGGATTCGCAGCCCGTTCCCATGACCGTGAAGAGGGATTCGCATCCGTGGACGCCGTACCAATAGAGGTCGGGATGGTGGGGTTCCAGGTGGGCCGGGCTGGAGGTCTCGGCGCGGGAGACGACGCCGATGCTGCCGGCGCGCACGGCTTGAGTGGATTTGCCGAAGCGGAGGGAGGACGAGCTGAAGATGGGAACACCCGCATCTTCGGCCAGACGGTAGATTTCCAGGGCGTCGCGCAGGGTGCCGGCAACTGGTTTGTCGAGGTAGAGAGGTTTCTTTGCAGCGATGACCTGGCGGGCCTGGTCCAGGTGGGGGCGACCGTCGACGCTTTCGATGAGCACGGCGTCGACATCGGCGCAAACCTCCGAAATCGAGGCGTAAATTTTGACGCCGTATTTTTCGCGCAACGCGGTGGTGTATTCCTCGACGCGATCGGCGCTGGAGGGGATATCCGGGCTGCCGCCTTTGAAGGCCGCGACGACCCGGGCACCCGGCACGTAATCCTTGTTCTTCGGGTTATGGAGAACCTCGGTAAATGCCGTGACGTGGGATGTGTCGAGGCCGACCAATCCGAGTCGCAAGTCGGCGGCGGTGAGATCGGCGCTGGCGGCGATGAGAACGAGCGCGACGATGGCGAGGTATTTCATAGGGATGAGATCACGGGGATCGGTGGCATTTGGTGGTGGTGTTGTTTTGCGTCCGGCGGGAGGGGCAGGTCAAGCCTCGATCCCGATCACAGGATTCTACCGAAATTTGAAATTGCGGTGCGCTCCGTGGAGCGGGGACAGGCAACGCGAATGCGCTTGGCCTCCGTCCTGCTGGATTTCTCTCAATGCGGGTGCGAGTTGAGAGTTGTTCATGCAAGAAATTAGAAAGGGCATCGTTATGAGGGCGACCGGGCAAGTTCCATTGCGTTTTCTTCACACAGTAGGCGCGAATTTCACGCTGCAAATTCAGCGGAAGCCGATTCAGTTGGGTCCGGGTCTGGGCGGGGTCAAAAAGATCAGCGACAAGCCAGGAAAGCTGATCCCGCTCAGGATGAGGGCTGGATGAAGGTTTTGAAGATCTCAGGAAAACTTTTTTCGATGGCGAGTGAACTTGGCAAAGGAAACGCTAATAGGAAGACACAGCCAGTTCGAACAGAGTAAAGAGTTCGAAGATTTCGAAGAGTGCAGTGACGATTTTCAAGGGGGTTCGTTGGACTAAGAACTGGTGCGGTGGTGGTGGTAGTCATGACCGCGGGTGCTGTTCTGGACATCCGTGGACGGGATTCCGGCGCCATGGAAGGTTCCGTCCGCCGCCGCACCGGTTCCGACGATTTGGAAGCAGCTCGACGATGATGGTTCGTCGCAGTTGATTCCCGAACGACTGAGTCGTTCAACAGGTTGCTCCGGGTGGTTACGGAGCAGTGGGGGGCACGAATAGTGCCAGCAGGCGCAGCTTGGTTCCTTCCTAAGCTGCGCCTGCGAACTTTTTACCCTGAATGAATTTCGGATCCCGGATCCCACTCCCCTTTGGCGTTCGCTTCAACTGGAACCGACCCGGGTCAACTTCCCGCTGCGGTCGACCCGATACCGCACCCCGCGCCACGTGACGGTCGTGCCGAGAAACGAACACGCCCAGACTCCAAGGTGTAACAGATCCTTGACCCAAGCCATCCATGCCCCGCTGAGATCCAGTCGGGTGGTCAGCCGCCAGCTCAAGGCGACGGCTTGAACCGATCGAAACGAAAGCAATCCGGTCAAAACCCAGTTGGCATGCTGGGTGGCCGAACCCGCTTGCAGGACGCTGACCAGCCACCAAAGTAACGCCCACGCGCTGATGTTGGACAGGATGCTGAAAAAGTATGGAATCGGGCGACACGTCCGAATGGTTCGCCCCCATCGGAGTTGGTGCAACCAGGCCTCGACCAGCCCGATTGGCCGGGATCGACACTCCACCACGACGGTTGAGAGCTCAATGCGTAGCCCTTGGTTTGCGAGCCGGTGACCGAGATGAAAGTCGTCCGCCAAAAGATCCGAGAGGGGCTCGAACCCACCGCCCCGATCAAATTCATCCCGACTAAACACCATGGCGGCACCCAGGGCGAAATCCAGCGGCCGCAAGCTCGCGGATTGCAGGACCTGACTCCAGAAATCCGAGTTAATGGCCGTGGCCTCCCAGCGAAGTCCGATCCCGACTGCTTGCTGAAACGAGTAGAAGCTATTGACCAAGCCCACTTCCGCTTCAGCCAAACGGACGACGGCCTGGCTCAAGAAATCGGCGGGTGCCCAAACGTCGGCGTCACTCACGCACAGGATCGGGTGCGCCGAGCGCGTGTGGAGTTGCCGCAGGGTCGACACCTTGGCGTTAACTCCGAGCACTTCCTGGCAATGGACGAGCTCGGCACAGGCCTCTGGATTTTCCCGAAGCAAGCGCTGAACGAGTGGCACGACCGGATCATCCAGGGACGCCACGCCGAGAAGAATTTGGCGGGGACCAGGATATTCCTGATGAAACCAGCTCTGGAGGCAGGCTTCCGTGGCGGAATCGCATCCTTTGATCGGCTTGAGAATGGTCACTCCGGGAAGCGCGTTTCCGCCCGACAGCCGCCGGTGGATGGGGAAGCGCCAGGCGACCACCCATTGCCAGAGTCCAAGCAACGCGCTGAGCACCGCCCCCGCTTCCACGATGGTTCTCAGGACCGGAGCCATGGCGGACTATTTACCGCCCAGCCGCGATCGCTGCCGCCACAGTTCGGTTGGCTTGAAAATGCCGACCGGCGTGATGATGCCGGTGATCAGCTCCGGCGGCGTCACGTCGAATCCGGGATTGAGCGCGCCGCTGCCGGGATTGGCGATTCGTACCTGAACTCGACGTCCCTGTTTCGTCCGGCCCGTGGCACACAACACTTCTGTTTCCGCCCGCTCTTCGATCGGAATTTCCCGTCCTGACCGGAGATTCCAATCGATGGTTGACAGCGGGATCGCCACGTAAAATGGAATGGCGTGTCGCGCCGCCAGCACTGCTTTGGTGTAGGTGCCAATCTTGTTGGCGACCTCGCCCGTTCGGCCCAGGGTCCGGTCGCTCCCGACGATCACCAGGTCGACCTGCCCGCGCTCAAATAAAAACCCCGCAGCGTTGTCGGCGATCACCTGATGCGAAATTCCCTGCTGGGCCAGTTCCCACGCCGTCAGGGTGGCGCCCTGGCAACGCGGGCGCGTTTCATCGCAAAACACGTGAAATTTGCGCCCGGCTTCCTGCGCGGCATACAGGGGCGCCGTCGCCGTCCCGACGTCCACAAACGCGAGCCAGCCCGCATTGCAGTGGGTCAAAATCCTCATTCCGTCCCGGATGAGACGTGCGCCGTGTCGGCCGATGTCGCGGCAGTGCGACACATCTTCCTCCGCGAACGCGTCGGCTCCTGCCAGCGCGAGGGCCTGACGCTCAGCCACGCTCCCGCCGGTGTCCATTCGGGCCAGAACCTTGCGCATGGCATTCACCGGATCGACCGCCGTGGGGCGGGCGGCCTCGAGCGTCGCAAACACGCGAGCGGCGTGCGCCTTGAACCGCGCCAGGCTGTGCCCGCGAAAGGCGCGGCACCCTTGAGCGAGGCCGTAGGCGGCCGTGGCGCCGATCGCTCCCGCGCCGCGGACCACCATGTCACGAATGGCCTTCGCGGTGGCCAGGTGGTCCGGCATGGCCACAATTCGGAACTGGTGCGGCAACAGTCGTTGCTCGATCAGCAGAACTTCATTGCGCGCCGGATCGAACGCGACGGTGCGCGTCGGGCGCTTGCGCCCGCGGATGGTCACGTTCATACGCCGCGGGTCTCTGCGCCCATCGCGTTGCGGTTGTTTTGCATGTGCGCCGAAGGCTAAGCATTTGCCGCCCGGAGATCCACGACGCATTGGAAGGCCCTGGATGTGGTCGGCTTTGGGCCCGGGTGCGAGTGAACCGGTAGGGCGCGCTCTCCGCAGCGCGCCGCCGATGCGGACCGCTGTGCGGACTACCGGCGGGCGGCGGAGCGCCTGCCCTGCGGCGTGCTCGCTCTCCCAGTTCGCGCTGGCGTTTTCCAGAATTTCAACTTGTCACATGAATAAGCCGCTCTATACGATGCCGAAGTTCATCAAGCCAACCCAACCGTCGGAAGTTCCATGTTTATGATCCAACCTCAATTGAAGCCGCGGCCGCTGTCCCGTTATGCCGGGTGGGTGGCTGGCGGATTGTGCGGGCTGCTGGCTGCCGCGGCTCACGCGGATACCAAATTGATCACGACCGGCTCGCCGGCGCGGGTGCTGGTTCCCGCCAGCGATGCCCTGGGCGGCACGTGGCGCAGCGTGTCCTTCAATGACTCGGCGTGGACCGCGGCGCAGAATGGCGTGGGCTACGAAGTTCAGCCCGGGGCTTACAGCGCCAGCGTGATCGCCGATTCGCGCGGCGACTGGTCGACGAGCGGCCAACAAGGCGAGAATCGCTGGATCAATGGCTACTACGACAAGACCGCGGATGCCGATGGGGTTTATCAGGCCGTTGATTTTCAGCCCTTCCCCCGCGCCAACGGGCCGTGGGACGATGACAATTTCTGGGATGGCGGGTCGTGGAATTGGTTTCCGGACAACGTGCCGTGGGACACCATCGGCCAGACCTTCGTTCACCCCAACGGCGAGAACAGCGGCGGAGTCGAGCATTGGGTCATCCGGCGCTGGCACAGCACGGCGGCGGGCGCCATCACCATCCGGTTCCATCTGCGCAAGGACAACACCAGCGGCACCGGCGTTTCCGGCAAGGTGTTCAAGAATGGAGAGGAAATCTTCTCCCGCGCCATCCCGGGGACCGACACCACCGGCTTTGAAGTTTATTTGCCCGTGGCGGCCACGCCGACTGACGTGTTCGACTTTGCGCTGACCCCCGTGGGCGCAGGCGGGGATGCCTCGGACGGTTCCGATGGCAGCGTGATGATTGCCACAATCCTGTCGGGAACCGTCACGCCCCCGCCGCCGCCGGTCCAGCCGACGGCGATTGCGGACAGCTCGGCTGACTGGGTTCCGGACGTTCAGGGCGCGAACGGCTGGTTCTATGGTTTTTATAATTACACCGCCGATGCCGACCACGTTTACGATCCGAACGCGGACTTCAACAACACCGACCCCAACTGGACCTCTCAGGGTGGCTCGTGGCAGCTCGGCGAAGCCGGCAACCCGGGCGCCAATCCGCCGTGGGATACGATCGGTCAGACCGACTGGCATCCCAATGGCGACAACCAGCCGCAAGGCGTGCATTGGATGATCCGGCGGTGGGTCAGTGACGCGGATGGCGACTTGCATGCGCGTGTCCAGTTCAAGAAATCCAACACGGGCGGCGGCAATGGCACGACGCTGCACGTCCTCCACAACGGCACCGACGTCTTCAGCAAGACCATTGCCGGCAATGACGGAACCGGGATCGACCAGTTTGTCGCGCTCCCGGGTGTGCTGGTGGGCGACAAAATCGAATTCGCGCTGGACCCGAAGGGAACCGACGGCTTGCTGGGAGACGGTGCCGACGGGTCGTTCCTGATCGCGACCATTCGGACGGGGCCCGTGCCGCAGTCGGAACTCGCGAATAGCGCGTCCGATTGGGCGACGGGGGCGCAGGGTGAAGGCGGATGGTTTTACGGATTTTACAACGAGACGGCGGATGCCGATCACGTTTACGACGCCAATGCGGACTTTAACAACACGGACCCGGACTGGTCGTTGCAGGGCGGCTCCTGGCAGTTGGGTGAGCCGGGCAATCCGGGGGCCAACCCGCCTTGGGATACGATCGGCCAGACGGACTGGCACCCCAATGGAGACAACCAGCCGCAGGGGGTGCACTGGATGATTCGCCGCTGGGTGGCGGAGGCTGATGGCGACATGTATACCCACGTGCAGTTTGGCAAGGCCAACACCGGTGGAGGCAATGGGACCACGCTGCGCATTCTGCTGAATGGAACCCAGGTGTTCTCGGCCACGGTCGCCTTTAACAACGGCAATGGCATCGACACGAACGTCTCCCTGCCCGGGGTGCTGATCGGTGACAAGATCGACTTTGCGCTCGATCCCTTGGGCACGGATGGCGGCAAGGGCGACGGTGCCGACGGCTCGTTCCTCCGGGCCAGCATCCTCGCCGGCCAGCCGCCGGAACCGCCCCGGCCGTTCGTTCCCGGCATCGCCGATTGTATCCAGACGGATATCCGGAGCGCCATGCGGGGTGTCAACCCCTCGGTCTACATTCGGTATCCATTCACTGTCGACAACCCGGCCTCGATCGAAACGCTCAAGCTGAAGATGAAGTACAACGACGGGTTTGCGGCGTATTTGAACGGAAAGGAAATTCTCAAACGCAACGCGCCCACCGCCATCTCCGGCTCGGTGGTGGCCGATTCCAAGGCCGACTGGTCGACGAATCCCGACGTCACGGTCAACGGATGGTCCTATGGCTTCTACGATCAGACCCTCGATACTGACCAGGCGTATTCGGGGGGAAGCGATATGACGCTATTCCCGCATGATGGCTTGGGCTACAGCGCAACCGACTATTGGAATGGCAGCGGGTACGACTGGTTCCAGGGAAATCCCCCCTGGACCGAGCTGTTCCAGGAAGGCACCCACCCGAACCACCCCAATGGTGGCGCACAGGACCCGGGTAACCCCGCGACGCACCTGCAGTGGACGGTGCGGCGGTGGACCGCGACGGTGGACGCGGGTCTTAAATGCCGCATCCGCTTCTGGAAAACCAACCCCAACTGCGGCGATGGCGTGCGCCTCGCGGTTTTCCACAACAGCACGCAGGTCTATTCCCAGACCATTGCGTTCAATGACGCGGTCGGCCGCGATGACACGATCGAGCTGCCGGACGTTTTCCTGGGCGACACCGTCGACTTCCTGCTGGGACCGGGCGATGGCAACGATTACTGCGACGGCTCGGCGGTCAACGTCACCATCTTCGAGGGCGAGCCCGCCATTCCGTGGAACGGCGCGGCCACCGCGGCTCGCACCACCACGGATACGATTACCGCTGAGACCTTCGATCTGACCAGCTTCCTCGGCGACCTGAATGCCGGCGCCAACGTCCTGGCCATCCAGGGATTCAATCGCGACGTGAACGACAACGAGTTCGTCATCAACGCCCAGCTCCTGGCGAACCGCGTGCCGGTGGCCGCTCCGGACACGCTCGCGGCCGCGGCTGACACAACGACGACCTATCCGTCTTCCGCCTTGCTGGGCAACGATTCCGATCCGGATGGGGACGCGATTCTCCTGGTTGGAGTAACGCCGAGCCACCAGACGGCCCGCGGCGGGACGGTTCGTCTCTACGGCTCGACCGTGGTTTACACTCCGCCGGCCGGCTTCAGCGGGGCCGACACCTTCGAGTACACGGCCACGGATGGGTCCGGAACCCCGGCGCGGGCGCAGGTGACGGTGAACGTGGCGGGAGCGCCGGCGAACAATCCACCGAGTTTCAGCCTGAGCGGCGCCAGCGTGACCGAGAACAGCGCCGCGCCGCGCACCGTCAGCGGGTGGGCCCTCAACATCAGCCCTGGTCCCGGCGCATTCGAATCGGGGCAGACCGTGACATTCCAGGTGGGCAACGATCACCCGGAGCTGTTTGCCGTGCAGCCGGCCATCAGCCCGGCCGGCGTGCTCACGTTCACGGCCAAGCCGGGCAGCAGCGGGACGGTTCATGTCTCGGTGGTGGCCAAGGATGACGGCGGCACCGATCGCGGTGGGGTCGACACCTCGGCCGCGCAGTCCTTCACCATTGAGTTGAACGTCCCTGGCGAATGCCCGGCCGCCCAAGCCCAGTCGATCACGATCGCTGCCGGCGGCAGCAAGGCTATCGTCCTGGCGGCGAGCCATGCGGCGGGGGCTGCCTTCAGCATTGGAACCGGCCCGGCGCACGGCACGTTGAGCGGGACGCCGCCCAGCGTCACTTACACGCCGACCGCGGGTTATTGCGGGTCGGATTCGTTCACGTTCAACGTGGATCTCGCCGGTTGCCCGCGGAGCTCGGCCACGGTGGCGATCAGCGTGGACTGCGGCAACACGTGTCCCATCGCCGTGGCCAATGTGGGGCCCGGGGTGGACGTGTTTTTGTGCGGCGCGGAAACGGTGATCATCGCGGGTGACTACTCGGGGCTGGGGGGTACCTGCACCGATGGCACGGCGCGAGTGGAACTTGATGGCACCGATTCGCGCGACGCGGACGGTGGCGTGCTGACCTATTCCTGGTTTCTGGTGCAGGAGAACGGCGCGGTGGTTCCGCTCGCCTCGGGCGCCCGGGCCTTCACCACGCTGGAGCCCGGCATGTATACCATCCGTTTGGTGGTGGACGACGGGCGGTGCCAGGACTCGATGGAGGTGGACATCCACGTGATCACGCCGGCGGAAGGCATTGCCGCGTTGATCGATGACGTCAACACCGGCTCACTGGGCAGCCGGAATCGGCGCCCGCTGATCTCCCTGCTCAAGTCGGCCTCGGCTTGCTACGACCGGTGCCTTTGCGAATCGGGCGTGAAGCAGCTGAACGCGTTCATCAACAAGGTGCGCGCCCAGCTTGAGCCCAGCCGGCCAGAAACTGCCGCAGACCTGATCGCCAAGGCCCAGGCGTTGCTCGACGCCACGAACTGCGGCCAGCCGTAGGTCGAAAGCTGGCGGGTGAGGGTTGAATCTGAGGCCGGGACGCATGTCCCGGCCTCGATGTTTTTAGGGGGGAGGTTGCGAGCTTCTTAACTTTTACGGCGGCTGGCCGAGAAAGTAAGTGGATGAATAACCTGGGGTGTGGATTTCTCGAGCGGTCGCTTTTGGGCCGAGGCTGGCCCTGCGGCTGGGGAATTCCCGTGCAGCACGCGAGGGCTCGCGGCTGTCCCCCGGGGGCATGATTTCCGCCCCGCTCCCGCCTGATGAGCCGGCTCGTCTCGCTGCGCTCCAGCGTTATGAGGTGCTCGACACCCCGGATGAAGCGGCCTTCGACGATATCGCGCAGCTGGCCGCAACGATTTGCGGCGTTCCAGTCGCCGTGGTCTCGTTCGTTGACTCGAGTCGACAGTGGTTTAAAAGCCGGGTCGGGATGGAGACCTGCGAGACGCCACGCGAGGTGGCTTTCTGCGCCCATGCCATCTTGGGGCAGGATGTCTTTGAGGTGCCCGACGCCCGTGCCGACGAGCGGTTCGTGGACAACCCGCTGGTGCTGGGCCCGACCAACCTCCGATTCTATGCTGGCGCGCCCCTGCAGAGCCCGGACGGGCACAATCTCGGAGCCCTCTGCGTCGTGGACCACACACCCCGGCGGCTCACGGATAGCCAACGTGAGGCGTTGATGAAGCTGGGGCGGCAGGTCGTGTCCCAGCTCGAATTGCGAAAGGGCAACCGCGAGCTGCGTGCGGCGCTGGCCTTGCAAAAGGCGCAGGAGTCTGTGCTCCTCCGGCAGCAGCAGGCCATGGATTCCGCGGTGGATGGCATCGCGGTCCTGAGCGATCTCAGCGATTTTCTCTATTTAAACCGGGCTTACGTCGCGCTGTTCGGATACGAAACGGCCGCAGATTTGCTGGGCCAGCCGTGGCGAAGCTGCTATCCGGCCGACGAGGTGTTGCGGATGGAGCGGGAGGTCTGGCCGCAGGTGCGTCAGCTACGCCGGTGGCAGGGGGAGGTCACCGCGCTGCGGCGCGACAGCGTCCGGTTTACCGAAGGCCTTTCCCTGACCCTGGTGGAGGGCGTGGGCCTGATTTGCGTTTGTCGGGATGTCTCCGAGTGGAAGCAGACGATCGAGCAATTGCGCCGAATCGAGCAACGTCATGAGCTGGCCCTGGCCGGGGCAGATCTTGGATTGTGGGATTGGAATGTGCGCACGGGTGAAGTTCTTTTCGATCCTCGCTGGTGTCAGATGCTGGGCTATCACCAGGATGAGCTCATTCCACACGTCTCCACGTGGTCGGGTCTGCTCCATCCGGACGACCAGCCGGAAGTGGCGGCGGTTCTCGAGCCGCACCTGCGGGGCGAGGCGCCTGGCTATGAAGTCTCATTTCGCCTTCGCCACAAAGGCGGCGGCTGGATTTGGATTCTGGCGCGGGGAAAGGTGATGGAACGGGACAACGATGGCAGCCCGCTGCGCATGACGGGCACGCACATGGACATCACCGCCCGCCGGGAAGCGGAACAGGCCCTCGTTGCCGCCAAGGAGGCCGCCGAATCGGCGAATCGCGCCAAAAGCGATTTTCTGGCGGTCATGAGCCACGAGATCCGCACGCCGCTGAACGGGGTCATCGGGTTTGCCAACGTGCTCCTCGACACGATGCTGGCCGACGACCAACGCGGCTTTGCCAGAATCATCAAAAACTCCGGAGAGGCGTTGCTCGCGGTGCATCCGCAGGTTGTCGGTAGGGTTAGTTCCACAAGAGGTGATCATCGTGATTTTTGAGGAGGACGACGACCTTGAGCAACCGTGTGAAGCCCGGTCGGCTCCAGATTTGGCCACAGCCGCGCAAACGATGCTGCAGTTGCTTGCCGGGGATCGATGGCGCCGCTACCATGGGGAAAGCACCTTTCTCCGTGGCCTGATAATGCGGGTGGTCGCGATGTTTCACAAAGAACTTCACCTTCCGTTCAATCAATTCCTGCTGTTCGCCTGTTCGTTCCGTTTGGTTCTCAAGCAACTCCTCCAAATCGGCGCACTACGCTGGTTCTCCCGACCAACGCGGGTGATCGCAACATGGGCTCCACCAGCTGCGCGGCTTTCGGGCGTGTCCTCCCCGTGCAGGCTGTTACAGCCCAAAGATGGTCTCGTGCATGATGAAAATCCAAGGTCATGATGGCCTGAGCGAAGCGGTCTTGGGCTAAAATCCCATAACCAGATCGCACCGTCCATCACCAGATAGACATACTTTGCTCGTCCCAAGCCGCGACGCCTGGCCTGCATTGCACGGCTGGCAAATCCAGACGCGGTTTCCGGCGGCGTGGCCACCACAAACTTCTCGATCAGCATGCCTCGTCCGCTGTCGTTGACGACGACGCTTGCCGGTAAATGACCGCCGACTTAACCTCATGCCGAGACCCGTTGCGGCTCTCGCTTGCGCGGTCAGCCCCAGTCCACCCACGCTCTCGAGCCATCCACCCATCGAGCATCAGCACCAGCTAAGCTCAGCTCTTGCGACCGGGATGACCGGGTGAGGCAATTCAATCCGCTCGGCGACCTCTCCCAAGCTCTGCAAGTGCTGATGAATACATCCGTCACTGACAGCGCAGCCCATCGCGTCGCCATTTGCGCCGCTGCCTCATACGAAGTCGTCTCGCTGGCCGTGCCAAACGACCTCTCCAGTTCATGACTAAGCCGCTAGTGAGTTGGAGACCCCACGCACTGGCGGACCGGACAAACCCATTGCCCCAAAACCGGACTGTAACCGTGGCGAACCCTCGCCAGGATCACCCCGAAATGCTCATCGCTGCAGATCGCGCCAAAGTGGCGTCTTTCAAGCCCTCACCGGTCTTAAAGCAATTGGCCGGTTTGCCATCGGACTGGTCTTGAAGGCTTCTCCAAGCGTCGCCGCGTCCATTCCGCCCTCAGCCAGGACGTCCTGCTCCAGTTGCCGCAGCGCACGGCCCTCGCCCTCCCAGCCGATACGAATAAACATCTTTAACCGGCACCCGCCGGGTGTGGTCATGATCCCGACGGAACGCCCGGTGGTTCGTCCAACCCTTGCCAGAATTGTGCACGATAACAAGTCCCGGCAAAATGCTCCTGTTCTTCGGCTGTGCGTCTCCAGCCAATCCAACCCATGACCATACTTGTCTTCCAATCAGCGCTGATTCGACGGGCGACGGCGGCGAGCGCGTGACTGGCCAGGTGGGTACCCGGATCCACGGCAAGATCAGAAAACGGTATTGTTGCACAACTGATGCAGTTGTTCGCGACGCTGGTTATCGCCCCACTCCAGAAACTCATCGCGTGGAGCGCACTGCCAGCGGAGTGCTCGCATACCGTTGCCACATCACGTCTGTGACCATCCACGGCTGGGGTATCCCAGATTTTCCCCACCACTCGCAGCTTCAGGTAATGATACTGGTCCAGATAGAACGCCCATCGCTGTGCACCGCCGAACCGGCAGAAATCAACTCCAGCTTCACCTGACCGATCGCTCCCAAACTCGCCTCCCAGTTCTCAGGCCGCTGCCAGTCGGGTAACTGAGGGCCTGACGAGGCGCTCGTCGCGTTTACCTGCAACGGCGGTAGACGAACTGTCCTTGGCTCTCCAGCTTAAAAGAAAACTCCGGCCGCGAAGTCCCTTGGGTCTTCCCTGCTGATCTCGCCAGCCCCAACGCTCGCATAACTCTGCCAATCGCTTGCGACTCCAGTCCGGATGTTCGTCTATCACCCGGCCAACCCACTGAAATCTTCGCGCCCAAGTCGGCGCCCTTGAACCACTACTTCTGATTCCATTGCCCCCGTTTTGCCAGAACTCGGGTTGGTAGTCCAGCGAAATTACCGCCAACCTGCGGATGCACTGGTTGCTCGCCATCATCAATGACATCCTCGACTTTTCCAAAATCGAGGCGGGTAAGATGACGATTGAACGGATCCCGTTCGATTTTCGGGAGACGCTGTCGGAGGTGCTCGAGCTCGTCACTCCCCGCGCGGCGGGCAAGCAGCTCACTCTCCGGTGCGAGTGGGGAGACGCGGTGCCGGCCCGGATCGTCTCGGACCTTGGCCGGTCGCGGCAGGTCTTGCTGAATCTGTTGGGCAATGCCATCCGGTTCACGCCCGAGCGGGGCGCCATCACCGTGCGCGTGTCCATCGACGCGCCGGGCGATGACACTCTGCGCGTGTCGGTGGTGGACACGGGCATCGGGATTCCCCAGGAGAAACAGCCCCTGTTATTCAACAAGTTTGTCCAGGCGGACTCGTCGACCACGCGCCGCTATGGCGGCACCGGGCTCGGGCTGGCCATCAGCAAACGGCTGGTCGAGATGATGGGCGGCCAGATCGGCTTCGAGAGCGAGGAGCAGCGCGGGTCGGTGTTCTGGTTTACTCTGCCGCTTGCGAACGGCGAAGGGGAAAGATCGCTTCCGGAAAACAGCCCGGCGCCGACGATGGCGCCGCGGGTGAAAGCTGGATCCAGCCTGAATTTGAGCGGCGCCCATGTGCTCGTGGCGGAGGATATCGAGGCCAATCAGCTGCTGATTCGCCGACTGCTGGAAAAGCACGGCTGCCAGGTCACGCTGGCGGGCGATGGACGGCAGGCCGTCAACCTGTTTCGCAAATATCGCTACGATCTCGTCTTGATCGATTGCCACATGCCGGTGCTGGATGGATTTGAAGCGAGTCGGGAGATTCGTGAACAAGAATGCCAGAGGCCAGCCGGCACCTGGCGGACCCCCATCATCGCCGTGACGGCCGATGCGATGGAAGGCGATCGGGAAAGGTGTCTGCAGGCGGGCATGGACGACTATTTATCGAAGCCGCTGCGGATCACCGAGCTCGACGCGGTTCTGTCGAAATGGCTGGCCGGGCACCGGGGGGCGGCGGCGTGACGCCGCATTGACGCCGCCGTGTGGGCGAAGCGCGGAGATGCGCGTCGCTCGCGCCGTGCCCGCGACAGATGGCCTTCATTGCCGGTACCCACCCGATTCGTGCGTGCACTAGGCGGGCACAGCCAGGGAAACCGAAGCCAGCACGGTGGTGCCGGCCGGCTCCGATTCGATGTCCAACTGGCCGCCAATCTGGCGAAGGCGTTCGCGCATGCCGCGTAAACCGACGCCCGACGGGGCTTGGGAAGGCAGGCCGCGGCCGGAATCCTGTATCTCCAGGCGGACCTCGGTTTCGTCGCGGTCCAGCCGGAGCACCACCGATGGGCTGCCCGAGTGCCGGAGAACATTCGTCAGGCTTTCCTGAGCGACCCGAAACAAGGTCAGCTCGATCTCGTGCGGCAGCCGTCCGGTGTAGTTATCGGTGTCGACCTCGACGTGCAGGCCGCTGCGCTTGGCGAAGCCCCGGGCGTAGTCGACGAGCGCGCCGGCCAGCCCGAGTTCCTCCAGCATCGGCGGGTGCAGCAGGTAGGTCAGGGTGCGTATCTCGCGCACGGATTGCGCCACGAGGCGAAGGGACTCGGCCAGCGCCGGCTGGTCCGGACCGCCGGCCGTCGCGGCCTGCAGGCGGGTCAGATTCATCTGGGCGGCGGCCAGATGTTGCGCCGTGGTGTCATGCAACTCCCGCGCAATCCGCCTCCGCTCTTCATCCTCGGTGTCGTGCAACTGCCGGAGCAACAGCTGGCGCTCGGCGTCGGCCAGCGTCCGTTCCGTGACGTCCTGGGCCACGAGCAGGGCGCAGGGCCCCCGCGCCAGGCTGAGGCGCTGACCGGAAAACAGCACGATGCGAATGTGCCCATCGCGATGGCGCAAGGTCATTTCCAGGCCGCGGACGCTGCCCTCGCCGGCCATTTTTTCCCGCAGCCGTTCCCGGTCCTCCCGCCGCAGGTAGATGTTCAGATCGAGAGTGGTGCGTCCGACGCACTCGTCGCGCCCGTAACCAAATGTCGTCGTAAAGGCGGGATTGACGTCGAGGATTTCTCCTGACGGCACGGCGATGAGTGCGTTGGGATTGGGGTTGGAATGAAAGGTGGTGGCAAACAGCTCCTCGCTGGCCCGCAAGGCGTCCTCGGCCCGCTCGCGCTCGGTGATGTCGTTGACCAGGACCACCGCGCACGCCGCACCCCCGACGTCCACCCGCTCGACCGAGAACAGCCCGGTGCCCGGCTGGCCATCCGCCCGGCGAAATGGCCGCTTCAAATTCAGGATCCGTCCCTCGGCCTGCAGTTGCGCGACATAGGTCGCGCGCGCCTCCGGCGCCACCCACCACCCCAGCTTCTCGGTGGTCTGGCCCACGACCGACGAGGACACGTCGTGTCCAAACATGCGGAGAAACGCCGCGTTCACCTCGAGAATTTCGCCCGTCTCGAGCCGGGTCAGGCAAATCGCCAGCGGGCTGCTGCGAAACACCTTGGAAAACTTCTCCTCGGAAGCGGCCAGCAGCTTGTCCGCCTCGATCCGTCGGGCCAGCTCGGCCCGCACATCGGCTGTGCGCGCCCGCACCGTGTGGGTCAGGGACCGATTCCAAATCATGACAACTCCCAGCACCAGGAGCAGGCCGGCGCCGCTCCAGAGCGCGAGGAGCCTCCAGCGGTCATCGCGAGGGACCGGCGGCTCAATCTTCACCCAGCGCTTGTAAATGCTCGCCCGCTCGCCCGGCGTGATCGTCTCGAGCGCCTGGTCAAATATGACGCGAAGTTCCGGCCAATCCTTGCGGACCGAAATGGCGAGCTGATAGGTGTAGCCGGCCTCGCTCAGGATTTTCAGGTTGGTGATGCCCTCCCGCTCCATGGCCTCAGTCGCCACCGGCAGCTCGGACACGAACGCATCCACGAGCCCAAACGATGCCTTCCGCAACCCCGTGACGACGTCCAACACGGGGTCGACCACCACGTCCGGAAACATCTCCCGGAGATACGCCTCGGCCGCCCAGCCGCGGACGACCGCCACGCGCGCGCCGGCCATTTCTTCCAAAGTCAGGCCGTCTTCCGCGGTTCGCCGGGCGATGACATAGGTGGGCAGCGACAGGAACGGCTTGGTGAAAATCCAGTAATTGGTGCGCTCCCGGGTCATGGCGGACGCCGTGATCACGTCCGCGCCCCGCCGAATCGGGTCGAGCTCGGCCCATTGGTCGTCGGTCAGGAGGACGTAATCGAAGCGGCGGCCGAGGCGTCCTTCGAGCACCGTGAAGTACTCCGAGACGAGCCCGCTGTAGGTGTGGGACGCGCGGTCGAAGGATTCGAGCGGCTCGTAGCGGGCGCTCGGGGCGAGGCGAATGTTGGGGTGCCGTTCGAGCCAGGCCTGTTGGTCCGCGCTGAGCAACTCGGGACGCTGGCTGCGATCAATCGCTTTCGCGGGAGTGGCGGGCGGAGCCGTTTCGAACGGCCGCGACGCGCCCAGCACTTCTCCCATCCCAAACAGCCAGGCCACGAGCGTCAGGAATACCATCTGGCGACCGTCCATCGGAGTGCGGCCCCGCACACCCAAACGCAGATTCACGGGAAAAAACTAGGAACCGGATCGATGCGGGTCAAATCCAATCCCGCGGGCGCCGCTTGGCCGCTTGGCCGCTTGGCCCGGCCGGCGGTCAGGCGGAAAGCCGCCGTCGGTCAGCGGGCCTGCCGCACCCGGATCGTGTAGCGTTTCGCCTTGTCGTTGCTGGAGGTGAAGCTGACGGTCTCCTGCGAGTTTTCCGTGAGAATCAAGGTTTGGAAGGGCATCTCCTCGGTGACGAATCCCTGCGCGTCCTTGAACTGGCAGTCGACCTGCACCTGGATGCGCCGGTTTTCGCGGTTGCGCACGTTGGCCTTCACCTGCAGGCGGCCATCGGCAAGGGCCGTTTCCTGCAGGCCGGAGCTGGTGACGGAATACTGCGTGGCCTTGTCGAGCAACACGAACTTCTCCTTGTTCTCCGTGTCAAAGCCCGTGGTGCTCTGCGGCGCGAATGCGCCGGTTTCCGGATGGCGACAGCCGGTGGCTGCCGCCAGGACGACGGCGGCCAGACTCACGGCCAGCCGATGGAATGAGGTGGATTTCATAAAGTCTGTGGAGTTGCTGACTTGTCGCTGACGTAAACGACCTTGTCCCCCCCCGCGGGCACTGTGATGGTCAGGGTCCGGCTCTGGCCCGCCGCCGGCCGGCCCTGATCGTCGAGAAAGTCGACCGTCAGCGTGTGGGTTCCGGGCGGCACGTCGAAGGCGACAAAGCTGAGGTAGAGGGGCAGGTTGTCCCACAAGCGAACATCCGCGTGCGGCGTGGTCGCGGCGGAAAACAATTTGGTGACGAGCCCGGCGCCGAGCACTGCCAGGCCGGCTGTCTGCATATCCCGATTGCGGCTGGTCGCCAGGACCGCGCCGCTGACGATGCCGGCCGTACCCGCGATGTCGGTGGACTTTTTGAAAACCGCCTTGTTGGCCAGCACGTGGTCCATCACCCGCCCGCCGCGCGTTGATGCCTGAAAATACAGGTCATCGTAGGGCACGGCTTTGCCCACGGCCGTACCCACGGTCACGCGCGCCGAAACGACGGGAGATTTGCCGCCCGCGATGCGCAACTGTTCCCGGTATTCACCAGCAGCGTATTTCGTCGGCCCCGGTCCGTAATCCACAAAAACAAGGAGGTTGGCCTTCGGATTGTACTCGGGCGGCTTCCAAAGGTGGGCGTTGGTTTGGGCCCGGCGGACAGCCTCGGCGGCATCCCCGCCGAGCCGGCTCGTGATGTAGCCGTCCAGGTAATCGCAAAGCACGAAGTCGCCCGCGTAGGTCTTGTCCTCGGTGTCGCTGTCCATCACCTGCGCGCTGCGGAAACATGCGCGCGCATTGTCCGGCTCGCCGTCCATCCAGTAGAGAATTCCACGGTAAATCCACGCCATCGACCGCTCATACGGCTCGCCGATGAACGTCTTCTTGGCCTCCTCCTGGAAATAGCCTCGCGCCTTGCGCGCCTCCGCGTCCTTCCCGTAGATCGTCTGCAGCCGGGCCAGCGCGTCGTCCAGATACTCCTTGGCCGGCCCCCATTGCCCCCGGCGCATCGCGGTCAGGGCCGTCCGATACTCCCAGAGCACCCGATCCCGCGGCGGACCGTTCTCGATGAAATTGCGCCCGTCGACCAGGGCATCGCCGGTCCGTTGAAGCTTCGCCTGCCGGCCCCCGTTCGATGAAGAAGCGCAGCCGGCCAGGAGGCATCCCCCCATCGCCAGAATCCACCAGGTCGTCCCATGCCGCCACGTCGGGCTCAGAGGCAAAAGGGCTTTCACAGATCGATGCAGTTCCGCCGCCGGCCGCTCGGGTTCGCCTCAGCGATACGCGGCGTCTTCCAACCCCTGCTTTTTGATCTCAGCCAGATCCTCCCAGACGATCGCCGACGACCGCGCGTCGATCAGCTGAAAGGTGTAGAGCACATAATCGCTGATGCCCGCCTTGGCCTTCGTGGTCATGCCTTGCAGCTTGCCCGTCAGAAAATAATCCGCCCCCTTGAACTCCTGCACCGCCGGATCGGACGACGCCGTCACCTGGCCGGCGCGCTTCAGATCGCGCTCCTTCTGCAGCGCCGCCATCTGTTCCCGCGCCAGAAACACCACCTTGCCCTGGGACTTTGAATTGAGCGACGCGCGGATCCGGGTCAGGAAGATGTCCTTGTTGATGGGAAAGCGGGTTTCGTTCACCACCGGCTCAAGGACGATGTTCGGCGCCGTCGCGGCGCGGGCGATGCGGTCAAGACCCAGAATGCCGCGCGACATCTTGTCGGTCACCGCCACCAGGTCCTGCGATTCCACGCCGGTGCCCGTGACGAACCCGCGCTCGTCGGCCTTCATCTCGGTCACGGGGGTGCCGGACGGGTTCTTGACGCCGCTGGACGCGCAGCCCGCCAGCCCGGCGACCAGGACGGCGAGGGTGAAATTCGGGAACGCTTTTGCCTTCAGTTTCATAATGCCTCTGTTCGACGCCCCTTCGTCGATTGTATTCGTGGGGTTCTAAGCCGGAGTATTTCGTGGTGAAGGTAGGGCGCGCACTCCGTGCGGGCCGCGACCCGTTGATGCAAACCGGTTTGGCGGCGTGCGCCGAGCGCCCGCCCGACCCTCCGTGCTCCCAGCAAGGTGTTCGTGATTCAAGCTCAGCATGAAATATGCGGGCTAGGTCTAATGCCTTTCGGAAATTCCATGGGAGCAAAGTACTCAGATAATGCGGAACTCGATGGGAGCGCAGATCGACTGGTTTCGTCGCAGGCGCGGCCAGCCAGTGACGGGTTGGCGGACGGCCCTGGGGCAACTGCGAGGCC
>JBGATF010000020.1:0-200600 GCA_044229355.1 Limisphaerales bacterium
TGAAAGCCCGCGCTCCGGCCAGTCTCGATGACGTTTCGCCAACAATTTCGAGATGGCTCACAGCCTCCTTTATACCGGAATTTTGTCTTGTATAACGGAAGTTCACTTCTAGTATATCGCACATGTCATCCGACATATTGAACACGCTGCCGGCCGTCGCCGACGCTGGCAAGCGCCAAATCAGCTCCGCCCCCACCCGCTCCACCATGCGCGCCCTCGTCAAGGCCCGCTCCGAGACCGGCCTCTGGCTCGAGGAGGTGCCCGTGCCCGCCGCCGGCATCAACGACGTCCTCATCCGCGTCCACAAGACCGGCATCTGCGGCACCGACCTCCACATTTACAAATGGGATGCCTGGGCGCGGAAAACCATTCCCGTCCCCATGGTCGTCGGCCACGAGTTCGTCGGCGAAATCGTCCAGGTCGGCACCAACGTCAAGGATTTCGCCCCCGGCGACATCGTCAGCGCCGAAGGCCACGTCGTCTGCGGACGTTGCCGCAACTGCCTCGCCGGGCGACGCCACCTCTGCGCCGACACCCACGGGATCGGCGTGAACCGGCCGGGCGCGTTCGCCGAATACATCGCCGTTCCCATGACCAACGTCTGGCACCACCAGCCGTCCATCGACCGCGACGTCGCCGCCATCTTCGATCCCTTCGGCAACGCCGTGCACACCGCCCTTTCCTTCGACGTGCTTGGCGAAGACGTGCTCATCACCGGCGCCGGCCCCATCGGCATCATGGCCGCCGCCATTGTGCGCCACGCCGGCGCGCGCTACGTCGTGGTCACCGACGTCAACGATTATCGGCTCGATCTGGCGCGCCGCATGGGCGCGACCGTCGCGTTCAATGCGACGAAAGGCAGCCTGGCCGACGTGCAGCGCCAGCTCGGGATGAAAGAAGGCTTTGACGTCGGCCTCGAAATGTCCGGCAGCCCCGCCGCCTTTCGCGATCTGATCGACAACATGTGCCACGGCGGCAAGATCGCCATGCTCGGCATTCCCTCCGAGCCCATCGCCATCGACTGGAACAAGGTCGTCTTCAATATGCTCACGATTAAAGGCATCTACGGCCGCGAGATGTACGAAACCTGGTACAAGATGACCGTCATGCTCGAGAGCGGCCTCGACATCCGTCCCGTCATCACCCACCGGTATCCCTTCACCGACTATGAAAAAGGATTCCAGGCCATGCTCAGCGGACAGTCCGGCAAGGTCGTTCTCGATTGGACGTGACCGCACTACGAAGCGACATCTGGGCACTGCCGTTGAGTGAGGAGCGCGGGCCGACCCGTAAATTTGAAACTTGGAATTTGCCAATCGCGATGGGTCAATGCCGACCCGACGTCAATTTCCAATTTCCAATTTCCAATTTCCAATTTCCAATTTCCAATTTCAAATGCCCTACGTCGAGGCACGGATCCCAGGCCATGGAAGCGGCGGTGGCTTGAGAACGAAAAACACGCCGCGGGCTGAAAGCCCGCGCTCCGGGATCAAATCGTCTCCACTCATGAGCCACCGCCCCACTTCCATTAAGCCCTCGCGGACCGTCGCCGCGTTGTTTCACGCTCTCGTTCTGCTGTCCCCGTCGCTCGCGGTCGCGGCGGCTCCGACATCGGAAGGCCCGTCGTTGAGCGTGCCCGCCTTCACCGCGTATCTCGAGCCCGACAACGGAAGCGCTCGCGTCTCGTCGCGCGCGGAGGCCATCACTCGCTGGACCGACCCGCGCGTTCGCGTGCTGTGGTTCGGCAACTTCACGAACGCCGGCGCGCTGCGTGTCGAGGTGGAGCTGCGTCTGCCGGAAACTCAATCCTCCCGCCTGCGCCTGACGCTGGGCTCCGAATCCCGCGAAACCGTGGTCCAAGGTCTCGGCGTGACCAACCGCGTCGTCGCCAGCTTCGGCCTTTACACCCTCCACCAACCCGGCTACGGGCGTTTTGCCCTCGAATCGCTCAACCCAGCCGGGGCACCCGCCGGCGACATCACCGCGTTGCGCCTAGCCGGCCCGGCGGCCGCCGGTGCCCAGTTCAACTTGAAGGCCCGTCGCAATGCCGCCTCGGTTCATCTCGGTTATCCGGTGCCCGCCGGCACCAACGTCGCCGCGTTCTATTGTGAAGTGACCGGAGTCGACGATCCGGTCGCCACGTATTACATGGCCTGCGGCTGGCACCGCGGCTATTTCGGCATGCAGGTCAACAGCCCGACCGAGCGACGCATCATCTTCAGTGTTTGGGACAGCGGGAAGGAAGCCGTCGATCGCACGAAAGTCGCCGATGAAAACCGCGTGACCCTGCTGCGCAAAGGCGACGGAGTTCACGCCAACGATTTCGGCAATGAAGGCACCGGCGGGCACAGCCATCTGAACTACGTGTGGCGCACCGGCGAGGTGCAACGATTCCTGGTCACCGCGCAGCCCACCAACCACACGTTCACCGTCTACACCGGCTACTATCTTCATCCGGAAAAGCGCGCCTGGATGGTCATCTCGTCCTGGCGCGCACCGAAGGATGGCAGCTGGATGCGCGGGCTGTATTCGTTTTCGGAAAACTTTGACGGCGCGAACGGACATCTGCGACGCAAGGCGCTCTTCGGTCGCCAGTGGTTTCGCGACTCTTCTGGCTCCTGGCACGAGTTGACCACGGCCCGGTTCACGCACGACCCCACCGGCAAGTCGGATCGCCTCGACCGTTTCGCCGGAGTCGAAGGCGGCCGTTTCTTTCTCAGCCAGGGCGGCTTTGTGGAAGGCTTCACCCGCTCCGGCGATCGCTTCTCCCGACCGTCAACCGAACGCCCGTCCGAGCTCGATCTCCCGCTGCCATGACGTTGCAACTCACGCTCGAACACATCGGGATCGCGGTGTCGGCCATCTCGGGCGTGCTGGCGGCGCGCGGAAAACGGATCGACCTGTTCGGCGTGGTGGTGCTCGCGCTCGTGACGGCATTTGGCGGCGGCACGGTGCGCGACATCCTCGTCGGCGATTTGCCGCCCGTCTGGATGCGCTCCACGCCATATCTCGCCAACGCCGCGCTCACCGCCGCGGTCACGTTCTTCGTCGTGCAACGACGCACGTTGCCCGAACCGATCCTGCTCTTTGCCGACGCCGGCGCCCTCGCGCTGTTCACGCTCATCGGCGTGCGCAAAGGCGTGCATCTCCAATTCACCCCCGCCCTGGCGATCCTGCTCGGCGTGATCACCGGCGTGGCCGGCGGCATCATTCGCGACGTCCTCGTCGGCGAGGTTCCGCTCGTCTTTCGCCGCGAGATCCACCTTTACGCCACCGCCGCGCTCGGCGGCGCCATCCTGTATGTCACGCTTCGTCAACTCGCCGTCGGCGAGGTCATCGCCACGCCGCTCGCGACTCTAACCACATTGACCCTCCGCCTCGCCGGCATCCGCTGGAAAATCGGCCTGCCCACCCTCGAAACCAACTCCGGCCGCCCGCACCCCTGACCGACTTTCGACTCGTCACTCATCACTTCCTATGTACGGCTCCTTCCAAACCCACCTGCGCCAACAGCTCGACTCCATCCGCGCCGCCGGCACGTACAAGAGCGAGCGCGTCATCGCCACCCCGCAAGGCACGATGATTCGCGTCGCCGATGGCCAGCCCGTGTTGAACCTGTGCGCGAACAATTACCTCGGCCTCGCCCAACACCCGGCGATCGCCGCCGCCGCCAAGGCCGCCCTCGACCAATGGGGCTACGGCCTCGCCAGCGTCCGCTTCATCTGCGGCACCCAGGGCGTTCACAAACAGCTCGAACAGGCGCTGTCCCGCTTCCTCGGCACGGAAGACACCATCCTCTACAGCTCGTGCTTCGACGCCAACGGGGGGTTGTTTGAAACATTGCTCGGCCCCGAGGACGCCATCATCAGCGACGAGCTGAACCACGCCTCGATCATCGACGGCATCCGGCTCTGCAAAGCTCAGCGCCATCGCTACGCCAACAACAACATGGCCGAGCTCGAAGCCCGCCTGCAGGAGGCCGCCGGCGCACGCTTCAAGCTCATCGCCACCGACGGCGTTTTCTCCATGGACGGCTATATCGCCAACCTGCGCGCCGTTTGTGATCTCGCGGAAAAATACGGCGCGTTGGTCATGGTCGATGACTCCCATGCCGTCGGGTTCATGGGCCGGAGCGGACGTGGAACGCCCGAGCATTGCGACGTGATGGGACGCGTCGACCTCATTACCGGAACGCTGGGCAAGGCGCTCGGCGGAGCGAGCGGAGGTTATACCAGCGGCCGGAAGGAGATCATCGAACTGCTGCGCCAGCGCTCCCGCCCCTACTTGTTCAGCAATACCCTCGCCCCCGCCATCGCCGGCGCGTCGCTAAAAGTTCTCGAGCTGCTTTCCGCCTCCACCGAGCTGCGCGATCGGCTCGAAGCCAACACGCGCTTCTTCCGCGAGGGCATGGGACGCCTCGGCTTTCAAATCCTGCCCGGCACCCACCCGATTTGCCCCGTGATGCTCGGCGACGCCGCGCTTGCCACCCGCGTGGCCGACGCCCTGCTCGACCGCGGCATCTACGTCATCGGCTTCAGTTACCCGGTCGTGCCCAAGGACAAGGCCCGCATCCGCACCCAAATCTCCGCCGCGCACACGCAGGAAGATCTGCAAAAGGCGCTCGATGCGTTTGCGGCCGTGCGGAGAGATCTGAAATTGTCGTGAGGTAAGGCGGGCGCTCCGTCGCCAGCCGCGGACCGCACGGCGGACCGCATGGGCGGCCTCCCGCAATGCGGGGCGCCCCACCTTCCTCGATTCAAGGGAAGGCGAGACCTCCAAAATGGACGCGAGTTGGAGCCATGAACCGCGGCGGCCCGTGCTCGCTGGGAGGCGCAAGCCGGCGCGGCAGCGCCTGTGGAGTGCGCCGCAACGCGGCGCTTTCGATCCACAGCGGCGCCTTGCGCCGCACTCCATAAGGTAGGGCTCGCGCTCCGTCGCCAGCCGCAGTCCGCACGGCGGCTTGCGATCCGCCCCGAACTTGGCCCTTGCACGGCCAAGGCCCGGGCCTAATCTCGCGCCATGGCAGCTAGCGATTTCGACGTGCATTACGTGGCCCACCTGGCCCGGCTCGAGCTCACACCCGAAGAGGAAAAGACCTTCGGCGCGCAGCTCGGCCAGGTCCTCGGCTACATCGACAAGCTCAAACAGGTCGATGTCTCGTCCGTCGAACCCACCGCCCACGCCGTCCCCATGGTCAACGTGACCCGGCCGGATGAAATCCAGCCGTCGCTCGCCAACGACGAAGCCCTGCGCAATGCCCCGGCCAAGGCCAACGGCCTGTTCGTCGTGCCCAAGATCGTCGAGTAGCGGACGGAGTTCCCCGCCCTTCAGCCTTCCCCACCAATTTCTCTCGCCTGACGCGAACATCCCGTCGCCATGCTCAATCAACTGACCCTTACCGAACTGACCGGCCGCCTCGCGCGCCGCGAGTGCTCCGCGCGCGAGGCCATGGAACAATGCCTGGCCCAAATCCAGCGCGTGGACCCGACCGTGCGCGCCTTTCTCAGCTACGATGCCGCCGACGCCCTGGCCCAGGCCGACGCGGCGGATCGCGCCCTCGGCGCTGGCGCCACCCACCGCGACCAACCCCTGCTCGGCGTGCCGATCGCGTTGAAGGACGTCCTCGCCGTGCGCGGCCAACCGCTGGGGTGTGCCTCGAAAATTCTCGAGAAGTTCGTCTCGCCCTACGACGCCACCGTGGTCGAGAAATTGAAGGCCGCTGGCGCAGTGCTTTTCGGACGCCTGAACATGGACGAGTTCGCCATGGGCAGCTCGACGGAGAACTCCGGCTTTTTCACAACGCGCAATCCCTGGGACCCGACCCGCATTCCGGGTGGATCGTCCGGCGGCTCGGCCGCCGCGGTGGCTGCGCAGGAGTGCGCCGCCTCGTTGGGCAGCGACACCGGTGGATCCATTCGCCAGCCGGCCGCGCTCTGCGGCGTGGTCGGGGTCAAGCCCACCTACGGACGCGTCTCCCGCTACGGCCTCGTCGCCTTCGCGTCGTCCCTCGATCAGATCGGCCCGTTCACCAAGGACGTGCGCGACGCCGCCACGCTCCTGAATGTCATCAGCGGGCATGATCGTCGCGACTCGACCAGCGTCGATCAGCCCGTGCCCGACTACACGGCGGCGCTCGATGGCAAGATCAAGGGGCTCAAGCTGGGCCTGCCCAAGGAATATTTCATCGACGGCATCGATCCGGAGGTCGGCGCTGCCATCCAGGCGGCCGTGAAAAAATTTCAGGAACTCGGAGCCGAGGTGGTGGAGATCTCGCTTCCCCACACCGAATACGCGGTGGCCGTCTATTACATCGTGGCCACCGCCGAGGCTTCGGCCAACCTCGCGAGGTTCGATGGAATCCGTTACGGACTGCGCGTCGACGGACCCACCCCGCTCGACCTTTACCGGCGCACGCGCGGCGCCGGCTTCGGGCCCGAGGTTAAGCGGCGCATCATCCTCGGGACCTACGTGCTCAGCAGCGGCTACTACGACGCCTATTACCTGCGCGCCCAAAAGGTCCGCACGCTGATCCGCCAGGATTTCCTGAACGCGTTTCAAAAGGTCGACGCCATCCTCACGCCGACCACGCCCACCGGGGCGTTCAAGGCCGGCGAGAAAACCGGCGACCCGATGCAGATGTATCTCTCCGACATCTTCACCATCTCCTGCAACCTCGGCGGGATCTGCGGGCTGAGCGTCCCGTGCGGCTTTACGTCGAACCCGCAACTCCCGATCGGCCTGCAAATTCTCGGCCAGCCTTTCGGCGAAGCCACCGTGTTGAAGCTGGCCCACGCCTACGAACAAGCCACGAAGTGGCACACGCAACGCGCTCCGATCTGATCCCGACACCATGGCTCGAGGCCACACCGCCCCAGCCCGGCGCGACCGCAGACAAGGGATGATCACGAATTTCCAACGGAACCCGGAGCGGCCCCATCCACTCCCAGTTTCCCATCCGGGCCCAGCCGTGCCATCTGTGGTGATGTGCGAATGAAGCCGTCCCCGGTCGAAAAACTCCTCGCCTTGATCGGCGGAGCGCTGGCCGATGGCACGTTCGTCAAGGTGACTCTCAGTGCGTTTCGCGGGCCCGATCGCTCCCTGAAAAGTGTTCACATCCGCCGTGTCGACCTGCGCGAAGCTCCGCACCTCTCGTTCGTCTATCGCCACGCCACCCGCGACGTCACCAAAAACCTGCCCGTCGCAGACGGCCTCGCGCTGCTCCAGGAGATCGTCGGGCCTGTTTTCCGCAACGCCCACCTGTTCACCACTCGCGCCACGGCGCAGCTGGAGATCCGCGACGGCCATGGCGCCCGGTTGCGGGAGGGCCCACCGCAGCACGCCGAGGCCCCGCCCGCCGCCCACGACCGCACCAAGGCGCGACCCGTTCCCCCAGGCCGGGATTGGCTGCGGGCGCTGAACGTCACAACCGCGGACGGCCAGGTCGCCCGCGGCATGGAGTCGAAATACCGCCAGATCAGCAAATTTGTGGAGCTCTTCGCGACCCTGGCGCGCGATGCCGGCCTCGATGGGACCGCCCCCGTCTCGGTCGTCGACATGGGCTGCGGCAAGGGCTACCTGACGTTTGCCGTGCACGACTGGTTGCGCGCCCGCGGCTCGGCCGTCCCGGCGGTGCGGGGGATCGAGGTCCGGCCGGAGCTTGTGGAACTTTGCAACCGCGCGGCGGTCGAATGCGAAGCCGCCGGATTAACCTTCGAAGCTGGGCACATCGCGGACATTTCCACGGGGCCGGTCGACGTGCTCATCGCGCTGCACGCGTGCGACACCGCAACGGACGACGCCCTCGCGCATGGCGTGGCGGCCCGCGCGCGGCTCATCCTGGTTTCGCCGTGCTGTCACAAGGAACTGCGCCCGCAACTGGTCGCACCCCCCGCGCTGGCCGGCGCACTGCGCCACGGCATCCTGCGGGAGCGCCAGGCCGAATTCGTCACCGACGCCCTGCGCGCCGCGCTGCTGGAATGGGCCGGCTACGAGACGCGCGTGTTTGAATTCATCTCTACCGAACACACGGCAAAAAACCTGATGATCGCCGCCATCCGGCGCGAGAGTTCCGGGCCCACCCCCGAGGCGGCGGCCCAGGTCCGCGCGCTGGCGGCCGAATACGGCATCCGCCAACAACGGCTGGCTGCCCACCTGGGCTTTGGTTTTCAATGAACCTCCCGCGCATGGACTGGAACAGCCTCGACTGGGCCGCGCTCGATCGCTTGCGCCAGACGTTCCTCTCCGGACAGCCCGCACGCGACAATTACTGGGAAACGCTCTCCGACCTGGCGAACTACGATTTCACCTACGCGCAACGCATCGGCTGGAAATGGGACGCCGTCCTGGCTGAACTGCGCTTGCGCGGTTGGCAACCACCGGCCGGTGTGCTCGTCGACTGGGGCTGCGGCAGCGGCATCGCCGGCCGGTGCGTCCTCGATGCGTACGGACCGGATAAATTCGCAGGCCTTGAGTTGTTTGACCGCTCGTCGCTGGCGACACAGTTCGCCGAGGCGCGGGCCCGCCAACGGTTCCCGCAGCTCCGAATCACCACGCTCGGATCCACTCCTTCACCCGAGGCCAGCGACAACTCATCTTCGCGGACGCTGCTCGTCAGCCACGTCCTGAACGAGCTCGATGAAGCCGGCGGGCGGGCGTTGCGCGCCGCCATTGACGCCGCCGCCGCCGTGTTGTGGGTCGAGCCCGGATCGTTTGCCGACAGCCGATCGCTCATCGCCATGCGCGAGGCGTTGCGGGATCGGTTCGCCGTGGTGGCGCCGTGCACGCACCAGGGACGATGCGGTTTGCTGGAAGCCGCCAACGAACGGCATTGGTGCCATCACTTCGCCCAGCCGCCCGGCAGCATCATGGCCGACTCCGACTGGGTTCAGTTCGCGCAACGCGCCGGCCTCGACCTGCGCAGCATTCCTTACAGCTTTCTCGTCCTCGAACGGCGCGACCGATCGCCCGGCACAGCTCCACCCGCCACGGGTTGGTCGCGAATCATCGGCCAAACGCGGGTCTACAAAGGCTTTGCCAAGGTGCAGAGCTGCCAGGAAAGCGGCGTGGAAGATTTCGAATTGCAGAAGCGCGACTGTCCCGCGGTGTTCAAAGCCCTGGCCCACGGCCACGCCGATCCCATCTACCGCTGGACGCTCGACGGCCGCTGGATCCGTGCCGCCGAAGAATGGAGCCAGGGCCCCGCTTAGCCGGAACGATTCAGTTGGGCGGCGGACGGTTGTGCCGCAGATTCTTGCGAAGGCCGAGGCGTGAGGAGCGAGTCCCGCCATGCGGGATAAGCGACGAACAACGAAGGCCTTCGCAAGAAGATCGAGCAAACGGCTGCTGACCAACTGAATCGTTCCGGCTTAGCCCGACGATTTCACGGCCAGGTAGGGCGCGCTCTCCGCAGCGCGCCGCTCCGACCAGCCATGCGAACCCCCGGCTGGCGACGGCTCCAGCCCGCCGCAGCTCTGAGCGAAAGCGGGAGCGCCTACCCTACCGGCCGTGCTCGGTTCATGGTCTGTGAGCAGCTGTCACAGGGCCTTGAACTTGGGGCACTGGCTCATGAACCGGATCGGGTTGCCGTAAATCACGCTGTCGATCCGCTCCGCCGTCCAGCCGCGCCGGCGCATCTCCAGCGCCGCGTACGGAACGGCCAGCGGGACGCTCACGCCCCAGTCGCACGCGCTGTTCATCCACAACCGGTCGGAACCGTAGGTCTCGAGAATATCCGCCGCGCGCGCCGCAGTGCATTTGCTCTCCGGATACAGCGTCATGCCGGCCCAATGGCCCTGATCCAACACGAGCTGAACCGTGTGCTCCTCCACGTGATCGATGATGACGCGCTCCGGCTGGATCCGGCGATCGGCCTTCAGCACATCGAGGATTAGGCGCGTGCCCTTGAGCTTGTCCTCGAGGTGCGGCGTGTGCACGAGGATGAGCTGGTTCCGGCTCGCCGCCAGCTCCACGTGCATTTCCAAAACCTTCAGCTCGTTCCGGGAGTTTTTGTTCAGCCCGATTTCGCCGATGCCCAAAACGTTGGGTCGATCGATGAACTTCGGGATCAGGTCGATGACGTCACGCGCCAGGGTTACGTCCTCGGATTCCTTCGGGTTGATGCAGAGCCAGCAGTAGTGGCCGAGTCCGAACCGCGCCGCGCGCCGCGGCTCATACTCGGTGAGCTGGCAAAAATAGTCGTAAAAGCCGTCCGCGCTGCGGCGGTCGTGGCCAGCCCAGAAGGCCGGCTCGCACACGCACGCGCAGCCAGCCGCCGCCATGTCTGTGTAGTCATCCGTCGTCCGGCTGACCATGTGTCCGTGAGGTTCGATGTAGCGCACTTGGAGTGGGGGAATGGGTTGGGGCTCAGTTGCCAGACTTCCACGCGCCGATGGCGCCTTTGCCCGGCGCTTTCTCGATCGGATCCATGGTCGGATCGCTGAGAGCCAGCAAAACATTCTTAGCTCGGTCGGCCGATCCGTCAGCCAGGTGCTGCATGGCCTCGCGGAATGCGCCCAGCCGAAAATCGGCCTCACCCGCAGCGCGATCGACGCGGTCGAGAAAGGCCGCGATGTCGATCAGCTTCGCCCGGTTCTCCATGAAATAGAGATCCAATACCTGTTGCCTGGTCATAGTCAGTTCTGGTTCGGCCCGATTGAGCAAGCCGATCACCGCCGCAGTCTACGCGCGTCCGCCCCAGGTTCAATCCCTGTCACACCTCCCCGATCCACGGATAAAGAATTTTAAACCACGGATGCCGCGGATGAACACGGATGGAGACTGGTCTCCAGTTGCGGGCGGGGTTAATCCTCCGCGCGTTTTATCAGCAACCGGCATTGAACAGAATGCCCATCGGCTTCTCTTCATTCATCCGTGAAAATCCGCGTCATCCGTGGTTCTAAAAATCTCTCTCGACCCATACCGTGGACCACGGTTGCCGCCAATAGTCGATTCATCCCGAGCCCCTCCGAGCCCCCTCCGCGCGCCTTAGCAACTTACCCAGGCTGAACAAAACCCCGATTAGGGTTTCCTGATCCATCCGTGAAAATCCGCGTCATCCGTGGCTCTAAAAATCTCTCTCGACCCATAATCCGTGGACCACGGTTGCCGCCAATAGTCGATTCATCCCGAACCGCTCGGCGCCGCCTCCGGGTTGTCGACCGTGGGTCAGACCGCTTCGCGCGTGCATTTCCCGGGGACCGCAGGCAGGCTGCGCCCCATGAAATCCTGGACCCTCGCGATCGGTCTCACCCTCGCCCACGTCGTTGCCCTGCACGCCGCCGACACCGAGAGCTTTGTTTCCCTGTTCAACGGACAAAACCTCGACGGCTGGGTCAACGCCAACTGCGCGCCGGAAACGTGGAGCGTTCGCGACGGCGCCATCCATTGCACCGGCCATCCGACCGGCGCCCTGCGCACGCCCCGTCAGTACGAGAATTTCATCCTCGAGGTCGAGTGGCGCCATCTGAGCAAAGGCGGCAACTCGGGCGTGTTCATTTGGGGCACACCCATTGCCGCCCCTGGCGTGCCGTTCCTGCGCGGCATCGAGGTTCAGGTGCTCGACCATGGCTACGCCGAAGCCTACGAAAAGCAGACGGGCAAAAAATCAGACTGGTTCACCACCCATGGCGACGTGTTCCCCATCCATGGCGCTTCGATGAAACCGTTCGGCCGACACAATGGCGATCGCAGCTTCCCCTCCGAAGAGCGCAGCAAGGGCTCGCCCGAGTGGAACCATTACCGGATCGTCGGCTCGAATGGCGTCCTGCGCCTGAGCGTGAACGGAGCCCAGGTCTCGGGCGGTGAGGATTGCAACTATCGCAAAGGCTATCTCGCGCTTGAATCCGAAGGTGCGCCTGTCGAGTTTCGCAACATTCGCATCCAGGAACTTCCTTCCAGCCAGCCACCGGCCAGCGTCGTCGCGCCGCTCGACTCCGGATTGCGCACCATCTTCACCGGGCTCGACCTGCGCGGCTGGAAAACGAACGCTGCCACCGAGCGACGCTGGTCCGTGCGCGGCGAACGGCTTACCCTGCGCGCCGGCCAACCCGACGCCAAGGCGACATTGTGGACCGAAGCCGATTACGGCGACGCTGAGTTCGTGATCGATTGCCGCCCGGCCAAATCTCCCGACAACCAACCGCCGGCCGCGCCCGTCGTGGCGGTTCGAGGAATCGAGGTTCCCTTGCCGGAGGCGAACCCGGCCGGCCACCAGCGCTATCGCATCACGGTCACGGCCGGCGAAATCGTCGTCCATCGCGGCGACGCCGAAGTCAGCCGTCTGCCCGTTCCTGCCGGCAACAAATCCCGTGCGCCTTTCGGCCTGCGCGACACCGGCGCGCCGCTCGAGCTGATGAATCTCTACGCCCGCGAGCTCTAGCCTCTGCCCGCGCCTCAATAAAAGTGCACGGACACCGCGTCGATCACGTTCCAGTCCGGCACCCCGGCGGAGTTCAGCTCCAAACGCACCCAGCCCTACCTGCCTACGTGCCCGTTCATACCCCTTGCCTGAGCTGGTAGGAATTCTCCCGGCTCAACGGCGTCGCACCTCAGCGCTCGATCCGACACTGCGGATGCGCGCGTTGGAAATCCGCCAGCCCTTCCGCCGTCACCCGCGCCCCGGACAGGTAGATTCTCCGGAGCTGACTTAGCGCCGACAGCGCGGACAGACCTTCATCGGTGAGGTGCGTGCCCGAAAAGTTTAGTTCGACCAGATTGGTCAGGGTCGTCACGGCCCGAATTGTTTCCGCTCGAAGCGGAGTGGACACCAGCTCCAGCTTTCGCAGGCCGTGAAATTCAGGGAGGAGATTGGCCAGGTCCGGCGGCGCCAGCTTTCGACAATTCCCGACGTTCAGCTCAACCAAATCCTGCCGCGGCGCCAGCGCGCGCAAGGCCTCCCCGGTGATGGCCGTCCCTTCGAGCTTGATCGACCTCAGCCGCGGACACGTGGCCAGCACCCGCACGGCGTCGTCATCCACCGCGGCGTTCAGGAAGTCCACCGCCCGGATGCTGGTCCGCCAGGCCACGATCGATAGATCCCGACCGGTGAACCGACGGGCGTGGGTCAGGGCCAACGACTCCAGCTTTTTCAACCCGGCCAAAGGCACAAGCGCGTCGTCGGTCAGGTCGCGGGATCCCTCGATTACCAGCCAGCGCAACTCCGGATTCCCGGACAGAAAGCCCAAGGCTGCATCGCTGATTCCCGGAAGGCGGAGATACACCCGCCGCAGGGTTTTTACCGCCTCCAGCACCTGGAACTCCCGCTCGGGCGGTGGCGGCTCCGGCGGCGACGATCGCCAGCGATCGAAGACGAGTTCCACGATCTCAAAACCGTCCGGAGGAATCTCCGCCTCCGCGCGAACCAGGCGCTCCTGCCCGGCCGTGACGACCGTGAACTCCGCCCGTTGCCGCGCCAACCACTGCGCTGCATCCCGCACCGACGGCGCCGGATGAACGGTAGGCGAGCGAGGCGGAGGCGCATTCGTCGCCCCGGCCATCACTCCGTGCCGCTCCCGTCGCGCTTCCCGTTGCGACCCCACGAGCAGGATGGACACCATGGCCAGCAAGGCCAATGCCCCGACGCCCACCGCCAGCCGGCGTCGCCTCGGATCCGCGCCCTCGCGCCCGACCGGGCCGGACTCCAGCACGGGTGGCTCGATCCGAATCCCCTCCAAGTCACGCCGCAGCTCGATCGACGACTGATAGCGCGCCTCCCGTTCAGGCTGCATTGCTCGATCGATAATCGCGTCGAATCGACGATCCGTCCCGACTTTCACGCTGGGCATTTTCCACAAACCCCGCGGCACGTCGCCCGTCAGCATCTGGTAAAGGGTCACTCCCAAGGCATAAAGATCCGCCCGTGAGTCCAACACCGCCCCAGGCGTCCACGCCTCGGGCGCCAGAAAGTCCGGCGTCCCGATGGCGACGTGCGTTTGGGTCAAATCCCGGGCGGCCTCGTCATGTGGTTTGGCCAGGCCGAAATCCGCGATCTTCACATGGCCATCGCGCGTGACGAGCAGGTTGGCCGGTTTCAAATCCCGATGGACGATGCCGTTCTGATGCGCGTAGTGCAGCGCGTCGCAAACCTCTACCAACAGTCGAACCGCGTGCTCCGGCGTCAGCCGGCCTTGCCGCTGAATCAATCCCGCCACGTCCGTTCCGTCGACGTGCTCCATCACGATGTAGAGCAGGCCGCCCGCCTCCCCGGAATCAAACACGCTGACGATCCCCGGATGGCTCAGACGGGCCATCGTGCGAGCTTCCCGACGGAATCGTGCGGCGAAGTCTGATTCCGGCTCGTTCACAAGCGCCGCCGGCAACACCTTGACCGCCACCGTGCGACCCAGCGAACGCTGGCGGGCCTGGTAGACGGCGCCCATCCCTCCTCGCCCGGTCAACGCCACGAAGTCGAACGCCGGCAGCAGCGCCTGCATCTCCGCCAATGACAGCGGCTGCCACGGGCCGGGCGATGGTGGGACCCGACTCATCGCGCAAGGACGGACTTGATCCAGTCCATCTCACCGTCGATCTCCCCAGCGTCGCTGACCGTCCGTGCGACTTCCTCCCGCAACAGCTCCCGGAACTGGTTGCGCATTCGAAAGACCAACAAGCGCACCGCCGTCTCGCTCGAATCCAGCCGCACGGCGACCTCGCGGTACGAAGGCGGGGCCTCCTCCATCAGCAAAAACGGCAGCAACGTCTCAAAGACCTCGGCCCGGCCCGTTTCGACAAAGTGTTCCCGCAGACTCGTGCGCACGCTCTCCAGCAGCAGCCGTGTCCAGGTCTGGCTGAACAACCACTGCGGATCACGGTGGTCCGCCGGCTCCAGCAGATATCGCTCCTCGGCATGCAGTTCGTCGAAGGCCAGAATCTGCCACCCAGCCCCACGCTTGAGCGCCCCCTGACGACGTTTCTGATCAACCAGATGCCGTTCCAGCGCCGACAACAACAACGTTCGCAGCCGCCCCTTCTCCGCCTGCGCCGACGCAAACGTCTCATCCCCGAGCATCTTTAAAAAGAACCCCTGCGTCAGATCCTCGGCGTCCGGGGGGGTGTAGCCCTTCCGGCGCAGGAAGGCGTAAATCGGGTACCAGTAAAGGCCGCACAACTCCTCCAATGCGGTGCGCCGAACGGCGCCGCCTTCGCGGACGCGCGTAATTAATGTCCAGTGGGTAGTCGGGAATTGCCCGACCGACACGGGCACGCTCGGGGCTGCGTCCGGGTTTTGTCCTGGTCCGCTCATGGACTGCGCATCTCCCACACTCTATCGGCCAAATCCCACCCCTCGACAAAGGCAAAATCGACGCCGTCCCCCGCGACAAATCCAAGTTCGCCCCCGAGCGGTCAGGCCATCGACACATCCACTTCCTCGGGCCGCCACAGCCAGCGGCCTTCCATCCCGCCCGCCACCACGAGCGTCTGCCCCGTCACGTGGCGCGCGAGGCGATCCGACGAGAGGTAGACCACGGCATTGGCCATGTCGTCTGGACGCCCGATCTGCGGCAGGGCCATGGTGGCCGTCACCCGGCGCACGACGCCGGCGTCCTTGAGTTTGGATGCCGTTCGCGGGACCACGGTCCAACCGGGGCAGACACAGTTCACCCGGCCGCCGCAATAGTCCTTCGTATGCGGCGCAATCCGGACAATTTCATTTTTCAACGTGCGGGTCAGCCCGAACGCCATCGCGGCCTTCGCCGACGCATAATCCGCGTGCCCCGCCTCCCCAAACACGCCGGCCGTCGACGCGATGAGCACGACATTGCCCTGCTTCTGGCGCGCGACCACCCGGAAGAACTCGCGCACGCTGAGAAACGCCGAGGTCAAAACCTGATCCAGGGTCGTGCGCCATTGCCGCAACGACATCTCTTGCACGGGAACATCGCGGCTTTCCCACGCCCCGGCGTTGGCGACAAGGGTGTCCACCCGCCCGAATCTCCGAAGCGCCGCCGTAAACAAGGCTCTGGCCTCCGCTTCCCGGCCAAGATCCGCGCGCACCAGCAACGTTTCCGTGCCGGCCAACTCGTGCCGCAACGAGTCCCCGGCGCGTTGGTTCGATCGATAATGCAGGACGAGACGCGCGCCCTCCGCCGCAAAGCCGCGGGCGATGGCCGCGCCAATGCCGCCCGACGCGCCCGTCACCACCACCACCTTGCCCGCCAGATCCGTTTTCATGTGGCCTCCATTACCAACCAAGCCGCCCCCCCCGCGCAACCTTTTGTCGCGTACGCGACAAAAGGTTGTCGTTGGAGTTTGGACATTTGAAATTCCAAAGGCCTGAGCCGGCAAGCCTGCATTGAACGATTCGGCAAGTCGGGACACGGCAAAGCGATCAAATTCTCCGAAATACGATGACCTGTAATTCTTTCGCTCCGGGCGGCGAATCGCCCGCCGTGTGCAACCTTTTGTCGCGTACGCGACAAAAGGTTGTCCGGTCGGAAGCGGTCCAGGTTGCGACCCCGCGGCTGCGGTGGACGGTGCCGCGCCGAACGTCTCGACCCGCCCCCGTTCCGGTCGATCTCAGGTTCGTCCCTGGCGGCGATGCTGGCGCAGCAGAACTGCGCCAACCCACGGGCACCGGGGCGCAAAAAAGAGTAATTGGTGGTCAGCGGCGGTAAAGGGACGAGGCTTGCACGAGGGCAGGCCCCGCCCTTCAATCAGGCACGCCTCAACATGCAAACACGATTTGATCTCACGCAGGCCGATCTCCCGACTCATTGGATCAACCTCCTGCCGGACTTTCCAGAGCCGATGCCGCCCCCGTTGCACCCCGGCACCCGCGAACCGCTGCCTCCGGAGGCGCTCCACGCCATTTTCCCCGAGTCGCTTGTCCGGCAGGAGATGTGTCCGGATCCCACGGTCGCCATCCCCGATGAGGTGCGCGAGGTCTACACACTCTGGCGGCCCACGCCGTTGCTCCGCGCCGTGCGACTCGAACGCGCCCTCCGGACGCCGGCGCACATCTATTACAAATACGAAGGCGTCAGCCCCGCCGGCAGCCACAAGGTGAACACGTCCGTGCCGCAGGCCTACTACAACAAGCTCGCCGGCACGAAGCGTCTCGCCACCGAAACCGGCGCCGGTCAGTGGGGCTCCTCCCTGGCCTTCGCCTGCCAAATCTTCGGCCTCGCGTGCAACGTCTACATGGTCAAGGTCAGTTACCATCAAAAGCCCTACCGGCGGCTCCTCATGCAAACCTGGGGCGCAACCGTCCACGCCAGCCCGAGCGACCAGACGAGCTACGGACGAAAGCTGCTCGCGGAACAACCCGACTGTCCCGGCAGCCTCGGCATCGCCATCAGCGAGGCCATCGAGGACACCGCCACACATCCTGACACCAAATACTCGCTCGGCTCCGTGCTCAACCACGTGTGTCTCCACCAAACGGTGATCGGTATCGAGTCCATCCGGCAGATGGATCTGGCCGGCGAATCCCCCGACGTGATCTTCGGGTGCTGCGGCGGCGGAAGCAACTTCGCCGGACTCGCCTTTCCGTTTCTCCGCGAGAAGATCGCGGGCAAGCGCCAGTGCCGAATTGTCGGCGTGGAACCCGCCGCCTGCCCCACACTCACCCAGGGCGAACTTCGCTACGATTTTGGCGACACGGCCGAAACCACGCCGCTCATGCTGATGTACACCCTCGGTCACAAGTTCATGCCCCCCTCCATCCACGCCGGCGGCCTGCGGTATCACGGCATGTCCCCCATGGTCAGCCACGCGCTGAAGCTGGGCCTCATCGAAGCGGAGGCCTATCCACAAGTGCCCGTCTTCGAGGCGGCCACCCTGTTTGCCCGCACCGAAGGCATCGTCCCGGCGCCCGAGTCCGCCCACGCCATCGCCGCCGTCGTCGCCGAAGCCAGGCGCGCCCGGGAAGCCGGACGAAAGCAGGTTCTGCTCTTCAACCTCTCGGGGCACGGCCTGCTCGATCTGGGAGCTTACGACGCGTATCTCAGCGGCAAGCTCAGCGGCGACTGACCCCGGGCATCCTGGGCTCACGCTATTTCTGCGGCCGGGACGGGCGCACCCCGGCGGCGAGCGAGACGTCGGGCCAACACCCAGGCCGAAACGTTCGGTCGCACCCCAACGTCCTCTCCCCAAAAAGAGTTTGCGGCTTCTGTAATTCTCGTCGGTCGGTTTCTTCTTTGTGGGATGGAAACCAGACTCGACCCATGAAAAACTCATTGAACATGTCCCGCCGGCCGCCTGCGGAGATCCGCAGCGCCGGTCGTTCCCTCACCGCACCAGCACCAGCCTCAGGGCCAACTCCGGCCTCCGCCCCGCGGTTGCGGGTGCGCATTCGCTTCTCGGAACACGGAGTCCGGGAAACGTTTGCGGCGCGGGCCTCCGGCTTCGGCTTTGCCATCCCCGGCTTTGGCGCCCGGCGCTGGTTCCAATAAGCCGGTCCAGCGGGCGCCGTCATGCCCGGCCGGCGGCGCGGGTGCCGATTTGAACCGTCGCGCAGCAGTCACGTCCCTGGCGCGGCGATCTCCATGTCGACATTCGCGCCGCTGCCAGCCTCCTGCGACCGGGGCGCAGGTCGGTGAGGCGCCTTGGCTCGTCCGGAACGGCGCGTCAACGGGGAACGCTCGGCAGCCATGGCCCGGGGTTGGATCAGCTTGGCGATGAGTCCCGTCCATCCCGTCTGATGGCTGGCCCCGACGCCGCGGCCGTTGTCGCCGTGGAAATACTCGTGGAAGAGCACGTAGTCCTTGAAGTGCGGATCGCTGGCGAGCTTCGGGTGATATTTGAGCACCGGCCGTTGTCCGTCCTCCCCGCGCAGGAACAGGCGGGCCAGCCGCTGGGAGAGCTTTTGGGAGACCTCCTCGATCGTGTAGAACCGGCCGCTGTGGGTGGGGTATTCGATTTTGAAATCGTCGCCGTAGTAGTGGTGGAACCGCTGGAGGCTCTCGATGAGGAGGTAGTTGACCGGCATCCAGATTGGGCCGCGCCAGTTCGAATTGCCGCCGAACAAGCCGTTGCGCGACTCCGCGGGCCAATAGGGCACCTCGAGCGTGCGGCCGCCCACCTCAAAGTGGTACGGGTCCTTCTGGTGAACTTTGGAGAGGGCGCGCACGCCGAACTCGGAAAGAAACTCGGTTTCATCCAGCATGCGCCGCAGTAGACATTTCATGCGGTGACCGCGGAGAAGTGAGAGCAGACGTCGATCCCCGCTCCCGGGCTCGTTCCAGCGCGACACCAGCCTGGCCAGATCCGGACGGTATTGCAGGAACCATTCGAGCCGTTGGGTGAACTCAGGCACGTCCGCCAACACCTCATCGTCCAGGACCTCGACTGCGAAGAGCGGGATCAGGCCCACCATGGATCGGATCTTCAGCGGCCGGCTGGTGCCGTCCGGCAGGTTCAGCACGTCGTAGTAGAACTCGTCGCGCTCGCACCAGAGCCCGATGCCCTGGTCCCCGATATTGTTCATCGCCTCGGTAATCTGCAGGAAATGTTCAAAGAATTTCGTGGCGATGTCCTGGTAGACCGGATTGTGGCGGGCCAATTCCAGCGCAATGCGCATGAGGTTCAGGGAATACATGGCCATCCAACTGGTCCCGTCGGCCTGGTTGAGGAATCCGCCCGTCGGCAGCGGCGAACTGCGATCGAACACGCCAATGTTGTCGAGCCCGAGGAATCCGCCCTGAAACAGATTCCGCCCCTGGGCGTCCTTGCGATTGACCCACCAGGTGAAGTTCAACATCAACTTGTGAAAGACCCGCTCAAGGAACGCGAGATCGCCGGGGTCGCGAGGCTGGGCGGCGCGGCGCTGCTTGCGATCCATCTGGAAGACCCGCCACGTGGCCCAGGCGTGCACCGGCGGGTTCACGTCGCTGAACGCCCACTCGTAGGCCGGCAGTTGCCCGTTTGGATGCATGTACCACTCCCGCGTCAGGAGCACGAGCTGGGACTTCGCAAACTCGACATCCACCATCGCCAGCGGCAGGCAGTGAAACGCCAAATCCCAGGCGGCATACCACGGATACTCCCACTTGTCCGGCATGGAAATTATGTCCGCGTTGTTCAGATGCATCCAGTCGCGGTTTCGTCCGTGCTTTCGCCCTGATGGCGGCGGCGGCTGCCCTTCGTCGCCCCGAATCCACTCGGCCACGTCGTAGTAATAGAATTGTTTCGACCAAATCATCCCGGCAAACGCCTGACGCTGGACCAGACGCGCATCGGCGTCCTCGAGGTCGGACTGCAACGCTGCGTAAAACTCGTCCGCCTCGCGCCGCCGCAACCCCATCACGCTCTCAAAATCTCCGAACGGCTGACCCGCGACACCCTCCTGGCACGTGAGCCGGAGGCGAATCGTCCGGGCGGCCCCGGCGGGGACCGTCACTTGATAATGCGCGGCCGCTTTCGTCCCGGTTCGGTCCGGATTGACTGCCTCCATCCTGCCATTCACGACCGTCTCGTGAAACGCGTCCTTGAAATGGCCTGAGGCTTCCGCGCGGCCGTGGTGGCGGCGCGGATTGGTTTCGTTCTCGGTAAACAGGCGGACCGGGCCGCCCTCGCAGGAAAGGCGGTAATCGCCCAGCAGCGGGTGGGAGGCGGCGATGGCGTCGTGCCGGAAAACCGACAGGCTGGGACGCGCCTGGTCGGCCCCGTGTTTCCAGGACCACGTGTTGCGAAACCAGATCTGGGGCAGGACGTGCAACGTCGCCTCCTCCGGGCCGCGGTTATGCACCGTGATCTGCATGAGCAGATCTTCCGGCGCGGCCTTGGCATATTCGACGAAGACGTCCCAGTAGCGGTCGTCGTCGAACAGGCCGGTGTCGAGCAGCTCAAATTCGGGCTGGCCGGCATCCGCCTTGCGCCGCTCGTTCTCCTCCACCAGCCACTGGTAGGGGAAGGCGCGCTGCGGATACTTGTAGAGCATCTTGAGGTAGGAGTGCGTGGGCGTGGCATCCAGGTAGTAATACAGCTCCTTGACGTCTTCGCCGTGGTTTCCCTCGGCGTTGTTCAAACCGAACAGGCGCTCTTTGAGAATTGGGTCCTGCCCGTTCCAGAGCGCGAGCGCCAGACAGAGCAATGAATGATCGTCACTCATTCCGGCCAGGCCATCCTCGCCCCAGCGGTATGTCCGGCTGCGCGCGTGATCGTGCGGGAAATAATCCCAGGCGGTGCCATGCGGGGAATAGTCCTCCCGGACGGTGCCCCACTGGCGCTCGGCGAGGTATGGACCCCAGCGTCGCCACGACTGCGGACCGGGCTCTTGCGTGGAGGCTTCCGCCAGCCGGGACGATTCAGCGGTTGTTTTCATGGGCGAGATCAATGGTTCACCGTGGTCGCAATTTCTCCAACATTGTTCTGATCGAATTTCAAGAGATAACGGCTTCGCCTGTCCGGCGCCGGTGGCGGACGGGACGTCCTTCCGCGTTGGCCCGCCGCGGTGCGGCCGGTTCACCGCGCCGCCCAGGGCTGGCGACGTGTGCGGGAGCCCGGTCGAGTGGCTGGGGCGGTGGGACAGCCAGCACGACTTGATCGAGCCAAAGCGCCTCGCCCAGGGACCACGCCTGCCAGGGACATCCGCGGGCGATTTGGGGTTCATCGCCATCGGCGATTTCGGGCAGATGACCAAGGCCCGGGCCACGGGCGAAGTCAAGTAACGGCTGGAGGCAAACGCGTCTCGCCTCACCCAACGCCGCTGGCGTGCGTTGATGCACGCGGGTCCAGGCATCGGCATAGGCGCCAATCAGCCACGGCCAGACCGTCCCCTGATGATACGCGCCATCCCGCGCCCGCACGTCGCCTTGGTAACGGCCGACGTAGCCCGGTTCGCCGGGCGCCGACGAGCGCAACCCCAGTGGCGTCCACAGGTGATTCTTGACCGCGTCCACGATGAGAAACGCCCGGTTGTCGTCGAACAGGCGGATGGGAAGCCCGCCCACGGCGAAGATCTGGTTGGGGCGAAACGTGGCGTCGTTGACCCCGGCCTGATGATTCACGTCGATGACATCGAAGAGCATGTTGCGTTGCGCGTTCCAAAAGCGGCGCTGAAACGACGCGAGGCCGCGGGCGAACGGCTCCCGCCAGCGCGCCTGATGGCGGCTGCCGATCCAGAGCGCATTCAGCCAGAGAGCCTGCACCTCGACCGGTTTGCCCACCCGCGGCGTGACCACCCAGTCGCCCACCTTGGCGTCCATCCAAGTCAGCTGCGTGCCGGGCTCTCCACACGCCAGCAATCCATCCGCCTCCGCCCGGATGCCGAAGCGCGTTCCGCGGCTGTAACCCTCGAGGATCGCGTCCACCGCCGCCAGCAGCCGCGGTTCGCCGGAGTGCGGCCGCCCTCCACGCCGGCCCGCCGCTTCGAGATATTCATGCACGGCGATCACATACCAGAGGGATGCGTCGACCGAATTGAATTCCGGTCGCTCACCCCGATCCGGAAACCGATTGGGCAGCATTCCCTCCGAAACCGCACCCGCCCAGGTTTCGAGGATTGCGCGTGACTCGTCCAATCTCCCGGTGGCCAGGCCCAGGCCGCGCAGGGCGATGAACGTATCGCGGCCCCAGTCGGTAAACCAGGGGTAGCCGGCGACGATGGTCTTCGCGAGTTTCATCTCCCCGCCGGGCATACCGGTGTTCGCGTGCCGTTCCACCAGGTACGCATCCGCCGCCCGATGCAGGGCGGAGGGAAACGCGGTGCGACGATCGCGTTCGGCCTCCTTCCACTCGTGATAAATCTCCAGCGGGCGAACCCGGGCCGGCAGCGCCGCCGCGGCCCACGGGGTCGCAGCCAGGATCAACGCTGCAGGCTGATCCGCGAGATTCCAGGAAAATACGCCGGGCGCGGCCAGGTCTTCGTCGCTGTCCAAGCCGCGGGCGCGCTCGGCGTCGTAGTGAAAATGATGATACCAATGCGGGTCCGCCGCGTAGGCGCCGTTGTGCAGCGCCGTCACTCCGGGCACGTCGGGATACGTCCGCCAGCAGACGCGATCCGGCTCGACCGCGGCCGCAAATTGAAAGGCCGGATTGGACTGGTGCAGCGCATGGTAATCTCGTCCCGAAAGGAACGGGCGCACCCACAATTTCACCGAGCGCCGAGGTCCAAGCAGTTTCCAAGAAAGGCACGTGGCCGGGCGCCCCTTGCGGACGAAGAGGTCGAACTGAATTCGCGAGCCGTCGGGGAGTTTGAAGATCCAATGCGGCCAGGGCTCCGCGTCGAAGGCTTCGAGATACTGCCCGCCTTCGCCCGCGACCACGCCCGGTCCATAGCATTGCGACGTGAGCATGAACCGGCCCGCCCCGGTCTCCACCCAGGCGTCAAAGCCATTGACCAAAACGAACCGGCCAATCGGCGGGGTCGTGGCCGTCAACAGAAGCGCGTGGTATCGGCGGGTGCGCAAGCCGCCGACGGTGCCGCTAGCAAATCCGCCGAGACCATCGGCCTCGAGCCATTCCCAGCGGGACCGATCGGCGCCGGGCAAGAAGGTGCATGCAGGTTCCATCATCGAGAGGTGGGGTTGAGGTTTAGGAGTCGCCGGGACGGCATCCCTCAGGGGCGGCGCCCGGCGGGTTGGGCATGGACGGGCGGCTCAGCCTCCCGTCTCAAATCCCGGGTAGAGGGTCATGCCGCCGTCGACGAACAGGCTGGTGCCGTGAATGTAATCGGACTCGTCGGAGGCGAGCCAAACGCAGGCGCGACCAATATCCTCGGGCTCGCCGATGCGTTTGTAGGGAATCAGCTTCATCAGCTCGCGATAGGCCTCGGGCGTGCCCCAGGCCTCCATGTTGATCGGAGTGCGGACAGCACCCGGGCAGACGGAGTTCACGCGGATGCGATGCGGAGCAACCTCCTGGGCGACGCTTTTCATCATCAGCATGACGCCGCCTTTGCTGGCTGCATAATTGACATGGCCGGCCCACGGGATGACCTCGTGCACGCTGCTCATGCAGATGATTTTGCCGGCTGCGCACGAAATCTCGGGCCGCACACCACGCCGCTTGAACTCGCGCACCGCCTCGCGCGCGCAGAGGAATTGTCCGGTCAAGTTGACGTCGAGGACATACTGCCAATCCGCGAGGGACATCTGGTCAAAGGGCGCATCTTTCTGCAGGCCGGCGTTATTGACGAGGATGTCGATCGTGCCGAACTCGCGGATCATCTTCTGGAACATGGCCTGCACCTCGGCCTCGTTGGCCACGTTGGCGCGGTGCGCATAGGCCATCGACCCGCAGCGCATGGCTTCCTTGACCACAGCCTCGGCGGCCTCGGGACGGGAGACGTAGTTCACGACCACATCCGCCCCCGCATGGGCCAGCGCGAGGGCCACGGCCTGGCCGATGCCTGAATTGGCCCCGGTCACGAGCGCCTTTTGACCTCTCAAGACCTTTCGTACCGGGCACGCCGGCATGACCGCCGCGGGCAGGTTTTCGCCACGAAGGTGTTCCTGCATGAGTTTCTCGTGGGCCAACGGCATGACGGCCGCGGCGCGCACCGGGCCGGGTTCGGAGGGGACAGTTTCGTTCATGGATAACGATGAGTTGAGTTCATTCGCCGCACTCAATGTTGCAACGCGGAGTTCGGTCGCGCCAGCGCGAGGTTCCTTACAGGCCGAGTCTGCCCGCCGCGGCGGAACTCATCCCCGAACCCGCGTGGCGATCGTCAGCGACGGCGGCGGGCCGACCCAGGGCCGAATTTCGCGGACGGAGGCCGCCCGGCGGATACGGCGGCGGCTCGGAGGGCCCCCCGGGGAAAATTCAACGTCCGTCGAATGATCCGGTCGCAAAAAACTCCGGCAACGGGGAGCTCGAGGCCTCGATTGAGGCCAGGTTGGCCGACGCCCTCTGTCCCAAAGAAAGCATCTGTAAGGAATTCAGGCCGGCCGCGACCTAACCTGCGTGGCCCCATGGCCAACACCATGCGAACCGTGAAATTAATCATTGCCGCTTTGCAATCAGGATGCCGCAAGCTCTCGCCGGACTGCCGGGAAGTCAGCCGGCGGCAAGCGGGCGCAGCCGGGTTGCCCATGACCAGGCTGGCGCGCCTCGGATTCCGGCTCCACTTGCTGCTCTGTGGGTGGTGCCGGCGATACGGGCGGCAGATTGGCTTTTTGCGCCAGACCTTGCGCCAACACCCGGAGCAAGCCGCCACCCCCGTTTCCGCCTCGCTCACCGCCGAGGCGCGTCAGCGACTCAAACAAAAATTCTGCAACCATGAACATCACGCACGTTAATCCCAACGCCGCATGGCCTCCGGGCCGCGTTCTCCGCAACGGGTCCCGCCGACGGTGTTCGATCGCCGCCGTCGCCCTCCTGGCCCCGGCGTTCCTCTTCAACCCCGTTCAGGCGGGCGGGCCTCAGCACTACAATGTGGGCGCCGACAAGCTCGCCATTGGGGGTTATGACCCGGTCAGTTACCTGGATAAAAACCTGGCCGCGAAGGGTCGACCGGAGCTGACCGCGACCAACGAGACGATCGTTTACCGGTTTGCCACCGACGAAAACCGGCGACGGTTTGTGGCCGCGCCGGAGAAGTATCGGCCGGCGTACGGAGGCTGGTGTGCGACCGCGATGGCCAAAGGCGAAAAAGTTGAAATCGATCCGACCAACTTCAAGGTCACCCACGGCCGTCTTTTTCTGTTCTTCCGCGCCTTTTACGGCAACGCCTTGAAGGATTGGAACAAGGACGAAGCCAACCTGACGCTCAAGGCGGACGCGAACTGGAAGCGGCTGGCGGGCGAGTAGCCTGGGGCCTTAATCACGCCACGGACCATGCATGCCTGCAAAACCCATCGGGCGGCCAGTTGGACACTTCGGATCGTCGCGGCGTCCATCCTCGGCCAGACGTTGTTCTTCAAATTCACGGGCGCCCCGGAGTCCAAATTCATCTTCAGCACACTTGGCGCGGAGCCTTGGGGGCGCGTGGTCACGGGCTGCGCCGAATTGCTCGCCGTGCTCCTCCTGCTCACGCCCCAATGGGTGGCGATCGGGGCGGCCCTCGCCGCCGCGCTCATGGCGGGCGCGCTGGGCGCGCATCTGACCCGGCTTGGAATTGAGGTGCAGGGCGACCACGGGCTGCTGTTTGCGCTGGCGGTGATCGTGTTCGGATGCAGCGCCTGTCTCCTGGTCTTGCATCGGCACCGTTTGCCGTTCCTGTCGACCGCGGCTCCGGTGAACCCCGACGCGTCCCGCATCCTGACCGCGGCCATCGCCATCCTGCGCCAGGGTGAGGAACTCCTGTCGGCCACCCGGCCGGAAGTGTACACCCGCCGGGTCCCGCTGGCCTTCAACGGCAACATCGGAGGCCACTACCGACACTGTTTGGATCACTTCACCAGCCTGCTTCGCGGGCTGAATGCGGCGGAGGTGGACTACGATCACCGCGAACGCGACGCCCGAATCGAGGCGGAACCTGATTTCGCCCTGGCCCAGACCCTCCGCGTGCGCCAACAACTCGAGGCGCTGCCACCCGCTGCGCTCGCGGAAATCGTCCAGGCCCGATGTGAGGTCAGCTACGCTCCCGGACAATCGCCGGTGACCGGCTCAACGTTTGGGCGCGAGGTGGTCTACGCCATCGCTCACGCCATTCATCATTACGCGCTGATCTCGGTCATGGCCCGGTTGCTCGAGGTGCGGCTCCCGCCGGATTTCGGGGTGGCGCCTTCGACGGTGGCGCACGAGGGACGCACCGGCCAGCGACACGCCACCGCTTCATGAATCCGATTCTCCCACCAGGATTGCCGGCGGGATTCGACGCCTGGCCGCCCCTGCTGCAGGCAGTCACGCTGGGTCTGCTCACGTTTGTCCAGGAAGACGTCCCGACCGTCGGCGGAGCGCTCCTGGCCGCGGCGGGAGCGATCGCCTGGGAAGTCTGTTTCGCGGGCGTTTTTCTCGGAATTTGGCTGGGGGACGCCCTGCTTTACGTGGGCGCCCGCGCGTTTGGTCGTCCGCTCCTGCAGCGCGCCTGGGCGCGACGCTTCGTCGATCCGGCCGCCATCGCCCGCAGCGAGGCGTGGTTCACCCGGCGCGGAACCTGGCTCCTGCTGAGCAGCCGTTTCGTGCCGGGAACACGTCTGCCCACCTACCTCGCCGCCGGATTCCTGCGCCTGCCGTTCCCGCGCTTTCTCAGCGTCACGGGCCTGGCCGTCGCCACCTGGACCGCCGGCGTCTTCGTCCTGGCGCGAGTCATGGGCCCGGGACTGGTCCGGCACCTCAGGGTTTGGGAGAATCACCTTTGGGTGGCACTGCTGGTCATTGCCGTTGGTGTCATCGTCTTGCGGGCTGCACCGCGCGGATTGCGATGGGCAGGCAAGTCCGTCGCCCGCCGATTGCCGGAGCGGTGGACGCGCTGGGAGTTTTGGCCGCCGTGGCTGTTTTATCTTCCGATTGGAATCAACTACCTGCGGCTCGCCTTGAAACACCGGGGGCTGATGCTCCCGACCGCCGCCAACCCGGGAATCTATTCGGGTGGAATGGTGGGCGAATCGAAGATCGAAATTCTGCGCGATTTGCTGGCCACGAGCCCGGAGTTCACCGCCGAAGCCCACTTGGTCGCCGGCGATTCCGCCGATCAGCGCGTCGCCAATTTCCGTGACCTGATCTCGCGGCACAAGCTGACCTACCCGCTTGTGCTCAAGCCCGACATCGGCCAGCGCGGCGCCGGCGTCAAGGTCATGGCCGGTCCCGATCCGGCCATCGCCTACCTCAGGTCCACGCGCGCCCCGCTGCTGGTGCAACGGTACGCGCCCGGCCCGCGCGAGGTGGGCGTCTTCTATCATCGTCTACCGTCGGAACCACGCGGCCGGATCTTCGCCATCACAGAAAAATGGTTTCCGTCCATTTTGGGCGACGGCGTTCACACGATCGAGGAACTCATCCGCCGGGATGCGCGCGCGCGTTTTGCGGCGGCGACCTACCTGCGCCGCTGGGCGGCCCGTCGGCACGACGTGTTGCCGGTCGGCGAATCCTTCCCGTTGGTGCAGGCGGGCAACCACGCCCAGGGCTGCGTCTTCCGCGACGGCGCGCATCTCTGGTCGGCGGAACTCGAAGCCCGCCTGGACGAAATTTCGCAACGCCTCGAAGGGTTTTATGTGGGGCGCTACGACATTCGATTCGATACCGAAGCGGATCTGCGGGCGGGAGAGAAGTTCCAGATTATCGAACTGAACGGCGCGGCCGCCGAGGCCACAAATGCCTATGACGCGCGCCATTCGCTTGCGCGGGCCTATCAAATCCTCTTCCAGCAATGGGCCATCGTGTTCGCCGTCGGCGCGGCGAACCGGGCGCGCGGCACGCAAACAACGGCTCTGGTCGACCTGTGGCGCGCCTGGCGCAGGACGAGTCGCCTGATCGCCACCTACCCGCCCGCGGACTAGGCCATGTGCACGGTGACATTCATCGCCCGACGTCGCGGCTTTCTGCTCGGGATGAATCGCGACGAGCAGCGCACCCGACCGCCCGCCTTGCCTCCGAAAATCGGCGAAGGAAATCGGGCGCTGATGCTGCACCCGTCGGAACCAGGCGGAGGCACGTGGATCGGCGTGAACCAAGCCGGCGTCACCTACGCTTTGATCAATTGGTATGCGATCCACTCCCGCTCGGTCGGTCATACCGTCAGCCGCGGGATGGTCGTCACTTCGCTCCTCCCGGTCGCCGACGAATCCTCGGCCACCGCCCGCCTCGAGTCGTTGCCGCTCGATCGGATGAATCCCTTCCGGCTTCTCTGCCTCCTGCCCGCGGACCAGGCCGTCATCGAGTGGCGCTGGAACCGGGAGCGTTTGGTCCGAATACCGCACCCCTGGAAATCCGGCACCTGGATTTCGTCCGGGCACGACGAACCGGGAGCGCAGCGAGACCGGGGGGAGTTGTTTGCCTCGGCTCAAGAGCATTCCGACGCGGGCACCGCCCGCTGGCTGCGCCGACTTCATCGATCCCACGGCGCGGCCTGCGGGCCCTATTCGCACTGCATGCATCGGCCCGACGCTGCGACCGTGAGCTACACCGAGGTGCGGGTCACGCCGCGTCGAATCCAGATGGGGTACGTCGCCGGCAGCCCCTGCGCCGGCGGAGTTGGCGTCACGGTGAACCTTCCGGGATCACCACGAAGCCGCGTATAAGGCGCGCAGTTCGTCGCGCGTGACCGGCACCGGGTTGGTTTTGTGGCACCCGTCCTGGATCGCCTGATCTGCGAGGGCGTCAAACTGGGACTCCTTGACCCCGAGATCGCGCAGGCGCTGATTGAGGCCGACCGTACGGATGAAGTTATCGACGAACTCGATGGTCCGGCGATCGGCTTCGGCCGCGTCGACACCGACCACGTCCAGGCCGCACGCGAGGCCGACGCGGCGGTAGAGCCCGGGTTTGCGGCTGGCGTTGAATCGCATGACTGCGACGAGGCACAGGGCGTTGGCGGTGCCGTGATGCATCCCGCACAGGGTCGACAACGGGTGAGCCAACGAATGCGTGGCCCCGAGATCCTTCTGGAATGCGACCGCGCCCATCGCAGCCGCGACCAGCATGTGCCCGCGGGCCTCCAGGTCATTGCCGTTGGCACACGCCCGCGGCAGGGCCGCCACGATCAGATGGATGCCCTCCAGCGCAATGCCCTCGCACAGCGGATGAAATTCAGGCGAGGTGAACGACTCGATGCAATGGGTCAGCGCATCCAGCCCGGTCGCGGCCGTCAGCCGGGGCGGAAGACCGGTGGTCAATTCCGGATCGAGGATGACGAGCCTGGCCAGCAACTCCGGCTGGAAGAGAACGGCCTTGCGCTGCGTCGCGGTGATGGTCACGACCGAACTGCGCCCCACCTCGCTGCCCGTGCCCGCCGTGGTGGGAATGGCGACGAACGGCGCCAGCCCGCTCCAATCATCGTCCCAGCGATAATCCGCAAGAGCGAGCGAGGGGCGCTTGATCAAAAGGCGCGCCGCCTTGCCGACGTCGAGCGCGCTGCCGCCGCCAAAGGCGACCACGCCATCGCAGCGGTTGGCCCGGTAGGCATCCGCCGTGCCGGTCACGTCGGCCTCGACCGGGTTCGGGTGCACGTCGTGGTAGAGAAACCAGGACTGGCCGCGCTGGGCCGGACCGAGGACCGCCTCGAGGCGGCGAAAGGCCTCCGTCGGGAGCAGCCCCGGGTCGGTCACGATCAGCGGGCGCTTCACGCCAAGGGCGGCGAGGCGGCGCGGCAGCTCCTGGGTCGCGCCGGCGCCATACAAGGTGGTGGTGGGAAACGAAAATGACGTCAGAGCCATATGGGAAGCGGGTGCAGGTTCAGCGGTAGGGTTGATGAAGTTCCACGTTCTTTTTGGCCTTGCGCCGCAGGCGAATGTTGAGCATTTCGACGCCCGCGGAAAAAGCCATGGCGAAATAGATGTAGCCCTTGTGCACTTCCTGGCCGAAGCCCTCCATGACCAGCGTGCCTCCGATCATCATGAGAAAACTCAGGGCGAGAATCTTCAGCGTCGGGTGCTTCTCGATGAAGCCGGCGATGTAGCCCGAGAAGGCGAGCATGAAGAGCACCGCGACCACCACGGCGAGGATCATGACCATCAGATGGCGCGCCATGCCCACCGCGGTGATCACGGAATCCAGGGAAAACACCACGTCGAGGACCAGGATCTGGGCGATGACTGCGGTGAAATTTGGAGGCACGCGCGAGGTCACTTCCCCGTCCTCGCCCTCCAGCTTTTCGTGGATCTCCTTGGTCGCTTTGAAGAGGAGGAACAGGCCGCCCAGCAGGAGGATCAAATCCCGACCGGAAAAGCCGTGGCCCAGGGCCGTGAACAGCGGGGTGGTCAGCCGGGCCATCCACGCGACCGCCGACAGCAGAAGGATCCGCGTCACCAACGCAAGCATCAGACCCATGCGACGGGCCCGCTCCTGCTGCTCCGCCGGCAGCTTGGCGGCCAAAATGGAAATGAAAATGACGTTGTCGATGCCGAGGACAATCTCGAGCACCGTCAACGTCAGGAGGCTAATCCAGGCGTCTGCCGACGTAATCCAGTCCATAACGCGGCGAGAATTGAGGCGCCCCCCGCCCCAAGTCAATGCCGACGTGGCAGCGGGAACTTTGAACTTTGAACTTTGAACTCTGAACGCTGAACGCTGAACGCTGAACGCTGAACCAAATGCCAAATGCCAAAAAAAAACGCCACTCGCACGGTGGCGAGTGGCGAATGTCTGACTTCTGAATTCCAGCTTCCAGCTTCCAGCTTCCAATTCTAACTTCGCTCGGTTGCCTACCGGTTTCGGAGCATCAGCATGAGCTGACCATCCTCCACCGTGTTGGTGCCGGGCGCGCGAGTCGGGGCGTGAGCCTGGACATCGAACAGCCAGGAATCGGGGCCAAACAACGCGCTGGTCTCGATGATACCGCTGGTTTCCCAGATGCCGGGGCCGGTGACGACGCCATCGCGGCCGACGGCGGCGAGTTCGGCAACATTAGTCGCCTCGCCATCGCACAGGCTGATGCGCCAGATGTTGCCCTTGCGTCCCTTGGCGCCCATGACGGGGCGGCTTTGGGCGGTGCCATCTTCCTGGACCATGATGTAGTCGGAATTGATGGCGATGTTGTCGGGGCTGACGGCGATGTCCCGGCCGGCGGCCACGACCTGATCGGCGTTGTAGACGATCGACAAGCGAGCCGGTCCGAGGACATTGCGCGGGTCGAGATCGAGCTGGTAAAGCCGACCGAGGCTGTTGGCGGCCGAACCGCCCGTGGTGTCGAAGAAGTACTGGTTGGGGTGGCCCGGCCGGAAGGCGCCATCTTCGATTCGGTCGAAAGCGAACGCTCCGACTGCAACCGAAGCGGCATCGAGCTCTTCATCGGTCTTGTCTTCCACCCCGGGGAGGGCGACCCAGCGGCCCAGCAACGATCCGGACGTGAACGTCGCCTCGTTGGTTGGCGCGCTTGCATTGGGCACGAAGACGTAGAGCGTGCCGTTGTCGAGGCCGTTTCGACGGAGCGGGCTGGCGCCGCGAGACGGGTCTTTCCGGCCGACGTACATGTAGAGCTGGCAGCGGCCGAGTTCGCCGTCCTCCTGGCACATGATGACTGTCTCGCGGGTGCGGGCGGGCCGGGTCACGGCGTTTTCCCAGGGCAGGTGGCCGAGCTTGGGCAGGATCCAGGCGGCCTGATCAAAAATGGCGACGACCGAGCCGCCGCGGCCATCAAACGTGTTGGTGCCGGAAGTTTCCTCGCCGGCGAAGTAGATGGGGCGATCGAAGCCGGCTTCCTCACCGGCGAGGGTGCCGGAGCAGAAGCGCGTAAAGGCCGGCGTCGTGTTGCTCACGGTGGCCGCCGGGCCGATCAGCGCGTTCTCGCGGTAAACGGTGTCAAAGGCGACATCGCCCGAAAGCACGGATGCGTCCGGCCCGAGGATCAGCCGGGACACGAAGGCGCCGCGGCGCAGCGTCTGGCCGAGGAGCGGTTCGGAACGGTTCACATTGACGAGCTCCTGATTCATAAAGACGGTGGCGCTGCCGTCGCGATTGGGGTGGGCGCCCAAACCGTCCGGGATGCCGATCATCTGAAACCATTCACCGGGGCGGCCGGTTCGGGGCACGACATCGCCCGCGCTCAGCAGGGGAACGATGCTGTAGTCCGAGCCGACGGGCTTCGCGTAGGGCGCCACACGGGTGCGAGCGCCTGCAGGCAGGCGCGTGACGTTCTGGGGCACGTAAACCCAGGTCACGCCGAACGCCTCGTTCCCTGCCTCATCCACACAGCGGACCTTAATGGTATAGAAACGACCGTCGCCATCGCCATCCCGCTCGGCCCGCAACCTGACGCTCAACGGGCCGGTGATTTGCCAGTCCGCGGAGGGAGCGCCTCCCCGGCCGCGTCCCTGGCCCTTGTCGTCGTCATCCCATTCCCAGTCCTTGCGGCCGCGGCCGGCGCCTTCGTTGCTTTGCACGGACACGATCTCACACGTCATGGCGCTGGAGCAATTGTCGGTGGCGGTGACCGTGAGCGTCACGGGCACGAACTTTCCGTTGGGAGGCCAGAGCTGGGTCTGGCTGGGCGTGACGCTGGTGACAATCGGCGGCGTTTGATCGGTGACGGTGACGGTAGTCGTGCAGGGCGCGCTTTGGTTGCCCGCGGCGTCGACCGCCACGAGGGTGAGAACGTGGGTGCCGAGAGCCAACGCCGTGTTCGGAGGGGGTGTCTGGACGACGGTAACCGGGGCGGCGCTGTTGTCCGCGGCGACGGCCTTGGCGCGAAGGTCGACGAGGGCTGAGCAATTCGTGCCGGCGGCGACCGTCATCGGGGCCGGGCACGAGAGGGTGGGCGGCGTGGCGTCGGCGCCGACGCGGAAAGCGAGCAGCATGTTGTCGGAATAGATGTCGTTTGTGCCGACCGGCTGGCCGTTGTGGTAGACGACAGGTGCGCGGAAGTCATTATCATTGCCCACGAGAAGCAGGTAGTCGTTCGGAGCCGAAGGATCGTTTAGCGGGATGACGCCGAGAGCCTCCCATTTTTCCGAGAGCGTGTTCACGTTCTGATTGGAGGCGGCGGTGTTCAGACCGAACCGCGCCAGCTGCGCAGGATTCAAAAGATCGACCAGGTCCCGGCTGGTCAGGGGGGCCAGGCCCGGGGGCAGGCCGTTTCGAGGAAGGGCCAACGCTCCGGGGGCTCCCTTTTCGAGATCGTAGCCGGTGCCGAGGATGTTGGAGGCGCCGGTGGCGTCAACCTCGACGATACGCTTGTAAAGCAGCGGGCCGGGATCGCCGCCCAGTCCACGGCTGTCACGTTGCAGAATAAGGAATCGGGTGGCGCTGAAGGCGTGGATCTCGCTGATCGGTGTGTGGCGGTTGTTGGCTTCGGCGGCGTTCAACGGCAGGACGTGGACATATTCGGCCACGGGCCGCTCGAAGTTTGGCGAGGCCGGGTCGAGGTCATAGACCAGCACGCGCACATTTCGGCTCGGGTTGCGATTTTCGCCATCCTGGACCAGGGGTGACTGGAGGCAGGTGACCAGCCAGCGTCCGTCCGGTGTGATGCTGAGGCCTTCCAGGCCGCGATTGATGTATCGGCCCGAGTCGTTGGTAGCCAGGGTCGACGCGGTGAGATAATTGATGGCCCGGGGATAGGCCGGGCCGAGTTTGGGCAACAGCGCATCGGGCACCGGCAACACGGCGCCGAGCGCGCCGCTCGCACTGAAGCGATAAATGCCGGGCCCGTATTCGTCGCTGACATACCACGAACCATTCGGGGCCATGGCGATGCCCTCGGGATCCAGGCTCCACTTCCCGCCGCCCACGCCTCCCGCCAGGCTCGCCGGGTGGCTGACGACATTGGTGTCATCGGGGTTGGCTCCGGTGAAAAACTGCCCGTCAACGGTCAGCAACATTGTCCCTGTGTTGGCAATGGCGATCTGATCCTGCGCGGCCGGGCCGGGTCCGGTAAATGGCGTGATGGCAAGCGCCAGCCGTTGCACGCGCGGATGATAATCCTGCAGCCCGTCGCCAAAGCCCCGGTCCGGAAGGCCATAAAGGGTTGCGTGAATGACGCCGTTGCTCTGGATGGTCGACGCCGGATCCACCCACAGCCCGGAGAAGATTCCGCCGAGAGTGTCGATGCCCTCGCCGAGTTGGTCGAAGGAGCTGCCGGACAATCGGCCCACGCCGACCAGGCCGAGGTTGACCAGGGGTTGGGCGATCGCCGGGGCGCCCAGCGCGGCGGTGGCGATGGCGATCGCCATGTGTGTCTTGATTTTCATGAGTTGGTTTTCAGGTTCGTTGCTCGCCGGCATCGTGGCCGGGGCACGTGGCGGATTCGCGACGCTTTCTGAACGTCTGCGTGAACTCATGCAACCGAGCGCCCAATCGCCATCGTCGCGTGACGCGTTCGTCACAGAGAGCGAACACCTCCAAAAATTGGCCGTGAATTGAGGCCATGAACCCGGGGTGCCGGCGTCGACACCCGCAGAACCGCAAGGACGACCGGAGGGCCGGGAGGATTCCGGCGGTCGGAAATATTCACGTTCCTGCGGCCGGGACGGCCGCACCCCGGCGACGACACCATGCTTGACCTTCGCGGTTGAGGATTTTTCAATCGCCCGCATGCCAACATTCCCAGCACCGCTGGATTTGACCCGGGTGAAAGTGTACCCGCTCTCCGAACGCAAGAGCATGGCCGCGATCACGGATATCCTGATCGCGCCTGACTCAGCGCCGCCGACGCCTCCGACCGATTTCGTGCGGGCGCGCCTGGAACTTTGCGCACAGCAAATTCGCGAAGCGCGGAAGAACCGGCGGAGCGTGCTGTTTCTTTACGGGGCGCATTTGGTGAAGAACGGCGCATCGGCCCTGGTGGATCGGCTGATGGCGGGCGGTTGGATCAGCCACCTGGCGACGAACGGGGCGGGGTCAATCCACGACTGGGAGTTTGCGTTTCAAAACTGGTCCACGGAAAGCGTCGAGCAGAACGTGGCCACCGGCACGTTCGGGACCTGGGACGAGACGGGGCGAAACATCCAGCTGGCGCTGCTGACGGGAGCGTTGCGGGAGGAAGGATATGGGGTGGCGCTCGGCCGATTCATCATTGAGGACGGGATCACCTTGCCGAACCCGGCCGATCTGGAGCGCATGCTGCGCGACGAGCCGGCGCATCCTTTGGCTCCGGCCCGGGCTGAACTGCTCGGCGCGATGCGCCGCCACAATCTGCCGGCGGGTCGCATCGATGTGCTCCATCCATGGAAACACACCAGCATTTTTGCCAACGCCTTCCGCCGCGGCATCCCGCTGACCGTCCATCCAGGCATCGGCTACGACATCATCACGAACCACCCTCTCTTCAATGGCGCCGCGGTCGGGCGGGCGGCTCATGTCGACTTCCGCCTCTTCAGCACCGCGGTGGACGGCCTTGACGATGGCGTCGTGCTCAGCGTGGGCTCGGCCATCATGGCGCCCCAGGTGTTTGAGAAGAGCCTGAGCTGCGTCAACAACCTGCGCCTCCAGGCCGGCCGGCCCATCGTGCGGGGACACAACATTTACGTCGTCGACCTGCAGGATGGCGGCAACTGGGACTGGACCAAGGGCGAGCCGCCAAAGGAAAACCCGGCCTATTATCTCCGATTCTGCAAAAGCTTTTCCCGCATGCACGGCGCGATGCACTATCTGCAATGCGACAATGTGAGCTTTGTCCACAACCTGCTGCGGCTGCTCGAAAACTCCTGACATGCGCCCCTCCCCCGGCCGCCTGGCCTGCCCTGGCCCGCGTTGCAAGCCTGCACCGCGCCCGACCATCGCCTCCACTCTCGTTACCGCCCCATGAACCCCGAGCGTTTTCAGGCCATCACCGCGCGCTACGCGCGTCTGCGCGTGGCCGTCGTGGGCGACTTTTGCCTCGACCGATATCTGGAAATCGATCCCGCCCGGGCCGAGGTCTCCATCGAAACCGGGCGCACCGTGCATAACGTGGTGCGCGTGCGGAGCCAGCCCGGCGCGGCCGGAACCATCCTGAACAACCTGGTCGCCCTGGGGGTCGGTGAAATTCGTCCGGTCGGGTTCTGCGGGGTGGACGGCGAGGGCTTTGAACTCAGGCGATGTCTCCGGGAACGGCACGGCGTCCGCCTTGATGACTTCATCGAAACGGATCAACGGCGCACATTCACGTATTGCAAGCCGCTCGTGATGACTCCCGGCCGCGAGCCAATGGAGCTGGACCGGCTCGACAGCAAAAACTGGACACCCACGCCCGAGGCGTTGCAGCAGCGCCTCATCGAGGCCTTGCAGCGCCTGGCCCCGGAGGTGGACGCGATCATCCTCATGGATCAGGTCGACGTGCCGGAAACGGGCGTGATCACGGCCCGCCTCCTGTCCGCGGTCGAGGAACTCGCCGCGCGGCACTCCGACCGTTGGATGCTGGCCGACAGCCGGCGCAGCCTGCGCGGCTGGCCGCCGGTCTGCCTGAAAATGAACGCGGCCGAACTGGGCGCGTTCATGGGCGCGGCGGGCGCCCTCGATTTGGACGCCATTCGAACCAGCGCGCTCAACCTGGCCCGAAAGAATGGCCGACCGGTTTTTATCACCCTTTCCGAACGAGGCATTCTCGCGGCAACGCCCGCCGGCGAGATTGACCATGTGCCTACGTTGCCGCTGCGGGGACCTATCGACATTGTTGGGGCCGGGGATTCCGTGACGGCGAACCTGACCTGCGCCCTCGCCGCGGGCGCATCACCCGGGGAGGCCATTCGGCTCGCCAACGCCGCGGCCAGCATCGTGGTGCACCAGCTCGGCACGACCGGAACGGCCAGCGTGGGCGAGATTGGTCAACTGCTCTGCCCGCCAGGCGCCCCCGGCCGAGCCGGCATCGGGGCCAAATGAAAAAGGCGATCCCGCACGTGGGATCGCCTCGCGAAATTTTTCCTCCGGACAGCGCGCTAAAACCCGAGCGGCACCGCCCGCCGCCATTCGTCCATGATCGCCCAAAGGTTAAGCGGGTTGACGGCGCCGCCGTACTTGATGAACCGCGCGCTGCCGTCGGCAAACGCATAATTGGAGCCGCCGCCGCCGCCGCTCATGCGATTCTTCAGGTGCTTGCCGTGGTCGACCTCCGACAGGTCGTTGCCTTCGGGCGATTCCAAAAAGTCCATGTAGTAATGCGGCGAGGTCGCCTCCTTTTCGCCGAACAGGATGGTATCGGTGGGCAGACGGATCGCGTCGATCGGCGTGCACTTTCCGACGATGCCGCGCAGGTTGCCCATGGAAACGTTGGTCCCATTCACCTGCCAGTAATCGTTGAAGGCATTGATCAGATAACTGCGTGGAGCCGAGTCGTAGGGCCAGTTGACCCGGTCGTTGACGGCGTGGGCGGGATCAACCGGATCGCTGGGACAGGCCAGCAGGCGCACATCCTTGTAGTAATTGTAGAGGGTCGTGGTCCAGGCGCCCGGCACCTGGCGGGGCGGCATCAGGCCATCGAAGTCGTCCGTATACATGATCGTGGCCATGCCGAGCTGGCGAAGGTTGTTGGCGCAGCTGACGCGTTTGCCGGCCTCCTTCGCCCGGCCCAAGGCCGGCAGCAACATGCCCGCGAGGATGGAGATAATCGCGATGACCACCAACAATTCAATGAGGGTAAAGCCGCGGGCGGGATCGATCGATGGCTGTTTCCGCGGACAGCGGCCGGGGGTCTTTAAGCGATTCATGAAAAGGTTTTCGAACTTTTGCGCTGGTGGCAGCGTTTGCTCTGGAGTGGATCGCACACCAACGGTGACCGGCTCGAATAATTGACGGATCCGTGCGTCCACTTCACTGCCTGTATGACGAAAAATGGAATTGTCCTCTCCATCATCGCCGTGATCCTCGGGACGGTTTATGTCTGCTATTTCACCGACTGGTTCCGGGCGGAGACTATTCAAATCATACCCACCATCCGGCCCGCCCGGCCGGGGGCGAGGGCTCAACGCGCGCCGGACGCGGAAGAGGTGTACCCCGTTTCCTTCACCTTCAACGGGAATTACAAGCTGACCTCGGTCAAGGTGGTGTCCGCCACCGACATGTCGACCAACAACTATCCCGCGCCGCTTTGGCACCTGGTCTCCGACTCCAATTCCGTGCCCATCAAGTCGATCGTTTACGGCTTTCCGATCAAAGGCATGAAGCCCGCCGTGCCCCGCGCCCGCCCCGAACCGCTCTCTCCCGACGTCGACTACGTCCTGCTCCTCGAAGCTGGCAACGTCAAAGCGCGCACCAACTTTCACACCGCCCTGGTCGCGAAGTAGGGGTCGAACGTTGAACGTCGAACGTCGAACGTCGAACGTCGAACGTCGAACGTCGAACGTCGAACGTCGAACGTCGAACGTTGAACGTCGAACGTCGAACGTCGAACGTCGAACGTCGAACGTCGAACGTCGAACGTCGAACGTTGAACGTTGAACGTCGAACGCCGAACCCCCTCATCACTCGCCCCTCATCACTCGCCCCTCATCCTGCGGGCAAGCGGCGCAGATGCAGTCGGGCCACCCGGGTCTCGTCCATCTCCAGCACTTTGAATTCGCATCCACCGAAGGTGACGACATCGCCGGTTTTCGGAAATCCGCCGAGGCGGTGAGTGATCCAGCCGCTGGTGGTGGTGATTCCCTCGCCGGCGACCGGCTGGCCGACCAGGTCGGCGAGCTCATGGAGCGGCAGCGTTCCTTGAAGTTCCCAGTCGTTCTCGCCCTGGCGTATGACCAGGGGAGTTTCCTGATCGAACTCGTCCTGGATCTGACCGACCAGCTCCTCCAGGATGTTTTCCAGAGTAAGCAGCCCGGTGGTTCCGCCATACTCATCGACCACGAGGGCCAGGTGGAGCTTCCGTTCCTGAAAAAGCTGCAGAAGTTTTTCGAGCCGGGCGGTCTCGGGGACGTAGACGATTTTGCGGGCGGCGAGGGAGAGGTCGAGTCCCGTTCGGGCGCGGATCCGGAGCGCGTAGAGGTCCTTGAAGTGGACCACGCCGAGCGCGCGATCCACATCGCCGCCTTCACAGAGTGGAAAGCGGGAGAACCGGGTTTTTTCCGCGACGTCGAGGCAGGCGGCGATAGTGGCCTCGGTGTCGAGAGTTACGATTTCATGTCGTGGCCGCATGGCGTCGCGCACGATGCGCCGCCGGAGGTCGAAGGCGTTGAGCACGATGGCGTGGCCGAGCGTATGCGCCCGTTCGCGGCCGCCGGCGTTGGTCAGCAACAGGCGCAACTCCTCCTCCGAGTGGGCCATCTCCCCTTCTCCGGCGGGCTGGATGCCGGCGCGTTCCAGGAGCCACAGCGAGGCGGTGTTCAGCACCCAGATGAACGGCGACATGATTCCCGAGAACCAGCGCAGGGGGCTGGCGACCCAGAGCGAAGTTGGAAGCGGCTTTTGGATCGCGAGCCACTTGGGCGCCTGTTCGCCCGCCGTGATGTGGAGGAAGGTGATGACGGTGAACCCGACGAGAAACGAGATGGTGTGGCGAACATCCGGGGATTCGACGGACAGCCCGTTAAACACGGGCGCGAGCAGGGAGGAAAAGATCGGCTCGCCGACCCAGCCCAGGCCGAGGCTGGCGAGAGTGATGCCCAACTGGGCGGCGCTGAGGTAGCGATCCAGGTGCTGGACCACCAGGCGGACGGAGCCGACCCGCCGATTCCCGCGCGCCTCCAATTCGTCCAGCTGGGTTTGCCGCACCTTGACCAGGGCAAACTCTGCGGCCACGAAGAATCCATTCAGCGCCACGAGGACGATCACGCCAACGGCCTTGAGGGCCAGGATGCCGAAATCAGCGGGCATGATTTATGAAGCCGCGGGATTGGGAAGCCCGGGCGCTGCGGAGTCCGGGCCGCCTCCGAAAATGACGCGGAGGATGTCCTGCAACGTGATGATGCCGACCTCCTCGCCGTTCCGGCCGATGACGATGGCCAGCCGCCGGCCGGTGCGCTGCAGCTGGTGCAACGCGATCTCCAACCGCGTGCCGTCATCCAGAAACAACGCCGGCTGCAGCAAGTCGCCCACGCGCCGCGCGGGATCGATCTTTTCGTCGTAAAGCAGCGCCGAGAGATCCAGGACGCCGGCAATCCGCCGCCGGCCCGCCTCCGGACGCCAGACGGGGATCCGCGTGTAGCCCACCTCGCGCGCCTGGACCAGGGCTTCGGCCACGGTGGTGTCCGCCGCAAAGGTCACGGTTTTATCCCACGGCGTGGTCAGGCCCGCGGTCGTCCGGTTTTGCAGATCGAGCACCCGGTTGATCATCCCGCGTTCCTCGGTGGTGAACGTCTGGCCCGACTCCAGCATCAAGCTGCGCAGTTCGTCCCGGCTGCCGAAGACATGGCCGGTGAAGCGTTGGCCGCCCGACCACCGCAGCCAGGCATGGGAGAAGAACGCCACCGGACCCACGACGGGAGCGAGGATGGAGTGGATCGCGCGAAAGGGCAGGGCCAGCGTCATGCAGAGGCGGTTCGGGTAAAGGCGAAACAACATTTTCGGCAGCAGCTCACACGCGGCGTAGTACGCGAGCACGCCCAGGATCAGCGCGAGCGTCAGCCAGACCCAGCGGGGCGCCAGCCACCCGTGCAGCCATCGCACGCCAATGCCGGCCACCATGACCGTGGCCAGGGTGTTCCCAATCAGAATCGTCCACAGAAAACGCTCCGGCGTGTCCAGGTATTCCTGAAGCACACGCGCCCGCCGAAGCCCCCGACGCGCGAAGTGCCGGATGCGAGGACGGCTCAAGGCAAACACGCCCGCTTCCATCCCGGACATGAAGAAGGAGAGGAACAGGCCCAGCGCGAAGGCCGCGGCCAGCAGAATCTGTCCCGTCGTCATCGCCGCATCCTCATCGCTTCTTCAACGTCTCCACGAGCAGCTCCTTGACCCGTCGCTCGTCCACCACCTGAGCCGTCAGGCGCAGGCCGCGAAACGTCACAGCCTCGCCCGCTGAGGGCACCACCTCGACCAGGCTGACCATCAGCCCGCCCATCGTATCGGCTTGCGGCACGTCCCCCAACGGCGGGTATTCCCGTCGAAAATCGTCCACGCGGACCGAGCCGCTGACCCGCCAGCGGCCGGCCCCCAGGTTTTCCATGATGAAGCCGGTCGCGCCACGACCTTGCTTGGCCCGAATTGGCCCGACGACCTCCGCCATGATGTCGTCGATGGTCACCAGGCCGGCCGTGCCCCCGTATTCGTCCACGACCACAGCCAGGCCGCGCTGTTGTCGCTGCAGACTTTTCAACAGCTGCAGCAGATTCATCGTCGCCGGGACAAACGACGGGAATTCGATCACCTCGGCCAGATCCGCGGTGGGGTTGGCCAGCAAGGCGCGGGTGTTGAGCACACCGACGATGGTGTCGAGCGTTTCATCGTAGATCAGGAGGCGGCGGTGGCGGTGGCGCCGGGCCGCGGCGATCATGTCCTCCACGCTGCAGTCGTCGGAGATTCCGGCCACCCGGGAGCGCGGCTGCATCACATCCTGGGCGGTTTTGGCATCCAGGCTGATGACGCCGAGGATGATGTCCTTTTCCGCCCGGGCGAGGCTGCCCTGCTGGAAGGCGAGCTCGACCAGCTCGCGATATTCCTCCTCGCCCGGGGCCTGGGGCCGGCCGCGGAGCCGAACCAGGCGCTGGAGGAGCCAGCGGTTGAACTTTTGAAAAAGGCGCTGCAGCCACCCGGTGCTTTCCCAGAGCAGCAGAACCGGGCGGGCGACGCGCAAGGCCCAGGCTTCCGGGGCGCGCACGCCCAGGGTTTTGGGCAGAACTTCGCAGCCGAGCAGGATGAAATGGGCCACGATGGCCAGCACGACCCAGAAGGAGGCGCGCCCCGTCAGGACGGGCCAGAGCGCCAGGGTGACCATGGCGCCGTTGGCCACCGTGTTGCCGAGCACGATGGTCGCGAGCACCTCATCGGGGTGTTCGAGCAGACGGACGACGATGGCGCCGCCCGGGCGTCGGGCGAGCTGGCGGGCCCTCCATTGTCCGAGGGAGAAGAGGGAAGACTCGGCGACGGCGAAGAAGAAGCTGGCGCCGGCGAAGAGAAGCACGCCTGCGAAAACCAGCCAGCCGGTCAGTTGCATGGCCCGGCGATTGGCGGTGGGACGGGCGCCCGCGTGGGCACGGTGAGCGCCGGCAACGGAAACAACCTGGTCCCGCGGCGACACGGCCCCGTCGCCATTGTCGTCGCCGGACAACGATGCACGGTCGCCATGCGCGTCGCGCCGTTTTGATTTCTCGACGGATCCACTCCTGGAAGATAAGGGGTCAATTCAGGGCCACGCCGCGCCGGATGTAGGTAGGCACATCCAGATCCTGGCCCTTGTGGATGGTTGGCTCGCTTTTTTCAAAGCGGCCCTTGGAGACAATTTCCAGCGGGAGCTGGCCCTGCCGCAAGCGCGGGCCACCGCGGCGACCGCGTCCGCCAGACTGCTGGGTCAACAAATTCTCCGTTTGCTCGGAAGTGAGGCTGGGCGCCGGAGGCACGAAGCGCGGCGCGGGGCGCGGGCCGGTCCCGGGGCCCATCAAATGATCCCGCAGATCGATCGCGGCCACCGGAGCGGACGGGGCTGTCACCGGCGAACCCATCGGCGGCAATGCCGGCAGTTCGAGCGCGGTGCCGCCCCGCGATGCGAGCAGCGTGACGGTCAGGCGATCGCCCATTTCCGGATCGATGGCGGCGCCCATGATGACATGGGCGTGTTCGCACTGACGGCTGACCTGCTCCATCACCCGATGGACTTCGGCCATGGTGAGATCGGCGCCGCCCGCGATACAGACAAGAACCCCGCCGGCCTCGGCCAGAGCCTGGCCACCTTCGAGGAGCGGATGGGCCATGAGCCGCTCGAGGACTTCGTGTCCCCGGTTTTCGCCCCGCGCCTCGGCCGTGACCAGGGCGCTCTCGGAGTGCCGGCCTTCCGTGACGCTGCGCAGATCCGCGAAGTCGACATTGATCAGTCCGGGGCGGGTGAGCAACTGCCACAGCCCACGCACGCCCTGGGCGATGAACTCGTTGATGATCTGGAAGGCCTCGAGCAGGCTCGTGTGCTCGTCGATCAGGCGGAACACCCGCTGGTTCGACAGGCAGATGACGCCATCGGCGGCGAGTTTCATCTCCTGCAGGCCCCACTGCGCCTGGCGCTGGCGCCGGCCCCCTTCGCAATCGAACGGCAGCATCACGATGCCGAGAACGAGCGCGCCGCACTCCTTGGCGATCCGGGCGACGACGGGCGCCCCGCCTGTGCCGGTCCCGCCCCCGAGGCCAGCCACGACAAACACCACGTTGGCCCCGTCACACAGGGCGCGAACGAGGGCCGCGTCCTCCTCGGCGGCCGCGCGCCCCAGCTGCGGATCGCCGCCGGCTCCGAGGCCGCGGGTGGATTTGGCGCCCAGGTTGATCTTGCGCGCCACCGGCGTCCGCGCCAGGGCGGCGGCGTCCGTGTTCAAGGCGGCGAATTGGACGCCATCCAGGCCGGCCCGGGCCAGGTGGCCGACTGCGTTTCCGCCCGCGCCGCCCACGCCGAGCACGCGGATTTCAAAGGGCCGCCCCAGCTGGGCTCCGGCCGGAAGGTTGTTCTCGATGGTCATGGAAATTTCTCCGTGGAATCAAAACCGTGCCGTCGGGAGGTGATGGGTCAGGGCCGACGCAACAACCCGCCAAAGGTGTCGCGCAACGTCTGGGTAAACGAAAATCCGGCCGGACGCCGTTTCTGTTGGAAGGATCCGTATTTGACCAGGCCGATGGCGGCGGCGAACTCCGGCTGGTCGAGCGCGGATTTCAGCCCGCTGACGGAATTGGCCGCGCCGAGATGGGCCGGCAACTGGAAGATGCGCTCCGCGAGTTTGAGAATGCCGGGGATGCGCGCGCCGCCGCCGCACAGAAAGACACCCGCCCGCACGTAATCCAGCAGGCCCGCCCGGCCCAGTTCCGCCTCGATCAGCTCGAAAGTTTCCTCCAGGCGCAACGACATGATGCGACGCAGGTGCTGGAGGTTGACCGTCTTGTGCTGGATGCCGTGCTCGTCCTTGCCTGAGAGCAGCTCCGGCTCCCCGCCCTCATCCGACAAGGCGCAGCCGTGCTTGACCTTGAGCTCCTCGGCCCGCCCGAGGGGAACCTTCAGCCCGTAGGCGATGTCGTTTGAGACATGGTCGCCGCCGACGGCGAGCACGCCCGCGTGCTTCACGATGCCGCCGCCGTAGACGACATACTCGGTCGTGCCGCCGCCCAGATCGATGACCAGCGCCCCGAGCTCCTTCTGTTCGTTGGTCAACATGGCGAGCGACGCCGCCAGGCCGTTGAAGACGATGGCATCCACCTCGAGATGCAGGCCCTTGACCACGCGAATGGGATTCTGGAGGCGGTTGAACACGCCGTGGATGACGTGCATGTCCACCTCCACCCGGGCGCCGAGCATTCCCACCGGATCGACGATGCCGTCCTGGCCATCGACGAGAAAGTGCTGGCGGATCGCGTGCACCACGTAGTTCTCCGCCGGCAGATTGATGGCCTTGGCGTTCTTGATCACGTCCTCGACGTCTTCGCGGGAAATCTCCCGGTCGGCAGAAACGACGGGATGGACGCCGCGGTTCGTGAACCCGCGGATGTGACCGCCGGTGACCCCGAGGTAAACGCTGCGGATCTCCACGTCCGCCATTTGTTCGGCCTCCACGATCGCAGTGCGAACGTCATCGGCGACGCTGGCGGGGTTGGCGATTTCGCCTTTGCGGACCCCGCGGGAGCGGGACTGGCCGAGCCCGACGATATTGAGGGCGCCGGCGGGATTGGCCTCGCCGACGACGGCGCAGATTTTGGAAGTGCCGATCTCAAGGCCGACGATGATGGAGGAAGGGTCAAACATGTTTTCGTTTGTAGGGTGAAGGCTTGATGGGCTTGGGCGGGGGCGGGCTGACGCCGCCGAGGTCGAGCCAGGTGAGCGGGGAATTGTTGGCGACGGCGAGGTCGAGCGTGGCGATGTGCTTGCCCTGGCGGCGCGCCTGTTCGAGGACGAGGCGCCAGCGGTCGAGCTGCCGGCCAAAGTCAGCCAGGCCGAAGGTGATGGCCGAGCCCTGGACCGTGGTGGCCACGATCACGCCCGGCTGGCTGACGTCGATTTCCCGCAGGTCCACCTGGCCCAGCATGCTGGAGCGCTGGAAGGCGCGCACGAGCTCGAGCGCGGCCAGGGCTTGCGGCGCGTCCAGCGCGCGGCCGGGCCGCACGTCGTTCATCGGAATGCCCGTGAGCACCGGCAGATGTTCGTCGCCGCCGACGGCCGGCTCGGCCCGCTGATGGCGTTCGATGGGAAACATGAAGTAGCCGTGGCCGTCGACCAGATAGGTTCCACGTTCCTCCTGCCCGCCGGAACGAAGGATGGGAAAGACGACCCGGGCGACGGGCTCGCGTTCGGCGACGCGGATGCGCAGCGCGCCGGGTAGAACCCGCTCGACCGAGACCGCCTCGATGGCGGGCACCAGTTCGAGATCGCGCTTCACCCGCGCGAGATTGAGCGCGAGAAGGTTGTCGTGCAGCCGGACCCCGGCCCAGGTCTGGATCTGTTCACGGCTGAGGACACCATCAGTCTCGATGTCCACGCGCTGGATGGAGAAAGTCGGATTCTCATACGCGTATTTCTGCAGGAGCAGCTCGCTGCCCTTCCAGACGGCGGCGACCGTGAGGCCAAAGATCAGGAGGGTGCCTCCGAACAGCACGACCCGGCGCAGCCGATTTTGGCGGCGTTGATTCGAGCTGATCTTGACGTCGAGAACGTGCCCGCGGACATGCCGGCGGTTTTTGATTTTGCGTGATAGGCCCATCAGTGAACAGGGAGTGTTTTAGTGGTTTGCCTGCCGCCAAGGCAAGCGGTTGGCGCGCGCTTCCGTAGTAATCGGGATCCGGACGCCTAACGGGCCCGGCGGAGGGCCAGGTCGATCATCCGCTGGCAAAGCTCGGCGTAGCCCAAGCCGGCTGCCGCCGCCGCCTTCGGCAGCAAACTCGTGTCCGTCATGCCCGGCAGCGTGTTCACCTCCAGCACCACCGGATCGCCATTCGCCCGAACCATGACGTCGACGCGCCCGTAGTCGCGCCCGCCAATCGCCCGGTAGGCGCCCAGCGCCGCCGTCTGGATCCGCCGCGTCACGTCCGCGTCAAATGGCGCCGGACAGAAATACTCGGTCGCACCCGCGGTGTATTTGTTGGCGTAATCGTAGCCACCCTGCCGGGGCCGGACCTCCACCACGGGCAGCGCCTCGCCATCGAGAATGCCCACGGTGGTCTCCCGGCCGATGATTCGCTCCTCCATCAGCGCCTGGCGATCGTGGCGCAGGCACTCGGCCAGCGCCCGGCCGAAATCCGCCACCCGATCGACGAACTGCAAGCCGACGCTCGACCCCTGGCACACCGGCTTCAATACCACCGGCGGCTCCCAGCCCCGCGGCCAGGGCGCATCCGGGCTGAGCAACACGCAGTGACGCGCCGTCGGCACCCCTGCCTGCACGCACCGCTCCTTCGTCAGCACCTTGTCGAAGGCCACCCGGCTCGTCTCCGGCCCGCAGCCCGTATAGGGCACGCCGAGTTCCTCCAGCTTCGCCTGCACCTGGCCGTCCTCCCCGTAGGTGCCGTGCAATGCGAGGAAGACCACCTGCGTCCCGGCCGGCAAGGTCCAGTCCCGATCCGTCGGATCCAGCTCAGTCACGTCATGGCCCAACGATCGCAACGCCCGGGCCACGGACGCGCCGGTCTTGAGCGAGACCTCGCGCTCGGCGGAAAAGCCGCCCAGCATCACAGTGATGCGCCGGGGCGCGTTGCTTCCTGCCCCCTGTGGGCTCTTCGACGAGTTGTCCACGTCAGCTTTCCCCCAAAATCTCCACTTCCGTCTCCAGTTCGATGCCGCGGGCCGCGCGGACGCGCTGCTTGATGACATCAATCAGCGCGAGCACATCCCGCGCGGTCGCCGAGCCGTCATTCACGATGAAATTTCCGTGCACATCGGAGACCACCGCGCCACCGACGCGCGTGCCCTTGAGCCCGAGCTCGTCGATGAGCCGGCCCGCGGGGATGGTCTGTGGATTTTTGAAAATGCATCCGGCGCTCGGAGCGGCGGGCTGGGATTCCCAGCGTTTGGCGCTGTATTTTTGCATGCGCTCAGCAATCGCCTCGGGCGCCGCGGCCACGCCTTTGAGCACCGCGGACAGCGCGAGGTGGGTCCGTAGCAGGGGGCAGCCGCGGTATTCCACGTTCACCTCTGCGGCGAGCCGCTCGTGAATGCGCCCCTGGTAATCCATGAAACGAATGGACTCGATGACATCGAAGAACCACGAGCCCATCGCGCCGGCGTTCATGCGCATCGAGCCGCCCACGCTGCCGGGAATGCCTTCGAGGAATTCCAGACCGCTCAGGCCGGCGCGGCGGGCTTCGACCGCCACCGTCTTCAGCCGCACGCCCGCACCACAGCGGATCCGGCCCCCGTCGATCTCGAGCCGGCTGAAGTTGGGATGTCCCAGGCAAATGACCACCCCGCGAATGCCTCCGTCCCGGATGAGCAGGTTGGATCCGCGCCCGAGCAGGGTGAAGCGTACCTGTTTCTCCGAGCAATACGCCACGATCCGCGAGAGGTCGGCCTCGGACGCCGGCTCTGCATAAATTTCGGCGTTCCCCCCCACGCGCATGGTGGTGCGCCGCGCCAGCGGTTCGTCGGCCTTCAAGACGGTGTCGGCGGAAACCAGGGCCGTTAGCTCGGCCAGCAATCGTTCGTTCGGCATGACGGACTCTTCGTGCAACTCGGCGGCCAGCGCGTGCGCCGCCTGCGTGATGTCGCCGGCGCCCAGAAACAGCACCAAATCGCCGGGCAGCATGGCCGCCCTAACCGCGCGGCGCAAGGCCGGGAGCTCCGCGACGTATTCCGCGGCCCGCCCCCGTTCCCTGAGCCGCTCGACCAGACGCGCGCTGGTCACCCCGGATATGGGACGCTCGCTGGCCGCATAAATGTCGGTGATCCACAACTGATCGGCCTCGTCGAAGGCGGCAGCGAACTGCTCGAACAAATGCTGGGTGCGCGTGTAGCGGTGCGGTTGAAACGCCACCAGCAGCCGGCGGGGGCCCAACCCCCGCAGCGCCCGCAACGTCGCCTGAATCTCCGCCGGATGATGCCCGTAGTCATCAAAGACCTGGAAGCGCCCGTCCGCCCACAGCCGTTGCTGACGCCGGGCAGCCCCGCGAAAGCCCGCCACCGCCGCCGCCACCGCCGGCGCGGAGAACCCCTGCTCGTGCAACAACGCGATCACCGCGCCGACGTTGGAGACATTCTTTTCCCCCGGCAGCCACGTCCGAAACGTCCCCAGCAAGGCGCCTCGGGCCCAAACTTCGAACACCGTCTCCCCGCCGCCCGACGCGGCCACCTCCACCCCGGTGATCACCAGTCGGTAATCCGCCAGCGGATGGAAGCCGTAGGAAATTGCACCCGCCCGCCGGGAGAACAGCTCGGCCAGGCGCCGATCATCCGCGCAGAACAGCAATGCGCCCCGGGTGGCCGCGGCGAATCGCTCGAACGCTCCGCAGACCGCGTCGAGGTTGGCGAAGTAGTCGAGGTGTTCCTCATCCACGTTCAACACAATGGCGTGGTCCGGTTGAAACTCGGCGAGCGTGCCGTCGCTCTCGTCGGCCTCCACCACGAAGTAGGCCCGCGCGGGCGCCCCGGTCCCGGCCGGGGCGGAGAGGCGCGCGTGCCGTCTGAGTTGGGGCACGCGCGCCCCCACCGCGTAGCTGGGGTTGGCAGCAAGCTGTTCGAGAGCAAAAGCCAGCAGCGCGGAGGTGGTCGTCTTGCCGTGCATGCCCGCCACGCAGATGGCGCAATGCCGCCGCACCAGCGCCGCCAGCAACGCCCCCCGGCGGACAATCGGGATGCCCATCTCAATCGCGGCCTGCAGTTCCGGGTTATCCCTCCTGACGGCCGACGAATACGCAACCAGGACCGGCCGCGCCTGGCGGATCGGCTCGGCCGAATGGCCCTCATGCACGATCGCGCCGCGCGCCTCAAGGTCCCGCGTGTCCTGGTTGGGCGACAAATCCGAGCCCACCACGCGGTGACCAAGATCAAGAAGGATGTGCGCCAAGCCGCTGACGCCGCAGCCGCCGGCGCCAATCAGGAACACCGTGGCGCCCGGCGCGGCCGCATCCAGCAGGCTCGCCGCCTGGACTGAATTCAGGCTTAACATTTTGAAAAGGCCGCGGCTTCGGCCCGGCCCGTTCCGGTCGAAAGACCGGGGATGCCCTCGACAATGTGGCCGGCGATCCGCGCGGCCGCGTCCGGCACGTGCCACCGTTCGAGGGCGGTTACCACCCGCGCGCGCACGCCCGGGTCGTCGACGAGCGGCAGCAACGCCGCCGCCAACGTCTGGCCGGTGGCGCCTTTCTGCTCCAGCATGACGGCCGCGCCGCTCCCTACATAAGCGCGTGCGTTGTGCCATTGATGATTGTCCGCCGCCGCCGGATACGGGATGAGAACCGAGGGCAGGCGAAGCGCCGCGATCTCCGCCAGGGAGGAGGCGCCGGCGCGGCTCACGGCCGCAGTCGCTGCGCCCATCGCAAGTTCCATCTCGCTCAGGAAGGGAAGGACGACAGCCCGGGCGGCCGCTCCCGCATACGCCTGCCGCACCTTGTCGACATCGAGAGGGCCGGTGAGGTGGAGATACTGGAGCTCGGGTCGCGCCGCGCGCAACCCGGCCAGGGCCTGGATGACCAGGTCATTCACCCCGGTCGCCCCCTGGCTTCCGCCCATGACGAGGAGCGTCGGCCGCGCCGGGTCAAGGCCCAAGGCGATTCGGCACGACGCGGCGTCGACTGGCTGAAACTGGGGCCGCACCGGCGTCCCGGTGCACAAAACATTCTGGTGGCGCAGGCGCCGGGCGGCTTCCGGAAAGCCCACGAACGCCTGTGTGACCACGAGCGCCAGCCAGCGATTCGCCCGCCCGGGAATGGTGTTGGACTCGTGCAGGAAGGTCAGCGCCCCGCACGAGTGACCGGCCAGGATGGGCGGCGCGCTCGTGAAACCGCCCATGGCCAACACCGCCGCCGGGCGGCGAGCCGCAAACAACCCCCGGGCCGACCGATACGATTTGATGAACCCGACGACGAACTCGAGGCGACGTCCCCGGGTCATGCCGATCGACGGAAGCGTGGCGAACTCGGCCCCGGCTGCGGATTTTACAATCTGTTGATCGACGTCTTTGGGTGAGATCAGCAACAACGTTTCGCAACCGCGCGCCATCAACTCCTCCGCCACCGCCATGCCGGGAAAAAGGTGGCCACCAGTTCCGCCACACGCCACCGCAACCAGCGGCGCCGCAGGGCGGGAATTGGACGGGGATCGATTCATCGCCTCGGTGCGTATCAATGCGCCGGCGCAGGCGCCATTTCATCGAACTCGCCCACGGGCACCGTCGACGCCGCATCACGCCCCGCGTGACGCCCGACGCTCAGCAGCAGGCCGACGCTGGCCAGCATGACCACCAGGTTCGAGCCGCCATAGCTGATGAACGGCAGGGCCAGCCCTTTGTTCGGGAAGGTGCCGGTGACCACCCCGATGTTGATCGTCACTTGCATGGTGATGAGCAGCGTGATGCCCGCGGCGATCAACATGCCGAACGTATCCGTCGCATGCCAGGCAATGTAGATGCCCGAGATGAGGATGGCCAAAAACGCCACCAGCACGCCGAGCGTCGCCACCAGGCCCAGCTCTTCGCCAATCATGGCAAAGATAAAATCCGTGTGATGTTCCGGAAGGAAGAACTTCTGTCGCCCCTCGCCCAGCCCGATGCCATTGACGCCGCCATTCCCGAGGGCCGCCATGGATTGCCAGGCCTGCATGCCGGTGGCCAGGCGGGTTTCCTCCGGGTGCAACCACGCATAAATGCGATCCGACCGGACCGGATCGTGCGCGATGAACACAGCCAGCGCCGCCAATCCCGCGAGAACCGGCCCGGCCACATACCGCACTTTCAATCCGGCGATGAGCAGCATCAGGCCGGTCACTCCGGCCAGCAACACCGTCGTGCCCACATCGGGCTCCTTGAAAATCAATCCGAGGACCACTCCGATTCCGATGCCGGGGACCACCAGCCCGCGCCAAAACGAGGACATGAAGCGCTGATATCGTTCTCCATACCACGCGACCGCCACGATCAAGGCGATTTTGGCAATCTCGGACGGCTGAAATCCGAACCCGCCGAAACCAACCCAGCGCCGGGCGCCGTTGGCCTTGACCCCCACGTGCGGCGCCCAGACCAACGCCAGCAAGCCGATGGCGAGAGCCAATCCCACCCACCACAGCCGGCGCAGCCAGCGGTAATCGATCCAGGCGGAGACGGCGCACGCGCCGAGGCCGACGAACGCCCAAATCGGCTGCATGACCAGGTAGCGCGCCTTGGGGTCGCCCATGGACGCGCTGACGAGCGTGACAATACCCAAAACCAGCAAACCCAGGACGGAGAACAGCAGCACAGTGGTGGCAGCCTTCATGAGGTGGACAAAAGAAAAAATCGAACAGGAATTCTGGGAAGAGCTCAAGGGAACCGCGACAGCGGTTCCCTTGAGCCAGGAGCGGACATCTTCAGGCGGGCTCGCCCGGCGTCGCCGACCGGTTGGATACCCGGGACGGGCGACGGGCAGGCCCACGCGCGGCGGACCGGCCAACAGGCTATTGGCCCGTCGGAAGCGTCACGGGAGGCGCCACCGGAGGCGGCGCCGTGGCTTCCGCCGGGGCCGATCCATGGCGGGCCGGCACCTTCAGCTTTTGGCCGACGCGAATTTGATCGGTGCGCAGGTTGTTGGCGGCGCGAAGTTGTTTAACCGGGACGCCGGTGGCCTTGGCGATCTTGAGCAGGTTGTCCCCGGAACGAACCACGTAAACCGTCGAGCTGGAGGCTCCGCTGCCCGCGCTGGCGGTCGGGGCGGCCGGCGCCGCCTTGGCCGAAGCGGCGGGAATCTTAATCTTGTCGCCGATCTTGAGCCGCGTCGGGTTGATCCCCGGGTTGGCCGCTTCGATCGCCTTGTAGCCAACGCCGTATTTCTTGCCGATGGTGGCCAGCGTTTCGCCCTTGGCGATGGTGTGCTCAGACCCGGCACCCGCATCCGTCACGCCCGGACCGGGCACCGGCGGAGGGGGCGTCAATTCGGTTGGAGGTGGCAGTGCACCGCCGGGAGGTGTGACCGGGGACGATGGGGCGCCCGGAACCGGCACTGACGGCGGATTGGTATCCGGAGTCGTGGGCGTGCCGGCGAAGGCTGGAGGAGGCACCGGCGTCGGCAAGGGCACCGGCGTGCCGGCATCCGGAGTTGCCGCCGGGCTCGGCGGAGGCGCCAACGGATCCGACGGCTGGCCTGGAGGCGTCGAGCCATCGGCCAACTCGGTCTTGCGGTTGCATCCTGCGATCAGCAGGACCCCCAGCAGAACCACGTGGACAGCGAGAATGGCGAAAACGGTGATCCGCACGTGGCTCTTCCCTTTGTCTTGGAAGGCGCCCTGCGGCACGAGTGGACTCGGAGTGTTCATCTTCTACTATGGGACGGTCAGCGTCCGTTCTTGAGGTCTGGTTCAGTTCAGTTCTTCACGCCGGATTTGTCCCTCACCACAAATCGGACGCAAAACAAAAGTCATTAGGGCAATCCCGCGGCCCTTCCCGGCCCGGCGGGCCCGGGCCCGCGAGCGGTATCGTCACCGACACGGCCCGCACGCTGGAGCACCGCCTGCCGGAACACATCGCCGCGATGCTGGTAGTTTTGAAATTGATCAAAACTCGAACAGGCCGGAGAAAGCAGGACCACGTCGCCAGCCACAGCGCTGCGCGCGGCTTCGGAGACGGCTTCTATCAATGAGTCACAGAGGCTGCAAGGAGTAAAAAGGCTCCAGGCCGCCCGAATCTTTTCCCGGGTCTCCCCAATCAGAAATGCCCCTTTCACCCGCTGGGACAGGAGCGGCCCGATCTCATAGTATTGGAACGCCTTGTCCCGCCCACCGGCAATCAGCCAGACATTGGGCTCCCCCGCCTGCGCCTGGGGCATGGACAACACCGCCTTCTGGACCGCGTCGAGGTTCGTCGCCTTGGAATCATTGACGTAGCGCACACCATCAATCTCGGCGATGAGCTCGCAGCGATGGGCAGCCGGCTGGTAGCTCGTCAGGGACTCCACCATCGTCTCCAGGGGGATCCGCAGGACCCGCCCCACGGCGAGCGCGGCCATCAGGTTCTCCGCATTGTGCGGCCCGGTCAGTTTCGTGCGGCTCATGTCCATGAGCGGACCTGTCCAGCCGTCCAGCTGACTGCGGATGAGGCCGCGATCGAGATGAAGGTCCGCGCGGCGGTTCGAGGCGCTGAACGTGATGATCTTCGAGGGGATCGAAGCCTTCAGCGCACGCAATTGCGCCAGGGCCTCGGACTGGATGACCGCCCAGTCGAACGGCTGCTGATTGGCAAAGAGTCGCGCCTTGGCCAGCGCATAGTCGTCCATGCCCGCGTACCGGTCCATGTGGTCGGGCGTGATGTTCATCAACACGCCCACGGCCGGGCGGAAAAACCGAATCGTTTCGAGCTGGAACGAGCTGACCTCGAGCGTGAGGAAATCCAGCTGCGGCGTCTGCTCGACAACCGAGCAAACCGGGCGGCCAATGTTCCCGGCCGCGAGCGTGCGGAGATGATGCGCCGTCATCATCCGGTCGATCAGCTCGGTCGTGGTCGTCTTGCCGTTCGTTCCCGTGATGGCCACGTTCAGGCAGCGGGAGTGTTGAAAGCCCAGCTCGAGCTCCCCGATCACGGGCGTTTGCCGCGCGGTCATCTCCGCCAGGATCGGGTTGTCCCAACCCACACCGGGACTGACCACCACGAGATCAAACGCCCGTTCCGGCGGCGCGTCGGCGCCGAGCCGGACCGTGACGCCCCGGTCCTGCAAGGCTCGCCCCGCGTCTTCGAGCGCGGGACTGCGTGAGCTGTCGACCGCCGTCACCCGCGCGCCGTGGCCGCAGAGAAACTCCGCCGCAGCCCGGCCGCTTTTGCCAAGCCCGATGACCAGCACGTTCTTTTCCGCCAGCGGGATCATTTCGCCATCAACGAATCTTCAGCGTGCTCAATGCCATCACGGCGCAGAGCAAACACAGGATGTAAAATCGAATCACGACCTGGGTCTCGTGCCACCCTAGCTTCTCGAAGTGATGATGCAACGGGGCCATGCGAAAAATTCTGCGCCCCTCCCCGTATTTGCGTCGGGAATATTTGAAATAGCCGGTCTGCAAGATGACCGACATTCCCTCCAGCACAAAGACGCCGCCGGCGATGACCAGGATGAGCGGCTGGTGAATGAGCACCGCCACGATGCCAAGCGCCCCGCCGAGCGCGAGCGATCCGGTGTCCCCCATGAAAACCTTCGCCGGGTGACAATTGTACCAAAGGAAGCCCAGGCCCGCCCCGACCATGGACGCGCAAAACACGGTCAGTTCCCCTGCCCCGTCGACATAAGGCACCTGCAGATAGGAGGCGGCGCGAAAGTTTCCGGCCACATAGGTGAACACCACAAACACCATCGCCACGATCACCGTGCAGCCGGTCGCCAGGCCGTCCAGACCATCGGTCAGATTCACCGCGTTCGAGCTGCCCACGATGGCCATCAGCGTGATCCCCAGCCCGACCGCCAGCCCAACGGATCCCGTCAGGATCGGATACTTGACGAAGGGCACCATGACGTCGCGCACCAGCGAGTTGGTGTGCTTGTCCATGAGCAGATAGAATCCGATGAACAAGGCCAGTCCGCATTGCACCCACAGCTTCACATTGGCCGCCGTGCCCTTGTTGCTCTGTTGGGTGATCTTGGCGTAGTCGTCGTAAAAGCCGAGCCCGGCCAGGACCAGCACCGAAATCAGCGTCAGGCTGACCAATGGATTCCACTGGGCCCAAAACAGCGCGGTCACGTCCATCACGGCGATGATCAGGATTCCGCCCATGGTGGGGGTGCCCTTTTTTGAGATCAGGCGGGTCTCGATCTTCCCGTGCTCCTCCGCCTTGTCCACGTATTCCTGGCCGAACTTCAGCCGCTTGAGCCAAGCAATGACCCGCGGCCCCAGCCACAGGCTGAGCAAGAGAGCCGTCACAAAAGCGCCGGCGCTGCGGACCGAGATGTAGTGGAACAGGCGGAGGAACGACAACGGATCCTGCCAGGCCGTTTCCCGGACCACGTCCGACAAGTAATTTGAGATGTAGTAAATCAAGCGTCCGGGGCCTTCCCTGCAGCCACCCGACCCGGGCCGCGGATCGAGTCCAGCAACCGCTCCAGCCCGGTGGCGCGGGAGGCCTTCAGTAATACCGTGTCCCCCGGGACAATCAATCCCGGCAACGCGCGGGTGGCCGCCGTCACATCCGCGAACGATTCGACCCGGGACAGGCCGGCCTGCGAGGCGGCGCGGGCCGTCACGTCCGCCCACCGGCCCACCGCCACCAGGCAATCCACCGCGAGGTTGGCGCTGCGACGTCCGATCTCTTCATGGGCCGCCTCGGTCGCCGGGCCCAACTCCGCCATGTCGCCCAGCACCGCGATCCGCCGCCCGGGGCAGGGCAGCGACGACAGCGTCTCCAGCGCCGCCGTCACGGAATCCGCGTTGGCGTTGTACGAATCGTCCAGCACCCGCACGCCGTTCACCATGGAAAGCTGCAATCGCATTTTCGGAGGCACACATTCCCACAACCCCTGGCGCAATTCTCCGGGCGAGAGGCCCAGTTCTGTCCCGATGGCCATTGCGATAAGCGCGTTGGTCGCCTGATGCGCACCCAGCAAACGCAGCCGACAGGGTTCCGCCTGGTCGAAGCCGGGGCCCGACACCAGAAATTCCAGCCCGTGCTCGCCCGGACGAACGTGGCGGGCCACCCAATCGTTGCCCGCGCCCAAGCCCACGCGGAGGACCGGGCAACGGGATCGTGCCGCGAGCGCATCCGCCCACGGACTGTCCCCGGGGATCACCAGCCGCCCGTTAGACGGCAGATGTTCCCCCATGGATCCCTCCTCCCGCACGATGCCCTCCAGGTCACCAAAAAACTCCAGGTGCTCCCGCCCAATGCTGGTGATCGCCCCAAGGCGCGGCCGGACGAGATCGAGCAGTGGCGCCAGCTCGCCCGGATGATTGGTCCCGACCTCAAGGACCGCAGCCTCGTCGGTGGCCTGCAGGCGCAGGAGGGTGAGCGGCACGCCAATGTCGTTGTTGAAGCTCGCCTCGCTCCAGCAGACCCGATAGCGCTGGCGCAACACCGACGCCAGCAGTTCCTTGGTCGTCGTCTTTCCGTTGGACCCCCCCACCGCCACCACCGGCATCTGAAAATCGGCCCGGTAGCGGGCGGCCATCCGCCCCAGGGCAACGCGGGTGTTCTCAACCGTCAGCACCGCCGCCGCCCCGAAGTTCGCCGGCGTTCCTGCCAGACGCCCCGGGCAGACCACCACTCCGGCCACGCCGCGTTCGATTGCCTGCGGCACAAAAGCGTGGCCGTCGAACTTGTCCCCCGCCAACGCCACAAACAGGTCGCCCGGGCCGGCCTGGCGCGAGTCGGTCACGACGCGGCGCGCCAGAATTCGCCCGTCGCCCGCCTGAAGGCTGGCGCCGGCCGCCTCCGCCAAAAATTGAATGGACCGGGGATCCACGCGCTGGACAGCAGTAGAGGGGAGTTTAGCCGGCGCGTCCGAATCCCAGCGTCTCCAGGGCCTCGACGAGATGCACCCGATCGTCGAACGGGACCACCGTGTCCTCAAATTCCTGATAGGTCTCGTGGCCTTTGCCCGCCACCACCACGACGTCTCCCGGCCTGGCCGCCGCCACGATCTGATCGATGGCCCGTCGGCGATCCAACTCGACCGTATAGCCGTCGGCCCGCACCGAACGAAAGCCATCCTCGATGGCGGCCGCGATCCGCGCGGGATCTTCCCGGCGCGGGTTGTCGCTCGTGATGATAACCTGGTCGGCGAGTTCCGCCGCGACGCGTCCCATCTTCGCGCGCTTGCCGGCATCCCGATTCCCCCCGCAGCCGAAGGCCAGCAAAATCCGGCCCGAAACACTCTCGCGCACGGTGGTCAGCACATTCTTGAGCGCATCGTCCGTGTGGGCGTAATCCACGAAGACGCCAAAGGGCTGCCCGCACCGGACAGCCTCCAGCCGCCCGGGAACCGGCGGCAGGTTGTTGAGCGCGGCCTGAATCTGGACGACGTCCACGCCGAGGATCAGGCCGGCGCCGATCGCGGCGAGCGCGTTGTACACGTTGTGCCGGCCGACCAGCGGGAGACGGATCGCAAAGCGTCGCTCCGTCGTTTCCACGACAAAACGTGAGCCGTCCGCATTCAGCTCCAGCCGGGTGGCCCGCAGGCGGGCCGTCTCGCCCAGGCCGTAGGTAAGCTGGATTTCCAGCCCGCTCTCCGACGCCAGCCGGGCGCCGAACGCGTCGTCGATGTTGATCACCGACGCCCGCCGCTTGGAGCCATCCTCGGGTCGGGCAAACAGGCGGCGTTTGGCGGTGAAGTAATTCTCCATCGTGCCGTGGTAATCCAAATGATCGCGGGTGAGGTTGGTGAAGATCGCCACGTCAAAATCCACACCCTGGACTCGCTTTTGATCGAGCGCGTGGCTGCTGACTTCCATCACGCAGCAGGCACATCCGGCCCGCAGCATTTGCGACATCAACTGTTGGACCTCCAGCGATTCAGGCGTCGTTCGCTGCGCGGGAATCACCCGATCGCCGATCTCATACCGCACGGTGCCGATCAGGCCGGACTTCCAACCGGCGGCCTCCAGGATGGCCTTGACCATGAACGCGACGGTGGTCTTGCCGTTGGTCCCGGTCACCCCAATCACCTTCAGGCGGGCGCTCGGGTGCTCATAAAACCGGCGGGCGGCCCGGGCCATCGCGTCGCGCACATCCGGCACTCGAATGCGGGTGACGCGGCCTGACACCAGCCGCGTGCGATCGCAAATCACCGCCGCCGCCCCACGCTCAATCGCGGACGGGATGAAATCGTGGCCATCGGAGTTCTGACCGGGGATGGCGACGAAGACCATCCCGGGTGCCACCCGGCGACTGTCATAAGTCAGGCCCGTGATTTCCCGATCCAGTGATCCTTCCACGCTGGCCTCGGGCAGGCTGCCCACGATTTGTTTCAGTTGCATCGGTCGGCCTTCTACCGCGTCCCCAACAATGCGGTGTCGACCGTCCTCGCCGTTTCCGGGGTCGAGGGCGGTGCGGACGTTGCGGGATCTTCCTTGTCCGGCTTGATCTTCAAATAGTCCGCCACCTGGTCGGCCACCGCCTTGAAATACGGCGCCGCCGTCGAGCCGCCATAGTAGCCTTTGCGCATGTCCGGCTCGGACACGAGGATGGAAATGCAAACCTCCGGGTCATCCGCTGGAAAAAATCCGATGAAGGAGGAAAGATATTTTCCCGGCAGATAGCCACGCGGCCCGTCGGGCACCTGCGCGGTGCCGGTTTTGCCCGCGACGGTGTAGTGTTCCATCGCCGCCTTTGGCGCAGTCCCCGTCTTCGCTGGCACGGTTTTCAACGCGGTCACCATCTGATGGGCGGACTCAGGTGACACCACCTGGCGGACCACTTGGGGCTGATACGTTTGATAGGGGCGTCCATCGGGGAAGCGGAGTCCCTTGATTACCATCGGGCGCATGAGCCGGCCATCGTTGGCGATCGCGGCCATCGCCATCACCATCTGCAGGTGGGTCATGTCGATGGCGTGGCCCATGGGGATGCGCGAGATCGACAGCCCGTCCCACTTCGACGGCGGCGGCGCGTAACCAGCCTGCTCGCCGTCCAGCGTGATGCCCGTCCGCTGCCCAAAACCAAACCGCTGGATGTATTCGTAGAGCTTTTCCTCGCCCAGCCGGTAGACGGCAATCTTGGCGGCCCCGATGTTCGACGACTTGGTGATGATTCGCTCGACCGTCAGGTCTGGATAGCCCCCGTCGTGATCGCGCAACACCCGTCCGCGGAACAGCCAGCTCCCATTTTCGCAGAAGAACACGTCATTGAGCGTGGTCGTGCCCTCGTTCAAGGCGGCGGAAACCACCACGATCTTGAACGTCGAGCCCGGCTCGATGCGATCGGCGATCACGCGGTTGCGCAGATGATCGAGTTCAAAATCGCCGGGCCGGTTCGGATCGTAATCCGGCAAGCTGGCCATCGCCAGAATCTCCCCGGTGCGCGGCCGTACGACCATGCCGCAAACGCTCTTCGGCGCGTGTTTCTTCATCGCCTCCGCCAACTGCGTCTCCAGGATGTTCTGGATATACATGTCGATGGTCAAAACGGCGCTCAGGCCGGGCCGCGGCTCCACATCCTGGCCGCGGAAGACGACAATCTCATGCTGCCGCCGGTCGGTCTCCGTGATCCGCCACCCGCCGGTTCCTTTGAGGCGGCTGTCGAGCCAGCGCTCAATGCCGTAGGCCCCGACCGTATCGATGGTCGACGCGCGGGAGGCGCTGTTCGTCACGACCCGCTCGACCTCCTGGACGTAGCCCAGAACATGTGACGCCAGGTGGCCGCTCGGATAAATGCGCATGTAGTCGTCTTCCGCAAAAATCCCCTTGCGCCGCAGCGCTCCAAAAAACAGTTCCCGCCGCCGAATCTCCACCCGGCTCAACCCGGCCCGATCGAATTCAAACGTCAGTTGTCCCAGCGCATTCGTCACCGCCGTCCATTGGTCAAGCGTCAGCTTGCGTTTCAAGTTAACGAAGCGGTTGGTCACCATCCGCCCGGTGGCATTGGTCCGAACAACCAATCGCAGTTCGTTGGCCAGCTCGGCCTCCGACATGGCGAGGAGCGGCGCGACGGCTCGAGCCACGTCGCCCTGATAAGGATGAATCAACACCGGGTCGGCGAAAATCCGCTTCACCGGGAGGCTGGTCGCGAGGCGGTTTTCCCGGGCGTCGATGATATCTCCACGTTGGGGCTGCTTGAGGTAGACCCGCTGGGTGTTGTCCCCCACGATCTCCCGATAGCGCTGGTGGTTCACCACCTGGAGGTGGACCAAACGGGCCCCGAGCGCGACGAAGCCAACTCCAAACAGGACGACGAGCCCGAGCAGGCGGCGGAGATGCCGGGGCCGCGCGCCGAGCGGATCCGTGCTGGCCGCGGGGCGTTTGGCGTTCGGGAGTTTCATCGGTGGGGAGGCGTGCAGCTAGCGGGAGCCGGCTCCGACATACTGGAGCGGAAGCGGGGGCGGCGCGGAGTTGGAGATGGCGCCCGGCGAGTACTCGGTGATCCAGATCATCTGGCTGGGGACGGGCCGCACCAGCTGGAGGTCGAGATCCGCCACGCGTTTTTCCAGATGAATGGGCCGCTGCAGGACCGCGAGGCGGCTCGCCAGATCCTGGTTGTCTTTTCGCAGACGTTCCAATCGCACCTGGCGGGCGCCCAGCTGCTGCCCGAGGTCGTAGATTTTGTTTTTCTGCAGCACGTACCCCGCGCAGGAGCCGCCGATGAGCGTGCAGAGCACCACGGCCTTGAAGGCTGGCACAAAGCGGACGGCGCCGGATTGATTTCTTCGATTGGCAGCCATGTTGAGGGACAAATCAGCGGGCGTTCGGGTCGAGCTTTTCCAGCGCGCGCAACTGGGCGCTCCGCGCCCGGGGATTGGCCGCGACCTCGGACGCGGACGGCAGCACGGCCTTCCGTTCGATCCAGCGAAAGGCCGGGGCGCAGGGACGACGCAGCGCGGGCACGTCGACCGGCCCCTCGAATGTGTAGTCGCGCGTTTGGGCGCGCCCAAATTCCTTCACCAGACGATCCTCGCCGGAGTGAAAGGTGATGATGACCAGCCGGCCACCGGGCTTGAGCAGGGTGCAGGCTGCCGCCAGTCCACTCCGGAGAGAGCGGCCTTCATCATTTACTGCCATGCGCAACGCTTGAAACACTCGCGTGGCCGGATGTTTTTTCTGTCCGTGGCGCGGCGCGATCCGTGCGATGAACGCCGCCAGTTGCCCGGTGGTTTCAAAGCGGCGCCCCCCGCGTTCCCGGACGATGGCTCGCGCCAGCCGCCGGGCGTTGGGCTCTTCACCGAGCGCAAAAAACAACTCGCTGAGCTCGGATTCAGACCAGCCGTTGACAATTTCCGCGGCCGTCAACGCCTGGCGGCGATCCATCCGCATGTCCAGCGGCCCGTCCGCCTGAAAACTGAAACCACGGTCCGGCTCATCCAACTGCGGAGAACTCACGCCCAGATCGAACAGGATGCCGTCACAGCTTCCCGCCGGAATCCATCCGGCCAGTTCCGAGAAATTTCCACGCCGGATCGCAAATCGCCCGGCATACCCGGCTGCGACCAGACGCCTCTCAGCCGCTTCGACCGCCGCCCCATCGCGATCGCAGCCATACAGCCACCCATCCGGGCGGCTGGCTTCCAGGATGGCCGCGGCGTGACCAGCCCCACCCAGAGTGGCGTCGGCGTACCGGCCGCCGGGCCTCGGCGCCAAGGCCGCCAGCACTTCGCCCAGCAGAACCGACTGGTGGATGAACCCGGGCACTAGGCATGGGTCCATCCCCAAGCGATCAAGCTCGGGTCCGGCGCCATCGCCGATGAATGTCTCGCCAACGACATGGGCGCCTGATCAATCCTTGGCTGTTCCAAAAAGCTGTTCACTGACGCGCTGCCACGACGTCACATCGCCCAGGCGGCTCGCCTCACGCCCGACCGGTGGGTCCAGCGCAGGCGGGATGGAGGTGTTCTCCTCGGCCACCGAAGTCGCGCGTGAAACCTCCGGCGTCGCCATCGCCAGGACGTCGGCCCCGTCGTTCGACACCTTCGCCGCTTGCGGCTCGGCGCCCGGGGCCGAGGCCTTCGCTGGAATCAGTTCGAGATCCGAATCCGAAAGGTCGTTTCGGATCGGTTTGATTAGGTCGAGCAAAAGCTCGCCTTGCACGGGAGCTGCCGGAACAACCGGCGAACTCCGCGCCACGAATGGGTTTTTGAACAGCGTCCAGCGCCCGCGCGGATAGGCCGCGCGGGAGGCATCGGTCGCCGTCGCCAGCGCCACCAACGCGCCGGCATCGAGACTCTTCATCTTTGGATCCTTCCGCAAAAACAGGTTTTGGATAAAACGGAACATAACGAATTTCCGACCCACCTTGGCCGGAGCCTGCGTCACCTTCCTTTGTGACGTGTTGGTCGACGGACTGACCGCCGTATCTCTGCAAGCCGCGTCACCACGACGTTCGGCCTCTGGTCGATCGGGCGCACGCGCAGGGGAGGCCGCCGCCAAGGCGGCTTCCGCCGTTCGTTGTATCCGGAGCGGACCGGAATTCACCTGGGTCAACTTGGGAGTGCCCGCCGTCATCCGATAGCGGCTCGGCTCATGCCCAACCAGCCCGACACTCCGACCGACTGCCAGCAAACGCATCCAACTCATAGCCTCGCTCTCAAATGAGTTTCCACGCTTCCTGCGCCAGGGCGTCATCGCCCTCCGTGATGGCGTTGAACCGTTCCGGCGCCCAGATCTGGAATCGATCAAACATTCCCACCAGCACCGCTTTCTTCTCCATCCCCACGGCTTTCGCCATGTGCTCCGGGATGGTCACGCGACCCGATTTGTCCGAGGTCACCATGTGGGACTTGCGCCCCAGAAATCTCCGCAAGGACTCCGCCTGCGCGTCTCCGAACGGCATCGACGTAATCCGGTCCCGGAGCTTCTGTGCCGCCGAGGGTGGAAGGACCATCAGGCAGGCATCCTTCTGAATTCCACTCGGCCACAAAATGAGCATGAATTCGGTCTCGCCCTGCCCTTTTCGCCAGTCCGACGGAATCTGCAATCGGCGCTTCTCATCCACGACATTGTCGTAGCACGAGCTGTAACAAGGACCGCCGTTGTTGCCGCCATCGGACATCGAATCGATTCAAAGCAAAGCCCAGCTTCCACGTTCTCCGGAACTGTCCACCGCTGTAAACCGCCATAACCCACTACGGCCCTCAGTAACCCATTTTAACCCTCTTGACGCAACAAAAATAGCGTCCGAACTTATTCGGACGATATTCACAAGTCGTATACAGTTTACGACAAGACAGTTACGTCATGCAACGGCACTTTTCCGAGTGACCTGTTCCCTCGTTTTGATATGGTCAGGCCGTGCGAGCCGACGATTTTGATTATGACCTTCCTTCCGACTTAATCGCACAAACCCCTGCCCCAAATAGGGATGCATCCAGGCTCCTCCAGCTTTCGCGCCCCGATGGCCAAGTCACGCATCAGAACTTTACCGACCTGCCCAGTCTGCTTCACCCGGGCGACCTGCTGGTTATCAACAACTCCCGTGTTATTAATGCACGGTTGCGAGGGATCAACGAACGGACTGGCGGGCGTTTCGAACTGCTCCTGACTGAAGAAGTGGACAGGAATGATTGGTGGGCAATGACCAAACCCGGTCGTCGGGCAACTATCGGCACCGAAATTCGCATATTAGACCCAGCCGGCAACGTTACCGGAATTGTTGCCACAACTATCAACTACAATTCCGAAGGTCATCGCCGGCTTTCCTTCGCAGGCACCCCCAACATTCTTCAGGAATTGGACACCCTTGGCGAAGTGCCCCTGCCACCATACATAAAGCGCTCCACTCGCGAGGCAGCCGACGCCGACCGATACCAAACCGTCTACGCCGCCCGCCAGGGCTCGCTGGCCGCCCCAACGGCCGGCCTTCATTTCACGCCCCAGCTCTTGACCCGGATACAAGCCCGCGGAGTGGATCTCGCCGAGGTCACCCTCCATGTCGGCCTTGGCACCTTCGCCCCGGTCAAAGTCGACGACGTCCGAAACCACCACATGCATGAGGAACGTTATGCCGTGACCCCGGCCAACGCCGATCGAATCAACACTGCCCGATCCCAGCGTAGGCGCATCGTTGCGGTCGGCACGACAACTCTGCGCGTCCTCGAAAGCATCGCCCGGCAGAATGACGGCCAGGTTATCGCCGGCGCCGGCCGAACGACGATCTTCATCTACCCACCCAGTTCGTTTTGCGCCGTCGACGCGCTCATCACCAACTTCCATTTGCCCCGGTCCACCCTTCTCATGCTGACGAGCGCCTTTGCGTCTCCCGGAAGTGTGCGTGGCCGTGACCTGATGCTGCAGGCGTATGCGGCCGCGATCCGCGAGCGCTATCGTTTCTTCAGTTATGGCGACGCCATGCTTATCCAATGAACTCCGGCGACTTCATCACCACGGCCAGTGCGAGGACGACATCGGCTCGACGTTTTCGGCCACAACCGTCGCGGAGAGAGCTGCCGTTTGTGCTGATGAACATGGCCATGACCGCCGACGGGAAGATTGCCACTGCGAACCGGGAAGTCTCAACCTTTGGCAGCCGGCGGGACACGGAGCACCTCTACGCATTGCGGGCCACCGCCGACGCCGTCCTGTCCGGTGCGCGCACAGTCGAGATCAACAATGTCAAGATGGGCCCGGGCGGCCGCCGGTTTGAACAGCTCCGCCTGAGCCGCGGGCTGGATCGGTATAACCTGAGAATCATCGCCAGCGGATCCGGCTCGATCTCGCCGCAGGCCTCGATCTTTAAGCATCGCTTCTCACCAATCATCATTCTCACCTCGTCTCGTGCCTCGACCGCGCGCCGACGGACGCTGGCAACGCTGGCCGACGACGTCCTTGTGACCGGGACGGCCGAGATCGATTTTGCCACCGCCCTGCGCTGGTTGCGAAGTCGATGGGGCGTCAATCGGTTGTTGTGCGAAGGAGGAGCCGAACTGAACGACGCCCTATTTCGTGCGGGGCTGGTCGACGAGCTCAACCTGACGATCTGCCCGCTCGTCGTCGGCGGCCAAACAGCTCCGACCCTGGCGGAAGGCCGCGGGGTGGATCGCCTGATTGAGGGAACCGCGCTCCGCCTAACGAGCGCTCGCCGGGCCGGCGACGAGCTCTTCCTCACCTACGCCGCACGCCCCCACCGCAGTTCGACAATTTCGTAAAGCGGGAGGCGCCGGGCGCCGTAGACGGGTGATTTGAGCACGGCCCACCCTTCCTCGATTTTCAGGCTGTGTCCCATCCACACCGAGCCATCAGCTGTTCGCACCCGGCATTGACCGCGCTCGGTCGGTCCTGCCTTTCGCCAAATCACGGCGGACAGTTCCGTGCCGGAATCAAATCGCATCAGGCCAAGCGGAATGGAACTCACGGTCACCTTTCCATCCCGCCAGCCCCGAATTTCGCCGCCCACAAATTCGCCGGTGCGCAGAATCACACCCGGCTCGCCGGCGCTAAAGCGTCGTCGCCAACGCTGCGGGACCGGACGCAGTTCAATATTGGCGATGGTCTTTGTGGGGATCGGCGCCCGGCGCGAGGAGGTGAACTGGAGCGACGAATCATCCACTGATGCGACGTATCCGACCTGCAGCGAGCCTCCGAGCAGTGAGATGCGCTGGGTGCGCTCCGGTTGCGACGTCTCGACCAAGAGTCCAGGAGGCCCTCCCGCCCAGACTTCATCCGGCACGGGGAAAAGCCCCACTTCGTCGACGTCAGCCAGATTCATCTTTTCCCACGTTTCCCGCACCGAGTTCGCGACGATGACGGCGCCCGGCACGAACCGCACGTGACCCTCGTGCACCGCACCCGAACGTGCGATGACATAGCCCTCCCGGGCCCGGGCAAACTCACCCGTCCCGCACCAGCAGGCCACGGCAAGCGCCCAGCCCAGAAATAACTTCGAGCCCCGACGATCCATCGCAACGTTCATGGCAAATGTGCGTCCATCATATGCGTTCGATCCAATTCGGCAAATGTCTTCATCCCGTCCCGCGTCTCACGGCGGAGCCGTTCGCGTCCGCGCCCCGGCTGTCCCTGTCGCGTCTACCGATCCGCGGGACGAAATTTGCCGCGCGGATCCATCAAGCGCGTCATCTCCTCATCCGGCGCTCCGCCGAACTGCTGCCAGAACAGCTCCTTGAACGGATTGATTTTGGGACCGACCGCCGGCTCATTGACCAGCGACCTCTGCACATCCTTCCACCATTGGTCGTAGGTCCGCCTCAGCTGTCGAACCTCCCCGGGATGTGCCTCGATCACGTTTTGTGATTCCGCGGGATCCGCGAGCAGGTCGTAGAGCTCCCGGTTGTTGACCAGCGTGAAACGGCCGTTTTGGATGGCGCACCCGGAGTATTGAGCTTCGGCCACCTCGCCTGCCGCCCATCGGCCTACGTGGGTGATCAACGTTCGATCGGGCCACGAAGCCGCGGGATCCTTGAGCAGCGGCCACAGGCTTCGCCCCTCAACCTGGCGCCGGGCCCTTGCGTCGAGCGGCAGCTGCAACATCTCCGCCAGGGTGGGCAGAATGTCGAGATGCGCCGTCAGGGCGGAGCAATCCCGCCCTCCGGAAAATCCGCCGGGCCAACGCCAGAAGCACGGAGCGCGCGTGCCGCCCTGGTACGGAGTGGCTTTTCCGCCTCTCAGTCCGGCATTGTAAATGCGAATCCCAACGGTTCCGCCGTTATCCGTCAAAAACACGACCACCGTGTCGCGGGCGAGTTCCCACTCGTCCAGCTTGGCCAGGAGACGGCCCAGGTTCGCGTCCACGTTCTCGACCATCCCATAAAACTTTGCGGCCATCTCCGGAACGCGTCCGAGATACTGACGGTAGTAAGCCTCCGGAACAACGAGCGGAGCGTGCGCCGCGTTGGGGGTGATCATCGCGAAAAATCTCCGCCCGGCCTGCCGCTGAGTGTCCATCCAGCGAATGGCCTCGGCGAAGAACAAGTCCGTGCAAAACCCTTCCGTCTTCACGAATCGGCCGTTGTGCAAAAGCACCGGGTTGACGTTGGAATTGCCCGGGGCATCGCCGCAGCTTCCGGCGTAAGTCTGTCCAATGCCGCCCCCGCCATGGATGTAAAATTCATCGAACCCCCGCCGATCCGGCCAATACGCACGCTCATCGCCGAGATGCCATTTTCCGAACAACCCGGTGCGATAGCCGCCGCCCTTGAGCACTTCGGCCAGCGTCACCGCATCCAGCGCAAGACGCTCCCGCTCAAAAATCGTGTGGGTCACGCCGCTCTTGAACTCGTGTCGGCCCGTGAGCAAGGCCGCCCGGGTGGGCGCGCACGTCGGGCTCACGTGGAACCGCGTAAAACGCACCGACTCTCTCCAGAGCCTATCGGCGGAGGGCGTCCGCGCCACCGGACTTCCCAGGCAGGCAAAATCGCCGTAGCCGATATCGTCCGGCATGACCAAAATGACGTTCGGCCGTGATGGCGGCGCGGCGGGGGCTGCCCACGCCACTACCTGGACCAGGGCGAAAAGCAATCCGCCAACGAAAACCGGCACAGGCAACCCGACGCGGTTCCACCCTTCCGCGAGCCACTGACTCCGGCCAGGTGATCGAGCCGGCCCCGCCCGCCGCGCCAGCCGCCAGCAAGCGCCTGCGAGCCGCCTACGGGTTCTGCGGATCCCGCCAGCCCGCCGCTTTGCTCGAGTCAACATGGAGGCCATCTCTTAGTTGCCGGGAACGCCCCTTGCGAGAGATTTTTGGCGGCGAACCAGGTCGCCGTTGCGCCGGGTTCCCGCTGGCGACGCCCGCAGAGCCGGCTGCGCCAATCAAGGCCGCAGGCTTTCTGCCGACAACTAGGACTGGCGACGCTGGCCGAGCCGGGCTATAAGAATCCGAGTATCTATGTGGCAGGGACAACCGATTTTCCGCATCAACTTCCTTCCAAGGATGGCGATGCTTTCAGCCCTCTGCGGGTTGGCCGGCTTGGGCAACGCCCCAGCCGCCGACCATGCCCCCGACCACATTCTGGTCAAGTTCAAGCCCGGTTCTGCGGCCCGGGCCTTCCAGCGGGCCGGGACTGTGGAAGCTGGTCTGACCCAACTGACGACTTCGCTTTCCCTCCCGGCTGGTGCTGCCTTGTCGGAAACCTCCTGGAGCCGGTCACAGCGCGAGCAACGCCAGACCCGATCCCGCGGGCAATCCACGCCGGACCTGGATCGATTTCTTTATTTGAAACTTCCTCCAGGAGTGTCGGTGGACGACGCCGTGCGCCGGCTCAGCCGCCACGCGCTGGTGGAATACGCCGAACCGGACGGGATCGGCTCGGGCGGGACCGTCCCCAACGATCCGTTCTTCGGATCGCAATGGCATCACAACAATCCCAGCCAGCCCTCCGCCTCGATCAAAACGCCGCTCGCCTGGGACCGAACGCAGGGCTCGTCCAATGTCCTTGTGGCCGTGCTCGACACGGGGTTGAGCCCAACCACGGAGTTTGAAGGCCGCTTGGTGCCAGGCTACAACTTCGTGTCCAACACCCCGGACACCACCGACGATCACGGACATGGCACCGCGGTGGCCGGAACGATCGCGGCCAATGCCAACAATGGCATCAACGTGGCCGGGGTCGATTGGAACTGCCGGATCATGCCGGTCAAAGTCCTGGATTCCCGAAATATTGGTCAATACTCCTGGTGGGCTCAAGGCATCGACCTGGCCGTCGCCCGCGGCGCCAAGATTATCAACCTGTCCGCCGGCGGCTTCTCCTCCAACTCCAGTCTGGCCGCAGCCATCACCAACGCCATCGCCCACGGGGTGATTTTCGTCACAATCACCCACAATGACGCGAGTGCCATTCGCTTTCCAGGCACCATGCCCGAGGTCATCACCGTCGGCGCCACCGACCCTCTGGATCGGCACTGCGGGTTCAGCAACTTCGGTCCCGAGATCGACCTGTGCGCCCCGGGCACGAACATCTACACCGTCAGCCAATCCGGCAACATCCAGTCGTGGTGGGGCACCTCGTTCGCCGCGCCCCTCGTCTCGGGCGTCTGCGGCCTGCTCGCCTCGATCCGGCCAAGTATCACCTCAGAGGAGGCGCGCGCGCTCCTCTGCGCTGGCGCGGAAGACCGCGTCGGCGACGCCCTCGACACCGCCGGCTTCGACGCCTATTACGGCTGGGGCCGCCTGAATGCCTATCACTCCGTCCTCCTCGCCCAAACCCGCGTCGATCGAACCGAGTGGACTAATGGCACCGTTCACTTGTCTTGGATCAGCCCGGCCAACGCCCCCGACAAAAAACCGTATCTAGTGGAGTTCGCTGACCGCCTCGATGGCACCTGGATGCCGGCGCCCGACGATTCTGCCGCCTTTTCCTACACGCTGAACCGGACCACGTGGAGCGACCCCGGGCCGGTGCCAAATATTCGCTTCTATCGAGTCCGCGTGCGCTTCCCATGAACCGCAAGGTAGGGCGCGCTCTCCGCAGCGCGCCGCCTGTGCGGACCTCCGGCTGGCGGCGGAGCGCCAGCCCTACCTGCGATGCACGCGTTCATGGCCCGTAAGCAGGTCCGTAAAGAACAAGAAGCTTCCCTTAGACCTGGGCCGTCAGGGCGGGCGCTCCGTCGCCCGCCGCGCAACCGATTTACCACCCCGATTCGTCGGCGCGCTTCCGCGAGTCCGCAGTTCAGGCCCCCACTCACGCAGGCGACTTGTCGCCGTCTCACGCCGAAACGGCCGGCCCGCCCCATGGCAACTTCCGCAACCTGTCCCGATCCCACCCATTGGAGTGTAACGACATTGACGCCGAACTTATGCCGTCGGGAATTCTTCCGATAAAATTGACGATCCGGCGGGACGCTCCCGCCGGTCGCCATGAACGTTGAAGCGCCGCCCATCGTGCGAGTGATGCTGGTCGAAGACCAACCGGAGATTGTCCGGATGGTCGCTGATGTGCTCGCCCAGGCGGACCGCGGCGGATTTTTTGTGGAGTCCGTGAGCCGCCTTTCCGACGCGCTCCGGCGGATCGCTGCCGGTGGCATCGATCTAATCCTGTTGGACCTCTCGCTGCCGGACAGCACGGCGATGAGCACGTTTCAGGGCATGTTTCGCGCCGCGCCCGAGATCCCGATCGTCGTGCTGACGGGTCTGGATGACGAAGAGATTGGCCTGGCCGCTCTGCGCGAGGGAGCCCAGGACTATGTCCTCAAAGGAGAGCTGAGCCCCCGCTCCCTCGTGCGCACCATTCGCTTTGCCATTGAACGAAAACGAGGGGAAGAGGCCCGCGGCCGCCTCGCCGCCATCGTGGAATCGTCGGGCGACGCCATCGTCAGCGTCAGCCTCGAAGGCCTGATCATCAGCTGGAATGCGGGCGCGCAGGCGGTGCTCGGCTACACGGTGGACGAGGTGGTTGGACGCCCCTTCGGCATTCTCTTTGCCCCGGGGCGGCACGAGCAGGTCACGCAATTGATCGGGCGGATCGCCGCCGGGGATTCCCTCAAGGATTTCGAGAGCATCCTGTGCCGAAGTGATCGTTCCGAGGTGCCGGTCGCGATCGGCTTGTCGCCGATCCGCAATGCGGTGGGCCGCATCATCGGCACGTCGATGATCGCGCGGGATATCGGCGATCGCAAGCAGCAGGAGGAACAAAGCCAGCAACTCATCGGAGAGCTGCGCGAAGCCCTGACCCGGGTGAAGGCCTTGAGCGGCCTTTTGCCAATCTGCGCCTGCTGTAAGAAAATCCGCGACGACCAGGGCTACTGGACGCAGGTGGAGCTCTTCGTCATGGCGCACAGCCAGGCGGAATTCACCCACGGCATCTGTCCGGATTGCGAAAGCCAGTACCGCCAGCGGCTCGCCGCCGCGCGTTAGGGCGCTGTCCCCTGAGTCTGTGGCCTTCTGCGGCCAGGAGTTTCCCGCCGGGGCAAGGTGCGTGCGTCGGCAATCTCGCAGGGTTCAGGCCACCCCCGCCCTGACCAACTGCAATACGCGCGAGACCGCTTCGTCGATCTTTGTCGCCGTCAGCTCGCCCCCACGCCGCTTGATCTCGACTTCGCCCTTGGCCAGGGATTTTTCGCCGAGGCCCAGCCGGATCGGAATGCCGATCAGGTCGGCGTCCTTGAACTTTACCCCGGGCCGCTCGTCCCGATCATCGAGCAGAACTTCCACGCCAGCGGCGGTCAACTCGGCCAGGAACCGCTCGGCCAGTTGCATCGCCTGGCTCGCGGGGTCCACGCTCAACGGCGTGATGCAGACCTGATACGGGGCGACGTTGAGCGGCCAGATGATGCCATCCTTGTCGTTGCTTTGCTCAATGACCGCCTGCAGGGTGCGGGTGACGCCGATGCCGTAGCAGCCCATGACCGCCGGCTTGCGCGCCCCGGTTTCGTCGAGAAAGAGGGCGCCGAGTTTCTCGCTGTATTTCGTGCCCAGCTTGAAGACGTGACCCACTTCGATCGCGCGCCGAATCTTCAGGGGCTGACCGGAAACGGCACACAGCTCACCAGCCGCGACAGTGCGCAAATCCGCCCATTGATTCACCTGGATGTCCCGCGCCACGCTCACGTGTCGCAGGTGATAACCATCCTCGTTGGCGCCAGTGGTCATGCCAGCCGCCGCCCGCAAGGCCTCGTCCGCATAAACCGGCACGCTGCCATTTTTCCGGGTTGAGGTCACCGCTCCGAGGCTGCCGGGGCGGGCGCCCATCAGGTCCCCAATCTCTTCCGGCGTGGCCGGACGAAACGTTGCCGTGCCCAGCCGCCCGGCCAGCTTGGCTTCGTTCAAAGTGTCGTCGCCGCGGAGCAGGACGATCAACGGCCGGCTGTCCGCAATCAGGATCAGCGTCTTGATCTGCTGGTGCGCAGCCACGCCGTGCGGCGGCTGCGCGAGCTGATCGATCGTGACCACGCCCGGGGTCGCAAACTTCTCCGGCGCCGCGCCCGTGTCGACGGTCGGCGTCGGCTGGACGGATCCACAGCTCGTCGCCTTCTCAATGTTCGCGGCATAGCGGCCCGACTCGCAATAGACGACATCGTTCTCACCGGTCTCGGCCGGAACCATGAACTCGTGCGAGAACTTTCCGCCAATCACACCCGTGTCCGCCTCCACCGGAAACGCCTGCAGCCCGCACCGCGCAAAAATGCGCGTGTAGGCGTCATACATCTTCTGGTAGCTGACCTGCGCCGCGTCGTCCGAGACATCGAAGCTGTAGGCGTCCTTCATGACGAACTCGCGGGCGCGCATGAGCCCGAACCGCGGGCGGATCTCGTCGCGAAACTTCGTCTGAATCTGATAAAAATTCTTCGGCAGCTGCCGGTAGGAGCTGATCTCCGAGGCAGCCAGAGTGGTGATGACCTCCTCGTGCGTGGGACCGAGCAGCCATTCCTTGCGCCCGCGATCCTTGACCTTGAAGAGTACTTCCGCCGCCGTCTCGTAGCGCCCGCTCTGCTGCCAAATCTCCGGCGGCTGCAAGGCCGGCATGAGGACCTCGATGGCCCCCGCCCGATCCATCTCTTCGCGGACGATCTTCTCCACCTTGCGCAGGGCACGCAGGCCCAGCGGCAAAAAGGTGTAGACTCCGCTCGCCAGCTTGCGCAGCAGGCCGGCGCGCAGCAGGAGTTTGTGCGACAGAATCTCCGCCTCGGCAGGAGCTTCTTTCAGGGTCGGAATCAGCGTATGGGTCCAGCGCATGAGCCCGGGAGTGTTATGGGACGGACCGCCGGAGGCAAGTTCTCTAATGGCGATTTTGAAGGGCCCTCCTCGCGGCACGGAATCCGCCTCCCGGACAGCGGCTGCAACGGCGGCTCACTTCGGTCAATCGGGGCTGACCGTCACCCCCCTCACCTCGCCCGACCTCACTCAACGCGCCGGACGTCGCCGAATGCCGAATCGGCTATTTGACCATGTTGACGAGCGGCGACAGGCCTTGGATCCGGACTTCGAGTCGATCGCCGGATTCGATGGCGCCCACGCCGCTGGGTGTGCCGGTCAGGATGACATCGCCCGGGAGCAGGGTCATGTTGGTCGAAATGAAGCTGACCAGATGATAGCAATTGAAGATCAGCTGGCTCGTGTTGGAGTTCTGGCGAAGCTGTCCATTCTGGAACAGCTGGATGGTCAAATCATGGGGATCAATTTTCGTCTCCACGTAGGGCCCCAGGGGCGTGAACGTGTCGAAGGACTTGCAGCGCGCCCATTGGCTCTCGGAATTCTGGATGGTGCGGTCGCTGATGTCCTGGGCCGCCGTATAGCCGAAGATGTAGCGCGCGGCCGCGGCCGGGGTCACGTTGCGCACCCGCCGGCCGATGACGATGGCGAGCTCGGCCTCGAAATCGACCCGATGGGCCGGAAATGGGATCTCGATCTTGGCTCCGTCCGGGATCAGCGACGTCGGCGCTTTCAGCCAGAACAAAGGTTCCTTCGGCACCGGTTTGTTCGATTCGCGAGCGTGATCCGCGTAGTTCAGGCCGACCGCAATCACCTTGCTCGGGCTCACCGGCGTCAGATTGCGCAACCCTTTGAAGGGCGTCGGCTTCTTGTCAAAGGAAGGCGATCCGAAAACGTCGCCATGCAAACGGAACAATTGCCCGTCGACCACTTTGGCATAGAAGATTTCGTCGCCTTTTTGGAAACGCCCGATGGCAGCCATATTTGTGGGGCGATTAGTAACAAAAGCCGGAAAGGAGTCGCAAGACCAAAGATCCCCGGCCGCCCGCGTCGGGCCCGGAATAACTGGCAGAACGCGACCTTTTGCCTATATTCCACGCCATGATTCGCCTCTCGGCACGCACTCGATGGCCCTTCCAATTGCTCGTGGTTTGGGCGGTGGCCACCGCCGCGCCGACCCGCCCCATCGCCGCCGCCCCGGCCGCCCCCGCCGTCAAATCACGGGCCACGCCAAACACCCTCGTCTGGCGCCAGAGCCAGGCATTGGTCGACGCGGACCTGACCGGAGCCTCCCTCGTCCCCGTCCTCGAGCGCGTCGCCAAGGCCACCGGCTGGGCCATCTTTCTCGAGCCCGGAACCTCCCGGGAAATCACGGTCAAATTTCAGGGCCGCGCGCCCGACCGCGCGCTGGACCTGATGCTCGGCGATCTCGGCCGCGTTCTCCTTCCCGGGACCAATGGCGGACCGCAGCGTCTCCTGGTTTTTCGCGGCCAACAACAAAATGCCACCCAGCGGATCACGGCGCCCGATCCGAAAAAGCCCATTCCGAACGAACTCATTGTCACGGCCAAGGCGGGCACCGATCTCGATGAGCTCGCCAAAAAATTGGGCGCCAGGATTCTTGGCCGCTCCAAGCGCCTGAATTCTGCCCGCCTGTCGTTCACCGACGAGGCGGCGGCAGACGCCGCCCGCAAGGCCTTGCAAGGAAACGACGATGTGTTGTCGACCGACCCGAATTTCCAGGTCTCCGACCAACCCATGCCGGGGGATGCCGCCGGCGCCGGGCGCGCGCCGAGTGTGCGTCCCGTTCGGGAGGGGGATCCCATGGTGGTGGCTCTGCTCGACAGTCACGTCGGGTCCCTCGGAGCCGAGTACGACAACTTCCTGATCGATCGGCTCAGCGTGTCCTCAACTGCCGCCTCACCAACGGAGTCGCTCGAACACGGCTCCGCCATGTTCGGGACAGCCCTCAACGCGATCAAAGGCGAGAACTCCGGATCGAACGTGCGGTTTCTCGCCGTCGATGTTTTCGGCGGGAATCCGACCACCACGACTTACGAACTCACCGAGGGACTCTATCTGGCCACGCAGTCCAAACAGCCGCCGAGAATCATCAACATGAGCCTCGGAGCCGAAGGCGACAGTCCCTATTTCCGCAGCTACATCACCGAGCTCATTCAAAATGGTTATGTGATTGTGGCCTCGGCGGGAAATGTCCCGGTCACGGCCAATACGTATCCGGCCGCTTACGATGGCGTGATCGCCGTGACCGCCGGGGACGCCCCGGGCCGGCTTGCGCCGTACGCCAATCGCGGTTCTTTTGTCGACGTCATGGCGCCCGGGACCAGCTACGTCACCTACAACGGCATGAACTGGATCGTCACTGGAACGTCGCCGGCCAGCGCCTTCATCTCGGGCTACCTCGCCGATCAGATGGACACCCATCACCTCTCGGCGAGCGACGCCCGGGCCCAATTGCTGAAGACATTTCCCTCGCCGACCAAGACGCCCTGAACGGCGGCGGCCCGGGGGCGTCACGCCACTGTAACTTGGCAATGACGGCACTTCTGTTACCGTGGCGCTCCTGCAAACCAGAAAACGCGCAACCCTGAAGAAATCGGACCCGCCGCCGGAGGCTGCGGCGTTCTTCAACCGCGAACTGAGCTGGCTGGAATTCAACCAGCGCGTGCTGGAGGAGGCGTTCGACCACTCCAACCCCCTCCTCGAACGGGTCAAATTCCTCGCCATCTCGGGATCCAATCTCGACGAGTTCTTCGAGGTGCGCGTGGCGGGGCTCCAGCAAAAGGCCGAAAGCGGTAGCCTGGAGCAAAGCCCCGACGGACGGACGGCTGCGGAAACGCTGCAGGCTATTCGTCGTCGCGTGCTGAAAATGGTCGAGGACCAAAACCGATGTTGGCTCGATGATCTTCGGCCGCAGCTGGCCCGCCACGGCATTCGCTTCCTGAGTGTGGAGGAACTCAAACGGAAGGATTTCGAGTGGCTGGAACACTTTTACCGCACGGCGGTCCATCCCGTCCTCACCCCGCTGGCCATCGATCCCGCCCACGCCTTTCCCCAGCTCCTGAACAAATCGCTGAACATGATCGTGTCGCTGGAGATGCCCGCCTCCGGCCATACGCTCAAGCACCTCGCCGTGGTCCAGGTCCCGCGGGCGCTGCCCCGCCTTGTCCGGCTGCCCCGCGGCGACCGCCCGCGTCACGCCTACGTCTTCCTCGCCCACGTCATCGGCCACTTCCTGGCCCAACTGTTTCCCGGGGCCCGCATCCTCGGCTACTGGCAGTTCCGCATTACCCGCAACAGCGAGCTCTACATCGACGAGGAGGAGGTCCGCAACCTCCTCAAGGCGGTCGAATCCGAGCTGCACAACCGCCGACGCGGCGACGCCGTCCGCCTCGAGGTGGAGCGGAACTGCCCGGCCCGCATTCGCTCCGCGCTGCGGGAGACATTTCATCTCGCGCCGGACGATCTCTACGTCGTGGACGGCCCGCTCAACCTCGTTCGCCTGATGGCGGTCTACGAAGGCGTGGCGGCGCCCTCGCTCAAGGATCCCCCGTTCGTTCCGCCGATCGCGCCCGCCCTGCGCGAACAGGGCGACGTCTTCGCCGCCATCCGCCAGCGCGATATTCTTCTGCATCACCCGTACGAAAGCTTCGAAAGCGTCGTGGATTTCCTCGAGCAGGCCTCGCTCGACCCGATGGTGCTGGCGATCAAGATGACCCTCTACCGAACGGGCGGCGACCGGCGCATCGTGGAGGCGTTGATCCGCGCCGCCCGCAACGGCCAGCAGGTGACCGCCGTGGTGGAGTTGCGCGCCCGGTTCGACGAGGCCAACAACATTCAATGGGCTCGCCAGCTCGAGGAGGCCGGAGTCAACGTTGCCTACGGTCTGGTCGGCTTCAAGATTCACGCAAAAATGTGCCTGGTCGTCCGCCGGGAAGGCCACGCCCTCCGACGGTATCTCCACCTGGGCACCGGCAATTACAACGCCAGCACCGCCCGCTTTTACACCGACCTCGGCTACCTCACCGCCCGACCCGATTTCGGCGATGACGCCGCCAACCTCTTCAACCTGCTGACCGGCATCTGCCAGTTTGCCGGCATGAAAAGGCTGATCGTCGCCCCGTTTGAGATGCACAACCGGGTGACTGAATGGATCGACCGCGAGGCCGACTTCGCCCGGCGCGGCCTGCCGGGCCGGATCATCGCGCGCATGAACTCGCTCGTCGACGAGAAGGTCATCACCGCGTTGTCGCGCGCCGCCGACGCCGGCGTCAAAATCGACCTGCTCGTGCGCGGCACCTGCTGCCTCGTCCCCGCGCGCCCGGGGCAGGCCAGACATCTCACGGTCCGCAGCATCGTGGATCGTTTCCTTGAACACAGCCGCATCTGGTATTTCGAAAATGGCTGCCGCCCCCAGGTCTATGTGGCCTCCGCCGACTGGATGCCGCGAAACTTTTTCCGTCGCATCGAGGTCGCGTTCCCAATCGAGGACGGCGTTCTCGTCGATCGCATCGCCCGCGAAATTCTCGGCGGCTCGATGTCCGACAACGTGAAGGCCCGCATCCTCCAGCCCGATGGCACCTACCGGCGCCTCGCTCCGGGCCCCGGCGAAACCGCCCGCCGCAGCCAATCCATGTTCATGGCGTTGGCTGAGGAAGGCGACCGCCCCCGTCCTCGCAAACGCCAGCGCGGGCGTTGGCTTCCGGAAATGCGCCTCGCCCCCCGCCCGCCGGAAATCGGTCCCAAGGCGAAAGGTTGACCGCTGTTCAAATCACCGCCCATGAACCTCAAAACGCGCCGTCTGGGGCGAGCCCAGGTGCGGTTTTCGGGCTCGCCCTCCGCCCTCCGGACCACGCCGGCCCCGCTCACTCCAGCCACGCCCGCAGAGTCCGCGGGCCGTCGGCCAGCAAAAACAACTCACACGGCTCAAAGCCCGAGAGGCGCGCCCGATCGGCGATGGCTCCCGGATCAATGTCCCGCTTCCTGAGCCGGGCCCGGACCCGAGTCGGCAGCAGCCGCGGCAGATGCTCCGTCAGGCTCGCGCAAAACGTCAGATCAATCTGGGTCACCGCGTGCTCCGTCATTTGGATGTGTAAGGATTCGGCTTTCATGACGCGCCCACTCTATCCCTGGCGCTTGGCGATGCGGTGCCGACCTTGCAACGACCAGGTGAGATCGCGCCGGTCGTTGTCCAGGCCGTCTCCGGGGCGGACCTGACCCTCGCTCCAGGAGCGGTTAAGGTCGCGCCCGGACTTACCGATGTATTCGCTATGTCGATAGCAAGTTCGACCGGCCCATCCACGTCGTTGCTGCAAAGCGTCCTGGACGCCCAAGCCGGGCGGCAGGAGATGGACGTGGCCCTGCTCAAAAAAAACCAGGACCTGATGAAGGCACAGGGTCATGCCATGATCGATGTGCTCGAACAGGCGGGCACCGCGGGTTGCTCGGACGGGTGCGGTCAACACCTCGACACCTACGCCTGATCGTTCCGGCGCCGACCAACTTCCCGTCTCCTCCCCGCCGGATCCGCCCCGGACGAATTGCGTCCCGGCCAACGTGCGACCAGGAACCGCCTTGTGCCGGGAGCGCGGCCGCATAGAATGCGGTCCATGACACACGCGTTGACATCGCACCGGCGGATATTTTCCCAGGCGGTCCTGTCCGGCGTGCTCGCCGCACTGCTTCCGGCCGCCGCCCCGGCGCTCGCGGCGCCTCCGTCGCTCGTGGGGCTCCAGCTCGTTGCCGAAGGCCTGACGTCGCCATTGAACGCCATTCCCCTCGACGATGGCTCCGGCCGCATGCTCATTGCCGACCAGGTCGGCCCCATCCACGTATTGAACAGGGACGGCCATCTCGCGCCCGATCTTTTTGCGGATCTCACGAGTCGGCTGGCCCCCCTGAAAGCCGCGTTCGACGAACGCGGCGTCCTTGGCCTTGCCCTGCATCCCAAGTTTCACGAGAACCGCCGGGTGTTCGTCTTCTACAGCGCCCCGCTGCGGTCGTCCGCGCCGACGAATTTCAATTGCACCAGCCATCTCTCGGAGTTCAAAACCGACCCGACCAATCTGGCCAGGCTGGATCCCGCCTCGGAACGGATTCTTCTGCAGATCGACAAACCCGATTACAATCACAACAGCGGCCGAATCGCCTTCGGGCCGGATGGGCTGCTCTATATCGGAGTCGGTGATGGCGGCACCGGGAATGACGTGGGCGTGGGACATCCTCCGATCGGCAACGGCCAGTCCACCTCCACCCTGCTTGGCAAAATCCTCCGCATCGACGTCGATCGCGGAACGCCCTACGCCGTCCCGCCGGGCAACCCGTTTGTCGGAAACTCATCGTTCCAGCCTGAGATCTACGCCTACGGCCTCCGCAATCCCTGGGGGTTGAGCTTTGATCGGGGAGGCCAGCACGAACTGTTCGTCGCCGACGTCGGCCAGAACCTTTTCGAAGAGGTCAACATCATCGTCAAAGGCGGCAATTACGGCTGGAACGTGCGCGAGGGTTTTGCCGGCTTCGACCCGAAGAATCCCGACAAATCCCCCGCCGAGGCCCCCACCCGCGACGCGCTGGGACAGGCGTTCGTCGACCCGATCTTCACCTACAAACATCCACCCCGGGTGAAAGTGGATCGCACCCAGCCCGTGGGAATTTCAGTTACCGGCGGCTACGTCTACCGAGGCAAGGCCTTCCCCCATCTCGCCGGCAAATACGTCTTCGGCGATTGGTCCCGATCCTGGGCCCTCCCGGACGGGCTGCTCTTCGCCGCCACCCGGCCGGAATCCGGCGCCGGTCCGTGGACGCTGGCGCTCCTCGAAGCCAGGCTGCCAGACAATGCGAAGTTCAGCGCTTACATCACCGCATTCGGCCAGGACGCCGAAGGCGAACTTTACGTGCTGACCAGCGGCCGAAATTCGCTCACCGGAAAAACGGGCAAAGTCTACAAACTGACCCCGCCCTAAGCCGCGTCCTCCCGAGGCGTGCCTGGCGCCCAGGACCGCAATCGGGTCCAGCTCAACTGCGCGATCAGGCCTGGCCGGGCGTCGCTCCCGGCCGGCGGGACTCGACCCAGCGGGCCAGCAGCCAGAGCGCATCGGACAGGCGGTTCAGGTAGATGATGATGTCCGAATTGTGAAGCTGGTCGGCCTCGTGCAGGCCGCAGACACGACGTTCCGCACGCCGGCACGTGGTTCGCGCCACATCCAGCGCCGCCGAATTCATGCAGGACCCGGGCGTCGCCCACTCCTTGAAGGACACCTGCTGCGACTCGATCTCCCGCACCAGCGCGTCCAGCTTTTCGACAAAGCCGTGATCGAGCTGCTTAAAGCCATCCTTGAGATAGCGCGGGAAATCCTCCGGCATGGTCGCCAGTTCGCCCATGAGAATCACCAAATCGTGCTGCACCGCCAGCAGGTGCTGCCTTACGAACTCGTGCTCGGCGCTGGCCCGGGCCAGGCCGAGGGCCGCATTCAACTCGTCCACCGCGCCATACGCCTCCACCCGCGGATGACACTTCGACACCCGGCGATTGTACATCAACCCGGTCAGGCCGGCGTCCCCCGTCTTCGTCGCAATGCTCATGTCTGGGCGGCACCGTAGCGTGAGGCCCAGCCGGGGGCAAGGTGGGCGGGCCGGCTCAAGTCGGGTTTGTGCCTAACGCCACATCGCGCGGCACCAGGCCCAGCTTCCAGGACGTGTCCGCGTCATAGGCCCAGTAATTGCACGTGAGTTCCTCCCCCGCCGCGATGTCCCGCAAGGCCACCGTCGTCACCGGCACCCGCGCATCAGGCGGCGCGCCCGTGTTGGGATCGTCGGCATGATTGATGAAGCACGCGTGGTCGCCGCTGAGGACCACGTGCAGGTCGCCTTGTCTCACAAAACAAAAATGACGCGTGTGCGCCCGCGCGGGCTCCGGCAGCGCCGCCCACTCGCCCGGCGTGAATTCGTGATCGAACCCCGGGAGAAATCGCCAGATCGGAGTGCCGCGCGGAAAGTCGTGCACCGCAAACAACCCGCATCCATGAATGGCGCTCGGTGCCACGCGCGTTGCCACCAGGATCATCGCAGCACCCGCCCGCGATTCCGACGGCTCGGCCTTCGGATTTCGGATTTCGGCCTCCGGATTTCCACCTCGCCTCCCCTTCAGTGCGTCATCGCGTAAAACACGATGTTGATGCCCATCGGATAGGCCCACTTTTCGCCAAACTCCTTGAAGTAATACTCGCTCTCGCCTTCGCGTTCCCAGCCATCACCCAGGTCGGTGTTATGGCAGAACAGCACCATGATCCGCCCCTTGTCGTCGAGGAGGGCCCGATAGTGCGGCTCCTCCACGCCCGGTCCGTGGTTTTGCTCGTAAGTGATGCCCGTGAACTCGTGGCGAATGCCCCACGGCACGCCGGGCACCTGGGGCTTTTCCTTCAGCGGAAACACGCAGTTGAAGATGGGATGGGTCAACGGCAGATCGACCGGCGCGCGTTCCGGAAAGACCCGCTTCATCTCCCCCGAGCAGCTTTCCCAGTCGAAGTCGCCCCAGAAATCATCGAACATGACAAAGCCGCCGTTCAGGAGGTATTTCCGCAGAATGGGAATCTCCTCCTCCTTCAGCGTCATGCGCCCCGGCTCAACGACGTAGATGAACGGGTAATTGAACAGCTCCTTGTCGGTGATGGCGACGGATTTCGGGTCCGGGTCGACCTTGATGGAAGTGACCTGTTGCAGTCGAAACGAGAAATTCAGCTCGCTGTCCGGGAAATCGATTTGCCAGCGGCGATCCGGATCCCGCCCGTAGCCATGCTTGCCGTCGACCGCATACTTCAGGCGCACGAAGGTGAACGAATCCTTTTGAAACCCGGCGCGATTGGTCCACACCGGGGCGATGTTACCCCGCTCGGCGTCCGCCTGGCGCGCGGTTGGTTCGAGTTCCTGCGCCCACGCCACCCACGCGCCCCACGCCAGGACCAAGGCCAGAGCCGCTGGACCAAAACGCCGGCCGATCCGCGTCGCATCCGCGGTCCCGCCGTCACGCTCCGCCAATTTGTCGCCGTTGCTTGCCAAGGGAACTGAATGGGAGGCTAAACCGTGGCGCCCGCCGCGTCGAGCCGAGTTTCCACGAGCCCGGTCTCCCCTCTTCAACGATTCAGGCGGCAAATTCGATCGCTGGCAAAGAGGGCGGGCCGGCTCACGGCCGGCGAAGCATGGCCCCCGCGCGGGTGAACACCGCCTCCGGAAAACCCATCGCCTTCTTGAGCTGATAGTCCCGCTCCAGGATATTCGGGCACTTTTCCCAGAGCCGGAACTCGCGCCAGCGCACAAAACCCTGCAGCCAGGCAAAGTGGCCATGCACCGGCACGGGATAGTCGCTGCCGTGGATCAGCCGATCGACCAGCGGAGAGGCCAAACAGCGCCGGACGTGGCGGCCGCGAATGGGAACGTTGAACGCGCTGATGTCCCCGTAAAGGTTGGGGTATTGGCGGGTCATTTCCGCGAAGACGTGAAAGTATTCGGGATCGAGCAAGCCGCTCTTGGTGGCGCAATGGGCGGCGATGACGGTCACGCCGATTTCCAGCGGACGCCGCAGCGTGCGCGGATCCGCCCACTCCCGGCGCACCTCCGGCACCGTGTGTTCGCCGCCCGTGTGGGCCAGCAGTGGCAGCTTCGCTGCCGCCATCGCCTCCCAGAAGCGCGTATAGCGCGGATCATTGCAGTCAATGCCGTGGCAGTTCGGAAGGCACTTCATCAACACGGCTCCCGCCGCCAGACACCGGGCCAGCTCCTCCAACGCATCGGGACGGGCCGGATGAATGGAAACCCCAGGCAGGAATTCGGGATGGCGCGCGGCGAGCCGCAGCACGTAGTCGTTGGGCACATGAAACGACCCGAGGTCGCGCCGCACGGTTCCGTCCGCATCATACACGTGGTCGTGGGCCAGAATGACCGCCGCGGCCAGGGACGAACCGCGGATCTGCTCCAGCAGGCGCTCGACGAAAAGGGCGTCGAGATCGCCGCGCAGGCTGTCGGCGGGCAGCCCGATGTGGCGAAGCATCAGTCCCGCCATCGCCCGGCGCCAGCCGGTCGCCCGCAGCCAGCAGCCGGTGCCGCCGGTCCCGTTTCCGACGATGTGCACGTGCGCATCGATAAGGCGCGCGGCGGCTGACGACGACGCCGGGACGGATTCGGCCGCCGGCGCGGGGCTGATCAAATGCCGCCTCCGGCGCTGAGCGCTTGAAATTCGGAAAACATCCGTTCGAGGCCTTCGCGGTCGAAGCTCTGCTCGTCGCGCAGGGTGAACACGCTGAGGCAGGTGCCATCGCCGCGCCGCTCGCAATAGAGCAGCGCATGGTCGTAAACCCAACGAAGGCGCGCCGGCGGGATCTTATTCACGTGCAGCAACTGCAAAACATCCCAGACTGTCCGCATCGCACTGTCAAGGACGGCCTCCTCGCTCCCGTCCGCCCATGATGCCCAGGACTTGCTGGTCGTCGACTGGTCCGGGTGCCGGATGCCGCAGGCCTGGATGCCCTCAAATGGAACACATTGCTCAAACCACTGGTTGATGACGTCCTTCATGGCTGTGATGCCGGCGGTTTGGCCACCTCGTCGGTGGCGCCGGCGGCACCGCCGCCGGCGGCAGGGGCGTTTTCGACCGCGGGCACCGGCGTGCGGCTGACCCGCATAAAAACCGCCCGGTCCTGATGGACCTGGGCCACGACGCGCGCCGTGTCGCCGTTAACCTCGATCCGGTCGAACGCACCGAGAGGCAGGCGCTGGGCCAGTTGACGCGCCTTCTGGCCGATCGCTTCGAGCAGGCCGACCCGGCTCGTGGTATTGGCGCACTTCCATTCATGAAAGACCTCGCCTTGCGGCGAGCAAATCACCAGTTCATCGATCTGCGGACGGGAGCTCGGACGAGCGCCAGCGCTGGCGGGCGCGGGCTTCGTGATGAAGGGACTGCCGGGGTCCGTGCCATCCGCCATCAACGCTTCCAACGAACCAAGGACAGGCATCACCGTGCTGCCGGTGTGGCCGGCTGCGGTCGGCGCCTGGGTTTCAAACGGGGTGCCGGAATCCTCCTCCAACGGCGTCGCCATCTTTTCGTCCCGGGCCCGGGCGGCTTCCATGAGGAGAAACTCCCACGAGCCCGAGATGGTCACGCGCGGAGGCTCGGCCCATGGCCGCATCTCAAATTCCCCGCCGCCCAGCGCCATCAGCCGGTTGAACGCGGCCTCGCCATCCAGGTCGCCGACCTCCGCGTGGATGATCTGGCCTTCCTTCAGAAAGATTTGCCCGCGTTTCTCCCCGGCCCGGACTTCGAGGACGATGGAGCTGCGGGCGAGACATTCCAATTGGAGAATGTCCTGCAGTCCGACGCGGCGCAGCATGCCGGTGAACCCCTGGTCAGGCTGAAAGCGCGACAGCTCGTTGAGCATCGCATAAACCGCCCGCCACCCTCCCTCGTCCCTCGGCTTCTCCAAAAACAGCTCGGCGCCGTTGCCCAGGCAGGCGGACCGGTGCTCCTCCGAAGCCTCCGCCGTCAGCACGACCTTGGTCAGGTAGGGATACTTCCGTTGCAACAACCCCAGGAGCTGCACGCCATCCACCAGCGGCATCCGCACATCCACGACCAGCAGGTTGACCTTGCGCTGCTGAAGCAGGACCAGCGCCTGACTGACATCCGACGCCGTCAGGATCTCCCAGGCATCTCCCGCAAACTGCCCCATTAGCTGCTTGAGCAGCTCCAGCAGCGCGACATCATCGTCGACGAACAGGACTTTCTTACGGCTGGCGGACATCGCCTACAGCTTGGCGCCCTGAAGGGCGACCGGATCGTTTGAGCGGGACAACAAAACCTTCACAACATCCTTTCGGCGCAAAGATCGCGCCAGACCTCGACCCGTTCGGCCAGGCCCAGCTCGGTGAGATAAGGCACGTCGAGAGGCCCGGACAGGATGGCGGACTTTTCCTTTTCCAATTCGTGCTCGATCGCATTGGCCACATGCACCGCCGTGAGCGGACAGAAGCTTTTGCTGAGAAATTGGGCGGGACGATGGTGCAACGCGACCGCCTCGACGATGACCGTCGGCAGGCCCCAGATGCCGAGCAGGCAGGCGCCCAGCTCGCCATGGGCCGCGCCCAGGAGGGAGGTCTCGGCCTCATCGAGCGTGATCTTCTGCTCCTTGGCCCGGGCCAAAACCTGCTTGAATTCCGCGGGCATGTTCGCCGCCACGAGCAGCTTGCCAATGTCGTGCAGCATCCCCGCGGTAAAGCTCTGCCCGCAGACCTCAACCTCGACCCCTTCCGACTTCGCAATCTGCTCGGCCAGCTTGCCCGTGGCGACCGAGTGACGCCACAGCCGATCCACCGAAAATTCCGGGCTCCGCACCTTGTCGAAGTAGGAAAACGTATGCGCCAGGAGGACCAGCGATTTGGTCGTCTCGAGGCCAAGATAGAGGACGGCGTCGGCGGGCTTGACGACCTGCATTTGCAGCCCGAAGACGGCGGAGTTGACGATCTGCAGCATCTTCGCGCTGAGCACGAGATCCTGGGAAATCAGGCCGCCCACGCGATCGAGCGACGCATCCGGGGCCTGCAACTCAGCCACGATCTGGAAATAGAGGTTCGGCGGGCTGGGCAGCTTGCGCATCTGGGAGATCAAGGTGCGGACCTTGTCGCTGGGCAGCCACGACTCCAGGCTGAACGCGCGGGAGAGCGCGCTGCGAATGGTTGGAGCATCGCTCGGCTTGACCAGGTATTGATGGGCGGTGCCGACACATTTCATCGCCGCCTGCTGATCTGCCAGGCTCGCCCGGATGAACCGTAACGTCGCCGGGTTCCGCCGCATGATCTCATCGAGCAACTGCGCACCCGACATTCCCTCCATCTGCATGTCCGCCACGACCGCGTCGCAGGGCGACTGGGTCAGGGAATTCAACGCCTGGAGGCCGGACTTCGCGAACGCGTAGTCCCATTCCGTTTCGCCGCTGGAGGCCTCGCCCCGCAGCGCCTCCCACAGCTCCGGGTCCTCCCCCACAAACAGGATTCTCTTCCGTGTCATAACGTTTTCGTCTCCTTGCATTCGTTGATTGTCGATCAGGCGGCGTCCTCCGTCGGCGCGTCCGGCAGCCGGCCGGCGCGAAACCGCGTGGTGTCCCGCCGCAACCGCCGCGACGATTCCACGGCGGCCAGCTTGACCCATTCGCACCGGTCGTTGGCCGCCGAGCGCAGCAGGTCGGCTGCCCGCTCGTCGCCGAGGCGCCCGAGGGCTTCCACCCCGGCCAGGCGCAGATCATCATCCCAGTCCGCCGCCATTTGCATCATTGCCTGCAACGCGGCCAGGCGCTTGTAATGCACCGGGTCCGTGAACGCATTCAGCAGAGGCTCCGAGCGGCGCATGTCCCCAATCCGGGCCAGGACATCCGCCGACGTCTGGCGCACCCAGTAGTCGCGGCTGCCGAGACGGGATTTCAAAGCCGGGATCGCCCGGCGGGCGGCCTCCGACTTGACCCAATCCGGATCAATGCGCTGGAGGACGGTTTCCGCCGCCCGCCGGATGGTCGACTGCGGATCGGTCAGGGACGGAACGAGTGCCTCCACGCAGAGCCGGGAACGCAGCAGGCCCAGCGCCTCGACCACGGCCTCGCGCACATCGTGGTCCGAATCGTCCAGCAGCTTGGTCAGCGGCACGACGGCCTGCAAATTTCGCGCCCGCCCCAATGTCTCCACCGTGGCCTTGCGCACACTCCAATTGGGGTCCTGCAGCGAGCTCAGCAACCGATCGAGGCTGGCCTCATCCGAGACCTGGCCCAACGCGCTCGCCGCCGCGGCGCGCACCGCCGCATCGGGATCCTTCAACGCCGATTGCAGCGCCTCCTTCGACCGCGCGTCGCGCTGACACGCAAACGCCTCGATCGCCGCCACCCGCACATGCGGATCCCCATCCGCCACCGCCGCCAGCAGCGGCTTCAAGGTCCGCTCGTCCCCGATGCGACCGAGGGCTTCCACGGCAGCCGCCCGGCCGGGCGCGCGATGGTCCCGGAGCACCGCCAGCAACGGATCGATCGCGACCGCGCCCAAGTCCGCCGCCTCGCCAAATTGCCCCGAGGCCACACGGTGCAGCGCCGCCTGCGTCGGGTTCGACGGCTGCCACTGGAAATGTCGAAGCGCGCGGGCCGCCTGCTGCCGCACTTCCGGCGCGGAATCCTTGAGCGCCCCCACCAAAACGTTGATGCAGGTGGAATCGCCCACCGCCATGACCGTTCGGATGGCCTCCTCCCGAACTTCGGCCGCCGTGTCCCGCATGCCATCGATCACCGTCGAGATCAGGCCGGTCGCTTTCAGCGTTCGCAACGTCACGAAGACGGCGCGCCGCACCGACGGCTCCGGGTCCTGCAAGAGCGAAAGCACCTCGGCCGCCGCATCTTCCGGGCGCTCCGCGGTCAGCTTTTCAATCGCTTCGCGCCGGGTCTGCGGGTTCTTCGATTTAAGTTGTTGTCGAGCCCACCAATTCATTTCCAAACGGGTCCAGCGCCCCATCGGGGGCGCAGGTGCACTCTCCTCGCGCCCGCCACGGCGCCAGGACGACCGACACACTCTGGGTCGATGGTTGAAGATCGGCAGAAATCACCGATCGCTGTAGGGCCAGCCTGTCCCAAAGTTGGACATCCTCGCCGCCCCCCGCCCGGGCACCAATCACCCCTCCAACATCCGTCCCGTCAACGTCCCGCGCCTTGGCTTCAGCCACGGACGCCACGCGTCGACAACTGAGGGATGACACTTCGAGCGCGACAGATTTTGTGGGGCGCCCTTCTGCTGACGGGTGCGATGGTCTCGTCGGAAGTCAGAGCCGCCACCTGGCACAGCTCCCTGGAGGATGCCCGGGTGGAGGCCGACGCGACGGGCCGGCCGATTCTCGTGAACTTCACCGGGTCCGACTGGTGCCCGGCGTGCATGCAACTGCGGTCGTCCGCCCTGAATTCGCCCCTATTCCAGAGATTCGTCGAAAAACGCGTCGTGTTGCTGGAGGTCGATTTCCCGCGCGGCCGGCGCCTGCCCGCCGCGCAGCAACAAGCCAATGAAACGCTCGCCAGCAAATACGGCGTTAGAGCCTTTCCCACCCTGCTCCTGATTGGCGCCAACGGGCGGACGATTGACAACGTTCCCGCGTACCCCTCCGCTCCGCAGCTCATCGCTGCCCTCACCCAGACCCTGGCCACCGTCCCGACCGCCGTCAACCGCACGGGCGGCGGCAATCCCGACCGCAGCACGGCACCATTCGCCGGCGCCGCCACCAAACCGCTCCCGGCCTACACGAATCTGACAGTGAAAAGCATCGCCGGCCCTCCAACCCGCCGCTTCGCGCTGATCAATAATACCACCATGGCGCCCGGCGATTCCGCCTCGCTCAAGGTCGGCACCAACCGAGTGCTGGTCCAATGCGTCGAGATTCGGGAAAAATCTGTCGTTGTCCGTGTGGATCGCGACCCTGCCACCCGGGAGCTGGTTCTCTCGGACATTCTGAAGTAAGGCGGACGGCGCCAGGCCGGCTCGGTGTTGCGTCCGCGCTCAGGGCGCCGGCTTCGCGGCGCCGGCCTCAGCCGGCAACGGCACCTGGCCCGACCGGCTCAGGTAATAAAGCAGGTCACGAACCTCCGGCTCCGAAAGTGGAGTCAACAACCCCTCCGGCATCATCGAAAGCTCCGTCAGGCGCTGGCTGACGATGTCATCCTTGGCGACAACAGCCAGCTCGTTCGCCAACTGGATGGTCACGGTCTTGTCGGTCGTGGCCTTGACGATGCCCGTCAGGCTGCGGCCGTCTTTGACTTCAATTTCGCTGGTCCGATATTCATTGGGAATCACCGCGTTGGGATCCACGATGGTCTCGAGCAGGTAGCTCAGATCGGAGCGGTTTGCACCAGTGATGTCGGGGCCGACCTTGCCGCCGGTGTCGAACAAGGTGTGGCACTGGGCGCAAACCCGATTGAACACGACCCGACCTGGGCTGGCATTCCCCGGCTGGCTGCCACCGGCCGCATAAACTCGTCGAATTTTTTCAATCTCGGCCTTTTTATCGGCCGAGCTCTCCCGGAACTGACCGAAGATGCGGGCCATCGCCGCCGCCACGGTCGAATCCTTCATCGCGCGCAGCTGGCGAATCACGTCCGCCGTCAGATCCTGGCGCGGGACCCGCTTTGCTTCGACCGCCGCGAGCAGCGGCGCCGCGAAACCGGGTCGCGAAACCAGGGTGTTCACGGCGTCCCGTTTCTCGCCCTCGTTGAATTGCGCATAGGAACCAAGCAGCGCTTCGGGGATGCCCGCGTCGCTGTAACGCGCAAGTGCCCGGACTGCCGGCGAACGGAGATCGGCATCGCCCAGCAGCCTGACCAGCGCCGGGCTGAGCTGTGGATCCCGCGCCTCGACCAACGAGTCCAGGGCCGCGCGACGCGACGCCCCCGGAGCCCGGCCATCGGTCAGGACCGCCCGCAACGAGTTCAAGGCAATCTGGCTGCCGAAGGTCACCGACAAGGTCTGGACCAAAGTCCGGATATCCGCCTGATCACTGTGCCCGAGTTTGGTCTCCACCGCCTCCCAGCCGGCCGGCATCGCCACGTTGCGCTGGCCTTTCAACGCGGCGCTCAGGCCAAGCAGGATATCCCGTTGCTGGGACGAATTCCGGAGGTCACCGAGGTGGCTGGCCAACAGCGCCCGTGTTTCCGGGGAGCCGATCGCGGCGATTCGCCGCGCCGTGAAATTCAGCAGCGGCGGAATTTTCGTGCCAAGGGCAGCCGTCAACGCCCCGGCCGGATCCTCGGCCACCAGCGGCTCGAAGGCGTACCAATACATCAGCGGCAGATTGTGATCGTCCGCGTCTTCCGCTCGCGCCAGCAGGCTGAGCAGGGCCGGCTTCCGTTCCGCCGCCGGCACCTGCTGCGCGGCGCTCGCCACACATCGCCGCACCCAGGGCGAATCGGCCGCCGCCGCCAACGACGCCAGCCGGGCTCCATCCATCCGCCCCCGCTCGGTCAGGAGCTGAATCGCCCACCCGCGCACCACCGGGTCTTTGGCCCGCGCCGGCGTGTCGAGCCAGGCTGAGTCACCGGAATCGGGCAGCCCATGGCGCGCCCAGAGCAGGCGCAGCGTCGCCTCCTGTCCAGGCCCGGCCGCCAGCGCCTCATCCAACGCCTGGGCCACCCGGCGCACGCGCCCGTCCGCCCCGTCCACCGCCGACAGCCGATCCTGCAGCGCGAGCCGGGCGCCCCGGCTCAGATACTCGTTGCGTGACGGCACAAGCTTCACCAGCTCCGCGTCGCTGAGCTTCGCGAAGTCGACCCGGGTCGTTTTCTGGTTCTGATACACAATTTTATAAATGCGCCCATTGCCACGATCGTGGCCGTCTTCCCGATTGTGATGGCATTGGTTCTTGTCGTACCAATCGATCACGTAAACCGATCCGTCCTGATCCTGGCGCTGGTTCAAGGTCTGCGACCAGGTGTCATTGAAATTCAGAAAATCCTTCCCGTGGCGGCCCACGTAGCCGGAGCCGCTCAGGACGGGAAGATCCATGTTCAGGCGCTGGCCATGAATGTTGCCGATCAAAAGCGCGCCGCGGTACTCGGCCGGCCAGCTCTCGCCCAGGTAACAGAGAACTCCAGCGTGCGCGTGGCCGCCGCCGACCGCGTCGCTGCGCGCGTTGGCCGCATGCGGCCCGCGGTTGCCCGCCCAGTGCAGATGATCGCCATGCTGCTTGATGTCGTCGTAGATGTGAGGATGAACAGGCTTGCCCTTGCCGGCGCTGTAGCGACGCGTCTCGTCCGGGCCCACGGGATAGTGTTGCCCGCCCTGGCGTTCGATGCGCGCCCCCTGAATCATGTGCCAGAAGTGCGGGATCACGCACATCTCGGCGAAAAGCTGGCCGCGCTCGTCAAAGTCAATGCCCCAGGGATTACTGCCTCCCTCGGTGAAGATCTCGAACTTATGGCGAATCGGGTGATACCGCCAAACGCCCGCGTCACACCACTGGCGCTCGGCATAAGTTGAGCCCGGTTTGCCCACGTGCGACGGGCAAAAAACACCGTGACAGCCATAGAGCCAGCCATCAGGCCCCCAGGTAAAGGTGTTCAGGGTCTCGTGCGTGTCCACCGTGAAATTCCACCCATCCAGCAAGATTCGCGGGTCGCCCGCCGCCTTGGGGTTGTCCCAGTCGCTCACCGGCACGAACATCAAATACGGCGCCGCGCCAATCCAAACGCCGCCAAAGCCCACTTCCAGGCCGCTGACCAGGTTCAGGTGATCCAGGAAGACGGTCTTTTTGTCAAAGTGATGATCCCCGTCGGTGTCCTCGAGCACCAAAATCCGATCGGTTCCGTTGAAGATATCCTGCCGCTGGCCGGCGCTCGGCTTCGACAGATCGTCGCCCGGTGGCCGTTTTTCGGCCGGCGGCACGCCGTGCCGGCGCGGATAGGTCAAGCCCTCCGCCACCCAGACCCGGCCGCGGCTGTCGAGCGCGAACGCGATCGGCTGCACCAGATCCGGCTCGGCGGCGAACACATGCATCTTGAATCCCGGCGGCAGGGTTGCTTTCGCCGCCGCATCGGTCGCACTCAGTCCGGCAAACGGGACGACGTCCGCCGGCGGGCCGCCCTCCGCCGCCAGGAGGGAAAAAATACTCGCGGTCGAAACCAGCAACGCCGACACGCAGAACACGGAAGAGGACAGATTGCGCATGAGAGAGACGGACGCCCGATCGGACGCCGGCCTTCAATCCGTCACACCACCGCGTCCCGTAGAAGGCAGGGCCCGGCCACGTCAGGGTGGGCCGGAAGCCTTCTCGGCTTCCGCCCGCCGGTGGCGAAGGAATTCAATGACCGCGGGCAGCAGCGAGATGACGATGATCACGAGAATCGCGAGCGAAAAGTTTTTCTTCACCAGCGGCATGTTGCCGAAGAAATAGCCGACGGACAGGAACAGGCCGACCCAGCCGATGGCGCCGCCGACGCTGTAGGCGAGGAAGCGGGAGTAGGTCATGCGGCCGATGCCGGCCACAAAGGGCGTGAAGGTCCGGAGGATCGGCGCGAAGCGCGCGATGATGACCGCCTTGCCGCCGTGTTTCTCCATGAACGCATGCGTGCGTTCGAGGTGTTTCGGATTCAGCCAGCGCCGCCCGCCCGCCCGGAACACCCTGGGACCCACCCAATACCCCAGCCAATAATTGACATTGTCGCCAAGAAATGTGGCGCAGAGCAAAACCCCGAGGCTGATCCAGATATCCATCGTCCCGGCTCCACAGAGGGCACCCACCGCGAAAAGCAGGGAGTCTCCCGGGAGGAAGGGCGTGACGACCAGACCCGTCTCGCAAAACACGATCAGAAAAAGGATGAGGTAGATCCAGACGCCGTAGTCCTGCACCAGGACGTCGAGGTGCACGTTGATGTGCAGGACAAAATCAATCAATGACTTGAGGGTTTCCATGCGTCACCGGCGGGTCGGGGCCCGGGTGCGCCGACGATATACCAGCGCACCTCCCATGGACACAATCGACAAAAACCCCGAATGACCCGAGGCCGGATCATAAGGGATACCCTTATGTCCGCTAAAGTACGCCCTTGCGCCCAATCAGGAGCGGCCTGATTGTCGACCCCGGCCGATCCATCCTAGATTGCCGGCGTCGCGACAATTTTTGAAGAACAAGAAATGCCCGGATCTACCATGAACTCGAACAAGACGCTGATTGAAGCCTTGGTCTCGTCCAAGACGTACCAGGACTATGAGCGAGCGTTCACCGAAGCCACTGGCCTGCCCATCCGCCTGCGGGCCATCGACTCATGGGCCCTGCCCCACCACGGCCGGCGAAACGAAAACGCATTCTGCGAGTTGATGTCCCGCAAGAGCCGGACCTGCGCTTCCTGCCTGCAAACCCAGCAGCAGTTGTCCGAGAAGGCGACCGTCGAGGCCGCCACGGTCATGTGCGAGTTCGGCCTTTGCGACACGGCCGTCCCCGTGCGCCTCGGCGACCAGCTCCTCGGCTTCCTCCAGACCGGCCAGGTCATGAAACGCAAGCCGACGAACGCGCAGTTCGAACGCACCGCCCGGCTGTGCCAGGACTGGGGTGTGCCCGTTCCCCGCGAGGAATTAAAGAAGGCGTTCTTCAACACGCGGATCGTCGGCGCCAAACAGCACGAGTCGATCGTCCAGCTTCTCAACATTTTCGCGCAGCACCTCTCGATGATTTCGAATCAGGTGCTCGTTCAGCAGCAAAACTCCGAGCCGCCCGTCATTACCAAGGCCAAGGCATTCATCCAGGAGCACCAAAACGAGGATATCTCCCTCGGCGATGTCGCCAAAGCCGTCAACACGAGCACGTTTTACTTCTGCAAAATGTTCAAGAAGGTCACCGGCATCAACTTCACGAACTACCTTTCCCGCGTCCGCATCGAGAACGCCAAGAACCTGCTGCTGAACCCGAATCTGCGCGTGAGCGAAATCGCGTTCGAAGTCGGCTTCCAGTCCCTCACCCATTTCAATCGCGTTTTCCGAAAAATCGTCGGCCAGTCGCCCACCGAGTATCGCAGCCAACTCGGCGTCCACGCTGCAGCTTGATCCGGATCCGCCCCTCTTCACCGTCGTCACCTCGAGCGCGAAGCGCCGCGGGCAAGGAATTCCCCCCACCAATCCGGGCAGCATGAATGCGGCCGGTGCATCCACAGGATTGTCGGTGACACTTCGTCCGACCTCCGGACGGCGGGCTTTCTACAGCAGCTGGAATGGGCGGTCCCTGAGTAAAGTTCGAGCCGCGTGACCGCTTTCGGCCGCTGCGGATCCCGCGATGGCGGGAGCCGCGCCCCGGGCCGACAACCTCGGAATGCACTGGACCACGGCCCGCGCCCGCCTGCACGGTTGCGCAATCCCGCCGGACTTGTCATGGTCCGACCGTCGCTTCCGAAATGCCGCACAAACGGTCCAAGCAATCACGCCGCCGTCAGCCCGGCCCATCCCGGCCGCGTCCAGCCGGCCCACCGCTTCCCACGGCGACAGGCTCGACCGGGCCAGCCGCGGACGCCAGCCTGCGGGAAAGCGAGGAACGCCTCCGAGCCATCCTCGAAACCGCGGTGGAAGGCATCATCTCGATCGACCATCGCGGGATTGTCCAGCAGATCAACCCCGCCGCCGAGCGCATGTTCGGCTACGCCGCCAGTGAAGTCATCGGCCGGAATGTCTCGATGCTCATGCCCGCCCCGCATCGCGAACAACACGACAACTACATTTCCAGCTATCTCCAGTCGGGCCACGCGCGCGTGATCGGCATCGGGCGCGAGACCATCGGCCGGCGCAAGGACGGCTCGGTTTTCCCCATGGATTTGTCGGTCAGCGAGGTGCGCCTTCCGTCGCATCGGAGCTTCACTGGATTCATCCGGGACATCTCCGAGCGCAAGGATGCAGAGGCTCGTCTGGCGGACATGGCCCGGAATCTGGCTGAGAAAAACAAGGAGCTTGAGACCGTTTTTTACGTCGCCTCGCACGATCTGCGCTCGCCGCTTGTGAACATCCAGGGGTTCAGCCGCGAACTCGCGCACGCCTGCCATCGGGTTATGTCGTTGCTCGACCAGGCGCCCCACGACGCCGAGGCCAGGACGCGGCTCATCGAGATTCTGCGGGCCGAGGTGCCCGAGGCACTCGAGTACATCCAGACCGGCGTGGCCAAGATGGACGCCCTTCTCTCGGGCTTTCTCCGCTACTCCCGCCTGGGGCGCGCCGCGCTGCGGATCGAGCGGATCGACATGGAGCAGCTCATGGCCGCCGTGCGCAAATCGCTCGATTTTCAGCTGAAGCAAATTCACGCAGAGGTTCATCTTGAATCCCTGCCCCCATGCCTGGGCGATGCCACCCAAATCAACCAGGTGTTCAGCAACCTGATCGACAACGCCATCAAATACCGGTCCCCGCAACGCGCCTTGCACCTGCGCATCCGCGGCTGGATCGACCATCAGCAGTCCGTCTATGCGGTGGCCGACAATGGCATCGGCATTCCTCCCGAGCACCAGGCCAAGGTGTTCGAGATCTTTCACCGCCTGAACCCCGCCGCGCTGCCCGGCGATGGGCTCGGCCTGACCATTGCCCAACGCGTCCTCGAACGGCACCGGGGACGAATCTGGCTCGAATCCAAACCCGGGGAGGGCACCACGTTTTTTGTGGCGATTCCCACCAGTAACCCCGCAACCCCGCCCGAGTCCTGAGCCTCTCGGCCAGCCGCATCCTCAGCGCCACGCACCCTTACCCCCATGCCAAACGCTGTCATCATCCTCATCGCGGACGATGATCCAGGCCACTCCCGCCTGATCGAGAAACACCTGCGGCGCGCGGGCTTGAACAACGTCATCCGTCACTTCGGCGATGGCCAGGCGGTGCTCGACTACATCTTTGGCGGAGTCGGTACGCCTCCGTTCGACCGCCGTCGCAGCCACCTCCTCCTGCTTGACATCCGCATGCCAAAAATCGACGGCGTCGAGGTCCTGCGCCGGGTCAAGGAGCACCCGGCCTATCGCAAGATGCCCGTCTGCATGCTGACCACCACGGACGATCCCCGCGAAGTCGAGCGTTGCCACGCGCTGGGTTGCAACAGTTACATCGTCAAGCCCGTCGACTACGAAAAATTCGCCGACGCCATCACCCAGCTCGGCTGCTTCATCACTCTCGTGCAAATTCCCGAACTGGAGACGGCCGCGCCTCCGAGCGACCCATGACGGATTCCGCCGCGCAGCGCGAGCGGGCCCGCCTGCTCGTGGTCGACGACGACGAGGGCCTCGGCCGGCTCATCAGCAAAAATCTCGAGCGCGAGGGCCACGACGTGGCGCGGGCCGCCACCGGCGACGAAGCGTTGCGCGCGCTGGAAGAGCGCCCCGCCGACCTGCTGCTGCTGGACCTGAAGCTGGGTGACATCGACGCGCGCGAGCTGGTGCGGGCCACCCACGCCCGCGGCGTGTCGATTCCCTACATCATCATCACGGGCCAGGGCGACGAACGCGTGGCGGTCGAGATGATGCGCGAAGGCGCGCTCGACTACCTGGTCAAGGACGCCGACTTTCTGACATTTCTTCCGACGGTGGTCCGTCGTTCGTTGGATCGCCTGGCGCAGGACCGGCGCCTGGCCCATGCCGAGGCCGCGCTCCACAAGGAGTTCGCCTTCACCTCGGCCGTGCTCGACACGTGTGGCGCGCTGATTGTCGTGCTCGACCCGGCCGGGCGGATCATCCGGTTCAACCGGGCCGCGGAAAAAGTCACCGGGCGACGCCTGGGCGACGTCCGGGGCCGCAGCTTTTTCGAGCTGTTCCTGCCGCCCGAAGAGCTCCCCACGGTGCGCAACGTCTTCGCCCGGCTGGTGGCGGGCGAGCCCTTCATCGAACACGCCCACGCCATCCGCGCCGCCAGCGGTGAACATCGCCTGATTACCTGGTCCAGCACCGGGCTTTCCTTCGCCGGCGCCAACGGCGCGGTGGATCACGTGGTCACCACGGGAATCGATGTCACCGAGAGCCGCCAACTGGAAAATGAAGTCCTCCAGGTCAGCGAGCGGGAGCGGCGCCGGATTGGCCAGGACTTGCACGACGGCCTCGGTCAGCACCTCACCGGGATCGAATTTATGAGCGAGGTTCTGGCCCAACGCCTGGCCGTGGGACGGACCCGGGAGCTCCGCGACGCCGCCGCGCGCGCCGCCGAGATCAACCGCCATGTGCGGGAGGCCATCGCTCAGGCCCGCTCCCTGGCCCGCGGCCTCGCGCCCATCGTGCTCGAATCCGAAGGCCTGATTGCGGCGCTCAGCCAGCTCGCGGCCAACACCGAGCAGATGTTCCAGGTCAAGTGCACTTTCCAGGCCGACCCCGCGGCCAACATCGCCGACCATCGCATCGCCATCCACCTCTACCGCATCGCGCAGGAAGCCATCTCCAACGCCATCCGCCACGGCAAATCAAAACGAATCGTCGTCTGCCTCCAAGGCAGCCCCGAGCGCACGGTGCTGCTCATCAAAGACCACGGCCGCGGGCTGCCCCCGGACGTGGCCACCACTTCCGCCGGCCCCGCTGACCGCCGCGGCCTCGGACTTCGCATCATGAAATACCGCGCCGGCATCATCGGCGGCTCGCTCCTCATCCCCCGACCGCTCCCCCCCATGACCGCCTCCCGCAAAAAACCTGCGTCCCCGCCCAGGACGCGAATCCTCATCGTCGACGATCACCCCATCATGCGTCAGGGCCTGACCGCGCTGATCAACAACGAGCGCGATCTCCTGATCTGCGCCGAGGCCGAAAATGCCGCCCAGGCCATGGAGCTTGTCCAATCCCAGAGCCCTGACCTCGTCCTGCTCGACCTCACGCTGCCCGACAAAAACGGCCTCGAGCTGATCAAGGATTTGCTGGCGCCCTACCCCAAGCTCCCCATCGTCGTCATCTCCATGCACGACGAGTCCATCTATGCCGAACGCGTTCTCAAAGCCGGCGGGCGCGGCTATGTCATGAAGCAGGAAGGCGGCAAACGGTTGGTCGAAGCGATCCGCCGCGTCTTGGACGGACACATCGCCGTCTCGGAAAAAATGGCCGGCCGCATTCTCGAACTGTTCTCCGGCCGCCGGTCCGCCACCGCCACCTCACCCATCCAAAGCCTCACCGATCGCGAGTTCGAAATCTTCCAGCTCATCGGCGAGGGCCGCAAGACCAGCGACATCGCGCGGCACCTGCACCTCAGCGTGAAAACCGTCGAGGTCCATCGTCTGCACATCAAGGCCAAGCTCAGCCTGCCCGACGCCACCAGCCTCATTCGCGAGGCCGTCCGCTGGGTCGAAGGGCACGCCACCGGCGGCGGTGTCTGATCCGTTCTCCCGCAGGCCTGCGCCTCGCGCCGAAGAATGCACCACCCGCTTCGCGGGCTATGGCCGCACCGAGATCTGGTAGAACATCTGCGGTTGCACCGATTCCACGGTCTCCCGGGGGAACAAGTGCATCACTCGCGTGCCCACCGACGGGCCCGCCGCCGTCGCCACTGTTCCCGTCGCCGTGACATATTGTGGGCGGATCGGCAGGTTGGTCGTGGTCATGCCGGTCCAGTCTTCCAGGGCGACGTTCGTCGTATAAAAGATCCGATACTGGGTGTTGGAGATCGCCGACCACGAGAGTTCCGGATAAAGGCGCCAGATTCGATTGCCCAGCGGATCCTCACCCACAAAAGCCCAGTTCAAGCCATTGAGCACAACCCTGGGCCGGCCCAGCACCGTCACTCTAAACTGCTGCGTCACGCTCAAAGACGGCGAGGCGTCATCGCTCACCTTGACGACCACCAGATTCGTGGAGGGCGCCTGGATGTCCACCGGCACCCACGTGATGCGTCCTCCGACCGGGTCGATTGTCATGCCCGTCGGCCGCGCCAGCAGCGCATAAGCGAGATGATTCGTCGGCACGTCCGCATCTTCAGCCACCACCGACACCGACACGGTCACCCCCGCATGCACGATGGCGTCGCCGATCGCCCCAACCACCGGCGCGGTGTTCACGCCCGGCAGAATGGTCAAGGTCGCCACCGCGCTGGTCACCGCCCCATAGGCGTTGGTGACCACCACCCGATAGTCGCCCGCGCGCGCCGGATTCACATTCAACCAGGTCAACGTCTCGGTCGTGGCCCCAGGCACATCTGCCCCGTTCCGTTGCCATTGATACGCCAGCGGCGGAGTCCCCGCCGCCTCCACTGTCAGATCCACGTTCGTCCCACCCGTCACCATCTGCGAGACGGGCGGCGTCACGACAATGGGAGCCGTGCCGCCGGACGTGAAGGTTAGTTGGTCCACCCGGGCTGGGCCGCCCGTATAATTGCCGGCTTTCAAATAGGCCCAGCGCAGCGTGTGCGATCCGCTGCCGAGATACACCGTCTGCGACGCCCACAGGGCCAGGGTCCGCATGCGCACGCGCGCCACCAGCTCTCCATCCACCGAGAAGGTCAAATAGTCCGACGTCAGCAACGTGCCCGGAAATATCCACCAGAAATGCACGGTCCCCGGCCCGTGCACACTCGTCTGCATCCAAGGGCTGCCGACCGGCAGGAGCCCCGGCGCCAGGCAGGTCGCCGCGTCAATTCCGTCGTGGGATCCGCCCGTGGTGCGGTACCACCCGCTGCCGCCGCCCGTGGTCCAATCCGACCCGGGAGCGTCCAGCGCCTCGGCCAGGCTCGGCGGGACGACAAGGTTGGCCACCACGCTCGTGACGGCGCCGTAGAGATTGGTCACAACGACGCGATAAGCGCCGCCGTCCGCCGGAGTCAGTTCGCTCCAGGCCAGCGTGGCATTGGTTTCATTCGCGATGCTGCTGCCGTCCTGCTGCCATTGGTAGGCCAAAGGCGCCGTGCCGCCGGCAGTGACCGAGAGTGTGAACGGACTGCCGGCGCTGACCGTGCCCCCGCCCGGCGGGGTGGAGATAAACGGTTTCACGCCGGCTTCAAATCGGAAATTGTCGAACAGTCCGTAGGTCGGGGTGCCATCGAGCGGGTTCTGCGTCGAAAACCGGGCGAACGCAATGTTCGCCGAAGTCGAAGTGTAGGTCAGCGTCTCCAGCGGCCCGATCTCGCCGACCCCGGTCGGCAGGGCGCCGGCGTAATAAGTCGCGCCCAAGTACACGCCGGCGGCATCGAAGGCCTGGATAAACGGGCGCTTCGTCAACGGCGTGAGGAACTCCAAAGGCGCCACCGGGCGAACGTCGATGCGGATCGTCAGCATCGGCGTGGCGAAGTGCGCCTGCACCGCGCCCCAGCGGGCGTCGAATTCCGGCAACCCCGTCCCGAACACTGACACGACGTTGCCGGGCGACGGGGCAAAGATATCGGCCCGGGCGTAAATATCTCCGCCCAATGGGTTGCTAAAGGTCACGCCCGCGTACCGGGTGTTCACCACGGTTCCGTTGGCGGCGTCGTCAAAGTTGATCAAGGTCTCGCCCGGGACGGAGCTGATGTCAGCGAGCAGCCAAATCGCTCCAAGAACCGTCCGGGCCAGCGGGAAATGACGGGATTGCAGGGGCACACCGGCCAGAATCGTCGTTTTCATAGCGAAGCTTTCCACGGCGAACAGCCCGGGCCCGCCCGGCCACCTCCGCTCCCAAGCGACGCGAGGAGCCGTCCGCTTTGATCGTTAGGATGGCGCGCCGGCACCGTGATGCCCTCCCGCGTTTGTTGATCGTGCCTCCTGATTTGGCCGCGCACCCGGCTTTCCTGTTTCTTTTCGCCTGACGTCAGAGTAGAACCACAGCCTCATGACCACGTCGCTGAATCAGTTCCGCCAAATCAGCATCGCGTCAGGCCTCCGCGGGAGCCAGTTGTTCTCCGGGCTGCCCGCCGAGGACATCGTCACCATCGCCGAGTTCACCACCGTCAAGCCCCTGGAAAAAGGGGAGTACCTGTTCCGCGAAGGCGATCCCTCCCGGGGTTTCTACATCGTGCAAAAGGGCGCCATCAACGTCCACCGCGTCAGCGCGGCCGGCAAGGAGCAGGTCATTCACGTATTTCGCGCCGGCGAATCCTTCGGCGAAGCCACGCTGGCCGCGGAGACCGGCTACCCGGGCGACGCCCGCGCCGTCGCGTCATCCCAGGTTCTCCTCGTCCAACGCGACGGCTTCCTCGCGCTGCTCCGCAGACGTCCCGACCTGGCGCTGCGGATGCTCGGCTCCATGAGCTCCCACCTCCGCGTGCTGGTCGGGCAACTCGAAGACCTCACGCTCAAGGACGTCGAGACGCGCCTGGCCAACTGGCTGCTCAAACGTTGCCCCAACCCCACCGCCACCCAGGCCACGCCGATCGATCTGAACGTGACCAAACGGGTGCTGGCCGCCGAGCTCGGCACCGTCAGCGAAACCTTCTCCCGCACCCTGGCCAAGTTCCGCGAACAAAAGCTGCTCGAAGTGAATGGCAAGCAGATCATCATCACCTCCCCCGCCGCCCTCGCCCGCCTGCTCCGCCAAAACCTCGGAGAGTGAGCTCGCCCCCCGCTACTCGTCCCCCGTCACGCGTCACTTACCCCACCCCAAGGCCGGCCTTGCGAATTCCGGCGTCTGCTGCTGAACTGGCCCCGCCATGTCTCACGACACTCCCGTCGCCCCAGGTGAAGCCAGGGCGCTGAAAGCGCCGCCGGCCGGATTCGAAATTCGGCCGAAGACCGATCCCGACGGAACGATCCGCGAAGGTGAGCTGCTCGAGGTCGCCATGGGGCCGCACCATCCCTCGACCCACGGCGTGTTCCGCATGGACGTCGTGCTCGACGGCGAGATCGTGGTCAAGCTCAAGCCCGTGTTTGGCTACCTGCACCGCAATCACGAAAAGATCGCCGAGAACACGACGTATCTGGCGTCGATGCCCTACACCGATCGGCTGGATTATTTTTGTTCGCTGACAAACAACTGGGCCTACGCGCTGGCGGTTGAAAAACTCGCCGGGCTGCAACCGCCGGAACGCGCCGAATATATCCGCGTCATCACCGCGGAGCTGACCCGCCTGCAAAACCACACCTGCCTTTGCGGATTTTTACTCCAGGATATGGGCGCGCTCGGCACGCCGCTGATGTACGCATTTCGGGAGCGCGAGAAAATCCTCGACCTCTTCGAATCGCTGACCGGCGCGCGCATGATGTGCAATTACATGCGCTTCGGCGGCTGCCGGGTCGACCTGCCGCCCAGCTGGCTCGACCAGGCCCGCATCGTGACCCGGGACTACCAGGCGTTTCTCGACGAGTTCGAAAATTTGCTGACTACGAACGAGATCCTGATGGCACGAACCCAGGGCATCGGCCGGCTGTCGCGGGACCTCGCCATCAACGCCGGCATCACGGGCCCGATCCTCCGCGCCACCGGCGTCGATTATGACGTGCGCAAGGTCGATCGCTACGGAATCTATGACCGCTTCAATTTCCGCGTCCCGCTGGGCGACCATGGCGACACCTACGACCGCTACATGATCCGCATCCTCGAGATGCGCGAAAGCGTGAAGATTCTCGAGCAGGCGTTGAACGAGGTTCCTGAAGGCCCCATCATTGATCCCAAAGCCAAGCTCCGCAGCTTCAAGCCAAAGGCGGGCGAAGCCTACGGCCGGATCGAGGCCCCCAAGGGCGAGCTCGGCTTCTACCTCATCAGCGACGGCACCGGAAACCCCTACCGATACCGGGTCCGGCCGCCCAGCTTTATCAACCTCACCGTGCTCGAGGACATGTGCCTCGGACACCCCGTGGCCGACGTGGTCGTCATCCTCGGCAGCATTGACATCGTCCTCGGCGAGGTCGATCGGTAACCGCCCGGCCGCAGTCATTTCATCCCACCAGCGAACAATTCAACGGACAAGCCTCCCGTTGGATTCCACGGCGAAAGCCGCGCATTGCGCTTCATCAACCGCTCGGGTTCAGCCGCCAGATCGCGAAATTTAGCGCGGAGGCAAAGGTTACCCAGGCGAGATATGGCACCAGCAACCACGCGGCCGCTCGGTGCGCAGCGCGAAACATCCCCACCGTCGCCCCGATGGCCATCCACACCACCACGACCTCGCCGAACGCTAGGCCGGGATTGCGCAGGCCAAAAAAGATCCACGACCAAAGGGCGTTCAAGGCCAACTGCCCAAAATAGACTCCGAGATGCGGCGCATTGGCCGCGAAACCGCCGCGCCGCCACACCAGCCAGCCCGACACAGCCATCGCCGCGTAGAGCGCCGTCCAGACCGGACCAAAAATCCAGTTGGGCGGATTCCACGACGGTTTTTGCAGGGCGGCATACCACGCGCCGGGTCTGAACTGCGCGCCAAAAGCCGCCGCGCCGAAACACACGGCCAGAAACGCGCCCAAGGCCAGGAGCGACTTCACGGCAGGTGGCGCAGGCGACGGCGGGGTTTGAAGGGTCGGCGGCATTAGATTGTCGGCGGGCAAATGTTCGACGAGGTCCTTTCATCGCAGAGCCGGTCGAGCATGTCGAGCGCGCCTGCCGCCACGTGGCGCGCGCGTCCTCGCCGCCGCATGCGCCGATCGACGAACCGAACCCCTCGCCGCGACGCGGGTGTTACGGGCCCGGGGATTTGGCTTGGCTGGACGGCTTCCGTGCGGCATGGATCCGAGCACGAAATATCCACCGCTCATCCCAATCCGCCCGGGCTGCCTGGCGGCTGTTTTAATCCTCGCGATCATGGAGGTCGCGCCTGCCGTGGCGGCCGGGGATCCTGCCGCTCTTCCGTCTCGGGGGAGCACCCATTGGTCGCTCCAGCCGCTGCGCACGGCGGCGGAACTTGAGGCGGAGATCTGGGCTCGCTACCGGGATGTCGGTCGTGGGCCGACGGGTGGTTCCGGCGCGAAGGCGACTGCTGGAGGGATGCGGGCAGCCCGGCGGCTGACAACGACGAACACCCTGGATGCCTTCCTTTTGGTCCGGCTGGCCACGAACGGGCTGACGTTTTCGCCGCGCGCGGATCGGGCCACGCTGGTTCGCCGGCTGAGCTTTGATCTGATCGGACTTCCGCCGACGCCGGAGGCGGTGGACGGGTATGTGGGCGATTCGAGCGCGGACGCAACGGAACGCCTGGCGGAACGGTTGCTGGCCTCACCGCAATATGGGGAGCGCTGGGGGCGTCACTGGCTGGACGTGGCGCGTTACACGGAGAGCCAGGGGTTCGAGTACGACCGGCTCCGGGACAACGCGTGGCATTACCGGGATTATGTCATTCGGAGTTTCAACGAGGACAAGCCGTACGATCGGTTCATGCAGGAGCAGGTGGCGGGCGATGTGCTCGAGCCGGTGACCAGCGATGGGATGATCGGCGCCAGCCTGCTGGTGTGCGGGCCATGGGACGAAGCCGGCAATTCCCAGGCGAACCAGACCCAGCGGGCGATCACCCGCGAAGAGGAACTGGAGGATGTGGTCGGGACGGTCGGGCAGACGTTCCTGGGCCTGACGCTGAACTGCGCGCGGTGCCACGCGCACAAGTTCGATCCCATCCCACAGGAGGAATATTACCGAGTGAAGGCGGTGTTCGAGGGGGTGAAGCATGGTGAACGCGCCTATGCCGGCAAGTCGGAGGTCCGCGCGCGGGAGGATCAAATCGCGGCATTAAAACGGGATCTGGCGGACGCACGGGAGTCAGTGACGCGTCTGGAATCGGCTGGCGCCAGCGCCGCCGCGGCGCAGAGACAACCCGGGGGACGCGCGGCCGCGGTGGCGGCGCCCGGGCCCGTGCCCTATTTGCGCTGGGATTTCGGCCCGGCCGGAGCTGCTTCGACGGGGGGGCGGCTGCCCTTCGAGTTGCAGGGCGGCGCGATCCTTCGCGACGGCCGGCTGCAATTGCCGTCTCCAGGCGCCGGGCTGCGGACCGGGCCATTGTCCAAGGATATTCGCGAGAAGACGCTCGAGGCGTGGGTGGCGCTCGACCGCCTCGATCAAGGCGGAGGCGCCGCGTTGTCGATCGAAAGCGAAGACGGCGGCGTCTTCGACGCCATCGTCTACGGGGAACGAGAGGCGGGCAAATGGATGGCGGGCAGCAACGGGTTCGAGCGCACCCGCGATCTGGATGCTCCGGCGGAAACCGCCGGACCGCAGGAACTGGTGCATCTGGCCATCGTCTACCGCCCGGACAACAGCATTGCCGTTTATCGGAATGGACAGCCGTACGGGAAGGAATATCGCCCGGCCAGTCCGCTGCCAACGTATCGGGCGGGTCATGCCCGCCTGCTCGTGGGCCAGCGTCACACGGGCGGTGGACGGCCGTGGATGACCGGAGCGGTTCGATTGGCGGCGCTGCACGATCGGGCGTTAAGCCCGGCCGAAGTGGCCGCGTCGTTCCAGGCGGGCGGAGACATCCCGTCGCTGGAGGAGGCGCTTCTGGCGCTGACGGCGACGCAGCGGGTGGAGCGCGAAGCCGCCCTCGAACGGGTCCGCACGGCGCAGGCGGCCCTGGACGCCGTCAGGCCGTTGCCGGTCTCATACGTGGGAACACGGGTCCAGCCGGCGGCAACGCGGGTGCTGCGTCGCGGCGACGTGAAATCCCCGGGCGACGTGGTGACGCCGGCGGCGCTTTCGGCGGTCACGGCGCTCGAACCGAATTTCCGACTCACGGCCGACGCGCCGGAAGCGGAGCGCCGCCTCGCGTTTGCGCGGTGGCTGGCCGACTCCCGCAACCCGCTTCCGGCCCGCGTGATGGCCAATCGCATCTGGCAATTTCATTTCGGCCAGGGGCTCGTCGCCACGCCCAACGATTTCGGAGTCAGCGGCGCGCGGCCAACCCATCCAGAACTGCTCGACTGGCTGGCGGCGAAATTGATCGAGAGCGGGTGGCGGGTGAAGAGCCTGCACCGTTTGATCGTGAACTCGCTCGCCTATCAGCAGGCATCGTCGGAAACGACCGGTGCCGGTGGCGACGACGCATTGTCGGGAGAGCCGGACCAGGCACCGGCGGCCTGGCGGCGGGCCTTGGAAGTGGATGCGGATGATCAGTTGCTCTGGCACTTTCCGGGGCGCCGGCTTGAAGCGGAGGCGGTGCGCGACGCGGTCCTCGCGGTCAGCGGGCAACTGAACCCCGCGATGGGCGGGCCGAGTTTTCGACCGTTTGATGCGATGAAATTTCCGGCAAACGCCTACGTGCCGGCCGACAAGATCGGACCGGACTTCAACCGGCGGACGGTCTATCGAATGAACGTGAACTCGGGCAAGGAACCGTTGCTGGACGCGTTCGACTGTCCGGATCCAGCCGTCAAAACGCCACGCCGGGGCGTGACGACCACCCCGCTGCAGGCGCTGGCCCTGATGAACCACTCCTTTGTCCAGCGAAACGCAGGCCATTTGGCGGACATTTCACTCCGGGAAGCGAAGGGCGAGCTGGCGGGAGCGATCCAGGAGGCGTATCGGCACGCGCTCGGTCGACGCCCGACAGCTGATGAGGCCGCGCGCGCGCTGGCGGCAGCGCAGGCGCGCAGCCTGACGAATGTTTGCTGGGCGCTGCTCAACAGTTCGGAGTTCGTCTACATGAGATAGCGGGGGCGGACTGCGGGCGAAGAAACCGGAAATCAAGGATCCGAAAAAACACAGCGCCACGGACCGTGGGGCCCGTGGCGCTGCCCAGAGAGGAAACAGCGATGAACGCGAAGTCGGCTAAAACTTGTAGCCGAGGCCGGCGATCAGCTTGAGATCGTTTTTCACGCGACCAAGAGCCGGAACGTTGTCGTAGGTGTCCTGCAGGACCAGGCGGACATCCATCTTCTTGGTGATCGGGGCCGAAAGGCCGAGTTCCGCATTGAGAATCCAGTTTTCGAAGTCGGTCACCTGCGGGATCCACTCGGCGGTTTGCCAGAGCTTGGCCCCGCCCTTGAACTTGTGCTCGAACCGCTCGCCCACGCGCAAACCGATGTAGCTGTTTTCATCGATGCGCTTGCCACCACCCGCCAGCTTGCTGACCACTTCTTCCGTGATGAACGAGGGACCAACCTCACCGCTGAGCGTGGTGTTTGCTTCCTTGATGAAATAATAACCGACCATCGGGCTGACGGTGAAGCGGTAGTGAATGCCGGCGACTTTGTCGTAGAGGCCGTCAACGCGCAGACCGCCGTAGAACCGGGGGGTAAAGAGATGGTTCCACTGGCCGTAGCCGCGGGCGTCCTGCTGCGTGGTGGATTTCTCGCCGTTCACCGTGGTGTTGCCGTAGGCGATCTTTGCGCCCGCCAGAAACTCATCCGTCGTCCACTTGCGGACGGTGTCGATGCCCGCCGACGCCAGAAGATTTTTGCTGTTGCCGCGGGTCAAAGTGAGCCCGACGTTTGCGACGGTTTCCCACCGCGGTTTCGGTTCTTCCGGCTTTGCGTCCTGCGCCACGGCATTCTGGGCGACGACGCCCGCCGCGCACACACCGGCCGTCACGAATGACGCGGTCCGGATTGATTGGTTCAGTCTGTTGTTTCGCATACCTGTTGGTTGGTTGTTAGCTGTCGGCGTTCCGAATTCCGTGAGCTCGATTGGCCCGCGCGTTCTTAATGCGCACCCGCTCCTGCTCGACAAAACTCCCCAGGGCATGGCCCTTCGCCGGCAGAGGTTTTCGGAAACACGGGCCTACAAGTAGTCCGCCAAAATCCCAAAGGGAAGCTCTAATTCCGTACGCCACCCGACAGCGTCCGCCGCAGGATTCGATTTCGAAATTTTGCGAATTAGCCGAACTCGGAACCGAAGAGCCCGAAGGCGCGTTCATGGGCGACTTGCGCCTTGGATTTGCGGCCCGTTCTTCCCACTATCGCGGCGCCCGTATGAAACCGCTGCTCAAGAAAATTGTTTTTGCCATCCTCCTGCTCCCGATTCTCCTAATCCTCGGGGCGCTGTTCCTGCCGTCGCGGTACCATGTCGAACGAAAGGTCGTCGTCCAGGCCAAGCCGACGGAGATCTTTCCACTGCTGAATGACCTTCGCCGGTGGCCCGAGTGGACGGCCTGGACCACCAACCGCGAGCCGAGCCTGATCTACACCCCAAGCGGCGCCCCCACCGGGGTGGGCGCCGTGCAGTCGTGGACGGCGAAGTCCGGCAACGGAACGATCAAGATCACGTCGTCCGATCCGGCCACTGGCGTCGGCTACGAGTTTAATTTCAACGATGGGCGCTTCGTCTCCACCGGTCGCATCCAGATGCAGCCAGCCGCGGGCGGGACAGAACTGAAGTGGACGGCGGAAGGCGACCTGGGGGCGAATCCCGTGGGGCGTTATCTCGGCCTGCTCATGGACAAAATGATGGGGGCCGACTTCGAGACCGGCCTTGTCAACCTGAAGTACCGATACGCGCCGGCGCCAGCGCCAGCCCGGTGATGCCGGGAGCCGCGTTCAGTTGCGCGGCCCGTATTTGCCGGCCACCGCCGCCATGAAATCCGTCAGATCGAGCACCAGGCTGTGGATGTCTTCGCTCTGGATTTCCTCGTCCTTGGCGAACGCCCCGTTTAAGCGGGCGCCCGCGGACACTCCGCTGCGGCGGGCTTCGTATGAGAATACCGTCTTGCCGCCGTCCGTCGCTTTGCCTTCGACCCGCAGCACCGGCTGGCCGCCGCCGTAGAGGCCGACGAAATAACGGGCGCCGCCCCCGCCTTTGCTGAACTCGGTGATCGTATTGGAGAGCTTCAGGACCTTGGCCCCGGGTTTGACGTCGGCTTCTTTGGTGACGACGTTCGGAAAAATCCCGCGCTGGTTCAGGAGCACGGCGAGCTCGGTCACGAGGCGTTCCTTGGCCAGGTTATGCACCATGGTGTCAGCCGGCTTGTCGGGATATTTGGCCGTCGATTCGGTGGGCGCGAGGTAAAGCGTGTCGTAGCCGTTGAAATTGAAGCCGTCGGCGATCCAGCATTTGCCTTTCTCCATGTGTGGATTCTCATAGCGAAGACCGCCATCAGACGGGCTGGCCTTGCCGATGGTGATGTTGCGTCCGTCCGTCGTTTTGAAATGACGGGTCGGGCCGGCGGGTTTGGCTCCGGCATCTGCGGTCGCCGGGGCGTGGTCGCCGTCGGTCGACGCGCAGCCGCTGGTGAAAAGGGAGAACGCAAGCGCCAGCGCGGCCGGGGCGAAGCAGGCGAAGAGGTGGGATTGGGATTTTGATTTCATGGCGTGTTCCTTTCGTTCTGGTCGACAGGCGCATCGTGAAGAGCTTGCGCCCCGGGTGTCCAGAGAGAAATCGAAAATCGCAATTTGGCCCGCCCGGCCCCAGGCTGGCGGGCGCATGCCAGCAAACCCGACGTCCCCGCCGACCCGCCCGACGCCGTCCCCGGTGGACAGCCTGTCGGGCTTGATCGATCGGGTGGCGTTTTTCAATGAGGAGAACGGGTTTGCCGTCCTGAAGGTCAAAGTCCGTGGCCGGCGCGAGCCGGTCACGGTGGTCGGCTCGCTGGCCGCAGCGAACGCGGGTGAATGGCTGACGGCGGAGGGCCGCTGGGTCCAGGATCGCGAATTCGGACGGCAGTTCCGCGCCGAGCTGCTCTCGAGCAGCGCGCCGACGAGCCGGGAGGGCATCGAGCGCTACCTCGGCAGCGGCCTGATCAAGGGCATCGGTCCCGTATACGCCAAACGTCTCGTGGAGAAATTCGGCGAACGGATTTTTGATGTCATTGAAACCGAGTCCGTGCGGCTGGAAGAGCTGGACGGCATCGGCCCGACCCGACGAAAGCGAATCAAGGAGGCCTGGGCCGAGCAAAAGGTCATCCGCGACATCATGGTGTTTCTGCATTCCCACGGCGTCAGCACGAGCCGCGCGGTGCGCATTTACAAATCGTATGGAGCCGGCGCCATAGAGAAGGTGCGCGAGGATCCCTACCGGCTCGCCCGGGATATTCCCGGCATCGGATTCAAGTCGGCCGATCAGATCGCGCAGAAGCTCGGGGTGCCGCCGGACTCGCTGTTGCGGGCGTGCGCCGGGCTCAGTCATGTGCTCTGCGAGGCAACCGGTGAAGGACACTGCGCCCTGCCGGCCGACCGGCTCCGGGATGAGGCGGTCCGACTGCTCGCCATTCGCGCAGAGATTGTGACCGCAGCGCTCCAGCGCACGCTGGCCGCGGAGGAACTCGTGCGGGAACCCGTCGACGGAGTGGACCTGATCTTTCTGCCGCATCTTCGGCGGGCGGAGGAGCAGGTCGCCGCGCGCCTCCTCGCCTTGAGGGGCCCGGCGCTGTTTCCGGCAATCGACGTCGGGAAAGCCCTGGTCTGGGCCGAGCAAAAGACCGGCAAGCAGCTCGCCCCAAGCCAGCGCGAGGCATTCCAGCTGGCACTTTCCCACCGCGCGCTGGTCATCACCGGCGGACCCGGCGTGGGCAAGACGACCCTGGTGAATTCAATCCTGCTCGTGCTGCGGGCCAAGGGCGTGCGCTGCGTTCTCTGCGCCCCCACGGGCCGGGCAGCCCGCCGATTAACCGAGTCAACGGGGCTCGAGGCAAAGACCATCCATCGCCTGCTCGAGATGGACCCCGCCTCCGGGCGGTTCACGCGTAACGAGGCGCGCCCGCTCGAGGGCGATCTGTTCGTCGTCGATGAAATGTCGATGGTCGACGTCATCTTGATGTCCCACCTGCTGCGCGCGCTGCCGCCGGGCGGCAGCCTCCTCCTCGTCGGCGACATCGATCAACTCCCATCGGTCGGGCCGGGTCTTGTCCTGCAGGACATCATCGAAAGCAACGTGCTGCCGGTGGTCCGCCTGACAGAAGTCTTTCGGCAGGCCTCCGGCAGCCGCATTGTGGCCAGCGCTCACCTCATCAACGCCGGGCGCCTGCCTGAACTCCCTGCCCGGGGCGACGAATCGGATTTTTACTTCGTCGAACGCGAAGAGCCCGAAGCCATCGCAGCCGTCCTCGTGGAGATGGTCAAGTCGCGCATCCCGGCGCGGTTCGGTCTGGATCCGATTCGCGACATCCAGGTGTTGTGCCCCATGCACCGCGGGTCGCTGGGAATTCGTGAGCTCAACATCCGCCTGCAACAGGAGCTGAATCCGGTGCGCGAGACTGAGATGGTGGTGGACAAATTTGGCTGGCAATTCCGGCCGCGGGACAAGGTCATCCAGACCGAAAACAATTACGACAAGGATGTCTTCAACGGCGACATCGGCCAGGTCCTGCGCATCGAACCGGAGGAACGCGAGGTGATTGTCCGCTATGACCAGCGCGAAGTGGCTTATGACTTCGGAGAGTTGGATGAGGTGTCACTGGCCTACGCGATCAGCATTCACAAATCCCAGGGATCGGAATTTCCGGCGGTCGTCATCCCGCTGGCGCGCCAGCATTTTCTGCTGTTGCAACGCAATCTGATTTACACCGGTGTGACGCGCGGAAAGACCCTGGTAGTGCTGGTGGGTCAGCGATCGGCGTTGAGCCTCGCCGTGCGCAACCATCGCGCCCAACTGCGCCACTCTGGCCTGCGGGCCAGGCTCCGAGCGTTCATCCCTGACACCTGACATGGACCCCAGCCCACCCGCCACCGCCACCCGCCTCCCCCAAGGCGGAACGATTCAGTTGGGCGGCGGACGGTTGCGCCGCAGATTCTGGCGAAGGCCGAGGCCTGAGGAGTGCGCGTATTGAAATGAAATACGCAAACGACGAACAACGAAGGCCTTCACAAGAGGGTCAGGCAAACGGCTGCCGGCCAGCTGCATCGTTCCGCCTAAGGTGTCGCTCCGAGCTTGCGTTCCTCCGGCGTGATGGCCCAGAGGTTGACGGGCGTGAGCGCTTTGCCGAAGCGGAGAAACTCCACGTGGCCGTCGCCGAAGGCAAAGTTGGATCCACCCGTTCCCTTGAGATTTCGAGGGTTGCCGTGGCGGGAATACTCGACCTGATCCTCGGTGAACTGGAACGAGTCGTAGTGGATGTGGTAGTAACGGGAATCCTTCTCGCCAAAAACGATCGTGTCGGAAGAGTCGCGCATGGCCGTCTCGGGAAATCCGAAAGGCCATTCGTGTTTTCGGAACTTGTCCCACTGCGACTCTTTTTCACCGGGGCCCGGCGTGTTGCTCAGCGTCGCCTTAAAATAATCATTGAAGCCATTGAGCAGATAGCTGCGGGCGGCCCGATCGGTGTCGGTCAGGTCGACGCCCGGCGAAGGCGACGGCCGATCCGTGGGACACAGGAGAAGGTCGAGGTTCTCATAGCCGGACCAGAGGCGCGTCATCCAGTAGGGCCGGCTACGCGGGGGAAATTGGCCATCGTTGTCGTTGGCGTACATGGACAGCGCCGTGCGCAGCTGTTTGAGATTGTTGATGCACTGGATGCGGCGGGCGCTTTCCTTGGCGCGGGACAGGGCGGGCAGCAGCATGCCGGCGAGAATCCCGATGATCCCGATCACCACCAGCAGTTCGATGAGCGTGAACCCGGCGACAGCCATGAGGCCGTCGACGCGGCACGCTGGCGAACAACGTGTTCTCATAACTCCTAATCAGACGGAGCCGAGCGCCTTTTCGCCCGAACTATTTTTGCTCCGGCGCGAATGACAACACGCGGCTGGCCACGGCTTCAATGCAAAACTCGACCGATCGTCCGGCCGTCCGGCCGGGCGGAGGCCCTGGAGGCGCCTGCGGAGTTGTAAAACCCCTGGGAGTCGTTAAGAGAGGTCGATGCTGCTGTGGCGTACGAAAATACCCGAAGACTGGCTGCCCCGAACCTTGGCCAACCTGCCGGCGGTGCTGGTGGACCACGCGCACCTGGAACGCAAGGCGGCCACCTCGGCGTTGAACCTCGAGAAATACCGCGATTTGTTTGGGCGGGTGGACGAGCTGAATGCCATCGCCATCGAGGAACTCCAGCACTTTCAGCTGGTGCTGCAACTCCTTCGCCAGCGCAGAATCCCCTTCGCCCAGGCGCACCCGAGCCCCTGGATCAGCGGGCTCATGCGGTCGGTCCGGAACGGCACACGCCAGCAGGTCATCGACCACCTCATCTGCTGCTCTTTCATCGAGGGACGTAGTTGCGAAAAGTTCCAGGTCCTGGCCGACGCCCTGCGCGACGTCGACCCGGAGCTGGCGTCGTTCTACGGCGGGCTGGTCGAGTCGGAGGGCAATCACTACGCCACCTACATTCTGATGGCCCGCGAAATTGACGACGTCGAGACCACCCGGCGCATGGAATTCTACCTCGACTACGAAGCGAACCTCATCCGGCAACCGCACGGGCTGCCGATCCTCCACTGACGCGACGTGGTAGGCGATGAAGGATTCGAACCTCCGACCGTCTCCGTGTAAAGGAGCTGCGCTACCGCTGCGCCAATCGCCCGCCAACGACGGCGTCACCCTACCCGAGCCGCGCCCGCCATGGCAACCGCGGAGCAGGCCGCCTGGAACCCCCGGCGCCGGGATCCGCTCTCGACCGGGGAGCGGTGCCCCGGCCGCGGCGAGCGCTCACCGCCCGGGCGCCGGCAGGGCGGACCAGATCCAGGGCATCTCTTGCTTGTCCACGCAGCCCGTCGCCTGAACGACCGCATTGCTGTTCAGCAAAGTGACCGGCTCATCGGCCACATAGTTCCGCATGCGACAACCGCTCAGGCTGACCGTCAGTTTTTTGTCACCGCGAATGAGCAGGTAGTCCTGGGACTTGTTCAATGTGGTCAGCGCGCCGTTGCCGCCCGAGAACGCCTCGACGTTGAGCAGCGAGGTGTGCCCCTGCCCTTCGATGATGATCGGATGCACGTCGGCAACGCGCGGGCCGGTGTTCGCGATGATCGAGCCCTGGGCGATCTGCCAGTTTCGGTTGAACGTGCCGTCGCCCAGCTTGTGAATCCCTACGGTCACGCAATCGAGGTTGAAACTGGTCAACTGGCCGTAGGTGGCGGGGCCGAGGTAGACCCCGCCGTAGGCGCCGAACGTAAAGACGTCCATGAGCACCGCGTTGTCCGTGTGGTTAATCGCATACGTAAAGGTTTTCGCCGCCACCACGGCGTCGATCACCGGCCGGCTGTAGCCGCCCCGGATGAACCGCTGGTTCGACGGGTTGACGTGGCAGTGGAGAATACGCGGAATGTCATAGCAATAATCGATGCGCACAAACTCGCCGCCCAGGGGATATCCATAGCAATGCTCGATCAAAATCTGCTCGCAGATTTGCGGCGGGCGCGCGTTGAAATCCATCGCCAGGTACTCGCCATAAAAGGTCAGCGCGGACAACGTCACGCCCTGGCTCGCGTGCTGCCGGGAGACGGCGATGGTCGCGGGATACCGGATGATCTTTGCCGGATCGGAAAGCGTCTGCCGCGGATACCAAAACTGCAGCCCGCGCAACTGGGTGGCCGACTCCACCGTGATAAACGGGTGCGCCTCGTCCTCAATGCGAAACACGCTGCCAACCGGCTGGGCTTTCGACGGATGACGCGTCCCGCGGCCGGTCGGCCCATGCACGCCCAGGATCGAGACGTTCATGCGCAAGACCAGGCCGCCGTCAACGGGATACGGCTCGTCCGCAGGCTCGAGGAAGAGGGCGGCGCCGCGCCCTCCCGCCCAATCGATCGCCGCTTGCAGGATGAGCCGGTTCGTCGCCGCGGAGTTGGTCGGAGACAAACCAAAATCGCGCAGGTTTTTGTGAAACGTCATCTCCCCAAAATCCGCCGCCGCCGAACCGACGATCGTCAACGCCCCCGCCACCACCAACGACAACCAAAACGTGAACGCGGGAAGGCCGCCACCCACCCGCCAGCCGCGCCCGATCAACGAAGAGAGCCCAGGATTCTTCATAAGGTGACCCGACCCTACCGTCCCGCTGCCCCCACACAAACCCCAAACAGCACCGAAGTCCAAAGTCCGAACCCCCATCACTCATCCCTCGCCCTGTTCCTCCGCCCTTGCGCCGCCCGGAGCGTTTCGCTACCGTCCGCCCCTTGATTTTCGACCCAGGCTGCGGCGCGGACTTGGCTGTCGATGTGACCTTGAACCAGATCCAACATGGCTTACCTGAACGACAATTATCTGAAGCTGAAAGCGGGCTATCTCTTCCCGGAGATCGCCCGGCGGGTGAAGGCCTTCTGTGAGGCGAACCCGGAGCCGGCCAAACGATTGATTCGCTGTGGCATTGGCGACGTGACCGAAGCGCTGCCGGGCGCGGTCATCGCGGCGCTCCATCGCGCGGTGGACGACATGGCCAGGCGCGAGACGTTCCGCGGATACGGCCCCGAACAAGGCTATGACTTCCTGCGGTCGGCGATCGCCCAAAACGACTATCGCGCGCGTGGCATGGAGATCGCCGACGACGAAATTTTCGTGTCGGACGGATCCAAGTGCGATTGCGGCAACATCCTCGATGTCCTCGGCTCCCAAAACCGGATCGCCATCACGGACCCGGTGTATCCCGTCTATGTGGACACCAACGTGATGGCCGGGCACACGGGCCCGGCCAACGACGCCGGGGCCTACGCCGGCATCGTCTACCTGCCGGCGACGCCCGAGAACGGGTTCTTCCCATCTCCGCCCGCCGACAAGGTGGACATCGTTTATCTGTGTTCGCCGAACAACCCGACCGGGGCCACCGCGACCCGCGCCCAACTCGCGGCCTGGGTGGATTACGCCCGCCGCAACCAGAGCATCATCCTCTTCGATGCCGCCTACGAGGCTTACATTGCCGACCCGACCATTCCCCGATCGATCTTTGAGATTTCCGGCGCGCGCGAATGCGCCATCGAGTTTCGAAGCTTTTCGAAGAATGGCGGGTTCACGGGGCTGCGCTGCGCGTACACCGTCGTGCCCAAAACGCTCCTGGCCGACACGGCGGACGGCAAACGGACCGCGTTGCATCCGCTCTGGCTGCGGCGCATGACGACCAAGTTCAACGGCGTGAGCTATCCCGTCCAGCGGGCTGCGGAAGCGCTCTACTCATCCGAAGGCCAGGCCCAAGTACGCTCGTTGATCGACCACTACATGGGCAATGCCAGGGTGCTCGTGTCCGGAGCGCGCGCGGCCGGTCTCACCGTCTACGGCGGCGTCAACGCCCCTTATATCTGGGTCCAGGCACCGACCGGATATTCCAGCTGGCAGGCGTTCGACAAGATTCTCGGCGAAGCCAACGTGGTCATCACGCCCGGCAGCGGCTTCGGCTCGAAGGGTGAAGGGTTCTTCCGGATTTCGTCCTTCAACAGCCGGCCCAACGCGGAGGAGGTCGCGCGTCGCCTCCAGTCGCTCAGGTGGTAGGGGGTGACCGTCCAGCCGCGGCCGCACGACATCAGTCTCAAGGCCGCCCCGTCCCAGCTTCCGCGTTCGTCGCCGGGACGGCATTTGAGACGGCGGCGCCGGGGGCTCCACCTCCACGCATCTCCATTCCGTCCTGCTTGACGCGCCGGAGCCAGGCAACTTCCCGTATCGTCCAGACCACGCAGATGACGAAGAAACACGCGACGGCGGCGAGCACATACTTCGGCCAGGCGTAGCGCGGCGCCGCGCCGGACGGATCAGCGGAGGGAGGACGGCGATCAGATTCAGGCATAGTCACGCAACGGCAGACGCTATTCGGGCGTCCCGGGTCCGTCGAGCTTCGCCAACCGGGCAGCGCCGACGTCGAACAACGCCTCGCCCGCGGACGCCCGGAGCACGCAGCCCAACTCCACCGCGGTCGGATCGCCCCCGGCGCGATCGTTTCCGGGCGCCTTGACTTCGAATTCCACCTGATTCGTCGACCAATCCCGGTCGCCCACGACCCACCGGGTCGCCTCGGATGACCGGCCGTCGACGGTCAGGCTCGCCCCGTGATGACGTCCAAGCGGCAAAGGCCGCACCCCGACTGTTTTGATCGGGACATCCAACCGATAGCGCCCGGCGCGCAACGGCACTGACGCCCGCCAGGAGGCGGAGGTTTGCCGGCCAGCCATGATCGCGAGTTGTAAGTTTCCCGCCACACTCCGTTTTTCCAGGCGGCCGTCCGCGGGCTCGTCCACTGGCTGCCACAGCAACGCGGGGAGCGGGGCCGTTCTGTTGGTGAAGGCCACGGGCAGCCCTTGCGGCTTGGCCAGCTCTTGTTGAACGAAGTCGATGCGCCGCCGGATGCGCTCGCAAAGGTCGTGGCCGGCCCGTTCGAGCGCGCTCGCTTCCGTCCGGGCCAGCCCCGGCTGCAACACCGCCATGCGGGCCGCCACCCGTCCTGCCCAATCGATGCCGGCAAGGTGGTTTGTCCACAACTGGCCCAACCGGGACATGATGGCCGCGCGGCCTTCCAACGTGCTCACCAATCCCTTGGCCACGAGACCGGAACAGCGGGGGACGAGCGGCAGCTGAGCCCGTCCAAACAACCGATCGAAGCCACTCGGAAGAAACTGAAACCGGCCGGACTGCGGCTCGTGATAGAGCCGGTAATTATTGCGGGCGACCGTATAGCCATCGCGATGGTTGAGGAGGATCTCGAGGGCGACGTAGGAGATAAAGCGATCGCGATCGAGTTGTTGGCCCAGGCGATCCCAACGACGCTCATCGTCCGGCTCCCTCACCGCGTCCGCCAGCGCCCGCAAGTCCGACCGATCCGTTCGCTCGGCTCCGGCACTCAAATGCATCGGCCCATCGACGTCGCACCCCGGCCCGGGCTCCGGCTCGTAGAGGTTGCCCAGCGGGGAGGGAAATTCCCGGGCGAGAAACGAGTCCGTGATGCCTTCGCGGAGGACATAAAGGCCCAGCCGACGGCCATTCAGGGTGACGAGGGCGTGACCCACGCGCGGGGCCGGCAACCCGGCAGCGCGGAACAGTTCCGCGGCGAGTTGCTCGTGTTGATAACTGGCGTCCTCCACCGAGTTGTTCAGGTGAATGCGCCGGCATCCATGCCAGCGCTGGCCCGGATCCACCGCATCAAAATCCACCGTCAACGAGGGCTTTCCATCCACCGGGCGGAAGCTGCCCGTCCGGCCCTTGACCCGAACCACGATATTCGACCAGGTCACCACACCGTCGCGAAACACCGCGGTCACCCGGGTCCGCGGCGCGGTCCGCAACGACCCCTGGGCCTCGGATCCAATCTCGATCCTCAGCGGATACGGGGCGTGCGAAGTGAAGTCCGGCGGCCCCTCCGGTTCCCCAGCCAGCCCGCCGATGGCTGAAAGAACAAGCAGGGCCCGCCAATGGATGCCGGCCGCGCCAGGCTTGGCAGCCCGTCGGAGGCGAACGATTCCGTGCATAGTTGTCCGCTCGTTCTCGCGTATTGCCGCCGCCAGGACAAGAACGGGCTTCGCATTTCTCGAGGCCAACCCAGGAAGGGCTCGTCCTCCACCGGGCCGGACCGGCGTTGCGGGCGCCATCGGCGCATCTCCGACGTGTCGTTGCCACTGCGTTGTTCGCTCCCAAGCGCAGCCCTGCGGGCCGAAGCGACACCTTCGGAACGCATGGCTGCGATGCCGTTCAGCGGCAAATGAGGGCTGGTTATCCCGTCCGGAGCCGTTAGAGTCCGCGGCGTGTATGGTGCTCGTCATCGATAATTACGATTCCTTCACCTACAATCTGGTCCAATACCTGGGCGAGATGAAGGTGGACCTGCAGGTGCATCGCAACGATCAGATCACGATCGATCAGATCCGGGCGCTGCGACCGGAGCGCATCCTCGTCTCGCCTGGCCCTTGTTCGCCCAATGAATCAGGGCTGTCCAATGACATCATCCGCACCTTCGGCCAGGAGATCCCGGTCTTTGGTGTGTGCCTGGGGCACCAATGCATCGGCCACACATTCGGGGCCAATGTGGTGGTGAACTACCGGATGATGCACGGAAAGACGTCGCTGATTAAACATGACGGCAAGGATTTGTTCGAAGGGATGCCCAATCCCTTTGCCGCCACGCGCTATCATTCGCTCGTGATCCAGCGCGACTCGCTGCCGGCCTGCCTGGAGGTCACCGCGGAGACCGACGAGGGCGAGATCATGGGCATCCGGCACCGGGACCTGCCCATCTGGGGCGTGCAGTTCCATCCGGAAAGCATCCTCACGGAGAGCGGCCGCCAGATTCTCCGCAATTTCCTCCGTCTGCAAAAGCGAGCTTGACGCTCCCCCGGCGCTTGGATGCACTAGCCGGCATGAAATTGAACTGGATTTATTCCGTGTTGCTCGGCGTGGCCGTCCTCGGGGGCACGGGGTGTGTCGAAACGTTGGATGGACGCCATCGCGCCGGCAATCCGCTCGGGATGGATCGGGTCGAAGGCCGCTACGAACGGACTCCGGCCGATCTGTGGACGGCGGCGAAGGATGTTTTGAAACACCAGGGGACGCTGACGACCGAAGACACGCTGCGCAATGTGCTCGAAGCGAACATCGACGAGCGGCGCATCTGGGTGAAGGTTGAGGAATTTGACTCCAAGATCTCCCGCGTGCTGGTGCAGGCGCGCACCAAGGGCGGCCGGGCCGACATGGAGATGGCGGCGTTCATCGACAAACAAATCGCGGTTCGCCTCGCCACCGGCAATCTCACGCCGACCAAGCGGTAAGGACGGCCGGCGTCGCAACCCGCGCCTTCGCTCGGGCGCCCGCCTTCACCTCCCCACCTGAGGAGATGGAATCATTGCCGGTTCATGGCGTCCTCACGTTTCTCTTCGGAGATCCGCGGAGATCCGGCGTTCGATGATTCAAGCCATCCACCCCAGGCGGCCCGGCGCACTGCGCTCTACGCCGCGGGCGCGAGGCCATTCGTCCGTGTCGGAGGCTTCGGCCCCAGGGTCCGGCCTCAGTTGCGGTCGTGAGTCCGGGACCTTTTCAGACCCAGGTCGCGTTCGTACGTGCCCAGGTGCACGTTCTGGCTCTTTTCCTTCCCCTTGATCTCGAGCCGCACCTTTTCCATTCGTTGCCGCGCCAGCTCGGCGGGCGCCAGGCCGGGGTACTGATCGACGACCCGCTGGAGCGTCGCCCGCACAACGTCCTCCCCGGCCCCCTGCAGGATCTGCAAATCGGCGATGCGATGAATCCATTTGGCCACGTCGCGCGGTGGCTGGTTTGGAATCTGGGCGAGCACCTCGAATTGCTCAATCGCCGCCTCGACCTGTCGTAATTCGGTTTCGTAAAGCAGGGCCAGCTTCTCCCGCACGTCCCGGTCGAGGGGATGTTCGGCCAGGTGGCCCGTCAGCCGACCCAGGGCGGCCTCCGGGTCTTCGGCATCTTTCGCCTGGAGCCGCACGCCCTCCTGCAGGCCAAGGTCACGCCGGCCGACGGGAATGATCACCGGGCCCGCGTGTTCCCTCCGCTCCAGCTCCTCCAGGGAGGGCAGATGTGCGATGCGTTGGGCGGCATTTTGGGATTCCGGCGTGCCGGGCAGCAGCTCCGCGATGCGCTCGATCGCCAGGCGCGCCCCGTCGGGATCCCGGCCCAGCTTCAGGCGCCAATCGGCCAGCGAGTTCAGCGCGAAGGCGACGTTTTTGGGGGCATGGTCCTGGCCAATGAACCGCTGGATTGTGGCCTCGGCGGCCGAAAGGTCGCCGAGGTTTTCCGCCTGAATTTCCGCGAGCAACATCTGCCCGGTCACATCCGTGGGAAACTTCGCCAGCTGCTGCAGAATTTCCGCCACCGCCTCGCCGTGGCGCCCCTGTTTGCGCCGCGCCTCCGCCACGGAATAGGCCGGGGTCGGCGTGGGCGCCTCATTGCCCCCGGTGTAGAGGCTGCCAAACGCATCGCCGATCTTGCCCACCACGGAGGGAACCCAGAGCACCGCCAGCGCCAGGCCAAGCACCGCGCCGAGCAGCACCGCGGCGATCTGGCCGCTGGCCGATTCATCCTTGGTCAGCTGATAGGCCGCATACCCGCCGATCCCGAGAATCGCCAGGGTGGCAGCCCAGCGCACCAGCAAGGCCGTCCGATCGACACTGTTCTTCAAGCACCGCCACAAAAACCAGACCACCGCCGACAGGGTCAGCAGGATGAGAAAAAGCCCCGCGATGATGCGGACGGATTCGGGCAGAGCGCTCATTCCTTTTTCTTGCTGATTCGATCCGGGTGCCGCGCGCGGCTCATGGCCGTGTCATAGGTGATCAGGCATTTGCAGTAAAGGTCGTAGAGGCAATTGTCCATCAGCACCATTCCCTCCTTCGCGGCGGTCTGCATGGAATTCTCCAGAAAGTGGAGCTGGTTTTCCCGGATGAGATTGCGCACCGCCGTGTTGGCCAGGAGCAGCTCGTAGGCGAGCACGCGCCGCGTCCGATCGGCCGCCGGCAACAGATCCTGCGACAGGATTCCCAGGAGCGAGTTGGCCAGCTGCAGCACGATCTGTCGCTGCGCACTCCCTTCGAACACCCCCGTGATGCGCTCGAGCGCATGCGCCACGTTCGGCGAATGCATGGTCGCCAGCACCAGATGGCCCGTCTCCGCCGCCGTCAGCGCCGTGGCAATCGCCTCCGGATCCCGGACCTCCCCGACCACGATGACGTCCGGGTCCTGGCGCAGGACATGGATGAGCGCCCGGTTGAAGGAATGGACATCGGTCAGCACTTCCTGCTGCACCACGATGGCGCGCTTGTTGCGATGCACGTATTCGATCGGGTCCTCGATCGTGACCACCTTGCAGCGGCGCTCCTGGTTGATGGCGTTGACCAGGTAATTCAACGTCGTGGTCTTGCCCGCGCCCGTGGGACCGGTGATGAGAAACAGTCCGTTGGGCCGGCGATAGATCTCGTCGATCTTGGCCGGCAAGCCGAGCTCCTCCCGGGAGGGAATGCGATCGCCACAGAAACGAAAGCACATTTCCGCCCGGCCATTGCGCTTGTAAAACGTGATCCGGACACGCCCAGCCGCCGGGTGGCGGGTCGAGATGCAGAGCTCCCACTCCCGTTCCAGCGTCTCGCGCTGCACCTCGTTCAGCAACTGCATCGCGATCTCGTCCACATCGACCTCGCTGAGGACGTCGCCTTCGGAAAGAATGATCTCGCCGTTCACCCGGAAGGCCGGCGGCACGCCAACCACGATGTGCAGATCCGACGCGTCGTGCTCGTGGGCGAGCGCCAGCAGCCGATCCAACGTGGTCCCGGGATTCAAAATCATGGCGCTCCAATTTTATTTTCCAAACTGGCGGCGCCACCAGCCCGCCAGGCGGGAACTGACCGTGGCGCCGTCCAGCGCCACGAGGGCGTGCCGGGCTTCCACGCAATGGGCGTCCAGTTGCAGCGCCTGCTCGTACGACCGGCGGGCCGCCTGCGGCAGACCCAACGCCTGCTGGCACCCGCCGGCCAGCAGCCAGAGGATGGAATGATCCGCACGCAGCTCCAAGGCCTGCTGAACCAGCTTCAAGGCCGCGGCGAACTGACGGTAAAACGAACGGATTCGCGCCGCGAGCCAGGGCAGCACCCAGTCCCGCGGCGCCAGTCCCAGAGCCCGTTCAAAACAGTGATCCGCGCGCGCCTCCGCGCGCGCCAGCAGCACATCGCCGCGGGCCAGCCAGAGATACGGCACGTCGCCGCCGGCTTGAATCGATTCGTCCGAGAACGCCAGCGCCTCCTCCACCTGCCCCTGCCGCGCGAGCGCCACCGCCTTCGCTGCCAGGGTCTCCGGGTCGGCGGGAAACCGTTCCAGCGCCTTGTCCGCCCATCGCAACGCCTCGCCATGCTCCCCCAGCTCAATCAACGCGCGCACCTGGCCCGACCACCCTGCCGGATTGTGCGGGTTGACCTCGATGGCCCGGGAAAATGCCCTCAGGGCCACCTCAAACTGAGCGTTTTCGAACGCCCCGCGCGCCTCGGCCAGCCGCTGCGTGTCCTCCGGTTCGCGGGCGCGCGCCGCGGCCCGCTCCCGCGCGTTCGCGTCTTCAAATTCCAAGTTGGAAAAACGGCTCATGCGATTAGTTGCCGGCTTCGGCGGCTGACCCCGGCCGGAAAAACTTCACCCCGAGGTTTGGCGGGTGCGCGACGGCGTTCACGGGTCCAGGATTTTAGCGCGCCCGCACCCGGAGCGGCGAGGTCCCCGCCCGCGCCACGGGCCGCGCGAACGACGCCGCCTTCAGCCGCCGCGACTGCTCTGCCATGAGGCGCTGCGTCTTCGAATTGGCCAGGCGCACCCGGGCCACGCGCAGGTCGACGCTGGCCAGCGGCGGCTGCTGCCCCAGTTTCTCAAACCGGGCCTGCTGCTGGCGGACCTCCACCAAAAACCACAGCAGATAGGCGCCCAGCACGCCCAGCAACACGGCCAGGCCAACCGGCCCAAAGGTCACCGCGATGGCGCTGGCCACGAAAATCAACACGAAGAGATGGCCGCTGCGTCCGCAGCGCCGGAGATGTTCGAAGAAGGCGTCCCACATGGCTCGATTCCGGTTGAGGTTGAGGTTGACGTTGAATGGCGGGGTGAAGGTTGCGAATGGCGAAGGATGGTTCGATTCACTCGTCGACTGCGTGCGCAAGGACGTTGACCGCCTGGCTCGAGCTGCGCGCCCGGCCCGAGGCCCACTGGCGGAGCCGGGTGATCTGCTCTTCCATCGTGCGCGACAGCGGGACCGTTTCCCGCAAGGCGCCCAGCACGTGCCGGGTCTCCAGCTCGACCTTCTCTGAAAAAGCGTCATAGAGCGCGCTGATCACGGCTTCCTCAATCTCGGCCCCGCTGAATGCCTCGCTGGCGGCGACCAGGGCCGGCAGATCAAAGTGCTCCGGGTCGCGTCCGCGGCGCGCCAGATGAATTCGCAGCACCGATTCCCGATCGGCGGCGGACGGGAGATCCACGAAAAAGATTTCATCGAAGCGCCCCTTGCGCAGCAGCTCGGGCGGCAGGTGTGCGATGTCATTGGCCGTGGCCACCACGAAGACCGGCGCCTGTTTTTCGGACAGCCAGGTCAGGAAGGTGCCAAAAACCCGGGCGGTGGTGCCGGAGTCCGTCGCCCCCGAACCCTGCGCCCCCGCGAACGCCTTGTCGATCTCGTCCACCCACAGGATGGCCGGGGCCACGGACTCGGCCACGGCGATGGCCCGCCGCACATTTTCCTCCGACGACCCGACGTAGCTGCCAAACATCCGCCCCATGTCAAAGCGCAGCAGCGGCAACTGCCAGAGACTGGCCACGGCCTTCGCGCAAAGACTTTTGCCGCACCCCTGCACGCCCAGCAGCAAAATGCCTTTCGGGGCCGGCAGCCCGAATGCCCTCGCCTCGGCGCCCAACGCGACCGAACGCTTGCCCAGCCACTCCTTCAATTGCTCCAGCCCGCCGACCCGGGAAAAATCTTCATCCGGCGCGCAGTATTCCAAAAGCCCGTTCTTTCGGATGATCTGCTCCTTCTGCGACGCGATCTCCGCAACGTCGGCCGCGCTGATTTGCTGCCGCAGCACCAGCATCCGCGCGAAAACGTTCTCCGCCTCGCTCAAGGTCAGACCCAGGGCCGCCTGCAGGAGTCGGTCGCGCCCCGCCAGGTCGACATCCACCTGCACCCCGGGGTGCTCCCGGACCTCCTCCAGAATGCGATCCAGCAAGACACCCAGCTCCTCCGCCCCCGGCAAAGGCAGGGTGAGCACGGTGACTTCCTTCTCCAGTTCCATCGGGATCTCCAGCACCGGTGAGACCAGCACGATGGACTTGTAACTGTCCTTGAGGTGGAGGGCGATCTCCTTCAGGCGCCGGACCACGACGTGCTCGGCCCGCGCGAGGTACGGATGAAAATCCTTGAACAGAAACAGCGCTGGCTCGACGTGGTCGATGACCTCGTCCAGCGCCTTGAGCGGATCCCGGGTGGGGGACGATCGATGCTTCGGCGATTGCAGCGAGGTGCCCGCCGGGACCAGCCCGGTGGTGGCGCTCCACTCGATCAGCATCTTCTGCCGGCGTTGAGCAATTTGGCTGACCAGCTCCTGGACCCGGGCTTCCTCGCTGCTGACCACATAGATCAGCGGGTAGCGGGCGCGGATCAAGGTCTCCAGTTCCTGCGGAATCGTCATGCGATCACTTCCACTCGATGGCCGCCCGTTGTTGGCTGATGCAAATCTGTCGCCCGTTCCTCGGACAAATGCAACTGCGGAGATTCCGCTCCCAGCCGGCCCGGCCCATGGGCCAATCGGCGGGTGTGGTGGCGCCCCGAAACCGCATGCCGGGCTCAGCGGCGGCCAAAGAGCCGGCTGAGCCAGCCCTTCGGACGCGGTGGTTCACGGCGGATGGAATCCTGCAGGCGCTCGGCGACTCGCCCCGGCACCCCGGTCCGGGCGGCATCATGGCGCAGCATGTCCTCCGGACTCTTGAATTCGAGCGCCGCCTGCTCCGCCGCGTTCGATTGGGCCTGCACGCGTTGGGTGGCAAACTCCTCCCTGGCCCGCTGGTTGAGCTTGGCGTTGTCGTGGGGGTTCATGAACAGCTGGATTGGTTAAAAATCAATTATCGGCTGAAGCCCGTCAGGCCGTTTGTTGGAATGCACCCGTGAAGGCCTTGCGCGCGCGGTGGAGCTTGCCGCGAACCGCGTCGCTCGTCTGGTTGGTGAGGCTCCCGATTTCTTCGTAACTCAGCTTCTCGTCGGCCACCAGCAGCAGCAGCAGTCGATACTCGTCAGGGAGCATGTCCAGCGCCTTTTGGATCCGCTCGCCAAGCTCCTTGTTCTCCAGGACCCGCAACGGATTGTCCACCGGCCCGGCCGTCCGCTCCCAGACCGCTTCGTCGTCCGTCCCGTGGATGTTCCGTCGATACCAGCCCTGCAGCAGGTTCTGGCAGTGATTGATGGTGATGCGGTAAAGCCACGTGCGAAGACTGGATTGCCCTTTGAAATCGCCCAGCTTCCGATACGCCTTGAGAAATACGTCGTGGGTCGCGTCCTCCGCCTGGGTCGGATCCCCGAGCATCCTCAGCGCCAGATAAAACACCGAGCGCGCATGTTCGTCGTAAATGGCCGCCAGCTCCGCCGGCTCGAGCGGCACCTTGAGCAGCGTCGGCGCCGCCGGTTCAGACGCTGGCTCCATCGGATCCAATGGCTCCACGAGGGTTTCGGCGTTGGTGGCTGACATCGCTGATTGGACCGCTCCCATCCTCCGCCGTCACGCGGGCACCGCGATTTTCAGGCCCCTCATCCAAGTTTGCCGGAAAACCGCAAACCCGGGCTCCCGGCTTCACCGCGCCGCCACCCAGTGTCCGTTGCCAATGGATCCCCAATTTCACGGGTCAAGGATCACGGCTTTCGGCCGGCCCCCAGATCAACATGCCCAAGACCGCGCAGCCATTCCTCCGCCCGCTGCGGCCACGACGTGACCGCGTCACGCGCCGGCCGCAGCCCATAGCCGTGGCCACCGCTGGGATACACATGCAACGCGAAGGGCACCCCCGCCTGTCGCAGCGCCCTTCCATAGCCCAGGACGTTCTCGACCCGGACGGGATCATCCTGGGCCATCACCAGGAAGGTCGGGGGCGTGTTCGAGTTAATGGTCAGCTCCGGAGCAACGGCGTCGTGCTGCTCTTTGACTGTCAGATACGCCGGATAAACCAGCACGGAAAAATCCGGGCGACAACTCAGGTCATCGGCCCCATCCACCCGCAGGTACGAGCGCTGCCCATAAGTCGTGCTCAAGGACGCAGCGAGATGGCCCCCGGCGGAAAAGCCCAGCACGCCCACGGCGCCCGGCTTCACCCCCCAGTCCCCGGCCCGTTGACGAATCAATCCCATCGCCCGCTGCGCATCCTGCAACGGCGCGGCGTGCTTGTCCCGCCCCGGCCGCTTCGGCACCCGGTACTTTAACAGCACCCCCGTCACGCCCAGCGAGTTCAACCATTCGCAGACCTCCGTCCCCTCCAGATCCATGGCCAGAATCTGATAGGCACCTCCGGGACAAACCAGAACCGCCGCGCCGGTCCGCTTCTCTTTCGGGGCTGGATAGACCGTGATCGTCGGCATGGAGACATTCGCCAGCCGGATCAATCGCTTGCCGCCCACCAGATTGTCCGTTGGCTTGGTCGTGTCCACCTCCGCCGGGAGCGCATTGGTGTCACCGGGCGGGACGCCCGGCCAAAGTGCCAGCGGCGCTTCCGCTCCGCGGAGACCGCCGGGCACGAGCGCGACGAAAAAGAGCCAGAAAATGGACGCGGCGCGAGAGACAACGCCACGCAGATCCGTGAAGGGCGACATGCGGACATGGAAATCTGCCGGCCCCAACGCCGTCGAGCCCATTCTGGCGCCGCAAAACCACGGATAATGGCAAGCAGCGGCTTTGTTTAACCACGGATGAACAGGTCTGTGGTTTAGGAATCCCCGGTCCGCCTGAAAAACCCGTTGACAAAAAAAAGTTAAACATCAATCTATCCGCATCCGTTGATTAGATAACGGACTCATCGAGAGTGGTAGAGGGACTGGCCCGATGAAACCACGGCAACCGGTCGCAGGAATGTGCGACGACCAGGTGCCAAATCCAGCCGGCGCGCGAGCGTTGGAAAAGATGAGAAGAGCTGGTGGAATTCGTGACCTCTTCTCACTCGTGATCGCAGGATCACTCGATGGGAAGGGGTTTTTTGTTGCCGCCAGCGCGGCGGCGCGGACCTCGCCACGACACAACGTTCAAATACAGCTATGAGTCATCACGGTTTCATGAAGGCCCTGAAGTGCCGCGAGTGCGGCCGGGAATATCCCCTGGCGGCCACCCATGTGTGCGAATTCGACTTTGGCCCGCTCGAAGTCGCCTATGACTATGCCCACATCAAAAAGGCGCTTACCCGCGCCACCATCGAGTCCCGGCCCCAGACGATGTGGCGTTATCGCGAACTCCTGCCGGTGGCGGAAGGCCCCACGGTCGGCATGGAGGTCGGCTTCACGCCCTTGATCAAAGCCGATCGCCTGGCCAAGGCGCTGGGCGTGCGCGAGCTCTGGATCAAAAACGACGCTGTCAATTACCCGACGCTCTCGTTCAAGGATCGCGTGGTCAGTGTCGCGCTCAGCCGGGCCCGCGAGCTCGGTTTCCAGACGGTCGCCTGCGCCTCGACCGGCAACCTCGCCAACTCGGTGGCGGCCAACGCCGCGTCCGCCGGCCTCCATGCCTATGTGTTCATCCCGGCCGATCTCGAGCAGGGCAAGATCCTCAACTCGCTCATCTACGGCGCCCAGGTCATCGGCATCAAAGGACACTACGACGAAGTCAACCGCCTCTGCGCCGAGATCGCCGGCAAATATGGCTGGGCGTTCGTCAACGTGAACATGCGCCCCTATTACGCCGAAGGTTCCAAGAGCATGGGCTTCGAGATCATCGAACAACTCGGCTGGCGCATCCCGCAACACACCGTCGTGCCCATGGCCTCCGGATCGCTCCTGACCAAGATCCACAAGTCCTATCAGGAAATCGCCAAGCTCGGTCTCGCCCCCGAAACGCCCTGGCACGTGCACGGCGCCCAAGCCACGGGATGCAATCCGATCTCCGCCGCCCAAAAGGCCGGGCTCGATTTCTTCAAACCCGTCAAGCCAAACACCATCGCCAAATCCCTCGCCATCGGCACCCCCGCCGACGGCTTCTACGCCCTCAAGGTGATGAAGGAAACCGACGCCCACGCCGAGGATGTAACGGACGACGAAATCCGCGAGGGCATCCGCCTGCTGGCTGAAAACGAAGGCATCTTCGCCGAAACTGCCGGCGGCGTGACCACAGCCGTGGCCAAAAAACTCGTTGCGTCAGGCCGCATTCCGACCAAAGACTCCGTCGTGCTGTGCATCACTGGCAACGGCCTCAAAACGTTGGATGCCGTCACCGGGCATTGCGGCCAGCCGCGTGAGATCAAGCCGAGCTTGCGCGAGTTCGAATCGATGCTCACCGCCAGTGAGCGCGCCGCCGTCACGGCCTGACCCGCGCCCAACCGGCTCCGGTCCGAAGCCAACCGCCTTGGGCGCCACGCATCATGCCGCTCGGAACGTGTTCAATCAGCAGACCGACAGTCGTCAATCGTAGCCCGTAACTCGTAAATCATAAATCGCACTCCCTGTCCCCATGCCCACGAAAGTCCGCATCCCCACGCCGCTGCGCAAGCTGACCAACAACGAGGAGCTCATCGAGGTTAAAGCCGGCACCGTCGGCGACGCCATCACCGAGCTCCAGTCCCGCTTCCCGGGAATCCAGGAGCGACTGATCGACGAATCCGGCGAGGTCCGCCGCTTCGTCAACGTCTACGTCAACGAAGAGGACATCCGCTTTCTCCAAAACCAGAAAACACCCCTCAAGGACGGCGACGAGATCAGCATCATCCCCGCCATCGCCGGAGGCTAATCATCATGGCCACACCCCGCAAAAAAGCATCCCGCCCGCCCGCCAGTAAAGCCGCCCGCCGCGGCGCCGCTCCCGCCCGAGCCCCGGGCGCCCGCGCCAAAGCCGGCGCCAAGAATGCCCCCCGCACCGGCGTCGAAACCGGCCGCTTCTGGCTCATGTACCCGCCCCGGATGATCAAAACCCCCATCCTGTGGGAACTCGGCCAGCGGTTTAAAGTCGTCACCAACGTCCGCCAGGCCAGTGTCACCGACGAGATCGGCATCCTCTGTCTCGAACTCGACGGCAGCCGCGCGGAAATCTCCGCTGCCGTCGCCTGGCTGGAAAAAACCGGCATCAACGTCGAGCCGGTCGAGATCAACGTCATCGAAAGCTAGATTTTTGAACATCGCCGATGCCTGGCTCCGCCATCTTCCGACCGGACTCGTGGGTCGATCCCCTGCCCCTCCGGGATCTGTTTCCGAACGGATGGCCCCTCGAGGTTGAACTCGGCAGCGGCGACGGTTCGTTTCTGGCCCAGTGGGCCTCGGCTCATCCCCAGAGAAATTTCCTCGGAGTCGAACGGTTGCTCGGGCGCCTGCGCAAGCTGGATCGCAAAGCGCAGCGCCTGGGCTTGGCCCACCTGCGCCTGCTCCGCATCGAGGCGGGCTACTTCCTCCACTACCTGCTTCCACCCCGCTCCGTGGCCGCGCTCCACGTCTATTTTCCCGATCCGTGGCCGAAGCGGAAACATCGAAAAAATCGCCTCATCAACCCGGAGTTCGCCACCGCCGCCGCCCGCGTTCTCGGGCCGGGTGGCCAGGTCCACCTTCGCACGGATGACGCCGACTATTTCGAGCAGATGCGCGCCACGTTCGACCCCGATCCGCGCTTCGGGCCAATCCAGCCTGGGCCCGACCTCACCGCCGTGGTCACGGATTTTGAACGTCAGTTCAACATCCAGGGCATTCCCACCCTCCGGGCTTCCTTCCGCCTGCACTCGCCCGCAGCCCAGCCGACGCCTCCCGACCAGGTCGAGGCGCAGGGTTGACCTGGCCAGAGTCAGCCGTCGCTGGCGGCCGGGGGCGGCATCGCCGTTTCCCGGCCGGACACCTGCCGGTCCACCACCGCCGCCGTCACCACATCGGCCGCCACGTTCAGGGTGGTGCGGGCCATGTCGAGCAGACGATCGACCCCGATGATAATCGCCAGGCCCTCCGGAGGAACGCCAAAGGTCGACAACAACCCGGCAATCAGCGGCAGCGATGCCCCCGGGATTCCGGCCACCGCGACCGCGCTGAGCACCGCCAACAACAACAACGTCAGCTGCGACTGCAGGGTGAGATTGACCCCATAGATCTGCGCGATGAAGAGGACGACGCACCCTTCATAGAGCGCGGTTCCACTCATGTTCATCGTGGCGCCGAGGGGAATGACGAAGCCGGTCACGCTTGGGGAGATGCCCAGCTCTTCGCGGCAGACCTGCATGGTGGTTGGGAGCGTGGCATTGCTGGAACTGGTCGAGAATGCCGTGATCAAAATCGTCCGGGAACGGCTCCAGAACTCCCGCGGCGAACGGCCGGCGAGCAGCCGGATCCAGAGCGACATTGTTCCAAAGAGATGAAGAGCCATGGCTCCGAGGCAGAGCAGGACAAAGCCCCCCAGCGCGTAGATCACTTCAACCCCCACTTTGACGACGACGCTGAAGATCATCGCCGGCACAGCAACGGGGGCGAGCAGCAGCGCGAAGTGCACGATCCGGGTCATCAGTTCCGTCAGGATTTCCAGCCCGGTCTGCAGGCGGCCGCGGTGTTCGTCGCTCAGCTGGGTTCCGGCCGCGCCCACCAGCAGCGCGAAGGCGATGAGCGGGAGCACCTGGAACTCCACCACCGACCGCAGCAGGTTGCGGGGCAAAAACATGTCGACCAGCAGCGACAAATTGACGGAGGGCTGGGTGGCACCCGTCGCCACCGCTTCGCGCGCCCGGCCTCCAAACTCCGCGATCATCGTCTGCTTGGTGTTTGAATCGAGCGCGCCGCCCGGATTGAACACGTTCATGAGCAGCAGCCCGATGCCCACGCCGACCGCCATGTTCAGCGCAAACAGGATGAACGTGCGCAAGGCCAGCGGGCCAAGCCGATCGAGGCGCCCCAGCTGAACCACGCCCAGGGCCAGCGAACCGAACACCAGCGGCACCACCACGAAGAAAAGCAGGTGCAGAAAGATCCGACCGAGAGGATCCAGCACGCTGGTGGCCAGAGTCCGCGCGCCCCCCAATACCTGCGGCGCGCTCCGACCGATGACCAACACCACGCCACCCGCCACCACTCCGGCCAAAAGGCCGATCAAGATCCAGGTCGCAAGGCGATGAGATTTGGCAGACACAACGGCCAAGGGTTCACGCCGTAGGCTGGCTGCCCCGAGGATCGGCGTTCGCGCGCAACACGGCGCCCATTTCAGGAGGTTTCACGGGCCGGAACGTTAGCCGATGGCCGCGGCGATCGCATCGCCCATCTCGCGGGTGCCCACCCGGCGCGCCGCCGATTCAGCGGCGTGGTAAATGTCGCCCGTGCGCAACCCCCGGACGATGGCCTGCCCCACGGCGCCCTCGATCGCCGCCGCAGCCTCGGTGTGACCGAAGCTGTGGCGCATCATCATGGCGGACGAGAGAATTTGCGCGATGGGATTGGCCAGGTTTTTCCCGGCAATGTCCGGTGCGGTGCCGCCCGCCGGCTCGTAAAATCCAAACGTCCGCCCGCTGGTGGTGGCCCCCAGACTCGCGCTTGGCAGCATGCCGAGCGACCCCGCGAGCGCCGCCGCCTCGTCGCTCAGAATGTCGCCAAACATGTTCTCGCACAAAACCACGTCGAATTGCGTCGGCTTCAGCAGGAGCTGCATCGCGGCGTTGTCGACAAACATGTGTTCCAGCGTCACTCCGGAATACTGCTTCGCGACCGCCGTCACGACGTCGCGCCACAAAACGCCGTTCTCCAGCACATTCGCCTTGTCGATGCTCGTCACCTTGCGGCGACGACCCTGCGCCGCCCGAAACGCGACGTGCGCAATGCGTTCAATCTCCGGCGTCGTGTAGACCATGGTGTCGATCGCCCGCAGGACCCCGGGTGAGACTTGCTCGGTCTTCTTCGGCTGGCCGAAATACATGCCGCCCGTCAACTCCCGAACCACCAAGATGTCCAAGCCGTCCCCCTGCCGCTCCGGCCGCAAGGGACAGGCATGGGACAACTCCTTCGGCAGCTTGACCGGACGCAGGTTGGCAAAAAGTCCGAACTCCTTCCGCAGTCGCAGCAGCGCCGCCCGCTCCGGCCGTTCCTCCTTCGGGATGGTCGGATCCCGATCCGGCAGGCCCACCGATCCAAACAGGATCGCGTCCGACTTTCGACACAGTGCCAGCGTCTCGTCCGGCAGCGCCCGCCCGGCAGCGTCGATGCCCGCCCAGCCCACGGGCGCTTCGGTCAGGCGGATCTGCAGGCCAAACCGGGCGCCGACCGCATCCAACACTTTGATTGCTTCCCGCATGACCTCGGGCCCAATGCCGTCGCCGGCCAGGGCCGCAACCTGGAATACGTTCGAACTCATAAAGACGGCGAGCCTAGGAATCGCGGGGTGAGCCGGCCAGAAGAAAATGGCCGCGCGCAGGCGACCAGTGCAGCCCGAAGTTGTCGGGCGGGGCGCGAATCCCGCCATCGCGGAATCTGCAGCGGCCGAGTGCGGCCACGCGGCTCGAACTTGACTCAGGGCCCCCCCATTCTAGCCGCTGCGGGCAGAAGGCCTGCGGCCTGGACCTCGGACGAAGGGTCACCGACAACCTGCGGATACACTGCACGCGACACGAGCCCGCCCGGGAACGCGTGCTGTCCCGCGGGCATCTGCACCCTGCACAAACCCTGCACAACCGGCCGCGATAAGAGCGCCGCCGGGTCTGCGAATGAGTTCCCGACTCAAGGAATTGGACCGATCCCGCCGGCGGACCAATTCGCTGGCAATCCAGGGCTGGACAAGCCGACACCAAGTCGCCACACTCCGCCTTCGCAAACCGACTCAATCTTTTACAGACACGATGCATACTTCTTCGGACTGGCTCGGATGGTTCATCCAAGGCGATTTTGGATCCGCCCCGCCGAACTGGCCGGCGGCCATGCTTGGGCTGTTGCTTTCGTTCGCTGGCGGCCAGGTGATCGCCTGGGTTTACATGATGACGCACTCCGGGTTGTCGTACTCCCGCTCGTTCGTCAATGCGCTCATCGTCATGCCCCTGGTCGTCTGCCTGGTCATGATGATTCTGTCCAACAACCTCGTGACCGCGTTCGGGATGATGGCGGTGTTCGCGATTGTGCGCTTCCGCAACATTCTCCGCGATACGCTGGATACGTCCTACATCCTCATTGTCATCGTCCTGGGCATGGCGGCCGGCACCCAAAAATTTGCCAGCGCCATCCTCGGCACCCTCCTGGCCTCCCTCGCGTTGCTCTATCTCTGGTACACGTCGTTCGGCAGCCGCCATCGCTATGATCTGATCGTCAACCTGCACTGGGCGCGGTCCGTGAAGGAGCTGGCGGACCTCCGCCGGATCCTGGATCGCCATTCGTGGAAGGCCCACCTGGCCAGCCAGCGTTCGCACGAGGGCTACGAAGGCACCGACCTCTCCTACCGGGTTCTCCTGCGCGACTCGAACCGGGTCGAGGACCTGCTCACCGAAGTCCGCCAGATCACCGGCGTCTCCCGGGTCACCAGCATGATGGCCGAGGATGAATCCGAGCTCTGAGGTGATGGCCCGTCGCATTTTAGACTCCACGCTGACCTACTGACCTCCTCCGTCATGGACAACAAAGACAAGCTCCCTCCCATCCCCACTCCAGTGTCCCAACGCTGGCGCGAGTTCCGCATCCAAGTCCTGCCGTTCGTGTTTTTCCTCGCGGTCGTCATCGCCATCGTCGTTCTCTGGCGCAGCTACGTGCAACCCATCGGCGTGATCGGTTTCGCGGAAACCAATCAGGTCAACGTCACCAGCCTGAGCGACGGCGTCGTCGAACAGCTTTATGTCGAGTCGTTCCAGGTTGTCACCCAGGGCCAGCCCATCGCATTGATCGTGGGCACGTCGCCCGACCTGCTCAAGGCTCAGGTCGCCGCCGCCGAGACCACTCTCCAGGTCACTGGCGACCGACTGAAGATGGACCAGGTCAGGGTCGAACAGAATATCATCGACGCCCAGCAGCAGCTGCTCGATTACTCCCTCCAGCAAGCCACGGCCCGCGACTCCTGGTTCCTGCGCTCCAACGAATGGTTCCGCAGCCAGGCGGAGTTTGCGAAGAAGGTCATCTCCGCGTCGGAGTTTGAAAAGGTGAAGTCGGCCTTCGACACGACCGTCACGCAAATCACCGAGCGGGACAAGGCCATCGCCAACTTGTCCGAATCCGTCACCAAGCTCCGCTCCCAAACCCAGAACGCCCCCCACAGCATCGAGCAGGCGATGGACGCCGAGCGCACCAAGCTCGAGCTCGAGCTCAAGCCCACCGAACTGCGCGCCCCCATGGACGGCATGGTCACGTTGATCCACCGCCGCAAAGGCGAGCGCATCCTCCGCGGCGATTCCATCGCCACCGTGGCCGACACCCAGGCCCGCCGGGTCATCGGCTACGTCCGCCAGCCGGTCAGCCTCCTCCCCACGACCAACGACACCGTCCGCATCGTCAAACGCACCGCGCCCCAGATGGTCGGGAACGGGAAGATCGAGCGTATCGGCGCCCAGTTTGAGTTCATCAATCCAGCTCTCCTCTCCGCCGACACGAAACGCATGGAAGTGGGCCTGCCGATCCTCGTAAGTGTCCCCAATGGATTTCCGCTGGTGCCCGGGGAATACGTGACGCTGACGATCGATTACGCGCACTGAGACGGGACGGGGGTGCGGAGCCAAAAGCCGCCCGGCCGCCGGCCGAAGTCATCGCCGGCGCCGGATCCCGCAGCTTCGGATGGCCCCACCAATCCCGAATCGAAATCACGATGCGCGGGGCTCGCTCTGAGCCCTCCGCCTCTGCCCCCCCGATCGCTCGCCCGTCCGCGAGGGCCACGCGACGACCCGAAATCCCATCCACTCAGGCGGCTTTGCGTCCGAACCACGAGTTGACGATCGACTTGGATTCCAGCTGGCCCTGTTTGACCTTCAGCTGCCCGAGCAGGGACTGGAGACTGATGAAAAGCTTGTGCCAGCTGTTCTCCACGTTGCGGGCCGCATTTTCGTTCTGCTCGCTCAGGTAGCGGATCGACGGGGCGGAGGCGATGAGTCCGTGGACGTCCTCCCGGGTCACCGGGCCGCAGTCGATGGAAGACAAAATCAACTCGAGCTCCTGGGTGATCACGCTCTTGATTTCGAGGAACTGATTTTCGTCGTCCTGGGAAAATTTTTTGGAGCGGGCCATGCCCATGAACGCGTTGAACTGCTTCCAGCATTCCAGGTAATTCTCCAGCCGGAGAATGAGATGTTCGACGTTGGACTTGCTCATAGAGATGAGGGTTGCACCGACAGGGATTTTTTGAGACGGGGGCTAAGCGACTGGGGCATGAGGAACACGATCGCGCCGCCACGAAGTTCGCGGGCCAGGACCTTCATGGCGGCATATTGAATCACCAGTTCGGAGAGGGGCATCTCCGCCTGTTTGGCCAGCCGAAACGCAGCCAGCACCTGCTCGCCGATTGCCCGCACGTGATCGGGCGGAAACGTCTGCGGCAGCGTCGACGTCATGATGGCGCCGCCCCGATCCAGCGTGAAGCTGCCCGCGGGCAGCTGGCGCAGGATGGGCGCAGTGGGCTTGAAAAAACGACTTAGGAGGCCCATTTGGACAGGATGGTCTTGATGGAATCGCGGACCAGGTCGGCGCCGGTCGCGGGTGGAAAACCCACACACAGTTTCGACTCTCCACAACAGGTCACCGCCACCTTCCGTTGCGGCCCGCTGCCGAGGATTTGCTGCAGCTCGCCGAACTGCAGGCGATCACCCAATTCGCGAAAACGACTGAGGGTCTCGCGTGTGAACTCAGCCACCGGCTCGGCGTTGTCGAGACCCCAGGAGGATTCCTTCCCGCGGCCCGGCGGCACCGCCAGCACAAACTCAACCCCATCCACGCCGGACAAGTCCGTCGCCGAAAGCGGTCCGACCGGCGAGGAGGCCCGGCTGATGCCCTCCGAGTTCAGGCCGCCCACCTCTCCCTCTTGCACCGCCGTCGCTTCATCCATCGCCTGGGCGGTATTGAGCAGCAGACCTTGATACGAGGTGAAGATCGTCCGGGTGCGGCTGGGATCCGCCGGCAGCGATTCAAACGTGCCGGTGCGCCACGTCAAAATTCTCTGGAACGCGGGCTCGCCGTTCAGACCCGAGGCCTCGGCGTCCACCACCTCGCCGTTCTGGATGTAAATGCGGCCGTCCGTCGGGCCGTTCGTGATTTTTAACGTGCAGGAGGCCTGCGACAGGCATTCGAGCTGGATGATGTCGACCAGGCTCTTGCTTTGCACTCCGCGAAATCCCTGCTGCGCCTCGCTCGACAACAAGCCCTCGACGGACTCCATGAACAGGCCCATCTCCTGGTCGGACTCCGGCTTGATCCAATACTGGTCCACGCCCATCCCATACGCCCGCGTGCGGAACTGCTCGTCCCGGATCGCCGTCAGCACGACGAGGCGCATTTGCGGATACTTGCGACGCACCACGGTCGTGACTTGCAGGCCGTCCATCCGCGGCATGTTGAGATCGACCACGATCAGGTTGAATGGCTCCGACTCCAGGATGGCGAGCGCGCGCGCTCCGGACGTCGCGCACCGGACCTCGGGCTGGCTCGGCAGATGTTGGCTCAGCATCTCCCGGTAGAGATCCAGGAAGTCCTGATCATCATCGAGCAACAGAATTTTCGGTTGAATGGGCATCGGGCAGCCTCGGGACCATGGTCCGCCGGAAGTTTCATCGGCAAAATTCGAAGTTGCATAAAGACAAAGAAGGTTTGCCCTAATCCGCCTCCACATTTTTTTGCCGTTCGCGAATCATGGCTCGTGGTTTGCTACGCCTTCCCTGCACATGTTTGGCGCCATTTCAAAACTCTTCAAAAAGGCGGTGGCGGCTCCCCCGCCAGCCGCCCCAACGCAAACGGCCGCCAAGCGACCGGCCACGCTCCCGACCGCAAAGGGATCGTCCCGGAATGAGACACCAGCCCACGCTGGAGTGTCTCAACCAGTGTCAAGACCCGCCCCGGCCGGGAACGCTAAAGACGTCCTTTCCATTCCGTACGCATCCATTATCCGCCTCATCCCAAACGAGCTCTGGGGCAAACTCGCCCCGGCGGGCGCAGCGGGTCATCAGTTTTCGGTCAGCCGCACCGCCGTCGCCGCGCAGCTCGCCACCGGCGCGGTTAAGGCCAAATTCGGAGATTTGCGCAAAGGGGCTCCCAATGGCCTCTTTATCAACTCACCCGCCGAAGACAATCGTTACGTCGAACTCCCTCTGAGCGACATCCTCAGCCAGTTGCACCCGGACGCTTACGCGCGTCGCCAGGATCAATCGGCTCCGAGGATCGATCAGGCGGTGCCCGATATCTTCGGGGCCAACGCGGCTTCGTCGCCCATTCGGGTCATGGAAAAACGGGAGGTGGGCTCCCAAACGACCATGACCCGGCAAAAAGCTCCCTCTCCCGGGCGCGGAAACTCCGGGGCGCCAGACTCGCCCTCAGCCCCGATGGCCAAGGCTCCCGCTGCTCCGGCTCCAGCATCCGCGCCCGAGCCGGCTCCGGTTCCGTTGCGCATGCCGGCACCTCCGGCCGCGTCTCCCAGCGCCGCGGCCACCGCACCGATCGCGCCCGCGCCCCAGCCCCACCCGATCCCCAAGACGCCTCCGACCGGCGCCCGGCCGCTCCCGAAAATTCCTGCGCCAGCCGCGCCGGCCGTGCCCCAGGCTCCGGCCGCCGCCAAGCCCACTCCCGGTTTCACCCCCATCGCACCCATCGTCCCGCTTTCCGGGCCGCTCGCGCAAGGCAGCTTCACCATCGAGCTCAACGCCATCGCAGAACAATGGCCCAATTCGGTCCGGCAGGAGCTCGCCCAGCTCAAAATCCCCGACGCCCGCGTCGCCCTCCCGCCGATCGAGATCTGCGAAGGCCTCAAGCGCGGACGGATCCAATACCCGTGGCGAACCTTGCGCTCCTGGATTCAACCCACGCCCCTCTACGCCGCACCGTCGCCCAATGACGATGTCATGCTGGAGCTGCCCCTCCGCACGCTCACACCGTCATTTCTCCAGTTTATCCGCGAAAACCCGGTCAATCGCCAGACCGCCGCGGCCGAGAATATCACCGAGTTCTTCCGCCGCGCCGAACAGACTTCAGGCGTGCCCGCCGACGTGCTCCAATCCCTGCTGCAGGACGCGCCCGCCACCCCGTCGTTTGCGCCTCCGCCCGTTGCCCACGCGCCGCACGCAGCCCCATCCCGGCCGGCGGCAGCGCCCGCCGCCAGCCCCACTTCCACGGGCAATGTCGTCATCGAGAACAACCTGTTCTGCCTGCCGGTGAGCCTCGTGGCTGGCAGCTGGCCAGAGCCCATTCAACAGGACATCGCCCAGTTCAGCCTCGGTGCCGCACGCCTCGACATCCCCATCGATGTCCTGGACGCGGGCATCCGATCCGGCCGCATCGAATTTGCATGGTCCGAGCTCTGCGCGTGGCTGAATCCCCCATCCAAGCCCGCTCAGATTTCCATCAACGGCGAGCAACGGGTCAGCCTGCCCATCCAGCTCGTCGGGCCGCTGTTCATCAAGCTTCGTCCCGCCGCGAAGGCCCGCAAAACCGCCGTCGCCACGGACATCCCCGACTTGTTCAACGCCGCAGGCGTTCCCCAAGCCGTTCCGGCTCCGGAAACCGCGCCCGCCCCCGCCCCGGCCCCGGCGGCCCGCGCCACTCCCGGACGCGCCGCCGCCCCGGCTCCCGCGGCGTCTCCCGCGCCCGCAGCCCCCGCGCCAAAACCCGCTCCGACCAACCTGTCCGAACTGTTCGGCGAACCGACCAAGAAATCGTGGACGCCCAATGAGATCGTTCAGCGCTCCACCCAGCTGCCCGGCGTCGCCGGCGCGCTCATCGCGCTGCAGGACGGCCTCCTCGTGGCGAGCAGCCTGCCCGCCACGCTCAAGATCGAAATGATCGCCGCGTTCGTTCCCCAAATCTTTGGACGCCTCAACCAGTATTCCAAGGAGCTCAGCCTGGGCGACGCCAGCGCCACGAGCTTCACCATCGCCGCCGGCACGATCCAAATCTACAACGCCGGCCTCATTTATTTTGCAGCGTTGAGCAAACCCGGCACGGACCTCCCGCTGGCCGACCTCAAACTCATTGCCTCCGAACTCAGCCGACACACCAAGTAAGGAAACCATGGCCATCATCAACCAGGCGACCAAGGAACTCCAGGTCAAGATCGTCTACTACGGCACCGCCCTTGGCGGCAAAACCACCAATCTCGTCCAGGTCCACGATCACGTGCAGACCGCCGCCGGCCACAAAGGCAAACTCGTCTCCCTCGCCACCAGTTCGGACCGAACGCTCTTCTTCGACTTCCTGCCCATCGAGGCCATGGCGATCAAGGGTTTCAAAACCAAGTTCCAGCTCTACACCGTGCCCGGCCAGGTGATCTACAACACCACCCGCCAGCTCGTCCTCCGCGGCGTCGATGGCATCGTCTTCGTCGCCGACTCCCAATACGACAAGATGGAGGAAAACGTGAAGAGCTTCCAAAACCTCGAGGACAACCTCAAGAGTTTGAATTTGAACCTGAAGGACATCCCCTATGTCCTCCAATACAACAAGCGCGACCTGCCCAACGTCGCCCCGGTCGAGTTCATGGAGTACCTCCTCAACAACCGCGAGGAACAGGTCCCATCCTTCACCGCCTGTGCCCACAAAACTGAAGGCGTGTTCGAGACGTTGAACATGATCACCCGGCTTCTCTTGCAGAAGTTCATCGCCCAAAGTCAACGCAAGGCGGCTTGACCCTCCCACCCTTCGCTTCCTATGGCGACGCTACCCCAACTCATCGAAGAGGATATTGGCGAGCTCAACGGTGCCCTGCAGGAACTCCTGATCAAGAGTGACGCCGGCGTCACTCTCATCATCGACAAGGGCGGATTCATCATCACCCAGTGCGGACGCGGCTTTGAGTTCGACACCATGACCCTCGCCGCCCTCTCCGCCGCCTCCTATGCCGCCACCGAGGGCATCGCCCAGGTCATCGGCGAAAACACCTTCACCAGCGTGTATCAGCAGGGCGAAACCTTCAGCCTCCTCGTCAACAACGTCGACCAATTCTGCCTGCTCGCGGTCATCTTCAAAGCCAACCTCAGCGTCGGCGCCGTCAAATACTACGCGACCGACACGATCAAAAAAATCGCCGCCCAGCTGGTCGTCGCCGAACAACGCGCCCCCAACCAGGGCTTCGACCTCTCCATGCTCAACATGGCCGACCCCTCCGGCCTGTTTAAAAAGAAAGTCGCCTAGTTCAGCCTGCGTGGGCGCATTCATCGCGCGCAAGCAGGTCCGTAAGGGACAAGGGGCTCTCCATGAACCGGACGGTAGGGCGCGCTCTCCGCAGCGCGCCGCCGGTGCGGACCGCCGTGCGGACCTCCGGCTGGCGACGGCTTCGGCCCGCCGTAGCTCAGAGCGAAGGAGGGAGCGCCAGCCCTACCTGCGATGCTCGCGCTCATGGCCCGTGAGCAGGTCCGTACGGAACAAGAAGCTCCCCATGAACCGGACGGTAGGGCGCGCTCTCCGCAGCGCGCCGCCGGTGCGGACCGCCGTGCGAACCTCCGGCTGGCGACGGCTTCGGCCCGCCGTAGCTCAGAGCGAAGGAGGGAGCGCCAGCCTACCTGCTGTGCTCGCGTTCGCGGCCCCTTGCAAGTCACGGCACGTCCGGAGCCGCACCGCATGTAATCGTCAATGCTGGTCGGCGGGCGCCTCGCCAAACCACACCCGACCGCTCGCGTTCGTCCGCAAAAAATAGCCCGCCGCGAAATTTCCGTCCTGGAGAACTGCTCCTTTGAACAGCAACGGCCGGCCCGTCTCCGGATCGATCACCGTTCCACGAAACAGCCCCGTCGACTGGCTAATCACCAGGCCAAGCCGGTTGGTCGACGCGTCGGTGACGCGATCGCTGAGAGGATCATGAGCGACCGGCAGACCCCAGACCTCCGCGAAGGCACCGCCGCTGAACTCCACTGTTCCCGCCGAAAACCCGAGCACGCCATTGGTCTCGCCGGCTGCCGAAAAGCCCGCGCCCGCCACGTCCAAGACATTGGTGAAGCCGTTCGGATAAAGGCGGGTCGACGGTGACGCCAGTGAGATCCACTGCAGCCCGCCGGCAAACGCCCGCCCGCTGGTTAATTCCGGCGCGTTGGTGAACTGCAGCCAGGTCCAGGCCGCTGCGCGATTGCCACGAGCCCAGATGTAAATCGGAAGGAGCCCGGCGCGGGAAACGAACCCCGCCTGACTGAATGGCGTCCCGTCCGCGAGGGAACCACGCAGACGCGCCAGGCCACTGGAAAGCACCACGCCCGCCCCATATCCGTCACCCTCGGGCGTGCCCGGTTCCCGGTTGGCCGGCAGGAGCAGCGTGTAAGCGCCCTGGTATGGCGCCGGGTTCGTCCGCGCATGGAATTCCGGGCGGAAAGCCATGAAATCAATGCCCCAATCCGTCGTCGTCAACCGCCCGAGAATGCCCCCGACCCCAGCGCCTGAATTCAGGTCCACCGCAATCTGCATCAGTGCATCAGTCACGGCCCCCCGCACGACGTTCGTGGACAGTCCATCGGCGCGAACCCGTCCGCTAAACGCACGGGTGCGCACCCCCATCCGCACCCGGCCGCTATACGTTCCTTTCGTCGTCAGCCGCATCGTCACCATCCCAGCCCGATCCAACGCCGGCACCTCGGCGTCATAAAACAACCCGGCATAGGTGCCCGCCCTCCGCAGAAACGGATTCGGCGTAAAGGTCGCCCGCACGACCAGGCCCGTTTCAACCAGCGCGCTCACCAACGGAACGTCCGATTCCACATCGCCAGTCCAGCGGACGAAGATCGAGCCCGCACACGGCACCGCGGCGAGCGCCACGACCGACCCCGGCTCGTGATAGGTGGTACCCAACAAATCCTCGCCGATCTGCCCGCATCCCTCCGCGGTCACCACCACCGGCGCCAGCCGGCGATAGGCCAGCGCGCGAACAGCCGATACATTGCCCCACGTGTCCCGGCAGCGCACCTGCACGCTGTTGGTCCCGATGACCAACGGTCGCGCCGTCAAGGTCCAGCTCTCCAGTCCGGACACGTTCGTCCACGCCGTCGCCCCCACGCGGTTGGTCAATCGCCACTCGACCGCCAGCAATCCAGACGGATCGTAAGCCGTGCCGCTTATTGTGACCGTGTCATCGATCAAACCGGCAGCCACGGACGGAGCTGACGTGACCACGAGGCTTGGACCGTCCTGCTCGCCCTGGGTCGTGTAGTTCAAAACGACGGTTCCGCTGGCGCCATTCACACCATCCACCACGATGTAATACACGGTGCCGGCCCGCGTGATGAAATGAAGGCTGCTGGTCAGGCCGTTCGTCCCGCTGTCGTTGTCGCAGGCCACCGGGGTCAAGCTGGCAAAATTGGCGTTTGTGCCCGTGTAAACCGCGAGCACAGTATCAAACGTGCTACCCTCGGTGTTCACCGCGAACACCCCGTCCTCCTCGGCCTCAAAGGCAAACCACTGCGACGCCCCGCCGCGCACGCCGCAATGATCCGGCTCGCCCGGATCCTTGAGCGATCCCACCGTGCTGAAAACCTGGGATCCGGAAAAACCACGCACGGGCGCCGACGGGCTTACGCCGGAGCCGGCCACATTGGTCGACGACGGCGAATCGAGTCGCAGGCGGTGTTCACTCGAAAACACGTCGACAAATTTATCCACAATGACGATGTCCTGGACGTAACCCGGATTCAGATCGACCTGCAATCGGGCCGGACGGCTGACCACCCGCCGCCCGCCCAGCGTCACCTCGACCTGATAGGTTCCGACATCTGCCACGTCGGCGGTGCCAATGCCCCAGTAGTCATTGGTCGCCCCGGGCACCGGCGCTCCGTTGAAGGACCATTGGAAGGACGGAGCACCCGCCACCCCAACCGTAAACACAGTGTTGCTGCCCGCGACGACCACGCGGTCCTGGGGCTGGGTGACAATCCGCGGAAGGATGTCCGCCGTGGCTTCGAAGGCCCAGCTCAGCTCGACGTTCCCGGTCGCGCCCCACGCGCCATCCACGGCCACGTGGTAGATGCCGTCCGCCACGACATTGAACGTCACCCGGCTGAGCAAATCCCCACCGCTGTCGTCGTCCGAAATCACGGGCGTCAATGCCTCCACCGACACCCCCTGGTAAACCGCCAGGGTCGTGTCAAAATCGCTGTCCGAAGTGGAAAATGTCACGATGCCATCCGCCGGCGCGATCCACAGGAGCCACATGGATTTTCCGCCCGCCTTGCCATCATGAAGCGGCTCGCCCGGTTCGACTGTGGCCAACACATTGTTGGTTTGGATCCGCCCGATCGATTCCAGATTGGCCGGGCTATTGGTGAAATCATCGGTCATCAGCAACGTTCCGGGCGAGAACGCAACCGTCACGTCGGCGCTGGCCTCCGCGACGCTGAACGCTGTGCCCCCGCCGGTCGCGCTCCAGCGCACGCCCAATTCGTCCACGTTCAAATCACGCGCATTTCCTGAGTCCGCCACCACCAGACGCACCCGCGTATCCGCCGCCAGATACGGCGTCAAATCATACTCCAGCTGGCCGGCGCCCGGGTTGCGCGCGCCCGAAAACGAATCAAGCACAACAAAGCCCGCCTCGTCCCCAACCTGCAGCTGGATCCGATCGAGCGACCCCAAGTCGTTGGTGTAGGAAAGGGACAGCGTCGCCTCCTCCGCCGCACTCAGATCGACGCTCCGGACCAGTCCGTCCCCCGCCGCACTGGCCCGCATCTGCAGCAAGCCGCCAGCAATCCGAATTCGTCCACTGCCGGCGCCGCCTCCGCCGACATCGGTTTCCACCCAAGCAGACGCCCAGTTGCCCACGCCGTCATTGTTGTCGTAAGCCGCCGCCGAAAACTGATCGAGGACGGATGAGGCCAGCAGGTCCGCGGTCCCGCCCGACGTGCCGCTGGTCTGGTTCCACGCGTGAAACGTGAGCCCGCCGACCACCGTCCCCGTCCAGTTGGTCGACGGCACGAACCGCACCAGCGTCACCCCGTCGGCCGCCAACAATCGCGCCGCGGCCGGCGAGGGCACCCCAAAGTCTTGCCAGGTCACGGCGCCATTGGTCGAGTACTGCCAGGTCCCATACGTTCCCGCCACGCCCGTCACCGCGATGCCCGGTCGGGCGCCCGCCTCGCGATTGGTCACCCGGCCGGCGATTAGGTTCGAGACCAGCGTGCCGGAATTGGTGAACTCGTTTCGTGCAATCGGCGACAGGTCATTCGCCCCGCCCAGGATCGGAGCCGAATCCACCCGCAGCCGCGCCACAACGCTGGTCACCCCGCCCAGCGCATTGGTCACCACCACCTGATACTCGCCCGCCGCAGACGTCCCCACCGCCGACAAAAGAATCGTCGAATGCGTCGCGCCCGCCAGCGGCGTGCCGTTCTTCCACCATTGATAGCCAAACGGCGCCGTCCCGCCCGCCGCCACGCCCAAGGTCACGTCCGCGCCCGGATCCACTCTCTGGCTCTGCGGCTGCGTCACGAGGAACGGCCGCGAATCGTAATCGATAACCAATCGCGGCGGGCTCAGCCCCTCGCGACTGCTGTAGGTCACCGTGGTCGACCCCCCATCGGAACTGCCCACGATCACGCCGTGGTTCGTGGCCACTCCGCTCAACCAATCGCGCACGAGGTCCGTAATGGTCCAGCGATGTTCGCCCGTCGACCCCGTCCGCAGCCGCGCCACCACGGACCCATCATAACTCCCCCCGGCCGTTCTCCACGACCGGCCCTGCTCACGGTCATTCCAATTGACCACTCCAGCACTGCCCCGGTTCGATCCCTCGGTCCAGGATTCCAGGACCCGATAAAGCTCGATGTTCATCGAGCCGCCATTTGCCGTGGCCTGCATCACCATGGCGGCGTTGCTCACGCTGGCCCCGGCCGGTAACGAGCTCAGATCAAATTGCACCAGGGCCCGCTGATCCCCGATCGCCCCACCGCCGCGATCCACCACCAAATTGGTCGAGCCTCCATAGTTCAGCGGAGACGGCGAAGTCCCAATGAAGGCGTCCTGCACCGCCACCAGTTGAGCCGACCCCAGCACCGACACCACCGCCACACGGCTGGTCGCCATGCCATAGCCGTTGGTCACCACCACCGCATACGAACCCGCCTGCGCCGCCATCAACCCCGAGAAGGCCAGGCTCGCGTTGGTCGCATCGCCCAAGGGCTGGCCTTCGAAATACCACTGATACCAGAGCGGCGCTGCCCCGCTGGCGACCACGGCCAACGCCACCTCCCCGCCCTCGGCCGTCGTCTGGCTCGCAGGCGCAGCCAACACCGCCGGCCGCACGTCCTCCACCGGCTGCGCCTCGGAAAATTCTGACGTGTCGCCCCCCGGCCCGGCAGCCGTGGCGCTGACGAACTGGCCCAGCAGATCTCCCGTCGCAATCGTCACCGAAAAATCTTCCGCCCCCAGCGCGCCCAGCCACAGGTTGGTCGTCCCCAGAAATGTCTTTCCTTCGCCGGAGCCGGACGGGTCCGCCGTCGGGCTGGAGAAAAACTCGAGCTCATAGGTGGACAGCCCGGTGCTTTGCAACCGGCCGGTGATGGTGGTCAGGCCCGCCGAGTGCACGGCGCTGCTGATCACCGGGGTGTTCATCAAGTTGTTTGCCCCAAGGTCCAGGTCCGTCAGGTCGTTCGCCGTCACCCCGGCTGGGCCCAAATCAATCCCCAGGCCGCCATTTTCAAAAATGGAGTTGGCCTGAATCAGATTGATCCCTTGAGCCACCGCCACGCCGGCGCGGGTGTTGAACGCGATGAGGTTGCCCTCGCCCGGCCGGAGCCCGCCCACCTTGTTTTGCGTGGGCGCACCCACCAGCGGTGCTTCGGCATAGTTGGTGAAGAGGATGCCGTGGACGCGATTTCCCAGGTGCTGGACGCCGGAAGGATCGGCCCCAACGACATTGCCCTGCACCCAGTTGTTCGTGGCCGCCGACCCGGCGATGCGCACGCCATCGCGGCCATTGCCCGAGATCAGATTGCCGGCACCCAGGGACGAGCCGCCCACCAGATTGCCGCCGGAGTTCTCCAGCAAAACCCCGTTGGACTGGTTGGACACGACGACTGTCCCGCCCGCATCGGTGCCAATCCAATTTCCCTGAATCTGGTTCCACCTCGACGTCGAATCCTGGCATTCCACCCCGTCGTCCCCATTGCCCGAAAGAACATTGCCCGCGCCGGGACCCGCCCCACCGATTAAGTTGCGACTCGCTCCCTTCGCGATCCACACGCCATTCCACCTGTTGGGCAGACGCGCCGCACCGGTCACGTCAGTGCCAATGAAGTTACCCTGGACCACGTTGTTCGTCGTCCCCGCCCCCAGCAGATCGACGCCGTCGTCGCCCGACCCGGCGATGAGATTGCGCTCAGCAACGTTGGTGCCCCCAATTACGTTGCCCGGCGAGTTCGTGATCGAAAGATTCGAATCCCCATTGCCCCGGGCGATCGTCCCCGTCACATCCGTCCCCAGATAGTTTCCCCGGATGACGTTGGTTCCCCCGGTGATGAGCTGGATGCCAAACAATCTGAAGCGATTGATGACGAGACCTTGCACCGTGCACTCGCCTCGCCTGATGGTGAGGCCGCTCGAGGCGGCGCCGGCTCCGGCGCCATTCAACTCGATGATCGGCGTGCCGGCATAGCCAGGCTGAGTGGCGCCGTCGATGGTCACTGCGTTGGAGATCGCCGGAAAGCCGCTCGCCGGCGCGATGGAAAATGGTCCGGGGCCCGGAATATTGAACCTGATGGTGTGCGGTCCGGGACTGCTGTTCACATCCTCGATGGCCCGTCGCAAAGATCCCGCGCCGGCATCGGCGGTGTTCGTGACCGTCAGATCGGCGGCTCCAACCCCAGCCGCCCAACCCAGCCAGGCCAGCACCAGCCACATCCCAGCCGTGGCCTCCCGGCGCCCCGCCACCCGGACGGCCCGGCTCTGCAATCCTTTCCTCTCCGCCCGGCAGACTCTGCCGCTCACCCATGACGCGCTCGACGTCGCTGCAGCGGGCAGGGCGCTGGCGGGGCTGCGAAAGAGAGCGAACCGGCGGGCGAAAAGACGTCCGTTTCGTGTCATAGGCGCTGAAATCCAGGAAGTGGTCCCGGGTCAGCACTCGACCTTAAGCAACGTCGGTGCCATGGCCCCGAGGTTCCCCGGGGTTGGCCATCGAGTTGCTACCCATGCCGTGCATCGCGGCCGCGAGACGATGTCGCGCGTGTTCGGCAGCGACGATGCTCGAATAACAATCGAACCAAAGATCGGCTTGCAAAACCCTCGCCCAATCCTCGGGTTGTCTCTGGTTGTTCCGTTGCTTCTGCCCATTCTCTCCGGCTCCCTCTGCGCCCAGTCCGGCCCCCTGCCATCCGTCCTCCTCGCCGTCGAGGGCCGCGTGGAAGTCAAATCCGACCCCGGCGCAGCGTGGACGGCCGCCCAGGCCAACCAACCTCTCGCGCTCGGAGATCGCCTGCGCACCGGAGCGCGCAGCCGGGCCACTCTTCTGCTCTCAGACCAAACCACGCTTCGGCTCAACGAGCTCACGCTGCTGGAAATTCGACCCGGCGCGACCGTCCCCAAAAAACCCGCCCTCGATCTCAAAGCCGGCTCCGCCTATTTCTTCAACCGCGGACGCGCGGCCGAAACCGACTTCCGCACGCCCGTCGCCTCCGGAGCCATCCGCGGCACTGAATTCCTCGTCTCCGTCTCCGAAACAGATGGCCGTACGGTCCTGACGCTCCTCGACGGCGCGGTGGATCTTTCCAACGCGCAAGGACACCTCACCCTCGGGTCCGGCGAGCAAGCCACCGTCGATGCCGGCGAAGCCCCCCGCAAAACGGCCGTCATCAATGCCGTCGAACTCATCCAATGGTGCCTCTACTACCCCGCCATTCTGGATCCCGACGATCTCCGCCTCGACCCGGCCGAGACCGCCCGCCTTAGCGAGTCTCTGGTCGCTTATCGCCGCGGCGATTTGCTGCGCGCCCTGCGCCTCTACCCGGACCAGCCGACCGCGACCACGGACCGGGAACGCGTCTACCACGCCGCCCTCTTGCTCGCGGTCGGCCAGGTCGATTCCGCACGCGCCGACCTCAACACGCTCTCGTCCCAGCTTCAACCCGCCCGGGCCCTGCAACGTCTCATCGCCGTGGTCCAGGGCCGCGATCCCGGCGCGAACTCCGGCGCGAACTCCGGTGCCAATTCCACCACCGATTGGATGGCGGAGTCCTACGCCGCCCAAAGCCGCTCCCAGCTTGGCGCCGCCCTGGAAGCCGCCCGGACGGCGGCCCGGCTCTCGCCGAAGTTCGGCTTTGCCGCCACTCGCGTGGCCGAACTGGAGTTCAGCGCCGGCCGCACGGCCGCCGCCACGGCCGAGCTCAAGCGCGGACTCGCCCTCTCGGATCAAAACGCCCAGGCTCTCGCGCTGCACGGCTTTCTTCTCGCCGCTGAAAATCACACCGCCGCAGCCCTGCCCCAATTCGATCAGGCCATCGCCACCGACGGTGCGCTGGCCAACGCGTGGCTCGGACGCGGCCTCTGCCGGATCCGACTCGGCCAGCGCGAGTCCGGTCTCCGGGACCTGCTCGTCGCCGCGACCGTCGAACCGCAACGCGCCGCTCTTCGATCGTATCTGGGCAAAGGTTACAGCCACGCCCGCGACAACGCCCGCGCCCGAAAGGAGCTGGCGCTCGCCCGGCAGCTCGATCCCCGTGATCCCACCGCCTGGCTCTACACCGCGCTCGTGGAACAGGAGGAAAACCAGCTCAACCCCGCCGTGCGCGACTTGGAGCAGTCCAAGGCCCTCAACGACAACCGCAGCGTCTACCGCTCCAGTCTCCTTCTCGATCAGGATCGCTCCGTCCGCAGCGCCAACCTCGCCGCCATCTACCGCGATGCCGGTTTGACCGAGATCGCCCTGCGCGAGGCCATCCACGCCGTCAACGACGACTACGCCAACTACTCCGCCCACCTTTTCCTCGCCAACAGCTACGACGCCCTCCGCGATCCCAAACAAACGAATCTTCGCTACGAAACCCCGTGGCTGAGCGAGCTGCTCGTCGCCAATCTCCTCGCCCCCGTCGGCGCGCTGTCGCTGGCCCAAAACATCTCCCAGCAGGAATACTCGCGCTTCTTCGAAGGCGACCGGTTCGGCCTCAGCTCCAGCACCGAATATTTCAGCTCCGGCGCCTGGACCCAGCGCGGCTCCCAGTTCGGGTCCCTCGGCGACAGCAGCTACGCGGTCGACACCGACTACCGCACCGACCCCGGCCAGCGCCCGAATAACGACCTCGAACAGCTCACCCTCTCCGGCAAGTTCAAACATCAATTCACCCCCGAAGACTCTGTTCTCGTCCAGATCGTCGGCTACGGCGGCGCCTCCGGCGATCTCGCCCAGTACTACGACCAGGCCAACGCGAGCCCCACCCAGCGCGTCCGCGAAACCCAGGCCGCCAATGTCTTCGTCGGCCTCCACCATGAATGGGCCCCGGGCTCGCACACGCTCGTGCTCGCCGGCCGCCTCGATGACGAGTTTCGTTTCCGCGGCCGCACCAGCATCAACAACCTCACCCGAAATTCCGTCGGCCAGATCACCGGCGGCTTCAGCTCGCTCTACGGCGTCCGCTATGAAAGCGATTTCTCCGCCTACAGCGCCGAGCTCCAGCAAATCTGGCAGAGCGGCGCGCACACCCTCATCGCCGGAGCCCGATACCAGGATGGCGCCAATGAAACCATCGCCAGCCTGCCAATCGCTCAAACATTCACCACCGATCTCAACCGGGCCGGCGCCTATGCCTACGAACATTGGCAGATTCTCCCGCCCGTCACCCTTCTCGCCGGGCTCGCCTACGAACACCTGAACCTGCCGGAGAATAGCGACCTGCCGCCCTTTTCGTCGCGCCAGCGACAGCAAACCAAGGCTTCGCCCAAGGCCGGCTTCTCCTACACCCCTCTCCCCGACACCACCCTCCGCGGCCTCTATGCCCAATCGCTCGGCGGCCTCTTCTACGACACCAGCGTGCGGCTTGAGCCCACGCAGCTCGCCGGGTTTAACCAGGCCTTCCGCAGCGCCATCCCCGAATCCGTCGCCGGCCTCGTCCCGGGATCCGAGTTCGAAACCATGGGCCTCGCCCTGGATCAGAAATTCGCCACCGGCACCTACCTCGGCTTCAGCGTCGAGCGGCTCAATTCCACCGCCCGCCGCACGGCCGGCGCGTTCGACCTCGACTTTCCCAACCCGGCCGTCCCCTCCGGCCTTCCCGAATCCCTCGACTTCAAGGAACGATCGGTCAGCGTCACCGCCCACCAGCTCGTCGGAAAATACACCTCCTTCGGCGCCACCTACCGGCTGACGGACGCCGACCTGAACGAACAGTTCCGCAATCTCCCCCCCGCCCTGGCCGCGGCCATGAATCGGGATGTCGAAGCCACCCTCCACCAGGTCCGGCTCTTCGCCAACTTCAACCTGCCCGTCGGATTCTTCGGCGCGCTCGAAGGCATCTGGAGCAAACAGTCCAACCGCGGCTACGCCCCCAACATCCCGGGCGACGACTTCTGGCAGGCCAACATCTACGTCGGCTATCGCCTCTGGCAGCGCCGCCTCGATCTCCGCGCCGGCTTGCTCAACCTCACCGACGCAAATTATCGCCTGAACCCGCTCACGCTGTATTCCGAGCTGCCACGGGAACGCACGCTGGCCCTGCGCGTCCAGTTCCAGTTCTAGCTCGCCGACCGGTGAAACCGTTTTCTCCAGACGCAGGTTTCCAGACGCAGCGAGGCGAACCAGCCGTCGGCAGCCGACCACAGCGCCGCCACCCGCAATCGAAATTTCCCCGCCCGCTTCTCCCGGCCCTCGGTCCCGGTCGGCGTCCGGCCGCGAACGCCCGCGCCACGTGAACCCCCGGAACCACACCAAGGCCTGGCGCTGGGGAGCCTGGGCGGGCGCCGCCCTGACGGCCCTCGCCGGCCTGCTCCTTCATCACCTGCCGTGGGGCGATCCTTTTGAATCTCCCAGCTACGATCTCCTTTTTCTGCCCAAGAAAGTCGCCGCCCCGCCGGACGCAGCGATCATTTATCTCGATGAGGATTCGCACCAGGAACTCGGCCAGCACTTCAACCAGCCTTGGGACCGGCAGCTTCACGCCCGCCTGATCGAACGCCTGACCGCCGCCGGCGCCCGCGCCATCGTGTTCGACATCGTGTTCAGCGACCCCGGGCCCGACCCCGCCGCCGATCAACATCTGGCCGACGCCATCAAGGCCAGCCAACGCGTCCTTCTCGCCGCCGACATGGTTCCCACCGCCACCAGCCTCGACAGCGTCACGGCCAAGAGCCTGACGCCCCCCCTGCCGCTCCTCGCCGAGGCCGCCGCCGGCGTCGGCTCCGCCGAGATGGCGCCCGACCCGGATTTGGTGACCCGCCGGCACCTGCCGGAATCGCCCGATGATCTGATGCCCAGCCTCTCCTGGGCCGCCGCGCAATTCGTCCGTGCCCCCGTCGCTGCCCACGACGAGGTTCGCTGCCAGCCGCGCTGGGTCAACTATTACGGGCCACCGGGCACCCTGCCCAGCCTCTCCTATCACCGGGCCCTGTCGGCCAGCTCTGCCGAACTTGCCCGCTTCCGCGATCAGGTCGTGTTCGTCGGCGCCCGCATGCTCACCAAGTTCGCCGGCGAACGAAAAGACGAATACCGCACGCCATACTCCTTCTGGAGCCGGCAGCACCCCTTCACCTCCGGAGTCGAGATCCAGGCCACCGCCTTCCTCAATCTCACCCGCGGCGAGTGGCTCGACCGCTGGTCGCCCGCAACCGAACATCTCGCCATCGCTCTCGCCGGTTTCGCCCTCGGGTTTGCGTTGTTCCACCTGTCTTTCACCCGAGCCTTTCTCGCCGCCGCCGCCGGGGCCGGCGCCCTCGCCGCCGTGGCCTGGATCCTCGGCAACCACGCGCGCCTCTGGATCCCCTGGTTCTTGATCGCCGCCGTGCAAATCCCCGCCGCTCTCGTCTGGAGCGTGCTCTTCAACTCCATCCGCCTCTACTTCGAGAACCGCCTGCTCGACATGACCCTCAGCCAGCACCTCTCGCCCGGACGCGTCCGGCAGCTGCTCAAAACCCGGGACGTCCTCCACCCCGGCGCGGAAAAGGCCGAGCTCAGCATCATGTTCACCGACATCGCCGACTTCAGCACCATCTCCGAGCTGATGGACTCCGACGAGCTGGCCCGCCTCATGAACGGCTACTTCGAAGCCGCCATCGCCTGCGTCCACGAGACGGACGGATTTCTCGTCAAGCTCATCGGCGACGCGCTCTTCGTGATTTGGAACGCCCCCCTGCCCCAGCCCGATCACCGCGAGCGCGCCATCCGCGCCGCCCTCCTCCTGCAGGAGCGCCTCGCCCCCTTCACCCAACGCGCCGACGGCCCCGTCCTGCGCACCCGCATCGGCCTCCATACCGGCGTCGCCAACGTCGGCAACTTCGGCAGCACCCAACGATTCGACTACACCGCCATCGGCGAAAACATCAACCTCGCGTCCCGCCTCGAAGGGCTCAATAAACACCTCGGCACCCACGTTCTCCTCAGCGGCGCCACCGCCGGACCGCTCGACGGCCAAATCGACCTCCGCATGGTCGGCCACTTCCGTCTGAAAGGCTTCCACAAGGCCGTGCCAGTCTACGAATTGATCGGCCCCATCGAAAATGCGCCCGCCACCCACCCGTGGCGCGACACCTTCGCCGAAGGACTCGTCCACTTTCGCAAGAAGAACCTCACCGAAGCCCGGGTCGCATTCACCCGCACGCTCGAACTCCGCCCGGGCGATGGCCCCTCCCTCTTCTACATCGGACTGATGATGGAAATGCTCCCCGAGCTCATGCCGGACGACTGGATTGGCGAAGTCGAGGTGCGGGAAAAATAGCCACGCATCGAAGGACGATCATCGAAGGTCCTGCCGCTAATCTCGAAGCCGTCGGTATAGATCCACGCCGCAGCCGGACCGCGGGCTTTCCAGCCCGCAGCAGCCCAAAACTCCGACGCCGCTCGACACCTATCGGTCCGCCCACGCGAATTCTCCGCGCTCCACCGACCAATCCTCCCCGAAATACCCCGCCCCGCGCGCGCCCTCTTCTCCCGTCCGCAATGTCTCCGTCCCCAGCACCACCAAATCCGGCAGGGCCACCCCGGCCAGAAAATACGGAATTCGCTCCGTTAATCGCAGCCCGGCCCGACCCGTTCCCGAGACAACCCCCACGCTCGCCACGTCGCTTCCCGGACGCGGGCGCAAAAACAGGCAGGCCAAATCCTCCCCGGCCAACTCCCGCGCGCCGACCCGCACCCCACCGCGGCGCACCTGCACCGGGCTGTCGCCCAACAGCTCACTCCACGCCCGATTGTTGTCCGCGTTTCCGTAAAGGATCACGCCTCGATCCCGCTCCCGCCGGCCCTCGGCCAGAAAGGCGACGTCGCTCACCAGGTCCACGCTGCCGTTCCCCCGATACCAGAACGTCTCCGCATCGAATCGCGCCTTGGCCCAAGTCCACGCGTTTTCCTCCGTCGTGCCACCAGTGCCGTAAACAAAAAGCATGCGGTGTTGAAATGCCTCCTTGAACGGACCCGCCCGGTGCGGCCCCTTCCACGCCGCCGGCGGCCGGACGGACGGCGCCCAGGCCGCCGCGTCGCGCCGAAACCACATCGTCGACTCCGGTCCAGGCGGCGCCGGCAGATTGGTCCAGCGCTGGCCGTCGATCTCCACCGACATCGTCCCGCCCGATCGCGTTGCGCCCCGCGGCAGGCGCAAGGCCAGGCGGGTAACGTTGTCCGTCCGCACCCGCACCCGCTGCGCCGGCGGATCCCATTGTGCGTCCACCGTGCTCGCCGCCAGCGAGCGCACTTGCGCCTCGATCGAGATCCAATGCGACGACGACGAAATTCCCGGATTGGCCGTCGTGAAGTGCACGGCGCGCACGCTTTCGTCCGTGGGAATTTTGTGGCGGCCGAACAGATCAAAAATCGGCGGCCAATCCACGCAGGCGTTGCCCCACCAATGACCGGCTCCCGGCTGTTCGTGCCAGGCGAAGTCCCGGTGAAACCCCTCGAGAACGCGCCGCATCGCGCGCGCCTCGCTCACGGGAACATTGTCGTCGGCGTCGCCGTGCAAAATATAGACGCCGTGATGCAGATAATTGCTGGCCAGGACCAGGGTGTCGCTCGGAGTCGACGCGCGGTGCACCAACTGCGCCACCGCGTTTGATCCTTCATAGCGACGGCCGCCCGCATAGGTGAAAAAGCTGATCCAGCCCGCACTGGGCGCAATGGCCGCAAATCGATCCGGAAAAGTCGCCCCCAATTGCCATGTTCCGTGCCCGCCCATCGAATGGCCCGTCAGATAAGTCTGCGCCGGATCCGTCCGCAGTTTCCGCTGCGCGATGCCCAACACTTCCATCGCGTCCAGCCGGCCCCAGTCTTCCCAGTCAAAACCGTACGATCGCCGGTTGGTCGGCGCGACCACATGAGCCCAGCTCTTCGGCGCATAAGCCTCCGCCTGCCCTTGCGCCTCCACCCCCGCCCCATGGGCGCTCAACACCAGTGCCGCCGCCGGTCGACCCGTCGAGCCGGCTCCTTCGACCGGCGCGGGTTGCGCCGGAGTAACGGCGTAATACTGCACGCTCCCGTCAATCCCGCTCACGAAGGTCTCGCGCCGCGTCTGCTCCGGGCGACGCCACCGCACGAAGATTTGCGCGCGATCCAATGTCTCGTTCCGGCCCGATCGCCGCTGCGCCAAAGTCAGCTCCAAGGCAACCCGGTTCGTCCGCGCGTCTCCTGCCGTTCGCATTCGAAATCCCACCTTGCGCGTGGCCAGCGGCGGAACCCGGGGAAGCGCCGTCTCCGTGGATCGGACGCCCGGCCCCTTCACCGTCATGGTTAACCGTTCCAGCCAGTTGGTCGCGCCATTCACCACCAGCACCGACCCCCACATCTCCTGGCGATCGCCCACCACAAAATCCGGCAGCGTGGTGTCCCGCAAATCGATCGCGATCGGCCGGCCGGGAAGCGTCAGCCTCGCCCGCAGGCCTCCCCGGCCGCTCGCGAAAAGAAATTCATTTGGGCCCCGCCGCAACGCCACGGGCAACGACACGCTGCCGTTTTGATACGGATCGCCCACCCGCGGCTCGCCGTTCACGTAAACCATCGAGTGGCCCGATGCCTTGAGCAGACGCACCTCATCCTCCGCCGCCTCATATCGCAGTAGCAAATAGCCTCCCCGGGCCGCCGCATTGGTGAACGTCCCGTCCGGGCGCGCCACCACCGACTCCCACGCCCGCCGCGTTCCGTCCACCAACGTGACTACTTCCCCGGCCTGCGGCGTCAACCACCGCCCCTCCACCACCTGGGCCTCGATTACGTCGACGTGAAATGCGCTCCGACCCGGACGCCCGCCCGTCCGTAATGCCAATCCGTCGCGCAGGATCACATCGCTGAAAATGCCGTTGGTCCCGCCCTCCCCATCCGCCGCGCGAACAGACTCACCACCCCACATCCCCAGCAGGCCCATGGCGAAAATCAGCCACGCCCAGCTTCGCCAAAATTTCCCGCTGATCATCCGCCCGTCGCGCGGGCTCCCGGCCCGGCCCCGGCACGAGCGACGAGCCACGCAGGCACTTGCCGATCCCGGCGGCCGCAGCGACTTCATCGCGTTCAAACGGCATTGACCGCGTTGACCCACGTGTGGGCCATTAACGCCGCTCCGGCCGCCGACGGATGCACTCCATCCTTCGCCCAATACTCCGGCGGCGCATATTTCACCGCCGCGTCGAACATCGCCTGAAACGGCACGAACGTCGCCCCGTGGGCTTGGGCCACACGCCGCGCCGCGGCACGATAGTCGTTGAACAAGGGGAACCACTTGTCCGTGACGGCGCCGCAGCGAAGGACGAACGGTTCACACACGACCAGACGCACCTTCGGCAACGCCTGGCGCGTCCGCGCCAACAACGCACGGTAATCACGCTCATACACCTCCAGGGTGCCGTTGTAGTTGCCGGCCAGCATGTGCCAGATGTCGTTCACTCCAATCAAGACGCTCAGCACGCTCGGCTGCAAATCGAGGCAATCCCGCTGCCAGCGTTCCGCCAGCTGATACACCTTGTGCCCGCTGATGCCGCGGTTGAAGATTCTCAGCCCGTCGCCTGGACGTGCCGCCAACACAAAGCCCGCCGCCAGGCCGGCATACCCTGACGCGAGGCCGGCCGGATCATTCGCCTCCCCTTCCTTCGACCGGCTCCGCCCGGCGTCGGTAATCGAGTCGCCCTGAAACAAAATCGTGTCTTTCGCGTGTATCAGCCCTTTGCCTCCCCGCCAAAAGCCGGCCTCCGCCGTGCCCGTGCCGGTGCCCGCGGCCGTCGCCGCCAACGCCGCCGCCCCCACCGCCGTGGAAGTGGATTTCAAAAAGGTCCGGCGGGTGACATGAGGCGCGTCGTGCGAGGGATGCATAAGATGTATTGGCGCCGAGACTAGGTCCAAAGTCCAAATTGCAAAGTCCGAACTTCACGACTCCAATTCCGCTCCTTGCAAACCACCGGAAACTCATTAGTGTCGCCCCCCTGCCGACCTTCGGACCCGGCGCGACTTCGCGTCCGCATCCGGCTGGATTCGGCGGCTTCATCATCCATGGCCTTGATCGTCCAGAAATTCGGTGGCACGTCGGTCGGCAATCCCGACCGCATCAAGAACGTCGCGGCCCGCGTCGAACAATACCGGGCCAAAGGCGACCGCGTGGTCGTCGTCGTTTCCGCCATGAGCGGCGTCACCGACAACCTCATCAAGCTGGCCAAGGAAATCATGCCGCTGCCGAGCGAGCGCGAGATGGACATGCTGCTCGCCACCGGCGAGCAGACCACCATCGCCCTCACGGCCATGGCGCTGCACGCCCGCGGCGTGCCGGCCGCCAGCCTCACCGGCGCCCAGGCCGGCATCGTCACCGACGGAGTCCACACCAAAGCCAAAATCGCCAACATCACCCCCCGCGAAGTCCACAAACTCCTCGACGCCGGCAAAGTCGTCATCGTCGCCGGCTTCCAGGGACAAACCTCCGACGGCGAGATCACCACGCTCGGCCGCGGCGGATCGGACCTCACCGCCATCGCCCTCGCCGCCGCCCTCAAGGCCGATCTCTGCCAGATCTACACCGATGTGGACGGCGTCTACACCGCCGATCCACGCCTCGTGCCCGGCGCCCGCAAGCTCACGGAGATTTCTTACGACGAAATGCTCGAACTCGCCGGCCTCGGCGCCAAGGTCATGCAAAGCCGCTCCGTCGAGTTCGCCAAAAAATTCGGCGTCGTCTTCGAAGTCCGCTCCAGCCTCAACGACAACCCCGGTACCATCGTGAAAGAAGAAACCGCCAACATGGAAAGCGTCGTCATCCGCGGCGTGGCGCTCGACAAAAATCAGGCCAAGGTCACCCTCGCCCACGTCCCCGACCAGCCCGGCGTGGCCGCCCGCATCTTCAAGGCCATCGGCGACGCCGCCATCAACGTGGACATGATCGTCCAGACCGCCTCCCACGGCGCCAGTCACGCCACGGACATCTCCTTCACCGTCGACAAAGCCGAACTGCTCAAGGCCCGCAAGGTTCTCCAGGACATCCAGGGCGGCGTCGGCTTCAAGGAAATCATCTCCGCCGAAAACATCGGCAAGCTCTCCATCGTCGGCGTCGGCATGCGCAGCCACACCGGCGTCGCCGCCCGCCTCTTCGAGTCCCTCGCCGATGCCGGCGTCAACATCGACATGATCTCCACCAGCGAGATCAAGATCAGCGTCGTCATCGACCTCGCCAAGGGCGACGCCGCCATCAAGGCCGTCCACCAGGCCTTCCTCGAATAAAATCCCGCGCGGCCAGGAGCGCATCCGATGCCGACTCCTTGCCGCGCCTCTCCCACCGACGCCTCCATGGCCGTGTTGCGCGTCAGATCCGGATGGCGTCAATGGTTCGCCGTGACGCGGCTCCTGGCCACCGTCTTCGTCGGTCCTGCCACCACTGCCATCAGCGCCCACGCGGCCAATCCGACCCACGTCGATTCCGCCTCCGCCGGTCCCGCCGAACTCGTCCTCCAGCAAGGTCATGAGATCGAAGTCCTCGCGGCGGTCTACAGCCCCGATGGAACCCTCATCGCATCTTGCGGGGAAAGCGAAGCCATCCGCCTCTGGGATCGCGCCTCCGGCGATCTCGTCGGCACTCTCCCCGGCCACCGCGAGCGCGTGATCGGCCTCGCGTTCAGCCCCGATGGCCACTGGCTCGCCTCCAGCAGCACCGACGGCACCGTCAAAGTCTGGGACTACCGTCGCGGACAGCTCGCCCAGTTCTTCCGCCAACATGCCGGCCACTGGGCGCGCCGCGTCGCCTTCAGCCCCGACAGCCGCTGGCTCACCGCTGCAACCTACGACGGCGTCATCAGCGTCTGGGATGTCCTCCACGGCTCAACCGTCCAATCGTTTCCCGTCAAAGTCCGCATCGCCGACGTCCTCTTCACTCCCGATGGCAAATCCGTCGTCGTCGCCTCCCGTGAACCAACCGCCCCTTACGTTCAATTCTGGGACGTGGCCACCGGGCAGCCGGGCTTGAAACTGGCCCACGCCCGCGACGTCACCGGCGTCGCGATCTCCGCGGATGGACATTTGCTCGCTTCAGCCGACTCCAGGACAGTGAATCTATGGGAGCTGCCGTCGGGCCGTTTGCTCCGCGGCATCGCCACCCTTGAGGACGAGACTGGCTCGGACATTGACTTGAGCGCAGACGGCCAACGTCTGGCGACGACCGGCCAATGGATCAACCGGGTGCGTTCCACCGCCACCGGAGAAGTCCTCTACGAACTCCGCGGACACGAGGATGGCACCAGCCGGATCACTTTTTCTCCGAACGGCGACGAAGTGGCGACGGCATCGGCCGATGCGACGTTCCGGCTCTGGGATGCCGGCAATGGCGCGCTCCGACGCATCTTCCCGCGCCGCGCGATCAACACGCCGGTGACCAGCCTGGCCTTCAGTCCCGACGGGCGCTTCGAGGCCATCGGATCGGCCAATGGCGTGGTGCGCCTGTGGGACGCGCGGGATGGACGATTTCTGTACGACCTGCGCGGACACGAAGGATCCGTCCAGGCGCTGGGGTTCAGCGTCGACGGCGCCTGGCTTTTCTCGGGCAGTGCTGACCGCTCGATGCGGGTCTGGGACACGCGCCACGGCACCGTCTCCGCCGTCCACCCGTTCTTCGACCGCGTCGACGCCATCGGGACGCTTTCCGTCGGCGGAACCCAGGGTTACATCGCGGTCGCCAGCGGGCCGTTCGGCAACGCCAGTCTCGACCACACGATCCGGCTGCATCAATCCCACTTCGATCGACCCATCCGCGTACTCACCGGTCACGTCAGCCAGGTTCGATCCCTGGCCTTCGCGCCTGGCGTTGACCGCGTCGCCAGCGCCAGTGCCGACGGCACCGTGAAGCTTTGGAATTCCCGCACGGGAGATTGCCTGCAATCTCGACCCTCGGAGTCGTTGGTCGAATCCATCGTCTACGCACCCCACCGCCAGTGGATCGCCGCCGGCCTCGCCAATGGCGCCATCCAGCTTCTCGATCCCGAATCGCTGTCCAGCTTGCGCGGTTGGCCCGCCCATCAGCGCCCGGTTCAATCCCTCGCCGCCAGCGCGGACGGACGCTGGCTCGGCAGCGCCAGCAGCGATGGAACTGTCGCCGTCTGGAATGTCGACACCGGCGCCGAACTCCGTCGCTTCCCCCGCGTCACCGCGCAATACCTTCCGCTCGGCTTTCATCCCCGTCAGCCCGTCCTCGCCTTCGCCCAGCGAGACGATCTCGTCGTCCACGTCAACGTTGAGACGGGCGAGACCCTGTTTCAGCGGGTGCTCTTTTCCGATGGCGAATGGCTGGCGTGGAATCCAGCGAAGATTTCCTACGTCGCGTCGCCGTTCGGTGACACGCACGCCCGGGTTCGCTTTCCAAACCAACTCGTGCCGGTCTATCCGCTCGAACTTTACCGGCGCGAGCTCCGGCACGACTCGATCAGTGCGCTGGCCGGGCCGGCGCCGATTCTGCAGCCGAAGAACGTCGCCTTGTGGTGGCATCGCTATTCCCACAAACGCGAGTGGCTCTACGGCGGCCTGGCAGCGCTCCTGGTCTGGGTCGCGTTCCGCCTCCGCCAGGGCTGGGTCTCGGAACGTCGGCGCCGCGCGCAGGAATTCACCTCGCGCCAGATTCTCGCCTCCCAGGAAGCCGAACGAAAACGCATCGCCGCCGAATTGCACGACGGTCTCGGCCAGAACCTGCTCATCATCAAAAATCAGCTCTACCTCGCGCAGCAAGCCCTCGCCGCCCGAACCACCGTCCCGTCCCTCGACGAGGTGTCCCAGACCGTCTCCCGCACGATCGAGGAGGTCCGCGAAATCTCCCACAACCTCCGCCCTTACCAGCTCGATCGCCTCGGCCTGACCAAGGCGATTCACGCTGTCGTCCGCAAAGTCGCCGATTCCGGCTCGCTCCCCATCGAAAGCCACGTCGCCACCATCGACGGCCTGTTCCCACCGGAAGGCGAGATCCACGTCTACCGCATCGTCCAGGAGGGCTTGAACAACCTCGTCAAACATGCCGATGCCGCCACTGCCCGCCTGACGATCACCCGCTCCGAAAATAAAATCCGCTTGGAGATTGAAGATGACGGCCGTGGATTTGAGTATCACGAAACCATGCAACAGGGTGCCCAGAAGGCAGGCTTCGGATTGACCGGCGTGCGCGAGCGGGTTCGCATTCTCGGCGGACGGTTCGTCTGCCACTCGACGCCCGGCGAAGGGACGCGACTGCACTTCGAGATCCCCATTCCGGCCCGGCATGAATAAGCCCGTGAGGATTCTAATGGCGGATGACCACCCGATCTTCCGCAACGGCCTGCGCCAGATCGTCCTCTCTGATCCCGACCTGGACGTCATTCACGAAACCGGCAACGGACTCGAGGCGCTCCGGCAAATCCGCGAACTGCGCCCCGATCTCGCCATCCTCGACATGGACATGCCCGGCCTCAACGGCCTCGATCTCGCGCGCGCCCGCCAGCGCGAACGGCTGCCGTTCGAGATCATCTTTCTCACCATGTATCGCGAGGAAGACATGTTCAGGGAGGCGCTGGACCTCGGAGCCAGGGGCTACGTCCTCAAGGAAAGCGCCGCCGCCGACATCCTCCAGTGCATCCACGCCGTCGCCCGCGGCCAGCATTACGTCAGCCCCACCCTCGCCGGCCTCCTCATCAATCGCGGCGCCCGCAATACCGGCCCCGGCACTTCCCCGGCCGGCCTCGCCAGCCTCACTCCGTCCGAACGCCGCATCCTCAAACTCATCGCCTCTGACCAAACCAGCAAGGAGATCGCGGATCACCTCGGGCTCAGCCCGCGCACCATCGAAAACCACCGCGCCAACATGAGCGCCAAGCTCGGCCTCCAAGGCAGCCACAGCCTCCTCAAGTTCGCCTTCGAAAACAAAGCCCGCCTTTGACTGCCGGTTCCCGGGCTGCGCCCGTCCTCGGGCGCAGAAAGGTGGACACTTCCAACCGCTGGATAATTTCCAGACCTCCTGTCGTTCTCGAATTCTGCGGACGAGGACGTCCGCACCCCGGGCTGCGCCCGTCCTCGGGCGCAGAAAGGTGGACACTTCCAACCGCTGGAAAATCTCCAGACCTCCTGTCGTTCTCGAATTTCTGCGGACGAGGACGTCCGCACCCCGGACCCGTGGCAGCTCATGACACTCAGAACGCGCAATCCGCACTCGCCAGTCGTAAATCGTAAATCGCAAATCAAAAATCCTGAGTGGACCCACTCAGACCGTTGAGTAGGCACGACTACCCAACCCCGGTAGGTGCTTCCATTCCCTCGGCGGTCTCGACTGGCGCAAGATGCGCCTGTGCCCGATCCGAGCCAAACGCAGGCCGCCCCGGTGAGATTCCTCATCGTGGACGATCACGCCGCGTTCCGCCAAACCCTGCGGGCCTTTCTGCCGGCGGGGTCCGTCGCGGAATGCGACGACAGCCGCGACGCGCTGTCGTGCTATGCAGCGCTCACCCCGGCCTGGGTGCTGATGGACATCGAGATGCCGCATCTCGACGGCCTGTCGGCCACCCGCCAGTTGCTCGCCCATTATCCCCGCGCTCGCGTCATCATCGTCAGCCACCATGGCGACGAGGAGTTCCGTCACGCCGCCCGCGAGGCCGGGACCTGCGGGTTCGTGCACAAAGCTCACCTGGAAGATCTGCGCGACGTGATCGACTCCGCCGAGCGATCCTGAAATTTCCGCCGAACCCTCGAACCCCCAGATCCAAACCCAACCCCTGCATGAAGCACCCAATGACACTAAGCACCCATCGACCACAACACCCCCGCGGATTCGCGGCGAGCCTCGCGCTGGGCGCCATCGCCGCGGGCACGCACCTCGTCGCCCCGCAGGCCTCCGCCCAGCCCTTCAACATCGATCCCAACAATCGCGAGTCGATCCGCTCCTTCTACAATCGCGTGTATCAGGCTTCCGAGGGCGTGCCGATCGGCTGGACCGGCAATCTGGCCGCCTGCAATCCCGGCACCGTCTCCCCGGCCTACCTCGACGCCACCCTGCTTCGCGTGAACTATTTTCGCGCGATGTCCGGCCTGCCTTCGAACATCACGTTCACGGAAGCCAACAACGCCAAGGCCCAGGCCGCGGCCTTGATGATGAGCGCCAACCGTCAGCTCAATCATAACCCGCCCGCCACCTGGACCTGCTACAGCCAACTCGGCAGCGACGGCGCCGCCTCCAATCTGAACACGGGCAGCAGCGGACCCAAATCCATCGACAGCTTCATGCAGGACGGTGGCGACAACAACGCCGTCGCCGGCCACCGGCGCTGGATTCTGCTCCCCGAACAGCTCGTCATGGGCTCCGGCCACATCCCCGGCGTCAGCGACACCGACTGGCAGTCGATCACGGCTGCGCTCTGGGTCTTCGGTGACCGCACCCCGCAACGCCCCGCCGTGCGCGATGAATTCGTCGCCTGGCCGCCCAAAGGCTTTGTGCCCTTCCAAACCGTTTATCCGCGCTGGTCGCTCTGCCTCTCCGGCGCCGATTTCAACAACGCCACAGTCACCATGCAACGCAACGGCGCACCTGTCCCCGTCAAAATCGAGGCGCGCGGCGGCGGCTCGGGCGAGCCCGGCATCGTCTGGATCCCGAATAACCTCGGCCACAGCGACTCGTGGGCGCGCCCGACGGCTGACGAAACCTACGCGGTCAGCGTCGGCAACGTGATCGTCGGCGGCAACCCGCGCTCGTTCACCTACGACGTCACCATCATCGACCCCCTCGTACCGGGACCCGGCTATGCCCGCGCTGTCGTCACCGGGCCCGACCGCCCGCCGCGCAACCAAAACACCGCCTATAACTTCTCCGCGGTCCCCATCGCCACAAGCTACCGCTGGCGCGCCAGCAAGCTCGCCACCTTGAACCTGACCGACGGCGCCGAGGCCGGCCTCGCCAACTTCGACGCCGCCGTCGGCGACTACAACCCCGTCTCCACCGCAGTCAAAGCCACCGGCAACGCCGCCTTCCGCCTCCACCGCAGCCCGTACCGCAATCCGCAGTCGCTCACCCTCAAACGCACCATCCTCCCCAACGCCAACAGCCAGGTGACGTTCAAAAGCAAGATGAGCCTCGCCGCGTCCTACTCCGCCGCCGTCCAGGTTTCCACCGACAACGGCGCCAATTGGCAGACGATCTACTCGCAGCCCGGCAACGACCAAACCGAGCCCGCCTTCACCGACAAAGTCGCCTCGCTCGCCGCCTTCGCCGATCGCATGGTCTCGCTCCGCTTCTGCCTGCTCCTCGACAGCGGCGGCGCCTTCATCTCCGACACCGCCGGCTGGTTCATCGACGACATCAACTTTGTGAATGTCCAGGAACTCGCCCAACCCCCCGTCATCAACGACATCCCCTCCGGCACGTCGTTCGCCTTCAACCCGACAGACGAGGCCGACTACGCGCTCGACGTGCAGGCCAAAGTCTTCGGCAATTACCTCGAGGAATGGGGTCCGGTCAAACGTGTGTCCACCAGCAGCGCGGTCGCCACCGCGCCCACCATCACCACCCAGCCCCAGTCCCAGAACGTCGTCCTTGGCGCCAACGTCACGTTCTCCGTCAGCGCCCAGAGCACCGCCCCGCTCACCTACGTCTGGAAACGCAACGCCGCCGACCTCACCGACGGCGCGGGCATCCAGGGCTCCCGCACCGCCACCCTGACGCTGCAAAATGTCCAGGCCGGCAGCGCCGGCAGCTACACCGTCGAGGTCAGCAACGGCAACGGCAACGTGACCAGCACCCCAGCCGCGCTCGTCATCACCGAAGCCCCCAGCCTCGCCACCGCGCTCGAAACTACCGGGCTGAATTGGACCGCCGCCGGCAATGCCAACTGGTTCGTCCAAACCACCAACACCCACGACAACGTCGACGCCGCCCAAAGCGGACGGATCACCGACAGCCAGGAATCCCGCATGCAGACCACCATCAATGGCCCGGCCACGCTCGCGTTTTGGTGGCGCGTCGATTCCGAACAAAACTACGACTTCCTCCGCGTCGACCTCGACGGCACCCAGCAGTTCCGCATCTCCGGCACTGTGAATTGGGAACAGAAGACCATCACCATCCCCGCCGGCAGCCACACTGTCCTGTTCGCTTACAGCAAGGATGGCAGCGAATCCCGCGGCGCCGACTCCGGCTGGGTCGATCAAGTCGAAACCCGCCAGGCCCAGCCGCCGCCCAGCCTGGGCGACGCGCTCGACGCCACGGACCTCACCTGGGCCGCCACCGGCGATCGCCCTTGGTTCGCCCAAACTGCCACCACTCACGACAGCACCGACGCCGCCCAGAGCGGCCCGATCACGGACAACCAATCGAGCCGTCTCGAAGCCACCGTTCTCGGACCGGCCAACCTGTCGTTCTGGTGGAAGGTCGACTCCGAACAAAACTACGACTTCCTCACCTTCGAGCTCGATGGCGCCCAACCCGCCTCCGCTCCGCGCATCTCCGGCAGCGTGAACTGGGAACAGAAAACTGTGGCCATCCCCGCCGGCACGCACACCATCCGCTGGACTTACAGCAAGGACGCCAGCGTCGGCGGAGGCGCCGACGCAGGCTACGTCGATCAAGTCGTCCTGACGAAGCTGACTCCAGGGGAAGGCAGCGAGCCCGGACCGAAACTGGAGTTCACCGCCAGCGGCACCAAGCTTCGCATCACCTGGCCCGAAATCGCCGTGTCGTTCAAACTCCAGGCCACAGCCTCGCTCAGCACCCCCAACTGGACCGACGTTCCGGAGAACGACATCTCAAAGGAGAACGGCGAGTTCTTCGTCATCGTGCCCACCACCACGGGCAATCGCTTCTACCGACTCATCGAACTGCAGTAGTTCGAACCCGCTCTATGCCCATGGCCGGCCCCGGCCTTTCCTCCAGCCGGGGCCGGCCTCTCTAGCGGAGAACCCTTACCCACGGACACCCGATGAAACGACGATACTTGCCATGGCTCTTCGCCAGCCTCGCGTTGGTCACGCTCACGCTCTGGAAGCTCGGCCCCGCGACGTCCTCCTTTTCAGGACCGCGTCCAATCCGGTTTCTTCACGGCCATCGGGTTTCCCTCGGGCCACTCGCAGTGAGCGGCACAACGAACATCCCACCCATTGCCACCACGGCCACCTCGTCGCCAGGCCAGACTGCTTCAATTCAATCCGACGCGCCGCCCATCGTCCACCACCCCGCCTGGCCCGGCGCCCGCGTGCTCGCTCAACGCGAATCGCCGCCCATCAACGGCCTGTCCACCCGCGCCACGCTCCTCGTCCCGACGAACCTGCCTTACGCAGTCTCCGTCGAGGAACAGTTCAATCAGCTCGAGGCGCCCGACGAGCAACGCCTCGTCCGCCGCCAGGAACGCGTCGCCAGTCATGTTTTGGTTCAGCTCCGCCCGGGCCGCACCTCGGCCGACCTCGCGGACGTGTGCCGACAGTTCGGCGGCGCCGTTCGCCCCCACCCAACGGCGCCCAGCCTCGTTTATGTCGACTTGCCGGCCGTCGAACTCGACGGCGTCCAGCGCGCCCTCGACACGCTCTCGCACTATCCAGATTTCATCGACTACGCGGAGCCCGACGCCATCGTTCGCGCCGCCGCCACCGTCCCCAATGACCCGCGCTTTTCACCCGAACAATGGGGGTTGAACAACACCGGCCAGGACGGCGGCACCGCCGACCTCGACCTCGACGCACCCGAGGGCTGGGACCTGGGCCGCGAAGCCACCAATGTCATCGTCGCCGTCGTCGACTCCGGCATCCGCCTGACGCACGAAGACCTCGCCGCCAATCTCTGGCATAACCCCGGCGAGATCCCAGGCAACGGCCTGGACGACGACGGCAACGGCTACGTCGATGATGTCTTCGGCATCAATGCCATCAACCATTCCAGCGATCCCTCAGACGATCTTCCGGACCCGGTCCTCGGCGTTGGTGGACACGGCACATCCGTCGCCGGCGTCATCGGCGCGGTCGGCAATAACGGCAAAGGCATCACCGGGGTGGCGTGGAAAGTCCAGCTCATGGCACTGAAGTGGTTCAACAACCAGGGCGCCGGCGCACTCTCCGACGCGATTCAATGTCTCGACTACGCCCGCGTGAAGGGCGCCGCCATCATCAACGCCAGCTGGCAGCAGGGCGGGCTGCTCTCCGGCTCGGTCCAGCAATCGATGATGGACGCCCTCCAACGCCTGCGGGAGGCCGGCATTTTGTTCGTGGCCAGCGCCGGCAACGACGGAGCCAACAACGACCTCGTCGCCCATTACCCCTCCAATTATCCATTCGATCACATGGTCGCCGTCGCCGCCGGCACCCGCGCCGGAGCCCTCTGGCGCCAGTCCAATTACGGCGAACGCCTCGTCGATGTCGTCGCCCCCGGCGAAAATATTCTCGCCCCCACCTCCAAAGCCGACAATGACTACAGCCTGGTCAGCGGCACGTCCTTCGCCGCACCGCATGTCTCGGGAATCCTCGCGCTCCTCAAGGCCCAGTATCCCACGGCCGACCACCGCAGCCTCATCCAACGCCTGCTCGCCGGCGCCGAGCGCCGCGACCGCCTCGCCGGCAAGGTCCGCACCGGCGGGTTCGTCAATCTCCACGGCGCGCTGACCCGCACCAACGCCGTCGATTTCCCAGAAATCTCAGCGTTCACCCTGAACGACACCGAAGTCGGCAGCCAGCAGGAGATCCCGCTCCTCCAAGGCACCAACGCAACCCTCGCCGCGACCATCAACGGCTCCGCCCCGCGGAGCTTCGCCTGGCGACACGACGGCAAACCCGTCGCCAACGAGACGTCTTCCACCTTCACCCTGCGCAACTTCACCGCCGCCGACATCGGCGAATATCAACTCGCCATCAGCAACGCCGCCGGCGTTGCCACGCTCAGCGTGCGCCTGCTCGGCGTCGTCGCCCGCCCCGAGCTCGCGACTGCCGTCAATGCCGCCCAACAGCCGTTCCTCAGCAGCGGACAGGTCCTCTGGGATGGCCAGACGATCGTGACCCGCGACGGCACCAACGCCGGCGCCAGCGGTCGCATCGCCGCCCGCCAAAACACGCTCGCCTCCACCGTCGTCACTGGGCCCGGCAAGGCCACCTTCTCCTGGAAGGTTTCGTCCGAACGTAATAACGACACACTCGACTTGCTGATCGACAACGAACGCATCGAATCGATCTCCGGCGAGGTCGATTGGACCCGCAAGGACTTCGCCATCTCTCCCGGTCCCCACGAGCTCCGCTGGCGCTACACCAAGGACGCCAGCTTGTCCAAAGGCGACGACCGCGGTTATCTCGACCTGTTCGAGTTCACGCCCGACGCCAAAACGCCTCCCACCATCACCACCCAGCCTGCCAGCCAGACCGCCTTGGAGGGACGCCCCGTCTTTTTCTCCGTCGTGGCCACCGGCTCCGCCCCCCTGAATTATCAATGGCAAAAGGACGGCAACAACCTCGCCAACGCACTCTCCAATCGCCTGGACCTCGCCAACGTCACCACCGCAGCCGAAGGACGCTATTCCGTCATCGTCAGCAACGCCGCCGGATCCGTCGTCAGCGCCAGCGCCCGCCTGACCATCACCCCCGCCGCATTGCCCCCGCGCATCACCACTCAACCCGAAAATGTCACCGCCGATGCCGGCGGCGTGGCCACCCTGTCCGTCGCGGCCAGTGGCACGCCCCCGTTGCGCTACCAATGGACCAAGGCCGGCCTCGCGCTCGCCGGCCAGACCAACGCCACCCTTACCCTGACGAATCTGCTCCCGGCCAATTCCGGGGATTACATGGTGGCCGTGACCAATGACGCGGGCGGCATTCTCAGCCGCGCCGCCACATTGACCGTCGTTCAACTGCAGCTCGCGCCCGCCATCACCAAACAACCCGCCGGCCAGACGATCGCCGCCGGCACGCGCCTCGAATTGGTGGTCGAAGCCGGTGGCTTGGGCCCGTTCCGCTACCAATGGACTCGCGACGGCCAACTCCTGGCCGGTGAGACGTCATCTGAGCTGATCCGCACCAACGCCCAACCCACCGACGCCGGCCGCTACCAGGTCAAGGTCCTCAGTCCGTTCGGGGCCACGCTCAGCACCGTCGCCCCGGTCCTCGTCACGCTCGCCACTCCCCCGCTCGCCCAGGCCGTGAACAACACCAATCTCAGCTGGTCCACCAGCGGCGACCGTCCGTGGTTCCGCCAAACCGCCGTCAATCACGACGGCGTCGACGCGCTCCAAAGCGGACCCATCGCCGATTCCCAATTCAGCGCCGTCACCGCCACGGCCACCGGCCCCGGCCAGGTGTCGTTCTGGTGGAAAGTCTCATCCGAGTTCAGCTACGACTACCTCGACTTCTATGTCGACGACGAGCTCATCGACGGCATCTCCGGTGAGTGGGGCTGGGAAGAGATTCTCTGGAACCTCCCCGCCGGCGATCACACGATCACCTGGGCCTATTCGCGCGACGAAAGCGCCGGGGACGGCGCCAACGCGGCCTGGCTGGATGAGGTGTCATTTGTTTCGTTCAACACCGATCGCCCCGTCATCGTTCGCCACCCGGAGAACCAAAGCGGCGTCGCCGGTGGCGAGGCCACGCTCAGTGTCGAAGTGGCAGGTGCCACGCCCCTGCGCTACGCGTGGTACCAGAACAACGTCGCCGTCCCCGGCGCGACAAACGCCTTTCTTACCCTCCACCCGCTCTCACCCGACCAGGAAGGCTTTTACCACGTCAGCGTCTCCAATCGCTTCGGCCAGACCCTCAGCCGCATCGCCGCCGTCACGGTGTTCGCGGGAGCCGATTCCATCGACGGCGCGCTCGATCATCCAGGGCTTGGTTGGCTCACCTTCGGCGATGCCGGCTGGACCCCGCAAGTGGCCACCAGCTGGCTCGGAGGAAGCGCCATGCAAAGCGATCCCGTCTTCGATCAAGAAGCCGCCTGGCTCGGCACCACCGTCACCGGGCCCGGCATCGTCTACTTCTCTTGGAAAGTCTCGTCGGAAGAAGGATACGACTTTCTCGAGTTGTGGCTCGATGGCGAGTTGATCGACGACCTGTCCGGCGAAGTCGATTGGCTGGAATCGTCCATCCTCGTCCCGTCCGGCCCACACCGGGTGGAATGGGTCTACGCCAAGGACGAGTCCTTCAGCAGCGGCGACGACGCCGGCTGGGTTGACGCCGTCGCCCTTCTCCCGCTCGAACCGCGCGAATACTGGGACTACTTGTACTTCACCCAGGATGAACTTCTCGACCAAAGCGTCAGCGGCGACGACGCCGATCCGGACGGGGACGGGCGCAACAACCTGATCGAATACTCCTTTGATCTCGACCCGTTCGATCCAGGAGATTTCCTCCCGACTGGACAACTCCAAACTGCCGGACCCACCCCATCGTTCACCGTGACATATCGACGCCGGACCGACGATCCGTCTCTCCACTACGAACGCCAGATCTCGACCGACCTCATCCATTGGAGCACGCCCAACGCCGAATCCTGGACCGACGTCGTCATCCCGAACAACAACGGCACCGAGGACGTCCGCGCCCGGCTCGTTCGAAGCGGCCCTCTCGAACCACAACTCTTCGTCCGCATCCGCGTCCATCGCTAGTGCCGTCGCCGGTCTTTGGAGTGCGGTGACTTGTCACCGCTTTTTCCGCGGGCGACTCGTCGCCCGCCTCCCTTCGTCCCGCGCATCTTCCCAGCCAGGGAAAAGCCAATGCTCCCGGATAAACCGCAGTTCGCAGTCACCGCCAACCGCTTCGCCTCGGAGGTCAAGCCCGCCACGCGCATCGCGCCGGCCGAATTGCCAGTTTGCACCGGCGGCAGAATGGCTTACTTTCCCGCCGTTTACCCGTGATCTCCCGGTGGATTATCTGGATCTCCAGCGTGTGCGCCGCCCTCGGCCTGGCCCTGCCAGCCCCCGGCGACGACACCTTCGTCAATTTCGAGTCCATTCCCCTCCACCCCCTCGACCTCAGCCCGGACCACGCCACTCTCGCCGTCGCCAATACGCCAGCCGGCCGGGTCGACTTTTTCGACATCACGTCCACCCACTCCGTGCCGGTTTCCGTGGCCAGCGTGAGCGTCGGGCTCGACCCCGTCAGCGTTCGTTTCCGGAACCATCAGGAAGTCTGGGTCGTCAATCACATCTCCGACTCGATCAGCATCGTCGCGCTCGGGAATGGGCAGCAGCCCGCCCGCGTCGTGGCCACACTCGACACGCTCGACACCCCCTCGGACCTCGTGTTCGCCGGATCGCCCACGCGAGCCTTCGTCACTTGCGCGCGACCCAATCGCATCCAAATCTTCGACCCGGAATCCCGACAGCTCGTCACCAACCTCGTCATCGACGCCGAACGGCCCAAGGCGCTGGCCACCAGCCCCGACGGGCTCACCGTCTACGCGGCCATCTTCGAGTCCGGCAACGGCACAACCCTCGTGGGCCCGAAATTCAAGAACCAGCTCTTTGTCGACAACGTCGTCGCGCTTTCCAACGCACCTTCCGCTGGCCAAAACCCCGCCTTCAATTCTCCCGCCGCGTTCCAGCCCCCGCTCAACCCCGCGATCCCCACCAACCCGCCACCGCCCGGCTCCGGGATTATCGTTCGCAAATCCGAAGGCGGGCGCTGGCTCGACGACCAACAACAGGACTGGACGGAGTTCGTCTCCGGAACCAACGCCGCGCTGACCCAACGTGCGCGTGGATGGGACCTGCCTGATCACGATCTCGCCGTCGTCGACACTTCGTCTCTCGTCGTCCGGTATGAAACGCGCCTGATGAACATTTGCATGGCGATCGCCGCCAACCCGGTCTCCGGCCAGATCGCGGTCGTCGGCACCGACGCCCGCAACGAAGTCCGCTTCGAGCCCAACCTCAATGGCCGCTTCGCCCGCGTGAAGCTTGCGCTCGTCGATCCCAATCCGCCGCAGACAGGCGTCCAGCCACCGCAACCTCCCATCATCCGCGACCTCAATCCACACATCGACCCCACCGCGCCCACGGCCCCGGACTCCGAACGCGAACGTTCCATCGGCGATCCCAGAGCTGTCCTCTGGAGCGCCGACGGCACCACCGCCTACGTCGCCGGCCTCGGCTCGCGCAATCTGGTCGTCCTCGACGCCACGGGCGCCCGCCAACAACCCGACCCGATTGAAGTCGGCGAAGGCCCATGCGGCCTCGCCCTCGACGCATCCACCCACCGCCTCTACGTCTACCACCGATTTTCCTCCAGCCTCTCCATCGTCGACACCACGTCTAAAACCGTCACCGGCACCCTGACGTTGTTCGATCCCACCCCGCTCGCCGTCGGGGCCGGCCGACGCCACCTCTATGACACGCGCCGCACCTCCGGCAGCGGCGAACTGTCCTGCGCCACGTGCCACGTCGACGCCCGGCTCGACCGCCTCGCCTGGGATCTTGGCAATCCCGCGGGCGACACCGCCACCGTCCTGCTGAACCAGCTCGGCGCGTTCGTCACCAACGAATTTCACCCGATGAAAGGCGCCATGCTGACCCAGACGCTCCAGGACATCATCGGGCACGAACCGTTCCACTGGCGCGGCGATCGCGCGGACATCGCCGCCTTCAACCCGACATTCACTAATCTGCAGGGCCGGCCGGATGCTCTGACCGATATCGAATTGGCCGAGCTGCGGGATTTTCTCGCCTCCCTTCGTCTCCCCCCCAATCCATTTCGCAACCTCGACAACACGCTGCCCGCGAAGCTGCCGCTACCGGACCACGTCGCCTCGGGTCTGGGCACGCTGCCCGCGGGTTCGCCATTGCCCAATGGCAACGCCCTCGCGGGCGTCACCGCCTTCAATCGCGCGGCCAACTTCTGCAACACGTGCCACACGCTACCCACCGGGCTCGGCGTCGATGTCTTCACCAATGGCACCCACCACCACCCGGTCAGCGCACGCCTCGAAGGATCGCTCCGCGCCAAGAACGCACAATTTCGCAACCTCGCGGATCGGATCGGCATGGACGGAACCAGCGCCCAGTCCCGCGCCGGGTTCGGCTTCGGGCACGACGGCAGCATCGATACGCTCACCCGTTTCCTCGCTGGACTGCGCATTGTCGATGACCAGGAAACCGCCGATCTCATCGCGTTATTGTTGTCAGTCGCCGGCTCGGACCTCTCGTCGCCCGGCGGCGAACCCGACTCCACGCCTCCAGCTGCAGTCGGCCGCCAGCTCACCCTCACCTCCGGCAACCCCTCCGCGCCCGAGGCCGACCTCCTGGCCTCCATGCTGACGCTGGCGGGCCTTGCGAACAGCCGGGTGGATCTGATCGCGAAGGGCGTGATCCGAAATGAGGTCCGTGGCTTTGTCTACGACCGCGAGCGCAATCAGTTCCAATCCGACCGCGCCCCCGAATCTTTAACCCCCGCTGCCTTGCTCGCGCTGGCGCAATCCGGACAGGAACTCACTTTGACCATGGTGCCCCGCGGCTCGGGTCGGCGCCTTGGTATCGACCAGGACCTCGACGGCGCCCTCGACCGCGACGAACTCGATGCGGGCGGAAACCCGGCGGACCAAACTCTGCGCCCGGCCATCCTCGCGGATCAAACCGAGATACCGATCGGCGGCGAGGTGGTTCTCGTCGGCCGCGTGCCGCCGCTGCCCGGCCCAGGCACACTCGCGTGGTTCAAGGATGGCGAGCTTCTGGCCGGGGCCACAAATTCAATGCTTCGCCTAACCAACGTGACCGCGGCCGCCACGGGGGCCTACACAATTCAGGCAGACTCGGGCTTTCAATCACTGACCAGCGCGCCCATCCGGATCACGGCCGTGCCGTTGGTCGTCGACGTTTCGCCCCGGGCCCAGGCTGTGCGCCCAGGGTCCAATGCGCTCTTCAGCGGCATCTTCTTCGGACCTGCACCGAGCGAATTTCAGTGGCAGTTCAACGGCCTCGCTCTGGCGGGCGCCATCGGCGGGCAGCTGATGGTCACCAATGTCCAGCTGTCCTCCGAGGGCGCCTACCGACTGATCGCGGCCAACACCTACGGTCGCGCCACCAGCGCGCCGGTCCGCCTCGGCGTCCTCATCAACCCCAGCGTGGTCATTTCGCCCGCGAGCCAGGCTGTCACCCCGGGAGCCACCGCCACGTTTGCCTTCCAAATCGCCGGCCATCCGCCGCCCTTCGGCTTTCAATTGCGACGCTCCACCACCCTCGTCACGAACTACGTGAGCGATCGGCCTATCGGTTTCTTGTCCCTGTTCAACGTGCAACCGGCCGCTGCCGGCACCTATCGCATCATTGTCACCAACGCCGCCAACCCTTCGCCTGGACTGTCCATCGGCCCCGTCACCGTTTCGCTCCTGGCCGACTTCGATCACGATGGATTGCCGGACGCCTGGGAGATCGCCCATGGCCTCAGCACCAACAACCCCGCCGACGCCAGCTTCGACCTTGATCACGACGGCCTGTCCAACTTGGAGGAATATCTGGCCGGCACCGACCCAACCGCCGCCGCCAGCGCCCTCCGGATCGATAATCTGTTTCCGCTTCCAGGCAGCGGCTTTGTTCTCCAATTCAACGCCGCCGGCAATCACGCGTATGTCATTCAGACCCGTCCGGACATCGACCCCTCGACAACGGGACCTTGGGAGCCACTGGCTGAGATCCTCAATGGCGCCATTCCGCGCACCATTTCGTTCACCAACATCGCCCTCCCAACCAACAGTGCCTATTTCCGCATCGCCACTCCGTAGCCGGTTCCATTCGCCGCGGTGCCCACTGCTGCCAGTGTCTTCGCCCGCCTCACCTGACGACGCCGGAACCTCCGCCCCCGCCAACGAGACGACCGATTTCATGTCCCACGTGGGACACAAAAACTGTCGGCACTTTAGATCCCGAATTGTTCGAGATTTCGGGCGGCCTGGTCGAGAACTTCGATTCGTTGAAACCAGGCTTTTCGTCCGAGATAGTCCGCGGGCAGCAGGACACTTGGAAGCAGCGGGTCCAGGGACACCGCGGCCTCCCATGCGACGCGTTCCTCTGAGGCCCAGCGGCGCAACCGCACCGCCGGTTGCCGGCCGTTCGGCTCCGGCAGCCGGTCGAGAACACCCAAGTGCCGGGCGTAACGACGATTGATCCGCTCGAAGTCCCACGCGCCGGCGACAATCTCCGCGTCCGTCTCACCGGCGACCGGCTTGGCCTCGAGCACCATCAAGGATTCGACGTCGCCCTTCTCACCGGGCGAGAGCGTCAGCCGGGAGCTGATGGGATGCGGGGTCACCCAGACACTGTGCTGCAGGCATCCAAAGCCTGTAGACTGGAGGTGGCGCCTGAGCCGTTTTCGCAAGCTATCCCGAGCCAACGGCACGTCGAACACAGCCAGCCGCCACTTGCCGTCCCAGTCCCGCGTCCAATGCTCGTCCGGGTCGCGGCCGCCCAACGCGCGCAGGCGTCCCTCACGGGTCAAGCGAACCAATCGGTCGCACTTCGGTCTGGCCGGCGATCGTTCGATCAACTTGCGCCGCTCCAGTTCAGTCAAACGCCTCATCAAGCCGGTGCGATAGGCCCAGCCCTCGAACGACTCGCCCACGGTTCGCATTCGGGGTTGGGCCAGCTTCTCGCAAGCCCACAGCAATAGATAAAGCACCTCCTCAGTTCGTGCCTTCACGGCCGTGAGGCTAACCGAACTCCGGACAATGGTGCTATCGATTTTTTCTCCCACTGTCGCGACTCTTTGAAAATGTCCCCTTTGGGACTCGATAAAAATGTCCCCTTTGGCGGCGATGCTGTAGCAGCAGCGGCCATCGATGGAGACATTGACAATGAGCGGCAAGGAACGACGACGGATGGTGATACTGGGCGAGGTCAAGAAGGGCCGAATGAGCTTGGCCGAGGGCGGAACGCTGATGGGATTGAGCTATCGGCAAACCAAAAGGGTGTGGCGACGGTTCAAGACGAGTGGTGAGGCGGGTTTGGTGCATCGGAGCCGCGGGCGGCCTGGAGGGCGGCGCAAGGAGGCCAAACTGCGGCAACAAGTGCTGGCGCGTTATGCACAACGGTATCCTGATTTTGGGCCCACGCTGGCCGCGGAGAAGATGATGAAGGAAGGGCTGGACGTGGATCACGAGACGTTGCGTCGGTGGCTGATAAAAGAAGGGCGTTGGCAGGCGGGGAGCAAGCGGCCTCGACATCGGGCCTGGCGGGAGCGCAAAGCGAGCTTTGGGCAGATGGTGCAGATGGATGGTTCGCTGCACGACTGGTTCGAGGGGCGGCGGGAGAAAGCCGTGCTGATGGTGATGGTGGATGATGCCACCAATCAGACCGGCGCCCGATTCTTCGAGGAAGAAACGACACGGGCGGCCTACGATATTTTCGAGACTTGGGTGGAGGCTCATGGGGTGCCCAGCAGTCTCTACGTGGACCGGGACAGCATTTATCGGTGCGAACGGGTGGAGACGGTGGAGGAACAGGAAACCGGCCAGAAGCCACTGACGCAATTTGGCCGGGCGATGAAGGACCTGGGGGTGGAGTTGATTATGGCCCATTCACCGCAGGCCAAGGGGCGAGTGGAGCGGCGCAACGGGCTCTTGCAAGACCGGCTGGTCAAAGAGCTGCGCTTGGCCGGAATTAACGACTTAAACAAAGCCAACGAGTTCCTTGCAGAGAAGTTTCTGCCGGCCCTCAACGGGCAGTTCACCGTGCAAGCTCGCAGTTCGCTGGATATGCACCGAAAGAGCGCGCGCAACCTGGATGAAGTGTTGAGCTGGGAAGAGAAACGGGTTGTGGCTGAAGATTGGACGGTGGTTTGGAATGGAGTGTGGTTTCAGATCCATCCCAAGCATGAACGACTCGATTTGGCGAAGCGGTCCGTCACGGTGCGCGAGCATCGAGATGGCCGGCTGCAATGGCTCTACGCAGGTCACGAACTCAGCGTGGAAGGATTGCCGGAACGGCCGCAACGGGCCAAGCCAGAGCCTCGACGAGTGGGGCGAACCCGGTTGGCCAAACCGGCCAAAGAGCATCCCTGGCGCAAACCTGGAGCCGCCACGGGCCAGAGTTTTTGGCGGAGGGAGAAAGCTCGGGGAGCGCGGGTTAAACTCGCGCGCCGTCACACCGCCTCCACTTCCGGTCAGTTGTCGCTTCGCTCCAACTGACCTCCAGTTGCGGCGGTGTGACGCAAGTGCTCAACGCGGTGGAAGGGGACATTTTCTCCTGAGTTTTAATGGGGACATTTTTAAAGAGTTTTGACACGATTTTTTCTCCCACGATTTTTTCTCCCACCGATTTTTGTCCCACGTGGGACGAGAATCGGTCGTCACAGCTCGCGCGCGTCTCAGGCCGCAACTCAAGGTTGCGCGCGGGATGCCTTCCGGGTTGACGCCTTGGCTGTCGCTTGCCAAGTTGCGCCCACTTGGCGTCCGCCACCTCCAAGCCCGGCCGCAGCCCGGACTCCCTGACCCGGCTTGCGGCCGAAGTGTTGCAAACTCCAGGCATCGCCGGCCTCCGGTCACGCCTCGAGCCGGGGGCGATTTTGTCCCTCGAGACCGTCGCCCGGGCCGCCCAGCCATTCTTCGCCGCCACGCTGCGCTGGCTGTTTCCCAACCGCACGATCGTCGTGGTCGCCGATGATCTTCGCGCCCAGGAGATGTTTCTGCAGGATCTGCAAACCTGGCTGGCGCTGACCCCCGAGGGCGGGCCGGGCCCCGCGCCCGCTCCCCTTTTTTTTCCAGCGTGGGAGATGTTGCCCCACGAAGCCAAGCTCCCCCACGCCGACGTGATCGGCGATCGCCTCGAAACGCTGGTCCATCTCATCCGCAACCGAACCGATGCCGGTTCCGGCGCCGCGAGTCCGGTGGCACCTCTGGTCGTCACGAACGTCACCGCCCTGCTCCAGAAGACGTTCACGCCTTCCGACGTGGCGGCGCGAACCCGGACCGTGCGGCGCGGAGATCGAATCGAACCACTTGACCTCATCGAATGGCTCGAGGAACAAGGCTACGAGCCCGAGGTGCAGGTCAATCACCGCGGCGACATCGCGCTGCGCGGCGGCATCGTCGACATCTTCCCCCTGACCAGCCCCTGGCCCGTGCGCCTTGAATTTTTCGGGGACGAACTGGAGTCGCTTCGCCTGTTCGATCCAGTCACGCAGGTCTCGCGCGACCATGTGGAAACCATCACGCTCCCGCCGGGGGGTGAACTTGGCCTTTTGAAGCGTCGCGTGGCGACCACACCCGATGCGGCGATGGCGTCGCTGATCGATTATCTGCCGGCTGGATCCATGGTGATGTTGGCCGAGCCCGAACGATTGGATGAACACGCCGCCCGCTACGCCGAGCAGGTGCCGGGCGGGGATCCCTTTCACTCGCCGTGGCCGGAATTCGTGGCGCGCGCGCGGGCCGCGCAGCTGACGACCATTGGCGTGAGCGAGGCCGGGCTCGCGCAACTGCTCACGCCCATGCCGGTGCCGGCCGATGGCGACGACGAAGGAGCGACCGCCGCTTCGGAATCGCGCGGCGGAGCCGCGGCCGAGCCGGCACCGATGGCGTCCAGCCCGCAGTGGCAAAGTCTCGACGCCTACCGGCCGATTGGCGAGCGGGCGCCTGACGCGCTGGTGGCCGAAGCGCAGCGCCGTGAGTTTTTCGCCCAGCTTCACCGCTGGTCCCGCCAGGGTTACGCCGTCAACGTCTTTTGCAACAACGACGGCGAGCGCCAGCGGTTCGAGGAAATCTGGGCCGAATACGGCTTTGCGGCCGAAGCCGGCGTCGGTCCGGCCCAAGGCCCGGCCTCCGATCCCGCCGGGCTGTTTCTCCATGTCGGCACGCTGGCGAGGGGATTTCTGTTCGAGCCGGCCCGCCTGGTCGTGGTCACGGACGCGGAAGTCTTCGGGCGTTACAAGATGCAACGGCCGCGCCGGCTCAAATCGCCGCACGCGCAAAGCTCCCGTTCGCTGCTCGAGATCAACTTCGCGGATTTGCAGGAGGGCGACTACGTCGTCCATCTGGAACACGGCATCGGCCGCTATCGCGGGCTCGAAGTCATTCCCACGGTGGGCGGCACCAAGCCCCTGTCCAAGACCGGCGCCGCCACCGTAGCCGAGGGCGCCGGCCAGGAGTGTCTCGTGTTGGAATACGCCGCGCGCGATCCGGACCAACCCGCGCCGCGCCTCTACGTCCCGGTCAGCGAGGCGCATCTGGTCAGCAAATATGTGGGCACCGGGAAGGTGCGCCCGCCGCTCAACACGCTGGGCGGCGGCCGCTGGCAGAAGGCGAAGGAACACGCCGAGCGGGCCGTGCGCGATCTCGCTGCCGAACTGCTCGCCATCCAGGCAGCCCGCGATTCCCAGCCGGGCCACGCCTCCCAGGTGGACACCACCTGGCAGCGCGAGTTTGAAGGCTCGTTTCTCTACGAGGAAACTCCCGACCAATGGAAGGCCATCGTCGACACCAAACGCGACATGGAATCGACCCGCCCCATGGATCGCCTGATCTGCGGCGACGTGGGCTACGGCAAGACCGAGGTCGCCATCCGCGCCGCGTTCAAGGCCGTCATGGACGGCCGCCAGGTGGCGGTGCTCGTGCCGACCACGGTGCTGGCCCAGCAACACTTCAACACTTTCCGCGAACGCATGGCCGACTACCCGGTCCGGGTCGAACTGCTCTCGCGCTTCCGCACGCCGCGCCAGCAGAAGCAGGTCATCCGCGATCTCGCGGCAGGCGCCGTCGACATCGTCATCGGCACCCACCGCCTCGTCCAGAATGACATTGCCTTCAAAGAACTCGGCCTCGTCGTGATCGACGAGGAGCAGCGGTTTGGCGTGTTGCACAAGGAGAAGTTCAAAATGCTGCGCCAGCTGGTCGATGTGCTCACGCTCAGCGCCACGCCGATTCCCCGCACGCTGCACCTCGCGCTGACGGGCGCCCGCGACATGAGCGTGATCGAAACGCCGCCCCAGGACCGGCTCCCGGTTGAGACGGTGGTCTGCGAATTCGACGAACGGGTCATCCGCGACGCCATTGTCCGCGAGATGAACCGGGGCGGGCAGGTGTTTTACCTGCACAACCGGGTCCTCGACATCGATACGGTGGCCGGTCGTCTGCGCACGCTTGTGCCCCGCGCGCGCCTGCTGGTCGGGCACGGCCAGATGGACGCGGACGATCTCGAGGAAGTCATGACGCGGTTTATCAACGGCGAGGCCGACGTTCTCCTTTCCACGACCATCATCGAAAGCGGCATCGACATCCCCAACGCCAACACGATCATCATCGATCGCGCCGATCGGTTCGGGCTCTCCGACCTTTACCAGCTGCGCGGCCGGGTCGGGCGCTACAAGCATCAGGCGTATGCCTATCTGCTCATCCCACGGCACGCGCGCATGTTGACGGATGCCCGCAAGCGCATCAGCGCGATCAAGCAATATTCCGCGCTCGGCAGCGGATTTAAAATCGCCATGCGCGACCTCGAGATTCGCGGCGCCGGCAACCTGCTTGGCGCCCAGCAGAGCGGCCACATCACCGCCGTCGGCTTTGATCTCTATTGCCAGCTCCTCAAGCAAAGCGTGGCGGCGCTCAAAGGCGAGAAGGTCAAAAAACGCGTCGAGGTGCAGGTCCGGCTCGACTTTCTCTCGCTCAATCCGGCGGACGAAGTCGCATCGTCGCCTGCCGGCCGTGCCGGGGGCGCCCGCAAACCGTCCCGAAAGGGCCCGGCCGCCCTGCCCGACATCCAGGTGCCGCGCGAGACCGCCACCTACTCAGACTATGGAGACGACGATCCGGTGACCGGCCGGGGCCGGAGAGAACCGGCGCCCGTGCTCGACTACCAGCACGCCCATGCGTTCATTCCGCGGGCCTACGTCCCGGAGGCCCAACAGCGCATCGAGCTTTACCGGCGCTTCGCCGAAATCCAGGACGAGACCGGCGTGGAAAAACTGAAAGCGGAGCTGCGCGACCGCTTCGGGCCGCTCCCGGCACCCGTCGAGCTGTTGCTCATGGTCACGCAGATCAAACTGCTCGCCACCACGCACGGGATTGCCGCCATCGAAAGCAAGGAGGAGAAACTGATGCTGACCCGCGGCGGTGATTACATCCAGGTGGGCGGGCGCTTTCCCCGCCTGACTAAAAAGGAGCCGCGCGCCCGCTTGAACGAGATCCGGCGCATGATCGAACTGGCCGCGCGCATTTGAGGTCGTGCGGTCGACGCGCAGTCGGGACTGGCGCAGATGTTCAAGCCTTCTGGCGCCCGGTGACCGCTGCGGACTGAAAGTCCGCGCTCCGGCTGGAATCGTCGCCCAGGCATCGAGGCTCCCGGGGTGCACGGCCGACTCTGGCCTTGCGGCTTTTCGTGAACTGAGGCAAACCGGGAGCAGCCATCGCCATGATTGCGCTCCATCAACTGACCAAGCGATTCGGGGAACAACTGGCCGTCGATACCCTGTCCTTCGAGATCCCGGCCGGGCAAATCGTCGGCTTTCTTGGGCCGAATGGGGCGGGCAAATCCACCACGCTCAAAATGCTCACCGGCCTGGTCGAGCCCACCTCCGGCACGGCCACCATCTGCGGCCTCGACCTTCTTCGCGAACCGATCGAGGTCAAAAAGCGCATCGGGTTCGTTCCCGAGTCCGGCGCCGTCTTCGAGTCGTTGACCGGGCTTGAATATCTCGAACTCGTCGCCGCGCTCTACGCCATCCCTCCCGACACCGCGCTCGAGCGCATCCGGCAATTCATCACGTTTTTCGATCTCAGTTTCGAAACGCTCACCGACAAGCTGCTCGGCGCGTACTCGAAGGGCATGCGGCGCAAAGTCGTCATCACCGCAGCCCTCCTCCACAACCCGCCGGTGGTATTCTTCGACGAACCGCTGGACGGCCTCGACGCCAACGCCGCAGTCGGCTTCAAGGCGCTCATCCAAACGCTGGCGCGCGAGGGGAAAACCATCGTCTACAGCTCGCACATCCTGGACGTCGTGGAACGCGTGTGCGACCGCGTCATCGTCATTCACCACGGACGCCTCGTTGTGGACGGCAAGCCCGATGAGCTGGTGGCCGCTCACAAATCCGGCACGTTGGAGCGGCTGTTCACCCAATTGACCGGCGGCGGGGAATTGGAACGAAGAGCCGAAGACTTTGCGAAGACGTTCCGGTCATGACTGCGCCGGCTGAGTCTTCGGCGCCAACGCCTCCGACGCCTTCACCGCCGCCCCGGTTGCCAGCGGACCGCGCGTTCGTCTCGCCGGAGAAGGCGCTGCGCCGGTTGTATCTTCTGCTCTTCCTGCGCGGTCGTGGCGCGCGCGGGCTGCGCAAGGAGCAGGCGCCAAAATCCGTCGGGCGGCGGCTGGCCGGAACGCTCGTCATCTACGCGCTCTTTGGCTGCATCGCCCTGGCGATGGTGGGGCCGTCGATCTTTCCGCTTTCGCTCTACCAGCACGCGATCACGTTCATGTTTGTGGGAATGTTCGCGGCCGCGTCCGTCGGCGAGGTGCTCTTCAACCGCGAAGAGGCCGACATCCTTCTGCATCGGCCGGTTGCGCCCCGCGAGCTGCTGCGGGCGAAGATTCGCGTTCTGGTTCAGGTTTCCCTCTGGCTGGCGGGCGCGCTCAATCTCGCCGGCATGATCGCGGGCGCGGTCTCGCGCGACAGCAGTTGGGTCTACCTTCCGGCCCACGCGTTTTCCGCCAGCTTCCAGACCATGTTTTGCATCGGCAGCGTCGTGCTCGTTTATCAGCTTTGTCTGCGCTGGTTCGGACGCGAGCGCCTCGATGGCTTGATGACCACGGCCCAGGTTGTCATGGCGATTGGCGCGGTCATGGGCGGCCAACTTATCCCGCGTTTCCTGCCGCAACTGGGGCAGCACTTTCACCTGCAGCCGGGCATTTGGTGGATTTGGATCGCTCCACCGGCGTGGTTCGCCGGGCTCGACGAAGCATTGCTTGGCCACGCCAACCCGACAGCCCGGGCACTCGGCGCGATCGCCGTCGGCTCGACCATCGGCCTCAACTGGCTGGTCTTTGGCCGGCTCGCGCAGAATTACGCCGCCGGCCTGCAGACGCTCAATGAAAACGCCGGCCAAAAATCGGCTCGCGCCGCCCGAGCCGGGCGTCGCTGGCTGGATCGCCTGGCGCGCACTCCCTTCTTCCGCCTTTGGCTGCGCGATTCCGTCACCCGTGGGACATTCACCCTCGTCGCCGCCTATCTGGTGCGGGATCGGGATGTGAAGCTGCGGGTCTATCCGGGGATCGCGCCCATGATGATCGCGCCATTGATGATGATGATTCCCGGGCGCGCCGGCGGAGACTCCGGTGTGTTCGGCGTTGCGTTTGCCGGGGCATACCTCGGGCTGGTTCCGCTTCTCGGCATTGGCCTGCTGCAATTCTCTCAGCAGTGGCAGGCCTCGGACCTGTTTCGCGCCGCGCCCCTGGCGGGTCCCGCCCCCTTGAACCGCGGCCTGCGCCGGGCGGTTCTCGTCATCCTCGTCATTCCCGCCCTGATTATTTATGGCCTGCTGGCGCTGGCGTTGACCCAGGAGCCAGCCCGGCTCGCGCTCCTTCTGCCCGGCCTGATTGCCCTTCCGGTGTTTGCCCTGCTTCCATGTTTGAAAGGCGATGCCGTCCCGTTTTCCCGGCCGGCGGATGAGGCGAAGTCGGCCGGACGCAGCGTGCAGATGATCGGCGCGCTGCTGGCGTCGATGGTGCTCGGCGGGATCGCCCTGTGGGCCTGGCACGGCGGCTGGTTCATTTGGTTGCTGATCATTGAACTCGCCGGCGTGCTCGCGCTCAATTTCGCACTCGGCCGCGCCGCCGAGGCCGCGCGGTGGCCTTCGTTGGATTAGGCCGCCGGGTTCACCGGCGCCGCTGGAGTTCGAGCCGCGGCGCCATTTGCACCCGGCTCATCACCCGCTTCTGACGCCAGCAACCCGGAGCGCCTCGACTGCTTGGGCCGTTCGCCAGCGTGAGCCGTTCGAAAAGCGCCAAAAGAAGGGAGCCGATGATTGCCGGCCTTGAATTCACCGCCGTTCGCACGCGGCGGATTGATGTCTTGTCCATACACCATCTCATTGCCGGACAAGGGCGCCGATCTAACCAAAAATCAGAAAAATTTGAGGCGGACTCTTAACGCTGCAAGGCCAGATCCCCGAGATCCAGGATTGGCTCGGTTTGATCCGCCGGGTCTTCAGGGATGTCCACGATTCGCTCGACCGTCCCGATGGAAGTTCCGGCTACAAACCCCGTCGAGGAATTCTTCTTATGAGGTGTCGTCGGAGCGATTTTAAGCGTGTAGCGGCCTGGGGGCACGTCGTTCACGTGGAAACGACCATCGGGTTCGAAGAGCAACACATATTGGCGGTGCGCCCGCTGGTTCGCCAGTCCCGCTTCGGTTTCGGCAAACGCTCGCGATTCGGCGAGAAATCGCCCATAGGCCTCACGGAAAGCCGCCTGGCTCTCAAATTGCGACCGCTGCGGCGGCACAAACGGGGGATAAGCGGGGACTTGCAGAACAAGCAAATGCACATCGTTGAGCCAATCGATGGCGCCTCCAAACCCTTGAGTGGTGATGCGTCCGGTGACGCACGTCCCGGTGCCGCCAATTTCGACGCGCGTGGTGCGGCCTGCCTGGGTCGTAATGAGTGCATCGTGCCCCGTCGGAACGGTGCCCGGACGCCCGTCGCGAAATGATGGAGAGTGTCTCACCCAGTATTGCCCCGGAGGAAGTCCGTCGAGAACGAACTCACCTTCGTGCCCCGTCCGGATGTCCACCACCTCCGTCATGAAAGGCGCCGTTTCCAGGACGAAGCTAAAGCCGGTGACAAGGATTCGCTGCCCGCTCGGGGGAAGGTCACGAATGCGAAAGACGCCCTCGAGGCGGGCCCACGGCTGCAAAACCAGCTTGCGACCCAGGCCCGATAGCAGATCCGCGACTGGCATTGTGGCGAATCCAGATTCGTGCGTGGCCACAATCAGTTTCATGTCAATCGTCGGCTCGAACGAAAAGTGTCCCATCGCATCCGATTCGGTCTGCATGCAACGGCCCCACCGGCCGCTCTCCATGTGCCGTGGGCCGGTCAACGTGGGCGAATCCGTACCGGCCTTCAGGAAAAGTTTTACGCCGGATATTGGTTCACCCGAGGTCGCGATGACCTGGCCCGACAATGGCGCAGCAGACGTCAGTTGGAACTCGATCTGCATTTCGCCTTGGCCCCGATTTGCATTGGTGAAGCGGGCGGGCAGATAGCCTTTCGCCGAAACCTGCAGGCAAAAATCCGTGGTGTAGCTGCTGATGGGAACGCTGGCCAAGCCGGACGCTCCGCTCGCCGTTCGCTCCAATCCACCCAACCCGAAGGCGAACGGTGGTAACACCCGCGTCGTTGGTGAATCCTGCTCCTGCGCGGTTTCCACCTGGAACTCGCGGAGCGGCTCGCCTGATTCCGCGTCGAGCGCCTTCACGCGGACGATCAATCGTCGCCGCACTTTGCTGGCCTTGAGAACCACGAGCATTTCGCTTCCATCGGCCGGCAGGGAGAATTCCTCGGAGGTCTCAAAGCCGTTGGCGGTGGCTTGAAAAACCTGACCGGTCGGGGCGTGTGGCCACTCGAAATGTCCGTCCGCATCGGTTCGGCCTCGCCAGTCGAAAAGGAACGCCTGCCATTTGGCCGGGTCCGGAACCGCGACCACCGCGTTCGACACGCTGGCGCCTGTTTCATCCAAGACGCGGCCTCGGACAACGACACCCCGGCTGAGGACGAATTGTTGAGGCCGCAATTCCACTTCCGCAGCAGCCGGTGGGCGCGGAATTACCTTCGGAGCAATCGGAGCGTAACCCTCGGCTTGAATCACCACCGTCATGTTGGTCGGACGTGCATTCGAAAAGACGAACACGCCGTCGACATCCGTCGTTGTTTCCCTCCCATAGCTGCGCGCCTGCTTCACCGATGCCCCGACGATGGGTTTGCCCTCCTCGTCCTGGACGCGCCCGGAGATTTGCCAGCCTCGCTTCATTGTCATCACAACCGTCTTGCGAATGAAGTCGGCCTGAGGAAAGCGGGTATTTGACGTTGGCTGTCCTACACGAGCCGAGCCATAAGTGGCGTCCTGATACTCCGGATGAAGCAGGCGCCACTCGATCGAGCCAAAGTCCGCCGGCACATGATCACAAATCCAGCGGCCCGCGGCATCGGTGACCTCGGAATGATATGAGCCAGCCATGGTCAACCTCTCCCGCTCGCGCGTCGTTCCTGGAGTCGACCCGCTCACGCTAAACGAGAGTCTCACACTTCCGATCGGCTCGCCTTGCTCATTGACCACCCGGCCGCCAATGGCCGTTCCGCGATCAAGCCGCGTCGAATACGCGGCCGGGAACTGGTCGATCGAATCGGCTTGGGATGCACCCCAGCTCACGTATTTGGGGACGTAGCCGTCGCGAAACACCTCGATGCGATAGGTCCAATTGCTCGCGACCATGGGGCTCGGCAGAAGCCCCATGCCTCGATCGCCGGTGTAGACGACGTTAGAGACACGGATCGCGTCCACATATTGAATCAAGGTCAGCCGGGCGTTGGTCAACGGCGCATCCGTCGCGGCGTCAATCACCCGAAATGAAAACGGCTCTGCGGCCGGCTCGGCGTTGGCGGCCGCCACCACCGCCGCACCAATGGCGCCGCCAGGCGCCGCCGAACGGGCGCGACCAGCCACCGTCCCGGCAGCACTCGTCGTTTCGGCCGAAGGTCCACCCGGGGCGCCAGAGTTCGATCCAATTCCCGATATCCCCATCCCGATCAACGCGACCAGACCGGCGACTCCCGCCAGCCCAAGGCCGCGCCGAACGAGGGCCAGGCAACGGTGCCAAGCCAAGGAGCGGAGGGTGTCGACGACTCCAGGCATGATGGTGACCGCGGCGACTCCCGCGCCGCCGACCGATCCGGCCGCGCTCGCGAAGGAGGCCTTGAGCACCAACCCGCCAAGGGCGTGGGGCGCCGCGTGGACACATTGCGTGCCGAGCCAACCGCCCAACGCAGCCACCGAGACCGCCGCACCCCGGCGCTGGAGGATTATCCGGAGCTTTTCCAACCCGCGCGCCACGCGTTTTTGAGCCGTCCCGGGAGAAACGCCCAACCCCAGCGCGACTTCTTCGAGGGAACAATGTTCAAAGAAACGCAGGACGAGGGCATTGCGATAGACCGGCCGAAGCTTGGTCAGCGCTTCGTCCAACTGCGGCGCGATCTCGGTCCAGGGCCTGTCCGCGCCGGCCTGCGGGTTGAACTCTTTCATAATCTCATGCTCCGCCTGCCGTCGGCGTTGCTCGCGACGGCGAGCGTTGGCGGCGGCGAAGCGAGTCGTCACGACCAGCCAGGCGGGCAGGACGACTTCGGGGGCAATTTCGGACGCCTTGCGCGCGAGAACCAAAAATACGGTTTGCGTGAGTTCCTCCGCCGGGGATCGATCGCCGACCTGACGAAGCGCAGCAGAAAAGACCAGGCCAAGGTGGCGCTCCACAATCTGCGCAAATGCATCCTGGGAACCGTTGGTCACAAATGCGCGCAGTAGTTCGCGATCGTTCATGGCAGTGCTTTTATTGGTAGTATGTCGTAGCCTCGATCTAATCCGACAACTATCTGAACGCCCGGCCGCATTTCCAAAAACCGCCTCCACGACGCGCCGTCTGGCCAAGAATCGCCTTCCCCGTCGGCTGCCACGCATCCTCCATCAACGTCTTTGCATATTTCCCACCGGCTTCTAATCTTGGTTCGCAATGGATGCGGAACTTGAACCTGAGGACCTCTTCATCCGTGCCCGGTCGGACCCACCATCAACCAATGGAGCCCCATGAGGACCCACGTCATCAACCCCGAGAAAAACTTCGCCGTCCAGGCCTACGCCGGCACCACCGGCATCCTGCTGGCGATGAACATGCGCGCGTCGCGCCGCAAAGGACTGCTCGGCTTCGCCATCGAGCGGAGCCCGGGTGGCGCGGGCCAGTTCGAGTTTCAGTGGTCGAGCCTGCACTTTCCGGGCAAGGAACACACGATCAAGAAATACCAGGCCACGCCCAGCGATCGGGCGCCGTTCCAAAAATTTCGCTGGGGCATTTACAACGTGGAGCCCGGCACGGCCTACGACTTTCGCGTCTATCCGGTTTACGGGACGCCCGACACACCGAAGCTGGACCCGCCGGTCGAGCTGAGCCTCGCGACGCACAGCGCCTCGATCGGAGATCATACGGTGGTATTCAATCGGGCCGTGGCCGCCAGCCAGGCGTTTGAGCGCAAATTTCCTCAAGTCGAGGCTTTGCTGAAGAAGGAGAAAAAGCTGCCCATCGAGAAATGGCCGCCCGAAGCCGCCGCGTGGCTCACCCATGGCGTGCTCGAACAGATCGTCGGCATGATCGCAAAGGCCGGGGACAAAACGTGGGCACTCGACATTGCGATCTACGAATATGAGCTCAAGGCGATCGTCGACGCCGTCAACGCCGCGAAAACGCGCGGCGTCAAGCTGCGCATCATTTATGAGGCGGCGCCGGGCGAGGAGCAAACCGCCCAAAACGAGGCCAGCCTGGCGCAGATTCCCGCGTCGGCCAAGCGCGCCCGCGTGCCGCTCGCGATCTTTCACCACAAATTCATCGTCCTCAGCCGGATCGAGGCGGGCAAAAAGAAACCGCAGGAAGTCCTCTGCGGCTCGACAAACTTCACCGAGAACGGCGTTTATCGTCAGGCCAATGTCGTCCATGTCATCCGCCGCGAGGACGCCGCCCGTCAATACGGGGAAATGTTCGAGACGCTCTGGGCGACGGCGACCGACGGCAGCGCGACGCGCGCCTGGGTGGATCAGCACAGCCCGGTCCAGGCCAATCCGGGCGTGAACATCGGCTTCAGCCCGCGCTCGGGCGTTCCGGACCTCCAATTGTTTACGAAACTCATCGAGGGGGCGAAGCGCGACGTTCTCTTCAGCACGGCGTTTGATCTCTACGACACCATCGACAACGCGCTGCTGGGAGCGGCCGGCGACAGCATCCTTCGCTACGGCCTGCAGAACGCGAAGAGCAACATCACTGGGTTCCACGCCGACCGAACGGCGGATTTTGTGGTCAAAGCCCTCCTTCCCTCGGGCCTGGAAGGGTGGCAGGCCGAGAGCACCAAGGGGCAGGTCGGCGGACTGCTCGTCCACACCAAGGTGGTGATTGTGGATTTCACCAGCCGAAGCCCGACCATTATCAGCGGTTCGCATAACCTCTCCCGCAACGCCTCGTATGCGAACGACGAGAATTATCTCGTCATCCGCGGCAACCGCGATCTGGCCGACTGCTACGGGTGCGAAGTGCTGAGGTTCTACGACCACTATCGATTCCGCTACTACGCGGCGCAGGACAAAACGAAGACCCCTCCCGGGCTGACTGCCGATGCGAGCTGGACGGACCCGTATTTCAAGGCCGGCGCGCTGAAGCGGCTCGATCGGGAGCGTTTCTGCGCCCTGTAACGGGCTCGAGCCGCGCCGGCCGGCGGACGGACCCCGCGCAAAGGCCGTCTGCGAGCCACGAGTCCGCGCCCGGGGCCCTGATCCCCGCGCAAGAAATTGGAAACCGCAGATACGACCGGCGATTTAGTGGACGACGACGATTTGAGCCGTGGTCGACAGGTTGTGGGTAATCTGGATCGTGGGCGGACCTCAAAATATCTGCGTCCATCCGAATGTATCGGCGGTTTTGAAATCCGGCCGACCTGGTGACGCGTGGTCTGGGGCGGGGATTGCCCGGTTGACACCGGATCCGTTTTGTGTGTATATACACATCACGATGGCCAAAGATCTGGACATGGCGGCTCTGGAGAACTGTGTTTGCTTCAATCTGCGCTGGGTGACGCGGGCGGTGACGCAGCACTTTGACGCGGAACTGCGCCGGCACGGGCTGCGGCCAACCCAGACTCCGATCCTCAGCGCCCTGGCGGCGAAGGCGGGCTGGTCCATGGAGGAGCTGAGCGACTGGCTGGGGATGGAGCGGACGACTCTCGTGCGCAACTTGCAACCGCTCGCGCGCGACGGCCTGCTCAAGATGGCGGGCACGGGCCGGGGCGGGCGCGTCACCATCGGGCTGACCCCCAAGGGCCGGCAGCACCTGGCCAAGGCGATGCCGGCCTGGCGGGCGGCGCAGCGGGCCGTCGTGGACACGCTGGGCCGCGAGCGTTGGTCCGCCATTCTTGCCGATCTGGAGCGGGCCGCGCTCGCCCTCCACCATTGATTCAACCTCCCCAACCAACAGCGCAATCAGCTCATCCCATTTGTGTATATGCACACCACACCTCCGACGACGGCAGTTCTCGCAGCGAACCCCGGCTCGCCGGCGGCTGGGGGAGCCGGACCCATCGCTCCGCTGGACGCGGCGTGGCTGCGCCAGCTTTGCCTCGAAGCAGGGGCGGACGACGTCGGCTTGGTCGAGCTGGAGCGGCCCAGCCTGGAGGCGGAGCGTCCGCACATCGAGCGCGCCTTTCCCGCGGCCCGCAGCCTCATCAGCTTCGTCATGCGGATGAATCGCGAGAATGTCCGCAGCCCGGCGCGCTCCGTCGCCAACTCGGAATTTCACCGGACCGGCGATGACGTCAATGATGTGGCCCGCCGCATCACCGCAGCCCTGGAGCGGGCGGGCGTGCGGGCGCTCAACCCGCCGATGGCGTTCCCGATGGAGGCGGATCGGTGGATGACGGAGCGGATGTGGGTGGTGGCGCACAAGCCCATCGCCGTGGCGGCCGGCCTTGGGCGGATGGGCATTCATCGCAACGTCATCCATCCCCGCTTCGGAAACTTCATCCTGCTCGGCACGATTTTGGTGGGTGCAGCCATCAGCGGGTATTCAGCCGAGCTGGATTTCAACCCGTGCCTGACGTGCAAGTTGTGCGTGGCGGCCTGTCCGGTGGGCGCCATCGGCGCGGACGGGGCGTTCAACTTCTCGGCCTGTTACACGCACAACTATCGGGAGTTCATGGGCGGCTTTGCGGACTGGGTGGAGACGGTCGCGGAGAGCCGTGGCCGGCTCGATTATCGACGGCGGGTCACCGACGCCGAGACGATCTCGGTCTGGCAGAGCCTGAGTTTTGGGCCCAACTACAAGGCGGCGTATTGCCTGGCGGTGTGTCCGGCGGGCGAGGACGTGATCGGTCCGTTTCTGACTTCGAAAAAGGGATTCGCCGACGAGATCTTGCGGCCGTTGCAGGCGAAGCGGGAGCCGATCTATGTCATTCCCGGCTCCGACGCAGAGGCGCACGTGCGGAAGCGTTACCCGCACAAGACGGTCCGGCTGGTTCGCAACTCGCTGCGGCCGCGGTCCATTCCGGCGCTGCTCGAGGGCATGAAACACTCGTTTCAGCGAATGGCGGCGGGCCGTCTCGATGCGACCTATCATTTCACGTTCACCGGCCGCGACGCGATTGAAGCCACCGTGGTCATCCGCGACGGCCTGCTGCACGTCGCGCGCGGGTTGAGCGGCGTGCCGACGATTCGGGTGACGGCCGACAGCGAGACCTGGCTGGGATATCTGGCCGGGGAGAGGAGCCTGCTGTGGGCGTTGGTCACGCGCCGCATTCGCCTGCGGGGAAACCCCAAATGGCTGCGCGCATTCGGAAAGTGTTTTCCCTCGTAAGACCGCACGAAAACGGGCGCGCCGGAAGGACCGCGAAGAACTGGCCGGAAATCTCCTCCGCCAACCAAATCTGCGTTCCGCTTTAGGTCGAGGGCTCGATTTGCCGGACCCGTGCCACATGGCGGCCGCCTTCGAAGTCGGTGACCAGCCAGAGCCGAACGATCTCCAGCGCGAGGTCCACAGAAATCGTGCGTTGCCCGAGCGCGAGCACGTTGGCGTCGTTGTGCTCGCGCGACCAGCGGGCTGTATCCAGATTCCAGCAAAGAGCGCAACGGATCCCGCGCACCTTGTTGGCGACGATCGCCTCGCCGTTGCCCGAGCCGCCCAACACAATGCCCCGGAGACACTCGCCGCGCGCCACCGCCTGGGCCACAGGGCGGATGAACGCCGGATAATCGACTGGGGCGTTGGTGTGAGTGCCGAAGTCGCGGACTTCATACCCCAGGCTGGAAAGCATCACCTTGATGTTTTCCTTGTAATCAAATCCAGCGTGGTCCGAGCCGATCGCGATCTTCATGAACTTTGCGGTGAGGATTTGGTGGCGCCGACCGTTAAGTGCCGGGTGCCAGAGTTTTAGTTAACACGATTTGTGCCGCCAAACTGAACTCGCGAAAGAAAAGTGGCGGGAGTGGCGGGGCTCGAACCCGTAACCTCTGCCGTGACAGGGCAGCGCTCTAACCAATTGAGCTACACCCCCGTGAAAGGGGAGCCGCAAGGTAGAGAAGCACCCCACCGGAGTCAATGGCTTTTTCATGTCGCACAACACCTCCCGGCGCCTACAATCCACCCCGCGCGACCGAGGATGAACCCGGGGCGCAAAACTCTGTCGCCGGATTGAAAATGAACCGCCGCACCCCAGGCCGAAATGATTCTCACGACCGTGGACCCGTTCGCGGCCCGCGATCCAGCGGCCAATCAGGCCGTCCGCCGCGGTTCGGCCGGCCGGGCACGGAAGGCCGCCCGCCACGGGCCCAACGGGACGAACACCGTTCAAGCCCTCCTTCGACCGCCCCGACGTTCTTTCCCCACGAACCTGACAAGCCGCGAGCGATGGCCATCGCTGCGACGGTCATCCGGTGGTCGAACCGCGAGTCGCCCACCGACCACGTGTTGCGCGCCGAGCTTAAGAAATCCCAGCGGCTGAACCAGGCCACGGCCGAGTTGGCCACGCGCATGGTTTTCGCCCATTACCGATGGCTCGGCTGGCTCGATGCCACAGCCACGGTTGAGGTCCGGCTGCGGCGGGCGCTTGAATTGCAGGACCAATTTCAGCGCGAGCCCGGAGCGGTCACCGACGACGAGCTTTTGGCCAGAGCGGTCCCTGGCTGGACCCGGGATTTCATGGAGGTCAGCCCGGCATGGACGCGAGCGATCCAATTCGAGCCCGTGATGTGGCTGCGGACCAAGCCTGGCGCCAGCGACGCAGTGGCAGCCCAATTGACCGGCACCCTGCCCGGCCCGGTGCCGGATTCGCTGGAATTCACCGGGAACGAGGATCTGTTCGTGCAACCGGCGTTCCAGGACGGCCAGTTCGAAATCCAGGACATCGCGTCTCAAATTGTGGGGCACCTTTGCGCGCCGAAGCCCGGGGAAACCTGGTGGGACGCCTGCGCAGGCGAAGGAGGAAAGACCATGCATCTGTCGGCGCTGATGGAGAACAAGGGCCTCATCTGGGCCAGCGATCGGGCGGAATGGCGACTGCAACGGCTCAAGCGTCGCGCGGCCCGCGCCCAGGCCTTCAATTATCGCGCGGCGGCGTGGGACGGCGGGGAACAGCTGCCGACGAAAACCCGGTTCGATGGCGTGCTGGTCGACGGCCCGTGCAGCGGGCTCGGCACGTGGCAGAAAAATCCGCACGCGCGCTGGACGTCCTCGCCCGCCGACGTCACCGAACTGGCCCAACTGCAATGCGCATTACTGGATCGCGTCGCCCCCAGCGTCAAGCCAGGGGGACGTCTTGTGTATTCGGTTTGCACTTTGGCGCGGGCCGAAACCACGGATGTGGCGGGCGCCTTTGCGGCGCGGCACCCGGAGTTCGAGCCGGAGAAGTTCAGCTGGGAACATTTGAAGCCCGAAAGCTTGGCTGGAGACTGCGTCTGGATCCGGCCTGAGCACTGGCGTGGCAACGGGATGTTTGTGGTGCAATGGAGGCGACGGTCCAAATAACCGGGAGATCAACCTCGTTCTGGAGCCGCAGTAGGACGTTTGCCCTTCGAGCGGTGCCCGTGCGCCGTTTGGGTTGGCTGGAGGCGTCAGTAGGAGCGGGCCGAATTGCGCACCACAGAGGTCAACCCGACTTCGATGGCGGTTTGGCGTCCGAGAAAATCCATCAGCACCATGACGCGTTGTTTGCCGGGCAGCACCTTGGTGATGACGGCCTGGAGTCCGTGGAACGCGCCGCCGGACATCACGACTTCCTCGCCGACTTCCGGCTCATTGGCGATCACGTGGATGCCTTCGGTGCTGAGCACGGCCCGAATTTCCTCAATGGCAGAGTCGGGAACGGTGGGCCATTTGTTGCCGAAATGAACCACGCAGCTCACGCCGGGGGCGTAATGGACGCGGGTCAATGCTTCGCGCCAGTTGAAACGGGCGAAGACGTAGTTGGGAAACATCGCCTCGGTGACGAGCGCCGGGCCGAGCCGAGTTGAACGCTTGAAGCGGATCCGTGGATTGAAAACCTCCACGCCATCCATCTGGCGCAAGTGGCCGGCGGCAATGTGTTCGTGCTTGGGGTGGGATCGCAGGCAAAACCAGGCGACCGGCGGCACCACCTGCTCGCTCGCGGCTCGGTCAAAATGAACTGGGCTCAGCTCAGGCACGGGCGGAAATTACTGGACGCTGGTACGCAGTGGAAGCGGAAACCTCAAATCAATCAAACGCCGTTCGCCCCTGAATAATCCGTGCCGTTGTTGTAATGCTCGGGGCCGGGAAAAGCTGGGCACTTCCCGCATCCTGGCCAAGGCGCACCTGAAACCTGGAACCGAATTCATTGGCTTCTATATCGGCTGCGATGGCCGTTCGGTTAGCCACAAGTCCACCTCCGCATAGAACGCGCCCCTCAGCGCCCACCCTTCCGCCGAACGTGTTTCTGTCACCGGGAGCGAGAGACGGGGCGGGCACCACGGCCGATCCGGCGACTAACGATAATTTTGAGGTTGAACCCGACGCGTGTTTCCGGGTGAATCCGTCGTTGTAGCCCGAATGGCCAACTCCCCAAAATCAAGCCGCCCCAACCCCCGGCCATCCACGCGCGTTCGGAATGGCAATCCGCTGGCGTTGGCTGGCGTTTTGGTGGCACTGGGCGTCTTGGGCGCCGGGATTTTTCTCACGCTCAGGAAGAACGACCGTCCGGCAACGACCGCCACGGCAACGGCCGCCAGCGGCGCCGCCGGCCCAGCGACCATCACGGCAACCACAACTCCCGGCAACCCGCCAACCTCGAGCGGCGCCCCACCGGGATCGATTGCGCCCTCGACCGGTGCCCCGGCAACAGGAGATGCCGAGCTCCCGAAGATGGAGATCAAGCAGGCGGTCATGGTGACAGTGGATCTCGATTTCGGCGGCACAATCCCCCCCGTACCCGAGGCCCTGCAGCAGATTGAACGGCGCCATCAGCCCGCGGACGGTTCGGGGCGCGTGTTTGCGATCCTCGACGCCTACCAAAACCCCGGAGCCGGCGGTGACAAGCTGCGGCTTTCGATGCACGTCAGCACCGAGAAGACTGGCATCGGCACACTGGTCTTCAAGCGGACCGGAGAGGTGCTGTGGCGCAATCGCATCGTGCCCACCGCGGACGGCGCGACGTCCGCCCACGCCGAAGGGTTGACCATTCTCTTCGACGACGGCGCCGGACACACCTACACCGTGGACGGCTCGAGCGGACCGGAGACCGTCCTGCAAGCGGTGCTCAAGGAACCCGGCGTGCCGGTGGCGCAGCTCTGGCCCGAAGGCGCCGAGCGGGAAGTGACCTTCCTGTACAGCGCGTGCGGGTGCCCGGTGAAGGTCATGTGCCGCCGGCAGGGCAATCGCACCGTGCGATCCCGCGTCGAGCCCGTCATTTTTCCCGATGATCCCGCCGTCGTCGAAGTCATCCAGCGTTTGATGGCCTGGTAACCACCGGGCTCCGCAGCCAATCCCCTCCCCGCGCGGAATCCTTTGCCGGGTCACGAATCGTGGCCCCGAATGCCCGGTAAGCCCCCTTCCGGCCGTGAACCCACTTGCTCATCTGCGGAAAAGTTTGCTAGTTTCCTCCCGTCCAACAATTTCTAAAGCACCGCACTCGCATGAGCCGCCGCCCTTGCATCCGTGGATTTGTTGCGTCGGTCGCCGGCCTTCCGGCCGTCCTGGGAGTGGCCATTTTGTTAGGCGCAGTTCCGACCAAGGCGCAATCGATCGCGTGGGAACAGCATGATGGCTATCGCGACGCAAAGCTGAATGTCAGCGGACCGGGCCGGACCGGTTTCACTCAGCTGCGCCCGGAGGAAACCGGCGTGGCCTTTACCAATCGGATGAGCTACGCGCGAGCCGAGGCGAACCAGAATCTGATGAACGGCAGCGGGGTGGCGGCGGGGGACTTCGATGGCGACGGCCTCTGCGATCTCTATTTCGGGAGCACGGAAGGCGGCAATGGACTTTTCCGCAACCGAGGCGGGTGGAAGTTCGAGAACGTCACCGGGGCGGCTGGAGTGAATGCGGAAAATCAATCGACGAAAGGGGTGGTCTTTGCGGACATCGACGGCGATGGCCGCCTGGATCTTCTGGTCAACGCCCTCGGCGGACCGAACGCGGTTTTCCACAATCTCGGCGGCGGCCGCTTCACCAACGTCACCGCGTCAGCAGGCATCGCCGCCAAGGCAGGGGGGCATTCGCTCGCGCTGGCGGACATTGATGGCGACGGCGATCTGGATCTCTACCTCGTCAATTATGGCGAGCTCTCGATCCTGCGCAGCGGCGGCCAGTTCTCGGTGCGCCAGGTGAACGGGCGTCCCACGGTCACGGGCCGCTGGGCGAAGCGGCTGCGGCTCGTGGGCAGCCGGCTCGTTGAATTGGGCGAACCCGACGTGCTCTATCTGAACGACGGCCATGGCGTGTTCCGCGCCGCTTCCTGGACGGGCGGCACATTTCTAAACGCCGACGGGACACCGCTGAAGACCGAACCGTGGGACATGGGTCTTTCCGCGCAGTTCCGTGACCTCAACCAGGACGGGCTCCCGGATCTTTACGTGTGCAATGATTTTCAGGGGCCGGACCGGATTTGGATGAACGACGGTCAGGGGCATTTCCGTGCGCTTGCGGATCTCGCAGTCCGGACGACAGCGCATTTCTCGATGGGCGTGGATTTTGCGGACATCGATCGGGACGGGCATGACGACTTCTTCGTCGGGGACATGCTGAGCGCGTCGCATCTCCTGCGCATGACGCAGATGAACGCAAGCAACCCGCCGCCCGAGGAAGTCACGGAGGTCGTCGATCGCCAACAGGCCCGGCGCAACTCGCTCAATGTCGCCCGTGGCGATGGCACGTACTCGGACCTCGCCAACTTCGCCGGGGTTGACGCCACCGACTGGACCTGGGCCGTGGCGTTTGTCGATGTGGACCTGGATGGTTACGAGGATTTGTTGACCGTGAATGGCCACGCGTTCGACACCCTGGATTTGGATGCCATGGAGCGTACGCCGACTGCGCAGGGCAGCGGCATGAACCGTCAGATCGGCAAAAACCTGCACGAATTTCCGCCGCTCGTAACGCCCAACTTCGCCTTTCACAACAACCGTGACCGCACCTTCAAGGAGGTCGGCCGGGCCTGGGGGTTCAACGCCACCAATGTTTGCCATGGGCTCGCCTTCGGTGACTTCGACAACGACGGCGATCTCGACGTCGCGGTCAGTTGCCTCAATGCACCTCCCCTGCTCTATCGCAACGAGTCGATTGCGCCGCGGGTGGCCATCCGGCTCAAAGGCGCTCCGCCCAACACCCAGGGCATTGGCGCACGGATTCGCTTGCGCGGAGGGGCCGTGCCCGATCAATCGCAGGAAATCCAGGCGGGCGGCCGCTATCTTTCTGCCGACGAACCCATGCGCGTCTTCGCCGCCCGGGCCAACGCGCGCGACATGACGCTGGAAGTTCGCTGGCGCAGCGGCCGCCTCAGCACCGTTACCAACGTCCAGGCCAACCGCATTTACGAAATTGATGAAGCCGGGGCCCGGCCGGCGCCAGCTTCTCCACTCCCGGCCAATCCGCCACCGCTCTTTCGCGAGGTGACACCAGCCCTGGCCCACGCCCACGCCGAGCAGGCCTTCGACGAAAGCGCCCGCCAGTCGCTGCTCTATCGCAGCTTGGAACGTCTCGGCCCAGCCATCGCCTGGATCGACCTCGACGGCGACGGCCGTGATGAACTCGTCGTGGGCGGCAGCGTCAACACGCCGAGCGGCATTTACCGCCGCGACGTCGAAAAAAACACCTGGCAGGAATGGCGCCCGTCTGGAGTCCCCGCCGTGTGGCCCGTTGACACCGCGGGGCTGGCGGCAACGACCATCGCCGGAGGAACCCGGGCCCTGCTGGTCGCGGCGTCCACGTATCGGCCCGGTCAGGATCTGACGGGAGATCTTCACCAACTTTCCGCGGCCGGATGGAACAAAGCCGCGGCGGGCGGGTTACAGGCCGCTTCTGCCGGCCCAATCGCCGTGGCCGATATCGACGGCGACGGAGATCTCGACGTGTTCGTCGGCGGACGCGTTATCCCTGGGCACTATCCGGACGCAGCGACGTCTCAACTCTGGCGCAACGAAGGTGGGCAATTAACCGTGGACGCGACCAACAGTGCCGGGCTGAAGAATGTCGGCCTGGTGGTGGGCGCGGTGTGGAGCGATCTCGACGACGACGGGTATCCCGAACTCATTCTCACGTGCGAATGGGGACCGGTGCGCGTCTTCCAAAATGCTCGTGGTCAATTGACGGAAGCCACCACCGCCCTGGGCCTGGCCGCGTTCACGGGCTGGTGGCAGGGCATCAACACCGCCGACATTGATGGCGACGGTCGCCTCGATCTGATCGTGGCCAACTGGGGTTGGAACAGCTCGTATCATCGGCCTTCGCCAACCGAGCCCGCGATTTTTTACCATGGCGATCTCGACGACAACGGCACCGCGGATCTATTGGAGACCGAATGGGCCGACGGCCGGCTCTGGCCACGACGGAACCTGGCCGCGCTTCGCGACGCATTGCCGGGACTGAGCCTGAAATATTCATCGCACCGGGCGTTCGCGGCCGCGGACATGCCCGCGGTCCTCGGCGAACATGCCGCCCGCGCGCGCAAAGTTGAGGCCGTGACCTTCGCATCCACGGTGTTCCTGCGGCGCGGAGATCGGTTCGAGGCGGTGCCGCTTCCAGACGAGGCACAACACGCGCCGGCTTATGCCGTCAATGTGGCGGACGCGGACGGCGACGGCCGGGAAGATGTTTTTCTCAGCCAAAACTGTTTTGCCGTGCGTGCGGACGAACCCCGCCTTGACGCCGGACTTGGCCTCTGGCTTCGCGGCGAGGATCGAGCACGCGCCGGTCACCCCAGCGGCTTGCAACCGCTCCGTCCGCTTCAATCCGGAGTCCGCGTCCACGGGCAACAGCGCGGGGCGGCACTCAGCGACTTCGACGGTGACGGCCGTGTGGATCTTGCCGTGGCCCAGAATGACGGCCCGACAATCCTCTTTCACAACGAGGCCGCCCGGCCCGGAATCCGCGTTCGCCTGGCTGGGCCCGCGGGAAATTCCGACGGCATCGGCGCGCGAATTCGTTTGAAGTTTGCCCACGGCTTCGGGGCCCCCAGGGAACTCAAGGCCGGCAGCGGCTACTGGTGCCAGGACAGCCTCGTGGCAGTCCTGGCCACGCCATCCGCACCGGAATCGATCGAAGTGCGATGGCCCGGAGGAAACGTGACCACCGGAAATATCCCGAACGGCGCAGCCGAGGTCCGGATGTCCATTGACGGACGGTTGACCACGGGTGGGAGATAAACGCCGTCGAGCGGTTTCGAAGAATTGACTGGCACCAGCCCGGCGACGGCTGCTACACAGACAGCAGCAAGTCCAAGGAGCTATGCCGATCATTTCATCAGTCCGCCTTGCCCGCATTTCGCAACGGGAATTCAGCGACCTCGCCGCGGAGGTCATGCATCACGTCTTCAAAATCCACAACCAATTTGGAAGACGATTCGACGAGCAAATCTACAAGCGAGAACTGGCAGCGCGCCTGCCGGGCGTCGTCCTTGAATCCCATGTTGACGTCGTCCACGGCACTTTTACGAAACAGTATTTTGCCGATGTCCTTGTCCAGGACCGCGGCCTCTTTGAGTTCAAGGCGGTCGAAGCCCTCCACCCTCGACACCGAGCCCGCTGCATCCATTATCTTCTGCTTTTCGGGCTGTCACACGGCAAACTCGTCAACGTCCGCGGCAACCGCGTGGAGCACGAGTTTGTGAACTGCGGCCGCCCTCTGGAAGACCTCCGGTCCCCCGACATCGACGACCGCGATTGGGACCCAAACATTCCGGGAGCGGACGCCTTCCGTGAACAGTTGCTCGCCTTGATTCGAGATTGGGGTTGTGGTCTGGAAACGGAACTCTACACGCAGGCGCTCGTTCACCTGTGGGGCGGCGAAGCCCACATTGGCGCCAGCTTCGCTGTCAACGGAAGCAAGGGTCGCATCGGATCTGTCAGTGTGAACCTCGCAGCAAATGACGTGGCTTTTGAGATTACTTCGTTCCGCAACAACTTGGATCTCTACCAAAAGCACGCCGTCAAACTTGTCCAACACACCGAGCTTTCCGCCATCCTCTGGGCCAACGTCACCGCCAATCGGTTGACTCTGACAACCATCCTGTGACGTTGCGGTTCCAGCAACCAGCGTAATCCATCAAAACCCTTTTCCAGCTCAGGCCAGAATCTTTATGCCCACCATCTTTTTGCCGCATCCCGAACTGGCAAAAAGTTGGCCGGCATAAATATCGTCCTGGCCTCCGCCCGCCCTCAGCAACTCCTCCACGCCTTCATCACGGCAAACGCTGCGACCCACTCAACCACCTCGTGGCGCAATCTTTCTGCCCGATATCTTTCTGCCGCATCCCGAACTGGCAAAAAGTTGGCCGGCATAAATATCGTCCTGGCCTCCGCCCGCCCTCTGCAACTCCTTCACGCCTTCATCACGGTAAACGCTGCGACCCACTCAACCACCTCGTGGCGCAATCTTTCTGCCCGATATCTTTCTGCCACATCCCGAACTGGCAAAAAGATGGTGGGCATAAATATCGTCTTGAGCCTCCGCCCGCCCTCAGCAACTCCTCCACGCCTTCATCACGGCAAACGCTGCAGCGCACTCACTCACCTCCTGGTGCAATCCTTCTGCCCAACATCTTTCTGCCGCATCCCGAACTGGCAAAAAGATGGTGGGCATAAATATCGTCTTGAGCCTCCGCCCGCCCTCAGCAACTCCTCCACGCCTTCATCACGGTAAACGCTGCGACCCACTCAACCACCTCGTGGCGCAATCTTTCTGCCCGATATCTTTCTGCCGCATCCCGCACTGGCAAAAAGTTGGCCGTCATAAATATCATCTTGAGACTCCGCCCGCCCTCAGCAACTCCTCCACGCCGTCATCACGGCAAAGGCTGCGACCCACTCAACCACCTCGTGGTGCAATCTTTCTGCCCAACATCTTTCTGCCGCATC